>JABSOY010000006.1 GCA_013215385.1 Colwellia sp.
AACGTTAACTCAAAGAGTTAACCGAAACAAAATCTCATTCGCTTTGCTTCGTTGCTTCAGGCTTAATCAACCGTGTGACTGATGACTCCTTGAAGCGAGATGCGCATTCTACGCGTCTCAGTTTTGATGTCAACGTTTTATTTAACTTAATTTGAAGTTTCTTTTGAAGCTTCATGACCTAATTAAAAGTAAACGTTAAGTTAACCATTTAGCTCTTATAAAGAGAAGTTAACTTATCAAAACGTCCGTTTGGGTTACCCCTTGGAACTGGAGCGCATTCTAGAGATTTCTCGCTGTGCGTCAACCCTTTTTTGTCATATTTTAGAAATAAACGTTTGTTCGACCATTTAACGTACAACCCGCATTTTTATTGAGGTTTTATCGTACAAAACCACTAAATTTTCACCAGCCAGCTAATTAACAGTTAACTTTACCTCAATTTACTAACTTAAAGTAAGGTTAGCGGATTCGATATTTTTCACCCTTTTCTTCTTATTTGTTACTATAAAGGAACAAGTTCACTATCTAGTCACTATTATGAATAAAAATAACCTTCGCATGTATAACAAAATAAGCCCAAAATTAGGCAGTAATGTTTATGTTGATCAATCATCCGTTCTTATTGGTGACATCACATTAGGGAATGATGTCAGCGTCTGGCCTTTAGTTGCCGCCAGAGGCGATGTTAATACCATACTCATTGGAGATAGAACGAATATTCAAGATGGTACTGTCTTACATGTCACACGTAAAAGTGTATCAAACCCTGAGGGTAATCCACTTATTATTGGCGATGATGTTACCGTTGGCCATAAATGTATGCTGCACGGCTGTACTTTAGGAAACCGTATTCTTGTGGGTATGGGAGCAATTATTATGGACGGTGCTGTTATTGAAGATGATGTGTTCATTGGTGCGGGTGCTCTAGTTCCTCCTCATAAAACTTTAACCAGTGGTTACTTATATGTAGGCAACCCTGTAAAACAAATCAGATTGCTAAAAGACAGTGAGCAAGACTTTCTCAGTAAGTCAGCCATTAATTATGTCGACCTTAAAAATGAGTATCTTGCTCAGCTATAAACGGTGACGATTTATTTATAGAATAACGTTATTTCTCCGTTCTCTGGTGGCTCGTTTTCCTCGAGCCATTCTTCTACATGGCATTCAAAATTAAACTTTAGTGCTTCATTAAGCAGTAAGGGGGTTTCAGTTTTTATGCTAATAGTTACCCGCTCCCCTGCTAATAGGCCCGTAAAACAATATGTCCGACTATTGTCATCAAAGGCCATATCATCATTGAACAGTATTTGTTGATTCATAGAATATCCGTTAACGCAGCTGATGTAGAACAGAGATAACTTCAGGATGTACATCTCGCCAAATACGAAAGCTCTCTGCTGCTTGCCCTACTAACATACCTAAGCCGTCCATCACTTTCGTTGCACCATTGTCTTTCGCCCACTGTAAGAAAGGTGTTAGTTCATTTCCATAAACCATGTCGTAACAATAGGTATTAACTGCCAGCTCTTTTGCTATGGGTGGAACATTACCAGATAGGCTTGCTGACGTTGCGTTAATAATAAGATCAAACTTTTCATCACCTAGTTCTGCAAAACCCAAAGCTGATAATTTTTTGTTATTAAACTGCTTAATTAAATTTTCTGCCTTAGCTATTGTTCTGTTAGCAATAACTATTGACTCTGGTAGTTGGGCTAACAAAGGTAAAATAACCCCCTTCGCCGCGCCGCCAGCCCCTAACAATAAGATACGGCTAGTTTTTAGCTGCACTTTATTATTAAGAAGGTCTTGTACTAACCCTTGCCCGTCAGTGTTATCACCCAATATTTTACCATCAACAAAACATAAGGTATTAACGGCGCCCGCAAGTCTCGCACGTTCGGTGAGTTGGTCACATATCCTTAGAGCTTGCTCTTTAAAAGGTACGGTGATATTCGCACCTTTACCTCCATTTTTGGCAAAGTCTTTTACCGTTTGTTCAAATTGGTCTAGTTCAACATATTCACTTTGATAATTAAGTTGTTGTTGAGTTTGCTCTGCAAACGATTGATGAATAATGGGAGAGCGAGATTGTTTGATGGGATTACCAAATACACGATATTGATCCATAAAAAACACTACTTAATTAATTGAGTATTAAGCCTATCGTAATCTGCGAATAATAAATATAAAAAAACAGTCACCTTTATATAAAAAGTAACGGCTTTATCAGCTTTAGCTTTATTAACGTTTATTTAACGAACCTAAAATTTATATCCTAACATGATTGAACAAACCATAGGGTCTACATCAACATATGCTTTGCCTATATTATTTACATGACTTAATACGTGAGTAAAACAAGTTCATTAAAATAAGCTGTGATAAGCTGTGCCGACATAAATAAAAGGATGATAAGTACTTTGTTTTCTACAAATACCACGAATAAGACCAATATAGTTAGATGGCTAACAATTTACACTTTATGCAATATTTTGGTTGCCCTGTTGATTTCTTTGCGCTTTTATCAAAGCCAAAGCATACCAACTAGTGCTATCGGCTACCTGTTTGGCTTAGTACAAGCAATTGGTCAGTTAGGCTTATTATCTTTTATTCTGGTAATCCCCCTTTACGTGCTGGCAAAGCTTGCCAATAATAAAAAAATCGTCGTTATCGGTGCGCTCATATTAAGCTGTACCGGATTGACCGCGTTACTCGCTGATACTTTTATTTACCAACAATACCGATTTCATATCAACGCAATGGTAATGGAATTATTTATTGCTGGTGGCAGCGAAATAATTTCATTTCCGCTTGCTATGTGGTTGATGATTCTTGGCTTAGTTATTGTGGTTATTTTTTCACAAATATTAGTTGTTAAGGGGGTGACTCGATATATAGCCCATTCTACAAAAACCCATAAAGCACTTATTTATTTAATTCCACTGTCTGTTTTGTTCAGCCATATTATTCATGTTTGGGGAGATGCGACATTTAATAGAGATATCACCAAGCAAAGTAAACTTTTACCCCTAGCTTATCCTGCTACTGCAAAATCTCTCATGGCAAAGTATGGCTTCCTCAACATTGAAGCATATAAAACCCAATCTTTACTTAAACATAAGAAAAGTAAAGGAAATCTTAATTACCCATTAGTAGAAATCAAATCAATAGCGAAAGAACAAAAGCTGAACATTGTGATCATTGTCATAGATTCATGGCGATCAGACATGATCAGTAAAGCAATAACTCCGAACATCTTTGCTTTTAAAGACCAGTCGTTACAGTACTTAAAACACTACAGCGGTAGCAATAATACTCGCCATGGCATGTTTTCATTAATGTACGGTATTCCCGGCACTTACTGGGATGATATGTTAAAAGAGCAAAAAAGCCCGGTATTAATGAAAACCTTAATGAAGCAAGGTTATCAAACACATATTTTTGCTAGTGCTAAATTAACCATGCCTGAATTTGACCAAACACTTTTTGCTGATGTATCAAAGTTAAGAACGCATTCCGTGGGTGAAAAACCTTGGCAACGAGATGAAAACTTAACAAAAGACTACTTACTGTGGTCTGAAACAAATACCGCGCAAGCCCCCAGCTTTAGTTTGCTTTTCTTCGATGCTGCCCATGGTTTCTCTTTACCTGATGATTATCAAAAGCCTTTCAGCCCGAGCTTAAAAAATGTTAACTTCCTAGCGTTAAATGATGATTATGACGTTGAGCCTTTTCTTAATCTTTATAAGAATTCATTACATTATATTGATAGCAAAGTGGGGGAAGTGTTGCAGTCGCTAGCAGGCAAGCTAGAGAACACGGTAGTCATTATTACCGGTGATCATGGCAAAGAATTTAACGACAGTAAATTAGGTTATTGGGGACACAACAGTAATTATTCAAAATATCAAACCGCTGTGCCACTTATTATTCATTGGCCTAACAAAGCGCCAGCTATTATTGATTACCAAACCAATCACTTAAGTATCGTGCCGACCCTAATGTCAGCAGCATTAGGTGTTACTAACAAGCCAAGCGATTACAGTAGTGGCATATCTTTATTCGAGCAGACAAAAGCCTTGCCTTGGTTATTTTTAGGTCGTACGGGATATTACGCGATTAAAGCAGAAAACAATCTTTATGAGCTAGATAGAATAGGAAACTTCACTATTTTTAATGATAATCATCAAGAAGATGAACAGGCTAAAATTAACATTAACTATGTACAAGAGGCATTGTTAGAAATGTCACGGTTTTATCAAAAGTAGTATAAACAAAAAAGCGAGCGTTTTTACACGTTCGCTTTTACTATTTTTCTTAGTATCAAACTAATGTATAGATTTTATATGTCCATACTAAAATAAAATAACACAAGGCAACAAATACCGCAGCAGAGCCAAGATCTTTAGCTCGACCACTCAGTTCATGACGTTCAACACCGATACGGTCAACCACAGCTTCTATCGCTGAATTAAGTAACTCGGCAATAAAAATAACAACGATAGCCGACATCAATAACACAAACTCGACGAAGCCATTTGCCAGCCAAATTGCCAATGGCGTGGTGACCAAAAATAGCAGTACTTCTTGGCGAAAGGCCATTTCATGCTTATAAGCGGCTTTAAAACCAGACCAGCTATGTTGGGTTGCAGGAGCTAAACGAGAGAAAAATCCGACGGGCTTATTTTTTGTCATTATAATGATTCCGCTAACCAGTTTTGTGGCACTAAGTATGATGCCAGCTCAGCTTCTTTGCTGGTAGGATCAGGTTGGTAGTTATATTCCCAACGCGCGAGTGGTGGCATCGACATTAAGATTGACTCGGTTCGCCCGCCCGATTGCAAACCGAATAAGGTGCCGCGATCAAAGACCAAGTTAAATTCAACATAACGACCACGACGGTATAATTGAAATTGACGTTGTTGTTCTGAAAACTCAGTAAGCTTTCTTTTTTCCATAATGGGTACATAGGCATCAATAAAACCTTGCCCCACTGCTTTGATATAAGCTAAGCAAGTGTCAAAATCCCATTGATTTAAATCATCAAAAAATAAACCTCCGACACCACGCGTTTCATCTCGATGTTTTAAATAGAAGTATTCGTCACACCACTTTTTATGTTCGTCATAGACATTTTCACCAAATGGCTGACAAAGTGATTTGGCTGTTTGGTGCCAATGAACAACATCTTCTCTTACTGGATAAAATGGTGTTAAATCAAAACCACCACCAAACCACCAAACCGGTGCTTCACCCGCTTTTTCGGCAATGAAAAAGCGTACGTTAGCATGCGAAGTAGGAATATGAGGATTGTTAGGATGAATAACTAAAGAAACACCACAAGCGCGCCAAGTTCTCCCCGCTAATTCTGGTCGATGAGCACTAGCTGAAGGAGGTAATTTATCGCCGGAAACTTCAGAAAAATTAACACCACCTTGCTCGATAACTGTGCCATTAGTCATCACTCTTGTGCGACCACCGCCGCCTTCTTTACGGATCCAGTTATCTTCAACAAATTGACCACTACCGTCAGCGGTTTCTAATGCTGAACAAATGTTGTCTTGTAGCGATTTTAAAAATTCAATCACTGTTTCTATATTTACTTTGCTCATGCGCGAATGGTCTCTCCGGTCAGTGCATCAATTATTTTTGAAGGTTGAGTATAACCTAATGTATTGCCTTTTATGATGAAATCAATTTTTTCAGATAATGTTTCTTCAACTTCTTGCCAAGTTTTTGCCGGTTGCTGTCCGGATAAATTAGCACTGGTCGAAACAATAGGTTTGTTGAGTTTATTACAAAGAGCGACAACATCTGGTTGACTCGTTAGTCGAACAGCTATTGTCGAAAACTTTCCAGTAAGCAACTGACTTAACATTTTATTTTTAGGGACTAATTGAGTAATGCCGTCTGGCCAACGTGATAACACGCTAAAGCGTTTGTCTTGCGGTATTTTACTGTCATCAATATATGGCAATAATTGCGAATAATTAGCTGCGAGTAAAATCAATCCTTTATCTGGTGAGCGTTTTTTAATCCGGAGTAGCTTTTCAATTGCTTGTGAATTATCAGGATCACAACCTAAACCAAATACGGCTTCGGTTGGGTAAGCAATAATGCCGCCTTGGTAATAAGCTTCTTCGGCAGAAGTCATCATATATACACCAATGAGAAGTAAGGAAGTTATCGTTTGATTATACGGAGTTTATTAAGGAGATAAAATAAGTGTTTAGTTCCATCTAACGATTGTCCGATAGACCTAGCTAAACTGGGTATATTTATGATTTAAAAATAGAAGGGAGTTAAGGCTTTGTTATTCGCGGTGACTTTACCTAATATCTTGACGATAAATATTATTCATCAACTTTCCTCGTTATAACAACAGTGACGATTGCTATTAATTACACACTCTTAGGAATTGTTTACGTCGATTATTCAGTATAAAAATCATCCTTCACGCTAACTTTAGACATTGTCACTCTTGCATATCAACACACAGGTATGTATTAAGCCACGATGACATACCATTAATCAGAACATAAAAAAACCAGCCCGTAAGCTGGTTTTTAAAATCAAAAGTTAAGACTTAGCTTAATTTTGCTTGCATTGCTTCATCTTTTGCAAGTAAAGCAACGGCATTTGCTGCGCGCTCTTCTTTCACTTTTTCTGCAATTGATTGATCAGCAATACCTAAGATTTGTGCTGCTAGGTAACCTGCATTTTTAGCGCCCGCTTTACCAATAGCTACAGTAGCCACTGGAATTCCGCCCGGCATCATAACCGTTGAAAGTAACGCATCATGACCTTGTAATGGTCCGTTATCAACAGGAACACCAATAACTGGACGAGTTGTCATACCGGCAACAGCGCCAGCTAAATGAGCCGCTAAACCAGCAGCACAAATAAAGACTTTACAACCACGTTCTTCGGCATCTTTTACGTAAGCTTTAGTAGCATCAGGTGTTCTATGTGCTGAACGAACGCGTACTTCGTGCTCAATACCAAATGTTTTTAAAACGCCGATAGTAGCTTGCATAACAGGTAGGTCAGAATCTGAACCCATTAAAATTGCAACAAAAGTTGATGACATTTTGTCTCTCCAGAAGTTTAGTTAAATAATTGCGCGCATTATATCTCTTTACGCTTGTAGGTGCATTTCTTTTCTGGACATATTATGACATTACCACTGGCCATTTTTCGCCTAACTAAGATAGCCCATTGACACTCGGGACATTTTTCATCAACAGGTGGGTAATTCACTACATATTTACATTTAGGATATTGGTCACAAGAATAGAATGTTTTACCGTAACGATTGGTTCGCTCAATTAATTCGCCATGCTTGCCCTCTTTTTGGCATTGTGGACAAGCAACGCCGACATCTTCTTGTTCATTAGTATCTTCAATATGATGGCATTGGGGATAATTTGAACAAGCGATAAACATACCATAACGGCCTTGTTTAACTGCTAATTCATGCTGGCATTTAGGGCACTGCGTACCCACTAAAATTTTGTCTTCAACCCGTTCCTGTTCAACCACTGGGCGGGTAAAATCACATCCCGGATAAGAAGCACAACCGAAAAATTTTCCAGACTTACTATTTTTGATGACAATCTCGCTGCCACATTTAGGGCACACTTCATACGCTTTCTCTAAAGCATGTTCATGTTGAGTGAATAAAGATTTATCTGAATTGGCCATCGCCATAATACTCTCAAAAATTGATGAGGGTATTATGGCATGGTTAATAAGATTTAAGCGAATTTAACCGATTAATTAATGTAGTGGACCTTCTTGTTCATCGAAAATAAGATCTTCCATTTGTGAGTACGCACTTTCTTTGCCAGGTACATTAAATAAGACCATTAATACCACCCACTTTAAATCATCAAGAGAAAAGTGCTGAGTATCAAGTTCCATAACTCGATCTATCACCATTTCCCGTGTCGTAAAATCAAGGACATTAACTTGCTCTAAAAACAATAAAAAGCCTCGGCATTCTACATCAAGAAACTGCATTTCGTCGTCAGTAAAAACCCGTACAGAGTGACGTCCTACTCGTGTCAGATATGGATATGCATTAGTATCTTGTAAAGCAGCTAGTTTCTCTAAC
The DNA here is from genome assembly GCA_013215385.1 of Colwellia sp. Lineage (GTDB taxonomy): Bacteria > Pseudomonadota > Gammaproteobacteria > Enterobacterales > Alteromonadaceae > Colwellia_A. The sequence goes on from JABSOY010000006.1 coordinate 8,117, forward strand.
CAATTCAGCGCTTTATATATTTCGTCTTGATGGAATCCTGCTCGGGTAAGTTCGTCAGTTATTGATTCATGATCTACCATCACTTCGGCTTCACTATGAATATAATTTTCAAAAAGATACATTAGGATATCAAACATAATTAGCTCCTATTTTACTCTTAGGTAACCTCCTGGAACCGTAGCAACCAGACCTTTGAGTTCTAACATTGTTAACCGAGTTAGTACTACATCTATGGGTAGTTTACTTAGACAAACCACAATATCTACGGGAGTGATTTCATAACCCACACTAGCTAACAATGAATCGTTAAACAAGTTTTGTTTTTGACTTTTTTCGAACTTTGCTTCTTTCTCTATGTTTCTATTTAAGTTTAGACCAGTTACTGGTAATTGATCTATCTCATCTACTATATCGGCAATATCTTCAACAAGTTTAGCTCCTTGCTTAATTAACCAATGGCAACCTTTTGCTTGTGGATTATTAATAGTACTGGGGATAGCGAATATTTCACGGTTTTGTTCAAGCGCACATCGAGCGGTTACCAATGAGCCACTTTTAATCGTTGCTTCAACCACTAAAACGCCAACACTTAGACCACTAATAATACGATTGCGTTTAGGAAAGTAGCCAGGTTTAGGGGGGGTATTAGGCAGAAACTCACTAATAATTGTACCGTCATTATCTAAAATGTTTTTTGCAAGCTCTCTATGCCTAGCAGGATAAACTTGATCTAATCCTGTGGCAACTACCGCAATTGTTTTTCCTTTTATAGCTAAAGCACCTTTATGAGCAGCACCATCAATGCCTAATGCCAACCCACTTGTGATCACCCAACCTAAATCAGCTAATTGCTTTGCGAATTTAAAGGCATTTTCTCTGCCATTAATGCTAGCATTTCGGCTACCCACCATCGCAAGTTGAGTTTGGTTTAATAGCTTAATATTCCCCTGGATAAAGAGAATAAGTGGCGGATCATAAATTTGTTTAAGTAACACTGGGTAGTGCTTATCGCTAAAAGCGATAATTTTACTGTGACATTGTTCCGCGCTAATAATAATGTGCTCAATTCTTAGCCAATCAGGTGATCGAATAGCGGCAACTTGCTTACTGGTTAAATTTAAGGAAGACAATTCCTGTGAATGATGGAAAAGTTGCTCGATACCAAATAATTCAACAAGGACAAGTTTTCGATGAAAGGCTAAGCGAGGAACAAGCTTAAGTGCCAACCAGTAATGGTTAACACTTTTTTTCTCATTTTCATTAGATACATCACTTGAAATCGGCACTGTCTTCTCCTTAAGAGCAGGCGTAATGTGAAAGTGGCTTAATTTTCTGGTGAAGTAACTATATCTTGTAACCGTAACGGCTTAGTTGAGCGTAATACTAACGCCAAACTCACTTTCTGATAAACTTTAAACACCATCATTTCACCCACCGCTTCTTCTGGCATTTTAAAATCAGAATTATCGGCGTTTGACATTCTATTCCAACGAGAAGCATCTTGGCTATAAACTGGGCCTTCACTGGTTTCTACTATGCCTGGACTGGTGCGTTTAACAGCAACAACATCCCCCTGCTGTACTGCATGTTCAGCACCTCGGTTAATCATAACGACTTCTAACTTACCAAACTCTCGTACACCACTCGCGGTATTTAAAATTAGACCTTTTAATGATTTATTTGCCGGTTTTAAAGTAAAAAATGAAGGATATTGCTGATTCTCATTCACTGGCATAACGAAGTCACCCGAGTGAATTTCTCTTTTAACACCATCAACATATAAAGTGGCAGGTTCTTTATTATTGATATCTCCAACACGTAATACTTTACCTGTGCCAACTACTCGTATGTTGTACCCTAACAGCTCTTCTGTTTCAGGATCGTAAATCGCTTCTTCTTTTTGATAAATACCATAAGCTTTACCAAGCGATAATTGCCCTTTAACATAAACTTTAAAACCATCAACACTGGCATTATATCCTTCATCATTACCTAGAATATAAGGCAGTTTATCTATTTCATCTTCCGTAAGAATGCTGTCATATTTAATATAAGGAGCAATAACTTTTAGGGGAAGCGTAGAAATAGCCGATTGATCTTTCAATTGCATACGCGCACGAGGTGACCATTTTAGTTCAGGTTTGCCACGTACTAGCATTGGCTGACCCTTTTCATCAAACACTAAACGTAATTCGTCACCCGGATAAATGAGATGTGGATTATTAATATCAGGGTTTAAGCGCCACAATTTTGGCCACAACCAAGGCTGTTTGAGAAAAATACCAGAGATATCCCACAAGGTATCGCCTTTCTTTACGATGTAAGACTTAGGGGCGTTTTTATTTAAGGTTAATTCATCAGCCATAACAAACATCGATAACGATAAGCTGAGTATTAAGAATAAACTAAGTTTTAGCATGTTAGTTCGCCTATTGAGCAGATATATTAAGCTTTTAACCTAAACAACTATTATTAATTTTATTTAATGGCTAAAATTGAAACATAACACTCAATGCGATATTTCGCGAATTTTTTGAAGATTTATGACAATTTTAAACGTATTAAGATTTCCAGATGAAAGACTACGCACTAAAGCAACTCCAGTTGTTGAAGTTAACCAAGATGTAAAAACTATTATCGATGACATGTTTGAAACCATGTACGACGAAAATGGTGTCGGTTTGGCGGCGACACAAGTAAATATTCATCAACGCATTGTGGTGATAAACGTTTCTGAAGACAAAGACCAAGCCTATGTACTGATCAACCCAGAAATTATCAGTCATAGCAATGATACTGAAATTAATGAAGAAGGTTGTTTATCTGTACCTGGCTGTTATGCAAAAGTTGACCGTTATACTGAAGTTACCGTAAAAGCGCTAGACCGTGACGGTAAAGAGTTTACTTTAACGGCTACCGAACTATTAGCGATTTGTATTCAGCATGAATTAGACCATTTAGATGGCAAGTTATTCGTTGATTATTTATCGCCATTAAAACGCCAGCGTATTAAAACTAAGTTAGAAAAAGAAGCCCGTTTAGAAAATAGTTAATGATACTCGTCGGTCTCATTATTTTTCATTGATAAAAATCAGGATACAACTTTGTCACAAGCTCTTAAAATTATTTTTGCTGGCACGCCAGATTTTGCTGCACAACATTTAGCAGCACTGATAAATTCTCATCATCAAGTAGTTGCAGTTTATTGTCCGCCAGACAAACGTGCTGGGCGTGGTAAAAAACTCACCGCTTGCGCGACCAAAGAATTAGCCCTAGCTCACAACATTATTGTTGAGCAGCCGATTAATTTTAAAGACGCAGCGGATCAAGATAAACTCGCCAGCTATAATGCAGACATCATGGTAGTCGTTGCTTATGGCTTATTATTGCCCGTTATTATTTTAGAGGCACCACGTCTCGGCTGTGTAAATGTACACGGTTCGATTTTACCTAAATGGCGAGGAGCAGCACCGATTCAACGCTCTCTTGAAGCTGGCGATACAAAAACTGGCGTGACTATTATGCAAATGGACAAAGGTCTTGATACTGGGGATATGATAGCTAAAGCAAGCTGTGAAATTACTCAACAAGATACCAGTGCGACTTTATATGAAAAGTTAGCAGAGCTTGGCCCGACCGCTTTACTTGAAACTCTCGAGTTAATGGCCGAAGACAAACACAGTGTAGAAATTCAAGACGATAGCTTGTCAACCTATGCCGCTAAGCTTGATAAAAATGAAGCCGAAATAAACTGGCAATTATCTGCAGAAGTACTTCATCGAAAAATTCGCGCTTATATTCCATGGCCGGTCGCTCAATTTACTTTTACCGATGAAAAACAAACCGCACATCGCATTCGTATTTGGCAAGCGAGCTTTACTAACGACAAACATAATAAACCACCAGGAACCATAATGTCTGCGAATAAAAATGGCATTACCGTAGCGACAGCTTCTGGTGCTATTTGTTTAGAGTCATTACAACTTCCGGGCAAAAAAGCATTACCCGTACGTGATATTTTAAATGGTAAGGCGCAATGGTTTGCCGAGAATAATAATATTAACGGTTTTATACCGAACAATTTGGATGAAAAATAATGGCTACTAATGTTCGAGCTCTTGCGGCAAGATGCTGTTTTGCTGTCGTAGATAAAGGCCGTAGTCTTGGTGACGAACTGCCAAAGGCTCAAGCGAAGATTGAAGGAAAAGATAAAGGGCTTTTACAAGAACTTTGTTATGGCGTATTACGATATTTGCCCGCCCTTGAATATGACCTGCGTCAGCTGATGGATAAACCGCTAAAGGGTAAACAGCGGGTTGGTCATTTTTTAATTTTAGTCGGTATTTACCAAGTAAAACATACTCGCATTCCTGATCATGCTGCGGTAAGTGAAACCGTAGCAGCCACTAAACCCTTAAAGTGTGATTTTTTAAGAGGTTTGATTAACGGTGTATTACGTAATATTCAACGAAATTTAGCAAAAGAAAACTCCGCAGAAAACACAGCGAATTTACCTGATGCGATAAAATACTCTCATCCAAGCTGGTTTATTAAAAAACTGCAAAGTGCTTACCCTGAGCAATGGGAAAGTATATTAACCGCTAATTTAGAGCGTCCACCTATGTGGATACGTGTAAATCAGCAACACCATACTCTTGAGCAATATTTACTGCTATTGCAGCAAGCAGATATTGAAGTTGAACTAGTGGATAAAAAGTCTTCCGCGATTAAGCTTGCAACTGCACTAGATGTAAACAAGTTACCTGGTTTTGTTGATGGTTGGGTGTCAGTACAAGACGGTGCCGCGCAACAGGCCGCAACCCTGCTAAACAGCCAAGCAGGCGACTCTGTACTTGATTGTTGCGCAGCCCCAGGTGGAAAAACCTGTCATATTCTAGAATTAACCCCTGAATTAGCCAGCATGACCGCTATCGACATTGAAGAAAGCCGTTTGCTAAGAGTTAAAGAGAACCTGACTCGCCTTAATTTAACAGCCAAGGTTATAACCGCAGATGCTGCTTCACAAGACTGGTGGGATGGCCAATTATACGATCGTATTTTGCTCGATGCCCCTTGTTCTGGTACCGGCGTTATTCGTCGCCACCCAGATATAAAGTGGTTAAGAAAAGCCGATGATATTGAAAAGCTCGTGGTATTACAGCAACAAATATTGAAAAACATTTGGTCTTTGCTCAAACCCGGCGGTACATTACTTTATGCTACATGTAGTATTTTACCCGAAGAAAATAGCCAGCAGATCCAACAGTTTATCTCTGAGAATAACAATGCTAAGTTAGTACCTACCAGCGACAATACCAACGATATTGGCTGGCAAATATTACCCAACGAGCAATCAATGGATGGCTTTTACTACGCTAAGTTAGAAAAACAACCAGCTTAAATTAAAGTAAAAAACTTATGAAAATAATTATTATTGGTGCAGGACAAGTAGGCGGAACGCTCGCTGAAAACCTTGTTGGAGAGCGCAACGATATCACTTTAATTGATACCAATGCCGAGATCTTGCATGAACTACAAGAAAAAATGGACTTACAAGTTGTTGTTGGTAATGGCTCTCATCCTGATGTATTAATGCAAGCGGGTGCTGAAGATGCCGAATTAGTGATAGCAGTAAGTAGCGACGATGCGACGAATATGATCGCCTGCCAAATTTGTTACTCATTATTTAACACCGCGACTAAAATCGCCCGTATTCGCTCAGCAAATATATTGCGCTATCAAAAAGAATTGTTTCAGCCAAAGAACATCCCTGTTGACCACATTATTGCGCCCGAGCAACTAGTAACACGAGATATTGCCCGTTTAATAGATTACCCAGGTGCTCTACAAGTTTTAGAGTTTGCTCAAGGTAAAGTCAGTTTAGTTGCGGTTAAAGCTTACTATGGCGGTTTATTGGTGGGTCATGCACTTTCTACTTTGCGTGAACATATACCCAATGTAGATACCCGCGTTGCTGCCATTTATCGAAACGGTAAACCAATTCGACCGCTTGGTACCACGGTTATTGAAGCTGACGATGAAGTATTCTTTATTGCCGCTACAATACATATTCGTGCAGTAATGAACGAACTGCAAAAGCTAGAAGCTCCTTACAAAAGAATCATGATCGCTGGCGGTGGTAATATTGGTGCGGGCTTAGCAAGAATTTTAGAAAAAAATCATCAAGTAAAACTCATTGAACGTTCACCTAAACGTGCTGAATATCTTGCTTCAGACCTCAATGATACCTTAGTTTTTACCGGTGACTCTTCTGATCAAGAACTGTTAATGGAAGAGCATATTGATCAATTTGATGTATTTATCGCCGTAACAAACGATGACGAAGCAAATATAATGTCATCCTTATTAGCGAAACGTTTAGGCGTACGAAAAGCTATGGTACTTATTCAACGAAGTGCATATATTGATTTAGTTCATGGTAGTGATATTGATATTGCTGTATCGCCTCAGCATGCGACTATTTCAGCGCTGTTAACGCACGTACGTCGTGGTAGTATCGATAACGTATACAGTTTGCGCGGCGGTGCTGCAGAAGCGATAGAAATTATCGCAAAAGGTGATGAAAAATCGTCAAAAGTTGTTGGTCGGACAATTCAATCAATCAAATTACCGCCAGGAGCGACAATTGGTGCGATTGTTCGTCAAGAAGAGGTATTGATTGCGCACTCAGATACAAAAATAGAGACTGAAGATCATGTGATTTTATTTTTGGTCAATAAACGCTATATTTCTGATGTTGAAAAACTTTTCCATGTCGACGCGCTGACTTTTTACTAAAGATGATCGCTATCAATTAGATTAACGAGGTCATTATTTAAAAGAGTTATGAGCGCCAAAAAGCAGGTGTGAATAAAACTAACAGAGTAAAAATCTCTAAGCGACCAAACAACATTGCTACGACCAAAACCCATTTACTGAAGTCAGTAATATCGGCAAAGTTTGCCGCGACCGCCCCTAAACCAGGTCCTAAGTTATTTAAGCAAGCTGCAACTGCTGTAAAGGCAGTAAGCTCGTCCATGCCTGTAGCAAGCAGCAGTAACATACAAATAATAAACACTGCTGCATAAGCAGAGAAAAAACCCCAAATAGCTTCGACCACACGGTTCGGTAATGCTTTACGGCCAAGTTTGATAGTGAAGACAGCTCTAGGATGCACTAAACGATTTAATTCGCGTAAGCCCTGTAAGTATAAAAGCACCACGCGCACCACTTTCATACCACCGCCCGTACTTCCGGCACAGCCACCGATAAAACTAGCAAATATCAATAATATGGGTAACAGCGTTGGCCAGTCTGCAAAACTCGTGGTCGCAAAGCCGGCGGTGGTGCTGATAGAAACCGACTGGAATAACGCTTGGTCAAAGGCTTCAAAACCATCTTCGTAGGTACCCGTTGCTAATAATACGATTAAACAAATAAGTGTTAAAACAAACTGAATAGCAATAAACACCTTAAACTCTGGATCGTAAAAATAACTTTTTAATGATTTACTGTGCAATACCGCAAAGTGTAAGGCGAAATTAACGCCGGCAACGAGTAAGAAAAAGACACAAACAAAGTTAATAGCCGGGCTATTAAAGTAACCCATACTCTCGGTATGAGTTGAATAACCACCGATAGCAATAGTTGAGAAGGCATGACAAATGGCATCAAATGCCGACATACCTGCTACCCAATAACTAATAGCACATGAAATCGTTAAAAATAAATAGATATACCACAAGTGTTTCGCCGTATCGGCAATACGCGGAGTCATCTTTGAATCTTTCACAGGACCTGGAGTTTCAGCGCGATATAACTGCATACCACCAATACCTAACATAGGTAAAACGGCTACAGCTAAAACGATTATTCCCATACCACCTAACCACTGTAACTGCTGTCGGTACCAAAGCACTGCATGCGGTAAACCATCTATTTCTTTTAAAATAGTAGCACCTGTGGTGGTTAAACCAGAGAATGACTCAAAAAAAGCATCAGTAACCGATAAATTAGGATGTTCTAATAACATCAGGGGAACTGCAGAGAAACTGGCGAGTACCACCCAGAAAAGCACAACAATTAAAAAGCCTTCACGGGCACGCAAATCACTTTTTTCATTTTTAAAAGGATACCAAGCTAATAAGCCTGCGAATAAACAAAATAGAAAAGCAGTAAGAAAGGAAACACCTCCGCCATCACGATAAAGTAGTGCAATTAAAGCGGGTGGTAACATGGTGACACTGAGTAAAGCCACCAATAAACCAAGAATTCGAATGATATTTTTTATTTGCACAGATTACTAATTATTATTCAATAAATTGATCGACAAAATCTTTTTTGATAATAAAGCATAAAGATCAACACTGCGACTTTAAATCACTCTTTTTACAGTTAATTTAGTTACTGACGTGTTTGTTATAAGATTCTAGTTCCATCTCGACTATTTCAACACTGATAGTTACCCATTTAAGTTCTAGTTGCGTTAACTGTTTAAGTAGTTTTTGCGAAAGGTTTTTTCTTTGCTCTAAATTACGACCCGATAATATTTTACAACACACATGAATAAATCTTTGTTGGCATTTCTTAGCCTTATCTATGTTCTGGGTATAAAAATATTGAAAAGGTACTGCCCTAACTTTGATGTCTGCCGACAAAAATAATGTTGACTGAACTGAACCATTAAAAACAGCCTTCATAACGGCCGTTATGTCAACGTCATGGATAAGCTCTTGTGAAAATTCAATAATACAATGCGGCATAAAAATGTTCTTCCCGGTGATAGCTGATCAATCAGTTTCTCTAAGATTTAATAACCCCGAAGATAACGTTTGTAATTGTTGTTGAACATGTAACCATTGGTCTTGAGGTAAAGCGATGACTAGTTCTATTTGTGCAGTAAAATCTTGCTGAACAATATGGCCTTTTACTTGTTCTACAAAATAAAGTACATCCTTTATTTGCCCATAATCACAAGTTAATTGCTTTTCGACCATAGCTATTTTGGTTACAGTCTCGAGCAAGGTTAAAGCTTGGCGTACACTGCCACCATAAGCGCGCTGTAATCCACCGGTACCCAATTTTGTCCCGCCAAAATAGCGTACCACAATAGCGCATAATTCACCGATTTCACTACCTTGCAATACCGATAACATCGGTCGGCCTGCTGTTCCTGAGGGTTCACCGTCATCAGAAAAGCCATAACCTTGGCTGTCTTCGGCTCGACCGGTAAGAAAAGCGTAGCAATGGTGACTGGCTTGTGGATGTAGTTGCTGACATTTCTTAATCTGTGCTTTAGCCGCTTCATGACTTGAGCACGGGAAAATAAAGCAAATAAATCGACTGCGGTTAACGATTGTTTCATCAACAATCTCGTTAGCCGCAATTTGGTAAGGTTTAGCCATGGATAAACGAGGGTTACTTTAATTCTAATTCACGGGTCATATTTTCATTGTGAGACTGGTGGACAATAATATTATCTTCTATACGAATACCGCCAAAAGGACGCATTGCATCGATTTTATCCCAGTTGATCATAGCACTATGTTTAGATGCCTTTAAATCGCCCAGTAATGAATCAATAAAATATAAACCCGGCTCAATAGTGAATACCTGATTACTCTCTATAACACGAGAAGTACGTAAAAAAGGATGTTGTTCCGGTGTATTAACATGGGTACCACGTTCGTCAGCCATAAAACCACCAACATCATGAGTCTGCAAACCTAGGTGATGTCCTAAACCATGTGGGAAAAAAGTAGAAATAATTCCCGTTTCTACGGCAGTGTCAGCGTCCACATTGATAAAGCCAAACTCATTTAATACATTACCAATATCACGATAAGTTTCGATATGTAAGTCAACATAGCTCTTGCCTGGCTTTAAACCATCGACCGCATTGAGCATTAACTGATCCATACGCGCAATAAGTTCTGCAAACTTGTCACGTTTGAATGAATAAGTACGAGTAATATCAGATGCATAACCATGGAAGTTCGCACCTGCATCAATTAAAAATGAACGATGCGCTTGCGGTACATCACGATTTAACGCTGTATAGTGCAATATTGACGTATTCGTATTAATAGCAACAATATTACCGTAAGGTGTTTCTTCACTGGTATGTTGCGTGGCTTTTAAATAAGTCTGTTGAATATCATACTCTGATGAGCCTTGTAAAAAAGCATTCTTTGCTGCTTTATGGCCTGCTACAGCAATAGCATTTGATTTGCGTAGACATTCTTGTTCGTATTGTGTTTTATAAGCGCGATGATAATGAACGTAGTTCAATAGTGGCTCTGGATTAATATTTTTAAACCCTAAAGCTTTAGCCACTTCTACATGTTCACCAATATAGGCAAAATCAGTTTTGTCGTAAGGCAGTAACTTTTCTACATCAGATGCTTTAGTTAATACTTTTATGTTAAAGAAATCATTCCAATACGTATCAGGCAGCGGTGTTATTTTATGCCAAAAATCAACAGGTTGATAATAAATTAGCGTTGGTTTATCTTCACCATTAACAATTAACCAGCAATTAGGCACATCAACAATAGGTAACCATACTTTAAAATGAGGATTTACTTTAAATGGATAGCTGTAATCGTCAAGAAATACTTTGATTTCTTGACCTGAATGAATCACTAAACCTTGTAGGTTTTCACGGCTTAAAGCCGCTTTAGTACGTTGTTGTAATTCGCCAACATGGGCTGGGTAAAGCGTTGCTAATTTGATCATCTGATCGCCACTATGAAATTTTTACAATATCATATCACACTATAATTGAATGTTAATTTACTGGGCAATACTCATGTTGGTAATTTGATCAAATAGTGATTCGGTTTGCCCTACTTTTAGCTGGTAAATTTCTTGATAGGCCATGACACTTTTCACATATTCTCGTGTTTCTTTATAGGGAATCGTTTCAATCCAAATATCTGCCGGCATGGGTTTCAAACCTTTTAACCAAGTCTTTACTCGGTATGGACCAGCATTATATGCCGCGGTGGCTAAAACTTGATTACCTTTATGCCGGTCTAACAAGTTTTTTAAGTACTTAGTTCCTAATTTTATATTCTCGGTAACATTGAGTAGATGTTTAGTTGTTACCCTACTTTTATGTAATTGTTTCGCTGTCGCTGGCATTACTTGCATTAAACCTTTTGCTCCAGCAGGAGAATGTGCGTCAGCCATAAAAGAGCTTTCTCGGCGGGCAATAGCAAATGTCCAAGCTGGGTTTATTTTTTGATGACCTGATGAATCCATAATCTCAGTTTTAAAAGCGAGTGGAAACCGTAAGTCGACATCATCTAAATATCCCACTTTCGACAAGGTAAAAATGGCACGATCAAACCATTCGGCTTCATAAGCTATTTTAGATGCAACTAGCTTTTCTCGATCATTAAGTTGCGATAACCAAAAATTCCATTCCCGGCGTGCTTGATGATAACGGCCAATATAAAAAAATTCGAACGCTCTTTTTGCTGCTGAATTTTTCAATAAATTTAATTTTTCTTCATTAGTAATTTTTAATGGTTTATTTTGCAAATTTACATTTTTATTTAAAGCGCTAGCTGCAAGAAAGCCATAATAATGCCGTTTATTAGCAAGTTCAGCTAAGTATTGATGACCTTGAACAATATTCCCTGTTGCAACTAAACTACGGCCATACCAATAGATCCATTGTTTTTTAAGGTGAAGTGCTTTTGGTAAGTTTTCTAATTCCGTTTTTATTTCTGGCCAATTTTGATCTCTTAATAAATCAGCCATACGCCATTGAACTATACTGCTCGACTGTAAGTTTTCGTCAACTTTTGCTAACCACTCTTTAGATTTACTATGATTTTTACTTGCCAAAGCAATAGCAAATTTTAAAACGATTTGTTGGTTTTGTTGTTGAGTAAATGGCAGTAATTTTATCGCCTTCTCATAAGTTTTCAGTGCTCTTGATGGATCCCGCCAAATCAGTCGCTTCAAGCCATATGCCGCAATAGTTGCTTCTTTAGCTGACTTATGAGGAAATCTGCTCATACGTGTGATATATGATGGGTCTCGACGTACCTTATGCCAAAGTTTACCTAGGTAACGTTCTTTTTCAGGTAATAAACGCGTTAAATAAGGAATCAGTGTGTGCTTCCCACCATCTGCTGCTAACGCTATGCGCTGCCAAATAGCTTCTTCACTTCTGTAACCTGCTTTTTCCCAACGAGTAAAGAGTGGATCACATACTTTAGGTTGAGATTTCCCCACTACCCATAATTGAGTAACTTTAGGTAATACTCGAGACTCTGTAACACCCGATTTTAATTGGTAACGATAATACTGACACGTTAATTCAACATTGGTAGTTGCCGTATAAAAATGCTGAAATAATTGTGATTTATTTCGCTTAGCTAAATATCTTAGCCATTTTTTTCGGAGCGGCCAATCTAAAGGTGAACCTTTATATTTTTCAAGAAACCGACTGACTTCTTCTGCATCTGATAATGTAAGGCCATGCATTAACCTTTGCTGATCTAAGTAAGGCTGTAATGGATAATAATGTAATTGTTGGTAGAGTGTTTGATATCGAGTTGAGCTAGCTTGCCAAACCTGTTTTTCAGCTTGTTTAAAAATTTTACGGGTTGCAGCTTGATCAGCAAATATACTTGTACTAACGAAACAAAACAGAAGAATAGAAGATAACTTCAATACCGACGAAGTTAAACATGACATAGCGTTACCTTTCCTTGAGCGAGAACTTAATGGCATTGACATGCTTGCCAACCCTACCTTTGATTATTCACGCATCCCTTAACAAAGCAAGTGATATTGCAATGCGATTGTCGTTAGATCAAATATAAAGCAGCTTGTTTAATTTAAGTTACAATTTTCTAGTGATATTGATAGTATTTATTTAATTTAAATGCTTTGTATTATTATTTATGCGATTTTTCTTTGTTTTTCTTTTTATACTATTTTTTCACTTGCCACTTACTGCAGGTGAACATACCGTTTCAACGCAAATTAGTTATAATTCCGAACAAAGCTCAGCTAGCGGTTACGGGCTTATTTATCAATATCAGTTAATAGAAAGTTTTGAATTTGAAGCTAAGTATCTCCAAAGCGGTGATTTACAAATAATTAACGATGACAAAATTATTGATGGTGATTACCACAGTTTTTCTTCTGGCATTAACTTTACTAAATTACATCACCAAAATTTAACAGTTAAGTTAGGATTTGGTGCCAGCCTAATTTCATCTTCATCTAACAATTTATTAATTGACCAAGATGGCATATATCCTTATTTTCAAATAGCAGCTAGTTACAAAGTCACGGATAACTTATCTTTAACATTCGGCCATTCGAGTCAATTTAATCAAGCAGCGTTAGGCACAAATCATTCATTATTCATTTCACTTAATTGGTTATTCTCCTCAAATGCTAGGTCGTATTCAAAGTCGCTTATTCAAAAAAATGCAATAGTAAGTATTACAAATAACAAGCTAGCGGTTGCTGTTATAGTTCAACCAAAAATAATATCAAGATTATCAGAGTCATCTAAAGTTCATGCTCGCGCCGTGTCTATGTGGTATGTGCAAATTGGTGCTTATCAACAAGCCGACAATGCTCACCATAAAGCGCTACTTTTAAAAAATAATCACTCCCTAACTTTTAGTGTTTCATTTCACAATGAGCTTTACCGGGTATTAAGCCAAACATTTTCAACTAAAAATGCTGCTCTTGAATATTTACTTTATTTAGAAAATAGTTTTAATATTCAAGGCCTTGTTAAAAAAATATAAGTTCTGTGCCCTGTTGAACTTTTTATTTGTTAAACTTACTATAATAATCACTTTTCGTAGCACAAAATTATGAGCTCTAGCTCTGAAGAAACTTTCCAAAATGCTGATCACATATTAGATGCAGTTGGCTTGCGGTGTCCTGAACCAGTAATGATGGTCAGAAAAACTATCCGAAAAATCGCTGAGCAAGAAACCTTACTGGTTGAAGCAGACGATTCTTCGACTACTCGCGATATCCCTAGTTTTTGTCGGTTTATGGAACACCAACTTGTTGCCCAGCAGACAGATACAAAGCCTTATCTTTATTTGATCAAAAAAGGGAAAGCGTAGCGCCTTCCCTTTTTTAGTCTTTAGCTTTAATTACTAAAGTTACCTTTCAATTTTTTCTATTGTAAAAGTGCAACATCCGCAATGGCAAAGAAGCTATTTCTAATTTCATTCAACAGAGTTAAACGATTTATTTTAACCGCTTCATCATCAGCCATTACCATCACGTTATCAAAGAAATTATCAATAGGAGCTTTTAAGCAGGCTAATTCGGTCAAAGCCGCTTGATAGTCTTTAGCTACCATCAATGGCGCGATATTAGTTTTCACTTCATCAAATGCTTCAGCTAATGCTTTCTCTGCCGTTTCACTAGCTAAGCTCGCTTTAAATTCTGGATAAAGTTCACCCTTGAATTTCGCTAATATATTCCCTACACGTTTGTTAGCCGCAGCGAGTGTAGCTGCCTCTTCAAGTGTTTTAAAGTGGCTAACTGCTTTGATGCGTTTTTCAAAATCTAACGGCGCTGTAGGTGCATTTGCTAAAACAGCCTGAATAACATCAACAGAAATACCTTGTTCTTGGTAATATGCTCTAAAACGGCCTAAAACAAAATCAATAACCTGACTATTAACGTTTTCATTGGCAAGCTTATCACCGTACAAAGCAACGCTTTCGTTAATCAGCTCACTAATATCTAATGATAATTGTTTCTCTACAATGATTCTGATTAATCCAATGGCTGCACGTCGTAAAGCAAATGGGTCTTTATCGCCTTTAGGTGGTTGATTTATACCAAATATTCCAACTAAGCTGTCTACCTTATCAGCAATAGCTACGGCACAACCAATATTACCTTCTGGTAGCGCATCACCAGCATAACGTGGTCGATACTGATCTTCTAACGCTTGTGCTACTTCTGGCGCTTCACCGTCATGTTGAGCATAGTATTTCCCCATGGTGCCTTGTACTTGGGGAAACTCTAAAACCATATCTGACATTAAGTCGGTTTTACTGAGCAAACCAGCACGGTTTGCTTGTGCTGGATTTTCACCAATTTTATTGGCAATAGCTTCACTTAATGAAGCAATGCGCTCTGACTTTTCTTTTAAAGTACCTAATTGCTTTTGAAATAATACTGACGACAAGCTTTCTAAACGCGACTCTAACGTTTTACTTTTGTCCGTTTTAAAGAAGAACTCAGCATCGGCTAAACGTGGGCGAATAACTTTTTCGTTGCCTTTGATAACTTGTTGCGGATCTTTACTTTCGATATTAGTCACAAAAATAAACTTGTTCTGTAGCTGACCATTTTTATCAGTTACCGGGAAATATTTTTGATGATCTTTCATCGAATAAATAAGTGGTTCAGCAGGAACTTGTAAAAACGCTTCGTCAAAGCTACCTATTAATACTACTGGCCATTCGACTAACCCTGTGACTTCTGCTAATAAATCATCATCAACTAATGCTTCACCATTTAATTGTTCAGCCGCTTTATTAATTTGCTCTAATATTAGGCTTTGTCTTGCTTGGTAATCCACCTGCACGTACGCAGCTTTTAACTTTTCTTCATATTCGTCAGCATGCGCTAAAGTAACTAATCCCTCATGATGAAAACGGTGACCTGTTACAACATTGCTTGAGCTAACGTCTAAGGTTACACCCGCGATGACTTTTTCACCAAACATGATAGTCAACGTATGAACCGGACGAATAAACTGCGTACGTGAACTTCCCCAACGCATAGGCTTAGGTATAGGTAACTTCTTAACAGCAAGATTAATCATTGCAGGAATTAGCGTTTCTACTGTTTTTCCTGCTTGCTTGGCGCGGTGTAATAACCATTCACCTTTATCCGTTTTTAAACGTTGTGCTTCTTCTATACTGATACCATTTGAGCGTGCCCAACCTTGCGCGGCTTTACTTGGGTTACCTTCAGCATCAAATGCTACGTTAATCGCAGGACCGCGCTTTTCAACTTCTTTGTCCGCTTGTTTTTCTTCTAATTTTATAACTTTAACGGCTAAACGACGCGGTGTGGCAAACCACTTAATGTCTTCGTAGCCTAAATTAGCGCTGTCTAGCTGGTCTTTAATTTGTTGATAAAAAGTGACAGCAAGATTTTTTAATGACTTAGGTGGTAACTCTTCTGTACCTAATTCTATCAATAGCGTTTCTGTGTTCATTATGATTTCCCTTCGCTGGTTTGATTATTTTTACAAAGAGGGAATCCCAATTCTTCACGTTTGTCGTAATAAGCCTTTGCACAAGCTTTCGACAGTGTTCTTACTCTTAGGATATAACGTTGGCGTTCGGTTACTGAGATAGCGTGACGTGCGTCTAACAAGTTAAAAGCATGTGATGCTTTCATCACTTGTTCATAAGCAGGTAATGCTAAGCCCGCTTCAATTAACTTTTGGCTATCTTTTTCACATTGATCGAAAGTATTAAATAAAGCGTCAACATCGGCATGTTCAAAATTATAGGTTGATTGCTCAACTTCATTTTGATGAAAAATATCGCCGTATAAAACTTTACCCATTGGACCATCAGCCCAAACTAGGTCGTAAATACTATCAACGTTTTGAATATACATCGCCAATCGTTCAAGGCCGTAAGTAATTTCACCGGTGACTGGAGTACACTCTAAACCACCTACTTGTTGGAAATAGGTAAATTGTGAGACTTCCATACCATTTAACCAAATTTCCCAGCCTAACCCCCAAGCACCTAACGTAGGTGATTCCCAGTTGTCTTCGACGAAGCGAATATCATGGATTAATGGATCAATACCTAGTTCTTTTAAAGAATTCAGGTATAACTCTTGGATATTTATTGGCGAAGGTTTTAGCATTACTTGAAATTGATAGTAATGTTGTAAACGATTTGGGTTTTCACCATAACGACCATCTGTAGGACGTCGACAAGGTTGAACAAAAGCACTGCTCATCGGCTCTGGTCCTATAGAGCGTAAAAATGTCATCGGGTGAAATGTACCAGCACCGACCTCAAGATCTAGAGGTTGCACGATGACACAACCTTGGCGAGACCAGTAGTCTTGTAACTGAAAGATTAATCCTTGAAATGTTTTTATATTGAACGTACTCATAATTTTCCGATTCATTATTCGTGTTAATTTTACCGATACCGGCTAGTGAGATAAGTATACCGATTGCTTTATTATTAGCCTAGTAACAAGTTAACAATATTTGAGTTTTTACTCAGCAATATTTCATTAGTGCTATTTTGATACTGCTGAATGTTAAAATGCCCGGATTTGATGTCCGGGCATTTTAAATTTTAACGTAACCAGCTAAACTATACGTCTAAGTTAGCTACATTTAACGCATTGTCTTCAATGAATTTTCTACGTGGTTCTACATGGTCACCCATTAGCGTAGTAAACAATTGATCAGCTGCAATGGCATCTTCAATAGTCACTTGTAACATGCGACGTGTATCAGGGTCCATGGTAGTTTCCCATAATTGACTTGGGTTCATCTCACCCAATCCCTTGTAGCGTTGTATGTATTGACCACGTTTAGATTCAGTCATTAACCAATTAAGTGCCTCTTCAAAAGTACTTACAGGCTTAATTTTTTCACCACGTTTAACAAAACCACCTTCTTCAATTAAACCATTGATAGCGGTATTTAAAGAAAAAATATTTTCAAATTCTTTTGAATGAATAAATTCGTAACCACAATCATAGATATGATCAATACCATGCTGGCGAACATTAAAACTAGGAAAGAAGATATTTCTTTCTTGGTCATGTTTTATATCAGCAGAATAGATAGAACCATTACCAGCTTGATTTTCTAATTGGGTGATTAAATCATTAGTCCAAGCTTCAACTTTCGTTTTATCATTAAACTCGGCCTTATCAATTGCTTTGCTGTATATCATTTTTTCTAAGATATCAGCAGGAATTTGACGTGATAAACGTTTAATAATGTCATGGGTTTTACGATATTGTTTAACTAAATTCTCTAAGGCAAGACCATTAATTGAAGGTGCTGATTCATTAACATGTATTTCAGCGTTGTCTAATGCCAAGGTTGTTAAATATTCCGTTAATCCTTCATCATCTTTAATATAGCGCTCTTGTTTACCTTTTTTCACTTTATAAAGTGGTGGTTGAGCAATAAAGATATGACCACGCTCCATGATTTCTGGCATTTGACGATAAAAGAATGTCAGTAACAAAGTACGGATGTGTGACCCATCGACATCAGCATCAGTCATGATGATGATACTATGATAACGAAGTTTTTCTGGATTATATTCATCACGGCCAATACCACAACCCAATGCGGTGATTAACGTGCCTACTTCTTGTGAAGAAATCATTTTATCAAAACGTGCTTTTTCAACGTTAAGAATTTTACCCTTCAACGGTAAAATTGCTTGGTTCTTACGATTTCGTCCCTGCTTGGCTGAACCACCAGCAGAGTCTCCTTCCACAATATATAGTTCAGATAATGCCGGATCTTTTTCTTGGCAATCAGCTAACTTACCAGGTAAACCTGCAATATCTAACGCGCCCTTACGACGAGTCATCTCACGCGCTTTACGAGCAGCTTCACGAGCACGCGCAGCATCAATAATCTTCATTATGATAGTACGAGCAATTGCAGGTTTTTCTAATAAATATTCACCTAGTTTTTCGCCCATCGCTTGTTCAACCGCAGTTTTTACTTCTGAGGAAACTAACTTATCTTTCGTTTGAGATGAAAATTTAGGATCAGGAACTTTCACAGAAATAACCGCAGTTAATCCTTCGCGAGCATCATCACCTGATGCACTGGTATCTGTGCTACCACCTTTCTTGGTTCTATTCAGTCCTTCTTTGACCATATAGCTATTCAACGTACGTGTTAATGCTGTACGGAAACCGCTTAAATGTGCGCCACCATCACGTTGGGGAATATTATTGGTAAAACAATGAATACTTTCTTGGAAACCATCATTCCACTGCATTGCCACTTCTACAATAATGCCATCGTCACGAGCTAAATCAAAATAAAATATCTCTTCGTTTACCGGCGTTTTATTGGTATTCAAGTATTCAACAAAGGCTTGAATACCACCATCAAACTTAAAGTGATCTTCCTTGCCAACTTCACGCTCATCAATCAAACGAATTGATATGCCTGAATTTAAGAACGATAATTCTCGAATACGTTTAACTAATAAGTCATAGTGAAATAAAATGTCTGAAAAAGTATCTTCACTCGGCCAGAAGCGTACTTCTGTACCGGTTTTATCACTGATACCAACTTCAGCCAAAGGGGCATCCGGTTCACCACCATGATAAATCTGTTCAAACAGTTTACCCGCTCGACGGATATTAAGTTTTAGTTTACGACTTAAAGCATTTACAACTGAAATACCTACACCATGAAGACCACCTGAAACTTTATAGCCAGAATCTTCGCCACCAAACTTACCACCAGCATGAAGTACTGTCATGATAACTTCAGCAGCAGAAATACCTTCTTCAGGGTGAATATCTGTTGGAATACCACGGCCATCATCTCTAACAGACACCGAGCCATCTATGTGTATTTTAACGACAATTTCAGTACAGTGACCGGCTAAAGCTTCATCAATAGAATTATCTAAAACTTCAAATACCATATGATGCAAACCACTGCCATCATCCGTGTCACCAATGTACATTCCCGGTCTTTTACGTACAGCGTCAAGTCCTTTTAAAACTTTAATACTGCCTGAGCCATATTCATTTTCTACTGTCATAGCGTATTGCCTATTGCTGAGATTAGTCCATGTTTCACGTGAAACATCTTATAATTATTATCACTAGGAACCAAAGGTTCAACTGCGACCCGATCAATTGCTGTTATTATAACTTGGCAATCGAGTTCTTCTATTGCTTGGTTAAGTAAGGTTCTAGAATTTAAATCTAGTTCTGCACCTACATCGTCTATCAATAAAATTGGTTTTACTCGTTTAACTTTTTCAATCAATTTTGCTTGCGCAAAAGTTAAAGCCAGTAAAAACAACTTTTGCTGTCCTCTTGATAATTGATTGTCAATAATCACATTACCAATTAAAAATTTAACATCAAACTTTTGTGCGCCATATAAACTAAAGCCTGATTTTAGTTCACGTTCTTTATTTAGGGCTAAAATATCATGTAACGATTTTTTACTATTCCAGCCTTGCATATAAGATATGGAAATATTTTCGGCTAGCTTAGGTAACATTAACACTAACCAAGGTTTAAGTTCTTGTGAAAGTTCGTTTATATATTCAGCGCGTAACTTTGCTACACTCACTGAGGCTTGACAAAACACTTGTGTCCAATAACTTAACGTTTCACTGTCAGCTTTACTACGTAAACACGCGTTTCTTTGTTTTAAGATTCTAGAAAATTCTTTCCATGAATCTGAAAACATATGTTTCACGTGAAACAATCCTAAATCAACAAAACGCCTTCTTTGTTTAGGTCCACCGAAAAACAATTTAAAACTTTCTGGTGTAATAACTTGTACAGCGATATTTTTAGCTAACTGCGAAAGTTGTCGGTGCTTTTCACCCGCAATTCTAATTTCAGTTAAACCGGTACCGAAATCTTTAGCCACACCTAACTGTAATCCTTTATGGTCTCTAGCGCTAACAACAAACTTTACTTTATTGTGCATAACTAAATTTTCAACTTGAGACGTTCTGAAGGATTTACCATGACCGAGATAAAAAATAGCTTCTAACAAACTACTTTTCCCGCTGCCATTATCACCAATAATAAAATTTATATTATCACTTAATACTATAGGCTCTGACGCCAAATTTCTAAAATCAAAAACAGTGAGTTTTTCAATACTCATTACAAGCGCATTGGCATAACTACATAAATAGCTTCGTTGGATTCAGCACCTTCAATAACCACACTACTATTAGCGTCAGCAAGAGTGAACTTAACTTCTGGCTCTTTTATCGCACTTAAAACATCGAGTACGTAATTGACATTAAAACCAATCTCTACTTCATCAAAAGGGAAATCTATCTCTAAAACCTCTTCAGCTTGTTCTTGCTCTGGGTTATTAGCTGTTATTTTTAACTCTTTTGCAGAAAAATTTAAACGTACACCTTTAAATTTATCATTCGACAATATGGACGCACGTGATAATAGCTGCCGTAAATTATCTTTACTGGTATTGAGCACTTTATCACCATTACGTGGTAATACTCGGCGATAATCAGGAAAGCGGCCGTCGACTAATTTACTAGTGAACGAAAACTCACTGTCAATTATACGAATATGGTTAGAACCAAGAAAAACTTGTACATTTTCTTCTACCGGATCGAGTAATCTAATAATTTCTAGAATTCCTTTACGCGGTACTATAACTTGTCTAGAAGGCAGTGATAAATCACCTGCTGTAATTTTACAAATGGCAAGACGATGACCATCAGTGGCAACTGAACGAATTTCATTGCCTTCAGTTTCAATAGACATACCATTAAGATAGTATCTAACATCTTGATTTGCCATAGAAAAATGAGTACTTTCAATTAAACGAAGTAAGTCAGATTTAAATAACTTGAACTCTACATCTCCTTTCCATTCTTCAATATTTGGAAAGTCCACAGCGGGTAATGTTGATAAAGAATACTTACTACGACCGGTACTGATAGTAATAGTTTCGTTAATTAATTCAAACGTTAACAATGAATCATCGGGTAAACTTTTACAAATATCAAGAAGCTTTCGTGCTGGGATAGTAATTTTACCGTCTTCACCATGGTTATCTATTTGAGTATTAGACACCATTTCTAATTCTAAGTCGGTAGCTGTCAACGTAAGTGACTGCCCACTAATGTCTAAAAGAATATTACCAAGAATAGGTAATGTACTTTTACGTTCGACAGCACCTGAAACCAATAAAAGCGGTTTTAGCAATAATTCCCTATTTAATGAAAACTTCATTTATCTACCTATCTTATTTATGAACTTATTATTATTTTTAACAAAAAACAGCTAAAGCTATGACGAAAGTGTTCTAGTCAAATTAGAATAATCTTCTTTTATATCATGTGACTCTTCACGTAACGTTTTTATCTTACGACATGCATGCAAAACAGTAGTGTGATCTCGTCCACCAAAGGCATCACCTATTTCAGGTAAACTATGATTAGTTAGTTCCTTAGATAATGCCATTGCAACCTGTCTAGGTCTAGCTACAGATCTATTTCTGCGCTTAGAAAGTAAGTCCGAAACTTTAATCTTATAATATTCGGCAACGGTTCGTTGAATATTATCGATACTAACTAACTTGTCTTGTAACGCAAGTAAATCTCGCAATGCTTCTCTTACAAAGTCAATTGTTATTGGTCTACCGGTAAAGTTAGCATTTGCTATAACACGGTTCAATGCGCCTTCTAATTCTCTAACATTTGAACGTAAACGTTTAGCGATAAAAAAGGCAACTTCATCCGCTAAATTAATATTATTCTCTTGTGCTTTTCTCTTAAGGATAGCAACACGAGTTTCTAATTCAGGAGGCTCAATGGCAATTGTTAAGCCCCATCCGAAACGAGACTTTAACCTGTCTTCAACATCAACTTCTTTAGGATATCGATCACTCGTTAATATTATTTGCTGGTTACCCTCGAGTAACGCATTAAAGGTATGGAAAAATTCTTCCTGAGTACGGTCTTTCCCGGCAAAAAACTGAATATCATCAATTAATAAAGCATCAACACTGCGGTAATAATGTTTGAATTTTTCCATAGCATTGTTTTGCAACGCTCGAACCATATCTTGTACAAAACGTTCAGAATGCATATATGCGATTTTAGCATTAGGCTTATTTCGTAAAATACCATTACCAACAGCATGTAATAAATGAGTTTTACCTAGACCAGTACCGCCATAAATAAATAATGGATTGTAAGCAGTACCAGGATTGTCAGCCACTTGTGAAGCGGCAGCACGTGCTAATTGGTTTGATTTACCTTCAACAAAATTATCAAAGGTATATTTACCCCGAACATTAGTCGTTTTTGGGATATTACTTTCTAGCTCAGTAGTATTCTTAGCTGGAGTCGAAAACTGAGGAATATTATTAATAATATTCTGTGAAGTTCTTTTAGTTGGAATACTGCCAACGTCAAAACGTAGTAAAGGTGGGTTAGAACTTTCTTGTAAAGTAACTAATTCATTAATGCGGCTTACATATTTATCACGAACCCAGTCAAGAACGAAACGATTTGGAGCGTACAAAGTCATAATGTTATCGGCAACGACACATTGTAACGGACGTATCCACATACTAAATTGCTGTGCCGGCAATTCTTCTTGTAAAACTGAAAGGCATCGCTGCCAAAGTGAATTATCCAACCAATGTGCTCCAGGTATTAAATTACTTAATCTAAATGGCGTTTCAATACAATACGCGATTTAACAGAAGGTAAGCATATAAAAAATTATAGTATTAGGTCTATTATCACTATAGTTATCCACAACTGCAATATTGACTTTTAAATAGTTAGCCTTTTATGGTAAATAAAATAAATAAATCGATGCTGAATCAATAAGAATGGCATTTTTAGACTAATTTACTACTAAAAAATTATTTCCATATTATTTAGCTATGAGGATTAATTTTTGATGATTTTAATAAAGAAAAATGGCAATTGTTATAAAGCTGTGGATATATAATTTAGATCATAAAGATCTAACAAGGATCATTTTAAAATAGATTGTTATAAGCTTTGACAAAGTAAATGACAAACTATATAATTCGGCCTCTTTTTTTAGAACCAGTGTGCTCAATACGGCTGTTTGCCAGGGCAACAACAACAGACGGATTAGCGTAATGAAAAGAACATTTCAACCTAGCATATTAAAACGTAAACGCAACCACGGTTTCCGTGCACGTATGGCAACAAAAAACGGACGTGCTGTAATTTCACGTCGTCGTGCTAAAGGTCGTGTAAGACTTAGCGCATAATCTCTTCTTTAATCTTTAATTAAGAGATCTGTTAGCCATCATGGTTAATTATGAATTTAATCGGGAGTCACGTTTGTTGACTCCCGGTCAATTTCAATCTGTATTTTCTAAACCTCTTCGTTTCGGCTCTAGCCATATAACTATCCTTGTTACTCCAAATACTGATGAACGTAATCGTTTAGGCTTAGCTATTGCAAAAAAACGCGTAAAATTAGCTGTTCAGCGAAACCGTGTTAAACGTCAAATAAGAGAAAGCTTTCGACTCCATCAACACGACTTACCTAACATTGATATGGTCGTTATGGTGAAATCAGGTACTGATAAGCTCGAAAATACTGAAATTAGAAAACAATTAGAAAAAATATGGCGAAAAATAATTCAACGCCACAAAAGCTAGCTGTAGCTTTAGTAAAAGCTTACCAGCGCTGGCTTAGCCCCCTACTTGGCAGTAACTGTCGATTCCATCCAACCTGCTCTTTTTATGCTATTGAAGCAATAAATCGCTTCGGTGTGTTAAAAGGTTGTTGGTTAGCGGGCAAACGTATACTAAAATGCCATCCATTACACGCGGGGGGTGAAGATCCCGTGCCAACAACAACAAAAAAAGAGAAATAATTAACTATGGAATCTCAACGCAGTTTTCTTTTTATTGCCCTTATGGTTGTTACCTATTTGTTATTTACAGAATATCAAAAAGATAATGCTCCGGTAATTGCTGAACGAACAATAAGTCAAAGCTCCAACCAAGGTACCGCAACGAGTGGTGACTTTATTCCTGAATCGTCTGGTTCAGCCACGCCTATGTCTGCGCCTGTAAAAATAAGCGAGCAAGTTATCAGTATTAATACTGATGTACTGGCCGTTAAAATCACAACTCGTGGTGGAGATATTGTTGAAGCTAAATTAATAAAATTCGACACAGAGCAAGGCAACGATATTCCGTTTACTGTTATGCAAAATGGTAATCGTAAATATGTTGCTCAAAGTGGACTAACTGGAGCACAAGGATTAGATAGAGTAGTTCCTGGTCGCCCAATTTATCAATCAAGTAGCAAATCTTACACTCAAACGGGTGAAACACCTTTAGTTGTTGATTTACAATATTCTGCAGAAAATGGTTTAAAGGTAACTAAACGCTTTACCTTCACCAAAGGTAGTTACAGTGTAAACATTGAATATATTATTAATAACACAGCGACTACTGCTGCAAGTGTGCAAATGTATGCACAATTAAAACAGTCTACACTTGTTGAAAGTGGTAGTTCATTAATGCCAACTTATCGTGGTGCTGCTTACTCTACTACTGAAGATCGTTATGAAAAATACGACTTTGATGATATTAAAGATACCAGGCTGAATGTAACAACTGCCGGTGGTTGGGTTGCTATGTTGGAGCATTACTTTGTTTCAGCCTGGATACCAAGCCAAACAACTGATAACCAAATTTACTCTGACTATTCATCAAACAGTGAAGCCGTTATAGGTTTCAAATCTCCAGCAATTATCATTGAGCCAAATAGCCAAGCAACAACTTCAGCTATATTTTATGTTGGCCCGAAAGATCAATACGTACTAGACGAAATTGCACCGTTCTTAGGTTTAACGATTGATTACGGATTTTTATCAATGATCAGCAAACCACTATTTTGGTTATTACTACAAATTCAGTCTTTAGTAAGTAACTGGGGATTTGCCATTATAGTAATCACCCTAGTCGTTAAAGGAGCTATGTACCCATTAACGAAAGCACAGTACACCTCAATGGCTAAGATGCGTGAACTTGCCCCTAAGATGGCACAGTTAAAAGAGCGCTTTGGTGATGACCGTCAAAAAATGTCACAAGCCACCATGGAGATGTACAAGAAAGAAAAAGTTAATCCGGCCGGTGGTTGTTTACCTATGTTAATACAAATGCCTATTTTCTTAGCATTATATTGGGTATTTTTAGAAAGTGTTGAGTTACGCCATGCACCATTCTTTTTCTGGGTAGAAGATCTATCAACGAAAGATCCTTGGTTTATATTACCTTTCTTTATGGGCTTAAGTATGTACTTTATGCAAAAAATGCAACCTATGACTATACAAGATCCAATGCAACAAAAAATTATGCAATATATGCCAGTCGCATTTTCGATATTTATGGCGTGGTTCCCTTCAGGTTTAGTTCTTTATTGGTTAGTAAGTAACTTAATTTCAATCACGCAAATGAAAATTATTTTCAGCGGTATTGAAAAAGCTAAGCAAGCTAAATTGGTCAAAACTGAAAAGTAAAAAAAATATAATAAATACAAAGGCGACCTAATTGGTCGCCTTTTTTATTTGTGAACAATAAAAGTCTATAATAGCCAGGCTATTTATAAGGAAACCGTTATGACCGAAGCATTATATAAAAAAGAAACGATTGCCGCGCAAGCCACTGCACCAGGTCGTGGGGGTGTAGGTATTATTCGTATTTCTGGCCCTGAAGTTAAAAATGTCGCACTAGCAATTTTAGGGAGAATTCCTGAAATTAGAAAAGCCGAATACTTACCGTTTAATGACGCCAACCAGCAAACATTAGACCAAGGTATTGCACTATTTTTTAAATCGCCACATTCATTTACTGGTGAAGATGTTCTAGAACTGCAAGGGCATGGCGGCCCTGTTATATTAGATATGATATTAAAGGAGATATTAGCGCTTCCTAATGTAAGAATGGCGCAGCCAGGCGAGTTCAGTGAACAAGCTTTTATTAACGATAAATTAGATCTAACCCAAGCTGAAGCCATAGCCGACTTAATCAATTCAAGTTCAGAGCAAGCGGCTCGATGCGCGTTACATTCGTTACAAGGCGACTTTTCAAAATTAGTAAATCAGCTAGTTGAAAGTACCATTCATCTACGCATGTATGTTGAAGCCGCTATTGACTTCCCTGAAGAAGAAATCGATTTTCTTGCCGATATAAAAATAGTTAATGATCTTAAGAAGATCATTACGCAAGTTGAAGAAGTACAAAGCCAAGCTCATCAAGGCAGTATAATTCGTGAAGGTATGCGGGTTGTTATAGCTGGACGTCCCAATGCAGGTAAATCTAGCTTGTTGAATGCCCTAAGCGGTAGAGAAGCTGCAATTGTAACTGACATAGCAGGAACAACACGTGATGTGCTTACAGAGCAAATTCATATTGATGGCATGCCACTTCATATTATAGATACTGCGGGTTTACGTGAAAGCAGGGATCAAGTTGAACAAATAGGTATTGAGCGTGCTTGGCAAGAAATTAATCAGGCTGATCGCGTATTACTAATGGTAGATGCGAGTGAAGATAATAATAAAGATCCACAGCTTTTATGGCCAGAATTCTTTGACAAACTGCCCAAAAATATCGGCTTAACGGTAATACAAAACAAGGCCGATATTAAAACCGTACCAACAGGCTATTCAGAAAACAACAAGCTTCCTACGGTAACTATTTCCGCGAAAACAGGCGATGGTATAACGGCTTTAAAAGAGCACTTAAAGAGTATTATGGGCTATCAAGGAAGCACTGAAGGTGGTTTTATGGCCAGAAGACGTCATTTAACAGCACTAGAAAAGGCTCATCACCATTTAATAATCGGTTTAGATCAACTGGAATCTTATGTCGCAGGTGAAATTCTTGCAGAAGAATTACGCTTATGTCAGCAAGAACTCAATAAAATAACCGGTGAATTTACTAATGACGACTTATTAACTGAAATATTCTCGTCATTTTGTATTGGAAAATAGACCCAAACAGATAAGTATTTATAGAAAATAAGGAACCAAATGAGCTCTTTTCAAATTATTGTCGGCAGTATGTTAGGGGGAACAGAATATGTTGCTGAAGCCTGCGAAGAAACTTTATTAGCATTAAATCACCAAGTCACTGTTCATTTAAAGCCTAAATTTGAACAAATAAACAGCGAAAAACAAACATGGCTAATTTGTACCTCTACTCATGGCGCTGGAGACTTTCCTGACAATATTCAAAATTTCATTGAAGATCTTAAAATAAGCACTGTAGATCTATCCCCAGTTAAATTTATGATCATAGGTGTTGGGGATTCTAACTACGATACATTCTGCAAAGCTGCTTTTGATATGGAAAAGGTTTTATTATCAATTGGTTGTAATGAAATAACACCTTTAAAAACCTTAGATATGAGAGAAGAAATAGATCCAGAGGATCTCGCTCAGCAATGGTTAATAACAAATAGTGATCTTTTATAACGATCTTACACATAACTTATCAACAAATTTATCCTATATATTTACGTACTGTGGATAACTCTGGGTAAAAGCTATTAATTTCTTATTATTATTCAGTGTATAGAAATTAACTTTATTTCACTTGTGGATAACTAGCCATTTTGATCATAGGTTTAAAGCCCTTTGATCAAAGATTGATCACAGTGTTATCATTCAATTAATTAACTGTTCTATATAAAGAAAAATGACTTATCAACAGAAAATAGCTTTACTAATAAGTAATAGTAATAAGATCTCTTTAAAGATCTTATATATTATAAGAAGGATCACACGCAGATCTTTTTAGTGAATTGATCATTCCCCTCACCGCAAAAAAGCGCTAAAATACGTTCCCTAATTTTTGAATAACCATTTTTATAAAATGATTTATTCTCCAAATATTTTTTAATAGTCAAACCAAGGTCTAAATTTTATGTGGTATCAAGAATCTTATGACGTAATCGTTGTTGGTGGTGGTCATGCAGGAACTGAAGCATGTCTTGCAGCAGCACGTATGGGTTGTAAAACTTTATTGTTAACTCATAACATCGATACACTAGGACAAATGTCATGCAATCCTGCGATAGGCGGTATTGGTAAAGGCCATTTGGTTAAAGAAATTGATGCCTTGGGCGGATTAATGGCAACGGCTACCGACCATGCTGCCATTCAATTTAGAACATTGAACGCAAGCAAAGGGCCTGCTGTTAGGGCGACTAGAGCACAAGCAGATCGTATTTTGTATAAATCTTTTGTACGAAACTTTCTAGAAAACCAAGAAAATTTAACTATTTTCCAACAACCTTGTGATGATCTTATTTTAGAGAATAATCAGGTTGTCGGTGTTTCTACACAAATGGGCTTAAAGTTTAAAGCTAAATCAGTGGTATTAACCGTAGGTACATTTTTAGCGGGTCAAATTCATATAGGTTTAAACAATTACCAAGGAGGGCGTGCTGGTGATCCTTCTAGTGAAAACTTAGCTAAAAGTTTACGTAACATGCCATTTCGAATTGATCGTTTAAAAACAGGTACTCCACCTCGCTTAGATGCTAGAAGTTTAGACTTTTCACAAATGGAACCACAACCGGGTGATGATCCTAGGCCTGTATTTTCATTTATGGGATCTAGAGATGATCATCCTGAGCAAGTTCCTTGTTATATCACGCATACAAATATTAATACCCACGATATTATTAGAAATGGCTTAGATAGATCTCCTATGTATACCGGTGTTATTGAGGGTATTGGACCTCGTTATTGTCCATCAATTGAAGATAAGATCACTCGTTTTGCAGATAAAGATTCACATCAAATATTTGTTGAACCAGAAGGTTTAACCACTCATGAGATTTATCCGAACGGAATTTCTACAAGTTTGCCTTTTGACGTTCAAATGGATTTAGTGCGATCGATCAAAGGTTTTGAGAATGCTCATATTACCCGACCAGGTTATGCTATTGAATATGATTACTTTGATCCTCGCGATTTAAAACAAACCTTAGAAAGTAAATTTGTTGAAAACTTATATTTTGCCGGACAAATTAACGGAACAACTGGCTATGAAGAAGCTGGAGCACAAGGCTTATTAGCCGCAACAAACGCTGCTGCACGGGTGCAAGGAAAAGAAGCACTTAATTTAGGCAGAGATGAGGCTTATATAGGTGTTTTGGTTGATGATTTAGCGACCTTAGGTACCAAAGAACCTTATCGGATGTTTACCTCTCGTGCGGAATATCGTTTATTGTTACGTGAAGACAATGCCGATATAAGATTAACGGAAAAAGGTCATAAATTGGGCTTGGTTGATGAAAAACGCTGGCAAGCCTTTAATGAAAAAATGGAAATGGTTGAACTTGAACGTCAACGTTTAAAATCAACATGGATCCATAAAGATCACCAGTCAGTAGATCAAATTAATTTATTACTTAAATCTGATCTTAGTCGAGAAAATAGTTTGGAAGATCTAGTACGGCGCCCTGAAGTACGTTACAAAGATCTAATGAAAATAGAAGGCATAGGTCCAGCGATTGATAATAAACAAGCTGCTGAACAAATAGAAATTCAAATTAAATATGCCGGTTATATAGATAGACAGCTTGATGAGATAGAAAAAAAGAAACGTCATGAAAATACTTTAATTCCTCATGATTTTGATTTTACACAAATATCTGGTTTATCAAATGAAGTAGTTGCCAAGTTGAGTGATGCTCGTCCTGAAACTATTGGTAAGGCGTCGCGTATTTCAGGTATTACTCCTGCTGCAATTTCGTTATTATTAGTTTATTTAAAAAAACATGGCTTATTACGTAAAACAGCTTAATTACATTATTTGAAACGTGAAAAATAGATGACACTTAAAACCCAACTGACATTACTTGTTGATAAAAGCAAATTAACGCTTAGTGAACAGCAGATAGACTTATTGATTCAATATGTTGAATTATTAAATAAATGGAATAAAGCTTATAACCTGACCGCTGTTCGTGATACTAGCGAAATGCTCGTTAAACATATCATGGATAGCTTAATGGTTGGCGAAGTACTAAAAGGACAATCTTTTATTGATGTCGGTACAGGGCCTGGATTACCAGGTATTCCATTAGCCATTTTATTCCCAGAAAAACGCTTTGTTTTACTCGATAGTTTAGGTAAAAGGATAACCTTTTTAAGACAAGTTGTTTTCCAATTAAAACTTGAAAATGTTACGCCTGTTTTATCAAGAGTTGAAAAATACCAGCCAGAAACCTTATTTGACGGTGTATTAAGTCGGGCATTTGCATCACTTGAAGATATGGTCAATTGGTGTCAACATCTAATCGCGGATGAAAGTGGTCGTTTTTTTGCGCTAAAAGGTCAATTTCCCCGCGAAGAAATAGAACAATTACCAGAACATATAAAGTTTGTAGACAGTAGCGAAATAATCGTGCCTAATTTGCAGGGTGAGCGTCATGTCATTGAACTTAAAAAAATAATAAAAAATTAAATACTTTCGAGGTTATTGTGGGAAAAATAATTGCGGTTGCTAACCAAAAAGGTGGGGTTGGCAAAACGACAACATCAGTTAATTTAGCTGCCTCATTAGCAGCAACAAAACGAAAAGTATTATTAATTGACTTAGATCCTCAAGGCAACGCCACTATGGCTAGTGGTATTGATAAATACAAAGTACACGCCACAAGTTATGAATTACTCGTTGAAGAAAAACCATTTGATGAAGTTATTTGTAAAGAAACTTCAGGTCTATATGATTTAATTGCCGCAAATACCGATGTTACCGCCGCAGAAATTAAATTGATGCAAGTATATTCCCGTGAGCAACGTTTAAAAAATGCATTAACTCCAATACGTAATAATTACGATTACATTATTATTGACTGCCCTCCTTCATTAAATATGCTTACGGTTAATGCAATGACGGCGGCCGACTCAGTTTTAGTCCCCATGCAATGTGAATATTATGCATTGGAAGGATTAACGGCATTAATGGATACGGTTTCACAATTAACAGCGGTAGTGAATGATAAATTACACATAGAAGGTATTTTACGGACTATGTATGACCCACGAAACCGATTAGCAAATGATGTTTCTGAGCAATTAAAACGTCATTTTGGTGACAAAGTTTATCGTACGGTTATCCCACGTAATGTCCGTTTGGCTGAAGCGCCTAGTTTTGGCGCGCCTGTTATGTATTATGATAAGTCATCTACCGGTGCAAAAGCCTATTTAGCACTTGCCGGTGAAATATTACGTAAAGCCGAACAAGAAAAAACACAGTTAAATAAATCGATAACACCGAAGGAAAATTATGAGTCCAGCAAAACGTAGAGGCCTAGGTCGTGGTCTTGATGCATTATTAACATCAAGCCCTAATATAATGGCTGATGTGGCTCAGAGTAATTTAACTTCTGCAGATGACAGTGAATTACAGTATTTGCCTATTGAGCAATTGCAACAAGGTAAGTACCAACCGCGTAAAGATATGTCAGTTGAAGCACTAGATGATTTGTCAAATTCTATTCGTTCACAAGGTATTCTTCAACCTATTATCGTTCGAAATGTCAGTGAAAATAACTATGAAATAATAGCAGGTGAACGTCGATGGCGTGCTGCTCAGTTAGCGGAAATAGATAAAGTACCCTGTTTAATTAAAAATGTAGAAGACGAAGCTGCAATTGCCATTGCTTTGATCGAAAATATACAACGTGAAGATCTTAATGCTATGGAAGAAGCTATTGCATTAGAGCGCTTATTAACTGAATTTGAACTAACACATCAAGAAGTGGCTGATGCTGTTGGTAAATCTCGTACAGCGGTGTCAAATTTATTACGTTTAAATAAATTGAATGAGGATGTTAAAACATTACTCGAACACGGCGATATTGAGATGGGTCATGCGCGTGCGTTATTAGCATTAGAAGATGATTTACAAAGTAATACCGCAAGAACGGTAGTTGCCAAAGATCTAACAGTACGTGAAACAGAAGCATTAATTAAAAAAGCACAAGCACCTGAAAAAGTTATTGAAGAAAAAATTAAAGACCCTGATACTAAAAATTTAGAACAAAACTTATCCGAAAAATTTGGTTCTCAAGTTACAATTGTCCACAACAAAAAAGGCAAAGGAAAACTGGTAATATCGTATACCAATCTAGAAGAGCTAGACGGAATAGTAGCTCGCTTCCGTTCTTTTTAGCCCAAGCCAACATTTTATCCAATCTTTAGCACAAAAGTAGGGCGTCAACTGCCCTATTTTGTTGCAATAACAGCATAAATCAGTATACTTGCGCTGACTTTTTAGAGTTAAAGTTTTTACTTTAGTTTTCAAATCGTTTATTTACTTAATAAATAAAAATAAAGTCTGATAATTACGAATTATTTCGTTGAAATGATAACTTGGAGCAATAAATGAGCTTAGTTAGGCAAAACTCATTAGTTAAACCAGGACGAAAGTTCGCTTATCAACAAATTGGCTTAACAATACTAGTTGTATTTATTCTTACTTTAGTAACATATTTTTATTGGGGATTAACTCACGCTAAATCGGTATTAACTGGTGGTGCTATTGGTGTAATCCCTAATTTTATATTTGCCTATAAAGCATTTAGATTTGCTGGGGCTAAATCGTCAAAATTGGTTGTTGAATCCTTTTTTAGCGGTGTAAAATTAAAAATGGTAGTAACCGCGTTGTTATTTTCCTTGGCATTTAAGTTTTTAGTTATTTTGCCTTTACCATTTTTTGGAATGTTTTGTTTAGTCATGGCCATGCCATTACTAACACCATTTATTTTGAAACATCAGCATTAAATTTAGTGCTGCTGATATAAAAAAATTATTTTTTAAACTTTAATCATAGGAACATTAATATGTCTTCAGCTGCTGAATTAACCAGCCAAGAATATATTAAACATCATTTAACCAATCTATCTGCTGATGCTCAGGGACTTTGTTCTTTTGACTCAAGTGCAGCAAATCCATGTGATACATTTTGGACTTTGCATTTAGATACTCTTGGTTGGTCGGTGTTTTTGGGATTCGTTTTTCTTGCTATCTTTCGCTCTGTTGCTAAAAAAGCAACAACTGGCGTACCAGGAAAACTGCAATGTGCAGTAGAACTGATCGTTGAGTTTGTAAGTGATAGTGTCAAAAGCACTTTCCACGGTAGTAATCCATTAATAGCTCCATTAGCCTTAACGGTTTTTGTTTGGGTATTATTAATGAATGCAATGGACTGGGTACCAGTGGATTTAATTCCATGGTTAATCAGTATAGTCGGTGGCGTGGAAATGTCTCATGTTTATATGAAACCTGTACCTACAACCGATCCTAATATGACTTTTGCTCTTGCATTAGGCGTATTTATTCTAACAATTTACTATTCAATTAAAGTAAAAGGCGTGGGTGGATTTATTAAAGAATTAACCACACAACCTTTTGGTCATTGGTCTTTATACCCAGTGAACTTTATTCTTGAAATGGTTACCTTATTAGCTCGTCCATTATCATTAGCGTTACGTTTATTCGGTAACTTATATGCAGGTGAGTTGATATTTTTACTGATTGCGACAATCGGATTATTCCAATTGCCAGTACACTTTTTATGGGCAGCGTTCCACTTACTGATTATCCCATTACAAGCGTTTATCTTTATGATGTTAACTATTGTTTACCTTAGTTTAGCTCACGAAGATCACTAAATTTTGGGGGTGAAAGCCCCTGGATAATTTTTTACTTTTTACATTAATTTTTTAACTTTTAACATTAACTTTAAATATCGGAGATATATATGTTATTCATCGCTGTTGCGTTATTAATCGGTCTAGGTGCTCTTGGTACTGCGATTGGTTTTGGTTTATTAGGTGGCAAGTTCTTAGAATCTGCTGCTCGTCAACCTGAATTAGCACCACAACTTCAAGTAAAAATGTTCATCGTAGCGGGTCTTATTGATGCTATCGCGATGATCGGTGTTGCTATTGGTCTTTACATGTTATTCGTACTTGCTTAATTCTTAACTAGCTAAGTTTAAGTCTTTTTTAAAACGAATAACTAAGAGGAGGTACACAAATGAATATTAATGCCACGCTTATTGGTGAATTAATCGCATTTGTCGTATTTGTAATTTTCTGCATGAAGTTTGTATGGCCACCTATCATGGGTGCCATCGAAGCTCGCCAAGCAATTATTGCTGACGGACTCGCTGCTTCTGACCGTGCTGCTAAAGATCTTGAGCTTGCTCAAGCTAAAGCGACGGAACAACTTAAAGATGCGAAATCACAAGCGGCTAGTATTATTGAAGCTGCAAAAAAACGTGAAGCGCAAATTGTTGCAGAAGCTGCAGGAAAAGCTGAAACCGAAAAAGCTAAGATTTTAGCTTCTGGTCATGCTGAAATAGAAACAGAACGCAACCAAGCTCGCGAAGAACTACGTCAACAAGTCGTTGTTTTAGCTATTGCTGGTGCCGAGAAAATTCTTGAGCGTTCAATCGATGCCGCAGTACATAGCGACATTTTAGATAAACTTGTAGCTGAACTTTAAGAGGGGAATGAGCTATGTCTGAATTGACAACCGTCGCTCGTCCCTACGCTAAAGCAGCGTTCGATTTTGCTGTTGAAGCTGATGCGATAGATAACTGGTTAGAAATGCTAGTTTTCGCTGCAGAAGTTTCAAAAGATGACACTATGAAAGGTTTCCTTTCTGGTGGTGCATCGGTTGTACAAGCACAAGACCTTTTTTTAAAAGTCTGTGGTGAACAACTTAACAGTGAAGGCCAAAATTTTATTAAAATTATGGCCGAGAATGAACGCCTGTCGGTGTTACCACAAGTTGTTACTCAATTTGGCGAATTAAAAGCTGATTATGAGAAAACAGTTTTGGTCGATGTTACCTCTGCAGTTGAATTAACTGCGGATAAACTAACATCAATAAGCACCGCGCTTGAAAAGCGTTTGGATCGTAAAGTAAAGCTCAATTGTAAAGTTGATGCGAGTATTATGTCTGGTCTGGTGATTAAAGCCGGCGACATGGTTATCGATGGTTCAGTGAGAAATCAACTGAATCGTTTAGCAACAGCAATGCAATCATAGCAATTAAGAGATAAGGGAACAGAGCATGCAACTGAATTCCACTGAAATCGCTGAACTGATCAAGAAAAGAATTGAACAGTTTAGTGTTGTCAGCGAAGCTCGTAATGAAGGTACTATCGTTTCTGTAACAGATGGTATTATTCGCATCCATGGTCTTGCAGATGTAATGCAAGGCGAGATGATCGAACTTCCTGGTAGCCGTTTTGCTATCGCATTAAACCTTGATCGTGATTCGGTCGGTGCGGTAGTTATGGGTCCATATGCTGATTTAGCAGAAGGCGATAAAGTTAAAGGTACTGGCCGTATATTGGAAGTACCTGTAGGACGTGGTTTATTAGGCCGCGTTGTCAACACTCTAGGTGAGCCTATTGATGGTAAAGGAACAATCGAAAACGATGGTTTCTCTCCTGTTGAAGTAGTAGCACCGGGTGTAATCGAACGTAAGTCTGTTGACCAACCAGTACAAACGGGTATTAAGTCTATTGACTCAATGATCCCAATTGGCCGTGGTCAACGTGAATTGATCATTGGTGACCGTCAAATCGGTAAGTCTGCAATTGCGCTAGATGCCATCATCAATCAAAAAGATACCGGTATTAAATGTATCTACGTAGCAATTGGCCAAAAGGCATCAACAGTTTCTAACGTAGTACGTAAGCTAGAAGAACATGGCGCTTTATCAAACACTATTGTGGTTGTAGCCTCAGCTTCTGAAGCCGCTGCATTACAATACTTAGCACCATACGCTGGTTGTTCTATGGGTGAATACTTCCGTGACCGCGGTGAAGATGCGTTGATCGTATATGATGATTTGTCTAAGCAAGCAGTTGCTTACCGTCAAATTTCATTACTACTTCGTCGTCCGCCAGGTCGTGAAGCATACCCAGGTGACGTATTCTACCTTCATAGTCGTTTATTAGAACGTGCTGCTCGTGTAAACGAAGCGTATGTTGAAAAATTCACTAATGGTGAAGTGAAAGGTAAAACTGGTTCTTTAACCGCATTACCTATTATCGAAACACAAGCGGGCGATGTATCTGCATTCGTACCGACTAACGTAATTTCGATAACCGATGGTCAAATTTTCTTAGAAGCTGATTTGTTCAACTCAGGTATCCGTCCGGCAGTTAATGCTGGTTTATCGGTATCTCGTGTTGGTGGTGCAGCGCAAACTAAGATCATCAAGAAATTAGGTGGTGGTATTCGTTTAGCACTTGCTCAATACCGTGAATTAGCAGCATTTGCACAGTTCGCATCTGATTTAGATGAGGCAACTCGTGCTCAATTAGAACATGGTCAACGTGTTACTGAATTGATGAAGCAAAACCAATACAGCCCGTTATCAGTTGCTGAAACAGCCGTATCGTTATTTGCTGCGGAAAAAGGTTATTTAACTGATGTCGCGTTAAACAAAATCTGTGATTTTGAAGCGGCATTACATACCTTTATCAACAACGATAGCGCTGAGTTGATGGCTAAAATCAACGAAACTGGTGCATACGATAAAGAAATCGAAGCAGGTTTAAATGCGGCACTTGAGAAATTCAAGTCAACGCAAACTTGGTAAGAACTTTTTATTCATAAGTAAAGTTTCGGAGATAAGTCATGGCCGGTGGTAAAGAGATAAAATCTAAGATCGCGAGTGTTAAAAACACTCAGAAGATCACTAGTGCTATGGAAATGGTTGCAGCTAGCAAAATGCGCAAAGCGCAGGAAGGCATGGCTGCTTCTCGTCCATACGCTGAGAATATACGAAACGTGATCGGTCATATCGCGCTTGGTAATTTAGAGTTCCGCCATCCTTATTTGGAAGAGCGTGAAGTCAAGCGTGTTGGTTATATTGTTATATCAACAGACCGTGGTTTGTGTGGTGGTTTAAACATTAACTCGTTTAAACAAGTGTTGGCAGATGCTGCCAAATGGCAAGAGCAAGAATGTGAAGTTGATTTCGCTGTAGTGGGTTCTAAAGCTACGTCGTTCTTCAACAACATGGGCGCTAATGTTATCGCACAGGTTTCTGGTTTAGGTGACAGACCTTCAATTACTGATTTAGTCGGTAGTGTGAAAGTGATGTTAGATGCCTATGATAATGGTGACATTGACAGACTTTTTATTGTTTACAATAAGTTTGTTAATACCATGACACAAACGCCAACAATCGATCAACTTTTACCGTTACCTAAGTCAGACGATGAAGAAATTAAACATCGTTGGGATTACATCTACGAACCTGACGCACAAGCATTGCTTGAGCAGTTATTAGTTCGTTATGTTGAATCTCAAGTATATCAAGGCGTGGTTGAAAACCAAGCCTGTGAACAAGCCGCTCGTATGGTTGCAATGAAATCTGCAACTGATAACGCGGGTGACTTGATCGATGATTTACAATTGGTATACAACAAAGCGCGTCAAGCAAGTATTACTCAAGAATTGGGTGAAATTGTTGCTGGTGCATCTGCTGTATAACGGTAAAAGATTAGTTTTCGTTAAATTTAAATTTGAGGAATTAACATGAGTGCAGGTAAAGTCGTCCAAATTATTGGCGCAGTTGTGGATATCGAATTTCCACAAGATGCTGTACCTAAAGTATATGACGCATTAAAAGTAACCGAAGGTAAACTTTCAGGTTTAGTACTTGAAGTACAGCAACAACTTGGTGGCGGTGTAGTACGTACAATCGCTATGGGTAGTTCTGATGGTTTACAACGTGGTCTTAATGTAGAAAACACAGGTGAATCAATTCAAGTTCCCGTTGGTGTTGAGACCTTAGGTCGCATCATGAACGTATTGGGCGAGCCTATTGATGAAGCTGGCCCTATTGGTGAAAAAACCCGTTGGTCTATTCACCGTGCAGCGCCTACTTTTGCTGAACAATCTATTTCTAATGAATTATTAGAAACTGGTATCAAAGTAATCGACTTAATTTGTCCATTCGCTAAGGGTGGTAAAGTTGGTTTATTTGGTGGTGCTGGTGTTGGTAAGACCGTTAACATGATGGAACTTATCCGTAACATCGCTATCGAGCATAGCGGTTACTCAGTATTTGCTGGTGTTGGTGAGCGTACTCGTGAAGGTAACGATTTCTATCACGAGATGAACGACTCTAACGTACTTGATAAAGTATCGTTAGTTTACGGTCAGATGAACGAGCCTCCAGGAAACCGTTTACGTGTTGCCTTTACTGGTTTAACCATGGCGGAAAAATTCCGTGATGAAGGTCGTGACGTATTATTCTTTGTTGATAATATTTATCGTTACACCTTAGCCGGTACTGAAGTATCAGCCTTGTTAGGTCGTATGCCTTCAGCGGTTGGTTATCAACCGACACTTGCTGAAGAAATGGGTATCTTACAAGAGCGTATTACCTCTACTAAGAAAGGTTCAATCACTTCAATTCAAGCGGTATACGTACCAGCTGATGATTTGACCGATCCAAGCCCTGCAACTACTTTTGCTCACTTAGATGCAACAGTTGTACTTTCGCGTTCAATTGCCGAGTTAGGTATATACCCAGCGATCGACCCGTTAGATTCTACTTCACGTCAACTTGATCCATTAGTAGTTGGCACAGCGCATTATGAAGTAGCACGTGGTGTACAGAACGTATTACAACGTTACAAAGAACTTAAAGATATCATCGCTATTTTAGGCATGGATGAGCTTTCTGAAGAAGATAAGCAAACCGTTTATCGTGCTCGTAAGATTCAGCGTTTCTTATCTCAGCCGTTTTTCGTTGCTGAAGTATTTACAGGTTCTCCAGGTAAGTATGTATCATTAAAAGATACCATCGCTGGTTTCACTGGCATTTTAGCTGGTGACTACGATGATTTACCTGAGCAAGCATTCTACATGGTTGGTTCTATTGAAGAAGCCGTTGAGAAAGCTAAAAACATGTAATTTGCTTGGAAGTGTTAGTTTAGACATTTACTCGGTAAATTTACTAAGCTAATACTTCTACTTTAGGAGGTCAAAATGTCAGCAATGACGGTAAATCTAAATGTAGTAAGTGCCGAAGAGGAGTTATTCTCTGGACGTATTGAATCATTACAGATCACAGGTTCAGAAGGTGAACTAGGTATTATGCCTGGTCATGCACCTTTATTGACCTCACTAAAACCTGGTATGGCTCGTATTGTGAAACATGGCGGTGAGGAAGAGGTTATTTATCTTTCTGGCGGTATGTTAGAAGTTCAACCAAATAACGTTACGGTACTAGCTGATGTAGCTGTACGTGCAGACGATTTAGATGAACAAGCAGTATTAGAAGCTAAGCAACGTGCAGAAGAACACATGAACGCCCATGGCGGTGATGTTGATTTTGCAGAAGTTGCCGCTGAATTAGCGCGAGTAACTGCGCAATTACGCGTAATACAAGCGACTAAGAAAAAAGTCTAATTTTATAGACTAAGCACTAAGTTTTAGTGACTAAAAAGCGATATTTACTTTAGGTAAATATCGCTTTTTTATTTTCAATAGTGCGATAACTTAAATACGCTTATCAAAGATATTAGTAATTTATTAGTGAAAAAACATTAATAATTCAAAGATGATAAGTTGGAAAATATAAAGCGACAAAGAATATTTATATAGGCAAGTTAAATAGCAGGATGACGTAATTAAATGCCAATCCCGCCTAATTTATATTAAAAACATGGGCCGCCAGAACTACGTGTTAAATATACAGTTCTAACTCCACTTACTCTAGGTCTACCACAGCCAGTTAACATTGTTCCTACTACCTGAGTCATTGATGAATCAGAATAATAAACTGTTTCAGTTTCAGTTCTGTTGTCTGAATAACCCGCAAATGAAGCCGAACAAACTAAGGTTACGGCGGCTGTTAGTAATATTTTTTTATATGTTTTCATTTCTATTCCTTTATAAATTATATTTAACGTAAAATACAATAGTTAGTAAATTTACGTCATGATTAACACATAGTTAACATATATATATATGATTGGTATGTAAAGGAAAGGTTAATAGATTATTGATTAAAAGGATGTTAAGAAGGGTGTGATAATACATAAATAATGAATGAACTTATATATAAAATGTGTAAACACTTTTTATATTGTTTAAAAGCACGACATGTTGAACTACTGCAAAGAAGTAAATTCGCCTATATTCAGAAAATTTTAATTTATAAGATCAATTAATTTAATGATGCATCTAGGTTTACTTCAAAATTGATTTCAATGAATAGAAATAGTTAATGTTACAAAACAAGGTTACAATATTCCCATTAATAAAAATATCATAAATAACGGATAATCTATGTCTCTTTCAGTTGTTATTCTTGCTGCGGGTAAAGGTACTCGCATGCGCTCATCTTTACCTAAAGTACTTCATCGTGTTGCTGATAAGCCGATGGTTGGGCACGTTATTGACGCAGCTCGTCAATTGAATGCAGTAAATATTTATATTGTCTATGGTTTTGGCGGTGAGATACTTAAAGCTACTTTGACTGAAAATACTACCAGTAATGATTTAACGTTTGTTGAACAAAGAGACCAATTAGGCACCGGGCATGCGGTAGATATGGCTTCACCATTTTTAAAAGATGATGAAGATGTTTTAGTACTCTATGGTGATGTACCTTTAACTAAGGTAAGCACTTTAGAAAATTTACTGGCAGTAAAACCAGAAAATGGTATGGCTTTATTAACGGTTAATTTGGCAAACCCAAATGGATATGGACGTATTGTACGTCACGATAATACTGTCGTTGGTATTATTGAGCAAAAAGATGCTTCAACAGAGCAATTACTGATTAATGAAATAAACACAGGTATTTTATTAGCAAATGGCGGTGATTTAAAACGATGGTTAAGTAATTTATCGAGCGATAATGCTCAAGGTGAATATTACTTAACCGATATTATTGCTGCGTGTCATAAAGAAGGAAAAGTTATTGCTACAGCGCACCCAGAAACCGAAGTTGAAGTTGAAGGCGCAAATAACCGAGTACAACTGGCATCATTAGAGCGTGCCTATCAATTACGTGAAGCTGAAGCCTTAATGATAGCAGGCGCTAGTTTACGTGATCCAAGTCGTATTGATATTCGCGGTAAAGTTATAATTGGACAAGAAGTACAAATAGATATTAATTGCATATTTGAAGGTGAAGTCTTTTTAGCTAATGGTGTGCAAGTCGGCGCCAATTGTATTTTAAAAGATTGTGTTATTGGTGAAAACAGTATTATTAAGCCTAATAGTATTATAGAGCAAGCCGTTGTCGGTGATGAATGTTCCGTAGGTCCATTTGCACGTTTACGTCCAGGCACAACAATGAACAGAGATTCTCATGTCGGTAATTTCGTTGAAATGAAAAAAACCACTTTGGGTGAAGGAAGTAAAGCAGGACATTTAACTTATCTAGGTGACACTATTATCGGTGCTAGAGTAAACATAGGGGCTGGTACTATTACTTGTAACTATGATGGTGTGAATAAATTTCAAACGATAATTGATGATGGTGCGTTTATTGGCTCAAATAGCTCACTGGTAGCCCCGGTATTTATCGGGATTAATGCAACCGTCGGTGCCGGTTCTGTTATTGCTAAAGATATTGAAGCAGAACAACTCGGCGTAGCTCGAGGTAAACAGAAAAATATTTCAGGCTGGCAACGACCGACTAAAAAGTCATAAAATAATTCATTATTCTTGTTATAAAGGCGCTATTAGCGCCTTTTTTGTAACTAAAATTGAAGAATATAACTAGAATAAGGTTTGATATAATTGTCTATATTTTAATTAATGATAAATCAAATAAACTGAAATATTGACAGCTATATTTGTGATGAATAAATATATATTGCCAAAAATGCTGACTTTTGTTTTAATAGCGTAACTTACTAAACGAAACTTATTTTACACAAAAAGTATCGAAACAAAAGATAACCCCTAAAAGTATGTCAAAAAGAAATACCCAACAGCGCCGCCATAGTATTATTACCGAGCTAAA
Organism: Colwellia sp.; assembly: GCA_013215385.1. Lineage (GTDB taxonomy): Bacteria > Pseudomonadota > Gammaproteobacteria > Enterobacterales > Alteromonadaceae > Colwellia_A. The sequence continues at coordinate 50,955 of JABSOY010000006.1, forward strand.
TGAGCACGGTGAAGTCAGTGTAGACAGCTTATCTAAGCAGTTTTCTACTTCTGAGGTGACCATCAGAAAAGATCTTGCGGCTCTTGAAAATAGTGGTTTGTTACTTAGACGTTACGGTGGTGCAGTATCTCTACCTAAAGAGATAACAGAACCTAAATCTGAAAAAGTTTCGAAACGAAAGGTTTCAATTGCCAGTAAAGCGGCAACACTTATACGTGATCACAACCGTATTATTATTGATAGTGGTAGTACAACCTCTGCACTGGTTAAAGAGCTTAATAGCAAACAAGGGTTAATCGTCATGACAAACTCTCTTGCTATTGCTTCAGATTTACATGCTTTAGAAAATGAGCCAACATTGTTAATGACGGGTGGTACTTGGGATACACATTCTGAGTCATTTCAAGGACAAGTTGCTGAGAGTGTTCTAAGATCATACGACTTCGATCAACTATTTATTGGTGCTGACGGTATAGATATTGAACGAGGCACAACGACCTTCAATGAATTATTAGGGCTAAGTCGAGTTATGGCTGATGTATCCCGTGAGGTCATTGTTCTAGTAGAGTCTGATAAAATTAATCGGAAAATACCTAATGTTGAAATTCCATGGCCACATATAGATACCCTTATTACTGATGCTGAGTTGTCAGAAGAGTTGATGGCTAAATTATTACAACAAGATGTTAAATTACTTATTGCAAAATAAAGGAAGATTTTATGTGTGGGATCGTAGGTGCAGTAGCACAACGTGATATAGCAGATATTTTGGTAGAAGGTCTAAAGCGCCTTGAATACCGTGGTTATGACTCTGCGGGTGTCGCCATTATAGATGAAAATAGTCAATTAAATAGAACGCGTCGTTTAGGTAAAGTACAAGAATTATCGGATGCGCTTTCTGCAAAGCCATTATTTGGTGGTACGGGTATAGCTCATACTCGCTGGGCAACTCATGGGGCACCAAGCGAAGTGAACGCTCACCCACATGTATCTAGCGATAATATTGCAGTAGTTCATAATGGTATAATTGAAAATCATCAAGAGCTGAGAATACGTTTACAAGGTTTTGGTTATGAATTTGTTTCTGAAACAGATACCGAAGTCATCGCTCACTTAGTTCATTATGAGTTAAAAACATCAGCGACCTTAGTGGAAGCAGTACAAAGAACAGTTAAACAGCTCGATGGTGCCTACGGAACTGTTGTACTTGATAGCAAAGATAAAAGTAGAATGGTTGTAGCTCGTTCAGGTAGTCCACTGGTTATCGGTTATGGCCTTGGCGAAAATTTTATTGCTTCAGACATGATGGCATTACTTCCTGTTACGCGTAAATTTGCATTTCTTGAAGAAGGTGACGTTGCTGAAGTTACGCGTTTTGACGTTAATATTTTTGACATAAATGGTGCTCTAGTACAACGCGAAGTAAAAGATCATGACATCAGTCAAGACAGTGGCGATAAAGGTGAATACCGTCATTACATGTTAAAAGAAACCTATGAGCAACCTACCGCTATTCGTAATACCTTAGAAGGTCGTTTATCAGGTAATGAACTTGATATGAATACCTTTGGTGAAGGGGCTGATGAAATATTTAAAGGTATCGAGCACGTACAAATAATTGCCTGTGGTACCAGTTACCATTCAGGTATGGTCGCTCGTTATTGGTTGGAATCTCTAGCAGGTGTTTCATGTAACATCGAAATTGCCAGTGAATTTAGGTACCGTAAATCGCACGTTCCTAAAAATGCGCTAATCGTAACTATTTCACAATCGGGCGAAACAGCAGATACTTTAGCCGCTTTACGTTTAGCTAAGGAGCTTGGTTATAAGTCGAGCTTAGTTATTTGTAACGTAGCGGGTTCATCACTGGTCCGTGAATCTGATTTAGCCTTTATGACTAAAGCAGGCAGAGAAATTGGTGTTGCATCAACTAAAGCCTTTACTACCCAGTTAGTCGGCTTATTAATGATGACTTTAGCGATTGGTAAACATCATGGTATGACTGAACAACTTCAACATGAAATCGCCAGTGCATTAATGTCATTACCGAGTAAACTAGAAGAAGTGTTAGCGCTTGCCAGTTCTATCGAAGATCTAGCTGAAGATTTCGCAGATAAACAAAACGCATTATTTTTAGGGCGAGGTGATCAATATCCTATCGCAATGGAAGGTGCCCTTAAGCTGAAAGAAATTTCATATATTCATGCTGAAGCTTATGCTGCAGGTGAATTAAAACATGGGCCACTAGCGTTAATCGATGCTGATATGCCAGTGATTGTTGTTGCGCCAAAGAATGACTTAATTGAAAAGCTTAAATCGAACGTGGAAGAAGTTCGAGCTCGAGGCGGATTGATGTACGTATTTGCTGATAGTGATGCCAACTTTGCTAGTGACGAAACGATGAAAGTTATCAATGTTCCTGTTTGTGATGAGCTAATAGCGCCTATCGTTTATACGCTGCCATTACAGTTACTGTCTTACTATGTTGCCATAATTAAAGGCACCGATGTTGACCAGCCACGTAACTTGGCAAAATCGGTCACTGTAGAATAGTTATTGTTGTAGAGACGCTATTTATTAGTAATAAATATCAGTGAGTTCTAAAAAAAGATCTGATGTCTGAGTAAAACAGCAATAATAAAGCAGCCTAATACGGCTGCTTTATTATTTGTAATTGTTATCGATAAAAAGGTTTGAGATCTAATAAATAGAGATGGGAGCAGTTAAATAGATTTGAGAGCCAAACTCATTATTAAGCGACTTATTTTTTAAGTGTCGCTAGCGTTGGAACACGTTATTCCTTGTCTTCCCATAAATATTGTTATTAGCGTTGCGACGATAAGTTTTTGCTCTGCACTTATATCATCTGTTATCCAAACGTATTCAACTGTTGGTTGCCAATTTTTAACAAATACATCTGTTCTATACCCTGCGACAATATGTGCATCTATAAGTAAATTATTACCATCGATAATAATTTCGTTGCCTTTTTGATCAGTAACACTCGTTTTGGCGGTTTCTCCATGTACATCTCTGTTAAATTCCCATGTATTATCAGTTTGTTTCTTGGGGATTATTTTTCCGGCAAAGAAATGTTTTGAATGTGTATCGTTAATTGCTAAACGTGATATTTCTACTCCTTGTCGACTGCACTCTTCAAGTAGAAATACTTTTGCCTCAGAACCATCAAAACTTTTTTGTATAAAAGATGTTTTTTTGGACTTTTCAATATCAATATTTATTGAAGGGAAAAAGAAAGCATTACTCCCTTTAGTCCAACCTCGTTGCATATCTAAGGCTTCATAGCCGCCAAAAGAAATATTGGTGTCATAGAGCCAGCCACTGATGCCAGTAACCTTCATTTTTATGCTGTTAAACTCAACAGGTATAGTCTTTGAGCTTGGTAGTCTATGCATGTTTTGACAGCCAGAAAAAAATATAACTGCTACAACTAAGGTCAAAAACTTAAAAAATTTCATCTTATATAATCCTAGGGAACTTAGTGAAAATGTTCGAAAGTGATTAGTGTTATACAGAAAATTTACGCTAAGTTCATCGGAGAAATTGTTTAAAAAATGTAAAATAAGTGAGATAAAATAGTAAGCAGCCACTAAAATATATCAACTAATATTGAAATCTCAGAGCATGCCAATATTCAGGGTTGAATTAATAGGGAAAAAGAGCTGCAGCAATTTCTATTGGCGACAGTTATTAACGTAAACGTTGTTCACCTAACCTATCGTTTATAGCGACCGTTTCTACTTAACCTTTGTGGTAATGAATGTCGATTTTTCTATCCATGGCGACAAATCAAATCAACTCAAATACTAATCTAGAAAAAAATACCTTCCACATTGATACTTATTATTACGGTAGAACGACGATGGTAGAATTACACATTACAATTACATGATGTTAAGACATTCATCTCTATAGCTTGATTCGCATTTATGTAGTTATCTTCTAAACTAGTTAGTGTTGCCATTATAGTAATTTTTAACAAAAAGTAGGTGGTACTTTAATATTTTACATAAGTTGTTATAACGGCGAAATATTAATAATTTAAATAAAGCCCATAACTCATGAAAGCTAATGGTCCAATTTAAAGTGGTGTACAAAGTATACGAAGATAATTCGTTGTTAATATTTGTTTTTGATTTAAATTTTTTAGTTTTTATTCACTCTTGTTTACCCTTATTTAACTGTAATAAATTGTTACATTAATTTTGACTAGTTTATGCGGTGAAGTGTAGGTTTTTCAAGGTCTGTGGCTTATGTTAACGTATTGTTTACATAGTGTCAGTTGCTATATAAATATCAATCAGTCGAATATACTTCAATACTTTTCAGTATTTAGCCTCTTGTAATGAATTATTTAGTGATTTATAAGTAAAGGGCTTAGATAGTAATAATCTAATTAAATTATCTAAAGTTAATAATAAAAATTAAATAATTATAAACACTAGGAAGGTAAATTATGTCAACTAAATTCCGTACCGGAACGTTAGCCCTTGCAATAGGATTAGCGCTAGGCACCGCACCCACTTACGCCGAAGAAAATAAAACTCAAGTTAAAGAAAAAGATGTCGAAAGAATTGCGGTAGTAGGCTCTCGCGCAGCGCCACGATCTGTAGCAGATTCGCCCGTTCCTATCGATATTATTAGTGCTGAAGATCTAGAGAAAACAGGATCAAGCGATATGCTTGACCAACTAGTTGCTAGCGTTCCATCTTTTAATGTTCACTCAAACCCAATAAGTGATGCGGCGACATTAGTTCGTCCAGTTAACTTACGTGGTTTATCATCAGACAGTACGCTGGTTTTATTAAATGGTAAGCGTCGTCATCGTGCTTCTGTTATCGCTTTTCAAGGTGGTGGTATTAATGATGGTGCTCAAGGACCTGATATTTCTGTTATCCCAAGCATTGCATTAAAACAAGTTGAAGTGTTACGTGACGGAGCAGCTGCTCAATATGGCTCTGATGCAATCGCTGGCGTAATGAACTTTGTACTAAAAGACTCAGACGATGGTGGCAGCTTTTCAGTAAAGTATGGCGAGTATGCTGAAGGTGACGGTGGAACAACAACGTATGCTGGTAATATTGGCTTACCGTTAACCCAAGATGGTTATGCTAACTTTAGTTTTCAGTATAAAAATGCTGATGCTACCAGTCGTAGTGTACAGGTTGCTAATGCCGCAACAATTGCCGCTGCTGGAAATACATTTATTGCAGAAGAGGCTCAAGTTTGGGGCTCTCCTGAAATTAACGATGATATTTCTATTTTTGCCAATATTGGTCTTGATTTAGCAGATGACAAGAAATTCTACTTATTTGGCAACTATTCAGAACGTGATGTAAAAGGTGGTTTCTACTGGCGTAACCCACATAACCGGAGCAGCATCTATTCTAATGACGATGGAGTAACATTATTGGTAGGTGATTTAGACGGTGTTGGGCAAGGTATTTCATGTCCTACTATCACTATCGGCGCTAATGTCCTTGGTCAAGCTGACTATCAGTCTATCGCCGATAATAGTACGGCATTAGGTCAAAACTGTTTTGCTGTTAATGAAATTTACCCCGGTGGTTATACGCCAAACTTTGGTGGTAACGTAACCGATACTTCACTTACTATGGGTATTCAAGGTGAAATTTCAGGTGGTATGTTAGATGAATTTTATTTTGATTTAAGTGGCTCAGTCGGACGGAATGAATCTAGCTTTAATATTGTTAACACCATTAACTCATCAATGGGTGCTGAATCTCCACACGATTTTGACTTAGGTAAGTACATTCAATTAGAAAAGACATTTAACTTCGATTTAAGTAAAAGTGTTGATGTGGGTCTAGACGATCTAATTAACTTTGCGACCGGTCTAGAATGGCGAGAAGAGTCTTTCGAAATTGGTGCTGGTGACCAATATTCTTTCCTTGCAGGTCCATTGATCGATCAAGGTTTTAATTTAGGCTCTCACGGCTTTCCAGGGTTTCAACCGTCTCAAGCGGGTGTTTTTACACGGAGAAACGTAGCCGCTTATATCGATATTGAAGCATATATTACTGATGAATTCTTAGTTGGTACTGCAATACGTTATGAAGACTTTTCATCTTTTGGTGATACGCTAAATTATAAATTAACCATGCAATATATCTTAACTGATGAGTTAACCATTCGTGGCTCTTTAAGTACGGGCTTTAGAGCACCTACTGTTGGTCAGGCAAACATAAGTAATGTATCAACAGCATTAGAAGATGGAGAGTTAACCGATTCAGCTTTATTACCACCGACGAGTGAGTTTTCACAAATTTTTGGTGCTAAAGCGTTAGAGCCAGAAGAGTCAAAAAGTTACGCTTTTGGTGCGGTTTACCAAAATGGTGATTTTTTCTTTACAGCAGATTATTATAACATTGAAGTTACCGATCGAATTACTCAGTCTGATCGTAAAAAGCTAACAGAAAGTGATTACGAAAAATTAGAAGCATTAGGCGTTGCTAACCCACGTTCAGTTGGCACGGTAAGCTTCTTCGCAAATGATTTTGATACTACGACACAAGGCATTGATGTCGTTGCAAACTACACCATGGAGTTATTTGAAGGTGATACTAGGTTTAGCTTAGTCTATAACTGGAATGAAACTGAAGTCGATAGAAGTTCAGATATTACCGGTGACTTTAAAGTAAAACGTTTGGAAGAAGCGTTACCTAACCATAGAGGTACATTCACTGTTTCTCAAAGTTGGGATGACATAAACATGTATGTTAGAGCTAACTATTTTGGAGAGTATCATGCAGTACATGTAGATTATGATTTAGCCGCTCAAGATGCAGATGCAGCTGTAACAATTGATGCTGAAATTAGTTTTGTCTTTAACGATATACTAACGTTTTCTGTAGGTGCTCAAAACCTGCTTGATCAAGAAGCAGAGAAGTTAGGTTTTGAAGACGCATCAAATAATCATCCTGATGGGTTTACACCAAATAACCAATGGGGTGGTCAATATTACGAAACCTCTCCATTTGGATTTAACGGTGCTTTCTACTATGTAAAAGCTACTTATAATTTTTAATAAATTAGAGCTTTAATTTGCCCTGATATACATTGAAAACTTTAATTGAAGGCCAGTAGCTGTAGCTGCTGGTCTTTTTTATGTTTTAATATTCATATCAAACAATATAATAAAAAATTAAAAGGGCCTACCAGATAAACTGCAGACCCTTTTTTCAAAGTGCTTTAGGTTTAAAAGTTACAAGCGGTATATATTATCAGCACTATCGCGGTCGATTAAGCGTACAAATGGGTCTACCCCGACATATTTTGGCTTATCTTTAACGGTTAATACGATAGTATTTTCACCGGTTTTAATTTCATGCTTTTTAATATATTGCACGGCGTGCTCAGCTGAAAGATCTTCAGGGTCTTCACTAAATAAACCAATATCAATCATCTCAACAAAATCTTCCTCTACCTCAACACCCTGTCCATCGGCGCGCATTAAAGATGCACTGATAGAAATTTTAATATCAAATTGACCATCATCACGATCGGTAACCTCAACATCAGTGGTTTTCAAATCATATAAAGTGATATGTTCGAATAAGTTACTGATAAAAGCTTTTTCACCAGCATCAGTATCGGTATTAAGGTAATCTAATAAATTTTTCGTGGTTGGATAAGGCGTACTTTGATATCGGTACTCAGTCAAAAATGCCGACAAAGCATTATTTAAACGTTGTTCACCTAATCTATCTTTAATCGCCATCATCACGACAGAACCTTTACGGTAATGAATATATTGCTGATTTTCACTACGCATTAATGGCATTTCTTCAATGGTTTCAACACTTCGGCCACGTAAGTAACGATCTAATTCATATTTCAAAAATTTACGAATTTTCTCAGGTCCGTATTTTTTCTCCATAACCATTAAAGCACCATATTGCGATAAACTTTCTGAAATTATTGCGCTACCTTGTACATTAGCAGCGCCTACTTGATGACCCCACCATTGATGTGCGACTTCATGAGCGGTAACGTAATAAACAGGGTCGATGTTTTCAGGGTCTCGCAAATCACTAATAAAGCCAATACCTTCAGAATAAGGAACGGTATTAGCAAAACTTTGCGCAAAAGATCGATAACCTGGAAATTCAATAATACGCATTTGCTTGTGTTGGTAAGGACCAAAATTTTCAGTGAAATAGTCGATAGAGTCTTTAACTGACTCGATCATCCTATCAACATTCATTGCATGGTTTGGGTGATAATAGACTTCAATATTGATACCTTTATGCTGCTCCTTCTTCGTTTCTAATTTTGAAGACATTATAGAAAAAAAGTTAACCATAGGCGCATCCATTTTATAATGGAAAGTACGACGACCATTGTTGACAGTTTCACTTTGCAAGTAACCAGGAGCAATAGCAAATTGATCTTCAGAAGTCGATATTGTCGCTTCAAAGTCAATAAAACCTACGCCTTTACCAAAAAAGCTTTCATTATAAAAGTTTTCATCTTCAAGTTTGTTGGCACGTTTTATTGGCGATAAATCACGTTTTCTTCGTTGATGACGATCTTGTAGTTGAGCACCGCTTTGGTAGCCAAACGTTGGAAATAATGAATAGTTGTTAATAAATGTACCATTTTCAACCAATTCAAAATCGTTACTGCCATCGCTGAATCCTTTATGAACACGATGTGCAAGTAATTGCCCAGTTCTAGTTTCACCGGGTTGTAATGGTTGTGAGAATTCAAACCAACCCGTTCGATATTTCTCATCATAGCTAGTAATTTTGCCACCTTCGATGGTGACATCCCATTCTTGCGTATATTGCGGTTTACTGACTAAAAATTTACTGATGGGTTGATCTTTAGTATTTGTCACCGTTATTTCAGCAACAGCATTGATGCGGCGCTTTTTAGGGAAAATATCTACCTTCGCATGAACTTTGGTAATGGTGGGAATATTGTCATTTCGGTATTGCACATAAGTTTTTTCATAATCAGCAAGATTGTCTCTTAAATCATCTTGAGTAACATATTGATTAAGTACGCGAGTATTGTAATGAATATAACTACCACTCGCGATAAAAATGACTAATCCCAAAGCAATAACCAGTTTCCCTGGCGTCGATAAATAGTAGTTTAAATTTTTTAAACGCGTTTTTAAGGACTGTGCTGGACCACGATGCCATAACGCATAAGTTAACGCTGACAAAACAATTGTCATACCAAACCAATAAAGCATATACCAATTTTGGGCACTCATAAAATGGCCATAGGTATTTATATCTGAATAGAAAACGGTGGGCGCGCCAGCAAACTGGAACATATTATGACTAAAACCAAAGTTACTTAATACTATGGTCGAGATGATATAAAGTACAAATAACATCATGCCCATATACTTATTCGAGCTCAGTACCTGCAGGAAAAACGCCATAACAGCGGTCATAATAAAAGGCAGTAAATTAATATAGCCTAAGCGGATAATATATTGTGATAATTCAATATGCTCATAACCACGAATTAACTGATTCAATATGGTTACTGCAGTACCAAAAACATACAATAATGTTAGTACTAGACTAATGGCAATAATTTTTGATAGCCAAAAAGTAATATTACTCACTGGCATCGAATCAATAATATCGCCCATACCCGAATTACGTTCACGCCAGACAATTTCAGCGCTGTAATATGCTAAAACTATCATCATTAGCATACCGGTTGAACCGGCTATCAGTTGAACCATAGTTTGAGTTATTGGCCAATTAGGCGTACCAAACATTGCTCTTGGATCAATTAACGGTGCAACTAAGGCAAAAATAGTAAAGACACCAAGAACTAAGAAAGGGGCACTAAACAAAACCTGTTTTATTTCAAATTTAATACGTAGCATTAAGTGAGAAGCGGTTTTAATACCTTGGCTTTTATAATCAATCTTGTTATTTATAACCGCATCACTGCTTTCAGGTATGGCATTTTTTTCTTTTCTGCTTATTTTTACTTTGTTCAATAAAACTTTGCGTCTAAAGCCACCAAATAACGCCATAATTATCACACTGCTACCAAGCCATATTAGGCGGTTTTGCAGTAACAGATCGGATAATTCGATGGTGGTATTATTTTTATCAAACATTGTCCAGTAACGAGTCACTTCGGCGAAAGTATTTATGCCAAATGGGTCTGCTAATGCAACAATCGTTCGATATTCAGGGTCTGAAAATAATTGCCCTGCCACGGTATAAAGAATAAAAAGTCCCACGGCAACTAAGTAAACAGCCATCATACTTCTAAAGCGAATAGCAACCGCATAAAACATACAAGACAACACTAATAGTGTTGGTAAAGATAAATAGAAATATGCGGTAAAGTAATAGGCTAAGTTTGTATCGCCTAAACGTTCAGGATCAACCCAGCCGGCAAAACCACCAATAATAGTACCTAAAAATATGCCTAAGGGGACAAATGCAAAAACAGTAGCAACAACGGCAAAAGAACCTAAAAATCGACCCAGTTGGTAACTAATAGGATTAATGGGTTTACTGTATAGAATTTCAGCCATTTTTGTGGTGTCATTTCTCGTTGCGGTATTCGCAACGAAATTTACGACAAGAAACATGGCAAACAAACTCATAATATTTAAAGTTTGTGCAATAGAGAAAGGACCATTATAAAGAACGTTACCGCCGCCGCCAATTTGAACATTATCGCTAATGGTGGCAAAAAATGTCAGTAAGAAAAAAACCATACTGGTCACATAAAAAGAAGGTTGGCGGACAAAATAACGCCACTCAAAAATAAACATTTTACTTAACATGACAAACTCCTTATGCCGCGTTACGGTGTGAATGAAGCGTAGAAAAGTAAACATCTTCTAAATTGGCCGGCGCTGTTTCAAACCCTTCAGGTGCTTGATCTGCCATCACGTGAATAATCGTTTGCCCGGCAAATAAACGTTTAGAAATAACCGATAAATTTTGTTCAATTTCTATCGCCTCTTCTTGAGAAACCGTTTTACGCCAAATACGTTCATTCAATTGATTGGTTAAGAGAATAGGATTACCCTCGAGCAATATTTCACCAGCGGCTAATACGGCCATGTTGGGACATAATTCAGATACATCATCTACTATATGAGTTGATAAAATAATAACCTTCTCTTCACCTAAAGAAACTAATAGGTTATGAAAACGATTACGCTCTTCTGGATCTAGGCCGGCGGTAGGTTCATCAACTACTAATAAATCTGGGTCACCTAACAATGCCTGTGCAATACCAAAGCGCTGGCGCATTCCACCAGAAAAACCACTAACAGCTTTTTTCTTATGTTGGTAAAGGTTGGTATGAGCTAACAGGCCATCTACGGCTTCTTTACGCTCTGCTTTGTTGTCTATACCCTTTAAAATTGCCATATGGTCTAATAAATCATAAGCACTAACACGAGGATAAACACCGAAGTCTTGCGGTAAATAACCCAAACGTTGTCTTAAACTTTGCGGATCAGCAAAAACGTCTATGCCATCAAAAGTAATAGAGCCACTATCGGCATCTTGCAATGTTGATATAGTACGCATTAATGATGATTTACCTGCGCCATTGGGTCCTAATAAACCAAACATTCCTTTAGGTATGTCTAGAGTTACATTATTAAGTGCTTTAACACCATTTTCATAAGTTTTGGATAGTCCGTTTATTTTTAGCATGAGTTTATTCCTGAGTTTTTTGTTATTGTTAATTCATTGTTAATTCATTGTTAATACCTTTATGCCATGGTGTTGGCACTAGTTCAATACTTTAGCTTGTGTCGAAATGCATTATTACAATTTACATGGGGCTGGTTGATATATGTACAATTGTGTAGGTAAATGATTTAAGCAATGAATGACTTAAAAAAGCTAAAATTGTTGATATTTCAAATATTCAGGATTCTGTGCTAAATAACCACACCAAGTACTAAAATTCCGATAAGCAAAGCGCTTATCTGTGGCTGTGTACCATTTAGATTCACGTAATGCCGCTAAACGGAACTTTACTTTATAGCCATTAATAGCTACGTAACAGGCCAAACTCTCAGTGGTGTTATTTTTTATTTTAACGCGAGCAAAACCATCTAAACTATGGCCATAAATCGTCTTGGTTTTTGGTTTTGCTAGTGCAGCATGACTATATAAAAATATAAATGCTGAAATAAGTACGAGGATAAGAAAATTTTTCATTATTTATGCTAAATAAAACCTTGTGAGTAGTGAGTTGATATTATTTACAAAAGTATAGCTGATTAACCCTTTTTGATAAAAAGTTAGGGCCCGTTTAATTAAAAATTTAGTTTTTTATTAAATTTCCTATTGAAAGCTATTCAAGGTGTCTCCATAACTATTGATAACATTATAAAAGCACTATTAACTATAAATAGAAAGTGCATGCATTCAAGAGAAGAATATTATTATGGCTAACGTAGTTCCGGTAAGAAAAGATCAACATAAAAATTTAAAAGTTGCGTCAACACGTACACTTAAACATGTTAAAGATCAGCATATAGCACCTATTACTGCCCGTGAATTTGCAAGGGCTGCCACTAGCTACCCAATCGTGATTATTAAAGATCAAGATCGTTACCGTAGTGTTGTTATGCTAGGTATTGAAGCAGGTGAGAACTTATACTACAGCCAAGATGACTGGCAAGCGGTTTATGTGCCTCAAAGTATTTCAATGATCCCGTTTAGTTTAGGTATCGATCCTGAAAAAGAAAAAACATTAACAACTTGTATTGATTTAGATAGTGAATATGTTGGCGAAGACAAAGACAACGCTTTATTTGATGCTGAAGGTAACGATACCGAATTTTATAAAACGGCACAAGAGTCTTTAGGTCGTGTCTATGATAACGAAATTATGACTGAAAAATTCATCAAGGAATTAGAAGCTAACAATTTAATACAAGAACTTGAATTAAATGTTGCTTTTGCATCAGGTGAAAATAAACGCTTAGTCGGCTTATTTGGTATTAATGAAAAAACATTGCAAGAACTTAGTGATGACAAGGTGCTTGATTTCCACAAGCGTGGTTTATTTGTGCCTATTTATTCAATGATGGGTTCTGTTGCTCAAGTTAATCGTTTAGCGCAATTAAGAAATAAAAGTGAAAACAGCAACAAAGTAGCTAACATTCAAATTCGTCCAATTAAAGTAGAAGAAACTGCTGAAGTATAATAACGAAAATGTTTTATAAAAAGAGCCTAAAGGCTCTTTTTTTATGACTAAAATAAATTGAACTGTTTTTCTCGTATATACTAGTTTTTTAATTTCAACCTTTGAGAGTATCCGTGGCTATTCAACTTCCTTTTTCTCATTTAAGCCAATGGCAGCAAATTGCTTTTTCTGCGGCCTTATTAGAACGAATGATCCCTAATTATAAAATGTTTGCTAAACATGCTGAGTTTGGTGAATTTTCTGTTTTACGTAATCAACTTGATATTATTTGGCTGTGGTTAGATAAAAATAACGGTTGTAAAATTAATTACGATGCTCAAATAAATAAACTTGAACCACAAGTTCCAGACCCACAGGAATTTGATTTTTTTGGTGTTTTCCCTGCTATTGATGCCACAATGGCAATGATGTCATTACTACAAGCAATGCAAGATAAGGAAATTCAAGGTGCTGAAATCGTTTCTAGGCTATCAGAAAACAGTGTTAGCTATTATGTTGAATTGATTATTGCCGAGCAACGAGCAGAAAATGATGAAAGTGAAATCACAAACAAAGAAATTGAACTGGATCCTCTAATGGAGTGGGAGTTTGATACGCAAAATGAACTGTACTATGCCTTAAAAGAATTACCCGAAAACAAAGACACTTGTCTAAAAATAAAAGCTATGGTGCTTGAAGAAGGGCTTTCTAATTTAGGAATAGAGGTTTAAGGAAGTAAACGCGTAATATTTTCTTTACCACAGAGCTAATGTGCGAAGAATATATTTAGGCAAATACTAGCCCGATCATCATTATTGGGTTACCTTGCTGAATATCATGAAGAATAAATACAATAAAAATTAGGATAAAACATGAAAGCACTCCGTGTGGGTTTGTTAACAACGGCATATTTATTTGCCTCGTTAGCGTTTGCATCACCTGCTAGTACCTTAGAGCAGAAAAATAAGAATATTGAATTTTCTATTAATAAAGCGATGGAAGCTTTTCAGGTTCCAGGTGTCGCCGTCGCTATTGTTAAAGATAATAAAATTGTTATGAGCAAAGGTTTTGGCCTAACTGAATATGGTACAAGCCATAAAGTGAATGGCGATACTCTATTTGGTATTGCGTCAAATACAAAAGCGATGACCGCAGCCTTATTAGCAAACCTAGTTGACCAAGATAAGCTAACTTGGCAAACCAAGGTCATTGACATTATTCCTGAATTTCAAATGCCTGATGCGTATGTTACGCGTGAATTTACTATTTCAGATCTGTTATCACATAATAGTGGTTTAGGTTTAGGGGCTGGCGATCTTATGATTTGGCCAGGCACATCCTTAAACAATCAAGATATTATTAAAGGGTTAAAACATTTACCCGAAGTGTCTAGTTTTCGCAGTGAATTTGCTTATGACAATTTAATGTATGTAATTGCTGGCGAAATTATAGCTAAAATTACTGGAAAAAGCTGGCACGACCATATTAAAGAGACTATTTTTCAGCCGTTAGGTATGAACAAAACTAAAGCTGCCTTTTCATTAATTTCAGCTAATAATAAAAATGTTGCGCGCGCGCATGTACCGCTTGATGGCAAATTAAATGTTGTTGGTGGTAATTTCTTAGAACAATTTTCGTCAGCAGGCTCTGTTGCTTCAAGTGTTAATGATATGTCGTTATGGCTGAAAGCTCAGTTGAATAAAGGTGCTTACGGAAAAGACGAAAAATTATTTAGTGAACGCCAAAGCCATAACATGTGGCAAATGAAAACTATTTTACCGGTATCGGACCGAGCAACTAAAAATAATAAAACTCACTTTTCTGGTTATGCTTTAGGTTGGTTTGTAAAGGATTATCATGGTGTGAAATTAGTACATCATAGTGGTGGTATCTTAGGTATGGTGTCTAAAGTAGTTTTAGTACCAGAAGAAAATTTGGCTATGGTTATTTTAACCAATCAGCAATCTGGTTATGCCTTTAATGCTATTTATCATCAAATATTAAACGAATATTTAGAATTGCCAGAAAAAAACTGGGTTGATTTTTATCATGAGATGAGTAAAAAACGTAAAGCAGCAGAAAAAAATCGTTTAGCAGAAGTCGCCGGTAATGTGGATAAAAATTCACGTCATTCATTGCCATTAAAAGCGTATGCGCAAACATATACCGACGATTGGTATGGTGATATAACGATTAACTACGCGAATAATGCCTTAACTATGCAATTTGGTAATACCCCCGCTTTACATGGTACGTTAGAGCATTATCAGCATAATACTTTTGTGGTACGTTGGGATGATAGAACTTTAGAAGCAGATGCTTTTGTTAATTTTAATTTGAACCCTGACGGTTCAATTAATTACGCAACCATGAAAGCTGTGTCTCGTGCGACTGATTTTAGTTTCGATTTTCATGACTTGAAATTAAAAGTGAAAAACTAAACTTATAATATTATAAGAGAGGTTCCATCTAATATCTTAAGATGGAGCCTCATCGACATTTAATTCTTTTGATACAAGCGGTAAACTACTTGCCCGGCAATTTTTTCTTTCAATAATTTCCAGTTATCAGGTAACTGCTGTTCATTTTTCTCACTTTCCATTTCAACATAAATTAGCGCATTTTCAGCCAAGCTATTGTCGTTTAACTGTTGTGCTGTTTGTTGAACAAAACCTTTGCGAAATGGTGGATCTAGAAATACCAAATCAAATTTAGTGGTGTTTTTTTTGATAAACGTTAATGCGTCACTCTGCATAATAGAGACATTATTTGCTTTTAATAAACGCTGGTTTTCACGTAACTGTTGGGCGGCCGCTTTATTTAGCTCAACAAAACTTACCTGCTCAGCCCCGCGTGACAAAGCTTCAAACCCTAGACCGCCAGAGCCTGCGAAACAATCTAAACAAATACTGTCTTGAATATAAGGCATTAACCAATTAAAGACCGTTTCTTTAACCCTATCTGTAGTGGGTCTTAATCCTTCAGCCATTAAAACGGGCAGTTTTCTGCCACGGTAAGTACCCGCAATAATACGAATACTGCCCTTATTGTTTGGTTTTGCTGACTGTTTGCGTTGTTTGTTCATATCTTACTCAGCTTTTGTTTTTTGTATCGATTTTAGGTGCTACTATAGCGAGGATTTTATCCTTGTTTAGTGAACTATTACCATCAAAATGATGGTCAGAGAAGAATTTATTGTTATGTCGAAAAAAAAAGGTATGTTTTCCTGGTTAGGTTTAGGGCGTCAGCAAGAAGAAGCCGTTGAAGAAATAAATGAAAATGTTGTTGAAACAGCTAAACCGTCTGATGAGGTGGTTGCGCCCAACGAAGACGTAAATCAAGAAGTAGCGGCAGAGCCCATTGGGGAAACTGTAGACAAACTACTGCAAGAAAACGTTGTATTTGACGATGTAGTCGATAAAACTGAACTTGCAGAGCCAGAGCCAGATAGTAAAGCTGGTTTCTTTAGCCGTTTAAAGCAAGGACTAACAAAAACGCGCCAAAATATCGGTGGTGGAATATTCAGTTTATTTCGTGGCAAAAAAATAGATGATGATTTATTTGAAGAACTCGAAACTCATTTATTGTTGGCTGACGTTGGTATTGAAACGACCACTAAAATTATTAACTCATTAACTGACAGCGCGTCACGTAAACAACTAAAAGATGCTGAAGCTTTATATGACTTATTAAAAGAAGAACTCAATAAAATTATTGAACCCGCCAGTCAGCCTTTAGTTATTGAAAATGAAACAGGACCGTTTGTTATTTTAATGGTGGGCGTAAATGGCGTTGGTAAAACAACGACCGTAGGTAAGTTAGCGAAAAAATTTCAAGCGGAAGGTAAATCAGTCATGCTAGCTGCAGGCGATACGTTCAGAGCCGCGGCGGTAGAACAATTACAAGTATGGGGTGAACGTAACGATATTCCTGTTATTGCTCAACATACCGGAGCAGATAGTGCCTCAGTTATTTTTGACGCCATTAGTGCCGCAAAAGCCCGTGGTGTTGATATATTAATTGCTGATACTGCTGGACGCTTACAAAATAAAAGCCACTTAATGGAAGAGTTAAAGAAAGTGGTTCGCGTCATGAAAAAACTTGATAAAAATGCTCCTCATGAAGTGATGTTGACACTCGATGCTGGTACTGGGCAAAATGCACTAAGTCAAACAAAGTTATTTGATGAAGCTGTTGGTTTAACGGGTTTAACGGTAACAAAACTCGATGGCACTGCAAAAGGTGGTGTCTTATTCGCCATAGCAGACAAGCATAATATTCCAATTCGCTATTTAGGCGTTGGTGAAGGTATCGATGATTTACGCCCCTTTCACAGCGGCGACTTTATTGACGCACTTTTCACACAAGAGTCATAAACGTAATAATCAAATAAGAGCCATAATATTTTATGATCCGTTTTAATCATGTCAGTAAAACTTATCCGGGTGGCTTTTTAGCACTGAAAAATGTCAGCTTTGAATTAGCGGCAGGTGAAATGGCATTTTTAACTGGACACTCTGGCGCAGGAAAAAGTACATTACTCAAATTAATGTGTTTAATGGAAAAACCAACCAGCGGCAGCATTCAAATTAATGGCAGTGAAATATCAAATATAAAATACAAAGATGTTCCTTACGCTCGCAGAAAAATAGGCATGATATTTCAAAATCATAATTTGCTTATGGACCGGACCATTTTTGATAATGTTGCTCTACCACTCGTTATTGAAGGCTATGGTCACAAAGAAACCAAAAATCGTGTTGAAGCTGCGCTAGAAAAAGTGCATTTAAGCGATAAACTTCGCTGTTTCCCTAATATGCTTTCTGGTGGTGAACAACAGCGCGTTGGTATTGCTCGGGCATTAGTAAATAAACCCCCTATCCTACTTGCCGATGAACCAACTGGGAATTTAGACCCTAAATTATCATTAGATATTATTCGCCTATTCGAAGAGTTTAACGACTTTGGTGTGACGGTGTTAATTGCCACCCATGATCTCGGTCTTATTGCTCGAATGAAATATCGTACGTTAACGTTGAAGCAAGGCACAATGATCACCGACGGCGTTATTGACGGCTTACAAGTTAGGAATGAAAATGATGAGTGATCATTCTTATGGCAAACAAAGCCTTTCGACCAAGATTATGGCGCGTTTAATTCGGCATCTACAACAAGGCATTGGCAGTTTAGGTGATTTATGGCGAACGCCCTTTACTTCTGTGATGACTGTCTTAGTACTTGGGATAAGCTTAACGTTACCTGCAACATTACACTTGTTTGTTAAAAATGCTAAAGCTATCAGTGAACAATGGGATACCGCTTCAGAAATCAGTTTATTTTTAAAGTTATCCGTCAATGAAAAATCTGCTCGAAATTTAGTTCATCGTATTGAGCTCTATCCAGAAGTTTCTAAAGTTACCTACATTTCAGCAAAACAGGCATTAAAAGAATTTAAAGTGTTATCAGGTTTTGGTCAGGCACTCGAGTATTTAGATAAAAATCCATTGCCGGCCACTATTTTAGTGACCCCTACCAAGCGTGCTAGCCAATCACAAGCTGTAGGCGAGTTACTATTAAAGTTAGAACAAGAGCGAGAAGTTGATCAAGGAAAGTTAGACCTAGAATGGTTATCTCGCTTAGAAGCGATTGCTAAGTTAATTGAAGATCTTGTTGTTGGTGTTGCTATATTACTGTGTTTATCCGTTGTACTTATCATTGGCAATACCATAAGGTTGGCAATTTTAAACCAAAAAGATGCCATAGCGGTGATGAAATTAGTGGGAGCAACCGACAGCTTTATTCAACGGCCTTTTTTATATGCAGGTGTTTGGTATGGCATTTTAGGGGGAATAGTTGCTTGGTTGTGTGTTGCTATTTTAATTCAGTATTTATCGGGGGCTCTTGCTGAGTTAACGGACTTATATCAAAGTAACTTTACCATTATCGGACTCTCTTTTTCAGATGCGATGACCTTAATATTTTTTGCGGTATTATTAGGTTTGTCAGGAAGTTATATTTCTGTGAGAAAACATATACGCGCTATTGAACCTACCGCTGATTAACTTTTATAAACTTATTGTTAAGTTCCGCAAGCGAGCATTTCATCTGCCCAAGACAGTGATTTTTTATAAGCTTGAAAACAAATATCACAGTCTAATTCTATTTGATCAGCAATAATTTCACTTTCTTGCCAAAGGCCCTGTTCAATACTCTTAACTAATAATAAATAATTAGTTAAATCAGATTTTTCATTTCGTAATGCCGATTTTATCTCTTCGTGTATCGGTAAAATATCAAGAACACTTGCTAAATCATGATCTAAAATGCCATCAATTAACGATAATATCCCGGTCAAAAATGCTTTGGGTGGGTTTTCACTCTCAAAGCGGCATAAAGCTATTTGTTCACAGAATTTAGCGCGAGCGAGTGACAGCCGCATTATTTCTGAGTTTTTCTCTGAGCTTAAATTTGACAGTGCTAATAAGGCGATAAATTTTTTCAGCTCAACTTGGCCAATATAAGCAAGTGCATGCTTTAATGAAGTGATTTCTTGGCTACTGCCGTAAGTTGGACTATTAATAAAACGTAATAATTTATAGGTGAGCCCGGGATCGACAGAAAAAATATCACTAATGGTATTAATATTTAAGTCGACTTTGCTGGCCTGGCTGATTAATTCAATAATATTTTTTTTAGTTGTGGTAATCTTTTTTTGCTTAAGCATTTCAGGTTTAGCAAAAAAGTAACCTTGGAAAAGTGTAAAGCCCAACATTTTTAACTTTTCAAATTGTTGCAGGGTTTCTACTTTTTCAGCTAATAATGTGATCTTTAAACCGGCTAGTTTTCTGACTAGCTTGCTAATTTCTAAAATAGAAAATTCAAGCACATCAACCTTAATAATGTCGACTATAGGGTAAAACTTTTGCCATTTATCATCAAAGTCGAAGTCATCTAAAGCTAAAGTATAACCTTTATCTTTTAAGTTTTTACAAGCCGTAAGTAATTCATCTGTGATAGGCACATCTTCTAAAATTTCTAAAACGACCTTTTTAGGATCTAAAAAACTAGGAAAATGCCTAAGTAAAGTATCCGCATGAAAATTAATATAAGCGGGTAAATTTCCTGTTACTTGCTCTAAGCCGAGGGTTAAATGATTGTTAGTAAGAATATTTGAAGTTGCTTGATTTGGATCGATATCAGGAAAGCTATTACTTTTACCATCGCGAAACAATAGTTCATAAGCGACAACATGTTGATCAATATCTAAAATTGGCTGACGAGCAACATATGAGTACAAATTTCAACCCTCTTAAATTCACATTTATACAAATTTAAAACTTAATAATATGGTTAAATACAAGTTAACCTATTGTTTTGTAATAAATAAGTTATAGTAGCTTATTTTATGTTAACAAATATACACAAAAAAAACAGATAAACTTATCAAGCCGAGTTGTTTCGTCTTGTGTTGTAGGGTAATGTGTGATGCGTTACTCGCCTACAGACTATATGTATGCTATTATCGCGAACTAGTTAGACAAGAATTTAGAAGAGAGGTTTTAAAAATGAGTATACCGATGCAATCTTTGGCGCTAACGGTACCACGTAGCGGCAGTATTGAATCTTACATGCAATCTGCTTATGGCATTCCGATGCTTACAGCGGAACGTGAAAATGATCTCGCCACTCGTCTTTATTATGAAAATGACTTACAAGCGGCTCAAGAACTTATTATGTCGCATTTACGTTTTGTTATTCACGTTGCTAAAGGCTATGCCGGATACGGCTTACCCCAAGCTGACTTGATTCAAGAAGGCAATGTCGGTTTGATGAAAGCGGTTAAACGTTTTAATCCTGAAGTAGGCGTACGTTTAGTATCGTTTGCGGTTCATTGGATAAAAGCTGAAATACATGAATTCGTATTACGTAATTGGCGTATTGTTAAAGTGGCTACGACTAAAGCCCAGCGTAAATTGTTTTTTAATTTACGGAAAAACAAAAAACGTCTAGGATGGTTTAGTAATGATGAAATCAACAATGTTGCTGAAACGCTTGGTGTTACCACTAAAGACGTTTTAGAAATGGAATCTCGAATGAGTAACCAAGATCAGGCCTTTGAGTTATCGTCTGATGATGTTGATAACTCAGCAAGTACTTATTCTCCAGCACTGTATCTTGAAGATCATCAATCTGATCTTGCTATTCAAGTTGAAGATGAAAATCATACGGCTCATGCTAATAATCGCCTATCTAACGCTTTAGTTACGTTAGATGAACGTAGCCAAGATATTATTCGCAAACGTTGGTTGTCTGAAGATAAAACAACTTTACAAGATTTAGCTCATAAATATCAAATCTCCGCAGAGCGCGTCAGACAGTTAGAAAAAAATGCCTTAAATAAATTGAAAGGCTCGATGGCAGCTTAAAATTTAATTTTATGCCTGACCATTAAACCGACGAAAGTCGGTTTTTTTATGCCTAAAATTTAGAAATATCACTCTAAAGATCATTATTTTGTAATGATTCTGTAGCTTTAGGCGATTAAAAGACTGCTCTTAGTCATTTTTTGATGAGTAAATATACGATATCCGATAAAAGTTACATTTCAGCAATATTCATAACAATTTCACCGCATTAAACAACGAACTCCAGCGATGTTATCAAGCACTATCTAGCCATAGACAAATTTATGTCTTTTTACATTATAAAACTAGATATGTACTTATAGAGGAAATTATTGTGAACTCAGTAAATAAAATAACTTGCGCGATAAAGCGTGCATTAGTGATTGGTGTTGCCAGTAGTGCAGCGCTAACTACAACACATGTTTTTGCTAACGATGCAGAAGAAAGTAAAGTAGAACGTATTGAAGTAACCGGTTCGCGTATTAATCGTACCGATGTTGAAACAGCTAGCCCAGTAACTGTTATTTCTTCAGAGTACATAATGCAAAGTGGTTTTCAATCAGTTGAAGAAATATTATCAACTCAACCTTCAGCTGCAGGTATGAGTTTAGGTTCTACTTCAAATAATGGTTCTGGTGGTTCTGCAACAGTTAACTTACGTGGTATGGGCACACAACGTACGTTAGTTTTATTAAACGGTCGTCGTATGGTGTCATCTGGAACAGGTGCGGATGCTTCTGTAGATTTAAATACTATTCCTGTTTCGATGATTAAATCAATAGAGATATTAAAAGACGGTGCATCGGCTGTTTATGGTTCTGATGCTATTGCGGGTGTGGTGAACATTATCACTAAAAAAGATTTTGAAGGCACTGAAATTACCGCTGATGGCAGCCAAACCGATAAAGGTGATGGCACGAGTAAAGGCTTCAGCATTTTACATGGTAGAGAAGTCGCTGGTGGTAATTTAGTTGTAGGCATACAGTATTCAGATCGTGGTGAAGTCATGCAAGCAGACCGTGATTTTGTTGAGCCAGGTCAATCGTCTTTCATTCCAGAGGGATCTTTAGGTGGTTTAGTACCTGATGGCAATGGTGGTTTCAAAGAAAGAGATAGCTCTTATGACTATACCGAAGATAGCTACGCACAAACACCTAATAAACTATTAAGTTTATTTTCAAGCTTTGATATAGAGTTAGACAGTGACACTGAACTAAATATTGATTTTATGTATACCCATCGTGAATCTGATCAACAAATGGCTCCACAGCCGGCATCTATCATGTTAGATGTTTGTCAAGAAGGCGAAGATAATATTGGGAATTGTTTAAATACCAAGAACCCTGATGTTGCACCTGTAATACCCGTTGATGAACTTGAATACCGCCGTAGAATGACTGATGCAGGTCCACGTATTTATTCACAAGAAACAGATACATATAGAGCATCTATTGGTATTAAAGGTTATTTAGAAGATGATTCAACGTGGGATATTTCTGCGACTTATGGCCGAAATGACTCAAAAGATAGCGTACAAAACTCTATAAATGCGACGGCAATGGAGCAGAGTATTTATGAGAATCAAGCTCTTTGGTTTAATGATTGTTCTGCAGAAGCAAGTGTACCAACTTGTCAGAGCATCGATAACGACTTTTTAGTGGCTGAAGGTATTACTTACACTGAAGAAAATGAAGGAGGTAATGAACAGTTCATTCTATCTGCTGGTTTTAGTGGTTCTACAGAAAGTGAAATTGGCTACGCTGTTGGTATTGAAAGCCGCTTTGAGAGTGGTTTTTATACGCCTGATGAACTAACACAATCAGGTGATAGTACTGCTGCGCAACAAGATGCAACAGAAGGTGATTATTCCGTTCAGTCGATATATGGTGAAATATCAATTCCAGTGACCGACGCTTTTACCGTTGAAGCTGCTACTCGTTACGATAACTATTCAACATTTGGCGGTGCGACAACTTGGAAACTAGGTGCTACTTATCGTTTCAGTGAAGAATTCATGATTCGTTCAGTCGCAGCTACAGGTTTTAGAGCACCAAGCGTTAGCGAATTATATGGCGGTAACTCTGGTTCTTTTGATTACTTGACCGACCCATGGGAAAAGAATAACGATGGTCAAATATTAGTTAACTATACCAGTGATGCTGACCTACAAGCGGAAGAAAGTGAATCATTTACCTTTGGTGCAGTTTGGGAAATTACCGACGGTTTATCAACAACTGTTGATTACTGGTCATTTGAAATCACTGATGCTATTAGTCGTGTTAATGTGCAAAATGAACTAGTTAAGTGTGAAGCAGGTGATATCTTAGCTTGTGATACAATTAACATTGACCCGACAAAAGCAAAAAATGGTGACTTAACAACATTAACGTCGTCATTAACTAATATTGGTTCGCAAGAAACTTCAGGTATTGACTGGAATGTCAGCTATCGAGGAGACATGTTTACTGTTGCTTTAGATACTACCTACTTACTTGAGTTTAAAGAAGATGATATTTCTTATGAAGGAACTATTGACGGTAACATGGGCGGGTATTCAAAACTTAAGGCTAACTTTTCAGTTAACGCCGCGGTAACTGAAGATTTAAATTTATTATACAACGCTCAATACATTCAAGGCATGGATGGTGAATATTACGGTGATAACTTTACAACTGACGACGTAATTTACCATAATGCTTCAGCGGCTTATCATGTGAATAATGCGTGGCAAGTAACTGGTGGTGTTAAGAACATTTTTGATACAGAGCCTGAGGAAGTCTTAGGTGGTAACGATATGGGCACAGTGCCAAATATTTATGACGTTGTTGGCCGAACTTTCTTTTTAACTACATCTTATAAGTTCTAAAATTAAGTAACATTTATCAACAGTTCTTGTCGGTTGATAAAGTATCAAAAGCGATGGTTATACCATCGCTTTTTTTGTTTAAAGTAATCAGTAAATGTCTCTAACAGCGATGAGAAATAACTTGAGGCAATGATGACTTTGGATGGAATTGTGTACAAAAAATCAAATATATAGTGGCTTAACAGAAAAAATTAGGTGAAGGTACTAGCCAACAGCAATTAACTTGGTAGACTAACCGCTTAAAAATAATACTAATAACTATATGGAATCGCCTTAATGGAACAAAAGGCAAAGGAAGATATTCAGGCATTACGTCAGCTTCCTAAGTTAAAGTCGTTACTTAAAAAGTATCGTCAGGTTAAAACTATGCAATCGGGATTACTGCAATTGTCAGAATTGGCAAGTACGGTAACCGATATGGCTGCGTTTTATGCCGAACTTGAATCAGTGATTAAAAGCTTATTAATTACTGATAGTTTCCATATCACCTTAATAAATTCTGAACAAAATTTAGAACTTGCCCATTGCCATAACCCGGTAGAAATACGCTTACTTGATCATTTAAAGGTTGCCGACTGGCGTAAATGTTTAACAGGTATAGTCTTTGAAAGTGAAGAACCACTTCATTGTACTGCTGCGGAACGTATGGAGTTAGCTAAAACAGGTGAGATTTTTCTTTATGGTTCATCGTGTGTTGACTGGTTAGGTGTACCACTGCGGCGCGGACAACAAGTGATTGGTGTTATAGCGTTACAAAGTTATGATGAAAAGCTTTATTTTGATGCTCGTGATTGCCAACTGCTTGAGTTTATTGCCCTGCATTTCGTGACAGCAATAGATCGTGTTAGAAGTCGTGAGTTATTAGAACAAAATATTATTCAACGAACGAAAAAATTAACGGCTACCAATAAGCAGCTTCAACTTGAAATCGCTGAACGTCAAAAAGCGGTAAGAATGCATAAAGCGCTGTTGTCTATTTCAGAAATAACCGCACATTCCCAAGACATTAATTCTTTTTACCGGGCTATTCATCAAGAAATAAACACCGTATTACCTGCAAAAAATTTATATATTGCGTTGCTATCAGAGTGTGACATTAAAGCACAGCCGATACTTGAATTTCCATATTATGATGATGAAAAGGTACTTGCCCCTGTTTCAAGGATATTAGGTAACGGCTTAACAGAATTTGTGATAGAAAACGCTTTACCGACGCTTATTTCAAAACAAGAAATATTTTCTCTATCTGAGTTCAATAAAATTACCCAACAAGCATTGGTGCTAAACTACCCGAAAGAAAAAATGCCACAAGCATGGTTGGCGGCCCCGTTAATGGCAGACGGGAAGCTATTTGGTATTTTAGCTATTCAACATTATCAAGACGCTGACGCATATCATTGTCAAGATTTAGAAATAATCCGTTTTATAAGTCAGCATGTTGCAACGGCTATTTTACGAAAGCGCGGGCAAGCTGAAATAGAAAAAAATAACGAAGAATTAGAAAAAATAGTGAATCAGCGTACCCAAGAATTACAAGCAAGTAATTTGAATTTACGTATGCAAATTGAAGAGCGAAGAAAAGCTGAAGCCCGACTTTATTACGAAGCGCATCATGATGCGTTAACTAAATTACCCAACCGTGCCATGTTTTCCGATCGACTTAACTATTCATTACGACATTTGAAGCGACATCCTGATCAACGTTTTGCTGTACTTTTTATCGATTTAGATCGTTTTAAAATGATCAATGATACCTTAGGACATCACGCTGGCGACGAGTTCCTAATTGAAATTGCTCTAAGGTTACGAGATTGCGTCCGTGACAATGATATTTTGGCACGCTTGGGTGGCGATGAATTTGTTATTTTACTTGATTCTTTACAAGCACAAGAAGATATAGAAGAAGTTGCTTCTCGTATTATTAGTGCTATAGCTAAGCCTTTTTCTTTAGAGGGCCACACTTTATATTCTAATGCGAGTATTGGCATTGCTCAGTGTAGTAGCCACTATAAAGATTCACATGAAATTCTCCGTGACGCTGACGCGGCTATGTATCAAGCAAAAAATTTAGGCCGTGGTCGTTATATTTTCTTTGATGAAAGTATGCGAGAACAGCTAATCGCTAGCATGACGTTAGAGCAAGAATTACGTATTGCAGTGAAAGAAAATCAGTTTGAGTTGCATTACCAAAAAATTTCAAATTTAGCCTTAACCGACACTATCGGTTTTGAAGCTTTATTGCGTTGGAAACATCCTATTAAAGGTCTCTTAACGCCCAGTGAATTCTTATTTATGGCGGAAGAAACCGGCATGATACTAGATATTGAAAGTTGGGTGATTACAGAAGTGAGTGCGCAATTAGAAGATTGGCAGCATAACCCTGATTATCATAATGCATTTATTGGCATTAACTTATCAGGTCGTCATTTGACGCAAGCTAACCAACTAAATAAATTGATTAACCAGATAAAATCGGCCAAAATTGAGCCGCATCGATTAATTCTAGAGTTTAACGAATCTGCTTTTGCTCAACAAACTGATCTGGCTTTGAAGAATTTACGTAAACTAAAAGAATTTGGCGTTAAACTCGCTTTAGATGATTATGGTGCGGGCTCTTCATCATTAAACTTCTTACATAACTACCCATTTGAGTTCATTAAATTAGATCGAAGTTTTGTTCGTACGCTTAATACAAGTGATAAAAATTTATCATTAGTGAAGGCATTGCATGACTTAGGTAATAATTATGGCTACCGTTTAGTCGCAGAAGGTATTGAATCAGAAGAAATGTTGAAAAAGCTGCAAAAGGTGGGGTGTGAATTTGGGCAAGGTTATCATATTAGTCGTCCGGTAAAAATGCCGATATCAATAAATGAAACAATCACTAAAGTTAGCGCTTAGTCGTACTAACCCTTTTAGTTTATATTTTACTAAAAAAGCCTTCAATACGAAAAGCAATACCGGGTGTCGTTGTATAGTTTTCATCTTTAGGCCAATCTATAAAAGGCTCAATTTCAAAGAATAACCACTTGCGTAATGCGTTAAAGCGATAACGATAACTCAGCGTGTATTTATCAATAAAGAACCCCTTATCTCCATTTCGTTCCCCCTGTGCTTGTAAGCCTAATACCGTAGCCGTTGTTGGGGTTAGTTGTTTTAATTGATAGAAACCATGTTTCCAGCGAATACCATTGAAAGATTTGGAGCCACGTATACTGTAATTTACTCTATATTGAGCGTTTTCAGTATTTTGATAATTGTACTCCAGCAATAACTTGGCTCCCAAGCCGTCATCAAGAAAATAATAGCTTGAAGGCTCGACTTTAAACGCATGTTTTTTATCTATTTCAAATAATTGCCGATGGCGTATCTTGGCAAAAATATCACCACCAGAAATACCAACGCGAGTATCAATAAGGCGATCTATTTCTTTTTTTACTACATAACGTACTGCCGCAGAAAAGTGATCTTCACCAGTTTCGGGCCGAGTACTAACACCGTCTAAAGGTAATTGATTATCTTGCACTTCGTCTTCATCAGAAAGTATCAGGCTCATTTTATCTTTAAAATGAGGTAAGCGTACCTTTAAACGAAAACGTGTTTTAAACTCTGCTAAGTCCCGAGCTTTGGGGATCCAACCTAAACGTATCTTTGCAGCTGCTTTGGGATCTGTTTGCTGAGTGTCGTTATCTGTAAAAAAACCATCAAACCAGGCTGCTGACTGAAAAACGGAATTGGCAATCGTATCATGTACATCTTGGCTCCAGTCTTCTGGAACAAGCTTAGGAGTCGTATGTTTTGGTGGCTGTTGAGAAGGTTTAACTATTTCTTTTTCAGCGTCACTGTCGATGTTTTGATCAAAGGCTGCCTGACCCTCAAGTGAGAATATAATGGTGCTGATCAATAATAAGTAATTCAAATATGTGAAGTACTTAATCTGCTTTTCCTGCAAAGTTTGTCCTATCTCATTATTTTGTGTATCAAAGGATGATTTTTCATATGAAAACTTTATAATGAATCTATTATAAATAATAGGGGTTTTTTCATGGGTGGTATAAGTATTTGGCAATTGCTAATTGTCGCGGTTATTGTGGTTTTGTTATTCGGTACCAAAAAATTACGCAATTTAGGTGGAGATCTTGGTTCAGCTATTAAGGGGTTTAAAAGTGCCATGACTGATGATACCGCTAAAAAAGAAGAAGAAATTGCGGAAAACTTAGCAGATAAATCCACAGCGGCTGATAAAAAAGTAGCTGATGAAAAAGTAACAGCAAAAGAAAAAGATCAGGCGTAATCGATGTTTGATATAGGCTTTTGGGAGCTATCGCTGATTGCGATAATTGGTTTAGTTGTTTTAGGACCTGAACGTTTACCTGTTGCTATTCGAACGGTACGTGACTGGATAAGTAATGTGCGTAAATTTAGTGACAGTGTAAAAACAGAGCTTACTGAAGAGTTACGGATTCAAGAATTACATGCAAATTTAAAGAAAGCAGAACAAGCGAATATGAAAAACTTGTCCCCAGAAATTGCCGAGTCATTAAAAACATTGCAAGAAGCAGCTGAAATGGTTAATCGTCCTTATCAAGTTGATAAAGATAAAGAGCTAGAAAATATAGCTTCAGAAAATATAGAAATAAATGATAAGGATGTCAAAGAGACAGAAGCAATTGCCGATATCTCACCTTTATCTTCACCAGACAACAATAAGTCATCTTAATGAGTTATTCTTCAGCAAGTAGTTACACTTTATTTGATCATTTACTCGAATTACGCAGTCGTTTATTAAACGTGGTGGTGGGAGTATTAGTTGTTTTTTTATGTTTATTTTATTTCGCTAATGAAATTTATGAATATGTCTCTAAGCCTTTAATGGCAACTTTACCTGAAGGTGGGCAAATGATTGCAACGGATGTCGCATCATCATTCTTTGCCCCTTTCAAATTGACCATGGTGCTTTCTATTTTCCTCGCCATGCCTTTCATTCTTTATCAAATTTGGGCCTTTATAGCACCTGGGCTGTATAAAAATGAAAAACGCTTAGTTATCCCACTTATGTTTGGTAGTACCTTGTTGTTTTATGGTGGTATCGCTTTTGTGTATTATGTGGTTTTTCCGGTAATATTTGCTTTCTTTACCTCTGTAGCGCCTGAAGGGGTAAATATTGCTACCGACATTAGTAGTTATTTAGATTTTGTTCTAAAATTATTTTTTGCCTTTGGCGTTGTTTTTGAAATACCCATAGTCATCATTTTATTGTGTTGGACCGGCTTTACTGATCCCGCCAGTTTGCGAGCAAAAAGGCCGTATGTTGTGGTTGGAGCATTTGTCGTTGGCATGTTACTAACACCGCCAGATATTATTTCACAAACCATGTTGGCAATACCCATGTTGTTATTGTTTGAATTAGGCGTTTTTATTGCTGCCATGTACCAGAAAAAAAATGATTCAGACGAAACTGAATCTGATAAACCCGGATAGTAAATGATAGATATTGGCGTTAATTTAACAAATGCTCGTTTTGACAAAGACCGTGATGAATTAATTTCACGAGCTAAAGCTGCTGGTATTAGTTCAATGTTAGTCACAGGAACAAGCATTGCTGAAAGCAAAAAAGCGCTTAAGCTGTCTGAAAAATATGATAACTATTTATATTCTACCGCCGGTGTTCATCCACATGATGCTGATAATGTTAGTGATAACTACCTAAATGAAATTAGAGCATTAAGCAAAAAAAAATCGGTGAAAGCCATTGGTGAATGTGGTTTAGATTTCAATCGAAATTTTTCAGCCCCTAAACAGCAAGAAAAAGTCTTTGCAGAACAAATTGCATTAGCCGCAGAACTACAGTTACCTCTTTTTCTCCATCAACGTGATGCTTTTACTCCTTGGTTTCAATTACTCTCTCCTTATTTAACCACAATACCTGCGATGGTTTCTCATTGCTTTACCGGAAATGGTGATGAGCTAGAGCAATGTTTATCGGCTGGAATGTATATTGGTATTACCGGTTGGGTTTGTGATGAACGACGTGGCAAGTCGCTACAAGCGCTTATTCCTTCTATTCCCTTAAATCGTTTAATGATTGAAACCGATGCGCCATATTTAACGCCCAGAACGATTAGACCTAAACCCAAAAGTAGTCGTAATGAGCCAAGTTATTTACCATATGTAGTAGATAAACTCGCGGAACTTTATCAATGTAGCGTGCAAGATGTGATTAATGCCAGTAGTGACAATGCCCGTCGTGTTTTTCACTTGGCTGAAAAATAATGATCATGCTATTTAACCGCTCAATTTCTTATCTTTTTATTATTGCGATTTGTAGTGTGTTATTAAGTTTACTTAGTGTAGTTATACAGTTTACATGGTTGGTTTTATCGCTATTTATTTTATCGCTTTTGCTGGTGTTTTTGATCTACCGAAAAGAATATCGAGATGAGAGTAATAAGACTATTAGCCCAGATGTCGAACAAGATGAATTAGAAAGTAAGGTGCAAGAGCGTACTTTAGAGCTAAATATTGCCCTGCAAGAACTTGAAGAAGTAAATAAAGAATTACAAGAAAAAAACACTTTAGACGAGCTTACCGGCTTATATAACCGTCGTCATTATGATCAAAAAATTCTTGCCGAATACCGCCGTAGTCGCCGTAATTTAACTCCTTTAAGTTTAGTCGTCATTGATATCGATCATTTTAAACAGGTTAATGATAATTACGGTCACTTAGCGGGTGACGCATGTTTAGTTGTGGTCGCAACCTGTATTAAGCAATGTTTACGACGCAGTGCCGACATTGGTTGTCGCTATGGTGGTGAGGAGTTTTGCCTAATATTGCCGGAAACCGATAGCGAAGGTGCGTTAGCACTCGCAGAAGAATTAAGAGAAAGTATTGAGACATGCCATGCTAATTATAATGGTATCGATATAAGCTTAACCATTAGTTGCGGGTCGAGTACTTATCAACAACAAAAACATGTCAAACCCGAGCACTTATTTGCGGTGGCAGATCAAGCGCTTTATCAAGCAAAAAATAATGGTCGAAACCAAGTACAACAACAAAAATTTCCAGCAATTGACGCTGATTAATTCCCGTTAATTTAATCCCTTAACTTATTAGGAAAATGGCTATGAATAATGATTTTGGACAATTTCCAGCCCGTAGAATGCGTAGAATGCGTCGCGATAATTTTTCACGTCGTTTAATGTCAGAAAACCAATTAACAGTTAACGACTTAATTTATCCTGTATTTGTACTTGAAGGTGAAAACCAACGTGAAGCTATTGCTTCCATGCCAGGCGTAGAGCGTAAAAGTATTGATTTATTATTGGAAGAAGCGCAAGAGCTTGTTGATTTGGGTATTCCCGCCATTGCGATTTTCCCCGTAACACCTATGGATAAAAAATCGCTAATGGCAGAAGAAGCATATAACCCTGAGGGGTTAGCTCAACGTACCGTTCGCGCTTTAAAAGCAAAATTTCCTGAGTTAGGGGTGATAACCGATGTTGCTCTTGACCCATTTACTACCCACGGTCAAGACGGTATTCTGGGCGAAAGCGGTAGAGATGACGGCTATGTATTAAATGACATCACCAAAGAAATTTTAGTTAAGCAGGCACTTTCACATGCACTAGCGGGTGCAGATGTTGTTGCTCCATCAGATATGATGGATGGACGTGTTGGTGCCATTCGTGAAGCATTAGAAAATCACGGTTTAGTGAATACACGTATTTTGGCCTATTCAGCAAAATATGCTTCAAATTATTATGGCCCTTTCCGTGATGCTGTCGGTTCAGCCAGTAATATTAAAGGTGGCAATAAATATTCATATCAAATGGATCCAGCAAATAGTGATGAAGCAATCCATGAAGTCGCTCAAGATATTGCCGAAGGGGCTGATATGGTCATGGTAAAACCGGGTATGCCTTATTTAGATATTGTTCGACGGGTTAAAGATACTTTTCAAGTGCCTACTTATGCTTATCAAGTGAGTGGTGAATATGCAATGCATATGGCTGCTATTCAAAATGGTTGGTTGGAAGAAAAGCCCTGTGTAATGGAGGGCTTGTTAGCCTTTAAACGTGCCGGTGCAGATGGAATTTTAACTTACTTTGCCAAGAAAGTAGCTTATTGGTTGAAAGAGCAATAGCGTACTAGAAAATTATATAGCCGCACGTCTTATTCTATCAGTTAAGGATTATTAGCTGATAGAATGTCCTTCCTAAATTTATTTTTATCGAGCATTAATGCCCAGCCCAAAACAGTCACTCTTCTCACTGCATAGCGCTGTTTTACTCTTTGCCTTTTCGGGATTGTTTGCTAAATGGTTAAATATGCCGGCAAGTCATATTGTATTTGGTCGTGCATTTTTTGCTGCCATTGCTATCGCTCTCTTTGTTGTGGTGATAAAAAAGCAATCTTTAAAAATTGAAAAGTCATTATTATTACCACTCTCATTTACCGGGCTTATTTTAGCTTTTCATTGGGGCAGCTTCTTTTATGCTATTCAAGTTTCGAGTGTCGCTATTGGTTTAATCACTTTTGCGAGTTTTCCTGTATTTGTTAGTTTTTTAGAGCCGCTTTTGTTCAAAGAGAAGTTTCATTATCAAGCACTTATACAGGCACTATTAACGATTATTGGTATTTTATTTATTTTACCCTTAGATAACTTGAGTGCCGGCGATGTTGATGGTGTAACTTGGGGAATGGTATCAGCGTTAACTTTTGCTTTACTCACTTTGCTTAATAGAAAGTTTGTCGCTAAAACATCAGCGAAGAAAGTCGCATTTTATCAAAATACATGCGCAACATTATGTTTATTGCCCATCGTTTTTTTATACCCGATCACCATTTCATTTCAACAGGTGTCGGTATTGATTATTTTAGGCGTCGTTTTTACTGCGCTAGCGCATACCTTATTTAATCATTCCTTAAAAGTTATTAAGGCGCATACAGCCAGTATTGCGATAAGTTTAGAGCCAATTTATGGCTCAATAGCGGCGTATTTTCTTTTAGGTGAACATATAACTTTGATGATGATCATTGGTGGCACTATTGTTATTTTTACTAATATCTGGGCAACACGAGCGAATCATTAAGGGTTGTTCTGTGTTTGACAATAGATATTAAGTGATAAATTAATTTGTGCTAAATGGGTGTTTTCTTGCAACAGTTCGTCAGCAATAAGCGGGTGCTGAGCGAGCCATTCTGTTGGTAGGCATAAGTTAATAACTTCAGTCTCTTTACCTTTCACAATCGTCGTTTGATAGTCAGGTAAAGCATCATCTTTACGGCGACGACATAAAATGACTGCTAAGCGTAAAATAGCTAATAAATAACTCACTTGTTTGACACTGGTTACGGTTTGTTTTTGCAAGGGGCTTAGATCTATTTTACCTTTATAGAGTAAAACTAAAGCGACTAATAACTGACGCTCTGCTTGGTTAAATCCGGGTAAATCGGCATGTTGTAAAATATAAGCACCATGTTGTTGGTGTTGTTTAAACTCCAATAACAAACCTATTTCATGTAGGTCACAAGCGGCATTTAATAATGCTAAATTGTTGTCCTCATCTAATGACCAATATTCTTTATAAATATGAAATAAACTAGCCGCTTGCTTTTTAATACGTTTAGCGTGTTTGCTATCAATATGAAACTTTTCAGTTAATGAACTAATCGTACTTTGGCGAATATTGATATCAGTAATTTCAGGCAACATCTTATAAAGTAAACCTTCACGTAAAGCACCACTTGATAACTGAATTTTTTGAATTGAAAAGCTTTCAAATAAAGCGATTAAAATAGCTAAACCACTGGCAATAACGGGAGCTCGATCACTTGCGAGGCCAGCAATGTTTATCTCAGCTATAGTTTTACAAGCGATAAGTTGTTGTTGAATTTCTTGTAAGTAGGCTAAGTCGATACCAGAGGTTTGATGAGTAAAAGTTTGAATTTCACTTAATGCCTGCATAGTGCCAGAGCCACTTAATACTAGTTTCCAGCCAGTTTTTTTGTAACGCTTTACTAAAGGGCTTATGACTTTTGTTGCCCCCGCGATCGCTTGAGAAAAGTGTTCAGTTGTTAAAGTATCATCAGAAAAATAAAGTCTATTGAAGGTAACACAACCAATATCTAAACTTTCAACTTGCTTGGTAACAAAACCATCACCTAAAATAAGTTCAGTACTGGCGCCACCAATATCTATAACAAAACGCTGTTTAGCACCACAACTGGTATGAGCAACACCTAAATAAATATATTCTGCTTCTTGCTTGCCGCTTAACAAGTTTATTTTTTGCCCTAAAATTTTATTCGCTGGTAATAGAAATTCATTACGATTAGTTGCTATACGTAATGTCGCGGTGGCAACGATACGAACATTTTTTGGAGGAATATCTTGTAGGCGCTCAGCAAAAAAACTTAAACATTCAAGACCACGAGCAATGGCGGATGTACTGAGTTGATTGTGTGAATCTAAACCGGAAGCTAAGCGTACTTTACGTTTAACTTTATCAACGACTTGCACACTGTTGGCAAGTTGACGGGTGATCAGCATATGAAAGCTGTTAGAACCTAAATCGATCACCGCATATAGAGGTGTTGAATTCTCTTTATGGGTGACCGTCATCGTAATTTAGTACCTACGTTGGCGATTTCCGCCGGTTCTACCGCGGTTTTGTCCACCTGTGTTAGGCTTATGGCGACGTTGAGGCGGTCTCGGTGTTGGTAAGTCTGTTAACAATGCATCGTGATCATATTTACTTACGGGTAACGAGTGCTCAATATAAGTTTCGATACCTGGTAAATTAAAAACATAACCTTCACAAGCAAAACTAATTGCATGTCCGGTAGCTCCAGCGCGGCCTGTTCTGCCGATACGATGTACATAATCTTCACAGTCGTCAGGTAAGTCGTAGTTAAATACATGGCTAACGCTAGGAATATGTAAACCACGAGCGGCAACATCGGTGGCAACTAATACGTCTAGTTCACCGGCTGAAAACTGTTCAAGAATTTTTAAACGTTTCTTTTGTGGAACATCGCCAGTTAATAAACCAACGCGAATTTTGTCTATTGCTAAGTGTGAATAAACTTTTTCACAAACATGTTTAGTATTAGCAAAAATAATGGCTTTTTCTGGCCAGTCTTCTTCAATTAACGTTTGTAATAACGCCATTTTATCTTCGTTTGAAGGATAAAATAACTCTTCTGAAATACGAATGTTCGTTTTTTGGTCCGGTTCAATTTCAACACTTTCTGGGTCATTCATGTGTTCAAAAGCCAGCTCTTTAACACGGAATGACAATGTCGCTGAGAATAACATACTTAAACGAGCTGTAGCTGCAGGCATACGATCGAACATATAGCGAATGTCTTTAATGAAACCTAAATCGAACATGCGATCCGCTTCATCAAGTACAACAGCTTCAATATTGTTTAAGTTGTAGATACCTTGTTTCATGTAATCAAGTAAGCGTCCACAGGTTCCAATAAGAATATCAACACCAGCTTCAAGCTCTAAACGTTGGCTTTCATAACCTTCGCCGCCATAAACAACACCTAAACGTAGTCCAGTGCTTTTAGCCATTTCAAGAGCGTCACGATGAATTTGTACTGCTAATTCTCGCGTTGGAGCCATGATAAGAGCACGCGGTTGGTTATGCTTTGGCGCTGGTTTTTGTAATAAGTGATGAAAGGTTGCGGCTAAAAAGGCGATTGTTTTACCTTCGCCCGTTTGAGCCTGACCTGCAATATCAGTACCTTTCAATAGAATGGGCAAAGATTGCTCTTGAATTGAGGTGCAATACTCAAAGCCCATAGCGTCAAGACCTGCGACAACTCTTGTGTCGAGGTTAAGTTCAGAGAACTTAGTTTCAGTTAAGTGTGATTTTTTCATGCGCACAGCTTAACAGGTTATATAGCTAATAAAAATGGCATTGGTTAATTGCACTAGTAAATACTTTATTGAATGTATAAATAGCGAACCGTTATAAGATCAAAGTTGGTAATTAATAATGTTAGCGTTATAATCGTCGTCAATTGGCATAATGCCACCATTAACGGAGATAGAAATGAGCGATAAAATTGTTCAGTTAACAGACGACAGTTTTGATACTGACGTAATTGCCGCTTCAGGCCTTGTATTAGTTGATTTTTGGGCTGAATGGTGTGGTCCTTGTAAAATGATTGCACCTTTATTAAATGATGTTGCTGAAGAATATGCAGGTAAGTTAACTGTTGGTAAATTAAATATTGACCAAAATTCAGTTACGCCACCTAAATTTGGTATTCGTGGCATTCCTACTTTATTATTATTTAAAGATGGTGCAGTCGCTGATACTAAAGTTGGCGCATTATCGAAAACTCAGTTAAAAGAGTTTATTGATAAAAACTTATAAGTTATTGAGAAAAAGGTTCGTATTTACGGACCTTTTTTGTATTTATCGGTAAATAAAGACAAAGAAAGCCATAGATCAAAGTTTGATCCTTTACCTGATTAAATTTTAGTGCTAAGTTTAGCTTTCAAAGTAAAGACATTTCAAAAACTAAACTCCAATTCA
Source organism: Colwellia sp. (assembly GCA_013215385.1). Taxonomy (GTDB): domain Bacteria; phylum Pseudomonadota; class Gammaproteobacteria; order Enterobacterales; family Alteromonadaceae; genus Colwellia_A. The sequence goes on from JABSOY010000006.1 coordinate 87,983, forward strand.
ATAATGCCAACAGGCAAAACACTTCAAGAACCCCCACTATGAATCTGATCGAACTTAAAGAAAAATCTATTAGCGAGCTTATTGCTCTCGCCGCGTCTATGAAGCTTGATAACTTAGGCCGAAACCGTAAACAAGACATTATTTTTGCTATTTTAAATGCCCATGCAGAAGGTAATAATGACATTTTTGGTGGCGGTGTTTTAGAAATTTTACAAGATGGCTTTGGTTTCTTACGTTCTTCGGATTCATCTTACTTAGCGGGACCCGATGATATTTATGTATCTCCTAGCCAAATTCGTCGTTTTAGTATGCGTACCGGTGATACGATTCATGGAAAAATTCGTCCACCTAAAAAAGGTGAGCGTTATTTTGCATTATTGAAAGTAGCCGAAGTTAACTTTGACAAACCAGAAAATGTTCGCAATAAAATACTATTTGAAAACTTAACACCGATTCATCCTGATGAACGTTTAATCATGGAACGTGGTAATGGCTCAACTGAAGATATTACTGCTCGTGTTTTAGATTTAGCCTCGCCGATTGGTAAAGGGCAACGTGGTTTAATTGTTGCACCGCCAAAAGCTGGTAAAACATTATTGCTACAAAATATTGCACAAAGCATTGCTCATAATCACCCTGAAGCCGAGTTGATGGTGCTACTTATCGATGAGCGCCCGGAAGAAGTTACAGAAATGCAACGCTTAGTAAAAGGCGAAGTTATTGCATCAACGTTTGATGAGCCAGCTAATCGTCATGTTCAAGTGGCTGAAATGGTTATTGAAAAAGCAAAACGTTTAGTTGAACACAAAAAAGATGTGGTTATTTTATTAGATTCAATCACACGCTTAGCTCGAGCATATAATACAGTTATCCCATCATCAGGTAAGATTCTTACTGGTGGTGTTGATGCAAACGCTTTACATCGGCCAAAACGATTTTTTGGGGCAGCACGTAATATTGAGCACGGTGGTAGCTTAACTATTATCGCTACAGCTTTAGTAGAAACTGGCTCTAAAATGGACGAAGTTATTTACGAAGAATTTAAAGGTACCGGTAACATGGAATTACACCTTTCTCGTAAAGTATCTGAAAAACGTGTTTTCCCTGCTATTAACATCAACCGCAGTGGTACTCGTCGCGAAGAACTCATTACTAAAACTGATGAGCTACAAAAAATGTGGATCTTACGTAAAATCGTTCATGAAATGGATGAAGTAGGTGCCATTGAATTCCTTATTGATAAATTAGCGATGACTAAAACCAATAATGAATTTTTTGATTCTATGAAACGTAAATAGTTTATTGGTCGCTCATTCACATCCATGTGATTGCGACATACCGTACATCCTGTACATAACGCCAGCGTTAGTAATAACGGCTGGCGTTTTTGCTTAGAAAACTTAGAAAATTATTAAGCCAGCAAGTGATTAATATTTATGAAATATAGTGATTTAAGAGATTTTATAAAACAGCTAGAAAAAATAGGTCAACTCAAACGTATCTCTCAACCTATTTCAACTGATTTAACTATGACCGAAATTAGCGATCGTACCCTACGTGCTGAAGGTCCTGCATTATTATTTGAAAACCCGACAGATAAAGACGGTGTTCCATACGGGATGCCGGTCTTAACCAACTTGTTTGGAACGCCTGATCGGGTTGCATTGGCTATGGGCCAAAAAAATGTTCATGCATTGCGCGATGTTGGTAAATTATTAGCTATGCTGAAAGAGCCAGAGCCGCCGACAGGTTTTCGTGACGCGTTAAGTAAAATACCTATATATAAGCAAGTATTGAATATGCCGGTAAAAGTGATTAAAAAGCCACTTTGTCAGCAAGAAATCATTTCGGGGGATGACGTCGACTTAACTAAGTTACCTATTCAGAAGTGTTGGCCAGGCGACGTCGCGCCATTAATCACTTGGGGATTAACGGTAACTCGCGGCCCTCATAAAGCACGCCAAAATTTAGGTATTTATCGTCAACAACTGATCAGTAAAAATAAAATTATTATGCGTTGGTTATCACATCGAGGTGGTGCGCTAGATTTTCAAGAATTTAAAAAAACAAATCCAGGTGAAAAATATCCTGTCTCTGTTGCTTTAGGCGCGGATCCTGCAACTATTTTAGGCGCGGTAACACCGGTACCTGATACATTATCAGAATATGCGTTCGCTGGTTTATTACGTGGCGCTAAAACGGAAGTCGCAAAATGTATTAGTAACGATTTAGAAGTGCCTGCCACGGCAGAGATTATTCTTGAAGGTTATTTAGATCCTAACGAAGTTGCTCCAGAAGGCCCATATGGAGATCACACCGGTTATTATAATGAAGTAGATGACTTTCCTGTGATGACAGTGACTCATATTACCCATCGTAAAGATCCTATTTATCACAGTACATATACTGGCCGTCCGCCTGATGAGCCAGCCATTTTAGGTGTGGCACTAAACGAAGTATTTGTGCCTATTCTACAGAAGCAATTCCCTGAAATTCAAGATTTCTATTTACCACCAGAAGGTTGTTCATATCGTTTAGCGATTGTAACGATTAAAAAACAATATGCCGGACATGCAAAAATGGTAATGATGGGGGTTTGGTCGTTTCTACGTCAGTTCATGTATACTAAGTTTGTCATAGTTTGTGATGATGATATTAATGCGCGAGATTGGAAAGACGTGATTTGGGCAATGACCACTCGCATGGATCCTAGTCGTGACACGGTATTAATTGAAAATACACCGATAGACTATTTAGATTTTGCATCACCTGTTTCAGGTTTAGGTTCGAAAATGGGCATGGACGCAACGAATAAATGGCCGGGTGAGACTAATCGCGAATGGGGCGAACCTATTGTGATGACAGAAGAAATTAAAACAGATGTTGATAAAATGTGGGATGAACTCAATATTTTTTCAGCAAAGGAAGAAAAAGTAGACGTTACAAAAGCGTAGCGTTTAATAGATAAGGTTTATACCGCTTAGTATGAAGTATGCGGATAATCAATAAAGGTTCAAAGAAATGAATAAAATTAACTGTCAGGTAGAATCGATAACATCACTAACAGAATTTGTTTATAAAGTGCTATTGAAGCCAAGTAAACAAGTCGATTTTGAAGCTGGGCAATACTTAAATTTTGTCATGAGTGAAGACGATAAACGTCCATTTTCAATTGCTAGTGCACCAGGTGCAGAGTCGATAGAGCTACAAATAGGTGCTTTTGGGGCTGACAGCTATCCCATGCAAGTCATCGAGCATATTAAAGCCAATAGTACCGTGACTATTGAAATGCCATTAGGTAATGCACAACTTCGCATGGCAAGCGAACGTCCATTATTGCTATTGGCAGGCGGTACAGGTTTATCTTATATTAAATCGATGTACGAACTTTTAGCTACACAAAAGTCGTCACGAAAAGTTGTTGTTTACTGGGGATTACGCGAACCAAGCGCTTGTTATGAATTAGATAAAGCGACTAAAATTATTAACAGTTTAGACAATGGTGAGTTTCATCCGGTAGTAGAAACGCCGCATGATGATTGGCAAGGACAAGTTGGTATGGTGCATAAAGTGGTTATGAACGATATTAAAAACTTGGCTGAGTATGATATCTACCTAGCGGGACGTTTTGACATGGTTGGCGCGGTACGTACTGACTTTTTAGCACAAGGGGCGTTAGTTGAACACATGTTTGCTGATGCCTTTGCATATATTTAAGACATATTCGAAAGGCCAGTAATATTGAATGTATTGCAGAGCCTTTTGCGTGTTAACAAATTATATTGTTGTTAAAGTAACCAGCCATCAACCTGATGGCTTGTTCATTTAAAGGGTAAAAAAATGAGTGAAAATAAAAAATCCGCATCATCTAAAAATGCGACAACTAGCGAGTTAGGTAGAGGAGTGATAAAAGATAACTACTTGGCTGCACTCGTTACTTCAAAAGTTTATAAGTTACAAGTTGTGAAAGCGAAAAAAGGTAAAGGTTCTTTTAAACGCAATAACAAACATCAAGGCCAAGAGCCTTATTTAATAGCCGCTTAACATTTTAAGTTTCTATTAAATAAAGTTTTTATAATTTATAGCGCTAACATTTAGGTAAGTCTTGTCGATACGACTAAGGAAAGTGTTTATATGATCCTGGTATATGGAATTAAAGCAAAGCTCAATCCAATCAAAGCTAAACTATCAGATGCTATTCATCGCGCAATGCAGTCTGTTTTAGGTATGCCAGAAGACAAAAGAGCACATCGTTTTATTCCCATGGATAAAGCAGATTTTTATTATCCTGATGGACGTTCAGACAATTATACCGTCATCGAAATTAATATGATGGCAGGTCGAAAAGTTGCCACGAAAAAAGCACTAATACAATGTATATTCAAAGAGTTAGAAACAAGCGTAAATCTATTACCTATTGACGTAGAAATTACCATTAAAGAGCAACCTGCCCATTGCTGGGGATTTCGAGGCATTACTGGCGATGAAGTCGCAGATTTGAAATATAAGGTTAATGTCTAACTGTAGTTCAGCCAGCTAAAGCTAAGTTAGTATAAGCTTATAGTTACGCAGTAACGTTAATATTACTGCGTAACTAGAGTACTTTGTTACTTAGCTAATATACTTTGTGGGCTGGCGACAAATAGTTGATAAGGTAATGGTTCAGCCAGTAAACTTTCATCGACGTTAAACTCAACAAAACCACTGTTCCTGAAAAAGTTAGCAAGCTCATCGCTGGTAAGTTTTTTATTCTCTAAATCAGCCGCGTGATAATAAGCCTTATTGTCGTCGTCTTCACATTCCTCAGCATCAACAAAAAGATCCATTGGCATGCTCAAGACCGTAATTGATTGTGCTTTAGTGTGATGTTTTGCTATTTCTGTTAGCAAATACTGACCAACCGCTTGTTTACGGTATTCAGGTAATACACTGATCGCTTCAAGTAAAATATGGCTTTTAGCTTTTTTGTTATCAGGGGTAATACTCAACTGTTCACATAAATTGGCGTTAAGATTTTGACCTTTAAAATAAAGGTTTAAGGGGATTTCCCAATCAGTACTTTCATCTGCCAATAAGGTATATGAGCCTAAAGCATCGCGATGTTTATTAATGGTGATCAGCTCAATTTCGGCTTTAGCAATAATAACACCTTGCTCGTTGCTAACATTTATTTCTTGGCAAACTTGCCAGTCAAAGCTGCCGGCGATTTCTGGCTTTTTAAAGTCGATAGTTAAATTCATTGTTCTTTATTTCCGTTACTGGTCTTGAGAAGAGGTTTTTATGTTAGCTGTTGTTTGAGCCACCATTTTATTCAATACTTGATTAGCTTTTTGATATTCACCCTGTTGTTCTAAAACAGAGGCAAAGTTTTTTAAGTCAGTGGTATCGTATTGCACACCGTCTAAATTAACTAAGCTATTAAAGGCTTTTTCTGCCATTGAATATTGTTGAGCTTGTGCGGCCAAATTTGCTAAGCAACTTAGCCATTTGCCACTGTGTTGATCGTGATGCAAATGCTTTTGTACTGCGCTAATTAATTCATCGGCTGAAATAATAGGCAGCTGGCGTATATTTTGTAAAAACTGAAGTTCAGCTCCCTTTTTAATGGCGGGCAGCAAAATATTATTTAAAGGTGCAGTTATGTTGTTTTCAGCCAAAACCTGACAATAAGCAAAGAGTATTGCTTCACGCTGTTTTAACTTGCGTGCTAATTTTTGCCATACTTGTGTAAGAGCATCAGTACTTTCTTTACGTATTTTGTCATTGAACGCACCATAAAAAGCGCTTGCTTCCCATCGTGAAATTTTAGCTTCGGTAATGGTTTTTTGCTTTCTGGCAGCAACGAGCTGTTCCACCACGTAATCAAAGCGTTTCTCATGCAAGCTTAATTCAATTTCGAGACTTAACAACCGAGCATCATGACCAATATGTTTATGGTGTTCGTCAATCATGGTCCGCGCTTTTGAAAAGTCATCCTGTAACATCAGTAACTTTATCGTCACTAATATTGACTCTAAGCCCGATGTTTTTACCGTATGTTCTTCTTGGGCTAGTAAACCTAAGTAATGATTGGTATTAGAAGGTAATGACTGTTTTGAGGAAGCTGCCGCCGCCATTAAATAAGCCGTACGGGGAAAATTTGATGGTTCAGCTGCTTTTGCCAATAGATGTTCAGCTTGTTGATGGTCCTCAAGAATAAAAGCCGCAATACCGCGATTAAGATCTTTTAAACCACGACGACGATTAGCAAAGGCAATTTTATTCCAACCGCCAAAACCTAAACGTAAACTACTACGGACAATCTTGAGTGATAAAAGTAAAACAATAAACAACAGCGTCAGCATAATTCCTGCAGTAACTACTGTCGATTCTATCGTTAAATCGCCCATCGCAATGAGGATATAACCTTTCTCATTAATTAACATTGGGCTGATAGCTACAGCGGCAAAAAAGATTAATATTAATAATGTTATTCGTTTCATTATCTTGCCTCGTCCGTGCTGCTCGGTGCTATTTTGTTTTCCACCTCAGGAGTTTTTTCAGAAATAACTTCTGATGTTCCATCGTTAGGCGATAAGTTGTTGTCTGGTAATGTTTTAGGGATCGCCAAACGTTCTTCAACCGTTTCTCGCTCAGGCGTAAGGAGTTCGTTTGGTAGTTCCAATTTATCAATCATTGGTTTTAGCGGTTTATCCGCGAGTACTTTACGAATCGCTTTAAGTGATAACAGTGAATTTGGATAATCGTAGCTAATAATTTCACTTTTTAATTGTTGAATATCCTGATAAAAATTTTGGTTTTCAACTCTACTCATATCAAAAAAATCATTAAACCATTGTTGAATTTCAGTTAAGGTTTGATCATAAATCTTTTGTTTTTGTTCAGCTGTTGCCCATTGTACTAATTGTAATTTTAAACTGAGATTTTCACGTAAATTCTGTTGGTATTGTGGAGACATTATCGGTTCTACGTTACCACTTCTGCGGCGTACTGTAATAAAGTCAGCAAGAAATTTATCCCATGTTTTGGCTAAGTTACTTCGCCAATCAGTCGCATTTTCTGACAGAGTAAAATCCGCACTTTTACTATCGCTTTCTGGTATTTTCACCATAGCTAAAGGTAAATGTTTAAGTTGCTGATTCATTGCCATTAATGTCATGATCGTTTCTTCGCTGTCTAAATCAGGTATTAACTTTAACATGGCGATGTCTTCACGAATTAATTGACGTATAGGTAAAAATTCAGGACTTTGTAGTTCTTTTAAGCGCATATCTGCATCTTGCAATAAACCAATCGCTGCGCTCGTATCATGCTCTAACCACATAGTACGCGTTGCGATCCGAATCAGATACTCTGCTTCATGCAGTAACCAATCGCTTGGTTGATTTTGTGACAAACGTTCAACCACTTTTTCAAGTTGGCTAATCTTAATCTGGCTGTCTTTTTCTATTCTGTTAATATTATTTGTTAGTTGCACAGAGAATGTCGCTTGCTGTTGTTTGAGCAGCTGTTTTACTTGTTGTTCGCTATTAGCCAAGCTTTGTTGGGTTTGCTGGGAAATTGCTTGCTTAGTTAAGGCTTGTTGTTGTGTACCCCAATAAAAAAGGCCACCAACGCCAGCACTTGCTGCTAATGCGATGATTAAAGCAAGCACTGCGGTTTTAGAAAATTTTTGTTTGTGTGTCTCAGTATTGTCTTTCGGTAAGGGAGCAGACATTTTTTCAGGCGTTTTCATGGTTGATTTTTTCTCATTAACTGTCGCAGAAGCTTTATTGTTTTCGGACTGTTTCTTTTCATCATTTGAAGATGCTTTAGGGGCTGATGTCAGTGAAATTGAGGTGGAAAAACCTTGCTCTGACTTTTCTTCAGTATTTTTTTTATCTGAAGCTTCTGACTTGTTTGGCTTTTTATCAGTCATTATTCTTTCCATATGAAGTTATCGCACAAAGTATGGCTTGGTCATTAGCACCGTTAGCATTAATTATATTGTCTAACCCTAACTGTTTTGCTCGTTCGGCAATACGGCTGCTCGCAACCACCCATTGACAGGTGGTTTGCCAGTAACTATCTGAATTCTTTATTAAGTGTACTATGCTTTCCAGCAAAGCGTTACTGGTAATAACAATACAATTTATCTGTTGGTTTTTCCATTGGAGAACATGATTTTGTGTCAGTGGCAGCCAAACTTTCTGGTAACTTTCTAAATAGTGAATAATTGCGCCACGTCGGCTTAGTTGCTGGGCAAGATGTTCTCGTCCGCCATCACCACGAACAATAATAACCGTTTGGTTATTTATGTTTTGTTTATTGAAAACATCAAGCATTAATAATCCTTCACTGGTATGAAGATCAGGAGAAATGGCGTTAACACCGAGATTTTTTAGCGCCGCTTTGGTGGTATCTCCTACAGCGACTATATTTTTTTGCTGCCAATGAGAAAAATCAAAAGCTTGATGAGCAAACGTTACAGCAGCAACACTAACGAAAACAAGGATCGCCTGCGGATTTTCTTCAATGAGCTTTTGAGTTTTTTCTTTGTTGGCGAAAGGAAGATATTCGAAAAAAGGCTGACAGCAAGCGTTGATGCCAATACCTGCTAACTGTTGTGCTAAAACACGCCCTGCTTTTTCAGGACGTGTGATCAAGACCTGCGTTTTATTGCTCGGCATATACCTGACGCAATATTTTATCTGCACCTTTTTCAAGTAATTGCTCAGCAAGTGACTTACCTAATAGCTCAGCATTTTCGCTAGCACCAGTAATTTCACTGGTGAGTATTTCACTGCCGTCAGTTGCGCCAACTAAACCACGTAAAAATATCTCACCGTTTTCTTGTATAACTGCGTAGCTACCAATGGGTACCTGGCAGCCGCCTTCTAAAGCGCGATTCATCGCACGTTCTGCTAAGACGCGAATTCGGGTGATTTCACAGCCTAATGGAGCCAGTAAAGCTTTTAGTGCTTCGTCGTTCGTTCTACATTCAATGCCAACTGCGCCTTGTCCGTTTGCCGGTAACATGACTTCTGGTTCAATAAACTCTTGAATACGTGCAGGCATTTCTAAACGAATAAGGCCCGCAGCTGCTAAAATAATGGCGTCATATTCGCCATTATCTAATTTTTTCAAACGGGTATTTACGTTACCGCGTAAATCGCGAATTACTAAATCTGGGCGCAAAGCTTTAAGTTGACATTGACGACGTAAACTTGAAGTACCGACAACGGCGCCTTGTGGTAATTCAGCAAGGCTTTTAATGGTATTAGAGACAAAGGCGTCACGTGGGTCTTCACGTGGACAAATAACTTCTAGCCCTAATCCTTCAGGAAATTCTACCGGGACGTCTTTCATTGAATGAACAGCGATGTCGGCGCGATCTTCTAACATAGCTACTTCAAGTTCTTTAACAAATAAACCTTTACCACCTACTTTAGCTAATGGCGTATCTAAAATAATATCGCCCTTGGTGGTCATCGGCACAAGCTCAACATTAATACCTGGGTGAAAGTGTTCTAATTGTGTTTTTACATATTCGGCTTGCCATAAAGCGAGCGCGCTTTTACGAGTGGCGATGCGTACAGTTACTGTGCTCATTGAAATTATCCTGCGCTGATGGTTATATCGGTGTCGGCTTGAATACTGATGGCTTTTGATAAAAACTGCCAAAGTTCGCCGCCGCCACGTTTGTCTGTCCATACGTTATTTTCACACTGAAAATGATGACCGTTAAATTTCGTCGCTACCCATATTTCATGCAAGGGTGCTTGTTTATTAATGATGACTTTACTGCCATTTTTAAAGGTCAGCGTTAACATGCCACCAACACCTTCGAAATCTATATCGGTACCACAATCTTCTATGGCCTCTTCTATTTGAAGAATGATTTCATCGGCAAGTAAATTGTATTGGCTGTCGTTCATTAATGCTTCCTTTTCTAGCGCAATGAAATTTATTCATCTTTGCTAGCTATTTGTTGGTCATGAGATTATAAAACGTCTATCATGAGAAAAAAATCGAATAAATCAAGTATGCGTAAACAAAATTCAATTATTTTAGCGTGTTTTATTATATCAGTGCTTTTAAGTGGATGTGGAATTAAAGGTCCACTTACTCAAAAACCTGCTGAAGAGAAAACACAAAAGCAAAAAAATAACGCTGAAACAGAGCAGAATACAAACTTGTCAACAAAACAGCCGCAGGAAAACTAATTCGTGGATTTTTTCAATTATAAAAATGCTTCACTTTATGCGGAAGACTGTGCAGTTACTGCACTGGCTAAACAGCATGGTACGCCGCTCTATATTTATTCTCGAGCGACTATTGAACGTCATTGGCACGCCTTTGACCAAGCGGCGGGTGATAAACCCCATTTGGTTTGTTATGCCGTAAAAGCCAACAGTAATCTTGCGGTGTTGAATGTAATGGCACGTTTAGGCAGTGGTTTTGATATTGTTTCAAAAGGTGAATTAGCACGTGTACTGCAAGCCGGTGGCGATGCGAGTAAAGTGGTGTTTTCGGGCGTTGGGAAAAAGTCAGCTGAAATTGCTTACGCATTGGAAAAAGGTATTTATTGTTTTAATGTTGAGTCAGCGGCAGAGTTAACGCGTATTCAGCGAGTCGCCCAAAATATGAAGATGACCGCACCTATTTCCCTACGGGTAAACCCTGATGTCGATGCTGGTACACACCCTTATATTTCTACGGGTTTAAAAGAAAATAAATTCGGTATTAGTATTGATGATGCTTTTGATTTGTATCAGCACGCCAGCGGTTTATCACATATTACCGTGCAAGGTATTGATTGCCATATCGGTTCACAGTTAACCGAAGTTAGACCATTTTTAGATGCACTTGATCGTGTGTTAGCACTTGTTGATCGCTTGGCTGAAAAAAACATTCATTTATCTCATATTGATGTTGGTGGTGGTTTAGGTGTTTGTTATAAAGATGAACAACCGCCACACCCTAACGAATATGCGCAAGCGATTGCTGATAAGCTAGCCGACCGTGAAATTACCTTAATTTATGAACCAGGCCGTGCCATTATGGCTAATGCTGGTATATTGGTGACCGAGGTTGAGCTGTTAAAAACCAATCAAGACCGACATTTTGCCATTGTTGATGCGGCAATGAATGATTTAATTCGCCCAGCACTTTATCAAGCGTGGCAAGCCATTATTGAAGTTGAGCAAACCGATACCGCTGAAAAGCAAACCTACGATATTGTTGGTCCTATTTGTGAAACCGGTGATTTCCTGGGTAAAACACGAGAGCTTAGTATTGACGAAGGTGACTTGCTCGCTATTCGTTCATCAGGAGCTTACGGGTTTACCATGAGTTCTAATTATAATAGTCGCCCCAAAGCCGCGGAAATTATGGTTGATGGAGATAAAAATTATTTAATCCGTGCTCGTGAAACCTTAGAGCAGTTGTGGCAAGGTGAGTCTTTGTTGCCAAAGTAAATATAAAAATTGAATATGGGTAGTTAATGTTAGTTAATTTTTCAAAAATGCACGGTTTAGGCAACGACTTCTTGGTGCTAGATAATGTCACGGAAAATGTTTATTTGTCGACTGAGCAAATAAAGCAATTAGCGGATCGAAATTTTGGTGTTGGTTTCGACCAAGTCTTAATTGTTGAACCACCGTACGACCCTGATCTAGACTTCCATTATCGTATTTTTAATGCCGACGGTAGTGAAGTTGGGCAATGTGGTAATGGTGCACGTTGTTTTGCTAAGTTTGTGCGCTTAAAAGGATTAACCAATAAAAATAAAATTAAGGTCTCAACTCAGTCTGGAAAAATGACATTATTTGTTGAACGAGACGGCACGGTTTCTGTGAACATGCCGACGCCAAAGTTTGAACCAAGCCAAATCCCGTTTACCGCTCAAAAGGTAGAAGGTACCTATATTCTCCGTAGCGATGACGAAACCGTTTTATGTGGTGCGGTGTCTTTAGGCAACCCACATTGCGTGCTTACCGTTGACTCTATTGCCGACGCCCCTGTTGCGAAATTAGGTAAAGCTTTGTCACACCATGAGCGATTTCCTCAGCAAGCTAATATTGGCTTTATGGAAATCGTCTCGCCTGACTATATTAAGTTACGCGTTTATGAACGGGGTGCTGGTGAAACCTTAGCTTGTGGCAGTGGCGCATGTGCGGCGGTAGTTATCGGTCAAACACAAAATAAATTAGGACGAAATGTTACGGTAGAATTGCCTGGTGGCAAATTGAAAATATATTGGAAAGGCCCTGGTAATTCGGTAAAAATGACCGGACCTGCAGTGCATGTATTTGACGGACAAATACATTTATAACGTCAATTACGCATAACTGAATATAATTGTAGATAGGGCTTCAGCTCTATTAATACGTAAGATCCAAATTTAATAAGCAGAGAAATAAATTGAGCGATTCAAACCCAATACAGTTAGACGAATTAAAACTAACTGATGATGTAGTTATCGATTTTCTTCATGATAATCCAGAATTTTTTAATCGTAATCCTGAGATGATCAATAGTTTGCGTTTAGCAGATCAAAATCGTGGCACTGTGTCTTTAGTTGAGAGACAGCAGAGCCTACAACGTCAAAAAATTCACAATTTAGAAGAAGAAATTACCCAACTGATGGCAATAGCTAATCAGAATGAGCAACTCTTTGCTTTATACAGTGATTTGTATTTACGTTTACTTGATTGCGATTCTGCCAGCGAATTACTTGATTGTCTGTATCAAGCGACCACTGAATTATTGTCTTTGTCTGGTTTAAAGGTCTGGCTAAAAGATGGCACATCAGTTGAACATTCAAGTATTGTGAAGAATGACTGTGCAGGAGTGATGCATAATCGTTTAGCGAAAGAAGATTACTATTTTGGACGTTTACAAAAAAGTGAACAAGATTTGATTTTTTCCCAAAATCAAGAGGGTTCAGTCGTGCTTATTAAACTGAACCATGTTGATGACGAAATAGGTTTTTTAGCAATTAGCAGTGCTGATACCGACCATTTTGATCCACGAATGGATACCTTGTTATTAAGTCAATTTAGAAAGCTTGTTGCTAAGTTACTTTTTCAACAATTGTGTAAATAATTCAGCTGATGAAATTTTATCGTCGTTTAGCGCCTTTTAAAGCAATAAGCTTTGATCTTGACGATACCTTATATAGTAACTATCCAGTGATGATAGCAACTGATGCAAAAATGGTGGCATACTTTTTTGAATTTTTTTCAGCGCAGCCTGCATTCGCTCACTTGTCAAAAAATACGGTGTTCGATCATCAATTTTGGTGGCCATTTCGCCAACAAGCATTAAAAATAAACCCTAATTTAATTCACCATGTTGGTGATGTACGCTTAGCCACTTATACCATAGGATTAAAATCATTAGGCTTAAATGACAAAGCTGCAGCACAGGCCGCAACCATGGCGTTGGCCTATTTTGTACAACAACGCAGTGATTTTGTGGTACCGACAGCCGTACATCAACTGTTGAAAAATCTACAAAAAAAATACCCATTGGTTGCGATAAGTAACGGCAATGTCAATACGGACAAAATAGGGATATCATCTTATTTTGAATATCGTTTTCATGCTGGAGATTTAGTGACCTTGCCAAGTGGCGAAAGAGTACAATTACGACAAAAACCACATGCTGATATGTTTAGAGTCGCTTGCGAGCAATTGGCAATTGCACCCGGACAATTATTACATATTGGTGATTGTGGTCGTGCTGATATTCAAGGAGCGATAAATGCAGGCTGTCAAACCGCCTGGGTTTCTTGTTACGATGTCGGTCATCCACTGACTGTTTTACCTAATATTGAATTATCTGATATTAGCGAACTGCATCACTTGTTATAATTTACCTATACTGTACTTTCAACAAATAATTACAACTTTTCTAAGGCTATTTTTCCGTTATGGACGTTTCAGAACTACTCGATTCTCTCAATGAAAAACAACGTGATGTGGTTGCCGCTCCTTTGCAAAATATGTTGGTTTTGGCTGGCGCAGGTAGTGGTAAAACGCGAGTTTTAGTACAACGTATTGCCTGGTTAATGCAGGTTGAGAAAGCCTCATCTCACAGTATTTTAGCGGTTACTTTTACTAATAAAGCCGCTGCAGAAATGCGTGTCCGCGTTGAGCAAACCGTTGAAGGCAATGTTCATGGTATGTGGATAGGGACTTTTCATGGTTTAGCACATCGCTTATTACGTATGCATTTTCAAGAGGCTAAATTACCGCAAAATTTTCAAGTACTCGACTCTGACGATCAGTTGCGCTTGGTTAAGCGTATCGTGCGATCGCTCGGTATTGACGAAAAACGTTGGCCGCCAAAGCAAATGCAATGGTATATCAATGGTAAAAAAGATGAAGGTATCCGTCCACAACATATTGAAGTTTATGACGACCCAACAGAACAAACTTTTGTTAAGGTTTATCAGGGATATCAGGAAGCATGTGATCGTGCCGGTTTAGTCGATTTTGCTGAATTACTATTACGTGCCCATGAACTTTGGTTAAATAATCCGGTATTACTTGCTCATTATCAGCAAAGGTTTAAGCATATTTTGGTAGACGAATTTCAGGATACCAATGCTATTCAGTATGCGTGGTTAAATATTTTGGGTAAAGCATCAAGCAAAGTAATGATTGTCGGTGATGATGATCAGTCTATTTACGGCTGGCGTGGTGCAAAAATTGAAAATATTCAACGCTTTTTAAATGAATTTGACGACACGAAAACTATACGTTTAGAACAAAACTATCGTTCAACCGCTAACATACTTAATGCCGCCAATAAGCTAATTGCAAATAATAATAATCGCTTAGGTAAAAAATTATGGACAGAAGATGAAGCGGGCGAAAAAATATCTATTTACACTGCCTTTAATGAAATTGATGAAGCACGCTTTATTGCCGGCCGAATTACTGATTGGCGCAAAGAAGGCAGCTTAGACGATGTTGCTATTTTATATCGTAGTAACGCGCAATCACGTTTACTCGAGGAGGCACTTTTACAAAGTCGTTTACCTTATCGAATATATGGCGGACAGCGCTTCTTCGAACGATTAGAAATTAAAGATGCTCTTGCTTATTTACGCTTGTTAAATAACCGTGATGACGATGCGGCTTTTGAGCGTATTATCAATACACCAACACGTGGTATTGGTAACACTAGCCTTTCATTAATACGTGACGCCGCTCGCAGTTTAGAAATGACACTGTGGCAAGCCTGTCAGTTTATGCTAGAAAATAATGAACTCAAAGGTCGTAGTGCTAAAGTTATTGAAAACTTTGTTAGTATTATTGATCAAATGGAAGATGACTCTAGCCACTTAGATCTCGACCAACAAGCCAATTTTGTTATTCAACATAGTGGCTTAAAAGCTATGTACCAAGCTGAAAAAGGCGAACGTGCTGAAGCAAGAATAGAAAATTTAAATGAGCTAGTTACCGCCTGTCAAACATTTGAAGCCGACCCTGAGTTAATTGAAGAACAAACTAAATTGACGTCATTCTTAACTCATGCTGCTCTTGAAGCGGGCGAATCGCAAGCTGATGATCACGAACCGGCTGTGCAGTTAATGACGATGCATTCTGCGAAAGGTTTGGAGTTTCCACTGGTGTTTATCGCCGGTTTGGAAGAAGGGATGTTTCCATCACAGAAATCGGTAGAGGAAATCGGCCGTTTAGAAGAAGAACGCCGTTTATGTTATGTCGGCATGACACGCGCGATGAATAAGCTATACTTGTGTCATGCAGAAAGTCGCCGTCTTTACGGACAAGAGAAAAACCATAAAGCTAGCCGGTTTCTACGTGAGTTACCTCCGGAATGTACCGAAGAAATTCGCTTACAGAATCAAGTAACTCGTCCTTCAACCAAGGGGAAATTTTCTTCAACGTTTACTTTGGATACTTTTGAAAATAGCGGATTTAGCCTAGGTCAGTCAGTGGTGCATGCTAAGTTTGGCGAAGGTGTAGTATTGAACTATGAAGGCTCGGGTGCCCAGAGTCGTATACAGGTTAATTTTTCTGATGCAGGTAGCAAATGGCTGGTTGTTGCCTATGCTAATTTACAAGCTATAGTCTAAATATAAATAATAAGGTTAAATTATATGTCAAAGCAATTGCTCGTAGTAGAAGACAGTAAACCGATAGCGCGTGTTATTAAGCAAATTGGTGAGGCATTAAATTATCAGGTTACTATTGCCACTACTCTCGCTGAAGTGGAAAGTATTTTACAAGGCAATAATGATTTTTTTGCTGCAACTATTGATTACGCCTTACCCGATGCGCCAAATGGTGAAGCAATACCTTGTGTACTTTCTCATGGTATTGCCAGTGTTGTTATGACAGGTAAAATGGATGAAACTACTCGACAAAAAATTCTGGCGCAACCTGTTGTGGATTACATCCCAAAAGAGAATAGCCAAGCCTTCCTTTATTTAAAACGAATTTTACATTGGCAAATAACAAACACTAGCACTGGGATACTTGTCGTTGACGATTCTTCGGCAGCACGAAATTATGTTTCTCAGTTATTAAAACGTCGAAACTTTAGTGTTTATTTAGCGAATGATGGTGTGCAAGCACTTGAACGCTTGAAGCAGCATAGAGATATTAAGTTGGTGATCACCGATTTAGAAATGCCAAAGATGGATGGCATTGAATTAACCAATGAAATTCGAAAAATTTATAGTCGTGATCAACTGTCGATTATTGGTATTTCTGGCGCAGATAACGGTATGCACTCAGCACGTTTTATTAAAAATGGTGCCGACGATTTCCTACGTAAACCTTTTTGTCCTGAAGAGTTTTATTGTCGTATTACCCAAAACATTGAAAACTTAAATAACATAGCAGAAATTCAAAAAGCAGCGAATACCGACTATTTAACCGACTTACCGAATAGACGCGCCTTTTTTACCAAAGCAGAACAGCTTGTTCCCCAATATATCAAAAGAAACATGTCATATTGTATTGCTATGCTAGATATAGATTACTTCAAAAAAGTAAATGATACCTACGGACACGAAGCCGGTGATCATGTTTTAAAAGTGTTAGCTTTATACATGCGCAAACATATAGGAACAGGTTTAACCGCTCGGTTAGGTGGCGAAGAGTTTGCTGTAGTTATACACGGTACTGATGAAGACCAGCTTTATAATAAACTGGATGATCTTCGTAGAGATATCGCAGTATCACAAGTTTCTTATGAAGATCACCATATTGTTTTTACGGTGAGTATAGGTATGGTTTGTAATAGCAAAGAGACACTAGCCAAGCAAATGAACCAAGCCGATAGTGCACTGTATTACGCAAAAGAAAATGGCCGTAATCAAGTAACTCTATTTGGTAAAGAGGAATAGAGCTTAGCTTTGTTATAATTGAACTGCAATAAAAGCACTTTTACTGACTCAAGTTTTAAGTGCTTTTTTTTATGAAAAACAGTAAAGTAAAAATATATTACAAAAAAGGAACATTTAATGATGAAAAAACTAATGCTCGTTAGCAATTACTTGTTGATGTTGTTTTGTTTTTTTATTAGTTTTACTTTTTCTTCTCATGCTCAGCAATTGACTAGTGACCAAATTAAGGCCGCATATCTAAATAACTTTATTAAGCATGTGAACTGGCCAAATGAGGAAAATAAGTCTGGCTATATTGTTGGTGTATATGGTGACGAAGCCTTTGCTCAATTGCTCAATAGAACCATGTCAAAACTTATCATTAAAAATAAACCTGTCACTATAAGCATCATAAAAAATATTCAAGAAGGGAAAAAAGCTGATTTATTATTTGTTGCGACAAATCGAAATAATGAACTGGCCGAAATTGTCTCTATTTTACGTAGTAGCGAGACATTATTAATAACGGATAATAGTGTAGATAAACACAATGTGATGATCAACATGTTGAATAATATAGAAAATGAGGTCATTAGCTTTGAAATTAATAAGCCGAATATTTATTTTGAAAATTTAACTATATCTGCAGAACTTCTATTCTTGGGAGGAACTGAGCTTGATATTGCAACCTTATACAGAGAAACAGAATTAGCAATGCAAGTAATTAGAAAGCGCGAGATCAGTCTCAATCAAAAGCTCATCGATCAAGAAAAGCAAATATCTTCAACAGAAAAAAAATTAAAAATCTTGAATCGTAATTTAAAGAGTAGAGAAAAAATAGCAGATGATCGTCAAACCGAGTTACAAGTATTAAAAGTGGATATTGAACAACAACAGCGTTCAATTAAAGCGAAGGAATTACAATTAAGGAAAATTGCCACTCAACTTGCTTCGGCCAAAAAAGATTTATCGCATCAACAAAGTTCAGTGTTTAATAAAGAACAAGAAAACCAGTCGATGGCAGAAAAGATATCAGCAAATAAAGATATTTTACAACAGCAACTACAACAAATAAGTCAGCAAGGAGTGCAACTTAGTAAAAAAAATGAAGAGTTAGAAGAGCGAAAAGAGCGTATCGATAAACAAAAGTTTTACCTAATTTTGATGTCGATATTTATCAGTTTATTAGTACTAATTTCTGTATTAGTCGTCTTTCTGTTTATTAAAAATAAACGCACGACACGTAAGCTCAGTAACACCTTAGAAAATTTGCAAAGTATGCAAGAGCAATTAGTTCAATCTGAAAAAATGGCTTCGTTGGGCGCATTAACTGCGGGTGTTGCCCATGAGATAAATACGCCATTAGGTATTGCGGTAACGTCAACTAGCTCAGCTTTAGAAAGTACTCACAAAATCAGAGAAAAGTTTGAGAGTGGTAACTTAACGCGTTCAGCAATGGCACGTTATTTTTCTGGGATCGATGAGGCATCTCGCTTGAATACTAACGCACTGGAACGTGTTATTGAATTGCTAAACAACTTTAAACAAGTCGCGGCAGATCAAGTAGTCGGAGAAGAACGGGAAATTGACTTAGTGAATTATATTGAAGAGGTAATGTCGACATTATCTGCTGAAATGAAGCGCTTTCGTGTTAATTATCATTACAGTGGAGAAAGTGAGTTTATCATAACTACTATTCCTGGTGCGTTGGCACAGGTCTTAACTAACTTAGTCACTAACGCGTTAAAGCATGCCTTTGCCGATAAAACATCAGGTAATATCACGATAGTATTATTAAAGTCTAAAGAAGATAAGGTCGTCTTAACTTTTAAAGATGATGGCTGCGGGATGAACCAACATGTACTGGATAATATTTTTGAGCCCTTTTTTACGACTAAGAGAAACTCAGGAGGAACAGGTTTGGGCATGAATATCGTTTATAATATTATTAGTCAAAAGCTACAAGGTACGATAAAAATAAAAAGTGAGCCGGATAAGGGGGCAAGCTTTGATATTACCCTACCTCTACAACTCACCACTCCATAAATTTATACGTTTAGTGAAAGTTTTTGTTTTTCTCTCTTTCTTTCTCTTCTCGCTTGTAATGAATCAAGACTATAAATAATTAAGGCTAACCAAATTGCTGCAAAGGTAAATAACTTTTCCGTTTGTAATGCTTCTTGATAATAAAAAGTTGCCAAGACAAACATGATACTTGGGCCAATATATTGAAAGAAACCTAATGTTGATAAGGTCAACCTTTTCGCAGCGGCAGTAAAACACAATAAAGGTGCAGTGGTAATAATACCTGCGGCCATTAATAACATATTCAAATTTGCACTATTTCCAAACATGTTAGCAGTACTGCTATCAACAAATAGTAACCAATAAATTAGTGCTAAAGGTAACATCATGCTCGATTCAATTAACAAGCCGACAAATGAATCTAAGTGCATTTTTTTACGTAGCAAGCCGTAAATTCCAAAGGTACCCGCCAATGCCAGAGATATTACTGGCAATGAACCTAAAGCCACTAGCTGAATTAATACACCAGCTAAAGCTAAAGCAACCGCAAACTTCTGCATTTTACGTAAACGCTCTCCTAAAAATATTACCCCGAGCGCAACACTAAACAATGGATTAATAAAGTATCCTAGGCTTGCATCAAGTAGGTGATTATTATTAATCGCCCATATAAATAAAAACCAATTTACCAGCAAAAATGAAGCAGACAAGGCAAGCTTAGCAATAACTTTTGGTTGTTTGATCGTTTGAATTAAGATTTGCCATTTTTTGCTTAGTACAACAACAATGAGTAATAACAAGCTAGACCATATAATTCTATGGACCATAATTTCATCAGCGCTGATGGTAGAAATTAATTTAAAATAAATGGGGGCTAAGCCCCAAAGTAAATAAGCACTAACGGCGTTAATTACACCATTGCGTTCGTTAAGATTGGTTGAAGTCATTATGTGTCAGTAAATGGATTGCATGTAAAGAAAGAGGTCAATTATAGCACAATGATGTTTAATACCGATTTTTTGATCACTTTACCCTAGTGCTGGAAGTCATAAGGATGTAAACATATTGAGACTGATTATTGTCAAACGTTAACCGACTAAATATGTAGCTGTCCCACAGGCAATATGGTCGCCCTTTTCATTGTGCAACTCCATACGTGCAACGGCAACTTTGTTACCACTACGAATTATATGGGCCGTAGTAATAAATTCTTCACCACGACCAGGGAGTAAATAGTCGGTACGTAAATCAATAGTACCTAAACAACTTAAGCATTGTTGAATAGACTCGGCTGTTTTATGCTCTAGTTGCTCAATCATGTTTGCAGCAACTACAACGCCACCTGCAAAATCGAGAGCTGTGGCGGTTACCCCTTTGTGAAGTATTTTCTGTAAAGGATTACCCACTAATTGTTGTTGCCAAGCAAAACGAATTTCTGAGGTTTTGCAATCAAACTTACTGACCGTTAAGCCAATAAGTTTATTGAAAGGGATGTTATCTGTCCAAAAATGGATTAACTTTTCAATCATTTGTTCTTGTTTTAGGTTCGCGGACATAAATGTTCCGTTTTTTTGAGTAGCCTGATTTTATCAATCAACTGGTCTGATGTCTCGTTGGTGCATTAGCACTTACCTTTAGGGCCATTCAAGAAATAAGCTAAAATAGTGCTCTCGACTTCGTCTCGATTGAGGTAAAATATTCCCTTTAATATTTTAATAAAGCTTATCCCGTTGCCAATAACTCCTCCTGCAGTATCACAGTCTCAACTTGAAGATGCACTTAAGCATCATTTTGGTTATTCGTCATTTCGCTGTGGTCAACTCGAGATCATTCAACAGTTACTTTTAGGGCGAGACAGTTTAGTTTTGATGCCAACAGGCGGCGGAAAGTCGATGTGTTATCAACTCCCCGCTATTTTATTGCCAGGGGTTACTATTGTTGTATCACCATTAATAGCTTTGATGAAAGATCAGGTTGACGGTTTAACACGGCAAGGCATTGCTGCTGCTTATGTTAATTCAAGCTTAGAGCAAGAAACCATCAATGATATTTTTCAACGTTTATCACGTGGTGAAATTAAATTACTCTATGTTTCTCCTGAGCGGTTAAAAAACTATTACTTTATGCAAGGTCTTGCCAGTATGCAAATAAGTTTGTTTGCTATTGACGAAGCACATTGTATTTCTCAGTGGGGACATGATTTTCGCCCGGCTTATACGCAACTTCATACTTTAAAGCAGCGGTTTCCATTAGTCCCGGTAATGGCATTAACGGCAACTGCCGATGTTACAACTCGTAAAGATATTCTGCTCCAGCTTGGTTTACATGACCCATATATTCACCTTGATAGCTTTGACCGTCCTAATATCAGATTGACGCTAGCAGATAAATATAAAGGCGATCAGCAAGTACTTCGCTACATTAAAAAACGTGGTGATGATAGCGGAATTGTTTATTGCCAGAGTCGTTGGCAAGTTGAAAAACTATCCAAAATGCTGGCCGGCGCGGGTGTCAATTGTTCTGCCTACCACGCAGGTATGGAAAATGAGATGCGCAGTATTGTGCAAGATGGATTTTCTAAAGATAATATTCAAGTCGTGATCGCGACAGTTGCCTTTGGCCTAGGGATTAACAAATCGAATGTGCGTTTTATTATTCATTTTGAGCCGCCAAGAACGTTAGAGTCTTATTACCAAGAAATTGGCCGTGCTGGACGCGATGGTTTATCTGCAGAAGCGTTATTTTTATATGATGAAAAAGATGTTGAGCGCATTAGCAAACGCATAGCTGATGGTGAAAATGAGCAACGGGCGAATGTTGAATTGCAGCGTTTTCAAGCCCTGAAAGGCTTTGTTGAAGCACAAACTTGCCGACGACAAGTGGTACTAAATTATTTTGCTGAATTTACCACTAAAAAATGTGGCAACTGTGATATTTGCCTGGACCCTCCTTCCCAGTTTGATGCCACAGAAGCGGCACAAAAAGTATTATCGTGCGTGTTCCGTATTAAGCAAAATGGCGATATTGAGCATGTAGTACAAGTATTGAGAGGGGAATTAACGGAAAAAATCAAACAGTGCCAGCATGAAAAAGTGTCTACTTTTGGCATTGGGAAAAATAAAACGCCAGGATATTGGTTTGCTATTATCAGGCAGTTAATTCACTTAGGGTTTCTTCAGCAAGATATTTCTCAACAATCGACCCTTTGTTTAACCCAAGCATCAAGGGCTATATTAAAAGGAGAAGAACGATTAATGCTTGCCTCTCCTCGTTTACAAAAAGCGAGTTACTGGCAGCGTGAAAAAACTGATAATCGATACGATCGTGCGCTATTCGTTAAATTACGAGACATGCGAAAAATAATTGCCGATGCGGAAGATATCGCCCCTTTCATTGTCTTTAACGATGCAACTTTATCAGAATTAGCACGTATTAAGCCGCAAACCTCACAACAAATGCTGAATATTAATGGCATTGGTGATACTAAACTTGCGCGTTATGGTCATACTTTTCTTGAGCTTATTCAAAGGCATAATTAGCGATAAAAAAACGCTCAAATGAGCGTTTTTTGAGTAACTTTTATGATGATAATATACTCATCAATCATAAAGAAGTTACTTTAAGCTAGCGTAGTATGCCGCAACGTTAGCAACATCTTCGTCACTTAAAGCCATTGCCATAGGAGCCATCACTGGATCTTTACGTTTGCCTGATTTAAAGTCTCTAAGTTGTTTAGCAATGTAAGCTTCTTTTTGACCAGCAAGGTTTGGGTACATTGGCACAGCAGAAATACCAGCAGCGCCATGACAGGCAGCACACATGCCAGTTTTAGCTTTACCTGCCGCCGCATCACCAGCAAATACAGGAGATGCCATCATAACAGTAGCAGCAATCGCTAAGGTAAATTTCTTCATAACTCATTTTCTCTCTTAGTAGTAGGATTTTATATACTACCTTCAGTATATGAGAAAAAATTTCAACTGTCGTTGATTTTTTTGAGCAAAGCGTTATCAATGCACAGTTCTTTGATTTACCGGCAACAATATAGAGAATTTACCAAGAGTTATTTATTTATAATAATACTGGTTGTTTTTTGTACAGAAATGAAAGATTAATCTATACTGACGTTGTTTTTATATTTTTTAAAATATAAAACCTAAATTCATGTCAAAAATATTGATGTAAACTGATTCAAAACTTACAGGTAAAATAAGCCTTTGTTCATAAAGGATATCTGTATTTTTTATATTGATCTGGCAAATATAATATGAAGTTACACCATAAAATTATAACCATGCCTACGACAGTAATGATAATTATTTTTATCGTCAGCATGGTAAACATAGAGTTTCATTTAAAGGAAACCTTACGTGAGCAACTCGAGCAAAAGTTACGCATTTTTGCGACTTTTTCTCTCTCAGAAGTTAGAGAACTTATCAATCAGACAAGTGAGGAAACGCTCGCTAAAGCGTTAGACAAATCAGCAAAAAATATGGCCAAAATGTCATCCTCTCGTATCACATACATTAGCGGTAATGGTGATGTATTAGCCGACTCGTCAATTCCTTACCAAGAAATTAAGCAGCTAGATAATTACTTACAGCGATTAGAGGTTCGTTTGGCATTAGAAAATGATGAAGGGGTCGTTTATCGCTATAGCAATACCTTAAATAAAAATATGATGTATTTGGCTATTTATGATAAAAATTCAAACCTGATTGTTCGAACATCAATGCTTGCCGACGATTACCAACAAGCTCTCCAAAATATGCGTTTGAGCTTTATGGTGATTATTTTCTCTTCAATCATTGTCGTGTTTATTTTCGGGGTTTTAGCGATTGGCTTGATAAAAAAAGCAGTGAACAATGAAAGAGCTTTACAAGAGTCTCGAATTATCACTCGAACGCGAGAAATCACACTTATTCAAACGATGACGACCATGCTAAACGCTGCTAACTCTCTCGATGATGCCGCGATTGTGCTATTAAATATCATGCCTAAATTACTGCCATCATTAAGTGGTGCTATATTTTTGCTTGATGAAAACAGTTGCCTTAATGAAGTGAGTCATTGGGGAGTCGATTGGCATCATGATATTGCCACGATGACGAAAAACCGCTGGTTGTTACCGGAGCAGGAGCCGAATGAAGCTCGTGCAAATAAATATCATTATACAAGTTACAATTCTTGTGTTGATCTTATTCATGAGGGAGAGTTTATTGGAATTTTACAGCTCGTCTCAGCGGCTAAAGTTATAGAAGAACAATACCAAAGTTTATCGTGTAATTTATCGCCACAATTAAGCAGTGCATTAGTTAATATTCAACTAAAAGACACGCTACGTAATCAAGCGATTAGAGATCCACTTACCGAGTTATATAATCGTCGCTTTATGCTCGAAGCTTTTGAACAGGCATTAAATCGTGCCGAAAGACATGATGGCTGCTTGGCTGTATTAATGATTGACCTTGATCATTTTAAAAACTTTAACGATACACATGGTCACGAAGCCGGAGATAAAGTATTGGAAATGGTTGCTGAGCAATTTAAACGAAATTTACGGCTAGAGGATATTGCTTGTCGTTATGGTGGTGAAGAGTTCTGTATTATATGTCCGGATACAGGCTTAAAAGACGCACATATTTTAGCTGAAAAACTCCGTCATTGCGTAGCCGAACAAAAAGTAAGTTATCAAACGCAAAAATTAGACAGGGTGACACTATCTATTGGCATTGCAATTTACCCTAATCACGGACAATCAAGTAATGAGTTACTGCAGCAAGCCGATAAAGCTTTATATAATGCTAAGGCGCAAGGGCGAAATTGTACCGTTGTTACTCGCATTAAGGTGCCGTATTATCAAGGGTAATTTGAATAAGGTACTTAAAAAAGTGGAAAAGATATTAACTAGTGCCTGCTTTCTTGGGCACAAGGTGCGTTATGACGGTAGGGCGAATTCTTTATCAGATGAAATAATTCAACAGTGGAAAAATCAAGAACGATTGATTTCTATTTGTCCTGAGGTCTCGGGGGGGCTTAATACTCCTCGCCCAGCAGCTGAAATTCAAATCAATACTATTTCCGATGTTTGGGAAAAATACTCACCATCATGTAGCCAAAAGACACAATCCTCTAAAACCGTGCTCACACATCAAGGAATTGATGTAAGTGACGCTTTTTACCAGGGGGCGCAAATAGCATTACGTTTATGCCAGCGATATAAAATCCGCTTTGCTTTAATGAAAGAATCAAGTCCATCTTGTGGCAGTCATAATATTTACGATGGTTCTTTTACAAAAAATAAGATTAGCGGTGAAGGTATTACTGTTGCGTTATTAAGAGAGCATGGTATTGAGGTTTTTTCTGAAAATAATATAATGTCTTTAGCGGATAAGTTGCATGAAATTGAAGCAGTAAAAATAAAGGGTATTTAAATTAAGTTATTCGGTTGGATAAGCTTTTTATCCGCTAATAACTTACTTGTTTTCTTGATAATATTGTTTACATTTTCGGCGACGTTAAAATTATCAACAGCAATGGACAGTGACATTTTAGGTAATCTAACACCAGATTTACTACTGATAAAGCGAAGTTTCTCAACACCTTGGCTGATTTTATTTGCTATTTCGATAGCACTACTACTATTGACGTCAGGTAATAAAACTAAAATTTCATCATCACCCGAACGAATAGGTAAACCGCTATCGTCAACATAACTGCTGACTTTATTGGCTATTTTTGCAAGGAGAACATCACCAATTAAATGTCCAAACTGATGGTTAATTTCGGCTAATTTTTGGATACTTATTACGATAGCTGCAACTTGTCGGCTAGGATCTTCTGTTAACCAGATATCTAAATGTTTAGACATGGCTTTTCTGTTGTAGAGACCAGTGAGTGGGTCCATGTAAATTTCTTTTCGGGCTTCTTTCAGTTCAAGCTGTAATGCCATGGTCTTTTTACGTGTAAATGAAATGTTTTCAGCAAGTTTTTGTTGATGTAGTTTAAAAGATTGTGTGACTTGGCGTATTTTATTCACCGCCGCGATGACTTTTTTCTTATCTGTAGATTGGATACTCGACAAGTTGCCGTCTAGTGTGGAGATGAGCTGTTCAATACCTTTTGATGACTTTTGATGATTATTTTCGACACTTGTCACAACGTCATCAAGTTCGTCTATAATTTCATCTCTAAATTTACTCTGCCCTAAAATGAATTGACGGTAATTTTCTTCAATGAAAAAATTATCAAGTTTCTTGCCGAGTGAAAGTTGGGACTCGATAGCAGCATTGAGAGCGGTATTCTTTTTACTAATATACTCGTAGCTTACGGCGTAATTTATTGGACTGGCAGGTAAATGCCAGAGCTGTAATTTTTTTACGGCCATAGTCATTTTTTGTTCTGCTTGTTTTATGGAATCACGATATTTCATTGTCCCATCCCAATTGCCATAACACGGTAAAATTTACTCATAGACCATTTTCTAGGAAAAACAAGTAAAGTGCTATATATATATACATTTTATGAAGAAAAACTGTAAATAATACTTTTTATGGATTTTACGCTGAAGATATACATCAAGATGGAGAGAAGGGAAGGCTCCGCAAAGTATACCGAAAGCTGACTGTTCAAAAGAAAGACAAGCCCCCACTATATCTAAATTTGGCAGTTCCGCTATCATAGGTTTCCCCGTAGACCGGTAACTTTGCGTCTCTAGCTTTCACTAGATTTGCCCTTTTCGAGTTTCAGAAACTCGAAACTCATTATAAGCGTTGAACTCTTCTTGTAAACCTTTATTATTAATAATCAGCTAACTCCTGATTATGTCTATAAATTTAGCGATGTTGAGTCTTATGAATAAGGGGATTTAGTCCGAAATGTTTTATAAAGTACTGTTCGTTCTGTTGGGAATAATTAATATGTCATTCTGTATTGCAGATGATCTGTTACCTGTTGAAAAAAACATTATCGATGTAAATAAGTATTTCCTGCAAGATGCTGAAGCGCTCTCTTATGAGAAAATAATTATCCTATCAAGAAATATTATTGAATCTAGAGAAAGCTATAGTAATAAAACACTGGGGAAAATGTTTGTTTTACTATCTGATGTTGCTAATAACAAAGGTGAATATACTGATGCTTTTCAGTTTGCCCAAGATGGACTGACTTTGTTGGGACTTGAAAATTCAATCAAGCTTAATTTATTACTAAAAATTACTGATGGTTATTATAAAAAGGAAAACTATCAACAAGCACAAAGAGTAGCGGCAAATGTTATTGTGATAGCGGATCATATTGAAGACCTCAAGTTTCGATTGATTGCTTTAAGTTATCGAGCGGTTGCTTACGCTTTACAAAATAAAAACGACTTTGCATTGGATGATCTTAAACAGGTAGAGCAATTACTGATAAATAATCCACAATATGCGGATCATCTCACCTTATTAGAAATTTTATCGACTGCACATTATTACTTAGGCGATTATCAAACATCGTTAACGATGGAAAATAAATTATTAACACTGAGGTTTGATTTAGAAAAAACGTCGAGTATAAATAAAACCTATTTAAACTTGGCGCGAACTTATTTACGGCTAAATTTATTGGATGATGCCTATAATGCATACTGGGAAGCACGAAAACATAGTAGAGAAAAAAAAGCACCTATTCAGGTTGCATACGCTGAGCTAGGGCTTGCAGAAGTATTGTTACAGCAAAAAGAATATCAAAATGCTTATAAGTCTTTATTGTCTGCTGCAAAAATATTTAAAGACAGAAACTTAACTAAACCCTACTTGTCGACACTTATTTTTTTGGCGAACACCACTCATTCTTTAGATAAATCAGCTTTATATCATCAATATTTACTTCAAGCAGAGTTAATTGCTAAAGATGTAAATTTATCAATAAAACAAAGCCAGTTATACCTTTTATTAAGTAATATGTATCAACAACATCATGATTACCCCAATGCCCTTAAAATGCATAAACGTTATCTTGAAATTTTTAAATCTGCTTATAAAAAACATAATCAGAGCACGATAACCACAAATAATGAAGAGTTAAATGCTAATGTTAAGAGCCGAAATTTATTACTTAAACTAGCGGAAAAAAGTAAATTACGCAGTCAATTTACTAGTAAATATATCCAACAAAAACAAATGATTTATTTACTGATTGTAACAATTATCCTTTTATTACTCATTTTTAGTTTTTTCATGTTAAGGCATAGAAGGTTGAGGTTGAATAAAGTATACGATGAGGTTGATCAACCCATAGACTTCTTAGCAAGCCCATTTCAGACTAAAAATATTTATCAATTAAATTATAAAATGGCGAGGAAATTCGATTACCCTTTGGCGATAGGGTATTTATCAATAGTGAATTGGCAAGAGTTATCATTTCATTTTAATGATAAAGTTATGCTTGAAGTTTCAAAAACATTAGCAATTATATTCAATGAGTACCGAGGTGAATTTGATACCATGGGCATGATTAACGATGGCGAATACTTACTTTTATGCCCTCATCAAGAAGAAGAGGAAATCGTAGAAAAATTAACTCGCATAGTTACTACAATAAAAGGCAGAGTTTTTGCAAATTTAGGTGAGCACTCAGTTAAAATTGGTTACGCTTATGGTACGCCGTTGGCTCAAGATATCGACCCTTATATTTTCTTATCTCGCTTAAGTGAAAGCACTAAAGCGTAGGTGTTATCTGTAATAAACAATAGGTTTTATATGTTTTTCGTTTTATTTATCACTGCTCTTTTTATTGGTATTAGTATTTATTTTTATCTCAGGGCTGAAGGGTTACAGCGTAAATTATTTAATGCTCAACGGGAGTTTAGCAGCACACAAAAAGAAAATAAGTCGTATGTTGACTCAATGGCACTTATTGCAAAACGTCATGAAGATTTTGCCAAACATCGTTTAGAAAAAATAAAAACTAATGAATCAGAATCATCGGAGACGCTTGATACTATTACGCCACTTATTAATAATTATGCGGTGATTTTTCGTGAGTGTTTAAAAGGAAAAGGGAAACTACAACCGATTACTAAAAAATGTTATGAAAGTTATGACAAAGAAGGATTTAAAAGATTAGTTGCCTATATCTCGAAACAAGAAGCGCATATTAAGCGCATGTGGTCGAGCAATAACTTAAGCGGTTATCTGTCATTAATTGAAGCGCTCTTATTAATGGCAGAGAAAATAAAGAAAGAGTAAGTGTATAACTGTTAGGTTTAAGGACGAATAATAATATTTGGCATGGTGTTTACATCGCCTTCACTATTTATAGTTGCTGCTTTACCATTGCATTGCAAAATGGCAAGGCTACCGTTATTGCTGTTTCTGATAAAAGAGAGATCATAGCCAAACTGCGTCATACTGCTTGCTGCAAATTTTTGTGCGAGCGACAATTTATCCCATAATGTTGCTTGCTCATGAGTATATTGTCTTCTTTCTAACAATAATTCCCTATCTGATAATGCTTGCATCGAATTCTCTTTTAATATTTTGCCAAAACGAACAGTTCTCGATACTACCCTGTGCCGTATGAAAATTCAACAGTTATGGTTGGGCATTCTAAAAGCGCACGATATTAATATGATATAGTATAAAAAAATATAGTTGAAAGAGTGAAACATGAGCCAAGTTTTAGATGATTTATCTTCCTTATTACATTTGGAGGTAATCGAACAAGGACTATACCGTGGTCAAAGCCAAGACTTAGGGTTTCGAGTATTATTTGGTGGTCAAGTTATGGGGCAAGCGGTCTCTGCAGCACAAGAAACGGTAGAATCCAATCGAACTGTTCATTCACTTCATTCCTATTTTTTACGTCCTGGTGATGCCAGTAAACCGGTTGTTTATGAAGTAGAAAATATTCGTAATGGCAAGAGCTTTAGTACACGCCGTGTTAAAGCGATTCAAAATGGCAAAGATATTTTTTATATGACCGCCTCTTTTCAGCAACATGAGATTGGTATTGAGCATCAAGACGCCATGCCTGATGTTCCACAGCCGGAAGAGCTAGCTTCTTATAGTGACTTTATTTTTGATAACCAAGATAAAATACCTGAAGAAATTCGCGGTAAATTTCTCGCTGAAAAGCCGATAGAAATGCGGCCAGTGCAACTGTATAACTGGTTGCAACCGGAAAAAACTGAAGCAAAATCACAAATGTGGATTAAAGCGAACGGTTCCTTGCCTGACGATTTACGCATCCACACATACATGCTTGCATATACATCAGACTTTCTTTTTTTACCAACCGCGCTATATCCACATGGTTTAAGTCATTGGCAACCTAACTTACAAATTGCCACAATTGATCATGCCATGTGGTTTCATCGTCCGTTTCGTTTTGATGACTGGTTACTTTATGTCATGGATAGCCCTTCAGCGAGTGGCGGAAGGGGGTTAGTGAAAGGGCAAATATTTAATCGTCAAGGTCAATTAGTTGCTTCAACAATGCAAGAAGGTGTGATCCGTCAACGTTAGTGTTTGCTTTTTTGCCAATCATGGCCAGTAGGATGTTGAAAGACCCTGAGCTCAAATACTGGCGCCATGGCGAATAAATGGTCAAAAATGTCACCTTGAATACCTTCATAATTTTTCCAGTCTTGGTCATTACTGAAACAATATATCTCTAGAGGTAGTCCCGCTTCGGTTGCTGATAATTGTCTTACCATACAGGTCATTTGCTGGTGAATTTTACTGTGACTATTTAAGTAAGCTTCGATGTAAGCACGAAAGGTTCCGACATTAGTTAATTGCCGGCTATTAACACTATCGTTAGGTAAACTAGTACTAATCTCATCAGACTTCTGTTGTAAGTAGTCCTTTAAGAGATATATTTCCTTTAATTTTTCAATTTGTTCGTTTTGATAAAATGAAATACTATTGATATCAATGATAATACTGCGTTTAATACGTCTGCCACCTGAATTAATCATGCCCCGCCAGTTTTTGAACGAACCATTAATCAAAGCATAAGTGGGTACGGTTGTGACCGTATTATCAAAGTTTTTAACTTTTACAGTATTCAAGCCAATTTCAATAACATCGCCATCAGCGCCATAATTGGGTATTTCAATCCAATCACCTGGCGCGAGCATTTTATTCGCAGAAATTTGAATACTCGCGACCAAGCCCTTTATCGTATCTTGAAATACTAATAACAAAACAGCTGTTAATGCTCCTAAACCACTCAGTAAATAAATAGGAGACTTATCTAAAATAAAGGAGATAGCTAAAATACACGCCACTAAATAGATGATTAATTTGATGACTTGAATAGTAGAGTTTAGCGGCAAATAACGCTCGCGAGCAGTATGCTGATATAAATTATTTACCACATTTAAAATAGCATCTAGGCAGCGTGCCACTTGAAAGCATAATGCTATCTTGGCGAATACTATCAGTAATAAACCGAAAATTGCTTGAGAGGAAATAAAAATAGGTGTTAGAAATAATAGCAGTAACAGGGGAACTAAAAAGGCGAATCGTGAAAAAACATTGTACTCAATGAGCAAATCATCCCAAGTGTTTTTGGTGCGGGTAACTATTTTGTGGAGAATAATTAGTACTTGGTGCTTGGCGATGTAAAAACCGAGTGCCATCATAATAATGATGGCTAAACAGCCAAATAATAAAGTACTTAAGGGTAAATAATCTTGAGCGATACCTTGGTTATTCAGCCATGTGCTAATCAGTTCGCTCATTTTAATTCCCTTGCTTTATTTTTCAGTATTAATAGGTAAACTATTATTAAACGCTATCATTTTCTGGTCTTTTTCTAGCCAAAATTGATTTACCCTTTTCTGAAACTTTATCTTAAATGGTCGATCATTAACATAGTCACCAATAAGATCACCATTAATCTCTGTAACATCAACATCGACATTAACTTGTTTTATTCTCCCGGCTAAAAAATCGCTAAATGTTGGAATGCCTTCTGGGTAATGGATGGTAACATTTACAATCTTTTGTAGGTTATCCCCCATTGCACCTAATACAAAGCCGATACCACCAGCTTTAGGCTTTAATAAGTGTTGAAAAGGGGACTTTTGTTTGTCGTGTTTAGTTTGTGTGAAACGCGTACCTTCAATAAAGTTCATGATACTTACAGGCTTATGTTTAAACTTAGCACAGGCTTTGCGTGTTGTTTCAACATCTTTACCTTTTAAGTGTGGATTTTTTTTAATGAATGACTGGGTATAACGCTTCATAAAAGGGAAGTCGAGTGCCCACCAAGCTAAGCCCAAAATAGGAACGTAAATTAACTCTTTTTTTAAGAAAAATTTCAAAAAAGGAATTTTACCGTGCAATACTCGTTGGACTACGACGATATCCACCCAACTTTGGTGATTACATACCACTAAGTACCACTCTTTCATGGTCAGTTGCTCAGCACCGGTCACATTGATTTGAGTTTTATTAAACAACTTTTGAATAAGTGTATTTACCGCAACCCAGTTACTGGCCATTTGGTCTAATAAATAGCTAAATATTTTTTGTGAGAAGTTGAGCGGGATAATTGCCTTACAAAATGAAAAAGCAACAATAGGAATTAACCAAAAAATCGTATTAACGGTATACATTGTTAATGAAAAAATATGGATAAGTAAACTGGGTAAAAAATTCAGCATTTGATGATTGCTCAATAATACAAAATAAATAATATGGCTGGATCATAATCTGATTTGAAGTGTTTTTCAGTAAAAATTAAGAAATAAATTAAGGGAGCATAAACACTATTCGAGAAATATTTATCACCAAGTGGTTAAAATTGGATGTTAACTCAGCACTTTTTAACGAATTGTAGCTAGTAACTGCATTTTTAACGACTTTTACCATTTAATAGTAATGGGGTAAAAAACATCAATTTGTTATTTCAGTACGAATATTTCCGCTATCGAGGCGGTTCTAATCGTTATAAACAACAACTATTCCTATTAATTCAGAATAAGCCGTTAAAAATAACAAACTCTTCTATATTAGTCCTAAAAATCAATTGCATAATAGCACTGTTTCAGGGCATGCTAAAGGTTAGATTTTTAGGGGGTATAATGAATTTTAAAAGAGCGGTGATCAAGGTTGGTAGTGCGCTAGTTTCACCGGAGAATAAAGGTTGTAGTGGAAAATATTTACTCGCTATTGCAGGTTTTATTACAGAATGCCAACAGGCAGGTAAAGAAATTATTTTAGTCTCTTCGGGTAGTGTTGCTGCTGGTCGGCAATTGATCCAACATTGCTCTCTTATTCCCTCCATTCCCACCAAACAAGCTATGGCTTCTGTTGGACAAATGCAAATGATGGCAAATTGGCAGCGTTTTTTTGATGTGCCTTGTAGTCAGCTTTTAATTACCCATGGTGATTTAAAAGATCGAGAGCGTTATATTAATATTAAAAATACGCTACGTATTTTGTTGAATAATAATATTCTCCCTATTGTTAATGAAAATGATACGGTGGCCACCGATGAATTGAAAGTAGGCGATAACGATAACTTAGCTGCTTTAGTTGCTTTAGTGAGTGATGCTGATTGTCTATTTATTTTTAGTGATGTCGATGGTGTTTATGATCAAGACCCACGACATAATCCAGCAGCGAAATTAATACCTGAAATTAGCGAAATTACAGACGAAATTTATGCCATGGCAGGTCCAACGACTAATGCGATTGCGACAGGTGGCATGACAACCAAAATTCAGGCGGCTGAAAAAGCGGTAGAAAATGGCATTGAAACTTATATATTAAATGGTAGCCGAAATGATGTTTTTGAATCGTTATTGAAAGGTGAAAACCCTGGAACACGTTTTAGGGCTAAGCAAACAGCGACTAAAGCACGCAAGCATTGGTTAAAACATACCTTAAAAAGTAGCGGAAAAGTATATCTTGATAAAGGCGCGGTTAACGCAATTATCAACCAAGGTGCTTCTTTATTACCATCGGGCATAAATGAGATACTCGGAAAGTTTATTGCGGGAGAGTCTGTTGATCTTGTGAATGCGAACTCAAAACAAGTTATTGCTAAGGGCATCTGCCAATACAGCCAACAAGATTTGTTGCGTATAAAAGGTTGTAATAGTAACGAAATCACCGATATTCTAGGTTTTTGCCCCAGTAAAGTTATTATTCATCGCGATGATATGGTTGTTTTATAAATCAAAGATCTGATCAACATAATTGAGAATAAACATGACACAAATTACCCAAGCAAATGGCGACATTTTTAATATGGAAGCTAATGCCAAGTTAGTCAAAAAGGCTGCTCGGATTGTTGCACAACTAACGACATCACAAAAAAACAACCTACTTACCGATATGGCAAAAGCGATTGAGCATGACAGTGAAAACATCATTGCTGAAAATGCTAAAGATATCAGCTCAGGTCGTGAGAAAGGTTTAACAACCGCAATGCTTGATAGACTATTGCTAACTCAGCAAGGAATAGTCGATATTGCTAATGCGATTCGTGAAATTGTTACCCTAACTGATCCGGTAGGTGATATTGCTAATTTGTCACTACGCCCCAATGGCATGCAAGTTGGCAAAATGAGGATTCCACTTGGCGTTATTGCTATGATTTATGAGTCGCGACCTAACGTTACTGCTGAAGCTGCGGCTTTATGCATTAAGTCAGGTAATGCCGTAATTTTACGTGGCGGTTCAGAAGCTATATTTAGTAACATTGCTCTGGCGAAATGTTTACATAAAGTATTAGATGAACAAGGTATCGATAGAAACATCGTTTCAGTAATCCCTGATACCAGTCGTCGTGTTATTGAGCAATTATTGAAACAGCGTGACAGTATCGATTTAGTGATTCCACGGGGTGGTGAAGGACTTATTAGTTATGTTACCGAGCATAGCCAAATACCGGTAATTCAGCATTTTAAAGGTGTTTGTCACTTATTTATTGATAAGTATGCCGATCTCACCAAAGCGGTTAATATTTTAATTAACGGAAAAACACAACGACCTAGCGCTTGTAATGCCTTAGAAACGTTAATTGTGCATCAAGATATTGCCGAACAGTTTTTACCGCTCGCCGCAAAAGCTTTAGCTGAATCTGCACAAGTAAAAGTGCATGCTTGTGAGAAAAGTTTATCGTACTTTGACGGCGCTAGCTTGGCAACAACGGATGATTATCACGCTGAATATCTAGCACAAGAAATAGCGGTAAAAATTGTCTCAAGCTTTGATAACGCGATTGAGCATATTAATGAATTTACTTCAGATCATACTGAAGTTATTGTTAGCCAAGATATCAGTCGCACCCAAAAGTTTGTTCGAGCAATTAACTCATCTGTTGTGATGGTTAATGCTTCATCACGTTTTTCTGATGGGGGGCAATTAGGTTTGGGCTCTGAAATTGGTATTTCAACCAGTAAATTACATGCGTACGGCCCGATGGGTTTATCCGCTTTAACGACAGAAAAATTTGTTGTTTTAGGTGACGGTCAAGTTCGAGGTTAAGTCAACGTGATGCATTACACTAAAAATAGCGGAGCACTAATGAAGTTTGTTGTCTTTTTCTGTGTTTTTTTTGTGATGCTAGGCTGTACAACGGCAAATAACGTAAATAAAGTCGCACAAGCGCATTCACTGGTTAAATATAAAAATGATTTAGTTACAGATAAACGCTTTGCCAATATTTACTCCGGTAAACAAAGTTACCCGACAACATGCCGTGAAAACTGCTATCCATCCTCCGCGGTTGTTACCTGTGAAACTCCTGCTGAAAACTGTCAATTTATCGGTGATAATAAATCCCCTTCATTAGCTACCGGTATCTCTATTCGCTGGTTAGGCCATGCGAGCTTTTATATTACGATGCCGAACGGCAGCTCTTTATTACTTGATCCCGTTAGTCAGCAGTTTGACTGGCCGGTAAATTGGGCCTTTCGCTTAAGTGCTGGATTTAATCGCAATGAACCTCTTTGGCCTGATAAACAAAAAATAGCAGCTGTAGATGCGGTGCTATATTCACACATTCATTATGATCATTTTAATAAAGACGATATTGATAAAATAGGCAGTAATGCAGAATACTTTGTGCCGCTAGGTTTTGCAGAGCACTTTCCTAAACAAGGTTTTAACATCAATGAAATGACCTGGTTTTCAACAAAAAAATCCAATGGCTTCGATATTAGTTTTGTTC
Source organism: Colwellia sp. (assembly GCA_013215385.1). GTDB lineage: Bacteria > Pseudomonadota > Gammaproteobacteria > Enterobacterales > Alteromonadaceae > Colwellia_A. Next base: position 124,533 of record JABSOY010000006.1, read on the forward strand.
CCGCTCATCATTTTAGTAGTCGAACTTGGGTACCTTATCTTTATGAAGATAATGATGCTACGTTGTGGGGCGGATGGGTCATTGAGCAGCAAGGAAAGCGTATATTCTTTGCAGGCGATACCGGTTATTCGCCGCACTTTAAAGATATTCAGCAAGCTTACGGAGATATGGATATCTGTTTAATACCGATTGCTTCTTATTATCACAAAGAGCACGGTAATTGGTATCGTAATGTACATACTACGCCAGAAGATGCATTAGCCGCGGCTAGTGAGTTAAAGTGTAAAGTGATGATCCCATGGGGATATGGCAACTCAAGTTGGAAAATGGGCGATCATAGTTCTCATTCCCCCTTGTTACGATTATTGAAAATGCATAAAGATCAGCAATCTACCATTCCGCTTTATATCTTAAATGAGGGGGAGGAAGTCGACCTTTAATAGCTAATGTTTAAACTTACTTGTTTTCGTTGGCTTTTGTTTGCTTATGCGCAACTTTAATCGTTCATCCCAATCACCTTGGTGCATACGATTACAGGCTTCTTCGCTATCAAAATGAACACTTCGGTTGACATTTTTAATGATCACCGCCACTTTTAGTAACTCGTTTTGAATACTTTTACGTAAATCATCTGCTAAATTATTTTCTGCCATTTTCTTAATATCATCATCAGTTTTAAATACGCAGGTAACAATTAAGCTTGACGGGAAATGGGTATAATTAACTCTATGGGTTAACCAAGAAAACCCTTCAACGGTGTGCAATGAGCTTTCACATGCAATGGTTAAGGCTTTGCAAATATTATTGTCGAGCTTTTGTGTTGTTTTACTTAGTTTCATTGAGTCTTCTTTTTATAAGGTGTTTTCACTGCTTATGATAGCGTAATTTCTTTAAAAAATGCGGACTTTTGTTGCGCGGAATTTTAAATTACGCCACTATGCTATTTCATTTGTCGTTATTCAAAATATTTTTGGTCTATGCAATTTACTCTCAATGAGTTCGAACTAAATTTAACTTCAGGTTCGATCACCTATCAAGGCCAAGTCACTAATATCCGAGCTAAAACATTATTAGTTTTAACCTACTTAATTAGCCACAAAAATAGAATTGTTACCAAGCAAGAATTATTAACCACTATCTGGCATGACGTGGTTGTACAAGAACAGGTCTTGGTGCAATCGATTAAAGAAATTCGTGGTTTATTAGGCCGTGATGTTATTAAAACCTACTCAAGACAAGGATATCAATGGACTGCTGAGTTAATTGAGTGCCAGTCAAAAACTCATCTCTTGAAAAAGTCAGCATCGTTATATCTCATGTTATTATTACTTACTGTTACTGCTGCTTATTTTTTCGTTTCGTTTGAGGCAGAAAAAAGCGATGAGGGACAGCAGAATAAGTTCACCGTCGGATTTTTACCCGTCAATAATGATATGCCAGACAATATTCATAACTGGGTGCCACTCGAGGGCATGGACTATTTAAGCCATAGTCTAAAACAACAGACTGACTTTACTGTTATTGAAAGTAGTCGCTTATTAGCGGTATTAAAGACCAATGAAAGCGTGCAGCCTTCTGCAATGTTAAAAGTAGAGAATACTGCAGAAAACTTAGCACTTGTGCAAAAAAACTTATCATTAGATCTCTTAGTACAAACTAGCTTACAAGGTTATCCGCAAGACTTTTTTTTACAATATACCCTGTACTTAAAGCATAACGTTGAGCGTGGTGTGATATTTTCCGCTAATGTAAAAACCGCCTTTGATCAATTATCCGTCCTAATACAAGAACGCTACGGTGATAATTCAACTGCAAATATATCGGCAAGCTCCTACCAAAGTGACTTTAGTAATGAAGCGTTTACTCGCGGTATTGGTTTTTATCATCAACGAGCATACCAAAAAGCCATTCCATTCTTTACTTCAGCGCTACAAGACAATCCTGAGCTATTAGCAGCACGCCGTTCGTTAGCAGCAAGTTATGTTAATAGTGGCAACGTTGAACAAGGTATTGCTTTGATGCAAGAAAATATTGAGCAAGCCAAAAATAAAAATAATCATCGAGAAGAAATACGCAGTAATTTAATGTTGGGGGTTTTATTAATCAATTGGCATGAAACAGTTATTAGTGGCAAGTTAGTTGCTGGCAAGACGCCTGATAATAAAAACCTCATAGCAGCAGAGCGTTATATTGAGATAACTAAAACCTTGGCGGATCAACATCAAGATAAGTTATTTATGGCATATGCCTTTGAAGAGTTGGGTAAAATTAAACGCTTACAGGGAGAATATTTACAAGCCATTATCTTGCAGCAGCAAGCGTTAAAGCTACATCAAACTTTTCGAGGACAATATGGGCAAACGGCGTCATTAATTGAATTAGCACGCGTATCGGCAGCGCAACAAAATTTTTTATTAGCCAATAATTATTTTCAGCAAGCAAGTAATATTGCTAATGAAAATGGCGTGGCGACTAACCAAGTGACAATATTTTTAGCACAGGCCGATGTTGAGCAGTTACAAGGAGACTCTGAAACCGCTAGTGCCTTTGCACAACAAGCTATGGAAATAGCCGAAAAAGCGCAAAGTGATTATTTAATAACACGAGTATCAGCTTGGCTTAATAACAACGATTATTATGAAATTAATTAATACTCAGCCATGGTTGACAGACTTATTTTAGTATTTTGTCCATTACCCAACTAGTATGTAACGCGGTAGTACCATTGGAAGGATGCGGTATATTATTAACTAACTGCTTTTGCATATTGCCGACATGATAAAGCTGTATGTTTTCAGGGTTTTCAATGAAATAGCTTTGCTTGCCTTGGCTGTTGTCTACCAATATTGGCTCTTCATCAAAAATAGAGAAGCACATTTCACCTTTGTTACCATAAAGTATGACTTTGTCTTGTCTTGAATAACCACCAAAATTCCAACTGCCAGAACCGGTAACGCCATTTTTATGTTGCCAACAAGCGCTAATAGCATCAAATGAGGAATATAAACCTTGTTGATTGAGACCAATACCTTTCGCCTCTTGATAGTCTCCTAATAAATAGGAAAATAAATCAAGCCCATGGCTCGCCAAATCGTCAAAATACCCACCAAGAGCGATGTTTTTATTCGTGCGCCAATTATCCGCTTGAGTTAAATCTAATTCATTAGCGGGTTTACTTAAGTGCCAGTTAATATGTCTAACTTCACCTATTTCGCCACTTTCTAAAAGTGATTTTACCTTATTAAATCGTGGTAAAGAGCGACGGTAATAAGCGACGAATAAAGGCAACTTAGCGATTTCAAATGCTGCTTGTATGGCTAGGGCATCTTGATAATTTGGTGCGATAGGTTTTTCAATGCAACAGATTTTCCCTGCTTTAGCCGTTAATAGCGCATATTTTTTATGGCTATCGGGCGGTGTCGCAATATAAATAGCATCAATGTTGTTATCGTTAATGAGATCAATGGCATTTGGTACAACCTTTTCGACGCCATGCCTGCTGGCATAGTCTTGGGCTAATGCTAAATTTCGGCGCATCACTGCCGTTAACTCAAAGCCTGGAGTCTTTTGATAAGCAGGGCCACTTTTTACTTCTGTTACCGCGCCACAACCTATTATTCCCCAACGGATGGGATCGCCGCCTGCGTTTTCTTTTGTCATATATATTAATCCATTGTGTTTTGATTCAAAATTATTAGCTCGTTATAAGAGAAGGAAATTAGCTCTGTCGTTTGAACTACTCACTTCTCATCTATAATCGTTCGGCGACTAATACTTATAAACCACAGTAACTATCTAGTTTAGGTTGTCTATCGGGCACCTTATCTGTTTGGGTAATATTTTTCGCACGTAAACCCTCAACTTCTTTTACGACATCGAGATAAGATAGGTTTTTGTTTGCATTGAAATATACCCAATCAACGTCTTGATGATATTGGCGCATTTCAGGAAATTTTACCAACTGCTCTGGAATAAACCATAAATTGAAATTCATCGACATCGGCACTTCAGGATAAACGTCGCTACCATGCTCTGAATATAATTCACCATTAATATAGTACTTAATCTTGTTATCAAATACTTGCAATACTAGGGTATTCCAACCTTGTAAACTTTTTACATAGGTATCGTAATCGTTTATTTTTGTCCATGGCTCTAATTGAAAAGTTTCCCAAGAAGTCGACCATAAAGCCGTAGAATTAACCCCCCAACCACCATTAGCTAAATATTCAAAATCTAATTCACTGTAATTTTTATCCATCGGGGCTGCAAGTGGACTAATGGCATAAAAGGTCTCTACAATGCCGTCGCCGTCTGGGCCAAAATCAGGTTGGTCATTAAAAAAGACCCGGGCCGCGTAAGTACCTTCTAAATACTTTCTTTGATGACAAATTTGAGTATGACGGGTATTAACTGCCGTGCCGTCCGTTTTAGAGGTTAAGCGCATCACTTGGTTTTGCAGATTTAAACGGTCGGGATGAAAAGTTATGCCCTCATCCCACCAGGTTGCATTTTTAATACCTGGATGACCGACTTGAGTACGAGCTACCCAGCCATTCTTTTCTGCTTCGGCCAATGTTTTATAGCTAAAGTCGTCAAACATCACTCCATCTTCTTTCGCTTGCGCAAAACTCATTGAGGTTAACGTGGCGCAGCCAAGTAATAGTGTTGGCAATAACTTTGTTGTTTTACTCATTGTTCATCATCCCATTATTTAGTCGATTTATTCTTGTTGATTGAATGGCAATGGAACATTTCACCTAACATTTGGCTAATTAAATAATATGAAATTAGCTTAAAAGATTATTAAATTTTATGAAAGATAGATAAACAAAGGCTTTAACAAATAGGTGTTTGTAAAGTTTTTATTTTTATCTTGTAGATATTTTTATCGTTATACTCAAGGTGCGAACTGTTGATGGAGTATGAATGAGAAATTTCACGCTCAGGATGAAATTTTTGTCAGTGTAGACGGTACTTCAGCGACAAATATTCAGTATATTGGTTTGATAAAAATATTAAATAAAAAGTCTCGTTGGCGTTCAGTTACGGCTTTAACTAACAAGCAAGATAGTGAATAATGTTTAAAAATGTCGATTCTTGGCCTTCTATTGATCATATTAATAAAAAGCCTCTTCATCAGTGAAAGCTTATTCTTCAATATAAGAACAGCAATAATCTGTTAATGTTTTGACTTTAACATCAAATTTCGCATTACCGATCACGTTAAATGATTGACCCGCTGAAATGTGTTGCCACTCGCTTTCATTTGGCAATAATATTTCAAGGTCTCCGGCAAGTATTTCCATCAATTCTTTTTGCTCAGTGGCAAAGGTATATTCACCGGGCATCATAATTCCTAACGTTTTTACAGAACCGTCAGACAAGGTCACTTTCCGGCTAGTTACGCTACCGCCAAAATAAACATTAGCAGCTTTGGTTAAAGTAACATTTTTTAATTCGGTCATTATTTTTCCTTACAGTGTGGTTTATTAATCATAGTTATTAATTAGTTCTAGAGTATTTGATAATTAACATCTGGCAAAAAAAAACGGTATTGGCTCCAGAGACCAATACCGTTACTTTGCCGCGAGCAAAAATTATTTACAAAAAATAATTTGTCTGCAGTTTTTTACTTATTCATCAGGAAAATTCAGTTGAACTTATTACCTGACTTAAAGTGTTCTCCCCCGAGATGACGCTGCAAAGCTTGTTATTTTTATATTTAAAGATTCGATTCAACAATGCGTTTCATATCCGTCATATAGCCACGTAGTTTCTTACCTACGCTTTCTACGCCATGACCGCGAATCGCTTCGTTAACTTCAATCAAGCGTACGTTATCAACGCCATTTGAACTTTCTTTTAATCCTTCCCCTAATTCTTCAAGGCTCAATTTACTCACAAAATCGCTAAGTAAAGGTTGGGCAGCATGAGTAAATAGGTAGTTACCGTATTCAGCAGTATCAGAAATTACTACGTTCATTTCGTATAATTTATTACGGGCAATACAGTTAGCAATAAGTGGTGTTTCATGCAGCGACTCATAGTACGCAGACTCTTCAATAATACCCGCAGCTACCATAGCTTCAAACGCTAATTCAACGCCGGCTTTTACCATAGCAACAACAAAAATACCTTTGTCGTAATATTCTTGTTCAGTAATTTCAATGTCGCAATCAGCAGATTTTTCAAAAGAAGACTCAGCTGTTTCTTCGCGCCATTTTAATAAGTTGGCATCATCGTTAGCCCAATCTTCCATCATAGTGGCTGAGAAGCGGCCTTCGATAATATCGTCCATATGTTTTTCAAATAAAGGACGTAAAATTACTTTTAATTCTTCAGACATATCAAACGCTTTAACTTTAGCTGGGTTTGATAAACGGTCCATCATGTTAGTGATGCCGCCGTGTTTTAAGCCTTCGGTAGTTGTTTCGATGCCGTATTGTAATAATTTACGTGCGTATGCAGCGTCCATACCTTGAGCAACTAATTGCTTATGACCAAGCAATGCAGCTGTTTGCAACATGCCACATAAAATTGTTTGTTCACCCATTAAGTCAGATTTAACTTCAGCAATGAATGACGATTCAAGTACACCGGCACGGTCACCACCTGTTGCAGAAGCGTAAGCTTTAGCAATAGCTAAACCGTTACCTTGAGGATCGTTTTCTGGATGCACCGCGATAAGGGTTGGTACACCAAAACCACGTTTGTATTCTTCACGTACTTCCGTTCCGGGACATTTAGGCGCAACCATAACAACCGTGATGTCTGAACGAATTTGCATGCCTTCTTCAACAATGTTGAAACCATGAGAGTAAGCTAAAGTTGAACCTTGCTTCATATGCGGCATAACGGCAGTAACAGCCGAAGTATGTTGCTTATCAGGCGTTAAGTTTAAAACTAAATCAGCTTGTGGAATTAATTCTTGGTAAGTACCTACCGTAAAACCGTTTTCAGTTGCCCACTGCCAAGATTGACGTTTTGACGAAATAGCAGCTTCACGTAAAGCGTAAGAAATATTCAATCCTGAATCGCGCATGTTTAAACCTTGGTTCAAACCCTGTGCACCACAGCCAACAATAACAATGTTCCAGTCTTTGATGAAGTTACAGCCATCGCTGAATTCTTCACGTTTCATAAAGCGACATTTGCCTAACTGGCCTAATTTTTCACGTAAACTTAAAGTATTAAAATAATTGCTCATAATATGTCCTCGATATCGCAAGTTACTCAGTTGGTACGTTTAGCACCTGCGATAAAATAAATTTGTTTGCCAGTTTTCCGACGATGAAAACATCATAGCGCAAGACTGTTGTTGCTTAAAATGATATATTTGCAAAGGTGTGTTGCAAAATTTGCAACGAAGGGTGTTTGAGTTTTAAAAATATAGAGTAAATATGGATCTGAAATCGTTAAAAATGTTTGTTCATTTAACACAAACACTACATTTTGGTAAATCAGCTGAGGCAAGTCATGTTAGCACATCAACATTAAGTCGTATTATTCAACGACTTGAAGCAGAAGTAGGTTGTTCTTTGCTGCACCGTGATAACCGCACTGTTGTTTTGACAGATGCTGGTCGTTTATTGCAGAAATATGCTGAACAACAGCTGGAACAATGGCAGTTGTTGCAATTATCGTTAAATCAACAGCAAGCAGAGCTACAAGGCAAACTCCATATTTACTGCTCAGTAACTGCGGCCTATAGCCATTTGCCACATTTACTCGAGCGGTTTCGTCAACAACATCCTTTAGTTGAAATAGTCTTAACAACCGGCGATGCGGCTGATGCATTTGATCAAGTTCAACAACAAGCGGTAGATTTTGCTATTGGTGTGAAACCCGAAAACTTATCGAGAATGTTTTATTTTCATCATATTGCTAATGTGCCATTAGCGGTGATCGCACCCACTATGGCCTGTCGAGTGCAACAACAGTTACAAGATGAGGTGATAAATTGGTCGAAAGTGCCTATTATTTTGCCTGAGCATGGTGAAGCGCGAAAGCGGTTTGAATACTGGTATCGAAAAAAACAGCAAGGTAAGCCAAATATTTATGCGACTGTATCTGGCCACGAGGCATTGGTGAGTATGGTTGCTTTAGGCTGTGGTGTTGGTATAGCACCGCAAGTGGTGGTAGAAAATAGCCCAGTAAAAGATCGTGTGCTGTACTTACCAAACGTTGGTGATATTCAACCTTTCGACCTAGGCATTTGTTGCTTAAATCAAAGTCGAGACCAAATGTTAGTGAAGGCATTCTTTAAAGCAATCCAATAAGCTAACTTTAGTGATGGTGAATTTTTAAACGGCGACGGCATCGGTAAGATGACGCAGTAACCGGTCCATCGCTCGATAAGACAGCGCCTCAATTAAATGTTGGTGCTGAATATCCTCAATATCATTCATATCAGCCAAGGTACGAGCAATTTTTAAAATTTTATGATGCGCACGTGTCGATAAACCTAATTTTTCTACAGCCAATTCTAAAAATTCATGCTCGTCAGTACTGAGTTGGCAAAACTCTCTTGTTTCAGCGCTCCCTAAATGGGCATTGGCTTTACCTTGACGTTGTAGTTGCCTTGCACGACACAGTGTTACACGCTCACGAATTTGTGCAGAGCTTTCGTTGCTTTGTTGATTATTTGCCCACATGCCTTTCGGTAAACGGGTTACTTCAATTTGAATATCTATACGGTCGAGAAATGGGCCTGATAGCCGATTTAAGTAGCGGAGAACTTGTTCGGGCGTGCTGCGCTTATCATTGTAGAAACCTGTCGGGCTAGGGTTCATTGCAGCGACAAGCTGAAACTTGGCGGGAAAGGTTTGTTTGTACATTGCTCGCGAAATAGTGACTTCAGCAGACTCCATTGGCTCACGTAAAACATCGAGAACTTTTCGTTCAAATTCTGGTAACTCGTCAAGAAACAATACGCCGTTATGAGCTAATGAAATCTCCCCTGCTTGTGGTCTACTACCTCCACCCACCAGTGCTGCTGATGATGCAGTATGATGCGGAGCACGAAAAGGACGGGTTAACCAAGACTGGTGATTAATCTTTTGGTGGCTAATTGAAGCAATTGCAGCCGCTTCCAATGCCTCGCTCTCGCTCATCGGCGGCAATATGCCGGGTAAACGACTCGCTAACATAGTTTTACCGGTACCGGGCGGACCAATAAATAGTAGATTATGTGCGCCACTTGCGGCAATTTCTAAGGCACGTTTTGCCAGTGGCTGACCAATAACATCAGCGATATCTTTACTGGTTGGCACACGGTAATACTCTACTTCTTTGGTCGGTACTAAAGGTAAAGGCACCTGTTTTAGAAAATGAGGATACAATTGATTTAAATGATTTATAGCTAAAATATTGGCTTGTTTTACCCAACTTGCTTGCTCGGCATTTTGTTTTGGAATAACTAAGGTTCTTTTACTTGCTGCGCAAGCTATTGCCATAGGAATTTCACCGACAATTTCTCGACATTCGCCAGAAAGTGCGAGTTCACCAGCAAATTCATATTGACTCAAATCGGTCGCGGGTAATTGTTCAGAAGCGACCAATATCCCAATGGCGATAGGTAAATCAAAACGGCCTCCTTCTTTGGGTAAATCTGCTGGCGCTAAATTAATAGTGATGCGTTTAGCGGGGAATTCATAACCACAATTAATAATCGCACTGCGCACCCGATCTTTTGATTCACGTACCGAGGTCTCGGGTAAACCGACAATATTGAAAACCGGTAAACCATTGGCTAAGTGAACTTCAACGGTGACCAGGGGAGATTCAAGCCCAACACGGGCTCGGCTGTAGATACAGGCGAGGCTCATAATAATCCATTAAATGTTTTCCATTTAATGATAGTTTAGATGCATTTGAGGAAAACGCTATTAGCCCGTTGAGCATAATAAAATTTTAAACCAGCAAGAAATATCAGTTTTCAAATAAGGTTAATCATTATCTTAATCCTCACCAGTAATGAGTACTGGTGTTAGTGTTATGGGGAATACCTCAAGTAATTTATTTACGGATATTAATTTTTATGCGGACAAGAACTCAACAATCTTATTTATCTCGAATGGTTAACGTACTTAATTATATTCAAGAGAATTTAGATAACGATCTTTGCTTAGATGAGTTGGCAAAGCAGGCGTGCTTTTCTCGCTATCATTTTCATCGTATTTTTAGTGGCATGTTGGGAGAGTCAGTTAAAGAGTTAGTACGACGTTTACGATTAGAGCGTGCGGCATCGCAACTGAAAACTAGCGGTATGAGTATTTTACAAATATCTTTAGCTGCCGGTTATGAAAGTGATATGGCTTTTTCGCGAGTGTTCAAAGCAAAAACAGGACTATTGCCGTCAGTTTTTAGAAATACCTTGAAAGCCAATTACCCATGCTCTTCAACCGCTAGTATCCGTTATATAACCAATGAGCGTATTTCTTCTTTTGAACCTTTAATTGAAGAGGAATTAACGATGAATGTAATGATTAAACAAGTCGATGATATTGTGGTCGCTTTTGTGCGGCACACCGGGCCGTATCAAACATGTGGGCAGGCTTGGGATCTTTTGTGCAGCACCTTAGCACCTGAAGGATTACTTGGCGGAGACGCTAAAATGATTGGCGTAAGCTACGACGACCCTGACGTTGTTGATGCAAAAGAACTACGCTATGACGCTTGTATTAGTGTTGATGATTCATTTATTCAGCCAGATAATATTGGCATACAAACCATCGTTGGCGGACGATATGCGATGATTAGCCATATCGGATCGTATGACAAGTTGTCGACAACCTATCGACAACTTTTTGGCCAATGGTTAAGCCAAAGTGACCATGAAGTTGCAGATAAACCTTGTTTTGAAATTTACTTGAATGACCCTGAATCAACTGAACCAGAAGATTTAGTTACCGATATTTATATGCCGTTAAAGGAAAACAATCATGGAAAAAATTGATTTATATAAATTACACAAGGCTGATTATATTCAGCCAAAAGAGCCGGTGTTAATCAAGATACCAACAGCTCATTACTTGAAAATAGACGGCACAGGGGCACCTGGCTCGACGACATTTGATGCTGCTGTTATGGCACTTTATGCGATGGCTTATACGATAAAAATGACGCGAAAAAAGCATGGCAAAGGAGATTACGTCATTTGTAAGTTAGAAGCCCGTTATTGGTCACCAACCGAACAGTGTTTATCTGAAATTGATAAATCACAATGGCAGTGGCAATTAATGATCCGTACTCCTAGTATCGTAGCAGTGAGTGACCTTACTCAAGCTGCTGATGCATTAGCAGCGAAAGGTAAAACACCTAGCGTTCATCAAGTGAAAATGAATGAGTTTGAGTTTTCTAATTGTGTGCAAATGTTGCATGTCGGAGCGTATGAAGATGAGCATTATACCATCAAAAAGATGTTGGACTTTGCGAATAAAAAAAATCTTACGGCCAAAAGGGAACATTGCGAAGTTTATATTTCTGACCCGAGACGGGTGCCTGCAGAGCGTTTAAAAACGATTTTAAGAATGCCTGTCAGCTAGGAGCATATAACTAAATTATTTTTTTAAGTATAAAAAACGCTAATAAAAAAACTTGCACTTATTATTAGAGCTATGGTACTAATTTAAATAGGCAGCAAAACAGCCAACAAACTTTTAAATTTTTCATTTTGTTTTTTATAAAAAACTAGAGTAATTGAATAAACATGCAAACATTTAGCTCAGTGATTATTAACATTCTCGTCGTGGTGATTATTATATCATCGCGGGGTCGTTTGTTGAGCTAAGAAAAATTTTGACGCAAACACAAACCCCCGCTCTGAAAGGAACGGGGGTTTTTTAGTTTAAGAGTTTTAAAAAATTAATTTTTAATCGTAGCAAAGGAGAAAACTCAACCAATCGATTATGCAAAACATATTCAGTTGGTTAAGTTCAAAAACAAGATGGTAAGCGAAAAGAAAGAAACCGGTGGTTCTGTATTATTTAAGGTTATGCAACAGCATGGCGTTGAACATGTTTTTGGTTACCCCGGTGGTGCGATTATGCCCATTTATGATGCGTTATATGACAGTAATATTCAGCATTTTTTATGCCGTCATGAGCAAGGTGCCGCATTTTCAGCGGTCGGTTATGCCCGTGCATCGGGTAAAGTTGGAGTGTGCTTAGCCACATCAGGCCCTGGAGCTACAAACCTGATCACCGGCCTTGCTGATGCTTTAGCCGATTCTATTCCTGTGGTGGCAATTACCGGTCAAGTCCCTATGGTTGCAATGGGCTCTGATGCGTTTCAAGAAGTTGATATTTTCGGGTTATCGCTTGCGTGTACAAAACATTCTTTTCAAGTACGTGACGTTAATGATTTAGCTAAAACCCTGCATCAAGCATTTGCGATAGCTCTCGAAGGGCGTCAAGGACCAGTACTTGTTGATATTCCCAAAGACATTCAAACGGCTGAAGTGGAGTTTGCAGTAGCGTTAGCCAGTAATTTGGCTAAAAAAGAAGCGGCACCATCTGCAAATTTAGGCACTGCTTTAACGTTATTATCTCAGGCGAAAAGCCCAATTTTGTATGTCGGTGGCGGTGTTGGTATGGCAGAAGCCGTACCTGAATTACGCGAGTTTATGGCAGCAACAAACATACCGAGTGTCGCTACGTTAAAAGGGTTAGGTGCGGTTAACCCTGAGCACGAATTCTATTTAGGTATGTTAGGTATGCACGGTACAAAAGCCGCGAATATTGCGGTCCAGCAGAGTGATTTACTCATTGCTGTCGGTGCTCGTTTTGATGACCGAGTTACCGGTAAATTAGCTGAATTTGCTCCAAATGCTAAAGTAATTCATTTAGAGATAGACCGTGCAGAAATAAATAAACGACGTTTTGCGGATGCAGCCATACTAGGCGATTTAAAAATTAATTTACCGGCGCTAACTATGTCTTTAGACATTGACTCATGGCGACAGCATTGCTCTGTGATGAAGCATGACTTTGCTTGGGATTATAATCACCCGGGTGAAACTATTTTTGCCCCTGCGGTATTAAAAGAAGTCAGTGATTTAATGCCGAAAAATACTGTGGTAACAACCGATGTCGGACAACATCAAATGTGGGCTGCACAACATATGAGTTTTAACGACCCAAGTAATTTTTTAACCAGTGGCAGTATGGGCACTATGGGATTTGGTGTACCTGCTGCGATTGGCGCGCAAATTAGTCGACCTGACGATACCGTTATTGCTGTGTCAGGAGATGGCTCGTTTATGATGAATGTACAAGAACTGTCAACGATAAAACGCTTTCAATTACCCGTTAAAATAGTACTTATTGATAACGAAAAGCTGGGCATGGTGCGGCAGTGGCAAGATCTATTTTTTAACGGTCGTTTAAGTGAAACAGACCTTGCTGATAACCCAGACTTTGTCATGCTAGCCAATGCTTTTGATATTAAAGCTAAGAAAATAACGAAGAAAGAAGAGGTCACGCAAGCGATTGAAGAAATGCTTGCGCACCAAGGGCCTTATCTTTTACAAGTAAAAATAGATGCCGCCGACAATGTTTGGCCGCTAGTTCCACCGAATACCGCTAACCACAAAATGATGGAGAATAGATAATGAATCAACATACTTTACGTATTACCGCACATAATCAACCGACTGTGCTTGAGCGTTTATTACAAGTCACTCGTTATCGTGGTTTCTCTGTCACTGGCATGACCATGTTTCCGAGTAATGAATCAAATTTGTTAGATATTGAATTATCGGTGAGTAGTGAACATTCAATCGAACATTTAAATCATCAATTATCTAAGTTATTTGATATCAATGATGTCGTGATTGATGGTAAGTCATCACAGCAAAACAGTGCCTAAGTGTGATAATTATTGTCCAACAAGCACCGATGGAATTTAGAGTTAGCTGAGTTTATAAGCTAGAGTTAACTCGTCAAAAGTATAATAAATTAGGAAAATAAAATGGCTAAAGTAAATGCAGAACTAATTTGGTTTAATGGCGAACTCATGCCGTGGCAAAACGCTACCGTACATGTAATGAGTCATGCATTGCATTATGGTTCATCAGTGTTTGAAGGTATTCGAGCATATGATACCCATAAAGGCACATGTATTTTTCGTTTAGAAGAACACATAAAACGTTTATTCGATTCGGCAAAAATCTATCGGATGAATATCCCATTTACAGAAGCAGAAATAGTGCAAGCGTGTAAAGATGCCGTGGCTAAAAATGACTTGGATTCAGCTTATATACGTCCGTTAGCCTTTTTGGGCGATATCGGTATGGGCTTACGTCCACCAATTGATGCTGTTGCTGATATTATGATTGCCGCATTTAGCTGGGAAGCATATTTAGGCGCGGATGCGATTGAAAATGGTGTAGAGGTTGGTGTGTCAAGTTGGAACCGATTAGCGCCGAATACTATGCCAACTGCAGCGAAAGCTGGCGGAAACTACCTTTCTTCACAGTTGATTTCTACAGAAGCTGCACGTCACGGTTATGCCGAAGGTGTTGCCTTAGATGTAAATAATATGGTCAGTGAAGGAGCAGGGCAAAACTTGTTCTTAATTCGTAATGGCGTGCTTTATACACCTCCTGGAGCGGCATCTATTTTACAAGGATTAACCCGTGATACAGTATTTTTTCTTGCGAAAAAGCTGGGTTACGAAGTACGTGAAGAATCTATTTCGCGTGAGTCTTTATACCTTGCGGATGAGTTTTTTATGTGTGGCACTGCAACAGAAGTAGTACCGGTAAAATCAGTTGATGGTATCGCTGTGGGTAATGGTTCTCGTGGGCCAATAACCAAAGCCTTGCAAGAAGCATTCTTTGGTATTTTCGACGGTAGCACTGAAGTACCAGAAAATTGGTTAGACCCAGTTAAATAGATTGCCTTTTGGCGCTAGTCCAGCGTTAGGAATGTTCACCTATCTCTTTAAACAGGGATAGGCTCCGCGCTCCTGCCTTGATTTAGCGTCAAAATTCAAATCTATTAATCATAAAAAATATAGATGAAATCAAAAATTTTATTTTAAAAGCTCACTGATTTAGTG
This sequence comes from Colwellia sp., assembly GCA_013215385.1. Classification (GTDB taxonomy): domain Bacteria; phylum Pseudomonadota; class Gammaproteobacteria; order Enterobacterales; family Alteromonadaceae; genus Colwellia_A. The sequence goes on from JABSOY010000006.1 coordinate 139,599, forward strand.
TGCTTTCAAAATAAAACTTCTTACAATATTAATCAACTTTATCAATCGGAATGTAAATATAATGCCTAAATTAAGATCTGCAACTTCTACTCAAGGCCGTAATATGGCTGGCGCCCGTGCTTTGTGGCGCGCAACAGGAATGACTGATGACGATTTTGGCAAACCGATTATAGCAGTGGTAAATTCATTTACTCAATTTGTGCCTGGTCACGTGCATTTAAAGGATATGGGGCAATTAGTTGCTGGCGCTATTGAAAAAGCCGGCGGCGTAGCAAAAGAATTTAATACCATAGCGGTTGATGACGGTATTGCGATGGGCCACAGCGGTATGCTTTATAGCTTACCATCACGTGATTTAATTGCCGATTCAGTTGAATATATGGTAAATGCGCATTGTGCTGATGCCATGGTTTGTATTTCAAACTGTGACAAAATAACGCCAGGCATGTTAATGGCGGCAATGCGTCTTAATATTCCGGTCATTTTTGTTTCTGGTGGCCCAATGGAAGCCGGTAAAACCAAACTTTCAGACCAAATCATCAAACTTGATTTAGTTGATGCGATGATCCAAGGTGCTGATCCAAAGGTTTCTGATGCGCAAAGCGACCAAGTTGAGCGTTCAGCTTGTCCAACCTGTGGTTCATGTTCTGGTATGTTCACCGCTAACTCAATGAACTGTTTAGCTGAAGCGTTAGGCTTAGCACAGCCGGGTAATGGTTCAATGCTAGCCACGCATGCTGACCGTGAGCACTTGTTCTTAAATGCCGGTAAAGAAATTGTTAAATTAACTAAGCGTTATTATCAAGAAGATGACGAGTCAGCATTGCCACGTAATATCGCGAACAAAGCCGCGTTTGAAAATGCAACCTGTCTAGATATTGCCATGGGTGGTTCAACAAACACAGTATTGCATTTAATCGCTGCGGCTCAAGAAGCTGATATTGATTTCACCATGAAAGATATGGATCGTTTATCCAGGGTTGTGCCGCAATTATGTAAAGTTGCACCGTCGACACCAAAATACCATATGGAAGATGTACATCGCGCGGGTGGTGTATTTGCTATTCTAGGTGAATTAGCACGTGCTAACTTATTAACCACAAACATTAAAAACGTTTTAGGCTTAACGCTTGATGAAATGTTAGAAAAATATGACATTACCTTAACTAAAGACCAAGCGGTAATCGATTTCTTCCGTGCCGGCCCAGCGGGAATTCGTACCACTAAAGCATTCAGTCAAGATTGCCGTTGGGATACCGTTGATGACGATCGTGAAAACGGTTGTATTCGTTCACTTGAACACGCTTATTCGCTTGAAGGTGGTTTAGCTGTCTTAGCCGGCAACATTGCCCCTGACGGTTGTGTTGTTAAAACGGCTGGCGTCTCAGACGACAACTTAGTATTTACCGGTCCAGCTCATGTATTTGAAAGCCAAGACGCCGCCGTTTCGGGGATTTTAGCTAAAAAAGTAGTCGCAGGTGAAGTGGTTGTTATTCGTTATGAAGGTCCTAAAGGCGGACCTGGCATGCAAGAAATGCTTTATCCAACGACGTATTTAAAGTCGATGGGTTTAGGTAAAGCCTGTGCGTTATTAACCGATGGTCGATTCTCTGGTGGTACTTCTGGTTTATCAATTGGTCACGTTTCTCCTGAAGCAGGCAGTGGCGGTACTATAGCGTTAGTTGAACAAGGCGACATTATTCACATTGATATTCCTAATCGCGTTATTCAATTAAACGTCAGCGAAGAAGAATTAGCTCAGCGTCGCGTTAATATGGAAGCTAAAGGTAAATATGCCTGGAAGCCACTTAACCGTGTACGAAACATTAGTTATGCCTTGAAAAACTACGCGATGTTAGCAACGAGTGCCGACAAAGGTGCAGTGCGTAACCGTGAGCTGCTTGATGAGATGGTAGGAAAATAATGACTCAATATAACGCATTGAAAAACTATGCACTCAATCATGTAAAGGCAACCAGTGCTGACAAAGGCGCGGTACGTAATCGTGAATTACTGGACGAATTTGTTGGTGAAAGTGCTAGCTGTGGAAAAGATAATGACTGAAGCTGAGCAGCAAGCTTTATTACTTGCTAAAAAAACTCAAGAGCAAGCGCTCGATTATTTGCGAAGAATACTATTAGCGCCTGTTTATGATGTTGCCGTTGAAACCGATTTAACGCCATTAACTAAGTTGTCAGCACGTTTAGGTAATCAAATATTCCTTAAACGTGAAGATCAGCAACCGGTACATTCGTTCAAGTTACGTGGTGCTTATAATAAGTTAGTAAACTTAACGGAACAACAATGTATTCATGGTGTCATTGCTGCTTCTGCTGGTAATCATGCACAAGGTATGGCACTTGCCGCGCATAAGTTAGGTATTAAAGCGACCATTGTCATGCCGATCACTACGCCTGACATTAAAGTCGATAATGTACGACGTTTTGGCGCTGAAGTTCGTTTAGTTGGGAAGAGTTTTAATGAAGCACAAACCGCGTCATTAGCTTATGCCCGTGAGGAAAATAAAACGCTGATCCATCCTTTTGACGATATTGATGTTATTGCCGGGCAAGGCACGGTTGCTAAAGAGTTATTACAACAACAGCCTAAATCTGATGTTGTTTTTATTCCTGTTGGTGGTGGTGGTTTACTCGCAGGTATGGCGGTTTACTTAAAACAACTACAACCAAATATTAAAGTCATTGGCGTTGAGGCGGAAGACTCTGCTTGTTTAAAAGCTGCGATGGAGGCAGGAGAACCTGTCGATTTAGCACATGTTGGCCTTTTTGCTGATGGCGTTGCGGTTAAGCGTATTGGTGAACATACCTTTGATTTAATCAAGCATTATTGTGATGACGTAATTACTGTCTCTACTGATGAAATTTGTGCTTCTATCAAAGATATCTTTGAACAAACACGTGTGATTTCGGAACCTGCCGGCGCATTATCGTTAGCAGGCTTACAGAAATACTGTAAAACCAGTGGCGGAAATGAGTCCTTGGTCGCCATTTTATCTGGCGCTAATATGAATTTCCATACCTTACGTTATATTTCAGAACGTTGTGAATTAGGCGAACAAAAAGAAGCGGTACTCTCGGTGACTATTCCTGAAGAAAAAGGCAGTTTCAGAAAGTTTTGTCATGCTTTAGACGGTCGAGTTATCACAGAATTTAATTATCGTTATGCAACTAAAGTCGACGGTAGCCATAAAAATGCAAATATTTTTGTTGGTGTCAGAACCGGCGGTGAAGAAGATAGAAATCAGCTACTGAACGTACTTAGTGACAAAAACTATCAAACAACAGATCTTACCAATAATGAATTAGCTAAGCTTCATGTTCGGTATATGGTTGGTGGTCAAAATTCCAGACCAAACCAAGAGCGAATTTTTCGTTTTCAGTTTCCTGAATACCCTGGGGCCTTAGAAAAATTTCTTGATATGTTAGGTGAACATTGGAATATCACCTTATTCCATTATCGTAACCACGGCGCAGCCTTCGGGCAAGTATTAGCGGGTTTTGAGGTTAAAAATGATGATCAGTTAGACTTTTTTAACCACTTAAAAGCGCTAGGTTATGAATGGCAAGAAGAAACCGAAAATGAAGCTTACCAAGCATTTTTAAATTAACTGACTGACCAGTCATAATAAATCTATATTGATCAAACACTAAAGCCACTTTATTTAAAGTGGTTTTTTACATTTAGTCTTGTTAATTAGCAAAAATTTAGTTTACTCTGTAACCATAAAAATAATAAGGATATTTCATGACGCAAGTAAGTCAAAACAATGAAACGGTGATTTCCCCTTCACTAGAGCCAAGTTTACAGCCTTTAGATAAACATAAACGTATTGATGCATTAGACATTTTACGAGGCTTAGCATTAGTTGGTATTTTACTGATGAATGTTGAGTGGTTTAACCGTGCCATTACTTCATTAGGTCAGGCTGATGCATCGCTAACTGGTATTGACCATGCCATAGCTTGGTTGATTCGTTGTTTTGTTGAAGGTAAGTTTTATAAGTTATTTGCGTTAATTTTTGGTATGGGCTTCGCGGTCATGTTGTTACGAGCCAAGAAAGCAGAACGCCCCTTTGGAGCTTGGTTTACTCGGCGAATGCTAGTGCTTTGGTTCATCGGTATCGCTCATATGATTTTTTTATGGGGTGGCGATATTCTGCATGATTATGCGCTAGCTGGCTTTGTGCTATTGGCATGGGTAACCTATAAAAAATCTGACAACCCAAGAGCCTACCTGAAACTAGCGTTAACATGGTTAATGATACCTATTTTTATAGTCAGCTTTGGCGGTGCAATATTTGGCATGGTTTTAAATGACACTAAATATCAGGATATGTGGCAAAACGAATTAGCAGTTTTTACTGCGGTTGAAAAGCAGTTTGCATATGGCGTTGAAGATGTAAGTCTGATTAATACCGTCGAGAAAAATCAGGAAAGTTCTTCTGCAGAAACCTCACTGGTACAATCTACAGATAAAGAGACTAACGCAGAAAACATTGCCGATACTCTACAGCAGCGAAAAGATGCGGCAGCCGATGTTCTTGAAGAAAACACCGCATTTACTCAAGACAGCTATTGGAAAGCGACAGAATATCGTCTCGGTTTTACTGCATTTATGCTGATGTTCTCTCCGGTAATGGCCTTAGTCGTTTTAATGCCTATTTTTATTTTAGGGTTTTGGCTGGTTGTTACCGAAAAAATAACTAAACACCAACAAAATCAAACATTCTTTAAAACGCTGGCTCGTGTTGGTTTAATGGTTGGTATTCCACTAAATATTGCGAGTATTTTAATTATTCAACATCCTGCGGCAGGTATTTCTGGGGTCTTACAGGGTGTTGGGCAAATACTATTTTATATCGCTCAATACCTGCTATCGGCTGGTTATTTAGGGCTGGTGGTTTGTGCATTGAATAAGCACCGATGGCAAAAAATATTGTCAGTATTTACCCCGATGGGACAAATGGCGTTGACCAACTATTTAATGCACTCGGTGATTTTAACCTGCATATTTTATGGTTATGCCGGTGGGCAATATGGTGATATTTCGCGAGCACCACAAATGTTACTGGTTTTTGCTATTATAATTTTTCAGCTTATCTTTTCAAAGTGGTGGCTAAACCGCTATCGTTTTGGTCCTATGGAATGGTTATGGCGTAGCCTAACCTATAAAAAAAGACAACCAATGAAGTTATAAAACAATCGATTAACCCAAACTAAATGAAAGGCAGCCGTTGGCTGCTTTTTACTTTTAAAGGAGGAGAAAATATGAATAGGTGGGATAAAAACTAAGAATAGTCATATATTCAACGGTATTCTTAAATATTCACCTTTATATTATTACAGGAATAACCAAGAATAGTTTTGCTGTCGACGGCATTTCAATATAATTATTTAAAAGGAAAAGCAAATGACGCTTGGTGAACAATTAAAAAAATTAAGAAATGCAAAAGAAATGAGTCAGCCCGATTTGGCAAACTTAGCGGGTATAGAGCAGTCGTATTTATCGAAACTAGAAAATGATAAATCTATGCCCTCCAATGATATTTTTCGTAAGCTACTAACGGCTTTTGAGTTATCACTAGCGCAGTTTTTAGCGGGTTTTGATAAAAACTATTTAGTGACTCAGTTAAGTCAAATACCAGATATTGAACTTTGGCTGAAACAGCAACAAAAATCACAAATGCTCAATCAACGTAGATACCTTTATTTATGTAGTACGATGATTGTAATCGCGTTAACTTTATTTTATGCAGGGCAAAGTAAAATATTGTTCCCTGAATTACAGTTTAAATATTACTCCGAAGGGGTTGTCTTAGTAGGTGAGCCGAAAGATATATTTGATGACTGGCAAAAACTAATCCCACGAAATGCAGGTGTTAATATTTATGATAAAAAGAAGATTGAGATGACTCAACGTCAGGATATGAAGTACATATTGTCTACTCAATTTTTAGGGCAACAGTTTGTAAAGAGTTTACCTGAGGGCTTACGGCTCTTTAGTCGAGGAAGTGATCAAATGATCGCTAACCCCGTGAATGCTTGGCTTAGAGTCGCGGGCGTATTCTTTTTTGTTATGGGAATCATGGGCTTTATTTTAGAGCGACGTTTATACAAAACAGCCTATTTGTAATACTGAACAAAGCGATAAGTTATTTGTTAGTAAAAACTTATCGCTATCTATTCATTTAATCAGCTAATTTAGCTTCAATTTCAGCAAGCTTATTTTCTAATTCAGCTAATTTTTCACGTGTTTTTAATAATACTTGAGTTTGAACATCAAATTCTTCACGCGAAACCACATCAAGTTGTGATAATTTACGTTGCAACACCACTTTAGTTTTCTCTTCTATGTCGTTAGCAATCTCTTTAAACTTTGGTGGAATGGCATCGGTGACTTGTTTAGCGATGTCTTCAATCTTTTTTGCATTAAACATTATATTTATCCATAGTTCATTAATTATCTTATTGTAATGCATTTAATGATTTTGCCAATGGCTAATTCACTATACGCTCTAAGGCAAACAGGGTAAAATCAGCGCCCAGAAAATATACTGACTGAAATAAAAATAACATGAAACTTAACCCCGGACAAAATGAAGCCGTTAAATATGTCACTGGCCCGTGCTTAGTACTCGCAGGTGCAGGGAGTGGTAAAACAGGGGTTATTTGTCAGAAAATTGCGTATCTTATTGAAAAGTGCGATTACAAAGCACGTCATATTGCCGCCGTAACGTTCACCAACAAAGCCGCTCGAGAAATGAAAGAGCGTGTGGTTAAAATGATGGACAAAAATTTAACGCGTGGTCTGACAGTTTCTACTTTTCACTCCTTGGGCCTTGATATTATTCGTAAAGAAATTAAAACGTTAGGCTATAAGCCAGGTTTTACATTATTTGATGATCAAGACTCGCTGTCGCTATTAAAAGAACTGACCAACGAACAACTTGATGGTGACAAAGATTTACTCAGCAAACTGCAAAGCATGATTTCCAATTGGAAAAATGACTTGTTACTGCCTGAAGCGGCGATAAAATTGGCCAGCGATGCTGACACAACGATGTACGCAGAGTTTTATCAGCTCTATCAAAAGCACATGAAAGCTTATAATGCGCTTGATTTTGACGACTTGATCTTAGCGCCAACACTATTATTAAAAAACTTTCCGGAAGTACTTGCTCGCTGGCAGAAAAAAATTAGATACCTACTGGTCGATGAATATCAAGATACCAATGCTAGCCAATATGAATTAGTTAAATTAATTGCCGGCGAGAAAGGCCTGTTAACGGTTGTTGGTGACGATGATCAGTCTATCTATTCTTGGCGTGGCGCTAAGCCGCAAAACTTAGTGCTACTCGGGGAAGACTACCCACAACTTAAGCTGATTAAATTAGAGCAAAATTACCGTTCTAGTGGCCGTATTTTAAAATGTGCCAATACCTTAATTGCTAATAATCCTCATGTTTACGACAAAGCATTATTTAGTGAACTCGCTTACGGTGTTGAGTTACGTGTTATTCAGGCTAAAAATGAAGAGCATGAAATAGAGCGTGTGGTCGGAGAGTTAATTGGTCATAAGTTCTTAAATAAAAGTAAATTCAAAAATTATGCGATTTTATACCGAGGCAACCATCAATCTCGTTTGTTAGAAAAATCACTGATGCTTAACCGTATACCTTATAAAATTAGTGGCGGCACGTCGTTTTTCTCGCGCAGTGAAATTAAAGACATGATGGCTTTTCTACGGGTATTGGTGAACCCTGATGACGACAACGCCTTTTTAAGAATAGTCAACGTTCCGCGCAGAGAAATAGGGCCAACCACCTTAGAAAAATTGGGTAACTACGCCAATATGCGACAAATAAGTATGTTTGCCGCCAGCTTTGAATTAGGGCTTGAACAACACTTAACCGGCCGTGGCTTAGTGCACGTGCAACGTTTTACTCGCTGGTTAGTTGAAACGGGCGACCATGCTGAACGAGGTGATACCCCCGCGGTGCTACGTGCGATGATCCGTGAAATAAATTATGAAGATTGGTTGTACGATACTTCCCCTAGCCCAAAAGCTGCCGAAATGCGCATGAAAAACGTGACAACACTTTTTAGCTGGGTGACGCAAATGCTAGAAGGTGATGACGAAAACGATGCTATGGTGCTGCCTGAAATTGTCACCCGTTTAACTCTGCGTGAGATGATGGAGCGTGGCGAAGATGAAGATGATGCTGACCAAGTACAGTTAATGACGCTGCATGCGTCGAAAGGGTTAGAGTTTCCATACGTATTTTTGATTGGTATGGAAGAAGGTTTATTACCGCATCAAACCAGTATGGATGAAGGTAATGTTGAAGAAGAGCGCCGCCTTGCCTATGTGGGTATTACTCGTGCACAACGAGAGTTGATTTTTACTTATGCCCGTGAACGTCGACAATACGGAGAAGTTTCCCGTACTGAAGCCAGTCGTTTTTTACACGAATTACCGCAAGACGATCTCAGTTGGGAGCTTACCGAAACGAAAAAAAGCCAAGCACATAAAGACAAAACGACAAAAATGGGCGTTGCTAATTTACGTGATATGTTAAAGAAAAAAGGCTAGAACGACAGATTATCAGCGATAATCTGTCGGATTCATCTCACTAATTCTTTGATAAGCTTAGTGAAAAAATATAGCTAAACAGATAATGATTGCACTAGAGGCAATGGTAAATATTAACTGTTTGTGCTGCTTGTTTTGTTGTTCTTTCAGCTGGATAATTAGCTGTGCTTGTTGGTCGTGACTCTTACGGCCAGTTTTTAAATAGTCATAAACCAAATCGGGTATTTCAGGCAACTTTTCATTCCAAAAAGGAATATTCTCTTTGACCTTTTTATAAACCGCTTTTATACCCATTTGATCTTTAACCCAGTTTTCTAAGTAAGGTTTGGCGGTTTGCCATAAATCGAGCTGTGGATATAGTTGACGACCTAAGCCTTCAATATATAAAAGTGTTTTTTGTAACAATACCAGTTGAGGTTGTACTTCCATATTAAAACGGCGAGCGGTATTAAACAGGCTGACTAACACTTGTCCGAACGATATTTCTGCAAGTGGCTTATTAAAAATAGGTTCGCAAACAGTACGAATAGCAAATTCAAATTCGTCAACACTGGTTTCACTGGGCACCCAGCCAGAATCAACGTGCAATTCTGCTACTTTACGGTAATCTCTGTTGAAAAATGCGACAAAATTTTCCGCTAAATAACGTTTGTCTTCCCGATTTAACGTGCCACAAATACCACAGTCTATCGCTATCCATGTTGGATCTGCTGGGTTAGTTGCATCAACAAAAACATTACCTGGATGCATATCGGCATGAAAAAAGCTGTCGCGAAATACTTGTGTGAAAAATACTTCAACACCGCGTTCGGCCAACAATTTCATGTCTACGCCAAGTTGTTGTAGTGTCGCTATTTCACCAACGCCGGTACCGTAAATACGCTCCATAACCATCACGTTTTGGTAACTAAATTCGCTATAAACTTCTGGCACATATAATACGTGATCGCTAGTATTACCTTGTTCAAAGTTTTGTTTTAATAATGTGGCATTAGCGGCTTCGCGAATAAGGTCAAGCTCGTCGATAATCGTTTTACGGTATTCATTAACCACTTCTTTTGGACGTAAACGTTTACCGTCTGGTAAAAAGCGCGCAACCATACCCGCAAAGAGTGACATCACTTTAATGTCGGCTAGAATCGTCTCAGTTATATTAGGGCGTAATACTTTAATAACAATTTCATGTGGGCTGCCATCTTGCAATAAGGTCGCCGTATGTACTTGTGCAATAGATGCGGAGGCTAATGGTTGTATTTCAAAATCGATAAAATGCTGATTGAATACCTCTTCGCCGATAGCCTCAATAATAATTTGCTTAGCTAACTTGCCATCAAAAGCCGGTACTTGGTCTTGTAGCAAGGCTAGCTCAGCAGCGAAATCTTCGGGTAGTAAATCACGGCGAGTTGAAAGCATTTGCCCAAACTTTACAAAAACCGGGCCTAAAGACTCAATCGCTAAACGAAGCCGTAAAGCTAAGGGTTTATCTTTATGTTTATTACGTAGCCAAAATAGTTTAAAGCGAATAAGTTTCGCATACCAAGGTAGCATGTGGCGGGGGATTAATTCATCAAGGCCAAATTGAAGAAAGGTCTTGGTGATGCGATAAAGTCGTAAACTGCTCACAGTATTCCTTGCACGTTAGGTTATGGTTGTTTTTATAGCGATGGTGTTTGAAAGCTTTTCAATACGTTTCGCAACATCATTAGTTTGTGACATAAGCTCATTCACTTGCTGACTAAAATGATTAATTTGGCTAGCAGTAACTACTAAACGTTTTTCATGTACTAACCATTCGCTCGCGTCAGCCTGTATTTGCTGAGTGACAAAATTAAACTTTTTCACTAAACTCGAGCCAAACTGCGACAATTTATAGGTAGGAATGTCACCAATATGTTTGGCTATTTCGCTTTGCCAATCGATTTCTAATGACTCGGCAATGTTTGCAAATTGTTGGGCAACTTTAAGATCCCCTATTACGTTTAACTTTTCCTGCTTAATGAGTTCGGTAATTTGCTGTTGTTTTTTTAAAGCCAGTAAGGTTTTAATACTGGTTTGAACCGTACAATCACTGCGTTCGGTCAAACTAGTGACCAGTACTTTATTGTCATTTACAGAAAAACTTAGTGGGAACCCTAATTCAGTTAATTGCATAGTGAAGGTTTTTTGTTCTAAAACCGTTAAGGTTTTAACACCATGAATATTAAGCGCTAATGCCTGATTTACAGCAAATTCAATTGCTGAACATAAGGCTTGTTGTGGCATTAACTGCTTGTTAATATTCATCAAAATTAAAACTTATAACCTTTATGTAGTGCAACAACACCACCGGTTAAGTTTTTGAAGCTGGTTTGTTCAAATCCGGCATTATCCATCATTTCCTTTAAGGTTTCTTGATCAGGATGCATGCGAATGGACTCTGCTAAGTATTGATAACTATCGCCATCTTTAGCGACTAATTCACCAATTTTCGGCAGAATATTAAATGAATAGAAATCGTAAGCTTTGCTAATGAGTTCATGTTGCGGTTTTGAGAATTCTAAAACTAATAAACGTCCACCAGGTTTAAGCACTCGAAAAATAGAGCGCAGCGCCATGTCTTTATCGGTTACGTTTCGTAAACCAAAAGCTATGGTAACAATGTCAAAAGTATTGTCTTCAAAAGGTAAGTATTGCGCATTGGCTTGCACGTATTCAATATTTTGTACTAAACCTTTGTCGCGTAACTTATCACGGCCAACATTTAACATTGAACTGTTAATATCAGCAAGAATAACTTTGCCTTCACGACCAACAAGTTGTGAAAATTTTGCGGTTAAATCACCGGTTCCGCCTGCTAAATCAAGTACCTTGTTGCCCGGGCGAACGCCACTAGCATCGATCGTAAAGCGCTTCCATAAGCGATGAATACCAAAGGACATTAAGTCATTCATCACATCATATTGTGCGGCTACAGAATGAAATACACTGGCGACCTTTGACTCTTTCTCGCTTTTGTCTACGGTTTGGAAGCCAAAGTGCGTGGTGCTGTCGTTATGGGGTTTTGACGTGTTTTCTTGATGATTATCTTGTTGGTCTGCCATCTAACTTCACCTATAACTAAAATTGCCAATAGTTTACCGTATTTTTCGTCAATATTTAACTATTGAGATCAATAGTTAAGGTTTTATCTGTCTCATGATGTCCGTTTAGTATTTGCACATCAGTATACTTTTAACCTAATAGGTATGATAATCTAAGGTGGGATTTACACGTTATTTACAATTTGAGAACATGAATATGAAGTTTTATTTACTCCTAATCTCAATCCTTTTAATGGGTTGCCAGCAAACATCAGATGAAGTAGTAGCTATGTCATCGACTGAGAAAGTAGTTAAACATAAGGTTATTTGTACTCAGTCTTCAACGCCACCACTACAAAACAAAGAAAAATTAAAAAAGATGCTTTTAGCCAAAGGAAAAATAGACTCTTCATTGCCAGAGAAAGAAATTGATCAGGCAGTAAATGATTATATTCGTAAAAAAAATGCAGCAATAAAAACTAAAGACTGCAAAAAATAGCAATTAAAGAAGTAGGGAATTTATGAAATTACAACATCTAATAGGTATTACGCTTTTAGCTAGTGCCTTTTCATTACATGCCAATAGCCTTGATGGCAATAAAACGCTTTCTCATGCAGCACCAGCTGATGCCGGTGTTATAAACAAAGAACGGATTCTGTATTGGTTAGAAAAAAGAGGAACTTTGGCTGCTGATGCTACCAAAGAAGAAAAAAAATTAGCGCTGGCACAATACCTTAACAAAAAATCATTCGATGGTATTAAATTACCTGATGCATTAGAAAAAAAGATACGTTCAGCTGAAAATTTTGGAGCTCGTACCCATAAAAATATCAGACTAGAAAAACAGTTGAAAAAGCATCCGATGGCTCGTTCATTATTGAAATCGGTAACGTCAAATGATGTAGAAACACATGTTAATGTTTTAGCTATATTGGTCGACTTTAATGACTTAAAACACGATGACAATGGTATATCCCCATCAAACACGGGTATGTATTATGACAGTTATTTACCTGCTCACTATAATGAGTTGCTGTTCTCTACAACTGGTTTCGAAGGCCCTTCAGAACAAACCCTAGAATCGGCGTACCAGTATTATCAACAAGAATCAGGTCAAAAATTCTTTTTCGAAGGTCAAGTTAAAGGTTGGGTTACTGCTGAGAAAGACGCTGCATTTTATGGTGGTAATGATGAAGATGGCGATGATAAAGATGTTGCCGCATTAGTCGTTGAAGCCCTCACGCAATTAGTTGCTGATGGTGTTGATTTGGCTGATTTTGACAAAACTGATTTATTTGATTTTGATGGCGATGGTAACGTCAATGAGCCTGATGGCATTATTGATCATGTAATGATTTTTCATGCCAGTATCGGAGAAGAAGCTGGTGGTGGTGGTTTAGCTGAAGACGCTATTTGGTCTCATCGTCATTTTGTCTATAATGATGACAATACTATTGCTGGCGTTGATATTCCAGGCTCAAATATTCGAGCGTTTGGTTATACTATCAACCCTATTGATGCGGCTCCTGGTGTTGTTGTTCATGAATTTGGTCATGATTTAGGTTTGCCTGATGAATATGATACAGCGAATGGTGCAATAGGTTCGCCTGTTTCAGAATGGTCTGTGATGGCTTCAGGTAGCTGGGTAGGCTCACCTGCAGGATCTCGTCCTACAGCTTTTAGTCCATATGCCCGAGATTATTTACAAGAGCGTTATCAAGGAAATTGGATTGTTCAACAAGTAATTGATTTTAATGAATTAACAACAGAAGCCATCTCTTTGGTAAGCACAGTAGACCACACGGCGGTTAATCAAATAAGAATTAACTTACCTGCTGATCAAATGGCTTTTACAGCACCTTATGCTGGTGAATATCAATTTTATTCAAATAGAGGACACTACCTTAACAATAGCTTGTCATTTGACATTACCTTACCTGCTGGTAGCTCGTCATTAGAAATGCTCGCTCATTGGAATATTGAACAAGACTACGACTATGTTCAAGTTTTTGTAGATGAAACTGCAATCTCAGGTAACCATACATCAGCAAATAATACACAACACAATGACTTAGGTGCTTATATTAGTGGTAAATCAGAAGGTCTTGAAGGTGCTGAAGGCGATCTTAACTGGGTACCTTTAACTTTCGACTTATCTGATTTTGCCAGCCAAAGCGTTACTATTAAAATTACTTATGTAACCGATCAAGCAGCAAGTGAATACGGTTTTGTTGCTGATAATATTACTGTCAAAGCTGATGGTTCAGATTTGATTTTTTATGGCGGTGAAGTGGAAAATGAAGTAACACTTGCGGGTTTCAGTCATGTATCAAACACTGTTGATGCTAAACCTCATCACTATTATGTTCAATTACGTAGCCATACCGGTGTTGATAGCAAATTAGCTGATTCAAGGTACGATGCTGGTGTTTTATTATGGTATCGCAATGAAAATTTTTCTGATAATAAAGTGAATGACCATGCCGGAAAAGGATTTATTGGTGTAGTAGATGCTGATCAGTCATTGATTAAAGCTTCAAGTAACAATATCAGCGGCACTTCCGCTCAATTGCACGATGCAGCATTCAGTCTTTATGATCAACAGGCGTACAGCAGTGATGACCATTTAACTGCCAACAGCTCATTTAGTGATTTAGACGATTACTCATCACCATCACAACCGGAATCTGGCCTGATATTACCTAAAATAGGTTTAAGGATGAAGGTTGATTTACAAAGTAGCGATAGCACGACGGCAACAGTAACATTAACTCACGGCGATTCAGGCTTTATTATTGTTCAACAAAATGGCTTAGCGGTTTCCATGACTGCAGATGATGCTACGAGCATTGATAATGTCGTATATACTTGGGATATGGGCGATGGTACTGAATTAACAGGTGCAAGTATTACTCATCAATATTCTGCTCTTGGAAATTATCAAGTTTCTGTTTCATATATGACAACTTCAGGACAGAAATCTGTTGTTCAGGAACTAACGCTTGGCGCTGGTATTGAAGGTACGATGGCGACAGAGATAAATACTACTACGGTAGATTTTTCTACAGATATTACCGGTGGAGATGGGACATTATCGTATCGCTGGGATTTCGGTGATGATAGTGCTGTAGGTACAACAAGTAATATTAGCCATACTTACGATAGTACCGGTACTTATCAAGTAACATTAGAAGTGCGCGATGAAACTGAGCAACTTTTTGTACTACAAGAAAATGTTGTTATTAGCGAGCTTGCTGCTTTAGATGCCTCTTTTACAAGTGCTAGGAGTAATCTGCTGGTAAGTTTTACTGCCAGCGTTGATGGTGGTGATGGACAATATACTTATGCATGGAATTTTGGTGATGACAATGCTAGTACATTGGCAAATCCAACTCATACCTATGCCGCAGCCGGCACATTTACCGTAACTTTAACGGTGACTGACGGTTCTGAATTAACTACAGAGGTTACTAACAGTGTAACGGTAACAGCAGCTGTAGTCACACCACCAATAACTCCAGCTAAAGCGACAAGTTCTGGCGGCGGTGGCGGTAGTATTGGCTTCGGTCTGTTATTTGGACTTGGTTTAGTCATGCGCTTTAGAAAATAAAGTAACGCTACTCTTTGTTATTAAAATGCCAGCTTTTGCTGGCATTTTTATGTACAGGAAGTACGGTATGCTACGGTGCCATGGATGGCAAAGCGCAGCGATGTACAGGAAGTAGGGTATGCTACGGTGCCATGGATGGCAAAGAGCAGCGATGTACAGGAAGTACGCAATGCTAAAGCGCCATGGATAGCAAAGAGTAGTGATGTACAGGAAGCAGACTATGTTACGGTGCTAAAACTAACAAGTACGTAGTTACGCGTTCAGAAATCGAAAGATGCGGTCATGGAAGGATAACAAAGCTTAAGCATTAGAAAAATGTTCACGCTCTCCCATCCAACGTTGAATAATGGCTTGGGCATTTTGTGGATATTTCTGCCAAAGAAGATAGGCGTGTTGTTGTACTTCAGGAATGAGATGTGCATCTCGTAGTAGATCTGCAATTCTTAAATCAGCCAGTCCTGTTTGTTTAGTACCTAAAACTTCACCCGGGCCACGTATTTCAAGATCTTTTTGCGCAATCACAAAACCGTCATTACTTTCACGTAAAACGGCGAGTCGTTTGGTGGCAGTTTTAGATAACGGATTCTTATACATTAATACGCAGTGTGAAGCGATAGTGCCTCGACCGACTCGACCACGTAACTGATGCAATTGTGCTAAACCTAAACGTTCAGGATTTTCAATAACCATTAAGCTAGAATTTGGCACATCAACGCCAACCTCTATAACAGTGGTGGCAACGAGTAAGTTTAACTCACCTTGTTTAAAAGCCGCCATTACCGACTGTTTTTCTGCTGCTTTCATTCGTCCGTGTACTAAACCAATTTTCAACTCAGCTAACTGCTCTTGTAAATAAACGGCGGTATCTTCAGCTGCTTGGCATTGGAGAACTTCAGACTCTTCAATTAATGTACATACCCAATAAGCTTGGCGGTTGTCTTGCGTACAACCTTGTCGAATACGCTCTATTACCTCGTCACGACGGGTATCGGGTAACGCGATAGTGTTTATTGGCGTTCTTCCAGGAGGAAGTTCATCAATAATTGAAGTATCTAAATCTGCATAGGCGGTCATCGCTAAAGTGCGAGGGATAGGCGTTGCTGTCATGATCAATTGATGCGGATAATTGCCGTCAAAAGCACCTTTCTCACGTAAAGATAAGCGCTGATGTACACCAAAACGATGTTGTTCATCAATAATAATAAGCGCTAATTTGTGAAAGTTAACCTTATCTTGAAACAGTGCATGCGTACCGACAATCATCTGCATGTTGCCATTCTCTATATGTTCTAAAGCATGACGCCTTGCTTTTGCTTTTGTTTTTCCTGCTAGCCAGCCGACACTAATATTAAGGGGCTCAAACCAGTGTTGAAAATTGATGGCATGTTGTTCAGCTAATATTTCTGTCGGTGCCATTAAGGCCACTTGATACCCTTCACTGATCGCCGTCAGCGCAGCTAATGCCGCGACTAAAGTTTTTCCTGAACCGACATCACCTTGCACTAAACGCATCATAGGTTGGGTTTTAGCTAAGTCTTGGCGTATTTCTTTAACCACTCGCGCTTGAGCATTGGTTGGCGAATAAGGTAAGGACGCTAAAAATCTATTACTCAGCTGTTCATTAACGCTTAAAGATAATGAACGATGAACATCACTAGCTTGTCGTAATTTTAGCATACTCAGATTATGGGCCAGTAATTCTTCTTTTATCAACCGTAGCTGTGCCGGATGCTTGCCTGCTTCTAATTGAATGACTGACGTTTCTGGTGGCGGTCGATGAATAAGGGTTAAAGCTTGTGCTAACGAATATTTTTGCAAGTTAAACTCATCAGGTAATAACTCTTCAACTTGACCACGCTGTAATCTAATCAATGCTTGTTCAGTGAGATTGCGTAACGTTATTTGTCGCAAACCATTGGTTGTCGGGTAAACGGGTGTCAATGTTTCTTCAACGGCAGTTAATGGACGGTCTTGATCAAGGGATTTAAATTCTGGATGGATAATTTCAAAGCCACTGACGCTACGTTTTATTTCACCATAACAGCGAATATTCACACCAAGTGCTAAATTGTTTTTTTGCGCGGCGCTAAAGCGGAAAAATCTAAGGTTGACCGTTCCTGAGCCATCTTGAATAGTTACCAATAACATTCGTCGCTTGCCATTGATAATTTGGCTATCGGTAACTTCACCAATAATATTAGTAAAAACACCTGGGAAACAGTCGCGTATAGACGTAACGCGAGTACGGTCTTCATAGCGGTTTGGCAAATGAAAAAGTAAATCTTGTATTGAAATCAAGCCAATTTTTTCGAGCTTTCCCGCCATGCTTGGGCCAACACCTTTGAGGCTGGTGATGGCTATTTGTGCAAGTTTTGCTAACCCTTTTGACACTGAGCTTTAGTCCTTTTTTTCGTCAAGTTCAGTTATACACTGACGTTAGTTATCTAGTGCTTGCCAAGCTTTCTGCGTCATTTGCATTTGCTGCCACCATAACTCAGAGGCAACAATTTGTCCTTCTTCATCGATGACTGGATACGGTAAGCCTTTACGTTTACACGCCTCGGAGAAGATAGGATGGCCACCTTCAAATAAGAAACGTTGACGACGTTGTTCACTAATACGTGGCGTATCATACATGCCCGCTAATTGACGTTGACGTTGTGCTTCATAAAGTACCACTGAACAAGCGACTGAAACATTTAGCGACTGCACCATGCCAACCATAGGTATAACAATATGTTGGTCAGCCATTTCTAAGGCAATGTCTGAAGCACCAAATTTTTCTTGTCCTAAAATAATCGCGGTCGGCTTGGTATAATCTATTTCATGAAAATCGACCGCAGTATCCGAAAGGTTAGTGACTAAAACTTGCATGCCTTGTTTTTTTAACTCGTCAATAGCATCTGCTGTTTTGTTGTAATTATGAACATCAATCCAGTTTTGACTGCCAGCAGCACTGCCACCACGCACCTCCATTTCTTCGCTTTTCCATATGGCATGTACATCACTTATGCCGATAGCATCAGCAGTACGAACAACGGCAGCAAGGTTATGTCTCTTATGAACACCTTCCATACAAACGGTTAAATCTGGTTGGCGTTGGTCGAGCATCTTGTTTATTCTTTCTAATCTTTCAGGAGTCATATTCTTCGCACTTAAACTTTATATGGCATTGTCTGCCTACTTCAGTTAATTACTTATAAAACATAAGCTCATAACTTCATTCGTTGACGGCATTATCTAAAGCCTAATTGCTGTGAATAACTTACACTTCACATTTAAACTTTATGGTTCATTGTCTAAATCAATTTAAACAAATTACTTATAAAACATAAGCTCATTGCTTAAATATATTTGACGGCTTCCCCTAAAATTTAACTGTTATGTGTAACACTCATCTTTAAGGGACGATATACTGTACAGCTTACAGCCCGATATTAGCCAACGTTGGGTAATTCCATTACACCATCAATTTCAATCAATACGTCTTTTGGTAAACGAGAAACTTGTACTGCTGCACGAGCTGGATAAGGCTGTTCAAAATATTGGCTCATCACTTCGTTTACGGTAGCGAAATTCGCTAAATCCATCATGAAGATATTTACTTTCACCATGTCATTAATATTACCACCAGCGGCTTCACAGACAGCGACGAGGTTTTTGAAAACTTGATGAGTTTGCTCAGTGAAGTCTTCAGAAATAACCGTCATTGTTGCTGGTATAAGGGGGATTTGCCCAGAAAGATACACGGTATTATTTACTTTTACTGCTTGGCTGTAAGTGCCAATGGCACTAGGTGCGTTATCTGTATTGATAATCGTTTTCATAATATTCCCTACAACTTAATATGGTTAAATTTTTATTGGTTACTTGTTACGAACTACGCGTTGCACATCAACCATTACTTTGATTTTTCGAATGATATTGGCTAAGTGAATACGGTCAAGACAAGTTATTTCCATGTCGATAACATACAAGCCAGAGTCTTTCTCTCCAGAATTAAGCGTATGCACATTAGATTGACACTTAGCGATAACATTAGTTAATGAAGCTAATGCGCCTTGGTGGTTGATAATTTCAATGCGTAACTTTGCAATAAAGTCTCGGTCAATATCTTTATCCCATTTCACCGGGAATAAACTACCCTGTTCATGGCCTTTAATATTACGACAACCTTGCTGATGCACCATTAATCCTTTACCTGGGCTTAAATACGCGAGAATGCTATCGCCTGGTATTGGGCGACAGCATTTGCCATAACTCACCAGCATACCTTCAGTGCCTTTTATCGGCATTTTAGCTTTACTGCTGGTGTCGCTCAAATCAGCGTTGTCGTTATCTTCAGTAAATTCATCAGTTAAGCGGCGAGCGATACCAATACTTAATGCATTACCTAAGCCGATATTAACCATCAACTCATCTAGCGTTGAGTTACCGGTTTCTTTGACAACATGATCAATTTTCTCTTGATCAATATCTTCAATATCCAACTTTCCTAGTGCATGATTTAATAAACGTCGACCTAAACCGTAAGATTCAGTTTGTTCTTGTGAACGCAAATATGTGCGGATTTGCAAACGAGCTTTAGATGTTACAACAAAATTGAGCCAAGTTGCATTAGGTCGAGCCGCAGAAGAAGTGACCACTTCAATGGTTTGGCCAGAGTCTATAGGTTGGCTTAAAGGGTAAGGTTTACGATCGACTTTTACACCGACACATGAATTACCAACGTCAGTGTGAACAGCATAAGCGAAATCGACAGCCGTTGCTCCCATCGGTAGTTCGATAATGCGTCCGTCAGGGGTGAAAACGTAAATTTCTTCAGGGAATAAGTCAGATTTTACATTCTCAATAAATTCAAATGAACTACCGGCACTTTGCTGTAACTCTAATAAACTTTGCATCCAACGGCGGGCTTTCATTTGTGCCGTTGTGCCACTTTCGCCCCCTTCTTGTTTGTATAACCAATGAGCAGCAACACCTTTGTCAGCCATTTGGTCCATATCTTGGGTACGAATTTGAATTTCTACGGGAATACCGTGCGGTCCAATAAGAGAAGTATGAAGTGATTGATAACCGTTGGTTTTTGGAATAGCGATGTAATCTTTAAATCGACTTTCGATAGGTTTGAATAGATTGTGTACGGCGCCGAGTGCTCGGTAACAATTGTCAATTTTGTTCTCAACGATTACGCGAAATGCATAAATATCCATGACTTCATTAAACATCAGTTCTTTATTCAACATTTTACGGTAAATAGAATAAAGGTGCTTTTCTCGGCCGATAACTTCAGCTTTAATACCGCTTTCTGCTAGGCGAGCTGCGATTTCTTCTTGGATATTATTAACAATTTCTTTGCGATTGCCGCGCGCTTGTTTCACGGCAGATTTAAGTGCCCGTGAACGCATCGGGTAAAGCGCTTCAAAACCTAAGACTTCTAATTCATTCTTTGTATCGTGAATACCTAAACGATTAGCTATCGGCGCATATATATCGAGTGTTTCACGGGCAATACGACGACGTTTGTCAGGACGCAAAGCCCCGAGCGTACGCATATTGTGGGTACGATCTGCTAGTTTAATAAGAATAACGCGAATGTCCTGCACCATGGCAAGAACCATTTTACGAAAGTTTTCCGCTTGCATTTCTTCTTTGTTATCAAACTTTAACTTATCAAGTTTACTAACACCTTCAACTAGCTCAGCAACGGTATAACCAAATAGTTCAGCTAATTCGTCTTTAGTAACAGCTGTATCTTCAATAACATCATGAAGTAATGCGGCCATTAACGTTTCATGGTCAAGGTGCATTTTGGCTAAATTTAATGCGACGGCTACAGGGTGCGTTATATAAGGTTCACCGCTTGAGCGCATTTGTCCATCATGAGCTTCACGCGCCACGAGGTATGCCTGTTTTAATAGGTCTATTTGTACTTTAGAAAGATAGCTTGAAACAAGTTCTTTTAATGGTTCAAAAAGGTACACGCATGAAATCCTTGATGATTAGTCTGAACAGAATTTTTCTGTCAGTGAATGCTTTGGGTTATATAGACAGAATACGCCATTCAATAAATACTGACAATAAAAAACGCGTGATCACTACAGGAATGATGACGCGTTTAATTTGTACTTTGTCGCTATAAGCTAAATTAGCAATTTATAGTTGTGGCTGAGCGCCGCCAACAATAGCTGCAACAGCGGCAAGTTCCGCAGAATCTTGTTGAACTTGTTCATGGCGATCACTTGTGTTCATCACTTCAGTAGTGATCAAACCTGCTTCAATTTCACGTAAAGCAATAACAGTTGGTTTGTCATTTTCTGGATCAACTAAAGGCTCTTTACCGCCTGTGGCAATTTGACGAGCACGACGAGATGCGATTAACACCAAATCAAAACGATTGCCTACTTTTTCTACAGCATCTTCAACAGTTACGCGAGCCATTGGGTCACTCCAAATTCAAAATTCATAAAATAGTGACATAGTTTACTGAGCCACGAGATATTAAGCAAGTTATAGATTATTTCTAAACTGATAAATTGTTAGGGAATGGTGTTTTAATCGTTCGATTCATGTTCAATAATGATAGGTAAGCTGATAATAAACTTAGCACCTACTGCAGAATGTTCGCAGCTTAGTTTACCTTGCATTAAGTGGTGTACAGCATTGTAAGCAACATTTAAGCCTAAGCCTAAATTTTTTTGCATTCCTTTGGTGGTAAAAAAAGGATTAAATATTTTTTCACGAATTTTTTCATCAACACCAGGGCCATTATCGATATAAATAATGTTGACCCTTTCCTTTACAACGTGAATTAAAATATGTGACTCGACAATGTCAGTATCTTCTTGTTTATGATCAAAAGTGTTTTTGACTAATTGTTCTAATACTTCAAATAAAACATCAGGATAATTAACAAGTTCAATTTCATGGCCTTCAATATCGAAGATAAATTTTTTCTGGTATAAATTAGCTAACAAAGTCAATTTGTTGAGGATGAATGATTTTAGTGGGAATGACGTTAATTTCGCACCTTCGAGTTCTGCCGATATCATTTTAAAACGATGCACTAGCTCTGCCGCTTTATCACTATTGTTAGCCGAAAGGGTTATGGTTTGTTTAGCTTCATCAATAAAGGATTTAAATGCATGTACATTAAGTGTTTTGTTGATGAGCATATCTTCAAGCTTTTGAACCTTTTCTTTAATAATCGAGTTAGCGGTAATAATAACACCAAGTGGTGTGTTAAGTTGATGTGCCATACCAGAAACCAAGGTGGTCATCGCAGACATCTTTTCCGCTTCTAATAATGCTTTTTGTGTCGCATGTAGATCTGTAATTGTTTGTTTTAGTTGTCTACTTTTCTTGTTTACCTTCCTCAAAAATAACAACATAACAAGCGCTATCAGCGTAGCGAAAAATAGAATAAGCATTATTTTCGTTTGTTGCCATTGGGCGCGTCCAGCAGCCAAAGCGTTCTTTTTTTGTAACTCAATTATATTGACTTTTTTAAGTGCTAACTCAGATATAGCAATGTAGTGACTTAGGCCTAAATTAGACTTTCGTTCGGTGAGTTTCAATTTACTCGCAGTGAAGTGCTCAGACGCATCCATCGCATTGGTTAAATCACCTACCTTTTTATAATGTGTTTTTAATACCTGATAGGCTTGCGTATATGCAGTGTAACTATTTCTTTTACTAGCTTGGGTAACAACAATATTCAGTAAATCAAGGGCACTTTGTGTATGACCTTGCGCTAACAGCACCTTAGCTAAGACTACTTTTGAAAGTAAAGACTCAATAATACTGCCATATTTTTCTCTGGTGTTGATCGCTTGTTGTAAATGTTTACTTGCTAGTACTAGCTTGCTTTCTTGTAAATAAACTTTGCCTAAGTTGTGATGTGACCATGAAGTATTTAACGTGAGTTTATTTTTTGTATTGATTGCTAATGATTCAGTGAATTTTTCGAGGGCAAGTGTTGTTTTTCCTTGTTCGAAATAGACCTCACCAAGGTTATTCAACCCGATAGCTTTATGGGAATTTATATTATGTTTAACGGCAGATTTATAAAATCTTTCAAAGTAGCTTATTGCATCTTTTAAGCGGTGTAGTTTTAATAATACATGGCCAAGATTGTTTTCAGCTTGGCTCGTTAAGGTACGGTTTTTTAAGGTTTGCGCTACTTGATAACTTTTTAAATAATTATCTAAACCTAACTCATACATTTCTAAACCGATAAAATTTCTGCCCATGTAGCTGTAATAATAATAACTTAAGTAGGGCTCTGCTAACTTGTCGGCCAGATTCTTACATTGAACTAAAGTGGCGTAAGCCGCTTCAAATTCATCCGTCGTTATTTGAAATAAAGCCTTTGCGTACGTTAATCGTAGTGTTTGCTTAGTATTTAAAACGCCTTTATATTGAGAAAGTATATCAATAACATAAGCGATTGCTTTGTCGGGATGGGTCTCGCGCATTTTTAGCACATCGCTCCTGAGAACGTTAAATTCATCCTTGGTGAGTTGAACTGTATTTTGTGCGTTCACAGCAAGCGTAAAAACTAATGTAGTAAACCAGAAAAAAATAGGTAAAACTTTCAAAAAAGACCTCTGAAACTACAACAACAACGAATAAATAGCATAGTGTAAATTGCCTTTATGTTCAATTTTCTTAGGACAGTATAGCGATATGACAAACTTTTGCCAAAGGGAAATGAAGCGTAAAAATTTAAACCATTATTATCGGAAATAAATAAATTTTTGAGGGCTGTAAAGCCGCTTTACATCACGGCATTAAGATTGTTTTCATTAGATGTTTTTGATCGTTAGCTCAACAATTCATTGAACATCTGTTGATGAGTAATTGTTTGTTGGCTAAGTTTTAGGCGTTGATTATTAACTATGGTGGTTAATTCACTTAATGCTTGGTCAAAGTCGTCATTAACAATAATATAATCGAATTCATTAAAGTGTGAGCATTCAGCTTGTGCTTGTGCCATGCGTGATTGAATGATTTCTTCGCTATCTTGGCCGCGTTTATTTAAACGGTTTTCCAATTCTGCTTTTGACGGTGGGCTGATAAATATAGTGGTCACATCAGGTTTTTTCATACGTACCTGTTGCGCACCTTGCCAATCAATATCAAGAAATACATCAATGCCTTGTGCCAGTTGTATATCAATGGCGGTTTCTGAAGTACCGTAATAATTACCGAATACTTCTGCATGTTCATAAAACTCATTTTGTGTTATTTGCTGCTTGAATTTTTCCACGCTAATAAAATGATAATGTTCGCCATCATTTTCACCCAGACGAGCTTCTCTGGTAGTATGTGAAACCGATACTTGCATTACTCTACTAGAATCTTGAGATAATAGTGCTTTGATTAAACTTGACTTTCCTGCGCCGCTTGGTGCAGACAGAATAAATAAATTACCGGGTGTTGTCACAATATTGCCTTTTATACTCAAGAGATGAACAAATGATTTAGCGCGCATTATAACGAATGTTAATCTATTTTCATTAATAAAAATCAAAATAGCTGTGGACTATGTCGTTAACTAACACCAAGGTTCATCGCATTGCGGGTACTTTCTTTTACTAAATAAAGCCGTTCATCAGCATGCTGTAATACCTGTTCAATGGAATTTTTCTCTGAAGGCAGCACTTGTACCGCACCAATGCTGATAGAAACGAATTCGGCAACATTAGAGTCTTTATGAGTGATTTTTAGATCAGTAACCGCAGTTAAGCAAGCATGTAAAATAGTGGCTACTTGTGTTTCTGCTTGTTCACAGAAATGAAAATAAAACTCCTCTCCACCACAACGATATATTTCGCCTTTACAGGTAAATAAAACTCTTCGTATGGCGTTCGATACTTTTCTTAAGACAATATCACCTTGTTGATGTCCATATAAGTCATTGTATTTTTTAAAGTAATCAATGTCGATTATGCCTAGTACTAAAGCCGTTTTATGGTGTTCGGCATATTGCCACAACTTCGTTATATTTGATTGCCATTTTCTTCGATTAGGAAGTTCGGTTAAGCTGTCAACATTGGCAGATTTTTCTAATAGCTTGCGTTGACGAATGAGTTCTAAGTGGTTATGTACTCTTGCTTGCACGATGGCATAATTAAAAGGTTTTTGAATATAATCACAAGCCCCCAAAGTTAACCCTAGTTCTTCGTCTTTAACACTTTGTAGGCCGGTTATAAAAATAACAGGAATATGAGTTAATTCAGGAATTTGTTTTAACTTAACGATTAACTCAAAACCGCTTTCTTTGGGCATGAGTACATCTAATAAAATAAGATCGGGGTGAAGAACGAGGGCTTTTTGTAAACCCTGATGAGCGCTTTTACTGACAATAACATTGTGATGTTCTTTAAAAATAGAAGCCAATATTTTTAAATTACTATTCTCGTCGTCGATACATAAAATAGTAAATTGTTTATCGGAGCGACGCCTTTGTTCACTTATAACCACATTAGTATTCATAAAATCCTTTTTATTACTACGAAACTACCAAACGATTATGGTTAAAAATAAACAAAAAAGCCAACTCATTTTGAGCTGGCTTATAGTTGTTTGTTCTTAGGTCTGTAATGACTTAATGAAAATAGCTAACTTTCCCAATTCAATATGACCTTTCCGGACTGACCTGAACGCATAATATCAAAGCCTTGTTGAAAATCATCAATATCAAAATGATGAGTAATAATCGGCGATAAATCCAAACCAGACTGGATCAAGCTTGCCATTTTATACCAAGTTTCAAACATTTCACGGCCATAAATACCCTTGATAGTTAAGCCTTTGAAGATAATTTGGCTCCAATCAATCGCCATATCTTTGCCAGGAATACCTAACATGGCAATTTTTCCGCCGTTATTCATGCTTTCTAACATGGAGGTGAAAGCCATTGGTACGCCCGACATTTCCATGCCAACATCAAAGCCCTCTGTCATGCCGAGCTCACTCATAACATCATTTAAGTTTTCTTTACTTACATTAACCGCGCGAGTGGCTCCCATCTTACGTGCTAAATCTAAGCGATATTCATTAATGTCGGTTATAACGACGTGGCGTGCACCAACATGCTTAGCTACCGCTGCAGCCATAATGCCAATGGGACCAGCGCCAGTAATAAGGACATCTTCGCCGACTAAATCAAAAGATAATGCGGTATGAACAGCATTACCAAAAGGGTCAAAAATAGCGGCTAAATCATCAGAGATTTCATCAGGTAATTTAAACGCGTTGAAAGCAGGGATCACTAAATATTCCGCAAATGAACCTTCACGGTTAACACCAACGCCAACGGTATTACGACACAAATGGGTACGGCCACCGCGGCAGTTTCGACAATGACCACAAGTGATATGCCCTTCTCCTGATACGCGGTCACCTAAACTAAACCCTTTTACTTCTTGACCGATACCAACTACTTCACCGGCATATTCGTGACCAACAACCATAGGTACGGGAATGGTTTTTTGCGCCCACTCATCCCAGTTATAAATATGGATATCGGTACCGCAAATTGCCGTTTTCTTAATTTTAATTAATAAATCGTTGTGACCAAGTTTTGGCTTTACACTATCTGTCATCCAAATGCCTGGTTCGGCTTTTAACTTTGCTAATGCTTTCATAAAATTTCCTCAGCGACTATTCGATAATCTTCATTTCTTTGCCGATACGTATAAAGGCTGAAATGGCTTTATCAAGTTGCTCTTTGGTGTGAGCTGCTGAAATTTGGGTGCGAATACGTGCTTGTCCTTTAGGTACTACAGGAAATGAAAAGCCGATAACATAAATACCTTCTGTTAATAGTCGGCTCGCCATTTCGCTCGCCACTTTTGCATCACCTAACATAACAGGTATTATTGCGTGATCAGCACCAGCACAGGTAAAACCTGCGGATTCCATGTTTGTCCGGAAATAACGGGCATTATCTTTTAAGGTTTTACGTAACTCGCCGCCTTTGGCTAGTAAATCAATTACTGTTATAGATGCGTTAACAATGGCTGGTGCTAATGAATTAGAAAATAAGTACGGACGTGAACGTTGGCGTAACCATTCAATTGTTTCTTTTTTACCCGAAGTGTAACCGCCTGAAGCGCCACCCATGGCTTTACCTAATGTACCGGTAATAATGTCTACGCGACCCATAACTTCACAGTATTCGTGACTACCGCGACCTTCTTCACCAACAAAACCTACTGCGTGAGAATCATCAATCATGACCAGTGCATTGTACTTGTCAGCTAAATCACAAACGGCTTTTAAGTTGGCGATAACACCGTCCATTGAAAATACGCCATCTGTTGCAATTAATTTAAAACGAGCGCCTGCTGCATCGGCAGCAATTAACTGTTGCTCTAAATCGCTAGCATCGTTATTGGCATAACGGTATCGCTTTGCCTTACATAAACGGACACCATCAATAATTGAAGCATGGTTTAAAGAGTCACTGATAATGGCATCTTCAGCAGTTAATAACGTTTCAAATAAACCTGCATTTGCGTCAAAACATGAAGAGTAAAGAATCGTATCTTCCATGCCTAAAAATGTACTTAATTTGGCTTCTAGCGTTTTGTGAATATCTTGTGTTCCACAAATGAAACGTACCGACGCCATACCAAAACCATGCTCGTCTAAACCTGATTTTGCTGCCGCGATAAGTTCTGGGTGATTTGCTAGGCCCAAATAATTATTCGCACAGAAATTTATCACCGACTCACCAGTTGCTACGGCTATGTTTGGCTGTTGCGCTGTAGTAATAATACGTTCGGCTTTATATAAGCCGTCTTCTTTAACTTGCTCAATTTGATCATTTAAATGTGCATAAAAATTTGCGTTGTTTGAAGAGTCGCTCACAACAATTCCTTATTAATAGGTTTGAATAATATTAGTATTATTATCCTAGACGAAGATTTAAAAAAGTGACACTAGTTAGTTTTCTGGTTATTTAATTGGGTAAATTGACATAATACCCTGTCAAATTGACATATTTTGGGTTCTAATTGTTATAGAACTACTAACGAGCGATGAATATGATCACTGAAAAAGATGAAGAGTTACTGTCAATTCTACGCTGTAATGCCCGGGCAAGTGTCTCTGATATTGCCAGAGCTACAGGTGTTTCTCGAACGGCAATACAAAATAGACTGACAAAATTAGAAAATAATGGCGTGATAAAAGCTTACAGTATTGTTTTGGGCAGTGAATACAGTCATCAGTTAATTACCTCTAATGTTTCTTTAAAGGTGAACCCCAATTTAAGACAAAATATCTGTATTGCCTTGAGAAAACTACACAGCATCAGTCATATATATTCTATCAGTGGTGAGTATGACTTATTAGTTACTATTCAAGTGAAGACATTAGAAAAGCTTAGCGAAGTCTTAAATATTGTTTGTTCGCTAGAGGGGGTTGAACGGACTAACTCATCAATTATTCTTGATACCATCTTCGAAAAATAAAGTTGAAAAGTAAGATTTAATTTAAGGTGCGCTGCAGCCATAAAGCGATATTATGTGCTAAAAATTTATTTCGACGCAAAAGACTGTGCCCTTGGCTAACCCCTTTAAAGACTTGCGAAGTTGATCGACTGTCACCGTTCCATGTAAATAACTCTTGGGCAGTTAAGGTACTGCCTGAATGATGAGCTGAGCTGATAAAATAGGCAGGGATATCAATCAAATTTTTATAATGTTCTTTTTCCATATAATCCATAATGGGCGATAGGATCACAAAACTATTAATACGAATCTTTTGGGCTAAAAGCACGGCTTCGTTTACCGCGCAACCACTGGCTACAATTGATATGGGCTGTTCATTACCGACTTTTTTACGTAAATAGTTATAAGCAGAAAGAACATCTTTTTCCCAATAAGAAGTCAGAACAGCTACTTCTGCTTGGTAACCAACAATATTTTTGACTTGTGTTTTTATTGCTTGGTGGGAGAACTCAGCGGATTCACTTGCACCGAAGCCTCTGAAATCTAATGCTAAAGCATTGATGCCTTGCATTGCTAACAGCTCTCCCAACAAAGAATAACTTTTATTATCATGAGCGCAATCATGCAATAGTAATACGCCAGCGCCAGACACATCCCCTAAGTAATAATCGGCTGATAATAAAAAATCATCATCAGTAGTAAAACTTATTTGTTGTGCTGAAGTCGGGCTACTTGCTAGTGCTGTTTGGTTATTGGTCGGCAATGAAGATTCTTGTGCAGATAAAAAAGGCGAGGCAAGCATAATGCTGATAATAACTACCAAGTGTTTGAATAAATTAATTTTGTTAAAAGCCTTCTTCATTTTCCGACACTGTAATTTTTTTCCATTTATATAGTATAGACGATAACAAACTCAAACTGTTTTGGGTATTTTTATTGTTTGCTTTAATGGCTATTTACATCGGTATATACTGCGCTTATCAACAACTAATGAGTTTTATCTGTGCGTTATCAATTTTCCCTGATGTTATACCGACTTATCTCCCTCTGTTTATTGCCCATTATTGGGTTGTTATTACTGTTTCGTTCGATTAAACAAAAGGCTTATAGACAAAGATTAAGTGAACGCTTTGGCTTTTTACCACGAGCACTTAAACCTGGAGGGATTATTGTACATGCAGCTAGCGTTGGTGAAGTTATAGCACTGAAAAGTTTTATTACTCAATTGCTTGCGGCTAAACCTAATGCTGTTATTACCGTTACTACTTTTACGCCAACGGGCTCAGCACAAGTAAAAAAGTTGTTTGACGGCCGTGTGCAACATTGTTATCTACCGCTTGATAGTACGTTATGTGTCGCTGCTTTTTTAAACAAATTAAAGCCCCAAGCTATGGTCTTTATGGAAACAGAACTATGGCCTAACTTAATTGCGCAAAGTAAAGTTCAAGGTATTAAATTGTTGTTGATTAATGGGCGCTTATCAAAAAAGTCGATGAAAAGTTACCGCAAACTCGCATGGTTGATTACACCAACGATTAACTGTTTTGATAAAGTGCTTTGTCAAAGCCAAATTAATTATCAACATTTTTTAGCTTTAGATGCTGATACGGTTCGCTGTGAAGTGTCGGGCAATGTGAAATTTGATATCAGTATCAGTCAAAGTGTTAAAGATAAACAAGCGGAGCTTACCCGTTTTATTGACCAAAAACGACCCGTGTGGGTAGTCGCAAGTACACATCAAGGGGATGAGACTATAGCGCTTAATGCTTTCTCGGTGTTATTAAAGCTATGGCCGGAACTGTTACTTATTCTTGTCCCTCGTCACCCTGAACGGTTTAATGACGTTGCCAGTTTATGTACTGAACAAGGTTTTACTGTTGTTCGTCGTAGTCAGAAAGAGTTAGTAAGTAACGATACGCAAATTTGGTTACTCGACAGCTTGGGCGAATTACTACCTACTTGTGCGTTAGCGAGCGTAGTTACCATGGGAGGTAGTTTTTCTGACATTGGTGGTCATAATCCGTTAGAGCCAGCGTTATTTAAAAAACCGATAGTGGTGGGCTCGAACATGAGTAATTTTGTTGAAGTAATGCAACAGCTGCTCGAGCAACAAGGTATCGTGCAGTTGACGCAAAACCATGATGAAAATAATGAGAAGGTTGCAGAGCATTTAGCGAAAGCGATAAACGATATTTTATCTTCGAAAGACACGCAGCAAGCATTGGGGGACAATGCCTACCACGTGGTGATGCAGAATCAAGGAGCCAGTAAACGTTCGTTGAAACAGCTCCTTAAGTTAATATAGCTTCGTTTAGTTCAGATTAGTTTAGTTGCGCTTCAAACGTTAAGAATACACTGCCTACTTGTTTATCAGCTAAAGCTGAACCGGAGATTTTTTCTTGGTGTTCAGCAATTAGCAAGTATCGACCGGCAGACGTTGGCGTGAAGTTGATTTCGCCTTTTGCATTCGAGACTAGTTTAAGTGCTTGTGGGTCGTTTCTATAGCGAGCGCCATCAGCAATCACTTCTACAGCTACATTTTTTTGCGCTTTGCCATTAAATAAAAACTTGAAAGTCACTTGTTCATTTTCAGCGATATCTGACGGATGGGTGACCGGGACTAATTCTAATAAAGTACCGTCAGTTTGGAAATTATCACTAGGTGCATTCATCGTTACATAACTTTCTATTCTCGCAAAACGGTAGCTAGTTTTAATCTCTTTAGCATTCTTAGGTATTTTACCAACTAATTCCGCTTTATTTGCCCAGATGCGTTTACGTTCTTCGCCAACTTTATAGGTTGTCATGTAAGCCGGTTTGTTGTTATTGGTTAATTTGTAAGTGCCTGAAGTTGCTATAAAATAATCAGCGACGCTTTTTCTGTGGCCTTTATAAGTAGATGATGGTCGAGTTACTTTACCACTAGGCGTGATAATTTGAACGTAATCTGCACCCATAGCTTTATCAACATTAAAGGTTTCGTTTGATGCTGTAATATCTACCATAATCCACTCGCCATTTTCGGCTGATAAGTTAAAGTGAGTTGGTAAAATCCAGCGTGAATGTGCAAATGTCTGTGTGGTTATGATGCATGTTAATGCAAAAACGATTAATTTTTTTAGATTCATTATATTTATTTCCAGTCCGTGTGTTGTATAAAATTGTATGTATTTCAGGTTATTGAGGAAGCACAGAAAATTTCATTTGATCAGTCTCATTGGTAGCCGCTAGGGTAAATGACTCTTTATTACCGTCTAAGGTGAAGGGTTGGCGGATAATAGCTCGACCGCCATTTTCTCTAACGACTTCAATAAACAAAGTGTATTGCCCTTTATTAAGATCAATCTTGTCATCATTTTGCGCCAGAAAAGACAGTTTAAATTTTCCTGCCGCACGTGTCGCAGCGGTTATGCCGTCAACAAGCACTGCATCTTTTCGGCCTGCTTTTCGCCACCATCTTCTAATGTCTTTAAGCCATTTTGCTTGTTCTCGCCACAGTAAAAGCGTACGTACAGATTTACCTTTAGAGCTTTCAATCCAGCTCGCCACATAAGGTCGGTGATATTCTCCAGATTGTTGTTTTAACGCAAGCTCAATGGTTATTTCTGTCGAGTGAACCGTACTTTTATGCGCGTTAGTGTTAAAGCTAAAAAGGCTTAAAAGCATAATGATTAACCCGGCTATTTTTATGTTCATGAAAGTTCCTTATGTTATGTTCGTCGCTTAAATGTTAATTAAGCCGATAAAGTTGAGGTTAAAATCATAGCGATGGTTACGCCTAAACTCAGTGATAACGTACGGTTAAAGCGACGTTGCGGCATAGCTAAAATAAATCCGCTAATCGCAAAAACTATACATAGCATGCTTGTTATATCGATTATCCAGCCCCAAAAAACACTGGTGTTTCTCCCCTTATGTAAATCGTTTAATAACGCCCATAGGCCATAATCTGTTCGTTCAAAAAACAATTCACCACTGGCTAAATCAAGTGTTATCGCGGTATTTTGTCCCGCCTTTTTAATGCTAAAAAATAGTTCGTCGCTGGTGCTTTCAATAACCGCATTGGTCAACGAAATAGCCAGTTTTTGCTCAACAACTGCAACAACCTGAGTTATTTGTTGCAGCGATAAAGGAGGGTTATTAATCAGCTTTAGATCTATAACCAGTTCAGCTTCTTCAATCTCAGCCTGATGTTCACTAAACCATTCAGGATGGTTAAGCGTAATGCCGGTCACTGAAAAGAATAATAAAAGTGTTAATAATGCCATCGAAACATAAACATGAATGAGACGAGATAAGCTCAGCGTATTTTTATTAATTTGCATAAATTATTTTAGTGTTATAAATGAATAAAGAAGTAACAAGCCAGCCCTGTTACTTCTTTAAACGTTTACCTTACTTAGAATGAAATTTGTGTCGCTAAGCGAAAGTTAATACCGTCTCCAGCCGTTACATTTGATACGCCGCCACCCGCAAGGTAGTCAGTATCTAGTAGGTTTTGAATATTAAAGCGGAAGTTCACGTCTTGATTACCGAAAGTTGTTTTATACGTTGCACCAACATCTACGCGAGTATAAGCACCTTTGGTGATCGTATTATCGCTATCAGCAAAACGTTCACCTTCGTAAAATGCGCCTGCATTTACCGCGAATTGCTCATTAAACTCGTAACGAGACCATATGGCGGCTGACCACTTCGGAGCATCAACAGGCGTTTTTCCTTGGTAGTTTTCATCTTTGTCATATTGAGCGTCTAAATTCATCACCGAGGCCATAACAAATAATTTATCCGTGACTGCGCCTTGTGCCGCCATTTCAAAACCTTGATGACGTTGCTCGCCCGCTTGCTCTGTTTTTGTATCAAAATTAGGATTGTTGTCTAATGTCTCAGTAATTAATTTACCCGTTTTAGTAATATCAAAAATGGCGGCAGTTAATAACAAACGTTCATCCATTAGCTGCCATTTAGTGCCAATTTCGATTTGCTCAGAGGTCATCGCATCGAGTTTCATGCCATTGTTGACATCGCGATCATCTTCGAGTGTGTCACTTCTTTGCGGTTCAAACCCTTCAGAATAACTGGCATAGAAGGTTGCTTGGTCGCTTGGGTGAAATAGAATGCCTGCTTTTGGCAAGAATGATTCGTTATCGGCATTTTCTTTACTTTGTTTATCGTAACGTCCACCCAGTGATACTTGCCATTGGTCATTAAGCGTTATTAAGTCTTGTAGATACACGCCGTAATAGTCGTATTCACTGGTATAAAGCGAATCGTCAGTTTTGTAGCTTATATCAGGACGTGTTGGCTCAGCACTGCCTGCAGAATAAGTTACAGGAGTACCATTAACTTTTAATTGTCCGTAATAATAATCTAAAGAATTCATACCGACTAATAGCTGATGATCTACATTAGCAAGGGTGAATTCACCTTGAAAATCAATAAAAGCGGTTTTAAATTGCCAGTCGTCGAAGCGATCGTAAGGTTTTGAGGTATATTCATCGCCTTCACTAAATGTCTTTGGTTTTTTAGGTGATGATTCAAAACGCTGGCGTTGAAAGTTTTGTTCGTTGTAGCCTAATTCAACATGCCACTGGTCATTCAATGCATAAGTAAAGTCGATGCCAATGTTTTCAACGGTAATGTCGGTAAATGCCCACGACATATCTCGAATGGTTTTTTCATCACCGATAACATTACCTTTTTCATCTAACCAAGAACCGGTGTCTAAACCTGCTTCATCGTCTGTTCTGTCATAATGAACCCGTACCATGGCATCAGTTGATAAGTCGTAATCAACAACTAACGCGCCAAGAAAACGGTCACGTTGGCGTTGTTCGTTATTTTGATATTCACGTTGGTATTCAACATCTTGCTTAACTAATACGCCACGGTAACGTAATGATTCATCATCAGTTAACGCACCACCTGCATCAAGGGTGAATCGAGTTGAACCTTCTTGATCTAGGTCTGCACCTAGAGAAAATAATGTCGTCGCTGTTGGTTTTTTAGTGACCATATTCACTAGGCCACCTGGGCCAGACTGGCCGTATAAAATACTTGATGGGCCTTTAATAACTTCAATACTCTCTAATATTTCAATAGGTTGCTGGTAGTGTGACCAGTGCTGATGACCATCTCTAAGATAACCATTTGACGAGCTTAATGAAAAACCTCGTAAATTGAATACTTCGCGATTACGCTGTTTCGAGCCAGCCGTTAAACTTGCATCGTTGGTTAATACTTCACCTAAAGTGGTGGCAAGTTGTTCGGTCATGATTGAATTTGGAATAACAGTAACGGACTGCGAAGTTTCTAATAATGAAATATCTGCACGCATTGCACCTTTTGCTTCATCAACTTTATAGTCATTAAAGTAACTTCCTTTAACTTCAATTTTTTCAATTGCAGAGTTATTGTTAGGGTTTTCATTGGCAGTCGAGGAAAAAGCGCTAAGGCTGGCGATAATTGCTAAGCATAGTGGAGAGTACTTCATTGTTATTCCTAAAAGAAAATGTAAGGGGTAATTAATTCGCGCAGATCTTAATGATAATGATTATCATTTGCAAGCTAATTGATGTAATAAAATGTAATTAACAATAATGAAGAGGCGTATTAAACAAAAATGCCATGACTTTACTGAATAAGCTAAAGTTCATGGCATTGTTTTTTTGAGAATGAATCGGCTGCAGATATGACAGCAAATAGCTGGATTTATTGGATTATTTTAGCGGTAGTTCGGGGTAATGTTCAGCAATAAGTAAGTGAAGTTTTACTTTCAATTGTGTGAAAGTAATACCGTTCATTAAGTTAATACCTTTTACGCGAATACCCCAAGGAAGCTGTTCAGGAAGCTGCCTATACTGTTCTTGCACGATATGTTTATAACAGCTGACCACATAATTTTGATACAAATATGGACCGGTACGGTGTGGATTACTATGGGCATATAAGCCAATAACGGGTGTACCGACAGTAACAGCCATATGTGCAGGTCCGGTATCAGGGGCTATGACTAGGTGAGCTAACTTTAGTACGGCAAGCAACTGTTTTAAATTTGTTTTGCCAACGAGGTTAAGAATATTGGCTTTGCTAAAGCTTATTATTTCTGTGGCTAGCAACATTTCTAATGTAGTTGGCCCACCACAAATCACCACTTGAAAACCTAATTGCGTTAAGTAATCGGCAGTTTTAGCATAACCTTCAGCATGCCAATTACGCTCCGCTTTACTTGCTGCGGGAGATATAATCGCGATAGGTTTATCAGCGTTGGTGGCTAGTATCTCACTCGCCCATAATTCATTTTCTTGACCAATGGGCATATCCCATGTCGGTTGCTCTGTTTTTACGCCAAGAGCTTGCGCAAACCCCATAAAACCATCTAATACATGAGGTTGATTTTGAGGTGCAATTTTTCTATTGGTAAAAAGCCATTGGCCTTCTTTGGCACGTTTACTATCAAAGCCTATCTTTACTTTTGCGTTAATACACCAACTAGCAAAACTAGCGCGTAAGGCGACTTGCATATGCAATAAAACATCAAACTTTTGGTGTTTTAAGCTTGCTCGCAAATCTCGATAACCTTTCAAGCCCGCTTTTTTATCGAAAATAACAAACTCAACATTTATTAAACCTTGCAATAAATTGGCTTCTACTTTTCCTATTACCCAAGTTATCTTGGTTTGGGGGGAGTGTCGTTGAATTTGCTGCACCATAGCAACGGCATGGCAAACATCGCCAATAGCGGATAAGCGTAATAAACATAATTTTTTTGGTGCTGTTAATTGACCCAGCATAAAGGAATCACCACAATAGAGCATATAAAGTATTTGAATTGAGCCTATTATCTTGAACAAGCCAGCAATTGTAAAACCTTACCAAGAAAAAATTTACCAGAAAGATAATATTTACTGTGCTTATAACGCACGTTTGGTTAAATACTTCTCGCCTGAAATGTTAACAAGTGAATTTTGGCAGCAACGAAATGCTGTTACCGGTAGTGCTCAAGGCCGAGGTACAACGTGGTTTGTCGAGTTTATTTCTCAAAAAAAATCACCACAACCAAAGCAACAGTGGGTGTTACGCCATTATTATCGTGGTGGTTTAATTGGTAAAATTATTAAGGATAAATATATTTTTACCGGGCAAAAAAATACCCGTGCCGCTTGTGAATATCAGCTTTTAAACACTTTACAAAAGCTGGCGTTACCAGCTCCTGAGCCGATTGCCTTTCGTGTGATTAAGCAGGGCATGTTTTATCAGGCTGACTTATTGTCTTCTCGCATTGAAAATGCTCAAGATCTTGTCGCTATATTATCGGCAGGTGAAGTCGCTGAAGAGGTGTGGTTAGAAGTCGGCAGGGTGATCCGTCGTTTTCATGACGCAGGTATTTATCATCATGATTTAAACAGTCATAATATTTTACTGGATGAAAATAATAAGGTTTGGCTGATTGATTTCGATCGCGGCGAACAACGTCAGAGTTCAGCATCTTGGCAACAAGCCAATATGGCTAGACTATTACGCTCTTTTGAAAAGGAGAAAGCTAGATTACCGAACTTTTATTGGGAAAAATTGAATTGGCAACTGCTACTCGAAGGTTATTTGTTAGAGAGTTAGTCGCCTATTAAAATTAGTTTAGGCTGACAGTTTTTTTATCTTTGTGTTGGTCTAATAAGTGCTTTTTAAACTCACTGGGTGGATAACCATATTCATTCTTGAAACACTTACCAAAGTAACTCTGTGAAGAGAAGCCAGCATCAAATGCGGTATTAATAGCACTTTCTCCTTTTGCCAGCAATAAGCAGGCTTTCTCTAAACGAAAACGTCTTAAGTATTCGGTGGGAGTTATGCCTAGCACACTCTTGAGTTTACGGAATAATTGCCGTTCACTCATTGCCATTGCTCTTGCAATGGTATTCACTGTAATCGAGGTATCAGTATATTTTTCTTCCAGTGTTTGGTTAAAGTTCTCGATAAAGCGTTCTTGTTTTTTCATCAGCTCAATGGTTGAAGTATCCGATATTTCCTCTAATATATTCGGATTAATATGGCTACCTTTTAGTATCATATTATGATGTCTATTTTTGAGAATATTTCTGATAGCTAATAAATTCTTAATACGTATTTTTAGTTCTTCTTCGTTAAAAGGCTTGGTTAAATACTCATCAACTTGATGATGCCAACCTTTCAATTTACTTTCTAAGTCGTGACGAGAAGTTAATAAAATAATCGGAATGTGGTTTGTTATTGGGTTTTCTCTTATTTTTTTTGTGGTTTGATAGCCATCAAGTTTCGGCATCATTACATCACTTATGATTAAATCAGGGACTTCTTGCTCTGATAGTTTTACACCCTCTAAACCGTCATAAGCGTTGAAT
Source organism: Colwellia sp. (assembly GCA_013215385.1). Taxonomy (GTDB): domain Bacteria; phylum Pseudomonadota; class Gammaproteobacteria; order Enterobacterales; family Alteromonadaceae; genus Colwellia_A. Next base: position 177,725 of record JABSOY010000006.1, read on the forward strand.
ACAAGATAATCACTGGACAAACAACTCGTAATATATTGACACATATCATAATTGTCTTCGATCACGAGTATTCTTAATTTTTCATTTTTTGTGTTTGAAGTATTTGTTTCAGCGAGTAATAAAGTCGTTGCTGGTTGTTGAGCCAAACTCATGAGTTCCATAGCAACAATGTTATCTGTGTGCATATTCAGAGGCACTTGCTCATTTATTAGTGTTTTATGTGCTTCATTAACAATAGGAAGTAATACGGTTACACAAGTGCCACTTTCTAATTGGCTAGTTAACGAAATACTGCCTTGATGGCTTTGAATAAGCTCTCGAATTAACGCCAAACCGATACCTGCACCAGTTATTTGTTCACTGCCTATATTCAGTACTCTATTATATTTTTCGAAAACACTCTCAAGTTGATCTTCTGGAATGCCTCTACCAGTATCAACTATCTGAACAAATAATTCGTTGTTCGCAGTACGCTTTGTTTCTATCGTAATACTACCGCCGTTATTCGTGTATTTTATTGCATTTGATAACAGATTAACGACAATTTTTTCAAGTGCATCTGGAACTAATTCGAAGTTAATATCTTCAATATTAATAACCTGTAGTTTTAGCCCTTTTTCAAATGCGAAATCGGTAAATGCATCAACAAGCTGACTAATAATGCTGCCAGTGTGTTGTAATGATTTTTGAGATATCGCTTTAACTCGAAACGTTTCTATGTGTAAAAGTTGATCAACCATACGTAATAATCGGTAGCCATTTCTTTTAATTATTTCAATACGATTAAGGTGAGTTTCATCTATATTTGCATTCAGTAATTGTGCACTAGTGCCTAAAATCAAAGTAAGCGGTGTTCTAAACTCGTGAGATAGGTTGGCAAACTCTTCATTTTTTTGCTCAAGTAGCTGTACAACTTTTTCTTTTTCTTTAGCTAGTTCTATCGTTCGTTCGCTTACTGATTGTTCTAATTCTTTTGCTTTGTTTTTCAATGCTCGTGTTCTGAAATGAATTACGGAATAAATACTAAAGAGCACTATTAATACATAAATGATTAAAGCGAATGTGGTTAACCACCATGGTGGTAAAATGGTAATAGTAATACTTGTTTCAGCGCCGTTCCATTGCCCATTGTTATTGGTTACACGTACTTGAAATTGATATTCACCGGCAGGAATGTTGGTATAATTAGCAGAAAGATTTTCACGAGCAACATCTGTCCAATTATCATATCCTGCTAGGCGGTATTGATAACTAAGCTTGTCGGTATTTAGATAGTTAATATTGGCAAAACTAAATGCAAAATTATTTTCTTTATGGGACAAAATTAATTGTTCAGCGTTGATAATATTTTGTTTTAATGGGCTTGATTTTTCATTACTGCTGACCACAACGGGTTCACCATTAATTTTTAAACTAGTTAAGTATAAATACGACTTTTCATCATTTTTACTTAATGTATTAGTAGCAATACGGTTAATACCATTCATTCCTCCTAGCCAGAGATCACCAGTTTTTGAATCAAAAAAGCTCCCTAAAGAGGAGTCGTTGGATTGCATGCCGTCTTTCTCATAATAATTGGTAAAGGATGATGTGTCTTGGTTAAAGGTAGATAAACCATTATAAGTACCTATCCAAAGATTATTATTATTATCAACCTGGATATCAAATATGTCATTATTAGCTAAACCATCTTTGGCTCGATAGTTTTTATACTCTCCGGTTTTTGGTATAAATTTGATTATTCCATTATCTTTCGTTCCTAACCAAATGTTTTTGTCTTTATCTAGAGCCGTTGTAATGATACCGATGTCTGTTTTATCAGATAGGTGTGTCTTTATTTTCCCCGTGGCTAAATTATAGGAAATTAAGCCAGAATAGGAGGTGCTTAGCCAGAGGGTTTCGTTTACAAGTTCTATACTTTTCACAGTGAATTTTTTGCGTTGTATATCTTTCGCTATGTTCTTCCCAAGCATTAGTAATTTATGGCTTTTTTGATCGTACTTCACTAAGCCGTAGTCAGTCATTCCTAACCAAAGGTTATTATGCTTATCAATAACAATATCCATGATTTTACCATGCTTGATTATCTTGTTTTTTTCTAAATCTGCAAAGTTTAACTGACTGAATTTTTTTGTAGTTGGATTATATTTTATTAGGCCTTCATTAAAACTAGCAATCCAAATATTGCCATTTAGGTCTTCCTTGATATCAATAACCATTTGAAAAGTAATGTTGGGTAAGTTGATATTTTCTTCATTAAATAATTTACAGATATTATTGGTTTGATCAATAAGGTTTATCCCTTTCCCTTTAGCCCCTAACCAAAGGTTATTTTTTGAGTCCAATAGTACGGCATGATTTTCGTTGCTAGATAAACACTGGGGGCTATTATCCTTAGGACGATACAGCTCAATTGAGCTTGCACTATATGTTAGTTTATTAATACCGATTCTTGTGCCAAGCCAAATATTTCCCGTACTATCCGAAAAAGTAGTATTAATCATATTTGAATTCAATTCAGAGCCTTGGTTCGGGCTATTATTGAATTTCATTATTGTTTGTGTTTTTGGATCGATAATCATCAATCCATTTCTTTTACTGCTAATTATCAGGTTTTGGTCATGAGTGTATTTCACGGTATAAATAGGTGAGGCAAGTAGCTTATTTTTTGAATATAAAGAGCCGATAGAACTATTTTGATTAAAGCTAATTAAACCAATATTAGTGCCAAGTAATAAACGGTTGTTCAATTTTAAAATACTATAGATAGTTATCTTTTTTTGACTATTGGAAGGTATATTAACTTTATGCTGGGTTATTCGATGGTTTGCATATGAATAGCTATTTAATCCATCTTTTGTACCAATCCATAATTTATCCTTACTGGCTTGATACAAACTTCGGATATTATTGCTAGCTATTCTCAAGTAATCTTTTGCTGTTTTATGAAAATGCAAAATATTGTTGCTGGATAAACTTGTGTCTATTCTAAATAAGCCATTATTTCTTGTGCCTACCCAAATGTTGTTTTTATGGTCTTCTAATAAGTTAAGGATAACGAATGAAGATCCTTTATTTTTTAATGTGACTTGATGGAAAGTTTCGCTATTTTCATTGTATGTCAATAAATGATTATTTGTACCCACCCAAAGCTTGTTATTACTATCAATCAACAATGACTTTACCTCTAGTCGAGAGGCTCCATTAATTGTTTCAAGTGAGTATTTTTTTACGTTCAATCCATCGAAGCGAAATAGTCCAGTATTAGAGGCAAACCAAATAAAACCATGTGCATCTTGCGTTATGGCTTTTACGTTTTGCTGGTCTCGAATTTTTGACGTGGTAAAGTTAATTACGTTGTAAGTTTTTTGTAGTGTATTAGCTAAAAGAACATTACAGTTTAGCTGTAAAATCAAAAACAGAATCAAACAACGTTTTAACATATAATTAGAGTTATCTGTAACTATTATTAATCATCTACAGGATCTTCGGTAGGGTCAGTAGAAAGAGCAGAAATAGCAGGAAGTTCATATTTCACATCATAATTTAGCTCCTTCTCTTTAATAACCGGCATTATACTGGTACAGCTTTTATCACTGCTACAAAAGCTAATTACTTCCAGCAAAGAAGGTAAAGTCACTTTTTCTTCAATCGGTGAGTTTGCAAAGCTCATAGAGCTGATAAAAAAAGTTGAAAGTAAAGTATATTTAGCTATTTTCATGATGGTTATCCTGTTGTTAGTGAGCTTTATTTCAAGCACTTTATATAAATTTTTTATTATTATGGATACGAACATTTCAAGGAAACATTACTATCGATAATCAATTAATAATGATCATGATGTTGGGTATACTATTTGGATTTAGAATTTACAGTGTAAAAAGCAAAATCTAACTAACATCATATATTGTTATTATTAACATTGTTGATTTAAAATCAGTCTGATAAAAATAATAATCATCCTTGATGCGTTCAGAAAAAATCAATTCATTAAATTCAAAACTAGTGTAACGATCAAAAAATTATTCTAACTAATAAAATACTGCCAAGGTTTGGTATTATCCTGCCAATGACAACGCCTTTTGTCAAAAGTACTTTGTTTTCAATGAGGTTAAATGTGTATTGAAATGTGGACAGCTAAAGAGAATAGCGATTTCTTTCATTTAACGATAATTAAAAGTTACTTTTTGTTTGATTTTACTTCGGTTAGCCCTAATTACTGACCATATTTTTTAATGAAGTAATGTTTGGCGGTCTTAGACAAGTTATTGGCAGAATTTTGGTAGTTAATATTAGCTATCAGATTTAGTATTCGTGCTGTTGAAAACTTGCTTGTTACGATATTTTTAACGGTAAACATTTTTAACGGTAAATATTAGATTTTAAATTAAAAGGATAACAATTATGCCAAAAACAATTATTGAATACTTGCGTCAGCATGTAGCGGTTAATCCTGATGAATTAGCATTTAGTTTTTTACCAAGTGATAAAAGGTCATTTTCGGATATAACGTTTAAAGAGTTTTGGTCTGAAGCATTATCGGTTGCTAATTTTTTGAAAAGCAAAACTAAAGCGGGTGATAAAGTATTACTCGTGTATCCGCCGAGTCTTGAGTATGTGGTTACCTTTTATGGTTGCCTTTTAGCGGGAGTCGTTGCGGTACCTATCCCTTTATTGTACAAAGATATAAGTGCTGAAGAGCTTCCTAGCATAGTAAAGAATGATCAATTAGTTCTTGCATTAACGACGTTAAACGACCTTCCAACAGTTAAAAAATTCTGGCAGGAACAAAAAAATCTTGTACAACCGTTAGATTTTTTTACCACGAATAATTCAGTTTCCCTTTTAGGTGATCTTGGTGATGCTATAGAGGTACCACCAAGAACACCTGCTTTTTTAAATTACTTATCAGGGTTCACGGGTGAAAATGAAGAAGTTATTTCTACTCATGAAGATATTATTGAAAGTATCAAGAAACTATCACCTATGTCGCCAGAAAAGGCTGATGATATCTTTGTTGGCTGGTTACCGTTTTTCCATGATGTCGATTTAGCCGTAGTATAAATCGACAGTGTCCTGAGTTAACTTGTAAATAACTTTCAGTTCAGGCATAAAACGACAATAACATTCGCTTTATGCCACGTCCGCCACTTCTAAACAACGCTTACGGTACATCGAACGAGCTTCTAAAAACTCAGGGATAGCATCTTCAGTAATATAAGGTTGAATAATCACTAAAATTTTCAACACTCCTTCGTAAAAAACTGCATCGGTAATTTCAATGTTTTTATTTTGAGTTTGATAAAAACTTAACCAAAACGTATTCACTAAACGTAATATACTGACAATGTCAGCTAAGTCGTCGTCGGCAAACTTCATCATGTTGGCGCTACGCAGAGACAATAACATTTCACTAACGCGTTTAGCGATTGACGACTGCACTTCAACATATTTTTCATGCAATAAAGGGTTTTTAGCGAGTAACACCGGCAAGTTACTATAGAAAAATCGAAACTTCATCAATGCTTGAAAAACAGCATCCATGTATAAAATAATGGTATCGAGAGGTTTAACTTCCGGAGAAACAAAAGGCACAGTGTCTAGTAACAAGTTGCGAGCATATTCTTCGTAGATAGAAAGAATAATGTCTTCTTTATTGCGAAAGTGATAATACAAGTTACCCGGGCTAATACTTAAATGCGCAGCAATGTGATTCGTGGTAACGTTGCGCTCGCCTTGATCATTGAAAAGCTCAATGCTAGCTTGAATAATTTTATCACGGGTTTTCATGTTAGCTACTTCTATTTATGCGATTGTCTTATTTTCCATCATACTATCAAAATTGTGCAAACGGGAAGGCTTTTCGAGTAAATACTTTAAGAAAGAGTATTTGCATGTTGGCATTTGCTAAAATTAGCCTTTACAATGTTTTATAACTTTATGTAAAAGACAATATTCATGACTGTTAAAGCAATTTACCCTGGAACTTTTGATCCCGTCACAAACGGGCATACCGACTTAATTGAACGAGCGAGCCAGTTATTTGCCGAGGTTGTCGTTGGTGTAGCGGCTAGTCCAAGTAAAAAACCCCGCTTTGATTTAGCACAGCGCGTTGCGATGATCGAAGAAGTTAGCCAACACCTGCCAAATGTAACTGTGGTTGGCTTTACTGGCTTATTAGTAGACTTTGCTAAGAATAACAATGCCAAAGTACTTATTCGTGGCTTACGTGCGGTATCAGACTTTGAATATGAATTTCAGTTAGCGAATATGAATCGACGCTTGTCGCCGGATTTAGAAAGTGTATTTTTAACGCCATCAGAAGGAAACTCTTTTATTTCATCAACATTAGTAAAAGAAGTGTCTTTGCATAACGGCGATGTTAGTCAGTTTGTTCATCCCACTGTAAAATCTGCTTTAGACAACAGCTAAAACTAATGCCTACAGGTTACTAGTCAGTCTGACAAATTGGACAAAATACCGAACTACGGTTCGACTGCCTAACTTCTTGCAAAGTTGTTTGGCAGATTTTGCACTTTTTTCCTGCTCGACCGTAAACTAACAACTCCTGCGCAAAATAGCCCGGACGACCATCAGCTTGGGTAAAGTCCTTTAATGTTGTACCACCTTGAGCAATCGCAGCCGTTAATACTTGTTTGATAATATCGGTAAGCTGATCAAAACGTGACTCTGAAATGCTACCGGCTAACGCGGTAGGCAAAATTCCTGCTTTAAATAATGCTTCATTTGCGTAAATATTACCGACACCTACGACGATAGGGTTTGACATTAAAAAGGTTTTTATTGGCACTTTTCTATTCTTTGCTTTAGTAAATAAATAGCCATGAAAAAAATCATCGCTTAAAGGTTCAGGGCCTAATTTACTTAATAACCCTCTCTCGTCAATGTGGTTTTCGAACCATAATACTGCGCCAAAGCGTCGTGGGTCATTTAAACGTAATACTTTGTGATGTGCAAAAATCAAATCAAAATGATCGTGTTTGGCCACAGGAGTATGCTCATCAATGACTCGAATAGTGCCCGACATGCCCAAATGTAATACTAAAGTGCCGTGTGAAAACTTGATCAATAAGTATTTTGAACGCCGTTCAACCTTATGAACACTATGGCCAATCATACTTTGTACCGTATCAGGAATAGGCCAGCGTAATTTGGCATTGCGGACAATAACTTGAGTAACGGTTTGTTTTAAAATATGTGGAGTAATGCCTTGTCGGCAAACTTCTACTTCAGGTAATTCTGGCATAATAGCTCTGTATTGAATGTAAAATTAAAAATTACAGCGTTAACGACTGCATTCGAGCAACAAAGGCTTGTGCAAAGCGTGCTGCTGATTGCTCATCCATATTGAAATATAATGACGGTTCGATAAGCTCAGCTTCCATCAGAGCAAAACCTGTTTCACAACGAACAAAGTCAACACGAGCATACAAAGGCATGCTTATTTGCGTTTCAATGGCTCTCAGTGTTGCTTCTGCATGAGCGATTAACGTTTTTTCTGGGTTAACGCTGGTTAAGCGGCCACCATGTTCTTCTTGTACGCGAAAATCACTGTCTTTTGGTGTTTTTAAAATAGCATGACTGTATTGACCATTAAAATAGAATAGCGAATATTCACCTTCATTGATCACACTCTCCATAAAAGGTTGAACTAAAAATTCGTCCGTCGAAAAAGCTTGTTCTAGCTGAGGAAGAAAAGAGTGATAGTTTTTTGTAGTTAACCAAAAGGTATTGTCAGCATTAGCGCTAATACGTGGTTTTATGACTAATTGTTCAACATTTAACTCGGTGAAATAGTCAGCAACTCGCCGTGCTGATAAATTTTTTCGCCATAAAGTTTTTACTATATTTACCTTGTTTTTTTCTAATTCTCGTAGGTATTTTTTATCGATATTCCACTGGACCGTCTTTAAGCTATTTTCAAGGTGAGCGCTCGAGCGTTCAATTTTATTGAGCACCTGTAAAAATGCTGAAGCATCATCTTGATAATCCCATGGCGAACGAATGATCACGGCGGCGTAATCATTCCAATTTACCGTTTTATCACGCCACGACACCATGTGCATTTCCCAGCCTAAAGCCAGTAAGGGCTGTTTAAGTAAATCATCGTATACCTCGAAATCTTCAAGATTGTCCATGGTAAGTACTGCGCAGTGCTGTCTATTTTTGTCGGCCATGTTAATGAACTTTATATCTGGTGTTATTAATTATTATATACACTGAGCTTAGCTTGCTAAGATTTCAGTGGGAATGAGTTGTGAAAAAATCGCTAATGGAAAGGCTAGCCAACGCTTTTCTTGGTTATTAAAAACTAATAGTTCGGTGTTGGTAATAAATAAGTTGAGTACGTTCGTTTGTTCATCCCCTGCTAATTCAATGGAGACTACCAAGGCCATTTGCCGATCAAGTTCTGGTGGTTGTGTAACAATATCCCCTTCTATTTCATGCCAAGTTAACATCATTTGCTCTAATGCTTGGCCCGATATTTTGGCGGGTGTTGCTTGCCAGTTACGACCAACGCGATCAACACTTATTTGCTGTTCAATGGATAACGATAAAATTACTGCATGCTTTGCAAAAATTGTCAGTTGTTGCTTGTCATCTGATGAAAATAGTTTTTTATTGGTGATATTGATGACAATAATAAAAATCATCACTGAAAATATGATGACATTGTTCCAACCAGTGCGCGAGAGTTTCATAACAATTATTCATGATGGAGTAAGTAGTGATGATGATACTAAATTTTAGGCAATAAAAAACCCAGCAATTGCTGGGTTTTTAAAAACTTGAATTAAATTACTTAATTTTAGCTTCTTTATACATTACGTGCTGACGGATACGTGGATCAAACTTTTTGATCTCCATCTTTTCAGGCATAGTCTTTTTATTCTTATCAGTAGTATAAAAATGACCAGTACCGGCACTAGAAACTAAACGAATTTTATCGCGCATAATAATTTCCTCTTAAAGTAGTTGTTAAACTTTTCCGCCACGGGCACGAATGTCAGTTAAAACTACATCAATACCTTTCTTATCGATAATACGCATTCCTTTCGGAGTTAAACGTAATTTAACGAAACGGTTTTCGCTCTCAACCCAAAAACGGTGAGATTGAAGATTTGGTAAAAAACGACGACGAGTCGCGTTTCTTGCGTGTGAACGGTTGTTACCGAACATTGGCACTTTGCCTGTTACTTGGCAAACTTTAGACATTTGAGTACTCCAAAAATTAATTCCAGGTCGTTCTATTATTCCCCAAGACCGTCGCCTCGAGATCCTGAAAAAGGTGGCATATTATAGTGAAACTTAAAAATGAAAGCCAGCTTTAATAATAAAAAAACACCAATAGTAATCAAATTAAATATTTTCAATGGGTTAGTGTGGTTTTGTGGGCTGTTGTGCGGGTATTTAGTGCTGAAGTTGACTAGTAAGTGACCGAACCCACGAAAAAATCAAATTAATTTATACCAGAATCTAGCAGTTTTTTTAATTTTTCGTGCTGTTCTTGATCACAAAGCTCATTAATTAAAATACGGATGATATGGGATTTAGCTAATTTAGTATCTTTTGCTAGGTTTTGTAATTGCCCAATTGCCTGTTCACTCAAAGTAAATGTTGCATGGCGAAAAGGCTGCTTTTGAGCAATATTCTTATTTTCTAAATGTTGTTTTGCAGCAATAATTGCCTGTTCAATACAAACATTCTTTGTTTCATTACTGTTTATTATTTCAGGATGCCCTAACGCATAATTTTCTGCATCGGCAATAAATTCGTCAACGGTAAAACTCCTTTTCTTTGGCTTTCCATGTGTAGTTTTTTTCAGGTCAGTTAAACTCATGTGAGTTGTCCGGTTTCATCGCTAATAATTCTTCGGCTATTGCGGTAATTTCTATTGCCGCTTTGCCCTGAGGATCTATTTCTAATACAGAAGATCCTTGTTCTTCACTATCGTCATAAACGTTACGATTAAAGGTTACCGCGTTTAGTACGTTTATGCCATAAGAGCGGCAGACATCTTTGGCTTCAATAATACGAGAGGCTTGGTTTGGCAATGATGGGCATTGGGTGATCACAAAAGAAGCAAGCATTTTGGGGTTGACCATTTTACAAGTACTGAGCATGTCTTCCATATGCGGAACTGTTTTTAAGTCACGACGTTTGGGACGAAGAGGGATAATAACATGATCAGCAACCGACATAGCAGCACGTAAGGCTAAGTTATCTTGCCCTCCGCAATCAACTATTACATAGTCATAATGTTGAGTTAAACTAAGTAAATCATTTCGAATTTTTCCATATAATTGAATACAATTAATGGCAGGTAATGATGGATCTGAATTTCTTGCTTGAATCCAATCAGAGCTTGTTCTTTGTGGGTCACAGTCAACCATTAATACTATGGCTTTTTTATCTCGGGCAAAAAATACCGCTAAATTCTGTGCTAAACAACTTTTACCGCTACCGCCTTTTTCACCGCCTACTAATATCATCATAATGGTAAATATCCTTACCTCTTGTTGTCACGACTTGTAGATAATCCGTTAATTATAGTTCAAATATTGTTTAGCGCTGTTTTATCGATTTTTCATCTGTAAGACGCAAAGCTATTTCAAAATAACCATTGGCTTGCTTGATGCAACGAATCACAGTACCGGCTAGGTTTTGGCTATTGCTATTGGCTATTTTAAAGATAATCGTTACCGGCGTTTTTAGAGGAATAGCGTGATCGCAATCAAGTTTTAATCCGCTCCGAGAAAAATCCAAGCAACTGATTTTTCGTTGTTGTTGCACTTGTTGCTTATTCATCCAAATAATGTCGACTAGCTCTTTTTCCATGTCTAAACGAAAAGCTTGTCGACGCTCAATAGCATCTTCATTGTTTTCGTTATTTTCATTGTCATTCATTGAACACTCCATTTTGTCTGGTTAACTCGTCATGCTGACAATTCACCTTGTTCAGCAAAGGAATAACATTGGTTGCCTGCAACGATAATATGATCGAGCACACGTATATCTATTAAGCTTAGTGCTTGTTCAAGCCTTTTGGTAATTTGTTTATCGGCAATACTTGCTTGGGCTACGCCTGATGGATGGTTATGCGTTAATATCACCGCCGCTGCTTGATACTTAAGTGCTTGCTCTACAACTACTCTAGGGTAAACGGCTGCGGCATCAATAGTGCCAAAAAACAAGCGTTCAAATTTTAATATTTGGTGTTGATTATCGAGAAACATGACGGCAAATACTTCACGAGTTTCATGGCGTAACTCGCTAATTAAATAATTTCGGGTAGCTTGCGAAGAGCTGAGAGCTTCGCCACTATTGAGTTGCTCTGCTAGATAACGTGTCGACATTTCCAAACAAGCTTGTAGTTGCACATATTTCGCCATACCCAAGCCTCGGTGCTGGCAAAACTCACTTTCTGTCGCACGGTATATTGATGAAATGCTGCCAAAGCTTTTTAATAGTTGTTGAGCAAGATCAACAACATGACAACCTTTTACGCCAGTACGTAAAAATATTGCCAGTAATTCTGCATCACTTAAACTACTTGCGCCTTTGTTAAGCAGTTTCTCTCGAGGTTTTTCATTTGTTAACCAATCTTTCAACATATAGATGCATCCTTGCAAAGCCAATTTATAAATAGATAAATTAATGGTATCTTATCGCCACTTATCGTTATTAAGATTAGCAGTTTATGCAGATTCTTCAGGGAAAAAAAATAGTTCTGGGTATTACAGGGGGAATTGCCGCCTATAAAACGCCTGAATTAGTGCGTCGTTTGAAAGACCAGGGTGCCGACATTCGTGTAGTGATGACAACAGCAGCCAAAGCTTTTATTACGCCGTTAACATTACAAGCAGTATCTGCTAATGCTGTATCTGATAGTTTACTTGATAGCCAAGCTGAATTAGCGATGGGTCATATTGAACTGGCGAAGTGGGCTGACTATATTTTAATTGCCCCTGCTACTGCCGATGCCATAGCACGCATAACTTGCGGAATGGCTAACGATTTACTGACCACTATTTGTTTAGCAACCAGTGCTCCAATTGCCATTGCACCAGCGATGAATCAACAAATGTGGCATGCGAGCATAACGCAAGAAAATATTGAAAAATTAGCGGCTAGAAAATATCAAATATTTGGTCCTGGTGCGGGTGAACAAGCTTGTGGTGATGTCGGGCTAGGTCGTATGTTAGATGTTGATGACTTAGTTACGTTAACCTGCCAGTTTTTTCAGAGCAATACCACTTTAAATCAAGTCGACTTATCCGGCCAAACGTGGCTTATCACCGCAGGACCAACACGTGAAGCTATTGACCCCGTACGTTATATTTCAAATCATAGTTCAGGGAAAATGGGTTATGCTATTGCTCAAGCCGCAAAGTTGGCTGGCGCTCAAGTACAAATTATTTCAGGGCCAGTAAATATATCAACCCCGAAAGGTTGTGAAAAAATAGCCGTAGAAAGCGCGTTAGAAATGCACCAACAGGCCATTAAGTTAGCAAAAAATGCTGATGTATTTGTTGCTTGTGCCGCGGTTGCTGATTATCGTGTCAGTAATATAGCCGAGCAAAAAATTAAAAAATCCGCAGATGAAATGCACATTCATTTAGTCAAAAATCCTGATATCGTTGCCGATGTCGCGGCATTAAAAATCAAGCCATTTACCGTAGGGTTTGCTGCTGAAACACAAAATGTTGAACATTATGCGTTAGGTAAGCTAAAACGAAAAAACCTTGATATGATTGCGGCCAATAATGTTGCGCTTGCAGGGCAAGGTTTTAATAGTGACGATAATGCTCTGATGGTCTTTTCAAAGAATAGTAAAACTGAATTACCGTTAGCGTCTAAACACGTTTTAGCTGCTCAATTAGTCGAGTTGATTTCACAACACCAGATTGAAAAATAATAAGAGAAAGAGTTATGTCTGTAGCGCAAAAACCTAATCGTAAACAACAAATTTTAGAATGTTTAGCAAAGATGCTAGAAACTTGTCCTGGTCAGCGGATCACCACAGCAAAGCTTGCTGGAGAAGTGGGCGTGTCTGAAGCGGCGCTTTATCGTCATTTTCCTTCTAAAGCGCGCATGTTCGAAGGATTGATTGACTTTATCGAGGAATCGACTTTTTCCCGAGTGAACTTAATTCTCACCGATCACAAAGAAGCGTTAGTACGTTGTCATCATATGTTACATGTTTTATTAGTGTTTTCAGAACGTAATCCTGGCTTGTGTCGTATCTTATCGGGCGATGCCTTAATGGGCGAAAACGAACGATTACGTGCGCGTGTAAACCAATACTTTGAGAAACTCGAATCACAATTCAAACAAGTCTTACGTGAAAGAAAATTACGTGAAGGTAAAAGTTTTACGATTTCAGAGCAAGCATTAGCGAATATATTAGTGTCGTATGTTGAAGGAAAAATTAGCCAATATGTTCGTTCAGGTTTTGCTAAAAAGCCTAGTGATGATTTTAATGAACAATGGCAATTTTTGATGGCCGGTAAGTAGTTTTTACTGATAGCAACATATAGACAAAGCAATAAGAATTGACACAATAAATAAGGAAAACATGTGAGTAGTTTATCGCAGCTTCAACCAACGCATTTATGGCAATTATTTGAAAAAATTTGCAGTATTCCCCACCCATCGAAACATGAGCAAAAAATTTCCGCTTGGATCCAGTCTTGGGCAACAGAGCAAGGTCTGGCGGTAAAAGAAGATACTGTGGGTAACATTTTTATTAAAAAACCAGCAACAGCGGGTATGGAAAATTGCCAAGGCGTTATTTTACAAGCACACATGGATATGGTGCCGCAAAAAAATGCAGATACCGAACACGACTTTTTAACTGACCCGATCAAACCTTATATCATTGATGAAACTGATGGTCAGTGGGTTACGGCGGAAGGGACAACCTTAGGCGCCGATAACGGCATTGGCTTGTGTTCAGCATTAGCCGTTTTAGCCAGTACCGATGTCGCTCATGGCCCGTTAGAGGTTTTAGTCACCATAGATGAAGAAGCGGGCATGACCGGCGCCTTTGGTTTAGAAGCTGGCTGGTTAGATGGTGATATTTTAATTAATACCGATTCTGAGCAAGAGGGTGAAGTTTATATGGGCTGCGCTGGCGGTATTGACGCCGAGGCTACTTTTAAACTTAATTTTGAAGATGTTGCCGAAAATGTCACCTCATTTAACTTATCACTTTCAGGTTTAAAAGGCGGTCATTCAGGTGTTGATATTCACACCGGCCGTGCTAATGCTAATAAACTGTTAGTACGTTTTTTACTTGCGGCGAGCCAACAATTCTCACTGCGTTTAACCGAGTTAAATGGTGGTAGTTTACGCAATGCTATTCCTCGTGAAGCTGATGCAAGTTTTGTTATCGATAATACTGATATTGCCGCATTCAAAACTAGCTTAGCCGACTATGTAGCAACATTACGTGCAACCTTAGGTAGTGTTGAAACTGACATCGAGATGTTATTGATTTCACCAGAAACGTTCGAAGAATGTTGGACCAAAGAAACACAAACCGCTATTTTGCACGCGTTAAATGCCTGTTCAAACGGTGTACTCCGGATGAGTGACGATATCGAAGGTATTGTTGAAACATCGTTAAATTTAGGCGTTATTCGTACTAAAGGACGTAAGTTTGTCGCGATGTCACTTATTCGTAGTTTGCATGATGATGGCCGTATGATGGCCGAATCTATGGTGCAGTCAGTTTTTGAATTGGCGGGGGCAACCTTTGCTGTTTCTGGCGCCTATCCTGGCTGGAAACCTGACACCAGTTCAAATATTATGAAAACTGTTCGTGATACCTATCAACAGCTTTTTGACAAAGTGCCTGAAATCATGGTGATTCATGCCGGTTTAGAATGTGGCTTATTTAAAACCGCTTATCCACATTGGGACATGGTGTCGTTTGGACCAACCATTAAATTCCCTCATTCGCCTGATGAAAAAGTTAATGTCGCAACAGTTGATCTATATTGGCAGCTACTGGTTGCTGTCTTGAAAAATATTCCTCAAAAAGTCTAGCGCTTATGGTTGGTGTTACTCTGCAGTCATTTCAGAGTAACAGTTGCCTATTTGAGCAAGGTCATCACATACTAGGCTAAAGTCTAATAACCTTTTATTGAGAAAAAGATATACTCAAAGATAGGAAAATTTAAGGTATTGATTATGTTTCAGCCAGAAAAAATAATAATTGCTGACGACCATCCGCTCTTTAGACAAGCACTTTTAGCGACGCTTGAAGTTAAATTTCGCGAAACTCAGTGGCTAGAAGCAGAAACCATTGAACAACTTGAGCGACAACTTAGCGAAAATACCGATAGCGATTTAGTGTTGTTAGATTTAAATATCCCCGGCGCTCATGGCTTTAATACGCTAATTCATGTGCGTAATCATTTTCCACAAATTCCCGTAGTGATGATCTCAGCGCATGAAGACAGTGATACTATTCGTAAAGCTATGGAGTATGGTGCGGCTGGATTTGTGCCTAAATCCACTCCCGTTGAAATGATTATTTATGCTATTCAACAAGTGCTGGCTGGCGAAGTTTGGTTACCTGAACGTTTTGAACTCTCAAGCCGTGGCGATGGTGAAAGTAATATTGCTGAATGTGTTGCGAGTTTAACGCAGCAACAATATAAAATTTTAATGATGTTTAACCAAGGGTTACTGAACAAACAAATTGCTTATGATCTTCATGTTTCAGAAGCGACAATAAAAGCCCATGCCACCGCCATCTTTCGCAAGTTAAACGTGCGTAACAGAACCCAAGCAGTCATTGCTATTGCACCATTAAATGTTGCAGAACCGCGACTCGAATCTTAAAGTGTTTTACTCCAAATAATTATCTTGTAATTTTTTTGCCAACATAGCACTCATCATGGCGCGTAAAGCGGCAGGTTTCACTAGCTTTTTCATAAAGCCAATATCAGCTTGTTGGGCTTTTTCTTCTATATCATGGTCAGTAGTTGCGGTAATCAAAATGGCTGGAATATAATGATTACTACTTGCCCGTAAGGCTTTTATTAGCGTTAAACCGTTTTGATTATTATTTAGTTGGTAGTCGACTAATAAAATTTCGACTTCATTAGGATGTAATGAAAACAGTTCTTTTGCTTGCTCGAAAGAGTCAGCAGATAGCACATTACATTGCCATGCACTTAACAGCTCTGTCATACCGTTAAGTACGTCGGCGTCATTATCGATACACATTACAGTAACGTCTTTTAAGCCTACTTTTACCAAGGGTTCTTCAATGGTAATTTTAAAATTAGGGTTTGCTTTTGCTATCGTTAGTGAAAATTTACAGCCCTGTTGTACTTTTGATTTCAGCGTTAAGGGGTGATCTAATAATAAGGCCAAATTTTGCGTGATATTTAAGCCTAAACCTAACCCTCGACCAGCATGATTAGCGTTATTTTCTAACTGGGTAAATTGCTCAAAAACTATGGTTTGTTTTTCTTCTGGAATACCTGGACCATTATCTAATACTTGAATATTAACTTCGTTATCAACAATGCGTGCACCTAATAAAACTTTGCCAGGGCTAGCATAACGAAACGCATTACCAATGAGGTTTTGTAATATTCGGCGTAATAAATTTCGATCTGAATTAATCCAAGCGCTACTTGCTCTGATACGAAAATCTACTTGATATTCAGCCGCCGTCGCCGAGAACTCTTGGGTAAGGTCGTTAAATAAATCATTGACAGAAAACGTGCTGAAGTGGGCTTTAATATTACCGCTTTCAATGCGGGCAATTTCACCTAAGTCTGCCAATAAATCGTTTGCCACTTTTAGTGAATGATCAATATTCTTAACTTGTCTACTTTGACTTTCCGTTAAACCTCCTTGGCTACTTAACGCAGAAGTAAAAAGTCTTGCGGCTTCTAGTGGTTGCATTAAGTCATGGCTACAAGCCTTCAAATATAAACTTTTTTTGATATGCGCTTGCTCAGCCTTTTCTCGTGCTATGGCTAAATCATTATTGGTCTTTTCAAGCTTTCTTGTCCGTTCGTTAATAATTGCTTCTAAATCAACGTTGGCATCTTTTAAGACTCTTTCTGCATCTTTGTAAGCGGTAATATCTGAAAAAAGCATCACAAAACCACCGCCAGGTAAGGGATTACCCTGAATACGTATCACTTGCCCGTCAGGATGTTGCCGCTCTGAACTATGAGAGCTACCATTTCGTAGATATTCTAAACGTTTTTTTACTTGCTGGTTTATTTCGCCTTCGCCACATAAACCTCGTGAAACGTTGTAATGGATCAAGTGTTTTATAGGACAACCTTGGTAAATAAGCTCTTTGGGATAAGAAAACAAGTCGATGTATTTTTTATTCCACGCTACTAATTTAAGTTCGTTATCGACAATTGAAATACCTTCACTGGCATTTTCAATCGCACTTTGTAATAAATTCTGGCTGAAGGTTCGTTGCTGGCTCGACGCGTCTTCTACTAACACGGCTATTTCTTCAAGGGCAATATCTCGGCCATCTAGCGCTGATGACAGTACCAAGCGTGCTGACGATGCACCCATAACACTGGCTAGAGTATTTTCAGTATGTTGTAGTAATTGCTGATTATAATCAGCTTGGCTGATTTCTTTTTTGATAATACTTTGCTGAAATTGTTTGAAGCTAATCTTTGCTTTTCCTTCTCCGACAAATCGAGATACCAAGACCTCTAAATCACGCTCATCTGCGTTACGCTTTTTCTGAGAACTGAGTGGCTTTGGGGCTTGCCATTCAAGGAAGAGAGATGCCTGTACACGCTCTTGCACATTTTGACGACTAATCTTAGAAAGCGCCCACATCACAAAAACATTAACCGCTAAGCTTAATAAACTTACCGTAGTGTTTGCAGACAATGCTCCGCCCTTAAATGGTTGTTCGTATAAGCCAAATTGTGGGATAAAGTTGAGGATTAACCATAATAAAAAGCCAATTAAAATGCCGGCATATACACCTGTTAAACTGGCTCGCCGCCAATAAAAAGCGGCAATTAATGCCGGAGTTAATTGTGCAAGTGCGCCAAAGGCTATTTCACCTAACGAACTTAAGGTATCGGGAGACGTCATTAAAAATACGCCATAGCCCAATAAAATAACCAATAATACTAAAGCTTTGCGAATGTTTAATAAGCGAATGCGAAACTGATCAAAGTCAGTATTTTTAGCTTTACCGGAACGGAAGATATAGGGGAAAACAATTTCATTGCTCAACATCGTACTCAAAGCAATAGAGGAGATTATTACCATGGAGCTCGCTGCAGAAATAGCGCCCAAAAAAGCAAACAGGGTTAGCCATGTTTGTTGTTGATGCCAAGGTAAAAATAAAACATAAGCATCGGATGGTACGCTGTTACCTAAGAGCATTTGCCCGGCAATACCAAGCGGGGCAGCAAAAATCGCGAAAACTAATAAATATAAAGGAAATATTATTCTACTTAGTTTGGTATCTTTTGGATTTTTCAGTTCTACCACCATCACTTGAAATTGTCGTGGTAATGATAAAAACGCTGCCATTACAATGACCAACATGGCTAACATCGACATCATATTTGGCAAGTTAAGTTGCTGCTCTAGCTGTTCACTTGCGCCTGATTTAGACCAAATATCCATCGGAGAATCAAAGATAAAAAACGTAACGAAAATGCCAACAGCAAGAAAGGCAAAAAGTTTAACTAAGGATTCAAAAGCAATTGCTAACATAACACCGGGGTGGCGTTCGGTAACATCGATATGGCGAATACCGAATACGATAGTAAAGCCGGCGAGTATTAAGCTAATGAGCAAACCGAAAAGCCAAGTGATTAATGATTGTTCCGCTTGAAGTTGTTGAAAAGAATAAACAATCGCTTTTAACTGTAGGGCGATATAAGGCATTGTGCCAACTAACGCGACAATCGTAACCATAATGGCAAGGTTATGAGATTTCCCGTAGCGTGAAGCGAGTAAGTCAGCCAGTGATGTTAAGTTAAGCTTTAAGCTCACCCGAATAATGCGCTGAATAAAAGGCCATGCAAAAATAAATAATAATATCGGTCCTAAATAAATAGGAATGTGAGAGAGAAAATTAGTAGAGGCTTGTCCGGTAGTGCCTAAAAAACTCCAAGAAGTGCAGTAAACACCTAAGGTTAACGCATAAATAATGCCTTGGGCTTTACGAACAATTTTATGACGGTATTTATTCCCTAAATAAGCAATAAGAAAAAGCAAGCTAATATAGCTAATGCTCAATACAGCTAATTGCCAGTTTGGAAACATAATTCATCTCAATTGTTATTTTTATACTGTCTACAATAACAAGCCTGCTAGCTTATTTAAACTATAGTTAGGTGGGAATTAAGTACTCATTTCTTACTGTTTATATTTTACACATTGCATTTTGCTTACATTCATTTACAATTGCATTCGAATGTTATTCGAATTGGTAATCAAAAGAGACTATTATGGCACCAGCACCTAAATTCAGCCTTGAAGAACAAGAAAAGTTAATTTTGTTTGCCGCGGTTACGGCAATAGAAAAAAGTACCTTATTAGATTTTTCTATGTCATCAATTGCCAAGTTAGCCGGTCTATCAATGGGGTCGGTATATAAATTTGTGCAATGTAAAGAAGATTTATTGATTGCTCTAGCAACAAAAATGTATCAAGAAAAACAAAGGGTGTTTAGTCAGGTGCTCGCGTTACCACTGACCACACCAGAACGAATTATAGGTTTAAGTTTACTCGATTTTTCGAAAGTACAAATGTACAGTTTTGATGATCAGCTAGAAAGTATTGTGAACACTAATTCGATTATGAAACGTAGTTCACCACGCTGGCTTGATTACATGTTCAATTGCTGCAAAGTTTGTGAAGACTCTTTTCAAGTTTTACTACAAACAGCGATTGATAGTGAAGAATTACAACCAGTTGCCGGTAATGAGATGGAACAAATAAATATTGGTGCATGGTCGTTAACGGTTGGTTATTTTCAAACGGTACGATTACACCACGGTAGGAATCATAATCAGCAAGGTGACGATGCACAAGATTGTATTTCTGCTTTAGCGGTAGATAATGTCCATATATTAAACTTACAACGCTTTATGAATTCGTTTGATTGGCGAGCAAAGGTCAGTAAAGAAGATATTGAAAAAGTTGCTGAGCAATTAGTTGCCTTAGCACTTAGGTAAGTCATTTAAAAATTAAGTAAAAGGAAACCATATGAAAATCCGTCAATGGATAGTGACTATTATAATTTTAGCGGCTGTTATTAGCAGCCTATATCTTTATAAATCATCATTACAACAAGCAAAGTCAGCGCAAGGGGCCAATATGCCAGAGCCTTCGGCAACCGTAAATGCTAGCCAAGTACTGCGTGTTGATTATCAAAAAATGCTAAAAGTGAGTGGTGAAGTACAGGCATTTAAGTCGTTATCGTTAAATAATGAATTTGCTGGACAAATTATTAGGCTTAATGCGGCTTCAGGTAGTTTAGTCACTAAAGGCCAAGTATTGGTTGAAATCGATCATCGAGATGAAGATGCTCGTTTAATTGCTGCTCAGGCACAGTTAACACTTACTGAGCAAACGCATCGTCGTTACCTAAAGCTCAAGAAAAATAATGAAATTAGTGACGAACTTGTTGATCAAGCTAATGCCGCGGTGCAAATTGCTAAGTCAGATATTGCGATATTAACCACGACTATTACTAAGAAAAAACTACGGGCTCCATTTAACGCTAGAGTAGGTATTCATAACCTTGAAACAGGTCAGTATCTCGATAATAACAGTCAATTGCTCACGCTGATTGGGGTGAATGAATATACTTGGGTCGATTTTTACTTACCACAAATTTACCAAGAGTTATCTGTTGGCTCATTAGTAAAAATTAGCCCGATGAATCGAGATGAATCTTTTGATGCCGTTATTATTGCGATTGACCCACAGCTAGCTCGTGAATCTCGAAGCTTGAAATATCGCGCGCAAATAAAATCGTCAGTGTTGGCCTTAAAACCGAATACCTTAGTGAGTGTTTACTCTCCAATTTCTGCAATGATGTCATTGACTTCAGTGCCAGATTTAGCGATTACACGCGACCCTTTAGGCAGTTATGTATTTCTTTTAGAAGCTGAGGGTGAAGGAGCTTATCGTGCTAAAAAAGTTAAAGTGACATTGGGCGACCGTAATAATGACCGTGTATTGGTGTTATCTGGTATAGAAGAGGGACAATTAATTGCCACAAAAGGGGCATTTAAATTATTTCCACAAATGAAAGTTTATGTTGCTGAGTCACTTGCGACTAATACCGTAACGGATAAGTAGAGGGTATGATGAAAAACAATTCAAACCATACCTCAGGTAACACTGCAAACAGCAAAGCATCAATTATGGACATCTTTGTTCGTCGCCCCGTTGTGGCGTTGGTGTTATCGATTATTATTTGTTTGGCGGGCCTTTGGTCGATCAGTAAGATACCGGTATTACAATTTCCAAAAATTGAAAGCGCGTCATTAGTCATTAATACTTATTACATTGGTGCTTCGGCAGAGGTAGTGCAAGGGTTTGTTACCGAGCCTATAGAGCGTGTTGCCGCGACGGTTCCTGGTGTTGAGTATGTAGAGTCAAAAACAACGTCAGGTACGAGTACCGTTACGGCATGGCTTAATTTAAATGAAAATAGCACATTAGCACTGGCAGAATTAACGGCACGTTTAAGCCAAATTCGTTATGAATTACCACCCGGATCACAAGATCCGATTGTCTCGGTAAGTCGTGCTGATCGACCTTTTGCGGTCTTTTATTTGAATGTTCATGCCAATGGTAATGAGTTATCGAAAGTTACTGATTATTTAACCCGTCAGGTTAATCCGATTTTAAATGCTATTGAAGGTGTGCAGCGGGTTGGTATTGAAGGTGCTCGAACACCTGCGATGCGAGTTTGGTTAAATACCGAGGCGTTAACTGCATTTAATTTAAGTGCCAAAGAGGTTTACCAAGCACTAGCAAGCAATAACAGTATTTCAACTATGGGTTATGCTGAAAATAGCCGCCAGCGAATTGATATTGTTGCCAATAGTCAGTTAAGTACGGTAAGTGAATTTCAACAATTAGTGGTCTCTTCTCATGATGGTGTGACGATTTATTTAAAAGATATCGCCCGTATTGAATTGTCTGAAGAAGATTCAAACATTACCGCCAGACTCAATGAAAACGACACTGTGTATATTTCTATTTGGCCTTTACCAGGTGCGAATGAGATAGATATAGGTGATCGACTTTATAAAAAGATTGCTGAATTAAATAAAACTCTCCCACAAGATTTGAAGATTGATTTTGCTTACGACGGTACCTTGTATATGCGTGACGCCTTAAATGAAATTTTTATCACCTTGATGGAAACTGTGGTGTTAGTAGGTTTAGTTGTGCTACTGCTCATGGGCTCATTTAGAAGTGCCATGGTACCACTGATCACCATTCCTATTTCTATTTTGGGTGCGATTGCCGCTATGTCCTTTATGGGTTTTTCACTGAACTTATTGACGGTGTTAGCGATTGTCTTATCGGTAGGTTTAGTCGTTGATGACGCGATTGTTGTTGTCGAAAATGTTGCGCGCTTAATGCGCCAAGGCAGAAGCAAATTTGATGCCGCCTTAGAAAGTTCACGACAATTATTAGTGCCGATTATTTCGATGACCTTAACTCTTGCCGCAGTTTATGCACCGATAGGATTTTTGTCAGGTTTAACCGGTGTTTTATTTAAAGAGTTTGCGTTTACGCTGGCAATAGCGGTTATTATTTCAGGCATTGTCGCGATTACATTGTCATCAGTAATGAGCGCACATATTCTGCCGAAAGGTGGTGAAGAAGGTTGGTTAACTAGAAAAGTTAATCTCTTATTTGACAATCTTCAGCAAGCTTACGCTAAATTATTACACCGTATATTTAAATGGCAGGCACAAGTTTTTCTGATTGCTTTTGTGGTGTCATTATTAGCGGTACCTTTTTATCTTTTTTCACAAAAAGAGCTCGCACCGATAGAAGACCAAGCGAGTGTGATGTTTGTCGTGATGTCACCACCAGACTCTTCATTAGCATATAACGTGGCGCAAATGGACCCTGTTGTAGAAGCCTTGCAAGAAATTGAAGGTGGTTTACGTATTTGGCAATTAGTTTTTACCTCAGGAGGATTTGGCGGCTTGGAGCTGGTTGGCTCAGATGACAGGGATTTTTCATCACAAGAACTTATTCCCCAAATGTACGGTAAATTGGCGCAGATACCGGGTTTAAATATGTTGCCAATATTACCTGGCTCATTACCAACAGCTGGGCAATTCGAAATTGAAATGGTGGTTAAATCTTCTGCTCCATATAGTGAAATGAAAAGCTTTGCTGACCAATTAGTTGGCGCGGCCTTTGCCAGTGGCGATTTTCTTTTTGCCGATACTGATTTGAAAATAGACTTACCACAAGTTGAGCTACAACTTAATCGGGACAAAATTGCAGATCTCGGCATGAATGTCGCCGATATAAGCGATCAACTTGGCATTTTATTATCAAGTAACTTTGTTAACCGTTTCGATGCAAACGGTAAAGCTTATCGGGTAATTCCGATGGTTGATGATAACGTACGGGGTAAAACGGAAGAGATTTTAGCACTGAATATTAAAATTCCATCAGGTGAATTAATTCCAGTGTCAGCCGTAGCCGATTTGAAATGGAAGACAGTACCAAGAGAATTAGGCACTTTTGCTCAGCAAGCTTCTTTTAAAATCTTTGGTGGAGTTGCACCAGGTGTTAATAAAGAAAAAGCATTAACTACCTTAGAAAATGCGGCTAAAAGCATGTTGCCAGCAGGTTACAGTATTGATTACGCAGGTGAATCTAGACAACTACGTAAAGAAGGCAGTACCTTAATTATGGTGCTAGGGGTTTCATTACTCATTGTCTTCTTAGTCTTAGCCGTACAATTTAATAGCTTTAGAGATCCACTGGTTGTGTTGTTAGGTTGTGTGCCGTTAGCTTTATCGGGGGCATTATTGATACCTTATATGGAACTAACGACCATCAATATTTATTCACAAATTGGCTTGATCACTCTGATTGGTTTGATTGCTAAGAATGGTATCTTGATTGTTGAATTTGCCAATCATGCTCAGGAAGCAGGGGCTAATAAATTAGCTGCTGTTACCGAGGCGGCCACCACACGGTTACGCCCGATATTAATGACCACAGCAGCGACTATTTTAGGTCACTTCCCGTTAGTTTTAGTAACAGGAGCAGGGGCTGAGGCACGAAATAGTATTGGTATTATTCTTGTGGCAGGCATGTTTATTGGCACAATATTTACCTTGTTCGTTTTACCGAGTTTCTATTTGTTGTTCGCAGAGCGAAGAGAAACTTTAGCTGAACATAAACAAGACATGGCGGCAGTAGTCATCACAACATAATGACAAGATCATTGTAATGGTAAAAAAGGGCATCACTTATTAAGTGATGCCCTTTTACTTTAAACGAATAACGCTATTCATCGCCACTATTTCGTTGCTCGGGTAAATCACTAAAATACTCGACAAACTCCACTTCAAAACCATTAGGATCAAGAAAATATAAATTAGCGCGATATGGATGTCCGGCGCCCTGTTTATGGACCTCAAAACCCGCTTTAGCTAACCTATCTTTCATCGCAGACAAATTATTGGTAACAAAGGCAAAGTGCGCTAAACCCACTTGATGTCCGCTTAAATCTCTATTTTCATTGATACCATCGTCATTAAAGGTGAGATATTGATAGTCATCACCAAAGTGCAACCAATTGCGGGTCACACCATGCCATTCTCCTGTTCCTTCAGCTCTTACCTGCCAGTGTGGAAATGCTGCTTGATAAAAGGTTAACGTTTTTGGTATGTCGTTAACGACTAAATTTAAATGTTCAATGTGAAGCATAATTATCCTTATTTATTTAGAAAGTAACATTACTTTGCTTGCATGGTGGAATTAAATACTTGAGCAAGTTTTGCTAAATATGACTTTTTAGTCGTTTGAGTATTGGTTTGCTCTGCTGTGGTTGTTTTTATGTATTTCATTTGGGTCACTGAGTTGTTTTTTGAAAGTAACGCCACTATAAAACCTCAAGTAAGGTTGAGGTAAAGCGTTTTTTTTAATAAACTGACAATATACCCTTAGCATTTAAATTTTAGGATAAATTAAATATGGTCGATGATGCCAATTTAACCATAGGCAAGGTCGCTAAGCGCTGCGGCGTTAAAGTGTCTACGCTGCATTTTTATGAAGAGAAGGGGCTGATACGTAGTTGGCGTAATCAAGGTAACCAACGCCGCTATAAAAAAGACGTTCTGCGCCGGGTATCAGTGATTAAAGCGGCGCAAAAAGTAGGTATTAGTCTAGCCGATATCAAAAAAGCCTTAGCGACTTTACCTAATAACCGCACACCCGATAAAGAAGATTGGCTGGCGCTATCGACCAATTGGCGAGATGAGTTGACCGCCAAGATTAATTATTTGGAAAAGTTGAGAAGTTCTTTAAATGGTTGTATTGGTTGTGGTTGTTTATCAATGAGTAATTGCCCGATATATAATGCGGACGACAAATTAGCGAGCGAAGGGCCTGGCGCTGTTCTTTTGGATAGAAACAGCGTGTTGAATTAATGAGGGCTTTATCACCACTGAATTTTACTTAATCGTTTGAGTGTAAAACTCTGAAAAATATTTACCGCCCTTAATTTCAATGATTAAACGCAGTTTGTAGTTATCGCCTTTATTAGCAACCAAACTACCGAGCGGTGTTTCTCGTTTCCAGTAATAAGGACTGTCTTTCATCCCTAATGGAAATGCTGTTGCTTGGCTATGTTTATCGACAAGAAATAAGGTCGCGGTATCGATAGGAAAAGTTGAGTTGACCGTGGTGATGCCATTATCATCCATAACATTGACCTCGAAATCACCAGATTTCAGAATACATTTTTGATTGCTAACATCGCAATGGCCGAAGGGCACTAATTCAAAGGCACGCGTTTGATTGGCGCTATTTTCTTCCCATAAATCAGCTAATGCAAAGCCTAAAATAGTCAGGATAGGGGCAACGATAATGGCTGTTTTAGTATGTTTGTTCATAAAGCTTCCTTCAATTTTTATTCGTCATGCTGAGTGCATGCTACTTCGTCATGCTGAATTTATTTCAGTATCTTAAATCGAGATCCTGAAATGAATTCAGGATGACGTCCACTTAGCCAGGTCGGATTTAGGATGACGCCTGCTTAAGTAGATGAGTTTTAATAATTATATCGCAATGATAAAAATATAAAGCCCTATTTATATCAGTTAAATAGGGCTTTAGTTTGGTTAATCAATAGTCGTCATAAGACTAACTAGTGATTTTGTGCTGCTGTTACGCCACCATGTGGCGTACGGAAGTTTTCAACCATTTGCTGGATATGAGCTGGCGCTGGACCTGTTACTTTTAATGCAGCGAATGCTACTGCGAAGTTAACCACGGCACCGACGACACCAAACGCATTAGGCGAAATACCAAAGAACCAGTTAGGACCCATGTCACCCAAGAACGACGTCCCCGGGATAAACATAAAACCTTTGTGTTGGAATACGTATAACATGGTTATACCTATACCTGAACACATGCCCCATACGGCTGCTGTGCCACTCATTTTCTTAGCAAATATGCCCATCATTAATGCTGGAAATATTGACGATGCGGCTAAGCCAAAGGCTAGCGCCACCGTCCCTGCGGCAAAGCCAGGCGGATTTAAACCGAGCCAACCAGCGACCATCACCGCTACTGTCATGACAATTCGACTTGCCCGTAACTCGTTTTTCTCTGATAAGTCAGGCGTTAATATACCTTTCATTAAATCATGGGAAATAGAGGACGATATCGCTAATAGTAAACCGGCTGCGGTAGATAATGCGGCAGCTAAACCACCCGCAGCAACTAAGGCAATGACCCAATTTGGTAAGTTTGCGATTGCAGGGTTAGCGAGAACCATAATGTCACGGTCAACTTTAATCATTTCATTGGTGGCTTCATCTGCGGTGTACTGTATTTTGCCATCGCCATTTTTTTCTTCATATTTTAACAGACCGGTTTTTTCCCAGTCTTTAAACCACTGAGGACGCTCAGCATAAACTAGGTTTTGACCTGCTACGGGTTCAATAGTATTCATTAAGTTTAAACGAGCCATCGCGCCCACTGCTGGTGCAACCGTGTATAACAAGGCGATAAACACCAACGCATAACCGGCTGACTGACGTGCTGCTTTTACTGAAGGAACGGTAAAGAAGCGCATAATAACGTGCGGTAAACCGGCAGTACCTATCATCAGAGACAAGGTATAAGCGAACATGTTTACTGAACCGCCCATGTTATCTGTGGTGTACTCTTTAAAACCTAGGTCAGTAACAACCATGTCTAACTTATCAAGTAAGTAAATACCACTGCCGTCGGCCAATGTAGAACCTAAACCTAATTGTGGAATAGGGTTACCGGTTAATTGTAGTGAGATAAATACGGCTGGAATGGTGTAAGCAAAAATCAATACCACGTATTGAGCGATTTGCGTATAGGTAATGCCTTTCATACCACCTAAAACAGCATAAACCCACACAACGAACATACCGATGTAAAGACCCATATCATAATCAATCTCTAAGAAGCGAGAGAAAGCAACACCAACACCTTTCATTTGACCTATGATGTAAGTTAATGACGCAATTATTAAACAGGCAACCGCAACAACACGAGCCGTTTTAGAATAATAACGATCATAAATAAATTCAGGTACGGTGAACTTGCCGTGTTTACGCATGTAAGGCGCTAGCAGCATGGCTAATAGTACATAACCACCGGTCCAACCCATTAAGAAAACTGAGCCTCCGTAGCCTAAGAAAGAAATCATGCCCGCCATTGAAATAAATGACGCGGCACTCATCCAATCGGCGCCAATCGCCATACCGTTTTGTAATGGTGTTATGCCACCACCGGCAACATAAAATTCACTGGTTGAACCTGCACGAGCCCACCAAGCAATAGCGAAGTAAAGGGCAAAAGAACCACCTACGGCGATCCAGGTATAGAGTTGTAACTCACTAACACCATCCATTATGACTCCTCCACGTTATATTTTTTATCTAAGTCGTTCATCTTTTTGGTATACCAAAAAACTAAAGCGACAAAGGTATAAATTGAACCTTGCTGTGCAAACCAGAAACCTAGCTTGTAACCACCGAGACGTATTTCATTTAACGGTTCTACTAATAGCAAACCAAAACCAAATGAAACCACGAACCAGATAGCAAGACATATAAATATTAGGCGCAGATTTTCTGACCAATATGACTGTTTCTCTTCCATCATCCTCTCCTAGCAAATTAACTCATCTGGGTTTATACCTATTTGGTATATGCCCAGTTATTATATAAAGCGTTTATTATTTTTTTACGCTTGATTACCCACCTGTTTTACCGATTAAGGTAGTAGTTACGTTTACTATTAATTCGGATCAGTGATAAAACTAAGATCAAAATGCATAGTGAAATTTAACTAGTATTGACACTAACAAGGTTTTTCTAATGCAGGTATTACACTTTAGTCTAGGGTTGATAGTTAAAGGTTGACGAACCGGGAGGCAATGCATTTGGCACCTATGAGTATTCGAGATGCTCGGCATTGAGACTTAACATTGGGCTAGCGGATCACTTTACTAATAATGCGCTTAATGATGAGGGTGAGAGCGCACGAAAGAATTATTAATGACGCAAGAGAGTAGCCTACCAGAACAGAAAAGTTTAACCTTGAAAGGCATTACACTGGTAATACAACGTCTAGGTTATTGATTGTAGACGACGAAATTATATCTATAGTTAGCTGCGATATAAGCAAGACTTGTGAATATATTACCGGTCTACTTCGACTTTACGTGAAAGCCGAAAATAGAAGTTATGTCAGGTTATTAATGGTGATTATGCTTTATTGGCTGCAGGTAATTTTGCATTAGCTTTGATCACTTCGATGTCTACTTTATCAAGCAATAATAAAACATCGGCGAGTTTTTTTCTGAGATCTGCGGATAATTTATTGGGAAAACTAGTTTTACGAGAAACCGCAAGAGACTCTCTACGAATAACCGCTGTTAGTAAATTTTGAATAGAATCGACGTTTGATAACGCTAATGGCGGAAGTGCTTTTTCTGACGCCTGATTGAATAAATTGTATGCTTCTTGTAATACTTCTTTTGCTTGTTTTAATCTAGCCATATACTCACCTATATTATTATTGTTGAGGTTTACTGAATTTTCAAACACTTTTATTGAAACGTAACATCCATTATCTACAATAAATACATTTCAAATTTTGTCTAGTCTTATTCCGTGAGTATTTTCTGATGCGAACACTTTAACCGTGCAAACCCGCTGTTTCAAAGCGTTTGTTAGCTTAAAGTTTATGGGGTATTCAAATCACTATTTTTACACGGTTAATTTTTTGTTTTCCTGATGAGTTATTTAAAAAGTGTTTTGATTGTACGCAGTTAATGCAGTATTTATGTAGGATAAAAGATGAACTTTTTCTGGCTTAATGGCTGAGCTACAAAGGGCACATAGGCCATAATTGTCATTTTGTAACGCGGTAAGAATTCTTGGTGAGTCAGATCATTGTTCTTTGAATGGTTAGACAAGCGTAATAGGATTTATCGAGCGGGTATTATTTTATAGATGAAAAAAATGAGCGTGTTAACGCTCATTTTTAGTGAATATCAAGGTGTAATTGACCTACTATTTTTTCAGGAAAGTAAATTCTTTCGGTGGGGTGGCACCCATTAAGTGTTTAACAAAATAATCCCAACGTTTGCGCATCATGTAAGGTTCACGAGCAAAACCGTGGCTACGATTTGGCAGCATTAGCATGTCGAAATCTTTATTGGCTGCAATTAATGCTTCAACTACGATCAAGGTATTGTAAGGAGTAACATTGGTATCTGTGGTGCCGTGAGCAATTAACAATTTACCTTTCAAACCGTCAACAGACAACTGATTAGCTTGGCTATCGTAGTTACTGGTGCCATCTTCATTTATTACTTCAACGCCATGGTATTTTTCGCCCCATTCGTCAGCATAGTTGCGATTGTCGTGATTACCCGCTTGCGACACGGCAACGCTGTAAAAATCAGGAAAAGTGAGTAAAGCACGAGTTGACGCGAATCCACCACCGGAATGCCCCCAAATACCGACACGAGTTGCATCAATCCAGCTGTGGTGTTTAGCTAATTGTTGTATAGCTGACACTTGATCAGGAATACCGCTGTCGCCCATATTTCCGTAGTAAAACTCATGGAATGCTTTTGAACGACCAGGTGTACCTAACGCGTCAATTTCAATAACAATAAAACCTAATTCAGCAATCGCTTGATTGTCGCCGCGAGAACTACGGAAATGACGACCACGAATACTACCCACTTGTGGACCAGGGTATAAATAATTAACGACCGGGTAAGATTTACTCGCATCAAAATTCTTCGGTTTATACATTAAACCGTAAATATCATTTTCACCGTTACGGTCTTTAACAATAAACTCAACCGGCGGCTGCCAACCTGAAGTTTTTAATTTACTGATATCCATGTTTTCAATGGTAAATTCTTTATCAGTGTTAATTGAGCGAACAATGCTTACTTCAGCAGTGGTTGGTGTTGCTGTACGGTCTAAAAAGTGTGTGCCTGCTTTATTTAAGGTAATGCGGTGATGTTTTTTCTCTGGTGTTAATAGGGTTAAGTCAGAGCCATCTTTATTGACACTATACAAATAATGATAATAAGGGTCGCTACCTTCTTTACCCGCACCGGTGAAAATAAGTTTTCCTGTGGTGTCGTCGACATGAAGTAGCTCAATAACGGTCCAGTCACCTTGAGTTATTTGCTGTTTGATTTTCCCTGTGGCTAAATCAACTAGGTATAAATGTCCCCAGTTGCTGCGTTGTGAAAACCAAATAGCTTCATTGGTCTTTTCTAAGTATTGCCAACTGATACCAGCAACGCCAGATTCAAAAAAGCTTTTCTGTGTTTCTGCCATGACAATTTTTACTTTACCTGTTTTAGCGTCAGCAATTTTTAAAGTCGCAGTTTTATGGTCGCGAGTTGAAGAAACAAAGGCAAACGTTTTGCTGTCAGCAGCCCAATCAATATCTAATAATTCGCCGTTGCGGCCGGCAACATGGTCGGTAATCGTTGAACGATGGGCATCAGGTGCCATATCAAGTGGTGTTATCTTTTTGCTTTCAACATTTATAACAACACGATGAATAGCAAAAATATGCTCGTCACCTGGTAATGGGTATTTCCAAACATCAATATCAGGGTGACCTACCGCAGTAGAAACTATACCCATATCGCCAACTTTGCGACCATCATGCTTAAACGTGGTTAACTTTATTGAATCTGGAGCCCAAGTTACAACCGGTGAATCGCGACGTACCCAACCCGCATTATTAGTAGCGTAGCCAAAATCTTTAATACCGTCAGTGGTTAGTTGGCTTTCTTCATTCGATGCTAAATCACGAAGCCATAAGTTATGGTCGCGAATAAATACCGCACGTTTACCGTTGGGTGATAGATTTTCATTACTTTTTTTACTGAAGGTATCAAGCTTACATAAGTAGCTTGTTAAGTCACATTGGTAGCTTTTACTTTTGATTGATATTTTAATCTCGGTCGTCGATGAAAAAGTGACTCGAGAAAAAGGCAGTTTATCGTGATTTACTTCACTCTCGGTGATACGAGCAAGCGAATCCGCTAACTTTACATGGTCAAAAGCGAGTGATTTTTTATTATTTTTAATATCCACTTTAAAAAATTGATTGCCGTTTTCAGTATGACTGCGATAAACCAAAGTGCCATTTTCTGACCAAACTGGATAATCTACCGTGCCCGTGACTAATTTACTGGTGTGGCTAGATAACTGCTGTTCAGCTCTTTTATAGTCGTCAGTTGTTAGTTGATTCGCTGATAAAAGTGCTGGAGCGAGTACCGAAATAAGCGCAACACCTCTGGCGAGAACAAGAGATTTCCTCATCTAAATTTACCCTTTTTTTATTTTTAGTTATTTATCCGGTGAACTTACGTATAACACCGATAATATTGTCCTAAGCCTAACATTTTCATCTGTTCACTAGAATATTTATCGATAAATGAACGACTAAATACGGTAAAAAAAACATCTCTTTTAGACTTAGGTCTAATTTATAAATGTGCATTATCGTTTTAAGTTATAACCATAAAACAAAAATAAAATGATAAAAATGGCCGAAAGATGGTACTTGCAGTTTTCTGAGGCTAATAACAACTTATGGGGATAGCAAAATGTTCAACAAGAAAAAGCTTCTATTAGCCACAGGATTATTAGCGCTCGCGGGCACTGCAAATGCGGCTTACGAAATTAAATTAGACAATAACGATAGTATTACTTTCGGTGGTTACATAAAAGCTGATGCACGTTATATCGATGGCACTATTGCGGCCACAGATTATTGGTACGGTGGCGGTACAGCGTTAGATGAAAGCATTTCAAATTTTGGTATCGCTGTAAACGAATCGCGTATTAACACCAAATACAAACATGGTGATTTAACCGGTTTTATCGAAATGGACTTTTATGGCGACGCTGTTAAAGGTGGCGGTAATGAAATCATCTCAAATTCGTCAAACCCACGGATTCGTCATGCATTTATCAAATATAAAAATTTATTAATTGGCGAAACCTGGTCAACATTTGTCAATACCAGTGCATTAGCTGAGGCTGCTGACTTTGGTGGAGCATTAGTTGCGGCGGCATTTATTCGTCAAGGGCAAGTTCGTTATACAACGGGAAACTTTCAAATAGCCGTTGAAAATCCAGAATCTTATGGTGGTGTCAGTGGCAACGATTCAATGCCTGATATTATTGCCCGTTACAACTTTAAAGGTGATTGGGGTAACGTCGCGCTTGCTGCTGTTGCCAAGAAGCTTCAAACCCTTGGTGGTAATGAAGAATCAGCACTTGGCTATGGTATTTCTGGTCGTATAAATACGTTTGGTAAAGATGACTTTCGCTTTCAATTTCATGGTGGTGAAGTTGGCCGTTATGTGGGAGTTACTGCCTCAAAAGACTTAATTGGCGAAAAGGTTGAAGAAACTACTTCGATCAGTGTTGCTTATCGACATTTCTGGTCTGAAGGTTTACGAAGCACAGCTTTTTATGGAAACACTACGACAGATGTTGCCGATTATGACCGTACTCACTGGGGCGTAAACTTATTTAAAAATGTCACTAAACAATTATCGTTTGGTGTTGAGGTGGGTAATTTTGAAATGAAAGATAAAAATGTTGACTCAGACTACCTACAGTTTTCAGCAAAATATGTTTTATAGGCACTATGCCTAGCAGACAAGACAAAAGAAATTCACACGTTCTTGTGTTAGTTGACCTCCTGTTTTGAGGTTGTTTGGGGAAGCACTTGCTTCCCCTTTTTTATGTACAGGCCTTTCTCAGACATCCTGTCTTTCAAGGCATTAGTGCATCCATGCACGTCGATGTACGGTCATGACCGATCTTAGGCAGCTATGCTTTCTCGGCATTAGTGCTTCTTCTATGAAAGCAAGCTAATCAGAAAATTCGTCATCCTGAACTTGTCTCTTTTCACTTTCCTCTATTTCTTCAACTTAGCAAAGGCATCAGCGAAGGCATTACCCATCACAGCATTATCATTCTGTTTCGGCTTTTGTTGTGCTCTGCGCTGATGATTGGGTTTGGTATTTTTAGCGCCGTGATTTTGTGGACGAGCTTGAGGCTTATTTGGTTGTTTATTGTGTTCAGGTTTAGCCGAAATAGCTTCATCTAAACGCATAGTTAAACTAATACGCTTTCTTGCAGGGTCAACCTCGACGACTTTTACTTTTACAATATCACCGGCTTTAACAATTTCGCGGGGGTCGCTAACAAATTTATCAGTTAACGATGAAATATGAACTAAGCCGTCTTGATGCACGCCTAAATCAACAAAAGCGCCGAAGTTCGCTACGTTAGAAATAATGCCCTCGAGTATCATGCCCACGGTTAAATCGTTAATGGTATTCACACCCTCTTTAAACTGCGCGGTTTTAAATTCAGGGCGAGGATCTCGGCCGGGTTTTTCAAGTTCACTGACAATATCTTTAAGTGTTAACTCACCGATACTATCAGTCGTCAGTGCGGCTATATCAATATTATTAAGCTGCCCGCTATCGCCCATTAACGAATCAATACTGCTATTGAGTTGAGCAATTATTTTTTCAACAACGGCATATGATTCTGGGTGAACGCCTGAATTGTCCAGTGGATTTTTACCGCCTGAAATACGTAAAAAACCAGCGGCTTGTTCAAAGGCTTTTGGCCCTAAACGTGCGACTTTCTTTAATTCTTTTCGGTCATTAAAACGGCCATGCTCATCACGATAAGTCACGACATTATCTGCCATGGTTTTATTCAAACCTGAGACACGTGTTAATAATGCCGAGGAGGCACTATTTAAGTCAACGCCAACATTGTTCACACAGTCTTCAATAACATTGTCGAGGGTTTTGCTTAATAGGCTTTGGCTAACATCATGTTGATATTGACCAACACCAATGGCTTTCGGGTCTATTTTTACCAACTCGGCAAGTGGATCTTGTAAGCGACGGGCAATTGAAACAGCGCCGCGGATAGAAACGTCTAAATCAGGGAATTCTTTGGCAGCAAACTCTGACGCGGAATAAACCGAAGCACCCGCCTCGCTAACCATCATTTTTTGTGGCTTATTCTTCTCTAAAGCTTGAATAACTTCACCAGCAAGCTTGTCACTTTCACGCGAGCCGGTACCATTACCTATCGCGATTAATTCTACTTTATGTTGTTGACATAAATTCACTAATGTTCGTAATGATTTGTCCCAATGATTTTGCGGAGCATGTGGAAATATTGTCGCGGTTTGTAAGAGTTTACCGGTAGCATCAACAATCGCTACTTTACAACCGGTACGCATGCCAGGATCTAAACCTAAGGTGGTTTTAGCGCCTGCAGGAGCCGCCATTAATAAATCACTTAAATTAGTCGCAAATACTTTTATTGCTTCGCTTTCTGCCTTATCACGTAAATTACCTAATAATTCAGTTTCTAAGCTTAAGCTTAATTTAACTTTCCAAGCAGTACGGACAACTTTCGTTAAAAATACCGCGCCTGCTTGTCCGGTTAAGCGTAAATTGTAATGCTCGCAAATAAGTTGCTCAGCACTTGAGTAACTGCTGTCTTCTTGGGTCGGGTCAACATTGATATTGAGCTGTAACATGCTTTCATTGCGGCCACGAAACATTGCTAATGCACGGTGTGATGGAACATTTCTGAGTAACTCTGAATGTTCAAAATAATCACGGTATTTCACACCTTCTTGCTGCTTGCCCTTAGCGACGTTACTGGATAAGTGAGCTTGCTTTAACAAATGTTTACGTAACTTCTGTAATAAATTCGCATCTTGTGCAAAACGTTCAATCAAAATATAAGTAGCGCCATCAAGTACTGATTTTTCATCAGTAAAGCCCGCTTCTTTATTGATAAAAGCTTTTGCTTCGGTTTCAGGTGTTAGTGTCCAATTGTTATATAAATTATTAGCCAAAGGCTCTAAGCCGGCTTCAATAGCTATATGTCCTTTAGTACGACGCTTGGGTTTAAAGGGTAAGTATAAGTCTTCCAAGCGAGTTTTATTGTCAGCTTGGGCGAGCTCCTTTTCTAAGGAGGGGGTTAATTTTCCCTGCTGAGAAATACTAGTAATAATCACTTTGCGACGGTCTTCAAGGTCGCGCAAATAGTGTAAACGTTGGTCGAGGTGACGTAGGTGATTATCGTCTAATCCTTGGGTCGCTTCTTTACGGTAACGGGCAATAAAGGGTACAGTTGCGCCGCCATCAAGCAAGCTAATTGCTGAGTCTATTTGGGAGGTTTTAACATTAAGTTCTTTTGCGATGAGTTCAGCAATGGAAACCATTAATTGACGAGCCTTATTTATGAATAAAATATTTTTATAGCGCTATTTTGCCATTGTACCTGACTGGCTTCAAATCGCTTGTTAATTTTCTGGTGATTAAAATAAAAACAACACTCGAAGATGAATGCTGTTTTTACTTGTAATGAAGTTAATTTAACTCATTGTTATACATTTGATTAAGGTTATTTACTCTCGTATTTTGCCGCTTGTTTTTTATTCGGTAAAGAGGCTTTAATAAATTGACGAATATCGTCGTTAGCCGCTTTTAAATCTTCATGACGAAGATACATCATGTGACCACTGCGATAGCCTTTAAATGACAACCTATCTTGCATCTTTCCACTTTGATCTAATTGCCACATAGTGTATTTAGCATCAAAATAATTCGTAGCTCCATCGTAATAGCCTGACTGGAACATCACATTTAAATATGGATTTTGTGCCATGGCTAAACGTAAATTTTTACCAGTATTGTTATTACTGCGATCCCACGGGTGCACACTACCAAACATATTATATTTAATGTCAGTTTTGTAGTTTAATTCTTCACGTAAGTAAGAGTTTATCGCTGGCGTGAAGCTATGCAACCATGAGGTTAATTCGGCATTGTAGTCAGGACGAGAGCCGGTTACTTTTTCGTCGATGCCCAAATAGCGAGAATCTAAACGACCAATCGTTTGTTCGCGATCACGCAGTAGTTCTTTCCAAAAGTAAGAGGCACTAATATCTAAATTACTGCGTAATACTTCGGTTACAGAAATGCCTGAATAAAAAGACACTTTTTCAGCAATGGCTTGTTTTTCTTCGGGGCTGATAAAGCCACCTTTCGCTAGCGCAGGTATATATTGCTCAATGGTGAATTTTTCTACTTCCGGTAAAATGTCGCTTAAATCTTTTTGTTGTAAGTCGCTGTTTAATGCTTTGTGATACCAAGCCGTGGCGGCAAAATAAGGTAAGCGATTAGCCGCTTTTACTGGGCCATCACGTTTTATGCCAATGTCGGTCGGAGAAACTAAAATTACCCCGTTTAAATACATCCATTGACGAGCTTGTAATTCTAATGCTAAACCTGAAACACGAGTAGTACCGTAACTTTCACCAATTAAATATTTTGGTGAACGCCACAGCTCGTTTCGAGTCACGAAGGTATTTACCCAATCGGCTAAATATTTAACGTCGGCATTTACACCAAAAAACATTGATTTTTGTTGGTCTTTTGATGGTATCTTGCCGTCTTTGTCAGGTAAAACCCTCGAATAACCGGTATTGACCGGGTTAACAAAAACAATATCAGCCACATCTAGAATAGAGTAATCGTTAGTTTTAACGCCATAGGGTTGTAAAGGGTAACCTTCATCATCAACATTCAATACCCGTGGCCCGGTATAGGCAACATGCATCCAAACAGAGGCAGAGCCAGGACCACCGTTAAATGAAATTAATAACGGGCGTGAACTTTTATTTTTGACATCGCTACGTTGGTAATAGGTATAAAACAAGCTGGCAGTTGGGTTGCCTTCGCTGTCCCATACCGGTTGTGTACCTGTTGTTGCGGTATAATTGAATTTTTTACCGTTTACTTTCGTGCTGTGCTTAGTTGTCGATTTTTCGTCGATAGGTAATTTTCGTTCGTTATCTGCTTTTGACAGTGGTGAAAATATTAATAATAAGGTAAATACTGTGACTAAATGGTGTGCTTTCATTTTGAATGTCCTGCGTATTAATTTTTATATAAAATCATAGCGACACTGTAAAACAGAAAGAAGTTTAGTGCTCAAATAATAGTTAAAATAACGAATTTCAGCGATAAACTCCGGTTGTAACTTGTTTGTTAAGCTTGCAAGTGAAAATAAATAACAATGAGTTGTCGTCCTTCGATGGATAACTTATTTTCTTGTGGATGCGATAGTTTTAACAAATGCCCTGTTGATATTGTTTGTGGCGCTTGGTGTGAAGAAAGCAATTGAAATTCACCCGCTAAACTATAAACAAAACATAAATCGGCACTTTTTAGCTCAATGATTTTTGATTCATTATAAGTTTCAACTTTCACCCGACATTTTTCTTGATGAGTCATAATATTAAAGTCTGTGATCGCTCCTGCATGTAAATTTCCTACCGTGCGGCAAGCACCATCGAAATTGGCTATTTCCAGTAAATTACTGAGTTTGTCTATTTTATTATGGTCATGCTGCAAACTAATACCATTACCTTCAATGAGTATTAAGTTGCGTTGGTAACCTGAAAAGTCAGAAAACACACCGTCTTCAACGACACTTGCCATACTTAATCGCCAAGTAAAGTCGTCTAGCGTGCCGCCGTCATTGATGGCTAATTCAATGGTTTCACCTTTACCATTTTTCCAAGGGATGGTTTTAAAGTTTTCGGGAGAAAATACAGAGATCATTAAGATTTACCTTGTTTGTTTTTAGCGCGGTTTAGCCCTTTATATTATGGCCGCAATGATAGTAGATCAGTCTATAGAAGCATAGACTTTGTCCGTTTTTAGTGGTTTGATTTTTTACTCAATAAATGTTTTTTGTACAATAAACTATACTTAATTTTTCTTTATAATTAAGTAGCGGTAGAGGTGGTTTATGTCTAATGAAAATAACTGGGCACTGTCGATGCATCAAATAGAATGTTGTAATTGTAGTCATGGCTGTGGTTGTCAATTTGGTGGTTTCCCTGATACTGAAGATGGTAGTTGTGAAGCTTTATTAGGTTTTTCGATTATTAAAGGCCACTTAGACGAACTTGATTTATCAGGGCTGAAAATGGTTTTTGCTGCTATGTGGCCAAAAGCAATTCATGAAGGCAATGGTAAAGGCGCGTTATTTATAGATCGTACCGCCACGGCTGAGCAAGTAACAGCGCTAGCAACGATTATGTCGGGTCAAGTGGGCGGTATGCCAGTTGAAGCGATTGCCGCGACGTTTACAGAATTTGACGGCCCGATACTGACTGATATTGAGATGAACACCGATGAAAAACGAGCGTCATTTTCGATAAAAGGGATTGCTGAAGTACAACAAATGCCATTGATAAATCCAGTTACAGGAGAAGAACAAGAAGTACATATTACTTTTCCTAACGGCGGCTTTATGTGGGACGACGGTAATATTGGTAATTCATCTTTGATGTCTATCATCCATGGTAATATCAATTTTAATCATGCAGGAAAAT
This sequence comes from Colwellia sp., assembly GCA_013215385.1. Taxonomy (GTDB): domain Bacteria; phylum Pseudomonadota; class Gammaproteobacteria; order Enterobacterales; family Alteromonadaceae; genus Colwellia_A. The sequence goes on from JABSOY010000006.1 coordinate 217,010, forward strand.
TCTCCGCTAAAGCTATCGCAAATTGGAGTAATTAGCGCTGTGCTATTAAGCAAAACATTTGAGATTCGCTTGAGTCGAATTTTCATCATTTTATCTATTGCACTACTGGTTGTCTTAAGCTGGTATTACATGTTTTTTGAAATGAGCATGAACATGAAATCGGTCGGCTTATGGAATGAAGACGACTTGTTTTCATTATTTTTAATGTGGACAATTATGATGGCAGGCATGATGTTACCTTCTGCTACTCCGGTCATTTTATTAGTAAATAAACTCAATTGTCAGCGAAAACTGACACAAAAGGTTTATACGCATTCGTTATATTTTATTGTCGGTTATTTACTGGTGTGGTTGTTTTATTGCGTATTGATCACGCTGATCCAGTGGGGGTTACACTCTGTTTCCTTACTATCTCCAATGATGAACAGTAGTAACGATATTTTCAGTGGCGTGTTGCTGATCATTGCTGGTTTTTATCAATGGAGTCCGTTGAAACAAAAATGTTTGCAGTTATGTCGTACGCCTTTAAACATGCTAACAACACAGTGGCGTGAAGGTATTAGTGGTGCGATTACCTTAGGCTTTAAGCATGGCCAATATTGTTTAGCATGTTGCTGGTTTTTAATGACGTTATTGTTTGTTACCGGTGTTATGAACTTAAAGTGGATATTAGTGCTGACCTTACTGGTGATGGTTGAAAAATGCTTACCTAGAGGTGATGTTATCAGCAAATATATCGGCTGTATCTTTATAGTCTTAGGTCTCGTGCTGCTTTTCTAATTATTATTGGTTCTTTAGTTTTAGCGTCATTAGCAAATGTTTGACATATTATGTCGCGATGCGTAGACTCCTGCTCGACATAATATGTCGTAGCATTGTTCTGGCCAGTTCACCTACTCCACTTTCATTACTGTATTTACACTTTAGGAAAAACATGAATATTAAGAACATGGGATTATTAACGGTTTTATTGTCAGGGCTAACTTTAGCTACAGTACCTTTAACTGCAAACGCTGGCGATGTTCATTGGACATATGCCGGTAAACATGGCGCTGAACATTGGGGCAGCCTGTCAGCAAAATTCGCGACTTGCGATAGTGGTGTGAATCAATCACCTATTAATATTACTGAGACTATCGATGCATCGTTACCTGCGCTAACCATCAACTACCAAGCGAGCACGGTAAATGTTGTCAATAATGGCCATACAGTTCAAGCTAATATCAAAGGTAAAAACACTTTTACCAACGATGCAGGCACATTCGACTTAAAGCAATTTCATTTTCATGCCCCAAGCGAAAATACCATTGATGGGCAATCCTTCCCGTTAGAAGTACATTTTGTTCATGCTGATCATAACGGCCGCTTATCCGTTATTGGTGTCATGTTTGAATATGGCGCTGAAAACGTGACTTTAGCTAAAATTTGGCAAAAAATGCCCAGTAAAGCTGGCGCAACACAATCATTAAGTGAGCTATTAAACAGTGGTGATTTATTACCTGCAAGCACTGATTACTATCGTTTTAACGGCTCGTTAACCACGCCACCTTGTTCTGAAGGTGTCCGTTGGTTTGTGATGAAAGATGCGATTACCGCTTCTAAAGCACAAATAGAAAAGTTTGCGAAAACTATGGGTGGAGCGTCTAATCGTCCTGTGCAGTCAACTAATGCTCGTGTGATTCTCCGTTAATAATGGTTTTTTAACTCGAAAAATGGCTATCCAAGAGATTGAATGGCCATTTTGTGTATTAATCTCCTAAGAATAAGAAGTATGGTCTAATCAACCAATATATGGATGATATAGCAACCATAGCAACAAATTTCTTGTCTATTGCTAACAAGTTACATTTTTCGTTTATTGAACCTTAACCCTGTTAATCCTAAGAAAAAAATGGCGAAAGTAAGGGGTTCAGGGACCTCGGTCGTAACCATTGATACATTATCTAACTGAATTCCCCAATACCCACTTGCATTATCAGGTGTACCTTGAAAGGCAACTCGTGTCAGTATTGAGGTTGCGACGAAATTGACCGTCTGTAGATTCCAACCATCGGTATGTGGGTCAGTATTGTGATCATCATATAAAAAAGATGCTGGACTAATTATTTCAAATCCGATATCTCCAATAGACCAAGTAATCGAAGGAGGGATAGAATTACCCCCGGGATGATCAAGAAATGCATGATAAAAACTCAAAGAATAGGCTTGACCTACCACGGTCGTGACCAATTGTGATATGCGGCCTGCGTTGTTACGATGTTGGAGGGTAAGCAACCAAGTTGCATCTTGGGCGCTCAGTCCACCTGGGCCGTAACCACTGTTACGAAAGACATCAGCATCCTCTAATGTCCAACCCGTAAGATCGCTCTCAAAGCTGCCATTAGTAATCAACCCAGCATTAGAGATATTCGATAATAGGGAAACAGAAAAGATAAAACCTGCTGATAAAATAAATAAAAATTTAAATTTCATTATATATTCCTTCTTTGTTAGAGGGGAAGTAACTCACAGATGCTTGTGCATAAATCAGACCGTACAATAAGTGTTTAATTTTTATATGCTTTACATGGAGTTTTACCGTTTAGCATTAAACATTGAAAGAAAGTGACATATTGCGATGCATATTGCGAAGACCCGATTAATAAATTCAAAGCTAATTGTAGTGTTGCTACTGATGAATAGTAGATAGATTTCTTTATTGTCCCTGATGGTTTTATTGTGCTGAATAAATAATAACGCTGCTTATTATTTTTGCTAAATACAGTTTTGCATGGGAAGCTCTGATGAAGTCGAGCGTTTTTTCGGCATGGCTAATACTCAGTAAATAATTATGCTGAGCAAGCAAGTATTTTTTTCATGTTGTTGTGCTTGTGCAAGGATAAAAAGCACGGTCGCTATTTGTTGTACGTTTCCGTATTTATAGCTCCAAGACAGGGCTACATGCCAATGAGACAAAGCCTCATCAAAATAGTTAAGTTGCCTGGTAATATGTCCTAAATGACCATAAAACTCCATCATGAAATACTGCTACTCATCACCATTAATAGGATGAGTAACAGTATTAAATTAGTAACAAAAGTGCACTTATTTATCGCTAAACAGTGGCATGGTCAGAGTTATTTTCCAAGGACACTAAGTGTAGAAATATAAAAGTTTTCATCCACTGTGATACTTGGGTTTGCTTGAGTAAGCTCAACTATTGTCCAGCTTGTCGTTGGCGACAACCATTGCTCTTTACCTGCAATAGTAACTCGCACGGGCATATTAAAACCGTCTATAACATTGCCCCAACGAACTTTCATAACCTTATCTTTGATAAAGTATTCAAAACTGGGTATACGAATATCACGTAAATATTGGTCAAATACCTTACTTAAATCTATGCCAGATTGTTTACTGATGTAATTTTCAACATCTTGGGTAGTCACTGTTTGATGATAAAAAACTTTACCTAAACCGCGCAGGATTTTTCGCCATTTTTTATCATCATTAATTACTTGGCGAATAGTGTGCAACATGTTGCCACCCTTATCGTACATATCGCCAGAGCCACCACGATTGGCATTATATTCGCCAATAATAGGTGATTGATTTTGAATATTCATCCGTTGACCACGAACATATTCAAAAGCTTGTTCTTTACTAAAATGATATTCCAAAAACAAGCTTTCTGAATAGTTAGTAAAGCTTTCATGGATCCACATATCAGCAACGTCTTTATTGGTAATATTATTAGCGAACCACTCATGGCCTGATTCATGAACAATGATAAAGTCGAATAATAATCCAGGGCCAGCGCTACTTCTATCGCGACCTAAATAACCATTTTGATAGCCATTACCATAAGTGACCGAACTTTGGTGTTCCATACCTAAATAGGGAGCTTCGACCAGTTTATAGCTGTCCTCATAAAAAGGGTAAGGGCCAAACCAATGTTCAAAGGCTTCAATGGTGCGTTTAGCTTCTTTAAATTGCTTTTTAGCTTTGCTTAAATTTTCGCGTAATACATAATAATCCATATCAAGCTGACCTTTTTCACCTTGATGCTTTTCACCAAAATGTACGTAATCACCGATATTAATATTCACTCCGTAGTTATTTATCGGGTTAACGACTTGCCAATGATAGGTTTTCGTTTTTGCAGCTTTGTTGTGGTCTGTTTTGATTAATCGACCATTTGAAACATCAACTAAATGTTCAGGTACTTCAACACTGATTAAAACGCCATTATTGGGTTCATCAGCTGGGTGATCTTTATTGGGCCACCAAATACTGGAGCCGATACCTTGATTTGATGTCGCGATAAAGTCGAGGCCATTACTGTCTTTTTTCCAGGTAATACCGCCATCCCATGGTGCACGCTTAGCAGTCACTGGCTGTCCGGAAAAGTGCATAGTAATTTTTTGCTCAGAACCTATTTTTTGTTCAGTTGCTGGCGTAATAAAATAAGAATAACCGTCTTGTTCAACATTAAGTGCTTGGCCATTTTGTAGCACTTTCTCAAGTTTCATTGGCGCTTGTAGTTCTATTTGTAAGCGCTCGCCTTTAGCTAAGACCTGATACGTCATAGTATTCGTGCCGGAAAATATTTTAGTGGTCGGATCAACTTTAATATCTAAATGATAATGCGTTAAGTCCCACCATGCTCTTTCAGGTGTTATCGTGCCACGTAGTACTTCTTGATGAGTGATCTGTCCACTCTGTTGCTGCCAATTACTCGCAGAAACACTCGCACTAACAGCGACAGTGCACAGTGATGCGATGAGGAGGGCATGGATACTTTTTATTATCATTATTTTGATCCTAATAACTGCTTATATTTTGTGTATACAATATACTAACATTGTGTGGTATCTATTGTGAACCTTAATGAGACACGTTTATTTATACGTCTAGCCAAGTTAGTTGATAAATTTATTATAACCAAATGCAAAATTAATATTGCGTGTTTTTAAATTAGTACGTTAGAATTACCCTACTTACTTGTCGGAGTGCTTTGGTTATTTTAAAAATAATTAAAGCTGAGATCGCGAAAGCGGGATCCGTAGAACCTGATCAGATTAATATCTGCGTATGGGAACAAGGTAAAATAAAGCCTCAGCAATACATAACTTTATTTTTTCCTCGATCTACACTTCGTCTTTTTTTTACTGCATCTTTAACGAGACGCACCCTATTAAAAGGCAACAAAATGACCCAGCCAGCAAATAAACTGTCGCGTCGAGAACGTCGTGAGCAAGCAGAAACCTTCTTAAAAAATGTTTCTGACCAATCTTTCCCAAATTCAAAAAAAGTATACGTACAAGGAAAAATTCACGATATCAAAGTTGGTATGCGTGAAATCACTTTGTCTGATACTTTATTAGCGGGTAATAAAGATAATCCTACCTACGAAAAAAATGAACCGCTTTGTGTCTATGATACCTCAGGTTTCTATACTGATGAAAATGTAGAAATTGACGTTCACAAAGGCATTCCTCGTTTACGTGAAAGTTGGATTGATGCCCGTGATGATGTCGAATTTTTAACATCGAATAGCTCTAGTTATGCACAGCAACGTTTAGCCGATGATGGTGTTGACCACATTCGTTTTGAACACTTGCCTAAAATGCGTATTGCTAAAAAAGGTAAAAACGTTACGCAAATGCATTACGCTCGCCAAGGAATTATTACTCCAGAAATGGAGTACATTGCGATTCGTGAAAACTTAAAACGTGAAGAAGTAAAAGATGCCACTTTATTGCTTCATCACAAAGGTGAATCTTTTGGGGCTAGTATTCCAGAGCAAATTACCCCTGAATTTGTCCGTGATGAAGTGGCTCGTGGCCGTGCGATTATCCCAGTAAATATAAACCACCCTGAGTGTGAACCGATGATCATTGGTCGTAACTTTTTAATTAAAGTTAACGCCAATATAGGTAATTCAGCGGTAACCTCTTCAATAGAAGAAGAAGTAGAAAAGCTCGTTTGGTCAGCTAAATGGGGTGCAGATACGGTAATGGATTTATCTACCGGCCGAAATATTCATGAAACCCGTGAATGGATCATGCGTAACTCACCTGTGCCAATCGGTACGGTGCCAATTTACCAAGCGTTAGAAAAGGTTAATGGGGTAGCAGAAGACCTAACCTGGGAAATTTTCCGCGATACGCTTATTGAACAAGCGGAACAAGGGGTTGATTACTTTACTATTCATGCCGGCGTATTATTACGTTATGTACCTATGACCGCTAAACGTGTCACTGGTATTGTGTCACGTGGTGGTTCAATCATGGCGAAATGGTGTTTAGCGCATCATAAAGAAAACTTCCTATACACTCACTTTGAAGACATTTGTGAAATTTTAAAACAGTACGATGTTTCGTTTTCATTAGGTGATGGCCTACGTCCAGGTTCAATTGCCGATGCTAACGATGAAGCACAGTTTGCTGAATTACATACCTTAGGCGAATTAACAAAAATTGCATGGCAGCATGATGTTCAAACGATTATTGAAGGCCCAGGTCATGTACCGCTTCATATGATCAAAGAAAACATGGAAGAGCAACTTAAGCATTGTGGTGAAGCACCTTTCTATACCTTAGGCCCATTAACAACCGATATCGCGCCAGGTTACGATCATATTACTTCAGGTATTGGTGCCGCTAATATTGGTTGGTACGGCTGTGCCATGCTTTGTTATGTTACACCTAAAGAGCATTTAGGTTTACCGAATAAAGAAGACGTCAAAGAAGGTCTAATGACCTATAAAATTGCCGCGCATGCTGGCGATTTAGCGAAAGGCCATCCGGGTGCACAAATTCGTGATAATGCGATGAGTAAAGCGCGTTTTGAATTTCGCTGGTACGATCAATTCAACATCGGTTTAGACCCTGAAACAGCACGTTCTTATCACGATGAATCTATACCGCAAGAATCAGGTAAAGTGGCACATTTTTGTTCTATGTGTGGTCCAAAGTTCTGTTCAATGAAAATTTCTCAAGAAGTACGAGAGTATGCGGCTGATCTTGAAGCCGGCAGAAAAATTGAAATACAACTACTTGATGAAGTTATCGTCTTAGATGCTACGCCAACAGAGATAGAAAAAGGCATGGCAGAAAAATCAGCTGAATTTAAAGCAACAGGTAGTGAAATTTATCACCAAGCGAAGTAATTAACGCGTGACAGCTTTTGAAAAACAAACCTTATCGACTCAAACCAGCGCCAATATTGTTGTTATTGGTGCTGGTTTAGTCGGTCGCTTAATTGCATTGTCTTTGGTCAATCAGGGTCATCAAGTGACCTTGATTGATAAAGATAATAAGCAAGGTTATCAAAGTGCTGCTTATGCGGCGGCAGGTTTATTAACACCGTTAGGTGAAGCTATGCACGCAGAGCCAAATATTGTTGAAATGGGGTTTGAATCTTTAAAGTTGTGGCCTAAACTTTTAGCGCAACTAGACGAATATACTTATTTTCAACAAGCGGGCACGTTAATGGTTAGCCATGAGCAAGACCAAGGTGACTATCAACGTTTCGTCCGTTATATCAAAAATCATTATCCACAACATCAGTTACAACAACTTAATCGACAGCAAATACTCGCCCTTGAACCGGAATTAGGGCGTAGTTTTAATCAAGGGGTATTTTTACCTGAAGAAGGGCAAATTGGTAATCGTAAATTGCTTATTGCACTGCAACAGCAGTTAGAGAAAAGTAACTTAACCTGGTTAGATAATTCTCTGGTGGTAAAAATTGACCAGCAATTATCTCATTGTCTAGTTACCTACCATACGAACAGCGAAACTAACGGTAAAGAACGGGTGTTGGAATGTGATTTGGCGATTGATTGCCGTGGTGCGGGCGCACGTAGTAACGAAAGCAAAGTAGAGGCCGCGCCTTTAAAAGATTTGCGTGGTGTACGGGGTGAATTGTTTCAATTATTTGCGCCTGATGTGCACATAACTCGACCTATTCGTTTAATGCATCCGCGTTATCAATTATATATTGCCCCTAAAACCAAAGGTTTTTATGTGGTCGGCGCCACAGAAATTGAAAGTGAAGACTGCGGGCCGATGACAGTGCGCTCTTCAATGGAATTACTCAGTGCGGCTTATAGTGTGCATCCGGGGTTTGCGGAAGCGAATATTCGTCAACATATTACCCAGCTAAGACCCGCTTTTAGTGACAACCAACCTAAAATATCTGTGCAACAACGCCTTATTCAAGTCAATGGCTTATTTCGTCATGGCTACCTCATTGCGCCCGTTGTTTTACAGCAGCTTGAATGCGCGATTGAAAATTTGCTGACAGAGCAAAGCCAAACAAACTCACCTTACGGCGAGCTATTATCAATAACTGAAAATATAGAATAATTATGAATGTATTTATAAATGGCCAGCAAATATCGGTAGGCTCAGAGCCAACGGTTTTATTAGCATTACAGCATTTTTTATCAACAGAGCAGCAAAAGCAAAGTTTTGCGGTGGCGCTTAATGGCAATTTCGTTGGTAAAATTGATTATCCGCAAACTTCACTTAATCAAGGCGATAGTATTGATGTGCTGTTTCCAATTCAAGGCGGTTAACTTATGACTATATCTAAGCCTATGAATACCACGCTTAATATTTATGGTCAGCAGGTTGATAGTCGACTGTTAATTGGCAGTGCACTTTATCCTTCTCCTGAGATCATGAAACAAGCGATTTTAGCCAGTGATGCTAAAATTGTCACTCTATCGTTAAAGCGGCAGAACCCTGCTGAGCAGGCAGGCGCAAAAATTTGGCAATATATTCAAGAAATAGTAGCTGAAACTAAAGGATTTTTATTACCGAATACCGCTGGCTGTAAAACCGCTAAAGAAGCGGTAACCTTGGCGAAAATGAGTAGAGAAATCTTCAAAACTGATTGGATAAAGCTAGAAGTTATTGGTGATGATTACAATTTACAGCCTGATCCGATCGAACTGTTAAATGCCACCGAACAGCTATTAAAAGATGGCTTTAAAGTACTGCCTTATTGCACTGATGATTTAGTTATTTGCCAGCGGTTATATGATTTAGGTTGTCAGGTGATCATGCCGTGGGCATCGCCGATAGGTACAGGTAAAGGGTTGATGAATCCTTATAATTTAGCAACCATTCGTTTACGACTACCACAAGCAACACTCATTTTAGATGCGGGTATTGGTAAACCTTCAGATGCTTGTTTAGCGATGGAAATGGGTTACGACGCCGTATTATTAAATTCAGCTATCGCCTTGGCAGATAATCCGGTAATGATGGCCAAAGCCTTTGCACAAGCCATTGTTGCAGGTGAACAAGGCTATATAGCTGGCGTGATGCAGCAACGACAAACGGCCCACCCGTCGACCCCAACGTTAGATACACCTTTTTGGCACCAACAGGGGTAGTTTTATGTCAGTAAGTTTTAGTAAAAAACCAATCGTGTGGACAATTTCTGGTAGTGATTGTTCTGGTGGTGCCGGCATTGCCGCCGATATAAAAACCGGCCATGCATTAGGTGTTGAAGTCTGTCATTTGATCACCGCTAATACTGTACAAAACTCTGAAAAACTGCTTTCAGTTAATCCTGTAGATATTCAAATATTACAGCAACAACATAATGTGCTCATTGACGATAAACCGCCGAGCGTGATTAAAATTGGTTTGTTAGCAAATATTGCACAAGTAAACTGGCTTACCTCGGCATTGGCTGATGTTAAAAGTAAATACCCATCCTTGACCGTTGTTTTTGATCCCGTTGGGCAAGCCAGTGTTGGTGGTGCTTTTTCACCATTACAGCGTGAAGATTTAACTGAGTTACTTACACTGGTTGATGTGATCACGCCAAACTTAAGCGAAGCGCAGCAACTATCAAACCTCACGTCTATTAAAGCTGCAGAGCTAGCGATAAAAATTGCACAAATGGGTGTGAATAGCGTAATAATAAAAGGTGGACATAGTGACTGTCTAGATAGTATTGGCCAGAAAATCAGCGATGATTACTGCTTACATCATTTTGAAAAATCAACAATAAGTTATCAGTTAACATCTCCGAGAATAAATACTCAATATAGCCACGGCGGTGGTTGTTCATTTGCTAGCGCCTTAGCTGCTTTTTTAGGATTAGGTTATTTATTGCGTGACGCTTTTACGTTAACAAAAGCGTTTATCAATCAAGGTCTGGTTAAATCAGCTTTAAATAACACTGCTGAGCCAAACTATTATGGCGCATTTGAGCAAACACACTGGCCATATAAAGCCGATGTTTTTCCAACAATATCTGCGACTTTATCTCAAAAATATCAAAGGTTAGCTGCTTTTCCATCGTTAGACTTGCAAGGAAAAAAACTTGGGCTCTATCCGGTCGTTGACTCAATTTATTGGTTAAAACGTTTGTTCCCGTTAGGCTTAGAAGTTATTCAACTGCGGCTAAAAAATAAAAGTGAACAAGAAGTCGAGCTACTTATTGCCGAAGCGGTTGCTCTGAGTAAACAGTATAAGACACGTTTATTTATTAATGATTATTGGCAGTTAGCGATAAAACATGGCGCTTACGGTGTGCATATTGGCCAGGAAGACTTACAAGACGCCGATTTAACGGCAATTGAGCAAGCAGGCTTACGTTTAGGTATTAGCACGCATGGTTGTTATGAATTCCTCTTAGCGCAACAATTACAACCATCGTATTTAGCGATTGGGGCAATATTTCCGACGAAAACTAAAAATATGACCGGGCAAATTCAAGGGCTAGTAAACTTAAAGCAGATACTGAAATTAGCAACGGATATTCCTGTGGTGGCTATTGGCGGTATTAATCATCAACGAGCAGAGCAAGTATGGCAAACTGGCGTTGATAGCGTCGCCGTCGTTACCGCGATCACAGAAAGTGAACATGCTGAAACTGCAGTTAAACAATTTCAGCAAATTTTTCAGTAAATTTTGGTGTGACATGACTGAATAATTTACGTTAATAATTCAGCAGTCTAGTCGCCTGTTGATTCAAAATACAGCCAAAGAGATATGGCTGTTTTATTTGCTGTTTTCACAACGCTATTGTGACAATTTAATTTTAGGTTGCCATGTCAGCCAGTCTTCATTAACCATTGGCGCTAAATTAAATGACTGTCCCTTTTCTGCTGGTTGAAAAGTTTCGTGGTCATCGATTTCTGGTGTAGCAAAAGCAATACCGCCGGCCAGCAAGGTTTCTATCGATTCAGAGTCAATACTAATCCCTGAAAATACCCCGGCATCGATACGGATGCCACTGGTATTCCAAAATTGACTCTCTTGACTAACTAAAGGTGCGTACCGTTCAAAAATATTAATATAAATATTAACTTTGTCTGCTGTTGATGATAAGTCGACACCAATCACCCGTCCTACTTTTACTTGACGATACAACACCGGATTTTCTACTCGCACTGAGCCTAAATTTGCTGCACTTAAGGCAAGGTTTAAACCTGAGGGTAGCTTGGTTAACACTGGGGCAATGTCTTTCGCCTTAAAATGCTGACTGGGTTTACCTTGACCTGGCATTATGCCAATAAATCCACCTTCAAGGATTGCGCCGACATTTGCTGAACCAACTAAGGCAAGTTCAGGTTTGGCAAACCAAAATTTAGAACCCGCTACAGCAAACTTTTTACCATTATCATCTAAAAAAGCATACACGGTGGCGCCAAAGCCTTGTTCGTCGAAGCGGATGCGAGCAACAACGCCAACTTGTTGATCATGATATTTAATCTTTAAATTATTTTTAAGGCCGGAGATCTCATTAAAATGAATTTCAATGGCGATTCCCGCTAATTCGGCATGATTGATATTATCAAACAATGTGAATTGTTCCCCTTCATTTACATGGCTTTGTTCATTCTCTACCTCAGGATTAAAAAAGCTTATGCCGCCCTTTAATACTGCATCAGCAGATTCTGTTTTTAATATAAAATTGCCTAAACTGCCACTTAAGGTAACCCCACTGGCATTATAAAAACGGGTGAAATTAGAAATTAAATGTCGGTAGTCTTCATCAATAGTGATATTTATGGCGACGTTATTACCGGTTTTATCGAGGGAAATATTATCAACTTGTCCAACAGCTATGCCTCTGAAACTAATAAGGCTACCGGGATTAACTACATTTCCCTGATCAGCTGACAATGACAACTGTAGACCTTTTGATGAGAAATGTTTTGCTGGCGGTAAGTCAGTAACAATAAAGTCACTGGTCTTTTCGCCTTCACCAACGTTAACACTAATATAAGCCCCGCCAAATAAAGCATTAGTATCTGTGATCCCAGATAAAGACAAATTAGCATTTACCAACCAAAACTGACTGTTTTCTCGAAGAATAAATTCATAATTTGGCAATACCCCAACTTGCAGGGTCGTTTTATCTCGTTGGCGAATAATATTATGTACAGAGCCGATTTCTTCGCCCCGCAACATGATGCGAGTTTTAGTACTTATACCTTGAGCATTCTCAATATGCAGGTTAAATATCGAACGTTGCTTGGCAACTTTTTTATCAGTAAATAATTGAAAATCATCGCCATTCTTAGGCGTTATATTTAGATTTTCATTACCTAAATCAAAGGCAATTCCACCCGCTAAAATAGACTGAAGCGACTGCGCTTGAATGTTGAAGTTCTGCAAACCGCCGGTCACACGTAAGCCGCCAGCATTCCAAAAATTACTGTCGGTTGAAACAAAATGTTTGTATGTAGGTTGAATAAAAATATGCACTAAAAATTCACTGGGGCCAATATTTTCAATGGCTTGAATATCACCTACTTGCTGTTGTTTGTAATAAACACCGGTACTTGTGGTTAATGAACCCACATCTTTTGCTTTGAGTACTAAATGCAAGCCGGGTTCATCATATTGATAAGCTGGTTTTTGGTTATAAACATTGAATTCAGTTAATGATTCTCCATCGACAGAAGGGCGAATACCAATATGAGCACCTAACATTAAGGTGTGTAAATTTGTTATCCCGCCCAAATCTAACTTTGGAGCGACAACAAAAAACTGTGAGTCACTGGTAAGGTAAGGGATTATTCGTGGGTTAATGATGGCACTGGCGATGATGATTCTTGCTTGAGGATCGATGCGAATGAATTCAGTAATTTTACCTAAGGTTAAGCCCTGATACATAATCGCGGCACCACGGTCTATACCTGAATTCCAGTTTAAGGTTAACTGAATTTCATGGCCCATATTCGCAGTTTCATAGTCTGAATATAAGGTAAAGCTTTGTCCGTTTGCAGCAGGCTCCATTACTACTTCATAGTCAGAATTTCCAAAAGCGATGCCTCCAGCAATAACCGAAGCTAACGAGTCAGTATGTACTTTTACACCACTGGTTAATGAACCTGATACTGTAATGCCACTGGTATTCCAAAAACGTGAGTTTTCGGTTACTAAATTAGCGTATTCGGGTTCAATGAAAAGGTTAATGTTAACCAGGTCTGAACCTGCTTCATAGTTAAAACCAGCTACATATCCGACCGTAATCTGTTTGAATAAAACTGGCGACTTTTTACCTAAAGACCCTAAAGTTTTGGTTTTTAAATTAAGATGTAAACCAGGCGTTGTTTGATCTAATGGCGGCTCTTCATTTAAGGCGATAAAGTGGCTTTGTGCTTCACCTTCTTCTTCAAAGTCAGGCATTACCTTAATGTAGCTTCCCGACAATAGTGTGTCTAATCCAGTTACGCCTTGGAAAGAAACATCAGCAGTAACATACCAAAATTTTGTTTTGTCAGTGAGCATTTTTTTTGAACTAGAAATCATTTCAAGTTCAACAATAACGCTCTGCAAATCTGCAGACATTTCAACATCTCTAACTATACCTGCGGTCAAACCTTTGTAGCGAACTTGAGTTTTACCAACCACAATACCACTGGCACTTTCGAATTGTACTGTGATAAAGGTTCCCCGATCTGAAACTGCTTTTACAATTAACCATGCGCCAAATATCAAAGCAATAATGGGCACAAGCCAAACCGCAGAGATACCTTCACGGTCTTTAATTATCGCTTTAGACTCAGCAAGAATAGTTTTATTTGTCATGATATTTCTCGTCCGTATTTTTATATTCTTTGTCGGGAGTTGTCGTATTATGGTGCTGCTTCTGGTGGTTGTCCCATAATATTCTAGGGTCAAAACTTTCTGCTGCGAAAATGGTAAACACTACCATTAAGGTAAAGTATGTAATGCCTGAGGCGACTTCAATACTGGTTAAAAACCCCAAGTTTACTACCGCGGCCATCACCGAAACGACGAAAACATCGAGCATTGACCAAGGTCCTAAAAACTCAACAAGATGATATAACTTACCTTGTTGCTTTAACGTTAATTTTGTTGGCTTTTTTGCGTTATACAGCAAAGTAAATAAGCCAATAATTTTCCCTAAGGGCACGACAAAGCTAGCAATAAAAATGATGATGGCTACTGGCAACATACCCATTTGAATGAAAATGGCAATGCCTTCTAAAATGGTCGGCGCATCTGGTTTACCCAAGGTATAAAACACCATCATGGGGTAGATATTGGCCGGAATAAACATCACTAATGCGGCAATAGTCCATGCCAGGGTATATTCAATGCTGTTAGGTTTACGCGCACAAAAGACAGTTTTGCAACGAGAGCATGTTTGCTTTTCGGCGTGCATAACATTGAGTTTGTGGCATTGCGGGCAATTACCTAAACCTGCAGCGAGTGCTTTATTACTCAAGAGCTTGCTCCAGTTTATGCCAAATACTGTGTTGGTCCATGGTGACAGAAACTAAGGTTGAGCAAAGTAAAAGTAGCACTAAGCTAAATAATCCGCCATCAATGGTCATGTCTGCAAGAGAAGATAGTTTATACATAGAGATGATAACGCCCATAAAGAACACGTGTATCATCGTCCATGTATCTAAAATATGATAAGAGCGGAAAAAAACCAGCAGGGAAGGTTTAGTTCTATTGAATTTTATACATAAGGAAATATACAAAGCGGTAAATAATCGCACCGTAGGTATCGCGATAGTAAACATAAAAACTGCAAAAGCGATAATGTAATTGCGGGTATCGATTAATACCGTTATGCAATCGACTAAAGAGGCATCGTTATAAAGACCCGCCGCGCCAATACCTATAATCGGTAATAAAATAGCAGGCAATAAAAGTAATAATCCGGCAATCGCTACTGCAATAGTGCGGTTAATCGCATCTTTTTTCTTGGAAAATAAAGCGGCCCCACAACAGCCACAGTATGCTTTTTGTCCTTCTGATAATAAAGGCATAGGCAATAAGGAATCGCACTGGTGACAAGCCAACATATTGTTAATTGATGAATGACTCATAACATCAAAACCTATTTGTACAAAGAAGTTACCTTACTTGTTAAATCAAAGGATTACAGTAAAGCGCGATAACTTTTAGTGTACTCGATAACCATATTTTATCCAGCAATTAAAACTAAAAAAGCAGCTTGAAATAAGCTGCTTTTGGATAATCATGAAAATTCAACCCTGGGTGAAGAGGGTTGCGATGTTCAGTATTATTTTATTGTCGACATGTATTGCACTAAAGCGGCAATTTCTGCATCTTCAAGATTAAAGGCAATGTTTTGCATCATGGAATTTTTATCGTTGCTACGGTCTTTGCTGCGGAACTTTTCAAGCTGAGACTTTAAGTAAGTAGCACTTTGTCCAGCAATAGCTGGAAAGCCAGCTTGTGACATGCCTTTTCCGTCGGCACTATGACAAGCTATACAAGCCGTTATTCCGCGTTCAGCATCGCCACCGAAATATAATTTTTTTCCTGCTTCACTTGTTTCGCCGATAGCTGGTTTCTGCTTTTGCGAACTAAAATATGCACCTAAATCTCGCATATCTTGCTCATTCAGAGCCATAGTCATGCCGCCCATTACTGGATCTACTCGGCCACTTTTGCCACCTGAAGTCGCGCCAATTTTAAAATCGTTTAATTGTTTAGCGATATAACTTGCACTTTGCCCTGCCAAGCTTGGGTACATAGGGACTAAGCTATTACCGTCAGCACCATGACAAGCAGCACACATTACAGATTTTGTTTTACCTGCCTCAATATTACCTACTGAAGCGATAGCAGTATTTAGTACACTTGTTGCGAATAAAAGAACGAATAATATTTTTTTCATGACAAAATTCTCAGCTGACCGCTAAAAAATTAGCGAGTATGTTAATGTTTTGAAGTGATGGCAGTTTACACGAATTTAGTGATTGTTAAATGCTCTGAACAGAAAAAGCAGCTAATTTAGCTGCTTTTTGATAACTTTCAGTGAATAACCTTTATTTCATTGAAGACATAAATTGCGTTAACGCTTCAATATCGTTTTTCTTTAAGCGTTTAGCAATATTGCGCATCATGCTATTACGGTCGTTATCACGTACTGTTGTTTTGAACTTAGTTAACTGAGCCGTTAAATATTCAACACTTTGATTAGCTACAGCAGGGAAGCCAGCTTTTGCCATACCTTTACCCGATGCACCATGACAAGCAATACACGCTGTTATTTTGCGTGAAGCGTCTCCGCCAAAATATAATTGTTGCCCTAGCATCGATGTTGAACCATTACCTGCAGTGGGTTTTTGACTGGCGAAATAAGCTCCAAGCTCTGTCATATCTTGCTCAGATAAAGCCGCAACCATTCCGGCCATTACTGGATCTTTACGAGCTCCAGATTTGAATTCTTGCAATTGCTTGGTAATGTATTCTGCGTTTTGCCCTGCTAGTTTAGGATAGATAGGCACTAAGCTATTACCGTCTGCACCATGACATGAAGCACACATTACTGCTTTTGCTTTACCAGCAATCGCTGCTTCAGTAATTACTGCTACCGTAGCGACACGTTTAACTTTTACATTAGCAACGGCTTGGGTATCAGCCAAATATGCGCCCATGTCAGCAATGTCTTCATCGGTCATTGCGCCAGCAAACTGATTCATTGCAAAGTTGATACGTGTCGTTGCTTTAAAGTCATGTAATTGTTTTTCAATATATTGTGAGTGTTGCTTGGCTAAATTCGGGTAAATTAATACTTCACTATTCCCTTCTTTACCATGACAACCGATACAAGCACCAATGTTACGAGATGGGTCACCTAATTCATATAAGCTTTTACCGGCACTGGCATTAGCAATATGGGCAACAGGCGCTTGTACTGCGGCGGTTTGGCTGGCACTTTCAGAACCACTGTCAGCGATAGCTGCAGCACCACTACGGTTTAAGCTGGTAAAATATGCGGCAACGTCTGCCATATCTTGATCTGATAAACCGGCAGCCATTGGTGCCATTACCGGATCAGTACGTGTTCCATCTTTAAACGCTTTTAATTGTTTAACAATATAATCAGCATGCTGGCCAGCAAGATTAGGAAATGCTTCGCTTGCTCCAATACCATTTGCACCATGACAAGCTGCACACATGGCTGCTTTAGTTTTACCTGCTTCAACATTACCTGTTGCAGCGAATGCTGAATTAATGCTCGTTACTGCGAGGATTAATGCAAAAATCATTTTATTCATTGAAAGGCTCTCTGCTTTCCTTTTGATAAAGTAATAACTAAAAATCAAAAGGGTGGATATAAAAACTGGCAACATTTTACACGAATATCAGCCACGTGTAACAAGCATAGTAAAAATTAAGCCTAAAAAATGATACTTTTTACTTTTTCATGATAAAAAACAGATATAATGCTTTTTTTTATCGTTATTGGACTTCATTTTGTCATCACCTGTTATTCATTTAAGTAAAGCCACTTTCACATTGAGTGCGCCAGATATTCGTCGCTTGCCTGAAGATAGCGGAATAGAAGTCGCCTTTGCAGGCCGTTCAAATGCTGGTAAATCGAGTGCATTAAACACTCTAACTAACCAACGTGGTTTGGCAAGAGTAAGTAAAACTCCTGGTCGTACTCAGTTAATTAATATTTTTGAAGTGGCTGAAAACAGACGCTTAGTTGATCTACCTGGTTATGGTTTTGCAAAAGTGCCATTAGAAATGAAAAAGAAATGGCAAAAAGCACTAGGCGAATACCTAGAAAAACGTGAGTGTTTAAAAGGCTTAGTGATTTTAATGGATATTCGTCACCCTCTAAAAGATCTTGATATGGACCTTATTCAATGGGCAGCAGACAGTGAATTACCAATTTTAGCGTTATTAACGAAATCTGATAAGCTTTCACAAGGTAAACGTAGTGCAGAAGTATTAAAAGTGAAGAAAACTTTATCTAGCTTAAATGCAGATATTAAAGTACAAGCGTTTTCATCATTAAAATATACCGGTTTAGAACAAGCAAACGAAGTTATTTGCCAATGGTTAGCAGCAGAATTAGTTGAAACTGATAACAGTGACGAAGGCGATTACGCAGAGTAACTACGTTAAGCACCAAGTTAGTCTTCAATTAACTTGGTGTTAGCTTTCAACCATTCTTTTGCTTGAGATTCTGATTGAACGATTTGGTAGCTAGCATAAGGGTCACCATATTTTTCTAACATAAACTTGGGGATTAACGGCGGGTTAATAAATAGGGTTTGAAGACAATTGCTGTGTTCTGACCAGAGCTGTAATTCTTTAAGTGGTGCTGTTACTTCTTTACCGCCCCCTTCCCATTGCGATAAATCTACAATTCTAGCCCATGGCTGCTTTTTTAAGGTTTGCACTGAACATTTTACTTGCTCTGCGTAAGTTAACGTTTGTTCAATATTCCACGCACCAAAAAAATATGAAAATAATAAATTATTTTCTTGTTTAATAATAAAATGTCCGTGTTTTCTCATCATATACAATAGTAGTTTTTTTTTGCAATAACCGAACTTATCAAATAATGGTGTTTAGCTAAATGATTTTTTGGTGAATTTTTCGATATTTCGTCAATATTTGATCTGTAGTAATAAATCAGCGCTATTAGCCTCAAAAATGAAATGGCCAATAAAATTTAAGTTTTACTAAAAAAGTTAAAGGCAGTTATTACCAAGTGATAAATGTAAGCTGCCTTTAAATTAAGCTACTCTGCTGAATGCTGAGCGGGTTCCTGTTTGTTATAAACCTGATCCATAATTGGCTCAAAAGAATCGGGATGAATATTACCGATAACATTAACAAAAATCGCTTCGTCATCAGAAAGAGACAAGACTACTAAGCCGTCGATAACCTCTCCGTTTGACTTAATAAACATCAGTGAATAATCAGTTGTTTCTTCATCGTTTACTCTGACAACATTTTGCCAGCCGTCTGCACGTAAGTTAGCTTGAGTTTCAGCGATATTCTTTTTAAATATTTCACTGTTATCTTTAACTTTATAAACACTGATTCTTATGCCATCAATATCATCTAATAAGGCGTCAATCTCTGGATCTTCGTCTTCGTCGATAACCCAGCGCGCAGTACCTATGGCTAGTGGACCTAAAGATAAGTTCACCTCGTTGTCGGCTTGCCACCAATAAGGAGAGTCAATATCTGCATAACCGGCATGGTTGTGTAATCCGCTAGCGGTAATACCGCACCCCGTGAAGAAAAAACTAGCCGTAATGGCAAATAATAAAAACGCTTTTTTTAAGAAAAGGTTATCAAGTTTCATAAGTTACTCATTATTTAAGGTCGACATCAATGTTTAGTGATTCAGTTACTTTATTAATTTGTGCTGGGTCTATTTCGCCAACAATATTAATAAATACCGCTTCTCGTTCATCACTTCCATCATTGCTGTTAATGACCATAACAACTAAGCCGTCCATAATATCATCAGTGATTTTAGTGAAAACACGCACTTTTTCATTATCTTGGTTGACTGATACTATCGGCATCCAGTTTTTTGATTTTATGTCTTTGCTGACTTTTGCAATTAAATCTAATGCGGGTTTATCATTGCCTGCCATATTATAAATTTGCACCCGCACCGCTTTTAATTTACTGATTAATTCAGCAGCTTCAGGGTCAGACATATTTATTTTACTGATAAAGCCGAGCATGGTTTTATTTAAATTAACCATGACTTTTGGCTCTCCGTATACCTCCTCAAGACTGGCGAAATCAACGTAACCGCGCTCTTGAGTAATATCATTCGCTGAAGCATGACCGGTTAGAAATAATGACGAGCTTAGAAAAATAACAGCTGATAAGAATAATTTTTTCATGATGTTTCCTTAAAATGATTAAGTGGTGCAAACAAACTTTGATTCAGTGGTTGTTGTATGTTTTCATCAAAAGCTTGCTTGATTTGGCGTGCAGATTTAGTTTTTGCGAATGAAATATATTGCAATGCAAGCGCTAGCTCTTGCTGAGCATGTTGTATTTCGGCTAGTGTCGGTTGTTGATTTGTTGGTGCACTTAACATATTGCTATTAAGTAGAGCGACTGCGGTTACTGTTGCCGCTAATGCGCTGATTTTTTGCCAACTGGGTTTGAATTTACCAAAAACAACGTTGTCGCTTTTGTCCGTTTGATTAATGGCCTGTAACTTATTCGCTAAACCTGTTGGTAAAGCTTGCAAGCCGATTTCGTTAAGATGTTGCTCAATATGTAACGCTTGTTCCATATCCGCAATGTATTCTTGGTTGTACTTTTCAGTCGTTAACTCTTTATCGATAGACAAAGCTCTTGCCAGTACTCGGGTATCTGCTGAGATGTCATTTTTAGCTAAAAAATTATCTAATGGTTTTTGCCATGATTTGTCATCATTCATGGGTGTACTCCTTTAAGTGGCTTCTCAATTCACGTCGAGCACGGTGCAAATATACTTTGACCTGGCTAGCAGTTAAGTTAAGTGATTGAGCGGCAATACTTTGGCTGTTTTGTTGAACGTCGCAAAGCATGATCAACGAGCTATAAGGTTCTTTTAAGCAAGAAATAGCATTACTTAGCCAACTACTTAACTGTTGATGCTGTAAGTTTCCTGCAGGTTCTTGATGGTCTTGTGTGACTTGATGTTCGTCTTCAACTTGACTGTATTCTTTACGTTTACGTAATTTATCAATACAAGCGTTGCGGGTTACCGCAGAGAGCCAAGCAGACATTTTTTCAATATCTACTTGTTCAAAGCTATGCCATAAACGTGTAAAAACATCTTGGGTAATATCTTCCGCTTCATGTTTGTCGCGTAAAATATATAAGGCTAACGAATAAATTCGTTGCTGATGTTCTGCGATTATTTTATTAAATTTATTTCCTTTCATAGTTATAATTACGCACGACTTTGCGAAAGGTTACAAATTTATTTATTTATTTTTAATTTATTTTACAAAAGGACTTCTAAACCGATTGGAATAATAAGCAAACCACCACATCCGTAGGCAATTTTTTGTAAGCCCTTATGGTAATGCTTTTTAATCTTCACACCAAATAATGGCTTTAAAATATCGATACGACGAATAACTTCAAAACAAATAAAACATAATGCAATGGTGAGTAAAATAACACTTATCGGTTCTATAACAGGACCTAAAGCCATCGGCGCTAAGTTATAGGCGAGCACAATAATAATCGTTTGATGGACAATGTAAAAAGGATAAACCGCATCGCTAAAATAGTTTAATAATGGCGACTTTCTATTTAAGTATTTATAAGCACACGCCAATACCATTAATACACCGACAACACGCACATTAGTGTAAATAATCATACCGATCATCATTAACCAAGGTGGAGTAGCATCGTTGTGCTTTATCCAAACGGTATTATAGAAATAGATTAATGCGATTAATAACAATACGAAGCTAAGCAGTAATGGTTTGACATTAACCTTTAATTTTTGCCAAAAACTCGCATGCCAGCCAATTAAATAACCATAAAGCAAAAAAATAAAGCCCAAAGGATAGCGATTAGTGTCTGGATCCCATGTTATTTGAATAATAAAGATAGGCAGGCTTAGTATTAATATCATCACGGCGATATGCTGTTTGAACAGCCAGTTACACGCGCTTGTTATATAAGACGAATTTAGCAGAGGAAGTAATACTATTATCGCCAATGAGTATTCCCACAAAGAACGCAAATACCATAAATGGTTTACATCCCAGTGTGGCCAAATTCCGGCCTGATACTTTTCGAAAATAACACCATTGTCAGTAAACATTGCCAAATAGAATTGCCAATACGACATATCTAACGCGCCGTTTGCACTCATTTCTACATACAATTGCGGTGGCACAACAACCAAAATACCAAACAGCAATGGCAAGAGTAAACGTAAACTTCTAACAAATGCATAACGTACTAAAGACACTCTTACTAAAATAAATCGGATAGCGATACCAGAGATAATCCATAAAGATGCCATGCGCCAAGGTTCAACAATAAGCATAAGGCTTGCTAATGTTTGTGATTGATAAGCACTTTTGAAATGAAACCCCCAATTCGCTACATACAACATACCAATATGATAAAAAATAAGTAAGCCAAAAACGAGAATACGTAACCAGTCGAGATCGTAACGCCTTTCAGGCATTCCTTGTTGGTCAGGAATAAAGTATTTTTTTATTAAGTTACTGGATTGAACAAGCATTTGCTCACCTTTATAGCTAAAGAATATAGTAGAATAATGACAGGAAATTTTTTGATGAAAAGTCAAAAAGGTTTAACAAACAATGTGTAGGGATAAGCGGTGGCTGTGAGGGATGAAATGTTTTGCTTTAATTCTTGTTGTGCTACTTTAATCAGATGAATAAATTACAGCACTTTCAAAAATATAAACTTCGCTATGAAGTCTTAGTCATTTTTTGCTACTTTTTATTTAATAGTCTCATTTCGGCTACGTCAGTGATCATGGAGGCTAACCGCTCAGGGGAACCTAACTTTCAATTATGGGAGCCTTTTGTTTGGCAATGGAGTAGTGCTTTAGGAATTATATCTTTGTTGCCTGCGTGCGTGTGGCTACTAAAAAAACAGCCCTTTAATTGGTCAAAAATAAAATACTCCCTGGCGATTTATTTTATTTGTTCTATTTTGTTTTCCATCCTTCATGTCAGTGTGATGGTGGCGATAAGGGAGTTTGTATACTGGACTCAATCGCTTAATTATAATTTCGGTAATATTTTCATTGAATTTTTATATGAGTATCGTAAAGATCTGATGAGCTTTATTTCTCTCTTAGTCGTAATTAAGGGCTACGATTTTATTGTTAGTCAACTACAAGGAGAGGCGAGTCCGATTGCTGTTGGCGAAGAAGAAATTGTTACTCAACGATTCGACCGCTTATTAGTTAAAAAGTTAGGTAAAGAATTCATCGTTAAAGTAGAAGATATAGAATGGCTTGAGTCGTCGGGAAATTACGTGAATTTACATATTAAAGGACGTATATACCCAACAAGAGCAACCCTAACGCAATTAATAGCTCAAATTGAAGACCAAGGTTTTTGCCGTATTCATCGTTCGCATGCGGTTAATCTAAATAATATCGAGTCAATTACCCCATTGAGCAGTGGAGATAGTGAAGTAAGACTGAGTAATGGAAAAACATTGAACCTATCGAGGCGATACAAAGACGCATTTAAATCAAGATTGCTGTAAATTTGAAGTTTAACTGATTTGGCAAAGCCCTGAAACTTTGAAAAGCAGTATGCATGTACTAAATCATACAGTAGCAGATGATGATTACCCCTTTATTTAACTGATAGTTAGCCTCAGTTACACTATGTGTTCTCACCTCGAAATTAACTAAAAACAGTTACAATGATTTACATAAAGTAAATAATCTGCCAATATACATAACCACTTATATAAGGGCTTATTTAAAATGAAAGATAGCTATTCAAATCTAGGAACTAGGCTTCGCCATTTGATTGAACTACTTGATAATGATGTAGAAAAAAGTTATGTCGAAGCAGGTTTAGACAAATATAAGCCCCGCTATACACCAGTATTTCGTGCCTTAATGAATGAGCAACCTTTGACGGTTAAGCAACTAACTTTGCGAACTAAGGTATCACAACCTGCAATCACTCAAACAATTAACGCAATGGAAAAACACCAACTAATCGTTAGGGTTAAAGGTGATGACGCTAGGGAAAACAAGGTTCAGTTATCACAACAGGGATTAGATATGCTGCCGACATTACAAGCCCAGTGGCAGGCAACTAAGAAGGCCGCTGCAAGTTTAGATAATGAATTAGAGCACTCATTATCGGCAACCGTAGAAATGGCTATTACGGCACTTAACAGCAATAGCTTTCAACAGCGAATAACGTTTAATAAAAAGGAAAAGTAGATGTTAAAAAAAATAAAATTATTAATTATTTTATCGGCAAGCCTGTGTTCTTGTATAACGTTGGCAATGACCAATTTAACTACCGATGAAAAAGCAAGGCTCATAACTAAACTCGCCAGTGAAATTAGAGCAAACTATGTTTACCCCGATAATGCAAAAAAAATGTCAACGCTCTTATTAAAGAATTTACAAGCGGGAAAATATGCAAGCATAACTGTACCACGCCAATTAGGCACACAATTAACAGAAGATATTTACTCTATTTATCAAGATAAGCATTTACGTGTGATCTTTGATCCAAAAGCGGTAAAAGCTATGCAAGGTGAGCAAAACACAACTGACTCTCCAATGGCAGAAATCAATAATATAAACATGTTGCAAAGGAATAATTTCGGTTTCAATCAACTAAGAGTATTACCTGGTAATTTAGGTTATATCGATTTACGTAATTTTTCATCGGCAGAGCCAAGTAAAGAAACGGTCGCTGCTGCAATGACATTTGTCGAAAATACTGAAGCCATAATTATAGATTTACGCAAAAACACTGGCGGTGATCCGGATATGGTTGCCTTAATTGCCAGTTATTTCTTTAATGATAAACCTGTGCATTTAGGTGGTTTTTACTATCGGCCAACCGATACTTACAGCGAAAACTTTACGCTAGGCAACATATTAGGTAAACGCCGCCCCGACGTACCGCTTTATATATTGACCAGCAAGAGGACTTTTTCTGCCGCTGAAGATTTTAGCTACAGTCTTAAACACTTAAAGCGAGCAATCGTTATTGGTGAAATTACTGGTGGCGGTGCTCATCCAGTAAACCCTTATATTATTGGTGAGCGATTTTTGGTTTCATTACCTATTGGACGTTCAACTAATCCAATCACTAAGACCAATTGGGAAGGTGTTGGTGTTCAACCTGATATTAAGATTGCTGCCGAAGATGCTTTATTGATGGCTCAGAAGCTGGCGCTAAAGCACTTAATGGAAAACGATCTAACCGCTAAAGCGTTTTATCAGTGGCCTTTGGAAGATATTAATGTCAACTTGACCCCAGTAAATTTAACCACTGCTAAGCTGAAAAGTTATACTGGTAAGTTTGATTATATTAATATTTCATTTCATAACGGTCAATTGAACTCTGTAGCAGCAAGCGGTAAAAAACGTAAATTAATTCCATTAAGCAAAACAACATTTAAATTAGCGGACATTGACTGGGTCAGATTTGAGTTTATAGTCAAAAATAATCAAGTGGTTGGCATACGTGAATATTTCGATGATGGACGTAGCCGATATCATGAAAAATCAAGCTAGAAATATGACGTAGGCCTATGTTATATAGCAGGGATTATTACGAAAATTTATGGCGGTCATAATAACGCATTAAATCTGAAAATTTGTTGTGTTTGATCGAAAGGCTGACATTTAATATGAGGCCTTTCGAAACATTATGCGTAGTAACTCTTTATGCATTTTTTGAATTTTAGACATAAAAAAACCGATGATAAAAGGTTCATCGGCTGGATAGCTTTGGGGAAGCTAATAATAAAATTATTACAACAGGTGTTCGCTAAAAGGAACAAATGCATTATAGAGTAAGAACTCTATTAAAGTAAAGTTAAAAATAAAGTAATTACTCAACTTTATGCGTTTGGTGATTTTTGACCATTTCGTGGTTGATGTGAACAGACATCACTAGTGAGATTTTTAGACATGAAATGAGATTGAGCGTTTTGCACAATATTCACTTTGCCACTAGTAGGTCTATTCATCTATTCGAAAAAACACCTAAAAAAGACAGTTTTGTGCAAATAGCGGAAGTTAAGAAATCTAAGTAAGTTCGGGTTTAACAAGTACCCACTTATTATTTTTCATTTCATAAACAGCTTCGCCACCTTCATAAACCAGTGCAAAGTACACTATGGCTCAGCCATTTTTTTTATCATTATGGTTACTTATAAGTCATTATATTAAATTCCAATCATTCGAATTTAGATAGATAGGAATCTTTCATACCGGCTCTTCATTCTAAGAAGACATTATGCTTTTCAGTTCGTTACGTCAAATCAGCGCACCAAGTGAACAATAATATACTGACTTAATATCAGATATAATTCCTAACCACATAGTACATTGGGCTCAATATTTCTTTGTAATCAATTACGCAGTAGACTTGACTGTTCAAATCAACATGAAGAAATAGAGCGCAAAAAACGTTAATTTTTTGCTCTAAAAATAAATCTGATAATCTGTATCATTTTTTAGTCTTAGGAATGTTTGCATTTGCAGAAAAAAAAACAATTAAAATAAACCGATAACAAACGATCCATTGTGGCTGTAGTTGTGACTACTTCCTTGATTTTAATATTTTCTATGCGAATTAACATCACTGCAATTTTTGCTTAAATTACAATACACAAATATAATTAGGTTGAATATTGTTCACATATTGAAGAATTCTTTATTAAGGCAATGAATAATGCTAAACACACCGAGCATGGAAATTAATAGTCACTTGGCTAATCGATTACTATTGGTGATGATCGTATTTTCCACACCAGCCTTAATTAGCTCTCTTTTTAGAATTTTTGATATTGGTTTCCAGCCTATAATGGGCATTCAAATAAGTCTGTACTTTATTGCATGGCTTATGTTTTTTTTTCGTGGGCAAGTATTCTACAAAATAAAAGCTTATTTCATGACCACCTGTTTTCTATTATTAGCCATTGGCGGCATGCTTCAATTTGGCTTGTTTGGTGCAGGGATACTACTAATGATCATGTACACTGCTTTGTGCAGTTTACTTTTTAAACGTATTACTGCATTAATCAGTATCGCTGTTGGCTTTATCATTATTTTGTCTATCGGCTTGGCTTATATTACGGGCCATCTCTCCTATATCGTCAATGCTGAGGAGTATCACACTTCTGTCAATGCATGGCTGCTGATGTTAGGGACCACCACGTTTGTCGCTACAAATTTATATATTGTACTCACATTTATGTCTTCTCAGTATCAACAATCATTAACCGAGTTAGATAAACAAGTTCAATTAAGAACCAAGGCTTACGAAACAGAAAAAATAAAAGCAGAAGAAGCTAGCGAAATAAAATCGCAGTTTCTCGCGAATATGTCTCATGAAATTAGAACCCCTATGAATGGTGTGTTGGGAGTGATGCAGTTATTACGTTTAGAAAACCTCAACGAAAAACAAATTTCCCTAATCGATACCGCCATTTTTTCAGCCGAAAATTTATTAAGAATTTTGAATGATATTTTAGATTTTTCAAAAATTGAAGCAAATAAATTAGATATTGAAAATATCGAATTTGAACTGCAACCTATTCTTGATTCAATCTATTCAAACGTAGAGCTAGATATAGAAACGAAAGGCATATCGCTCAACTTCATCAATCAAACCAGTAAAAATACGCTATGGACAGGTGATCCTACTCGTTTTTATCAGGTATTACTTAATCTTGTAACCAATGCAACTAAGTTTACTGATACGGGTGCCATTAATGTCTATATTACTCAGCAGAACAACAAAGGAGTGTCTTATCTATGTTCAAAAGTTGTCGATACGGGTATAGGTATGAGCACCGAAGAAATCAATAACCTTTTCCAAAATTTCAGCCAAGCAGACGCATCGATCACAAGGAAATTTGGTGGAACTGGCCTAGGGCTCACGATTGCGAAACGCTTAGCAATATTAATGGGAGGAAGCTTAACGGTTACCAGTAAAAAAGGGGAAGGGTCAACATTCATTTTCAAGGTGAAATCTAAAACTATTATCTCCCCTTTAGCTGGAGCTAAAAACCCAAAAATCATCAGGAACAACTTAGTCCCTGATTGGTCAACTAAAAGAATATTAATTGCAGAAGATAATAGAATTAATCAAAAAATAATTTGTGCCATGTTAGAGCCGACGCATGCAACGTCACGCTGTGTAAACAATGGTAAAGTAGCCGTAGATGTTGCATTTGAGTTTGAGCCTGACATCGTATTAATGGATATTCAAATGCCAGAAATGGACGGTATTACTGCAAGTATCGAACTAAGAAATAAGCAATTTAATAAACCTATAATCGCATTCACCGCAAACGTAATGAAAGGTGATATTGAACACTACTTAGAAAACGGAATGAATGATTATATTCCAAAGCCTATTGATATAAATCAATTATACCGAACCATTGGCCAATTCTTTCAAGGTGGGCAAAGCAGTTAATCTAGATAAAAGCAGGGCTCAGCAAAAATAGCTTTTTTCAGTTGTTTTGCGCACGAAGTGATCATTCAGCTTGTTGACTGAATATCAGACATTATTGTTGAAAACAAAGAAACCAATAAACTCTAATTTATCATCTAAAAACATCATTACAAATACCTGTAATGCTTGCACGGTTTTCAACTATTCGTTTATTAATGTTTCCATATTCGTTCGTTTTTTGTAGCCGTGTAATAGTAATAACATACCAAGTGCAGCCACCAAATGTTTAAGAGTATGGCCACTTACAGTCGATAACGCTTCAAAAATAAAATCATCAAAATGTTCTAAAAACTTTGCCAGAACATAGCTCAATAACAACCACCAGTATCTGTTTCCGTGACTGAATGTCGGTTTCATAAATAGCAGAATTAGAGGTATGGCAATTAATGGTAGAAACTGAACCAATATATAAAACCTTAAGTCACCAGAGCCATTGTTTTCGGTGTAATACCAATAAAGAACAGATACTCCCCCCAGTATGAGTAATGGGTATAGCAAACGTTTACCCATATTAAGTGATATATATTCACCGATAATTACCGCAATTAAAGCCATGAACGACAAGGTCATTGGTAACCGATCCCAAACTAATGTTTGATTATTTGGTGACAGATGATAATAGCTGGAGCCAACACCAATGAGTAACAATCCGAGAAATAGGAAAAGATACGCCACCTTCAACTCTTCCAATATTGTTACGTTACCTGAGAGCCACAGACTATATATCCCCATCAGCCCTACAATAATAAATGGCAGGTTTGAAAGGACATTGAAAAAGTTAGAGATAGATAAAAATGCTCTCTTATCGACAAAGTTATGGTACTCAGGAGACTGGGCTATTGGCCCCTGAACTAAGACAAAGGTTGTCACACAAATAAGTATGATTAATGTAGTTAAAATACCTTTACGAGTCGTGGTCATAATTATTGATCTCTTCTACTCAACTTGTTGCTTTAAATAGTGCTGTGACCATAATTGATTAATGAATCTGTTTTTAGGATCTTCTTTTTCTTTTAAAACAAAAAACTCGGTAGCCCTAGGATAAGCTTTCATAAATTGAGGTGTTGAGGCGTGTAGTTGATAAGGCAAATAGTAAGCACCATGCTCTTCAATAACAGCATCAATAACTTCTTGGCTCCAAAGCTTAACTTCTTGCTGTGCTGCTTCACTTGTCCCTTGTCGATAATAAACTACAAAAGCAAATACTTCAGTTCTAGCCCATGCTAATAAAGAGCCGCTATCAGGTAAAGAATGACGTATAGAAACGTTAATAATATTTGTCTGATACTTTTTGAAAATGGCAGCCATTTTTATCGCAAAGCTGTCAAAGCTTTCCACAGGAACAAAATATTCCCGAAGAGCATAAGTCTGAGTTGTTCGATTAGATGGTTCAAGCTCATTAACATCATAACTCGCTTCATAATTTCGCCATTGCACCGCATCAAATGAATACAACAATGGCTCCATGATATATTGACGCATCCACTTACCAAAATTAGAGTCTGCAACAAACTCAGTCACTTTGGGTTGCCAAGTATATTCTTTATTTTTGGGGATTAACCTTTGCTCGACCGTTAAGGCTTCGTTTGTTTTGAGCCAGCTGACACTGCGTACATTGGTAAAGTCAGGCGGGTATATATCAGCATTGTGAAAAACGACGCTTTTGTCATTTCGGATGTTTTCAGCGAAATATTCTTGATAATCGTGTAGCACCATATTTTTCGTATAACGTTTAACTTTAACGTTACCCACTAGATTCAATGTTACTTCAGCAATAACAGCTATACCGCCGTAACCACCAATTGTTCCATAAAAAAGCTCTGAATTATCACTAGGAGAAGCATTGACGACATCGCCGTTAGCTTTGATAAGTTTTATTGACTCTACAGATCGAATAATTGGTCCTTCGCCAAGGTAACGACCATGAACATTTACGCTAAGGGAGCCACCAACGGTGAAGTTTGCGTATGTTTGCATTATTTTTACAGAGAGGTTTTCAGCGTCAATCACCTCTTGTAAGTCACGCCATGTAATACCACTTTGAACCGTTACTTGTCTTTTTGAAACGTCTAAGTTCAAAACTTTATTGAAGGATCTCATATCTAAATGAATACTATCAGGGTAAGCCGTTTGTCCACCCTGACTAAATCGCCCTCCACCTATTGAAATTGGCCCAGAGCTTGATTTAATAGCCTCAACTATATCTTCAATGGTTGATGGTTGAACAACACGAGTAACTTCGATTGGATTTAGCTGGGTAATATCGTTAACGATAGTCGGTTTTGTTTGCTTCGGGGGATTAGTGTTATCAAAATCGACAAAAATATAGATGATAAGAAAGCTAAGCAATAGTAAAAAACTTATGAGAGTTTTGACAAAAAATTTAATCAAAAGATACTTCCTTTTAAAGCAAAATCCATGATGCGACTTTCCACATTAATTCAGAGATAGTATTTAATTTCAACTAACCATTTGCTTTATTGAAATAAAATGATTAATATGCGCTCGTTCAATTAATCACCGCTTTATTTCGAACCGGTGAATTTATCAACTAACTGTAAAGGAGACAATATCATGACAATTACATCAAAATTCTTTGCAGGTCTTATCCGATAAGAAATACCTAGTTTAGCCATGTCTCGTTAAATCAAGAAAGCCTAAACACTTAAACTCAAACTATTAAAGTTAGTCGTTTAAAAATTTCCTTCGTTTTATTTCTAAAGAAATCCAGACCTGCCAATACGTATTACGTTTTAAATCCTCATTTTCTATAAAGAGAAAGGAATTGGTATTATGGACAAATCCGTCCAAAAAATTACTGAAAACGTTAGCCTCATTGCATCCAAAGAAACTTGGATTGAAGGGCTAGCGATTGACCAACTGATCAAAACATCAGAATTAGCTGGCATGCATCGCGTTGCGGGCATGCCTGATTTGCACCCTGGGAGAGGTTATCCCATTGGTGCAGCATTTTTTACACTAAACAAAATATACCCAGCACTTGTGGGTAATGATATTGGCTGTGGTATGGCGTTCTGGCAAACCTCAGCAAAAGTATCAAAAGTAAATCTAGATAAACTAGCCAAGAAGTTTGCGCATGTTGAGCTGCCATTAGATGAAAGTTGGTCTTCAATTATTGAAAACCGAAAGCATGAAAAAGGCATAACAACAAATGACTATGACCGTGCTTTAGGCACCATAGGTGGTGGTAATCATTTTGCTGAATTTCAGGCTATTGACGAAGTTTATAACCAGGCAGCACTTGATGAATTAGGGCTTAACAAAAAACATCTTCAGCTACTTGTTCATTCAGGTTCAAGAGGTTTAGGGCAATCAATTTTAGTTGAGCATATTACTAAGCACAATCATGATGGCCTAAACACTGATGATGAAGACTTTCAGGATTACATGGTTAAGCATGATGAAGCAGTACGTTGGGCTGAGCTTAATCGAGAATTAATTGCCAAGCGGTTTTTAGAAGCGATCAGAGCAAAGGGCGATTGTGCATTAGACATTAATCACAACTTGGTTTCAGCTAAAAACATCGATGGTTGTGACGGCTGGTTACACAGAAAAGGCGCAACACCAAGTGACAAAGGCTATGTTGTTATCCCAGGTTCTCGTGGTGATTATAGTTATCTGGTGAAACCCATTACGATGAAAAAAAAGTCTGATTACGAAGCAAATGCTAAAAATCTAAATATAAGTTTGTTTTCACTAGCGCATGGCGCAGGTAGAAAATGGAAACGTGGCGAATGTCATGGCCGATTAGGTCACAAATATAAACGTGAAGACTTATATCGAACTGCATTAGGAAGTCGTGTAATTTGCGGTAATAAAGAACTGCTTTATGACGAAGCACCGCAAGCTTACAAGAAATGTGAAACTGTTATCAGCGATATGGTTGATGCAGGGTTAATTGAGGTGGTGGCAAAGCTACGCCCTGTTTTAACCTTTAAAACAAATGGAGATTGTTCATCATGATATTACTACAACTATCAGCTGGCCAAGGTCCTGTTGAATGCAGCAAGGCTGTTGGTTTAGCATTAAAAGCAATTGAAAAGCAATGTCGAGAAAAAGGAATTAAGCTCGATATTGTTGAAGCAATTGCTACAAAAGAACGAGATTGCTTTAAGTCAGCTTTGTTGCAACTTGACTCTGCAAAGGATAACACAGCTAAACAACTAGCCGAGTCATGGCAAGGCGCTATGTTATGGGTTTGCCAAAGCCCCTTTTCTACTAATAAACAGGGGCCTAAGCGAAAGAGAAAAAACTGGTTTTTCAGTGGTCAAATGTATGAAATAAATGAGACCCAACTAGATAAAGTCGTGACATTTCAAACCTGTCGAGCGTCTGGCGCTGGAGGTCAACACGTTAATACAACGGACTCAGCGGTTCGCGCAACACATACTGCAACTGGTATTTCAGTACGCGTTGAAAGTGAGCGTAGTCAACATGCTAATAAACGCATGGCAAGAGCACTGTTATTCCAAAAACTGGAAACAGCAAAGCTTGAACAAATGACGCAGCAAGAAAAAGCCCGTTGGCAACAGCACTGGGAAGTTGAGCGTGGTAATCCAGTGAAAACATTCAAAGGAGAAAATTTTTCTTTAGTTTTATAAAAAACGTAATTAGAGCAAATTATTCAAGGAGCACAAAGTGACAAATGTATTATTTATTTGTAGCCGGAATCAGTGGCGTAGCCCAACGGGCGAACAAGTTTGGAAAAATCATCCAGAGCTAGCCGTTAGGTCTGCGGGCACTAGTCCAAAAGCGAAAAGAACGATGAATGCCAAAGATATTCAATGGGCTGATGTGATTTTTGTTATGGAAGAAAAACATAAAAGCAGGCTTAAGGCGCAATTTACTCGATTATTGAACTACAAAGATGTTCAAGTACTCGATATTCCAGATGAATATCAATACATGGATAATGAGCTAGTCGAGATTATGAAACAAACGGTTGGGAGTTATTTAAGGCTCACTTAAAATATAGAACCATAGTCAGACTCGTATAACTTAAACATATAAATGAAATTCATTTACCAGCAAACAATAAAAATTATGAATATATGACCGATAATGAGGTGATTTCTTACTAAATTAATAAGCTTGAATAGGCCTAGTTTACAGGAACTCACATTATACTCATCGTTGGTAAAAAGGATTGGTATTGTTTAAACAAACACTTTTATGTGACATTTTCACAAAAAATAACTACTTAATTAAAACCTTTCTGTTTATATTTGTTAATTAAATGTAAAATTCGATCCATAAACGGATTTTAGTACTTATAATAAAAACAACTTTTAACAGTCTCATGTCCTCGTAGATTAGGCATGGAAAAGGAGCTTCTTATGTCAACGTTACACACGTTCATTTCTTCAATCTTCCGTAAATTATTCAAACATCTTTGGCACGTTGTTGGACTTGTTATAGGTTTGATGGTTATTGCCATTATTGCGGGTAAAACTTACCAAAATTGGGATGATGACCCACAACGTGGTGCTATCGCTATCAATAATGGAGCCTTTGGCGAAAGTTATCAAACGCCAACATATTTAGATCAAGGTTGGTCAGAAGCACAATCATTGTGGTTTTATAACACCACGCAAGGCTCTGATTTAATGCCTTATGATTTATTTATGGTGTTAGAGCAAGCTGATTCAGAAACACTGTTTCGCGATAATCAACATATTGATAAATATCGTTACCTTCCTCAAAAACCAACCTTCTTAAACCCTGACGGATTGCCCGTGGGTATCGTAAAAGACACTTATCAAGGTAAAGACTATATTGGCTATACCTGTGCTGCGTGTCATACCAGTCAGGTAAATGTCACAAAAAACGGGGTAACTAATGCTATTCGTATTGATGGCGGTCCATCAATGGCCGATATGGTGGGTTTCTTAACCGCTTTAGAAAAATCAATGGAAGCGACCATAACAGACGAAGTTAAAAAAAATCGCTTTACTGAAAATGTTATTGCGCGTAAAAATAATTATAAAAATACAGCAGGGGTTGAGGAAGACTTGCTGCAATGGTTCAACACCATAAAACTCTATAACACTGTTAACCACAGCCATATCGATTATGGTTATGCGCGTTTAGATGCCTTTGGCCGTATTTATAATCGTGTATTACAGCACATGATTAACAAGCCACAATTAGCACAAGCAATGTCGATGGTTACCGCCCCAGGTGGTCGTAGAGTATTAACCAGCAAGCAAATTGACCTTGTATTGCACAACATCAATGAAAACATTATTGTCGACAAACAATTTGGTTTAATTTTAGAGCGTTTATCCTCATCAAATGACGGCTACCCGGGACTTAATCAACGAGATTTATTACGCGTGCGTAACGCTATATTTAACGAACCCAATGCGCCGGTAAGTTACCCCTTTATTTGGGATGTAGGGCAATCCGATTATACCCAGTGGAATGGCTTAGCCAATAACAGTGGTGTAGGTCCATTAGGTCGTAATACCGGTGAAGTAATTGGTGTATTTGGTAAGTTAGATTGGACGTCTGAAGAAAAAAGCGGTTTCGATTTATCAACAATGTTAACCAATCAAAAAAATAAAAATGAAGTTGTTAATTTTAAATCATCTATTGATGTAACAAATTTACATCGTTTAGAGGCGCAGCTTAAATTATTACAATCTCCCGTTTGGCCACAAAAAATATTAGGGGATATTGACCATGTTAAAGCGGGAAGTGGTGAACTTCTTTATGCAAAACACTGTCAGTCTTGCCATGACGTGGTTGATCGTAATAATGCTGATCGTATGATTATTGCCAACATGTCTGACATAAAAGTTGTGCAAACAGATAAAAAAGCCGCCATGAATGGGGTTATGGCAATGGGAAAATCGGGTAACTTTAAACATACTGTGCAGTCAACAGACGTTGGGGATGTCGTTATTCGTGAAGATGCACCTGTGGTGCAAATATTAACATCAGCCACCAAAGGCGTAATTGGCACACCAGACCCTGACAAGTTTATTGTTCGTCGCTGGTTAGACCGGCTTTATGTATTAGCTTCATCTTTTTTTCAGAATGAAATTCCCAATACAATCAAATCGGGTAATTATCAAGTAGATACTACTGCTAGCCCTTACAATTCTTTATTAGCTTATAAAGGTCGTGCTCTCAACGGTATTTGGGCAACGGCTCCTTATTTACATAATGGCTCGGTACCAACGCTATACGACTTACTGCTACCTAAAAAACGTAAAGGGGATGCTGGTGATGAATTCCGTCCAGATACCTTTATGGTAGGTAGTCGCGAATTTGATACCACTAAAGTAGGGTTTATATCTGAGGGGTATAACGGCTTTGAATTTAAAACATTCAGAGAAGGAGATACCAACGTAGGTCACGATTACGGCCCAGTAATGTTTGAACACGCTGATGGGTCTACAACACCTACGTTTGATGATAAACAGCGCTGGGAATTAGTTGAATACATGAAAACGCTGTAATATTTTCTAACTAGTCTTACTGACAAAAATGCCAGTCAAGGTTAATTGACTGGCATTAATTTCAAGATATCCTCTCGATGAGCTAACCCGGCTCGTTTCCTACTGAGGCTGAAATATGAGCGAGTTATTATCGGTGGCAGATTAACAGTATTAATGTTAATTAAGGACAGATTGTAGTGGCCTAGTTCATTTGGCCACTCAGTTAAACTTGTCTCCGTTATCTATCTTGGCAAATATTCCAATCTAAAGGGCAAATTTCAGGTGGTGTTCTTTTTTGTAATGATTCACTAAAGTCACGTTTTGTTAGTACTCTACCACTGTGGGCGGCGGCAAAAAAATCAGGATCTACGTTTGCTTTGGCTAATGTTGCCTTTAGTTTCGCTAAACCGTCATGGCCATCAGGAGAGCCCTCTTCTTGACGTGAAAGGTAGGTGTCTGCGGTAAATAAAACTTTTGCTTCCTCAAAATAAACATTTAAATGATTAGCTGCATGACCATTAGGGAAATCAATAACCTTGACCATATTATTTGCAATCGTTTTTGTTGAGTCTACGAATAAAAACCTGTCATCAGCAAGAGGTTGGTCAACCATAGACCTTATTTTTTCGGCGTGCGATTTTGCTGTTACAAAGATAACACCGAGCTGCTCTGCTTCATTCATTCCACCTAAATGGTCGAGGTGGTGATGTGTTACCACTTGATATTTCAGCGGTTTATCTTTCCCTGTAAAGCTTATAACCTCATTAAAACGAGTTGTTAGATCTTCATATCCTCCTGACGCAACGTAATAATCACCGGCGTCATAGAATATTGAGAAGCCCCAATCTTTACCTGCTAAATAGATGTTTTTACTTAGTTGCTTTACGAGCATATCGGGAAAGTTAAGCGCTTTCCCTTCACCTTTGTAATCTTTTGGTAGGATAAAATCATCGGTAAAACTAGGGTTTACAATAACCTTTCTATCGGTCAGTACTTCAAATGGCTTTCCACCACGAGTAACGTAAGTATTGTGGGCAAATTTTATTTGCTCTATCGTTTTTACATTGGAGTAATGATAGCGAAACAAACCATCACGCCAATGTTTGCGTGTCATCGTTGAAATTAAACCGGTTTCAGCATGCAGGTATACGGTCATTTCAGGTGTATTTTCGTGTTTAAAGCTAAGCTTGTTATGTAGCTCGCCTTGATGCATTTCTGTTCCTAAAAACTCAACTGTTTCGCGGGCTCCATTTATAAGCTGTACGATAGCGGTATCTAATAAAAACAAATGTCGGCGTTCTGCACTTGCAAAAGTGATCGCGTTTTGTTCATACATAGTCTTAGTTGTATGATTTATTCGATATCCTTGCTTGCCATTAAAAAGTAAGTGTTGAGTCGAGATATCATCGCCTTCACCTCTTAGCCATTGAAATTCTTTTCTTTTATTTTTAATGTCTACGTTAATAGTATAATGATTGTGTTGAATGTCTGGCTCAGTTGGACTTGTGCTTTGGCCATAACGAAAACCTTTATATTTATCTTCTATAGACATTCCCTTAAGAGATAAAAATGATTTTCCTCCATAGGCGTCGACAGCTTTATTTACGATAAGGTCTTCTTTGTCACCAGCAAATATAGGCGATGATAATCCTATAAAAGTCAATAAACCGAGCATTTGTTTAGTGATTTTCTTCATTGAGCCTTCCTTGAATAATGTATTGTATGCTGAGCTAACGTATTGAAATATATTATAGAAATTTATAAAGGAAGATCTAGACATTAAGTGTATATAAATATGTCTATTAATGGTTAAGCTCTCTTATAGTTTTCTCACGACTATTGCTTTTGAAGTTTTAATAAACTCTAGCCTATTTGCTACAGCCTAGAATCATCCTGTTCAAGAATTTTCATAAATAATTATCATGATGACCATTCCATAGAAAAGTTATGCTGCGCTATTTTACTGTCTATAGCCTGTAACTTTTTAATTTTAGTTAAAAGTAGATGATGAACTGAGTCGCTACTTTTGATTAGCAACACTTCTTTATTTTCAATAATATTAATATCGAACGCCATTCCTTGGTATTTTTCGTTGTTGTAGGTCGTAACCAAAATTTGGCTACGACGCATACATACAATTTCAAAATAGTCATGGGCGTCACAAGATATGCGACTTGTCATTAATCACCTCTCATCATAAATATACGCTTGTTATAAATAGTTAAAGCCGAATAATACTGTGTCCTTGAGTTGCTATATTTTTTTGAACTTCTGGATTGGCTATTTCACTATGACAAAAGTTGCAGCGACTTTGCTCAATATTCTTACCTTGTATGCCCAAACTAGCTAAGTAATTTTCAGCATATTGTTTCACCTGACTAACATGCTCATCATTAACTAGCACATCAAAATGAACATAATCACCAGCAGCAGTGTGGACATGAGTGTCATAAACGTGAATTTTCATAATATTTCCTATTTCCGTTAAAATTGATGATTATTGGCTTTTGCCAGGTAAACTTAAGTCACCTGAGGCAACGTCAAAAACATCGGTTACACAAAGTAATGGTGCGTGTACTTGCTGATTTATTTTTAACCCTGCTGTCACGCCATCAAATGAGAAGTTTTCGCTAAAACCAATAGCCGATAGAGGAACTCTCACTAACACTTCTGAACCTTCTAATGAAAAATCAAAGCCTGGGCTATCAATAAATATCGGCAAGTTTGGCCATGTTTTAGGAAGTGCAGGATAGCTACCTTTTTCGATATCTTTAACCTTTAAAGCTCCTTCGCCACACGCATTGTCAGGTACTAATACCACCCAGTGACTATGCCATTTATCACCGTCGTTGCTTTTGTTGCCATCATTATCTTCATCATATAAAGGTGTATCGTCAAAGTCTGGGTGGACCGTTAACGCTAACGCTAAAATACCTTGGTCAGCCTCAAAACCAACCGCGGCACTATTTAATGATGTTGGCCAGACATAGCTAAATACATCAGCACCAGCTAATTCGCCATTAGCTACCGGTAGCTTTGCACCTACCTGTCCTTTTACTGCTTGTTGGAAGATTAAGTGCGAACCTTGCGTAGTGACTTTTGCATGTACGATATCAAATTCCGCTGGAACGGCTGGTGATACAGGAGCCTGTATATGACCACTGTGTTTATTATGGGCTAGTCCGCTAGTCGTAAATAATGCCGTGCTTAATGCCGCAGCTATAATTAGGTTTGAGTTTTTCATTAATATTCTCCAAGTGCTTGAGTTATTGTTTCGATTCGAAACTACATTAAGTTAAACACGATAAATATCTCTTGTCAAACATGTTTTGACTCGATACTATTGAGCTATGAATGATGAACTGTTTAATTTAATCGAACGCTTAGCGAATTTACTTCGACAAGAGACTCGCGCAGCAGGGCAGAGCCTAGGTTTACAACCGGTTCAACAAGAGGCTCTTTATTATCTGTCTACCTGTAATCGGTATTCTGATACAACCTTGGCCGTTACTGAGTTTTTGGGTTTGACCAAAGGCACGGTTTCACAATCACTGAAAGTTTTGGAAAGCAAAAAATTAATTGTCAGAGAGAAGGACAAAAGTGATAAACGCATAACTCATTTAAAAGTGACCGAAGTCGGTAACATTTTTTTAGCAGCAACTTGTCCGCCGAAAAAATTTACTGAAGCTGTCACTCAATTGTCAGGTAAAGACCAGAGCAACACCGCTACCTTACTGTCTGAAATACTGAGAAATTATCAAATAACAGCAGGACGCAATGCTTTTGGTGTGTGTCGAAATTGCAAGTTTAATCAAAAAACTCCTGAAGGTATTGTCTGTGGTTTAACTCAAGAATCATTAAGTACTGGGGACACGCTGCTAATCTGTCGAGAATATTGTACTTAAAATAGATTAAACAATTGCTTTGAATTTTTATTTAGATTGAGAATTTCCGTAAAAACAATGTTCATATAACATGATAAGTGTTTGATTTGTTCAAAGCCGAATTCTAATTCTTGCTCTGATTAACCAGGTGAAAAGGTATGGAGGTGCCATAAAATAGACATTAAGCATTACCGCTAACTTGTAATTCATATTAGATTTTTTGTAGGTAACGCCACGATAACTGACTGTATAAGTGCTACGTAACGCCGTCCGTTTGATTGCTTTTTATTGTTCTGTAGGTCACCGACGTTATTCCAGTTGTGTTGGCCGTTGAAAAAGAGTTCGGATAAAACTACTAAGAACCCTTAATCATTGTCATCGACCCTTTATGCTATTATTTCTGCGCTTTGACTCCCATCAGATGCTCGACCTTTTCCACGTGTCTGAAGCCGACCGCTTTGAGCCGACGGATGACGCCATCGACAAAGCTGCTTCCCTTCTTGACCACGTGTGGATTTCCAGTGTAATGAAAAAGCCGTCCGTCCCGACGGAGAACTCTGAAAATCTGCCCATAGAACTCTTCGCTATAGAGCTCGCCAGCAAGGGAGAAACGTGGTGGATCATGAATGACTGAATCGAAAGAAGTCGCTGGCATTGTGCCTATCAGTTCAAAGCTACTGCCCTGACATTGCACAATCCCCTCTTTCCCCAAATCGTCTGACCAAGGGTTCTGCGCGCGCAGCCCCATTACCTGCTGGCTCAGCTCTATGCTGAGCACTTCACTTGCGCCTAGTCGGTGAGCCGCGATAGCCGCATAGCCTAGTCCGCTGCAGCAATCTAATACCTTATCACCTTTACGTACCGCTTGTTGGGCCATCTCGGAGGCACTAATAAAGGGATCAGTTCCCTTCGAGATGTGCATCTTAACGCCGCTAATTTCTAGCAAAGGTGCTCCAGCCGTTGGTACCAGCTTGTAGTAGCCAGAGCTGCGATCTTCCAACGGATCCATATCTCCATCGCGACAAAGGTAGATTCTCTGTGTCTTCTTGACGATTTTTTTGAGTTCGTTGATAGATAGTCGATTATCTTCGTCTAATACTAGGCTCTGGTCACTTAAGGAAAAGTCTCGTTCTGAAATATTCAGATCAGTGGAGAGCTGAACGCAGGTCTGTCCTTTGGCGATGGCCTCTAGCGCCTTTTTGGCATTTTCTGTATGAAGGTAGTAGCTGGACATATCATTAATCTATCTAGTTAGAAATACTGAACGCACTATACACCTTCCACATTGGCGGGGGATACTTAAATAAGCCATCACAGGTTTGAATCAGCTAAGCGTTACAGTATTTCGCACCGGCGGGAATAAAATGATTAATTAAACAATATATGGAGAATTTTTAAGGATAAACATTTTTAATGCGCACAAAGTGATCATTTAGGTTGTTGACTGAATATCAAAATAAACATAATAATTTTCTGATGATTTGTGACGTTATGACCGTTTTTCTTACTAGTTTTGACTCGACAAATCATAAATGATTTCACATGTTCGCCTACAGGACTTATCAAGCTAGATAATAGATTCTCGAAGTTTTCGAAGCTCGACAAATATATACTAAACAATGCTTAAGATTATATTTTGTATCGATGTGGCCTCATTAAGAGGCTGATTAATAGTTTGCTAGCATATGAAGCGAAACCGAGAAAACTGTTAGCAGTTCTGCTTTAATCGCTTATTACGACTGTAATTTAAGCCACTCCATTGCAGTAACTTTATTTTCAAAGTTTTTGTCGTTTTGTAAATTCCTTGCCGGGGCTCTAATGCCTAATAATGTTAAATTTACCGCTGAATGAATAACCACTGCTTTAGCGATCATGTTTTGGCTATTTAACCAGATATTACACTCATTAAGTTTGTCATAAGCTTCTGGCGTTGCCCCTTCTATTTCTGAATAATCTATTAGTAATTTAAATCTTTTTTGTCCAAAGCTACGAACTACCACCTCTACATCTTGATTTGCTTTAATTATGCCTTCTAGATTAAATGCACCAACAGATTTTATACAAATTATGTCTTCATCAACAGAGATGAAACACTCGCCGTGCGGTATATTCATGGTGATCCTCGAAAGTTATAACGCCTAAATTAAAGGCTAAAATGTGAAGCGAAACGGAACCAGCTAGCTGTTCAAAGTCTCATTTAATTAGTTTGTTATGTGTCTGCTCTCAAGTTCTCAAGTTCAACTTCTGCATTGGCATTACGGGCAGCGGCAGCAACCTCTTTAGTTACGACCGTTTTTCCAACAGGCGCTATTGAAATACTTGCAAGTTTTAAGTGCTGTAATGAGAATGGGATGCCTATAATCGTTATGAAACAAGCTATAGCAGAAAACACATGACCCAAAGCTAACCAAAATCCAGCAAAGATGAACCAGATAATATTACCTAACATCCCCAAACCACCAGTTCCGATGTCTTCGGATAGTGTTAATTCATCACGAGCAATAGCTTCTTTACCAAAAGGGAAAAAGGAAAAACCAGCCATAACAAA
Source organism: Colwellia sp. (assembly GCA_013215385.1). GTDB lineage: Bacteria > Pseudomonadota > Gammaproteobacteria > Enterobacterales > Alteromonadaceae > Colwellia_A. The sequence continues at coordinate 259,391 of JABSOY010000006.1, forward strand.
ACAAGATCTTCCCCAAGGGATACCTACAATACTAAGGAAGGCTAACAGCCCAAAAAAGCACCAAGCCAAGCCCATAAATACTCCGCCGAATATGAACCAGATTAAATTCCCAATTGTTCTCATTTTACTTCCTTATATTTAATTACAACAATTACTTGATACCCTAAACACATAATGGCCCATTAAAAATCCTGCTGGAATGGTTTGTTATGAGTACATTTGATACTGAACCAGAACACAACAAAATGTAAATACAATTCCAAAATTAAAACCAAATTTTGAATACCAAAGAGGAACAACAATTTTTTCAGTTTGCTCTATTGGTGATTTTGACGCTAACCAAATCCCGTAAACCCATCCAAGAAGGTTATGAGTAAGGTAAATAGCAGGGATTAATATCTGCCAACTTTGAAACTCTAAAGTAAACAAGGCAACTACAGAAACAACAGCCCACAAAAACTCAATAGCTGAAGTGAACATAGCTAAGTGACCAATTCCTACTACACCATTACTTTTAACTACGAGATAACCATCATAGATGACAACCAGCCCAATAATGGCACTAATACCTAAATATACTGCTAACATTGCTGTACTCTATAAAAGCGTAATAGTTTGACTTACATAAGTCGTGGAGGCAGTGTCCGGTGTTTTAATACTAATGCTTAATGTTGCTTCCTCAGGCGTACTGCCTGCGACATTATTGATAGTAAAGTCCATGGCACGGTAACCACTTAACGCCGTATTTCCTATTTCAATACTCGTGGTACCTTGCAAATCACCGCCCTGTAATGAAACTGTAATCGTAGTGCCTAGTGGCAAAGTTTGCATAGCACTATCAGCAAAACGAAACCTCAATGTTAGTGAGTCACCGTCTGATATTGAAGGTAGTGCTATGTCGGCTTCATCGGGATCGCTATTAGCATAAAAAGTGCTTTGATCGATATCTGAAAGCACATAATTCGGAAAAAGTGCTGTTGACATAATCAAGACTAATGCTTTTCTTAATGTTGCCTTTTTCGTGCTTTCATCACATTTAAGCCCGGTGCATTGAGGTCCGTTAAAGAACCCGTCTGCATCACTAAATGACCCATTACCGTCATCATCAAAAAACTTAGTTTCTTCTGGGTCTTTTACGTTGTTTTCATTATCATCACGCCATGCTTCTGTCATATCAACAAAGCCAGAAGATCTTGGTTCTTGACGACCAAAACCAGAGTCAACATTGGCATTGCTTATTGCATCACCGTCTTCATCATCAAAAACATTATTACCATTTACGTCAAAGAATGTTTCATGCCCTGAGGTGGTGGCAAGAATTGTTGAGCGGTGATCATTTAGGTTCGGCTCTGTTGAAGTCCAAGTAACAGAACAATTACCTGATGAAGTATTACAGCTGGGCTCTATGGTACCGCCTTCTGTAGTAAAGTTTACTGTGGTTCCGTCAGGGACTGGGTTATTAAAGCTATCTGCAAGCCAAACAGAAATAATAGACTGTTTACCTATTGTACTCGCTTCTGGATTTAGCACACTGGCAGCAATAGTGAATGAAGATTGCTCTGGCAAACCGGTATTGACAGATAGTTCACTTGATTGGGTTTGTATTGTTGTCGTTTCCCCACTTACCACCATAGTCGATTTTGCCGTAACTCTGACCACTGTCGGTACCGAACCAGAAGAGACTTGCGTGCTTATCAACCCTTGGCTATTAGTAAATCCTGACTCTCGACTTAAGCTAACTCCTCCCACTGATGAATCTAAACTAAAGTTTACTTGTTGCTGGGCAAGAGGATTACCTAACGAGCTTTTTAATAAAAAAGTCACTGTAGAAATTTCTGTGCCGCCACTACCTTTTATGACAATGGAGCTTGGCTGTGCCGAGACAAATTCAATAGCGCCTAATTGCTCTCCTGTTATTCCAATGTCAATTGAGGCGATATGGGTAATGCCATTGGTAGTAATTGAAGCAACAATGACGTCTTCAGCGCCTGAGACACCGGCACAATCAATGTCTTCAAAGGTTGCACTGGCACTGCCATTTATACTGAATACGGTCTCATCAATGGTAGCGTTTTCATTGATAATACAATTAGAAGTGAAACTTACTGTCATAGGTGTGCTAATGCGGTTATTGCTACTATCAACTAAATCTACTGATACCCCTAATGTACCACCCGCACTAATTATAGCGTTATCTATGGAAGACTTTATTTTACCTTCGACAAATGTATTATCGTCGTCAAAATATCCGATAAGAATATCTTCTAGCGTGCTCTCTGCGGGGGAAATTTGATAATTCATGCGGTTACTGACCGCACTGTTATTCTTCAAGTTAGCAATGAGAACACCTGCACCCGTTAAACTGTTTCCTGAAAGCGTTACGAAGGCTTGCCCATTTTCATTTGTTAATGAAGTGCTAGCACTTAACAAACCAATATCAACAGCAAATTCGATAATTTCATTACCAATGGCTTCTCCATTACCATCTTTCAACGACACTTGTACTTGTACTTGTTCATCGCTTTTCAATTGATTAGTAATACTGCCATTAATAGTCATTTGTACAGATAGACTTGAAAGCTTTTCAATTGTTGTATCACTAATAAACTCATAATCAATCGATGACGATAAAGTTCCTGCAGCAGCAGATAGAGTGCCTGCGCCTAGAATTCCCGTCGTATTAATTATTTCGATTGATGCCACACCCGAATCGTTGGTGAGTTTTGAGTCGACAGAAAGAATTCCTAAATCGGCTGAAAAATCAACCCGATTATTAGTTACCGGATTATTGGATTGATCGGTTAAAGTTATTTGTACAGTAATTGTTTCATCTTTATCAAAGCTTTGTTTACTTTCACCTTGGCTGTTAAGTAAAGTAATTGAAATATTTCTGGCTTCAGCGGGGACAGTGGAAGTGTCTTCATTTTCCCCTGAAAGACCATTACAAGCAGTTAATAGGGTGATCGAAAGAACGAACAACAAACTGAATAACCTATTCATTTAAATATTCCATTAAATTTTTATGATATGAAGTGAATAATAAAAGCCAACTCAAGAAAAGTCCATGTATATCTATAGCCTATTTTTAAAAATAAGGTTATTTATATCAGTAACATGACCCTCGTTATTTTTAGATGAAATATGACAGTTTTGTGATCATGAAGCTGTTGCTTGTTGTCTTCTATTTTTTATAGAACTCAAAAAAGGATAAAAGATAAGTTAAATGACGTTTGTTCTGCTCCCCTTGGTTCCACATTCTAGTAGGGCTTTCACCTTTACAATTAAGGGAGTAAATCGATAGCTCGTCTAAAGTTTATAACTCAATAACTCTTAATTAGTAGGTTTGAAGCTTGATTTAACCAATACCTTGCATAGATGGGTTGAAGTTACTGTGAAATATCAGCAAAGGTGCCGTTAGTTAATTTTTTCAAATCGATAGGGCATAACTCAATCTCAAGCCCTCTTTTACCAGCGCTGACATAGATAGTCGTGAAGTTTTTCGCCGAAGAGTCGATAATCGTTTTTAGCTTTTTCTTTTGTCCCAATGGACTCACCCCACCCAAAATATAGCCAGTAGAACGCTCCGTTTCTAGCTGAGTTGCCATTTCGGCTTTCTTTGCTCCAATAATTTTCGCAAAGAGTTTCATGCTCAACATTGATGAGACAGGAATAATGCCAACGGCTAGTTCATTATTATTAAGACTCACCACGAGAGTTTTAAATACTTGAGCCTCAGGTACATTTAATTTATCTGCTGCTGCTAAACCATATGGCTCACTCGAAGCGTTATGTTGATACTCATGTATTTTATAACCAACGTTACTTTTTTTGGTTACGTTTATTGCAGGTGTCATAAGGCTAATCTCTGTCTTTTTGTCGTTAACACACGTTCATAATTTATCGCGAGTAAAGCTAGGGTTTAAGCTATTTAGTTAACGTACATTCCTTTTTAAGCTTTCCATTTGAGTCTATGCAAGTCGCTATATCTTTTTTCGCGCACGAATCATAAGTGTCTGATGAAATTGTTCTATGGGCACCTTGCAAAGCAACATTAAATAGGCCGGAAAGAATATCGTCAATTAAATTAGAACTCCAAGAGCTTTCTTGGTCATATTCAAAAAAGCTAGCACCAGAAGAAAAATTACAACCAACTTCTTCTGCATGACGAGAAGAACAGCCAGAAGTTACCAATATTAAAACGAATGCAAACGTAAATTTAATCGATTTTCTTGTCATGAATCTTCCTTGCGAATGACGAGCGGTAAAGTAACGCGTTTAATATGAATTACTCTACAGCTCCAATGTCTTATTTACCGATTAAAACTCTTGGTTAAAATATTGAGGTTTGAAAATATACTATAATTTTTCTGATTGACTGCCTTAGTATATTTTCTATTATAATGAATGCAGATACATTTAAATGTTCGAATTATGTCTTGAATATGTAAGAGATAGTAAGAAAATTCCTACCATCACCACCCGTGATATTTTAATCATATACCGTTACTTTCTCGCTCGTTACTTCGGCAGCACTCACTAATCTTTGATACCAAAATGAAGCGACTAAAATAAATACGCCAATACCCATAAACAAAATAACTTTTTGCCAAAGCAGTGCGTGTGCCGCATCAAGTAACGACAATTTAATGATGGCTAAGAAAATCAAGCCGAAACTGTATTTTACCTTTGTTAGGCGTTTATCTTTCAAAAATAAAATTAATGCGCCATGAATAGCTAATACTGGAGAAATTAGTAAGTCCATTCGATATTGAGCAAGTGAAAAGAACAGCGTTACATAGGTAATTGCCGCTATTGAATGCAAAAATAAATCGGCATTTAATTGTAGTTTTTTACCTAGTTGTGATTGTTTAAATTTATGCTCTTTTTTATATAAAGCGGCAGCTAGAAATATTATGGGTATTAATACATAAAACACATTTGATGGCACGAGTAGCCAGGCGGCTAAGACCAATAGTAAATTAACAGCGATAATGAATACTTCGTTTCTTTTTAAGTGCGTTGATGCATTAAGCGCATTAAAAGCGATAGTCCAATATAAACTGGCAATAATTACTGCATAAAATAGATTATTTGTTTGATAAGCAATAATATTTGGGATAGCAAAACCTAGCGATAATAAACCCAAACTGCAAATTAATTGCACGAGAGGGGCAGCTTCTTTGCGATTAATAAAATAGGCTATCGCGTAGAAAATTGAAAAGCCAATGAGCGCAATAATGCTATTAATTAGTGTTAATTGCCCAACAGAAGTCGCAAAAAACAACGAGGCTAAGCCAGCCAAAACGTTAGCTTCTTTAATGAGTAGTGGATGTTTTATTTTACGCGCCAATAATAAGGCTAATAACGGTGAAAGCCATAACAACATTAGTGATGCTTCATCAAACCGACGAATAACCGAGCCGATCCAACAAATAGGGATCAGTAAATAAAATAGTATCCTTATCGCTTCTGCAATTTCTTTTATTGCACTGTCTGGCTGATATCTTCGATAAAATTCCGACCATAACCAAAGTTGTAAAAATACCGAAATAATTGCTAATTTTGCGAATAATGGCAACATGGTAAAGCGATAGCTATCAACCAGTAGAGCACCTTGGTAGGCATAAAATAATGCGGCAATGACAAGTGTCGCAGCAAGAACTTCTACCGATACTTGTTTACAGAATTTTGCTCTAAACAAGAGTGCTAATTGCAAGAATATTATTAACGCACCTGTCCAGTTTCCTAGCCATATATTGGCGCTTACAATAACCAAGATTGACAACCACAGCACTTCAATAAACTGCAAGAAAGGTTTAATAATGTTCTGTGTAAACTTATCAAAAACATTTGAGTGGTTGATCAGTCGCTGCCAAGTCGCAATAATGGCCACAATTATGATTGATAACAGCCAACCGTCGACAGACTTTAATGCAGGTAATGGGAAGTACATTGCTAATGCAGACCAAGAATATATAAGTGCTATTACGGTTAGCACTTGTCCTTGAGTAATTGGAGACGAAATTTTATATCGACGACCAATTGAAATTAACAATATTCCCTCTACTGCCCATGCAATACCCCAATAAGCTTCACTAATCGTACTGACAATTGTCAGGATGGTCCATGAAGCTGAAAGCAATATAAAAAAGTTTGTTAATTCACGCTTAACTTTATAAAAGAAAATACTGGCCGCTATAGCAATTAAAGTATTCAAAGCAAAACTAAAGCTAATGGTACTGGTAAATATATCGGTCGCTTGAAAGAAAACTAAAACGCTCGAACCCGTTAGCGCGGCAAGAAAAACTAAGCTTTGATTAGTTGGTGTGCTCTCTTTATAAAGCGTTAATGTCACGTAAGCGAAAAAGAGCAAATAAAATAAGTTGATAAGCCAAACTGATATAAGGGTGTTTTCAACGCCAATAATCCATTCAAGGGACACCAGAGTAAAGGCTAAACTTAAGTGAGCAAGCCATTGTCCAACATGACGATAAGCTAAAATCAAACTACTAGTAACGACAAAAGCCAATGATAATAAATAATACCGTGGTTCCGTGCTAACAGTGCTGGAAAGTATTGGCATTGTTGCTATGCCTATGACACCTAAAGCAGCAATAACTTTGGTATCTAACCATAGGGCGATAGCATGACAAACTAATGCTATGGTTAAATATAAAACTAGGACAAGTATATTGGGGAGGAGACTGTATACACTGCCCGAAAAATAAACCGTGCTATACGAGAGTAATATACCTAACGCCACAATAGCTGAGGGGAATTCACCGAAACGAGCTTTTGTTTTAAGAACAATGCCTAGCCCTACGACGAAAATAGCCACAATAGACATTAATAGAGATTTAACGCCAGTGCCAAGCTCATCAATAAGTAACTGCATTAAATAACCAAAACCGGCAAGCGTTAGGGTGATTCCAACTATTGTTAGAATGAAAATACCTAACATGCCTCTTTCTTTATATGACTGGTAAATTTTTGTAATAGGAGAGAACCAGTCAAAGCAAGAAGACAAAATAGTATTCATTAAAATAATAAAAAAGGAAGGTTCGCTGGGGGTAGGTGTTTCCCACTCTTTTCTAGATACTAGTAACTTATCGGCGGTAATGACGTTAGCGCTAGGCAAAACATTTTTATCAATTTTGTCTGGTTTTACTGTGGCATTTATTTTTTCAATTTGAGTGATATTTGGTTTTTTATTTTCTGTTGACGTTTGCTCTTTGGCTATCAAGATATTTAAACGATTTTCAACAACACCAACTCGTTCACTAAATTGAAGTTTAAGCAGTGCTAATTCTGACTTTAGCGCTTTAACTTCTTCATTCATCATTACATCCTGTAATTTTATTATTGAAGTACAATATGATTTTTTACAAATATTTATAGAATATTTTTAGGGATAACTCTTCTTAGCTTAACGCCTAGTTGTTTTAATATGCTCTCTTCACCGTCGGGGTTCCATTCTAAGGTTGTTTGCCAAGCATTTTCAGGTTGCATTTCTTCTAACATGCCGGCTTTAACATTCATTGCTACTTCTTTTGAAGGAATTACGGTGATACTTTCGGTGTTTAAATTAGCACTACGGGGATCCAAATTAAAGGTACCTATTACGGTAATCTCATCATCAATAACCATCGACTTCGCATGCAAGCCGAATATTGGCATTTCTTGTAGCTGCTTTTGCATCACCTCAGACATTATTTTTTGTCTTATTTTAGCGTCAGGTTTAAATTCATAGATCTTTACACCTGTTTTTAACAGGGCTTTTCTGTCTCGTTGATAGCCACTAAATGCTTCTAAATTATCGTTTGAAGCCAAACTATTGGTGAGAATTTTTACTTCAACACCATTATCGACCAGTGTCTTGAAAATATTTTTACTTAAATCTGTTGTCACTAAATAGGGCGTTTGGATGATTACCGACTTTTTAGCATTTTTAACCAGAGCAATAAGCTTTATTGTCGAAAGCCCACTGCCGCCTAAAAACTTACTGCCATCATTTTTACCGGGTAGGTCTGAAATATACTCAACTCCCTTTATCCAGTGAAGCTTTCCTGCTTGTTCAATATCTCTAAAAGCGGTTGGGATATTATTAATTTCATCTCTAACTTTTGGGACAAAATTATTGGGATCGCAAGCATATTGATGCAGTGCATTATAATTAGTACTTATCTTATATTCACTGGTGATTAGCTCTTCAACTGAAACACTTAAGCCATCGGCCCAAAATAGATCAAACGACTCTTGAATATCGTGAGTCATGCCACCTAACAATAAAACATCTCGGTCTCTAAAGTTAAACTTGTGGTCATAACCAAAATATTCGTCAGCGACATTTCGCCCACCAGTAATTGATATTATTCCGTCAACAGTAAAGGTTTTGTTATGCATGCGTTGATTTAAAGCATGGAAATCAGTGGTTAAATTTACGACTTTTTCAATAATATTTTTACCAATATTAGCCATTGGGTTATAAATTTTGATTGATAAGTTTTTATGAGCGGCTAATTTTAATAATTCACCACCATTGGCATCGACCATAATGTCGTCGACTAACAATCTGACTTTTACGCCTCTTTCAGCGGCTTTAACTAAGTAATCTATCGCGATTAAACCAATATTGTCAGTGGAGAAAATGAAATATTGCACGTCAATGGTTTGCTGGGCATGATCACTTAGCCAGGCTCTAGATAACATGGCCTCAGTGCCTTGCTCTAAAACGTAAACCCCGGTGCTGTCTTTCATCTGGTGTTGAAAAGGGGCGAGATATTTTGATAATGCTTTTGTCGGTCTATCAACAATCGCAGCACAAAAATCTTGCTCTGATTCTGAGATATGATCTTCTATACCCGAACAAGCGGGTATTAGTATAAGAGCGAGTAATATAGCCGATTGGCTTATTAATTTACAAAACTTAGTGCTAATGCTTTTCTGGGGTTTATCCATGTAATTTTTATTAACCATCAATACTTATTTGACCGTTAAATTCCTATATATTTATCGATTAACTTCTACGTAATACTTTAAATTGTGGCATTTCCCATGGGCGCATCGCTAAAAGCAAACCAACATGTTGTCGGTTTTCTAAGGGTAGTAACGCATCTTCTTGATTCAATAATGCGAGTTCTTTTTTTAATTGGTTGAGTTTTCTTTCAATAATACTAATAGACGTTTGGCTATAAGTACCACGAATATAAAACCTAAAGCTATTTTCATCGGTGAAACTTGATGCCATAAACTTCTCAATACCATTTTTTTCCATATATTTTTCCAAAGGACCATTAGGCAACCAATGAAAGTTTTGCGATATTAACATCTTATATTGATTATTGGGTAAAAGTTGGATGATTTTCAATCTATCTAATTTAGCCATTAACTGCACACATTCGAATTGGTCTATTTGATAATGATGAATTATCTCATCAAAGCTCCAGCCATCACGCACACAAGCGGCAACCAAAAATAGCTTAGTGTCATCTATCAGCTCTTGTTCTTGCTCTGCGGTTAATTGAATTAATTTTTTCTTTTGATTTTCTACTAATAGGAATAAATCGGATAAACCAATACCGGCAACAGTACAAATTTCTTCTAGCCTAGCTAACGAGAATTGCTTCAATGAGAACATTCTTTTTATATTTGCTTCACTCATCTTAAGCCGTTGGGCAAGGGTTTTATAGGTGATGTTCTGCTGCTTAAGCGTAAGTTTTAATGTTTCGCATACTTCGGTTAGCTGGCTCAAGTAGTGTATTCCTATACTAAAGGTTGAATATTTTAATACATTACACGCTTTGGTTTATTTAAACCATGCAGACGTCATAATCAGTCTTGTTTTTAACACAGAGACTTTATCAAAAATAAGGAAGCAAGATGAAAACATTAAACAAGGTTTTATTAATAATATTAACAACAACAAGTTTACAATCTTTTGCCGACAGCGGAGCGTCACAAAATGCCAGTGCAGCAAGTAAGCATTCAGCTTTAGCTGCTTCACACGGTATCGTAGCCAGTGCCAAACTAGGTAGCGCAGTGATTGCCACGCCATTAATTGTTATTGGCGCTATTGGCAGTGTGTCATTAAAAGCTGGTAATGCACTCATGGAAAATGCTGTTTCCACAACACCATTAGAAATTACAGAAAAAACAATTACTACAGCCCCTTCACCTGCTCAAATCATGAAAATTAACCAGCAGGAGAAACTATAATGAATAAGCTTTTAAGTTTATTAGTTACTGTAATGCTGTCCGTTTCTCTACCTGTTTTTGCAGGTAGTGCTCAAAATACAGAGTTACAGTTTTCAGCTAAAGAAGTTGATAAATTCGCTAAATCCGTTGAATTATTTGCCGCCAAAGAAGGGGCACGAGCTTTTATCATTGCTCGGGTTGGCAGGCCAAAAAAAGACTTACCTGAAGGGATAAGTTTCACTCATACGGCTATTGCAGTATATTCATCAATTACTCTTGATACCGGCGAAATAGTCAAAGGATATGCAATTCATAACCTTTATCAAAAAGAGGGGCAAGCAGACAAAAGTGAATTGGTGATTGATTATCCCGTTGATTTCTTTTGGGGCGTAAGTAACTTAAAAGCCGGTATTATTATACCAACGCCAGAATTACAGCAACGAATAATAAATGTCATCGCTACCGGTAAAGACAAACAACTACATAACGAGAATTATTCTGTCATTGCTAACCCGTTTAATAACAGGTTTCAAAATTGTACTGAACATACCCTCAATATTTTAAATGCTGGCGTCTACCAAACAACCGACATGACCCAGCTTAAAAATAACGCTGAGCAGCATTTCAAACCGCAAAAAATAAAGGCGAGCCCTTTTAAATTATTATTAGGCAATTGGTTTGTCGATGATGTATCAACAAAGGATCATTCAGGGAAAGTGTACACAACTACCTTTACCACTATCGGAAAGTACTTACAAAATAATGAATTATTGAGTAAAGCTGTTGTGCTTAATAAGGAAGGTGAAGTTGAACAGTTACTATAATTGCAACTACTTAGACGACGTCACTCTTTGCCATCCATGGCACCGTGACATACCGTTCATCCTGAACATAAAAGAGCCATAGTTAATTCTAACTATGGCTCTTTTTTGTTACTGACAATAGTTACCAAATTGAACATCGTCAATGTTACCTAATGCTAGTCAACAAGCACCTCATCAATACTATTTTTCTTGCCTGATGCTAATTCTCTACTGATTTTTTGAATATGGGTCTCAGAACTTTTTACTGACTTTTCAGTGGTAAGGTTTAATGTTTTTAACGTATCAATCATTTCCATATCAAGATTCTTATTACTTTGCAGTGCTGTCACCAGTGGCGTTAGAAAAGACTCTATACTTTGGCTAAATAACGACAGTGTTTTTTCCAACTCTGAGTTATCTGGCTGTTCAACATTTACTTGTAGTTTAAGACTGGCAAGTGTTTCATTTAAAGTGTCTAAACCTGTCGATTGCGGCTGTAACAATGCCTCTCCTATTTGATTCAGCCCTTTTTGTAATAATGAAATTTGGCTAGCAACCGCAGCGATAGGGTTGTCACTGTCGCCAAGGCTTTGATGACGAACAAAATCAGCTTTGATTTGCTGCCAGCGAACGGTTTGTTCATCCGTTTGAGTTCCACGCAGCTCACCTAATTTGAGTAAGTTTTCTTCAGCGCCTATAGTCAACGTTTGAGCTTCGCCACGATAATGATCAACGATGAGTTGCTCGATCTCTTCTTCGGTCATTACCGGAACAACTTTTTCCGCCATTTTATTCATATTACGATAACTTCCCTGCAACTTGAATGGCGGTTCAGTGCGATATTTATCGTCTTGCGCGGCAGATGCTATGTACTGCTCATTGGCTTTTAAAACGGTTTCTTGGATCTTACGAATACGTTGAATAACAGCAACTATTTCATTCACTTCAGCTTGAGAGTAACTATGTTTTAATTCCGTAGTCGCCACTTGTTCACCATCAGCAATTCTGACTAGGTTATATAAATCATCCATGTCTCTTGTCGCAAGCGGTGCAATGTAACGATTACTGGTTAAACTGTTTTCAATAAAGCTTAAAGAAAATTCATGTTCACGGCCACTTAAGGTATCGCCTAAGTTATAAATGTCGGCTCGGTTAGCTAACATGTCAGGAATGCTAAACGCTTCACCTGACTCGGTATAAGGGTTACCTGCCATAACGACCGCAAACTTTTTACCGCGCATATCATAGGTTTTACTCATCCCATTCCAAACACCATCAACCTTTCTTGAACCATCACATAACGAGATAAATTTTTGTAAAAATTCAGGGTTCGTATGCTGAATATCATCAAGATACAACATGACATTATTGCCCATTTCAAAGGCTAGGTTAATTTTTTCAACTTCATTTTTAGCTGTTGAGTTGTTTGCTTGCGAGGGATCTAGCGATAATTGGTCATGACCGATAGACGGACAGTTTATTTTAACAAAGGTCATGCCTAGCTTACTGGCAACGTATTCAATAAGCGTTGTTTTACCATATCCCGGTGGCGATATTAGTAATAATAAGCCCATTAAATCGGAGCGTTTATTCTTACCCGCTGCGCCAATTTGTTTCGCTAGGTTAGTGCCAATAATTGGGAAATAAACATCATTTATCAATTTATTACGAACAAAAGAAGCCAATGCACTTGGCTTGAATTCTTCCAAACGTAGTCGCTTACGTTGCACTGCTAATACGCTTTGCTTTTTGGCGTGAAAGCCTTTGAATGCCGGCATATGCTCATGGCTAAATTGACGAAGTCGAGTAATAAACTCTTGATAATTTATGTTTATTTTTCTATCGGTAATTTGTCCATGCTGTCCTAGTAGACCATCAACAACACATTCGGTATCAGCAAGAGAAGTATAGAACTCACATTGCTCTGCCATCAGCATAAAAATGGCTGCTTCTGCCAGAACGTCTTGATGAATATTCATTTCCTGATGCGTAGAGAAAGATTGCAACCACGCCCAGTGAAGTTGATATTTTTGCTCTAGCGTTGCACAACCGGATAATGCGCCACTGATTTTCTTTTCTAAGCTTTTATGCTTTAACTGGCTCTTCAGTTGGTTTGCTAATTCAGCACTACTTTCTTTAATCACAAACTTTTGCTCAGCTTGAGCTAACTCTTGCAGGAGGTAGGTTGCTGACAATGACGTGTCACATTTCAGCCAAGGCTGACTTTCTAGATAGGTATCTAATAACGTGGCGAGTTCTTGGATAAGTTGCTGACGTAATTGATTGTCACCAAAGGTTTCTTCCATGATATGTAGGTTATTACTGCGATGTAATAAATCTTCTCGGCCATTACTTGCTAATCCTTCACAGAAAAAAAGCACCGCGAGTCTTCGCTCTGCTACTGGGTAAGCTAACAAACCGATAGATTCTCTTAGGGCAAGTAATTGCGTTAATATCAAAGCAGCATCTGCATCGTGCACGCCTTTGTCATATCCTTCTTGATAACGAGGTTCGGCTGCTTTTCTCACCACATCGCCTATTTCATTATTTTTTACCGCTGCTTTTAATTTATCGAGTTCAGCTTTGCCTGATAATTCAGCTGAAAATAACAGGCTTGCTGCTAAATATTCGCCTCGATAGACTTTTTCAGATTCAGAAACAAGCTCTTGCTGCCAAAGATATTCAGTACCAACAAATAAATCATCGGCTAAGGTTTCAAAATACTCACTACCACTGATATGTAAGACCATAGAGCCATCACGAGGTAATAAGGTTAACTCTAATTTTTGTCTGTTCACTGAAAATTGGTGATCGCCTATTTTCACTAAACTCCCATCGGCAGAATAAATATCAGTTTTATCTCTGAGTGCTCTTATTCCTTGTTCTTTTGCATTTTTCAACTGGGCATCAATGTCATCAGCTCTTACATTGTCGTCAAGCTCTCGAAGCTGTTTAATTAACTTTCTAAGCTTAGAGACCATAGGGTCGCCAGCAAAATAGCTGTTTAACTTGTCTTGCTGATTGAATGATTGGCTGCGTCTGATAACACCTGAAATAATACGCTCGGCCGCGGTCATCAAATTAAGACAGCGACGCTGTTGTGCATCCATAAGCTGTTGCTTATGTTGTTCGAAGTTGTCGTATATTTCATCTCTTTTAGCGATGATTTCATTATAAAAGTCATCATAATCGCTAAACTGGCTTTCCAAGTCTTCTAATTGAATCAGTATTTGAGAAAGCTGTTGATCACAAGCTTGAGGCGAGTCACTCGCATTTAAAGCACTGGTGACACTTTGGCTTAAGAGTTTAAATCTAGCACCGAACTCGGCACTCGCTTCTTCACTGCCGACATTTTTAGCCGCTAGATCTGCAGTTGCTTTAACTCGGTTTATTTGACTAAAAACAGCTGAAATATCCTCTAAAATTCGGGTTCTTTGGCGGCTGTCTTCAATCTCTAATGAGAGCATAGTGCGATTAAGTAATTCTAAGCCTTGCACGAGTTCTTGAATTGCTGCCCGAACAGGTTTTAACGAAGTAACAGATTCACTTGTTTCTATTGCGCTTTCTAATTCTGCGATGGTCTTTTGATAAGGTGTCAGTGCATCATCTTGTTGAAGAAAATCAGCGGTTGCTTGGCTAAGCTCTTTCGTTAACGTATCTAAACTACCTTCCATAGCGGTAATTGCGTCAACATCGATATAGCGCAAGTCTTTGTGAGAAATTAACTGCCCTTTAAATTGCGCTAACTCAGCTAAGCTATCAACGAATTGCTTCGCATTATCAAAGCCAGAAACTTGTACTTGCGCAGCTAGTGCGGCTAGTTTTTCTTGCGCTTGCAGTAAGACAAGATCTGAATTTTCTTTGATACTGGTAACTTTTTCGAATTCATCTAAAACCAGCTCTGACGTTGTTGCTACTTGTTTTATCAAGTCATGAAGTAATGTAAGGTCTTTGTCATTAAGCCAATGATATTTATCAAAAATCTGCCTGGACTCTTTCACTAAGTCATTAAAGTGCTGTGCACTCGGTTTTTTAACTGAGATCAGTTTTGCTACGCTGTATAAATCAGAAATACCACGAACAAGTTCAGGATTTCCTATTTTACCAAAGAAGCTATTATCGGTTGGTTGATTACTAGCAAACTCTTCAGTGCAAAAAGGTGTTTGCCATATTTGCATGGCATGAACACGAGACGGCTCAGTTTCAGCATTAAACACTACCGCTCTACCGTTGTTATATAAACTTTGACCATGGCCATAAATTGGATTTTGTAGTGTTCTGGTGATCAAGTTATAACCAAACAAAGCGTATTGCCCTTCGTTTGGTTCATAAAAAATATAAAGGAAATCTTCACCGTTAGGCGACTTTACCACACGGTGTAGCTGCAAATCTTCAGCATTATCTTCAAAACTTTTGTGTTCGCCGCTTTGCAAGTAATAACCACCAGGGAAGATAATACCGTGATCTTCTGGCAACTGAATACAAGCATGGGCAATAGCATCTTGCCTAATAACTTCTTGAGTTTTGCTGTTAAAAATTAAATGACGAGTTTCAGTTTCACGATACGGTTTTATTTTTAGTAAAATAAGTTCGCCAACTCTAGCGTAATGAATTTCTGCATCATCTATGGACTGATGTTCATCATCAACAGGCTCTGAATATATGCCTTGGCCTGCTTCAGTATTGTTTTCAACTTTTAAGGTAATTGAGCCACCTATTGCTTCAACAAACAGAGTGTCATACAAATTGAAGTGTGGATGCTTACCTTGTTCTTGCTGCTCTCGTGATACTTTATGCCATTCAAAATCGAAATTTTCTGGCTGTTTAATATCCCTTTCACCACGATTATCTATGTAGCTAACTTGCTGTGCCGCGTCGATGCCCCAGCGAAATACTCTGATATCATCAAGGCGTTCACCGATACGAAATACGGCAAATACTTTGCTACCTTGTCGATAAACATGGGCTAAAAAGGTTTTTTTGTAATAGGTATATAACTCATCAAAATCTCGAACAAATTCTGGGGCCTCAAGAAAGCTACCTTGCATTGGCACATCGACAATTTCTATGTCATCGCCGTCACCTTTGACTTGGTGCAAGCTAAAAACATCTGAAACGGTAATATTTCGCTTTAAACCTAAAAAGACGTTATAGCCAAACAGTAATGTATCTCCAATAGCGGCAATATCTCTCGCAACACAATTATGCTCCGTTCTTACTCGCACGCGAGCATCAACTTTCATATCGGTAGAGCCAAACGTGACAATTCGTTCGTCGTTTAGCTGCTTTATTTGTGTATTAAGATCACTACCTAACGCTGATAATCTGCGTTGAATGAGTTCATATGAACCACCTTCGGCAACAGCCTGATTAGTGACGCTTTCCTTATCTGTCATGTAAGACTCCATGAGCTATTGTGCAATAATCTTTAAGAGATACTTGCACATTGCCTGATATATACTTGATGAATTTACTGTTTTTAAACTATTTAGTGCCTGAAGTTTTTTCGCTGCCTAAGTTTAACAAGCTAGCCAAGACGCCTTTTTGAGTGTCATCAGCATTATTTAATGTTGAGAGTAATTTAGACATATTGAAATTCTTCATGGTTTCACTCGTTTGAGCAGCACCCGCTAGCACACCACCTAAATCGTCCATAATATTACGATCGCCATTTAAGTGATCTTTAAATAAGGTTTTCACCGTTTCACTTTCATTAACTAAGCCATCTATAGACTTACCTACCGTAATAGCACTCATGAATTGACGTAAGAACTCTCCGTCTCCGCCCATAATATTAATATTGGCTTTGCTTAATGCGGTTGCTAATACACCCGCTTGTTTCTCGGCTAAATCAACACTGTTACTTAACTTCGCTAAGGTTAATTCTCGCTCTTGATTTAAACGTAAACCAAAAGTTTCAAATTCTCTCGCTTGCTCTGACATCGCATTAAGTACATCTTGTTTTTCGCGTAAACCGGTTGCTTCTGCCAAGGCTTTTTCTTCTATACCTTTCGCTTCAGCGGTGAGTTTAAGTTCAAGTGTTTTGGCTTCAGCTTCACCTTGTCTTTCATGTGCATCTGCTTGAGCTAAAGTAATTTGAGCTTCAGCCAGTCCTTGAGAAGCAGCTTCAGCTTGATTACCTTCTGCCAAAATTTTCTTCGACTCTGCTTGTTTGCTCGCCGCCTTTAATTGAGCTTCGGCGATGGTTAGCATTTTTCTTGCAGTATGTTCAGCAGCTTGCTCTTGTGCTTTCGCGGATTCAATATCTTTAACAAGCGCTTGTTCAGCTTCAGCCTTTGCTTTAATGACTATTTCATCTTTTTGACGGTTAGCTTCTGAGACGACACGTAAATCTTTGATGCGCTCTTCTTCTTCGGCAACACCTTTCTCAACAATGATACGTTCACGTTGTACTTCGGCAATATTCTTACGTTCGATTTCGAGTGCTTTCTCTTTGTTGATCCGCAGTATTTCAACTTCTTTTTCACGATCAATCGCTTCAACTTGGCGCGCGCGCTTTACTTTTTCTTCTTCGATGGCAACCGCTCTAAAGCGATTCTGCTCGGCAATATCGGCTTCACGTTGTTTGTTTTCTTCGGCAACGGCGACGATCTGCTCAGTTTCTATTCTTGCCTGTTCAGATTTACAACGCTCTTCTTCAACAACCTTGGCTGTTTCTGCTTCTTCACGTGCTTGCACGGTAGAAATTTCTCGTGTTTGTTTCGCTTTTGCATCTGCTAGTTGGCGATCAAGCTCTAATTCTTTCTCTTGTGCATCGATATTTTGACGTTTTATACGAATTTCTTCTTGGCGTTTTAAATCATTGGTTTCAACACTCTGCTGAGACGTTAACTCGGTAATGCGTCTGATCCCTTCAGCATCCATAATGTTATTGGGATCTAAATCATGGATTGAAGTTTGCTCAAGGAAATCAATGGCGACATCTTCTAATACATAGCCCGATAAATCCTGACCGATAACTTCTTTTATTTTATCTCTGAAGGTATCACGTTGCGTAAAGAGCTCAGTAAAGTTTAATTGCTTACCGACTGTTTTAAGCGCCTCTGAGAATTTAGCTTCAAAAAGTTCTTGTAAAGTTTCGGGGTAAGAAGAACGGTCACAACCTACTTGTTTAGCGACACGTAAAATATCTTCTTTTGTTTCATTTACGCGGATATAGAAGGTAATAATGATGTCAGCACGAATATTATCCTGACAGATAAGCCCAGATCGTCCTTTTCGTTCAAGCATCATGCGCTTAGTTGAAATATCCATAATTTCTTTTTTATGGATCACCGGAATAACCATACCGCCCGTGGTACTTATTTCTGGTTCTGCTCCTAGTTTGTTGATGATCAATGCTTGGCCCTGTTCTACTTTGTGGTAAAACTTAGCTACCATGATTAACAGTGAAAAGACAAAAAGTACGCCGATTCCAATCGCTAGATAAAGTGGTTCCATTACCATGTTTTTTTTCCTCTTATTTAAAAACAATGGTCACTAACTAAGTGACCAAATATATTTTGATTTTATGATTATTTATTGTGAATACGGGGCAACGATATAGGCATGTTTTTCTGTTAAATATTCTATAAGTAAAACTTCGTCGCCGTTTTTTAAGGTGTGTTCTGGGTCGCATCGGACATCAAGTAGAATTTCAGCCCCGTTATTAAACAAACGAGCCTGACCAAAGGTTTCAGTGACAGTACCTGTAGCGATAGTTGCACTGTTACCAACCAAGTGCTGACTTTCGGTGGCTTCTACACTTTTGAATAGTCCTTTCAAAGGACGAATAACAATGGCAGTTATTGGTAGCGAAATTAAAAAAACGATAAAGCTGCTAACAGAGCCCAGCAAATAATATAGCCAACCGTCAGGCAGCCAAGTTAAAATATAGAATTGCAGGTAAAAACTGATTAACCAGCAAATAAGAATAATAATGCTGATGACTAAAGTGAAGGGGACGCCTGTTAAACCAAAGGTGAGCATTAACCCTGTAAGGCCACCGACAGAAATATCAACATCACTGTCTATGTCTATGTCTATGTCTATATCTACATCGAGATCTGCATCTGCAGCTAAACCCAAATCGACAAGACCTAACATGCCAACCATCCAATAAACTACAACGATACCCAAGAGTGCTGAATATATTACTGTGGGGAATTGTGAAGAGACTTCTAGCAGCTGTTCCATTGTTTATCCTTAAACTCATAGCCAACATCAGCTATTCATTGTGATGCTTATTTTCTATATTTACCATACTCTTGTGACATAATATGTCAACAGTCTGTGGGGTATATAAAATAATGATATGATAAATTATCATATCACTTAGATAAAATCATCTAAATAAAAGTCTTCAGTATTTTGATTTAATTGATTTTCTCGTGACATATATCAATCAATGATTATATGATGCGGCTAATAATAATCGTACATACAAACAATACTCCAAGGAAAATACATGAAAGGTGCAGGTGGTACTTCAGGCGGATTTAGTCACTTTTTTATTGGTATTATAATGATGTGTGGTGGATTTTATATGTTATTAAACTCCATCACAGTAACATCAAACTTTGGCATGGGAGTGCGTCTATATGGTTTTTCCGGCATGGGTGGAAGCTATAATATAACCAGTGGCATGATAATGATCCCTTTTATGTTTGGTGTTGGGCTTATCTTTTATAACAGCAAAAATATCTTAGGTTGGATATTATCTATAGGCTCAATAACGGGGTTAGTCTTTGGCGTAATATCCTCTATTAGGTTTACTTTTAAAACCATGACCTCTTTTGATTTAATGGTAATACTCGTACTAGCTATGGGTGGTTTAGGTTTGTTTCTGCGTTCATTGAAAGCATTAGATAAGTAGTTACCTGCTGAATAACACTCATTTAGATCGAGAATTAATACATGATGAAAATTTATATATTACTAATGTTTTCCTGGTTAACCTTGGCCTGTAGTCAGCAAGAAGTTTATAGCTCTAAAGCGGTTAGTAAGCTAAGTCAAAGTGAATCAGTTATAGAGGCCACATCATTATCAGCTGATGGTCAGTTAACGATTGTCGTTAATAATGATGGTGTTTGTCTTTGGCAAAATAATAAGCAATCAAATGTTCCTAAATGTTTGTCAGCGAGTCATGCACAGCATATAGAAATAGCTTATATCAGTAAAAATAAGCAGTTCTTTTATCTGTCTAATCGGGTCTCGGTAAAGAAATATGCAATTAGTAACTTTCAACTAGTAGGAGAGTGGCAGGTTAGCGATAATATCATTAATGATATTTCTGTTTCAAAAAATGGTCAATTACTTCTGTTAGGTTTTCGCAGTGGTAAAGCGAGTATTATAGATACTCAAACGAATAAAATAATAACGTATCAAAAACATCGTTTGGATATTAATGCGGTCAGTTTGTCTGAAAATGGCCAAGTTGCTTTTACCGGTTCAAGTGATAAAAAAGCTCAACTGTGGAACACCTCAACCGGTGAAACGCTGTTTGAATTTAAACATGGCTCTCGTGTTAATCACGTCGATATCAGCGCCGATGGCTTGGTGGGCTTTAGTATTGACGCGGTTAAAGATCGCAAGTTTTGGAACCTGAAAACAGGTCAGCTTATTGCTAGCCTTGATACTTATTTAAAGTTTATGGAAGTTAATGATTCGGTATTCTCTGCTGATAAACGTTCGTTTTTAACCGGCTCACCGAGACAAGTCTTACAATTATGGCGAGTTGCCGATGGTGCATTGCTCGCTCAGTGGCAATCATCCATGCAGTATGGACGAGCATCGGTATTAAGTGTGGCAATAAATGAAAGTAATAATGAAACATTGGTAAATACTAAAAGTGCCACGGCTATTATTGCTAGTAATAGCGATGGCGTTTTAGAGCAATGGGATTTTCCCGTTCATGAGTGATTATTTAATAGCTTAGCGACTTATTTTTAGCGAATCTTTGGCGAAAATCACTTAGCGTAATGCTAAAGTCATCAGCCGCTGCGAATTGAGCATCGCTGAATTTTGGTTGTTCTTGTGCTTTATACCTTAGGGCATAATCGGTTAATTCGCTTGAGTACTTCGCGTAATGGCTTGAATACGTTGAAACTTTAATGTCAGGCACCGATTTGGCTAAATCGAACTCCATGATTCTATACCAGCCATCACCAATGCCAATAGGGTTGCCTGCTTTATTCAGAGGTTGCCCTGCATCGATACCGGCCTGACCTCTACTTTGATAATTGGCCATTATTTGATAAACCTGATGACCGTATTTATTATCATCAAGGCGAAATGCCTGACCAAATTGGTGACCTGAAAGTACCATAAATACTTGGTCATTGGTGCTAATCAGTTTTTCCCATAATTGCTGTGGGCTATTATGTTGGTCAGGTTCTGCTGCCGCCAAATCGAGCACAGGATGAGACTTCCGTTGGCCTTGGCTATTGAGATAATCATGGGTCGATATAATCGTGGGTAATCCCAGGTTGGCGTTTATTACGTTTTGTGCCCAACGTATAACACTATCGGAAGCTTGCATTTCTAGTGAAAAATGCAAAAAACGGTAACCCCCAGCAGTAAATATCTGTGCACTACTAGTACCCCCTTGATAACCTTCTAGATACCATTTCTTCTTATGAAAAAACTGACTCTTGGCAGAAAATGCAGATAAAAAGTTAGTTAGCCCGCCAATATGGGCTCTTTGTTCATTTTCAAACCAAGCTGCGTCATAGTCATGGTTTCCAGGAACTACACCAAAAGGGATCTTAGCTTTACTCAAAATTTTATAACCTTCAATAGCTTTAGGAATTTCTATGCTTTTGGTTTTATCGGTAATTTCTATTTCATCATTTACCCAGGCAGCATCCAGTTTTGGAAAACCTCTTTTGTTATGTCCGGGGTCTATACGTAAGGTTTGATGCTGCCAAACATCGCCGACAGAGGTCACAAAGGCGAGATTTCCACCATTAACTCTGCCTCTTTTCGCGATGTCTTTCATTTGATTGATAAAAATATCATTGCTGTTAATCGCAAAGCCAGCCGGTTTTTGCCGGCTATAATCAATCGAATTTTGGGTGTCAGGAATAACGACTATTGAAAAGGGTTTATTATCGTTTGGTTTGCCACTATGCTGATTAATACTGCAAGCGGAAATTAAATTTAAGACTAAAATAGCGCCAAGTACTTGCTTTAGGTTATTGTTGGTCATGTGTCTTCTTGATGATAGTTTTATGAAATCTTTATTCTACAAAGTCAGCCCTTTATTTGAAGAACCAGATTTGTTTATCATGCTTGACCAGTTGAAAAATCTATTGCCAGTGGTAAGGATTTCTGAAATTATGAAACGCTATACTACGCCTAAACCGCCAACTAAAAGGTAACTAGCGTTGAGCTTTATTCCCCATTTTAAGTCTCTGAATAACGAAGCACATCAGCCGGCAAGTTATCTGCAAATAGTCAGTATTATTAGGAGCAGTATCGAGCAGGGTCAGCTATTAAGCGGTGAAAAATTACCGTCTAGTCGAGTTATGGCTAAGCGGTTTTCAGTCGGACGTCAGACGTTACTTAATGCTCTCAACGAACTTATCGCTCAAGGCTGGATTTTATCGAGGCAAAGGGTTGGTTATTTCGTTGCCGAGCAACACCCGGTTTCACAGCGTCATCAATTACCATCACCAGCACAGTCAACGACGATGAAGTGGCATTTTAATGATCGTTGTGACACTTTATTTACCGAACCAGAGCAAGAGTATCAATATAATTTCGTCGCCGGCACGCCTGATATTAACAGCTTCCCATTTGCTGAATTTAAACGACATTTTGCGCAGGTAATGAATTACCCGTTACCAAGCGACTTTAGCTATGGCAACGCTGCAGGACAGCCACAGCTGTTATCTTCAATGGCAGGTTATCTTCGTCGGTCACGAAATATAACCGCTAGACCGCTTCTGATTAGTAATGGCTCACAAGATGCCATTTACATGGTTTCACGTTTATTGCTTGGTATTGGTGACAGAGTTGCTGTTGATCAATTAGGTTATCAACCTGCTTGGTCTGCCTTTAAAGAGAGCGGTGCAGAGTTAGTAAAAATAGCGAGCGACGAGCAAGGACTTGATCCCGACGAGCTGGCAAAAGAATTTGCGACAAAACGCATTCGTTTAATCTATTTAACACCACAATATCAGTATCCAACTACGGTAACTCTTAGCACAGAGCGACGTAATAAAATCTATCAACTAGCCGTCAAATATGGTGTTCCCATTCTAGAAGATGATTATGACCATGAGTATCATTATCAAGGCCAGCCGCTGCCACCTATAGCCAGTGAAGATCCTGCACAATTGGTCATTTATATTGGTACTCTGTCTAAAATACTGTATCCGGGCGTGCGCATAGGGTTTATATCAGCGCCGCCTCCGGTTCATCAGGCATTATTAAAACTACGACAAACGATGAGCCACAAAAATGAGAGTATGTTGCAACGTGCGCTGGCGCTTTGGATGATTGATGGCGGCTTTGAACGACACTTAAGACGGTCGAGCCAATTATATAAAAAGCG
Source organism: Colwellia sp. (assembly GCA_013215385.1). GTDB lineage: Bacteria > Pseudomonadota > Gammaproteobacteria > Enterobacterales > Alteromonadaceae > Colwellia_A. The sequence goes on from JABSOY010000006.1 coordinate 282,947, forward strand.
TCTAGCTCATACCGACAGTACATTAAGACAAATTCAACAAAGTAACATCAATGACAAGCTTAAGCTTGAATATCAGCTTCCAGCTGGAGGGCTGGGACTTTGGCTGCGGATTAATGTTGACTGTAAGCAGTTAGCAAGCATAGCTCGAACGCAAGGGATATTGATTCAAGATCAAAGTTGCTTTAGTGACACTAAAATAATGAGTTCAGGTTATCTTCGGCTTGGTTTTGCTCGACAAAGTGAAAACTGCCAGCAAGCTGGTATTGAAAAGTTGCTGTTAATTGCCAGTAATTTGTAAATGAGAAATTACATATTCAACTTAGCTGACTGATTATGCCTTATGCGACCCTTTAACCTTCCTTGCCATTTCTAGGCTAAGCTTGATGCCTATACATAGACATTTTATTACTAAGTGAACTTATATTTTTACTTAAATTTCAAATGTTTGTTTCATAATTTGTTCTTCTCTCATCGACCTCAATGGGAATTATGGCTCAGTCTTAAGGAAAAAGAATTAGTGATGTATTCAAAACCTTTGTCCACGCTCTTTACTTTTAAGCAAATGTTGCTATATTCAAACGCATGTTTGAAATGATTGTTTCAAAAATTAAATTATGACGTTATTTAGAAAATAATGTTTAAAAATTAGGGGAAATCCGTGGCTGACTATCAAGCACCATTAAAAGATATGAATTTTTTGTTATACGATGTTTTTTCAATGGAAGCATTGTGGCAGTCAATGCCTAACTTATCTGAACATGTAGACCGTGAAACGGCTCAAGCTATTTTACAAGAATGTGCAAAAATCGCCGAACAAGAAATTGCTCCTCTTTCACGCCAAGGTGATGAAATTGGCGTTAGTTTTGATAACGGTAAAGTAACTACAGCACCGGGCTATAAAGAAGCTTTCAAGACGTATGCTGATGGAGGTTGGTCTGGTTTAGGTGGTGAACCTGATTTTGGCGGCATGGGCATGCCTAAAGTGATCACGGCCTTACATGAAGAGATGCTGTGTTCAGCCGATATTTCATTTTCATTATATCCGGGTTTAACGGCTGGCGCAGGATTATCGATTGCTAAACATGCAACCGATGCTTTAAAAGAACGTTATTTAACACGTATGTATGCTGGCGATTGGATGGCAAGCATGTGTTTGACCGAGCCTCATTCAGGAACTGATTTAGGCTTAATTCATACTAAAGCCATTCCGCAAGATGACGGTAGTTTTTTAGTTACCGGAACAAAAATATTTATTACCGCGGGTGAGCACGATCTCACTGAAAATATTGTTCATTTAGTTTTAGCCAAATTGCCGGGCGCCCCAGCTGGTCCTCGTGGTATTTCATTATTTTTAGTTCCTAAGTATCAAGTGAATGATGATGAATCGTTAGGTCAATTTAATAACGTATCTTGTGGTTCTATTGAGCATAAAATGGGTATTCACGCCTCAGCCACTTGTGTAATGAATTTTGACAGCTCAAAAGGTTACTTAGTCGGTGAAGAAAATAAGGGCTTAGCTTGTATGTTCACTATGATGAATTTCGAGCGTATCGGTGTTGGTATTCAAGGTATTAGTGCGGCAGAGCGTTCTTATCAAAATGCCCTTGAATATGCAAAAGACCGTTTACAAGGTCGTGCACTTTCTGGCGCTAAATACCCAGAAAAATCAGCTGATCCTATTATTGTTCATGGTGATATTCGCCGTATGTTGTTGAACATGAAAGCGTTAACTGAAGGCTCTCGTGCTTTATCAACTTATGTTGCGATGACTTTAGATATGGCAACTTACGGTGAAGGTGAAACAAAAACTAAAGGAGAAAGCCTGTCAGCATTGATGACGCCTTTAGCGAAAGCCTTTTTTACCGATTTAGGTTTTGACAATGCGGTTGCGGGTCAACAAATATTTGGCGGCCATGGTTATATACGTGAATGGGGCCAAGAACAATTAGTACGTGATGTCCGTATTGCTCAAATATATGAAGGCACAAACGGTATACAAGCCATGGATTTACTTGCGCGGAAAGTTGCGGCAAGTAAAGGAGAATTAATGCAGGTCTTTCTTAATGAAGTGAATACTTACATTGAGCAGACATCTGCTGATAATATGCAAGAATTCATTCAACCGTTAAAAGCAGCCACGAATGACTTAGCCAATTTAACTGAACATGTTTTAATGGCCGCACAAAAAAATATCGAAGAGCTAGGTACTTCTGCGAACGATTATTTACATGTTTTCGGTTATACAGCCATGGCCTTTATTTGGGCTAAAATGGCAGAAACAGCGCTCGAAAAAGATGTATCGAGTGATGATTTTTACCTAAGTAAAGTAAAAACGGCCCGTTATTATTTTGCGCGTTTATTACCACGTCGTTTGTCACTTATTGCTGCAATAGAAGCGGGTTGCGATACCTTATTTGATATTGATGAAAACCTATTTTAGTCGTGATTAAATCGTTTCATTAAATTTAATAAAATCAAACGCTATCAATATTTTTGATAGCGTTTTTACGTTTAGTATCAACACTTTTTAGATATTATTTGGCAGGAAAAGCTCTATGTCTAAGGTAATGTAAACATAGTACAATTTGTTACTGCTTTGTATATAGACCTTACAGAACAGATGACACATGCCTTTTATACTCAGCACATCAAAAATAGTGTAAAAGGAACGATAAGATGTTTAACGTGGCTCAGCACAATCCTAAAGCAAAAAAAATAAGTACCATTCTATTAATTGAAGATGACCGTATGGTGTCAACTTTAATCAAATCTTATTTAGAGAAATCAGGCTTCGTTGTTCATCAAGCTTTACGAAAGGATTTCGAATTAGAGACGGTCTCTAAACATCAACCTGACTTAGTTATTTTAGATATTGGTTTACCTGGCATTGATGGCTTACAGGTCTGTCAGCAAGTTCGAGAAGTTTATGATGGTCCTATTACTATTTTGAGTGGTTGTGATCAAGATAAAGAACAGATAACGGCTTTCCAACTTGGTGCTGATGACTACATTGTAAAACCCGTCGCACCGGGCGTTCTAAAAGTTCGTATCGAAGCTTTATTGCGCCGTCAGCCACTTCAAGACAACCTACGATCACCCAGTATTTTTCGTGTTGGTGATATAACATTATTTCCGCAGGCGAATAAATGTGAAGTAAAAGAAAAAAGAGTGAGCTTAAGTTCGTTTGAATTTCAGTTACTGGCGCTACTACTTAGAAATGCTGGACGTGTGATGACACGAGATGCCATTTATAATTTATTGTTGGGACGTGAATATAATGGTACAGAACGTACAGTCGATGTCAGGATCTCTAAACTTCGAGATAAGCTTATGACTGAAGGTATGGTAAAGACTAAAATAGAAACCGTTTGGGGAAAAGGTTATATTCTCAATGAAATTGCCGCTTAGTTATTTGATAACCTTACATAACGACAATGATTCGGGTATTTATTGTCGTTAGCGGTTTATGGATATGCCGATACACTGACTGATCATTGCCGTGCTTCTTTTGCTCATCCCATATAATTGAGAGCATTAAAAAGTATAAGTTGTACCAAATAACGCAACTTGATCTGTTTTTTTCTGATGAATGGCTTGATTACTTGCCGACTTTTCATGAGCAGTTGATGTTATCCCCCCTACCAAAGACCAATGTTTATTAATGGCATATTGGCCAAGAATACCTACTCTTGCGTATACGTTAGATGCGTTCACGGGTATTGATGATTTTTCATGAGAAACAAAATCATTACTATAAAATTGATAAATAGAATGTTCATTTAAAGATTCTATTTTTGCCGTTAATAATAAACTAAACTTTGCTTGCTGCAATAGGCGGTAACGTCCTTGTAAAAAGAAAACTGTTTGCTCAATTGCTATTGTTGATTTTTCTGAAAAACCGCTTTCAGCACTAAAATTCTTATTGCTAAATAACGAGCCTACTTGGTAAGGGGCACTTTTGTCAGTTAAAGATGAGGTAAGGGAAGTAATATTATGATTTTCTAACGGGAAAGTTAATACCTCTAACTCATCACTTTCCTTCGAAAGGATGGATGTCAGTTCGGAGTCACCTTCAATAGTTACCCGTGGAGAGGCAAGTTCGTCTTGGCTGTAAAATGCTTGAGCGTTAGATATTACTCCTAGTGCTAATATCCATATAAATATTGATTTTATCAATGTTTTCATCGGCTTCCCTATGTTTTATATTTCATGTAGATAACATTAAAAGCTTTTGTTTTTGTTTTTTACTTTGTTATAACTATAGGCAATTAATTGGTAATTGTTGATGTATTTTTAGAAAAAGTGATTTAAAAGACTTACTATTTGATTTTTAGTTAAATTATTATTTTACTATCCGCTTGTTCTGCTGCTCCAAAACTAGCAGACGAAGCGGATGCTCTAGTGTTGAACTATCCAAGCCTTTAAAAAGATGGAACATCGAAAAACATAGCGAGACCTAGGGGCGGGCACATCGCCAAGTGTTTTATTTCAATGACAAAGCTGATAAGTACATAATATTTCCTGTAGCATCAGACCATGAATTCATACCGCAAAATATTGTTGAAATCACTATAAAGACCTTTTTTAGTGACTGAGGTGATGTGTCTGTTTTTATAAACTCATTGTTACAATTTAAACCTGCGGTTGTTGCGGAAACACTTGCGTGTTTTTCGGTAAACTATGCAATCGCTATTTTCGGATTATTTAATGTTGCAATACCTAGGGTGAGATGAAAAAACGAGTACTTTGCACAAGCGTTAGGTGCGTGGAACATTGATTCCGGTCTCTAGCTAAGGTTGTCATTATTAGTAGCGCGCTCACTGGGTGATGCTACAGGTGTGGTTATTGCTATGTTTTTCTATCAAGATACAATTGTTGCATGAAGTAGAAAAGGCATCAAAAATGATTTAATCATAACTACTTGATATTGATGTGCGAAGTAATTTACCTTTTCCGATATTTTGCCCCAGGCTCAGCATTTGAAAATAAATACTTAAAAATTTTGTATATGAAATATCGAGAAATTCAAAAAGCAGGTTCTAAATCAGTTCACAGCTGATTAAATTCATTGATTATATTAATCGATGGATTACTCTTTATAAAAATTAAATTAATGGATAACGAAATGATTAAATATGCAGCTCTTGCATTAAGTTTAATAAGTGTATCAGTCTTGGCTAATTCGACTTTAGGCAGCATGAGTAACGTTCCTGATGTTAAAAATGAAGCAAAAAAAGGCCTTCATGGCCAAGTGGGTTTAGGTTTCGCTAATATGTCTGAATATATTGGAGCTAAAAACACTGAAAATATTTTTGTTCCTTTGCTTAATGTGAGCTACAACGATACCTTCTATATTAAGTTTAACCGTTTAGGTGCATGGTTTTATAAGAGTGATAATGGTTTTCGCGTTGGTGGCGTATTAACAATACAGGCCGGTTATGACAAAAGTGAATTACCAGATAACTTAATAAATAAAATAGGCAAAGAAGACACAACCTTAGTGGGTATTAATGCTCAATACAAAAAAGGTATGTTTACTGCAGAAGCGGGTTTCTTAACGGGAACAGGCGATAATGGTAAAAATAATGAAGGCTCTGAAGGTGGTAAATTCTACGCGCAAGCGGGTTATACCTTTTTAGCTACCCCTCAATATACATTAACCGGTATGGTAAAATTAGCAAAATGGGATGAAGATCTAGTCGAGTATTATTATGATACTAAAAATGCTTCAACCAACGTAACTGTCGGTTTAGTGGGCACCTATAAACTTACAGATAAATGGACAATGTTGGGGGCAGTGACCGCAACATCATTGGGTGACGAAATTGTTGATAGCGCTATGGTAGAAGATGACTCTGCAAATATGATATTAGTTGGCGCCACATACTCGTTTTAATCAATTGATGAATTGAGCGCGTATTACACAGTAAACCAGTAGTAAATCTACTGGTTTTTTTATACATTTTAAAAGGTGTTTTTGTAGTCGAACGGCTATAAAGGTATACTGCACCGATACTTCATTAGTAGGAAATAGATTTGTTAGCTGTAATTCGTTTTATTTTAATGACACTTGCCTTAGTTTTAATTTCAACAGTGGCTTGTATTTATAGTATTTTACGTCCATTTCATCGGAATAATGTTTTTCATACTGCTCATTATATGAGTAAAGTCTCTAAAATTTTCGGTTTGGAAATTGAAGTAAGAATACCTGAAAGCATCAAAAATATTGGTCCGGCTGTTTATATTTGTAATCATCAAAATAGCTATGACATTTTTACTGTTGGCGCTGCTGTACAGCCAGGTACTGTGAGTGTTGGTAAAAAAAGCTTAAAGTGGATCCCATTTTTTGGTCAGATGTATTGGTTAACGGGCAATATTTTAATTGATAGAACCAATACCAGCAAAGCAATGAACACGATTACTTTAACGGCAAAGAAGATCACTGAAAAAAAACTCTCAGTATGGTTGTTCCCCGAAGGAACAAGAAGTAATGGTAAAGGGCTGTTAAATTTTAAAACCGGCGCCTTTAGAACCGCTCAGCAAGCGAATGTTCCCATTATCCCCGTTTGTGTCAGCAATAATCACAATAATATAAAGCTAGGTCGTTGGAATAATGGCAAGTTAATTATTGAATTATTAGACCCTATATATTTAGATATTAACGCGAAAGAAAGTGTTAGAGAAGAAACGAATAAAGCGCATAAAAAAATGTTGGCAAAGATTATTGAGCTTAGCAAAGAATCAGGAAATGAATTACCAACCGTTAAATCAACACTTAAAAATTGAGAATAATGATGCAAGATGATGAATTACAGCAGTGGCAAGAGCATACGAACAATCTAGTGAATGCTCTCATTGAAGACGGTACTAATGAAGAAGTACATCATACGATTGAACATCACTTCTCTAGTATAGATTTTGAAGTTTTAGAAAAAGCAGCCATTGCCGCTTTTAAAATGGGCTTGGAAATAGAAGATCCAGAAGAAGCTGAGCTCGAAAACGGTGATAAAGTGTTTGCCTTCGATATTATTACCGAGCAGCCACTTGATGAAACTATTATTTTTGCCGAAACAAAAACCATGTTCGAATTAGCGAAACAATGCAAAATTGATTATGATGGCTGGGGCACTTATTTCGAAGAATAGCGTATCAAAACAACTGTTAAGGAATTGGAATAGAATATGGAATGGATAAAAGCAATATTTAACCCTGCTACATTAGCGTTATTAATACCAATACTGGCTATTGTCGGGGTATTTGCTGTTGTGGCACTAAAGTCTCACCATAAGCACCAAGAGCGTTTAGAAAAAATTAAACATGGTATTGATCCTGATAATTAATACATTTCAGGACGGGACAGATTAAATAAAAAAAGCAAAGTCATCTGACTTTGCTTTTTTATTGTAACGAATAAACGGCTTTAGTCGTATCTTATTTAGCTTCTGAACCTATTGCATTAAATACTACGCGATGAAATATTAAAGCCTGTTCTAATCCATCTGTAGCATTAGCAAAACTTTCATATGAATAACGGGATAAATATAAGGATTAACAATAACATATCTATCTAAATCTCACTCAGTAGCAACTTCATCAATAACAACATCCATAAAATCTCTGTTAATACCATAGGTGTAGGCAATATCGAAAATAATTAAATCCACAAGCTAAAAAATGGTCCTCTACGTGGTTGATGATGCCTGAACATAATGAGAGCGAATGAAATAGCCTTGGCCTAGGAGAGGAGATCACTCTTTTATTAGATGGTGATGAAGTAAATCAAGTTGAATAAATTTACATAAAAAAACATTGTTATTAAATAATACCCTTTAAGATTAATGCACTCGCATTATCAATGTCAGTATTTTTTACACTTTATTTATAGAACAATAACACTACCAATAAAAGTCTTTGTTAATTAATGGTTTAAAATAAAGGAATGCATCTTGCTTACCCATTATTAACAAAGTTTCAACAATAGTTGGGATTCATGCCAGAACAAAAAATACAAAACTAAAATAAAAAGAGATGTAAAATGAAATTGAAAAGTTTATCAAAAATAGCTGCAGCGTTATTAGTATCAACGTTAATGGCATCAAACGTATCAGCAACAACCATCACATTTGACTATAATGATACAGATTTTGCTGCCAATACCGCGAATGGTGTCGCGGCATTACAGGCTTTTGAAAAAGCGGCAGTATTTTGGGAAAATATTTTTTCTGATGACATTAATGTTAACTTGTCAATTGGCTACAATGATGGTTTTAGTAGCCCCAATACATTAGGTAGTACACAATCTAAAAAAGCGTATTATTATGACGAATCAGTTTTTTATTTTTTACAACAAGATGCTACATCGGCTGACGATATTACGGCAGCAAGTAACTTTGGGTGTGACCGTTCACAAGGTACACCTAGTAATCGTTGTGCGATTCAATTTTTAGATCTTGAAAATGACGTGACCACACTTGATAACGATGGTTCAGTAGATAACTATGTTGTTGCGGTTAATCAAGCTACCGCTAAAGCAATGGGCATTGCCAACGAAAGTTCATTTACTGAAGTAGATGGTACTATTTCATTTAATACCGCTTTTGATAATTGGTTTGACTTTGATAGTTCCGATGGAATTGGCGCTGGTATGATCGACTTTGAAGGTGTTGCCATTCATGAAATCGGGCATGCTCTTGGCTTTACCAGTGGTGTTGATACTTTTGATATAATTTATAATTCTGGTTTTTATGATCCTACTATGGATTTAGATGGCTATGTTAATGCTAACGTTTTGGATTTGTTTAGATATTCTGCTGACAGTATTGCGTTTGGCCAAGGTGTTAAAGACTTCCGCCCAGGTGCAGATGCCTATTTTTCTCTAGATGGTGGTATTACTGAAATTGCGCCATTTTCTACAGGCCGATATGCTACGCAGTGTGATAGCGGTAATAATGATGGCAGCACAGTACCTTGTGGTCAGCAAGCGAGTCATTGGGAAGATAACCTCGGCTTAGGCATAATGGACCCAACAGCTGATGCTGGTTTATTGCAGGTTACCGAATTCGATCTTCGTGCTTTTGACGCCATTGGTTGGGATTTAGCTTCGGTTACCAATGTTCCAGAGCCAACTTCTATTGCGCTATTTGGTTTGGCAGCAGCAGGTATGTTTACTTCTCGCCGCCGAAAGTTGACCATCAGCAAGTAATTATTACTTAAATATTTATGACAAAAAAGGTGCTTAGGCACCTTTTTTATTCAATCGAATTAATAAGCATTTGAAAGAGATGAAATATTTCTGACTCAAGATTACTTTTTTAAACGTGATAAAATATTTTTAACTGGTTTAGTTTGTCCTTTAAATTTTAACACCGCTACTTTCCCTTCAGCTCCTGCTGCTAAAAATACCATGTTATCGCTCGCTAAAGTATAAAAGCCACTGTCGTTAGTTTGCGAACCATAGACGGGTAATGCCGACCATGTTTTACCTGAATTATGAGAGATATCCGTTGACGTTTTCCCGGTAGCCAAGCAAAGAGTCTCTTGGCAACTCATCGCGGTTCTTAGCCCGCGCTCACCCGTATTAACCGCTTTCCATTGGCCATCAACATATGTAGTAATGTTAGCATACTGCATAGAGCGTTGTAGGTAATCTCCGCCAAGCGCAAAAGGCTGCCCCTGATTGTTTATTGCTAAGCCATAACCGCCTGCTGTTTGAGTTTCGTTATACAAAGGAACTTCTTGGCGTTGCCAGTTTTCACCATGATCATCACTGAAATATACCGAGGCAGAAAATCCTCCTGTAGTGATATAAACTTTACCATTTTTACCGACAATCATGGTATTACCACTGGCTGCAAATGCCGATTCTTTGTCGAGTATTTTAGGTAATTTATTCTTAGCAATTCGCCGCCAGGTTTTGCCACCGTCTACTGTTTTTTTAACCACATAAAAACCAGCAACCGGGTCACCTAATAGCAGACCATTGTTTTCATCCCAGAAAGCGATTGAATCGAAAAAGCCCTTTTCGTCGCTATTTTGATAAAGTAACTGCCAATTATTACCACCATCACTTGTTTTATAAAGCATTGATGATTCCGCATTACCTACGCTCATAACAATGGCGGTTTGACTATCAAATAACTCGATATCCCTAAAGTCTGTATTAATTAGTGAGCTTACGGACTTATCAAGCCATGTCTTGCCGCCATTTTGACTAACAAAAATAGCGTTATTACTGCCAGTAACCCACATCGAGTTCCCCAAAATGGCAGAACCTCGCAAAGAAGGTTTCCCTATCATTTGCTGATGTTGCCAATTAGGGTAATCAATCATAGTTGTCGCAAATACACTAACAATAGACAATGCGTAAATACATGTTATGAGGGCTATGGTAACCGTTCTATATGATTTCTTTAGAAATGCTAGGGAATTTAATGTGATACTTTTCATGATTGTTATTTATTTTTTATTTATAGATTAAAAGACTATTCATCATGCAAGAAAAAATCACAAGTAGAAATTAAATATTGTGTAGCTTTCCAATATTGATTTATCAAAATAGTCAGTGATTTAATCAGTGGATTATGATTTATCACCTGTACAATATTACCTATCTATGACTAATTATGAGTGTCTGTTAATGTACTGAATAAATTGTACGATTAAAATATTGAGAAGATTGCTGGCACAGAGACGGCTAAAACTAAAAAATAATAAAATGAGTAGCAATGAGTTAATTGAATTAAAAATAAAAATCCTCTTTCATTAACATCAATGAAAGAGGGTTATTCTATGATAAATATAGAATTAATCTTCTATTTTATTACCGTTTCTATCGAGTAAGGTTACTGTCCCTAAGTTTAGCTCTTTAAGTCTAGCTAGTTGGGTTTTTGCATCGCCGACAATTAAATAGGTCATTTTATCGGGATTCATGTAAGTGGATATGGCTAGCTTTGCCTCTGATAATGTTAGTTCTGTTAACATCTGCTGTTGCTGCTCAACATAATTATTAGCTAGCTTATAGCTACTAATATTTTGTAACACGCCCATTAAGTCTCGCGTGGTTTCAAAAGAACGTGCATCAGACTTTTCAAGTACAGATTTAGTGCTTTCTAGTGCCGCTTGATTAAAGTTACCACCATAGTTACCTAATATTTCACGGAAGGTTTGTAATGACTCTAAAGTAACATTTGAACGGACACTTGAGCTTGCTGTAAACGTACCACCTGCATTTTGGCGTGTAACTCTAGAATATGCACCATAGGTATAGCCTTTTTCTAAACGGAGTATTTGAAACAGTAAGCCAGAAAAGCTACCACCAAGTTGGTGATTAACTGCAAAGGTTGAGTAAAAGTCATTATCGTTAGCAACCATTGCTCTATTACCAATGCGGATAAAAGATTGTTTTGCGCCAGGAACATCAACAAAATAAAGTTCAGGGGCATCAAGTGCTTTCACCGATTGAGCTTTTGGAAGCTCTACATTACCGCTTTTCCAGCTGTTTTCTAATGGTTTAGTTGTTGCTAATATTTCAGCTTGTGTAACATTACCTGCTACATGTACGGTCGCTAAATTAGCAACAATATTGCGATTGTAATAGTTTTTTACATCATCAAGGGTAATTGCGTTTACGTTGTCAGCCGTTCCTGTTACTGAGGTCGCAAGTTTGCTATCAGCGCCGTATAATAACTTTGCATAAACATTGGCAGCAATAGCGCCTGGGTTGGCATTTGATTGCTGAATATAAGCTAAAGTTTCTTGTTTGATGCGTGACCATTGACTCTCATCCCAGCGAGGTTCTAAAAGCACTTCTTGAGCGAGCGACATAACCTGTTGAAAATTTGATGACAAAGTGCTGCCAGTTAAGGTGATGTATTCATCGCTAGCGATAAACCTAAGTGATGCGCCTAATTCACCTAAAGCATTCTCTAATTGTTGTGGTGTTTTATTTTTTGTACCTTCCATCATGATACTGGTTAATAAGTTGGCGACACCGTCTTTGCCATCAGGGTCTAGAGTATGTCCACCCATCACACGAATTGAAAATGATACTAAAGGTAGTTCATTATGTTCAATACTCAGAACTTTAATACCATTATTTAACGATGCTTGTGATACTTTCGGCAACTGCACAGTTACTTTAGTACCATCAGCTGGCATGACTGAACGATCAAATGCTGATTTTTCTTGAGCAATAGGGGTAAGTTTATTAAGCAAGTCAGCTGCTTGGTTTACCATTTTTTTCTCAGCACCTTGAATGATTTTTTCTTCAATCACGTTGGCTTTTACCGCGCCAGTTAATGCTAATTCACTTTGGCCTTTAGGAACAAAACTCGTCGCGATATAGTTTTTATCGTTAATATACTGATTGAAAACACGAGTAATATCAGCGCGGGTAACTTTACGGTATTCTTCTATCTCTTTTGTGATAAAACTAGCATCACCATTAAATTCGGTGTGCTGTGCAATGGCGGCAGCTTTATCGAAAACACTGGTTAAACCACTATAAAACTCGGTTTCTCTGCGCGTCATAATACGGGCTAACTGTTGATCGGTGAAACCGTTTTGCGCAAAGCTTGCAAGAGCACTATCAATGCTGCTTTTTACTTTATCCAAAGCAACATTATTAAACGCTCTGACTTTAATGGTGAATACACCGGCAAGCTCTGAACTATAGTTAGACGCTGAAGCTTGTGGCGCTAATTTGTCTTGCTCAATGATAGCTTGGTTAAATGGACTTTCTTTACCGTCACTTAATAAGTCAGCAAGTAAGTCAAGCGCATAAGCGTCAGCTTGGTAATGCTCTATTGTTGGAAAGCTTAGGGTTAGTTCCGGTAAGCTAGCAAAGTTATCTTCATGGTATAAAGACACACTTTTTTCAATCGTTACTGGCATGGGTGGTAGGGGGGTTACATCACCTCTTGGTTGTAATTCTGCAAAATATTTTTCAACCCATGTTATTGCTTGGCTATTTTCAAAATCTCCAGCGATAACCAAAGTGGCATTATTAACGCCATACCATTGCTGATAAAACTCACGAACATCTGCTAACGTAGCATTTTGTAAGTCATCTAAACTACCAATAACTGTCCAGCTATAAGGATGTCCCTCAGGGTATAGTGCTTGTAAAGTAACTAATTCGGTATGACCGTAAGGACGATTATCAATACTTTGGCGCTTTTCGTTTTTGACAACTTGCTTTTCATTTTCTAAACCCGCTTGAGTAACGGTGTTAATGAAGTAAGCCATGCGGTCGGATTCCATCCATAGCACTTTTTCTAAACCGTCACTGGGTACTACTTCATAGTAAATAGTACCGTCTTGCCAAGTTCCGCCATTTAAAATGCCACCCATGTTGCCAATATTTTTAATAAAATTACCGGCACCAACATTTTCAGAATTTTGAAATAACATATGTTCAAAGAAATGTGCAAAGCCTGTTTTTCCTAACTTTTCACGATTCGAACCAACATGGTATTGAATAGCAACAGAAACAACAGGATCAGATTTATCTTGATGAAGTACAACTTTCAGACCGTTAGGCAATTGATATTGCTTTAGGGCTAAAGTAATGGCTTTAGCTTCTTGGTCTGCATTTTGTATTGAAGGTGATTGCTCGGTTTTTAGTGATGTTGAAACACCACAACTTTGCATAGCCAAGGCTAATGCACTAACGGCAAATATTTTTGTAAATTGTTTCATTGAGGCACCTGTGAATAATTAACTTATTTTTAACATGAGAATTTATAGATAAAACATTGCAAATACAAGCAAAGGCGAGATATTGAGTTTTAGCAAATAGGCATTTACATTTAATTCCACTCACTAAATTAAGTCGTTGTTTTTTATGCTTATTATTTGTTTGGTGAGAAGTGTTACATTTTAATAATTGGACAAACACCTAAATTAACGACTAAATGTAAAGTAAAGGTGACTGGTATTGGCAGTGAAATTTTGCATTAAGGTTATGGCATAAAAAAAAGAGTGCTAATAAGCACTCTTTTATTAAGTTTAGTTATCTGTTATTGACTAAAAGCGGTATTCAGCACCCGCGTAGTAAAAAGCACCGTTAAAACCAAAAGGTGCTGAGCGGCGAGAATAAGTAAATACTCCAGGGCTACTGACAACGACATTACCACTGGCATCAACAATAGTTCCTGAACGAGAATTACCAATTTCATTTTTGTCAGGATAAACATCAAAGATGTTATTACCACCAAAGTTGAAAGATAACTCATCGTTAAACTGATAATTGATACGTAAATCTGTTAATACTTCTGCACCATAGGTTTGTTTGTCGCCATCAAGAACCGTGTATTCACCGTAACGATTAAACGCAAGATTAACGGTAAAGTTACCTATTTTATATAGGCCGCTTAGACTTATACGGTCTTGTGGTTGCCATTCTTCAATAATAGAAATGGCTTGTTCAGAAAAAACATCGTCAGGAGAAATTGCACCTAATGCACTACCTGGAGGAGTATAGGTATCAGTAACTTCTGTTTCAGTGAAGTTTGCAGCAAAGGTTAAGTCTAAATCACCATTGATGAATTCTGTTTTCCAAGTGGTAATAATATCAACACCAGAAGTTTCAGTATCTGCACCATTTAAAAAGAATTGACCTTCAGCTGCACCTGAAGAGGTTAGTGCTGCATCAAGAGCTGGCGACAAACCTTTCTTTAATGAATTACTGAGTACGATACGATCTTCAATATCGATAGAATAAAAATCAATCGTTAAGTTAATATCGTCAGTAACCTGAATAACTGTGCCGATACTAAAGTTAGTAGACTCTTCTTCTTTTAATTCTGGGATGCCAATCGCTTGTGCTAATACACTGTCATTTCGGAACGTACCCACTTGTACGGCAATTTGATCGCCGCCATTCGGGTTGGTTTGAAATTGTGTGCTGATGTTGTCGGTATAAAGCTGTTGCATCGACGGGGCTCTAAAACCTGTACTCATCGCGCCACGTAACGCTATGTCATCAGTAATAGACCAATTAGCCGCTAATTTAAAATTAGTACTGTCACCAAAACCATCGTAGTCATCGTAACGCATTGCTGCGCTTATTATCAACTCATCAGTAACTTCTGCCTCACCATCTAAGTAGAATGAAATAACGTCACGTGTTTCATCAACCGACTGTAAGGGAGCTGTTCCGCCAAAGCCTTGGGTACCCGCACTACGATCCGTCGCGTATAAGCTGCTGCCGACACTATCGGTATCATAATCACGGTATGAATATTCATCTCCAGCCGTAACTCTAAATTCATCTGTACGTAGCTCTGTTCCCATGGCTAAAGAAAACCAATCAAATGTCTTGGTGTAGTCAATATTGATGGTTTGCAAAGTGAGTTCTAAGCCGTAAGCAAAAGCTTCACGTGGAATAGAGCTACGAATTTCAGCTGCGGTTAATTGCGAGGTGTAAATAAGTGAATTTGCATACGACGAATTAATCGTATCACTAGTGGTATAATCAATGTTATTTTCACCATAGGTATAAGATATATCTAATGATGAATCATCATCAAACTCTGTTTTAAAACCGAAGTTGTAGGAAATATCTTTTATTTCGGTATTTATTTTTGGTAAAAAGCCCGCAGGAATTGTAGCATCACCATCTTGTAGTTGTGCGTTACCGCCACCGTTGGCATTATGACGGAAAAACGCAGCTGACTCATTATCACGACTTGAATAGGTGATAAAACCATATAATTCACCATCTGCTAGATCATAGCCGGCATTAATCATTAAGCCTATTTGCTCAGACTCTGCATCACCTATGCGGAACGTTTCTCGCGATGCGGTTGCTTCTCGTGGATCAGCTAATAAATAATTACCATTATCGAGTTCAGTACATCCTGAAAATTGACAAGAGCCATGTATGCCCGCTCGATTGGTATTGCCACGATCACGAATGTTTAAAGTGGTATTTAAATAACCATTATCACCTAAAGCGAAGCCTTTAGAAATATCAATATTAGTGGTTTCGCCATCACCTTCTGAATATTCACCATAAGAAACGGAAATTTTACCGCCCTCACTATTATCTTTCAGAATAATGTTGATAACACCCGCGATAGCATCGGAACCATATTGAGCAGCAGCGCCGTCTCGTAATACTTCAATACGTTTAATTGCTGCTGCAGGAATCGCATTCATGTCGGTACCAGCAGTACCTCGACCAACCGAGGTATTAATATGAATTAAACTGGCTTGGTGACGGCGCTTACCGTTAATTAATACTAAGGTTTGATCTGGCCCTAAGCCGCGTAATGTTGCTGGGCGTAAGGCATCACTACCATCACTAATTGATGAGCTGGAAAAATTAAAAGAAGGGGCTATGGCTTGTAGCATCCTACCCACTTCGGTTTGTCCGGTATTTAATAAAGCTTCCGCTGTTAAAATATCAACCGGTACGGGTAATTCTGCAGCGGTACGGCCTGAAACACGACTACCTATTATAGATATTTGTTCAATTTCTTGTTCGCTGGCTTGAGCTGGCTCTTGAGCTAAAGCCGTTTGGCTTGCTGCACCTAACATAAGCGGAAGTAGAGCTGCTGTGAGAGTTTTACTTTTATTCATTGTTATTTCACTCCTGAGATGTTTTTTTAGTTTTATGCTCAGTTGGCCAGAGTTATCAATAACAGCGATTAAGCCGGAGTTTTGTAAAAGTTTTTTTAATCCGTCTTTCACCGAAAATTTACCTTTTAATGCATTTGCATCATGCTCTTTTGCGAGATCATAAGAAAATAAAATGGTTTTATTCGCCTGCAATGCAAATGAGACTAAGGCTTTATCAGCTCGCTGTTTTTTAATATCAAAGGTATTAACGTTTTTAGCGACAATTAAAGGCGTAAACAAAATACATGCGCAAGCAAATAATTTTGCGTTTGTTAACGACGATGAAACTAAAAACAGATAACGACAAAATAACTTTTGCCAACCTTGCAGGATTAATAAACAGCTCAGAATGAAAATTCCTCTATATTTTTTATATTAAATATATAGTGAGGTAAAAAAGTTGGAATTACTAGAGCGGAATAGTTAATATTTTTAGTATGCATAGTAGCTTTTATTAATGAATATTTTTGTTATATTTATCAATAAAAGCAATTGGTTATGGAGATGTGTTTGCAGTTAAACGAATAGTATTATTGGGAAGTTTTTCAAAATTGATATTAAAGTTACTATGTAATGATTTAAGTAAACCGTCTATATCATTCGCCTTAAAGTATCCGGCCACTTTGATTTTTGCCAATTCAGGACTAGAAATTTCAAATTTAGCGGTAGTATAACGGCTGACTTCTGTTAAAGCCTGTTCTAAAGGATCGCCATTGAAGACTAACATACCCTGTTGCCAAGCAAGTTCTCGTTGAATTTGTTCGAAAGAAGTCTTTTGAGCGGCAGGTTTTATGCTGTCGGTGATGATTGATTTTTCACCTGATACTACGAGTAAACCCGGTAGTTGTTCTGCTGATAAGGTTGTTAATATTTTTGAAATATTGGTTAACGATTCGCTTGATTTAGTGACGAGTACCCGACCTTCTGTGACCACAAGTTCCATTTCTTTATCTGTGTCTTTTTGGACATTAAAAATAGTACCTAAAGCCGTGAATGATTGCTTACCCGCAGTGACAATAAAAGGTCTACTTTTATCTTTTGCGACATCGAAGCGAGCTTCTCCGCGCACTAAGGTTAATAAACGCTGATTTTTCGAGAAGCTTACTTCTACTAAGCTATTGGTATTTAATTTAATTCTAGAACCGTCAGTAAGCGTGAATCGCGTTTGCTGGCCAACATCGGTTTGCAATGTTTTTAGTTCAACAAATTGTTGATCGTTTTTTATCGCTGAAAAAGGCGCATCACTAAAATAAAAGTTACTAGCAAATAACATCATAAACGCAACACTTGCGGCAAGTGCATATCTGATAAAAGAATTATTTTTTCGAGTGCTGGTATTTACCAAAGGAAACAATGCACTTAACTCATTCAGTACGCTTAAATCATCCCAAAGTGCAGCGAGAGAAAAGACTGAATTTCGATGAAAGTCACTTTGCTTCATCCATTCTTGAAATTGTTTTTTTTCATCTTTTGAAAGACCACGATCCATCTTGCTAACCCATAAACTGGCTTGCTCTTGAATGTCATCTTTACAGGTGAATGGGCTAACTGTTGTCATACGATATATTTTCTTTAGTCTATTTTAATTATGTACCGAGTGTGTTTTACACTCGGTTTCACGGCTTTGACCACTATTGTTTTCAATACGTTCCATATATTGTGCACATTTTAGCAAGCCTTTAGCAACATGCTTTTCAACGGTACTTTCACTGAGTTGTAAAAAATGAGCTATTTCTTTTTGACTAAAACCGTAAACTTTTTTCAAAATGAAGGTTTTACGCACAATATCTGTCAGTTGCTCGGTCGCTCGACAAAATAATAAAAAGCGCTCTTTGCTTTCAAATTGCTCTTCAAATGGTGGCGATGTTAATTCAACCGTTGGGTAAGCAAAATCCTCTATAGAGTCATTATATTTATTATCCCATTTATTGATGTGATTTAAAGCAAGATTTTTTGCTGTTGTTAGCATAAAGCTACGAGCGTATTTTATTTCTTGTTTTAAATCTGCTTCATAAGTGCGAATAAAGGTTTCTTGCACTATGTCATCAATGTCATTAGGACTGACAATTCTATTGATATAGCGCTTAATATTAGCAGTATAACTAACAAACAGCAGAGTGAATTTATTATTCTGAGCCATTATTAGGTTCTTATTATTTTTGTATGAAGTCCAGTGTAGAGTAAAAAATAGTCAACTACAATCAAACAGACAATAGGTACTTGAACCGAATTAATGTATATTGTATTCAATCTATCTATAAAGCTTCAAATAATATGTGTAAACTGATCTCTTTCTATAAAGTTATTTTTATCGTTTATTTCTTTTCGGCATGCTTATTGGCCGATGAAAAACAGACTGACCTTCCTAAAAATCTTATTGACCGAACTGGAACACCCAAACATCATAAAGATTATGATAGTTATAAAAATCAAAAATATAACCCGTTATTTGATTTAGGTGCGTGGCATGGTTTTTTATTACCCAATGAAAAAAGTGCTTTAGGTGCTTTTACTGGGCCGCTGATTATTACGCAAGAGTATGGTTTATTTATTGCTGAAAAGTTGGAACAATTAAATGTTGAACTCAACTCAGTAAATGGTGAGACCAAAAAGTTAGATTTTAGCCAAGCAAAGCAACAACAATATTCAACTCCCGGAGGGCTATATCAACGCTATGATTTTGAAAAGTTATCAGTTGAATTAGAGCTTCGTTTTGCCAGTAATCGAACGGCATTACTGGTAACTAAATTGACGAATAACAGTTCGAGTACCCAAGAGTTATTACTAAGCTGGCAAGGAACTTTACTTTCATCGTGGGACGATAAAAAAACAGTGCAACAAGCGCTACCTGAGTGGTCAAGAAAGTTAAGCGCCAATAAAAATGGTATTAACATTCACTTTTCAAAAGTTCGTTCCCCATGGCATATGCTAACCAGTGAAAGTTCACAGTATAAAATTATTCGCTCGCTTGAGAGCACAACAGAAATAGATTCAATTAAGCACCAATATGTTAGCAAAACTAAGATAAGCATTAAGCCACATGAAACTATTGAGGTAATCACCACTCAGAGCTATTTCCATAACAAAGATGAGTCGATAAAAGAAGTGAGTATTTTGCAGGATATTCACTCGTTTCCGAAGGTTTATCTACAAAAATCAGCGCAAAGGTGGCAGGGATATTTTACAAATACTATCGATCATACCAAAAGCCATATTTCCGGCAAGGCGATCGAAACCTTGATAGGTAATTGGCGTAGTCCGGCAGGGAATATTTTACACGACAGTGTTACTCCTTCAGTTACCGCACGCTGGTTTAATGGCGTTTGGGCTTGGGATAGCTGGAAGCACGCTGCTGCCTTGGCGAATGTTAACAATGAGTTGGCGAAAAATAATATTCGGGCGATGTTTGATTATCAAATCACAAAAGATGATGCAATTAGGCCTCAAGATCACGGAATGGTTATCGATGCGATTTTTTATAATAAAGACAAAGTACGTGGCGGTGATGGCGGCAATTGGAATGAGCGAAATACTAAACCACCACTAGCGAGTTGGGCTGTTTGGCAAGTCTATGAAGCGAGTCGTGATGTAGAGTTTATTCGTGAAATGTTTCCTAAATTACAGGCTTATCATCAGTGGTGGTATCGAAATCGTGATCATAACCGTAATGGCCTAGTGGAATATGGTGCGACAAAACATCGCTACCACAATAACGAAAGTGGCGAGATAACCTTTAGTGTGCAATACAAAAAATCGCCCGATAAAGCGAATTTTTTAGCGAACTGCCAAACTAAAACCGATAATTGGTTCCACTGTTCAGGGATGAGTTTA
Source organism: Colwellia sp. (assembly GCA_013215385.1). GTDB lineage: Bacteria > Pseudomonadota > Gammaproteobacteria > Enterobacterales > Alteromonadaceae > Colwellia_A. Next base: position 303,401 of record JABSOY010000006.1, read on the forward strand.
TATCAAAATATTTTAGTCGATGGCACATATAGCTCTTTAGATATTGGTGCTCAGCATGGCGCTGCATGGGAGTCTGGAATGGACAACGCGGCACGCTTTGGTTTTATTGAACCAAAACAATTAGCCGTATATGCACAACAAAACTATCAAGGTAATATTGAATTAGCCCGTAAAGATTGGCAGGTAATGTTTTATGAAAACAAATCAGCGAAAGGTGAACTATTAGGTTTTTCAATTAACCAAGAATCGGTAGAGCTCAATAGTTATTTAGCTTATGAAAAAGAACTGTTAGCTAAAATGGCAAAGCTACTCAAGAAAACTAAACTCGCTAGCAAATATCAGCAAGCAAGTCTCGAGTTAGCAAAAAGGATAAACGACTGTTTTTTTGATGAGAAAACTGGCTTTTATTACGATAGGAAAATAATGAAAGAACAGCGTATGTACACCAATGAGTGTCATGGAAAGTTATTGATTGAGCGAGGCAAGGGGCCTGAAGGTTGGAGCCCATTATGGGCAAATATAGCCAGCGAACATCATGCTGAAAAAGTTAAGCAGTCAATGTTAGATGTTAACGAATTTAACACCAAAGTTCCTTTAGGTACGGCGGCATTATCAAACCCAGCTTATGATGCGGATATTTATTGGCGGGGACGAGTATGGTTAGATCAAGTTTATTTTGGCCTAGTGGCGTTAGATAACTACGGCTATAAAAAAGAAACGCAACTTTTACTCACCAAGCTGTTAGAAAATGCCGAACAGCTAAATGGCAAAGGTGCGATCAGAGAAAATTACAATCCAGAAACAGGACAAGTGCAAGGTGCGACAAATTTTAGCTGGAGTGCGGCACATTTGTTATTACTCGAACATTTACGGGTGCTGAAGATCTAGTGCGGGTGAACATTGTCACTGAAATTTGGAGTATAGGCCTGGTTATTAAACGGGTCATCCCGTGAAAGCTAAAGCAATTATTAGTTTGGTCAGTAATATGGTTGGTTGACTATAATGCTTATAATACTTTTGGTCTTCTACTGCGTAATCGATATTAGAGTATTTACACTTTTTGATGATTTATATACTTAAAAGAATTATAATTTCGCAGTCATTTTGTGTTTAGTTATATAAAGGTTGAATGTGAATTTTTTTAAAGTCATTGTTATATTATTACTAAGTTGTTTGTCTAGTTCAGTATTGGCAAAATCAACAGAAATAGGGATAGAAGAAACCAACGCTTCAGTCGTTGATCCGATTACGCTATTGGCCGTAGTTGCCGTAATATTTATTATTGTTATTAAAGCTCATTTTAAACACTCTAATTAAGTTTGTTGTAAGGAAAAGGCACTGAACACATTGTTGAACCTCGCCGTTTTCCTTTCTCAAGTAACTTAAGCGGTTTTAAAGTGGGTCAGTAAACCTTCTAATTCATCAGTTAACACAATTAATGCGTGAGTTGCTTTTTTCCCCGTATGAGCAAGCTCTGCTGCATCATGAGAGCTTTCCGCAATCATGTTTATGCGCCTTGATATATCGTCACCTACTTTATTTTGTTCATCAGCAGCGGTAGCAATGTGATTATTCATGTCTGTAATCGAGGTCAATGATTGGGCAACTTGACTTAATGCATTGGCAGCTTCTTGGGTTTGGGTAACTGTTCTCGCACTCGACTCTTTACTCTGTTTCATTGTTTCGACGCCACGATTGGAACCTGCTTCAAGGCGAACAATCATATTTTGGATTTCTTCAGTGCTGTCTTGAGTTCGTTTTGCTAAGTTCCTTACTTCTTCAGCAACAACGGCAAAACCTCGGCCTTGTTCTCCAGCGCGTGCCGCTTCTATCGCAGCATTTAATGCCAGTAAATTTGTTTGATCAGCAATGCCGCGTATCACATCAAGTACTGAAACAATGTTTGACACATCATCACCTAATTCAGTGATAGCAACACTGGTATTATCAATTTGTAATGCTAATGTTTCAATTGACTGTACTGCGCTGTTGACAATATTATGAGCTAAAGAGCCTTGTTGGTCTGCGTCGTGCGTAGATTTTGCTGCGGCCCCCGCACTGTCGGCAACTGTTTGTGATGACGAAGACATTTGAGTCATCGCGGTAGCTATCATCTCAATTTCAATTTTCTGTTCGCTAAATGTATCGTCTATCTCAGAGGTTCTTTGATCAGCGTCTTGAGTTTCTTGACGAAGTTGTTGCGTTGATTTTTCAATACTTCGGACGATATCCGATAAGGAACGTCTGAGTTGAATGGTTGAGCCTAATATTGAATCAGGGCGAACATTACTTGTTGAACTATTTTTTGTTAAGTCACCGGACGCGACACGTTGTACTAATTCGAGAACTTCTTGTGGTTCACCACCTAAGACGGCCAATAAACGTTTTGTTGACCAAAATAACAGCGAGCCAATAACGATAATGAGCAGTGCACAAGTAATTAACTGCCATTTTGCACTGGACCAAAAACGTGCTTCGACCTCTGAAAAGCCAATGCCAGTACCAACATACCAGCCCCATAGTGGCGTTTGACGAGCAATTGATAACTTTTCTTCAATATGACCATCAGCTTGTTTTTTGGTCCACTGATATTCAGCGATGCCATTAGGTTTATTCTGTACTGCATTTTGCAAAATTTTACCGACACTTTTACCATCGCCATCTGTGAATTCATGAAAACTGGTACCGTGCAGCTCTGGATCTAATGGGGTGGCAATAAAGTTGAGGTTTTCGTCAGCAACATAAACATATTCTGATTGATGATATTTATTATTACGTAATAATTGTGTGGCAAGTGCTTTTGCTTGTTTTTCGGGCATATTGCCAGCTTGAACATATTTCTCTAATTCAACAATTTGATTATAAGTTGATTTAAATAGTTGTTCGACCCGGGCTTGATTGTCATCAGAGCTAGCGTAACGTAATGTCATTAACCCGGTTGCGATGAGTACTAAAAATGCGGCAAGGATTAAGCCAATTAAGGCACCTGCTTTAAAGCTTAACTTCATAATAGCTCCTATAAAATAACGGTTCTAAGGGATGCCCTTCCTGCACTAAATCCTGATAATCAGACTAAATTAATTATGGCTTAATTTAGTGATAAAACAAAAAATCTAACTTGCTAAAAGCTAGTATGCACTTTTAACTACCGAAATGTAAAATAACAGTTTGATTTAAATATTATTTAATTTCAATTTTAGATTTTATTAATCGAGCGAGGGGAAAGTTATTAATAGCGAAAAGCCATAATCATAAAGACTTCTCGCTGCATTTAAGGGAGGCGTTTTGACAGGAGGTTATGACGAAATCTCTGTGACACTGAAGGTGAGATCATTTAGTTTTTGCTCATTTTCCTGCAAGAGACGATAAAGGTTAAGCTGATTTTTGGCGCGATCTAAATTGTGATTTTCATGATTAGTATGAAAATAGTTATCACCATCTAAATAATCAGTTAAAAAGCGTACACCGATCATGAAAGGTAATAATTGAGCACCAATCACTAAACTTTGCTGTTCTAGTTCAGACATTTTATCGCCAAAAGTCGTTGTATAGCCTTCGGCTAATGCGGCATAAATATCAAACCTAACATTCATGTTAGCTAAATCGGTACCATCTTCGGGTAAATTCGAGCAACAGGTTCTTACCATATCACCGAAATCATGCATCAAATAACCAGACATACAGGTGTCTAAGTCAATAACAGCTAAGGGCTCATTGGATTTAGCACAAAACAAAAGATTATTAATTTTAGTGTCATTATGCGTGACTTGTATGGGTAACTGTTGGATAAGTTGAGCAACGTTATCGATAAAAACTTGCTGTGCAAGACAAAAATCCACAAGTTCTTGGCATTGTGATAAACGTTGCTTAGGATTTGATTGTATCACTGCACGTAAATGAGCAATGCGCATCGATAAATTATGAAATTCAGGGATGGTATCTGCTAATGAAACTGCCGAAAAGTCGCTCAGCGCTGAAGTAAATTGTGCAAACGAGGTTGCTACTTGTTTTGCTTGCTCTGCTGTTGCTACTTCTTCTACCGTAAAACAATTTGGAATATATTGAATAGCACGCCAATATTCACCATGTGAATCAATAACCATAGCAGATTCTTCGATGGTTGAAACTTGCCATATTGGCGTCAATGAATAATGATTTTGTTGCTGTTTATTGAGCAAGTGATTATTTATTAACTCTGCATTTTCAACAACTTGTTCTGGTTGCTTAAAAACGTTCTTATTAATGCGCTGTAAGACAAAATTTGCATTAATATTCCGCACTAAATACGTGTTGTTAATTAAGCCATTACCTAAAGGAGATACGGTACTGTTGTCGATAGAACAACGATAATTTGCTAAAACGAAGTTTAGCGTTTCTTGGTCAACAACTCTATTCATAATCTTACTGCCACATACTTGAATTTGAGGTTATCAAAGACAAAATAGTCCTTCATTGGTAGGTTATATTAATGATTTTTACTCACTGAAATCAGCCCTATATATTAATCGAAACCAGTAAAAATGGGAAGGTAAAGGCGAAATATTATTGCCACTACAATAATGTGAGTGTTTTTATTTACTTATGTACGGTTGTAGTCGATTTTTCCAAGTAATGGAACAGACAATTCACTTTAATTTACCTGAGTTATTGATCTCATATCGGCTTAATTCTTCCGGAGAAATATACTGCTGGTGACGTATCAGGGATGGAGCTGATACGACTCTATGCTAGAGCATATTAATTTTGAGCTAAATTTTTATGTATTTGAATTATCTGAATGGCTCTGTGCAGGAAACAATAAACTGAAACGTGCGCCGGATAAATCATTACTTGCGTCAGCCTTGATAGAACCTTGGTGCCATGCCATCACTTTAGCACTAATGGCGAGTCCTAAGCCAAAATGCCCTTGCTCTCTAGAACGGGTACTATCGAGCTTAATAAAAGGGGAAAAAATAACATCACGTTTATCTTGAGGAATACCTTTGCCATCGTCTTCAACTTCAATAGATAATGCCTGATTAATTTTTCTTACCGACAAAGTTACTTGTGTCTCTGCATGCTGAATAGCATTACTGACTAAGTTTAATGTCGCACGGTAACACCAGTGAAAATCTAAGGTATAGTGACTTTTTTCTGTTGATAACTGACAACTTAGCTTTATATTGTATTGCTCTGCAAGTGACTGACAGTCATTGGCGACCAACTCAATTAAATGGTTTACATTAATTAATTCTGTTTTTAAGTGAAAACCTTGTCGCTCCATACCCGCATATTCAAGAAAAGCAGTGGTCATTTCTTCCATACGCGTTAACTCACTTTCCATACGAGAAAGGTAACTATTTTTTTTAGTTAAATCGTCACAATCTAAAGCCGCTTCTACACCAAATCGTAAACATGACATCGGCGTTCGAATATCGTGAGAAATACTACGAGCGAGAATTTTATTATCTTCGACAAGTTTTTCAATGCGCGTAGCCATGTGATTAAAGCTACTCTCTAAGGTATTAATATAAGACCATCTGTTATGAGGTACTCGGATTGAAAGGTCTCCAGCGCCAATTTTTGCTGCTGAATAGGTCAGTAAATAAAGACGCCGAGTGAGCGGTAGTAACCATAATAATAAAATACCACAAATGCCTAAATATAAGAGCAAGGTGAGAAATAAGTTTTCTTGAGCATTTTCTATTGGCATTAAAGGGAGTTGTAAATGTACTAATACCTCAGGATGAAGGGTAACTTTTCTTAATAAATAAGCGTCTTCATCGGAGGCTAATAATAAGCCGCCTTTTTGTGATAACTGGGCAAGTAGTGACTGCGGCAAGGCGATGTTCTTACTATTTTCTAAGCTAACTCGTACTTGAAAATCTTGTGCTAACAAGACAACTTTTTCTGATAATTCTTCGCTTGTTACATTCGATAGTTGCTGTTCAAAACCGTCAATTAATTTCTGATAAATAACGAGTTCAGTGTTTTCATGTTCATTGCCTTGTTGAGCAACTAGTTTATCTAATCCCCAATTGATCACGAAAAATGCACCTAAAACAGCGACAATCATACTGATATACAAACGCTTCATATAATTTATTCAGCCCAAGCATCAGCGACAAATAAATATCCCTTGCCCCAAACAGTTTTGAATTTTTGTGGTTTTTGCGGATCGTCATTAAATATTTTGCGTAACGTTGATAACATCACGTCAAAACGACGATCTTGTCCGTCATACTCCCGGCTTTTTAGTGCTTTAAATACCGAATCACGGTCAACCACTTCACCTGCATGGCTAGCGAGAAATGTTAAAAAAGCAAAAAGGCTAGTGGATAGCTCAATCTCTTGACCTTGATAAGTCACTCTTTTGGCTTCACCATTAATGATCAACAAACCATGGGTAATAATTTTTGTTGCCGTTGCTGGCTCAGCCGGTGAGTTATTTTTTAAAGCACCGGTAATTCGTGCTAATAAAGCTCTAGGTCGAACGGGTTTGATGACATAATCATTAGCACCGGCTTCTAGACCGATGACTTCATCAAACTCATCAGCCCTTGCTGTTAACATAATTATTGGTAACTGGCTTTCTTGACGAATAAGCCGGCAAACTTCAATGCCGTTTAAACCCGGAAGCATAATGTCGAGTAAGACAAGTTGTGGCTGAAATTCGGCCATAGCGGCCATAACTAAGTCTCCACGAGCAACATGTTCGACGGTAAAGTTTTGTTCACGCAAGTACTCGCATACCCAGTCAGCTAGCGTTAAGTCGTCTTCAACTAATAAGATACGACTGTTATTTGTATTTTCGACCATACTGTTTTCCTTAAAATATACGCCAACGACGTTTTCTCGGGGTAGCTTTATGCACCCAGCTAACTTCTACTACCGCTTCTGCTATGACGCGTTTATCTGTTGACGACAATAGTTGAAATTCGATTTTTTCATTAGATTCAAAATTATAAATAACTTGATTACCGTTACTATTTTTCCAGCATTTTATTGCAGGTAATTGCACTAGTTTCAGTTTAGAACTTTTTATATAAAGACAATAATCTTGTTTAATCGGGGTATACCAACTGAGTGTTACGTTGGCATAACATGTTCTACCGTGTCTCAATGCTATACAATTTGAAGGCAGAGCAGAAAAGCGGCTTTTATTTAATGATACAGTTGCTGATTTTTGTGCGGGTAGCTCCGCGGCCATACTTGGCTGAAGCATTATTAACAAGGTAATAATGACTAGCCCTTTTTTAGCAAATCCATTGCTAAAATTAGAATACATACAATACCCCTAACATCACTTGTGTTAAGTGTTGCTTAGCAATTAATGGGCTGTCTTTGATCGCAGTTGAATAATAACTCTGAGTTATGCCTGCGTTGAAAGACCAGTTTTGAGATATAGGGTGTTGAGCAAAAACTTCTAGTTGTGCTTGAAAACTACTACCCGGTTCATAAAATGGACGTACGCTAGAAACTTCATCTTGGTTAACGCCAACAAAATAGTTGCTGACGTCTGCTGAATAATAGGTGAAACCTGCACCTAAATAAATATCCCAATTTCGATAAGGGAGCAAATGACTATAGAAAATATCAGCAACCCAACCATCAGCTCTGCTTAAAGGTACAAGTGAGGCGACATCGACTGATAAAACTGAATTTTGATAAAAACGTGAATAGCGTAAACCTATTCCCTGACCATAGCCTCTATCTTTTAATCCAGATAATGTTGGTATATCACTATCATTATTGTCAATAATATCACTGGGCTCGTAACCAGGTACGTATACCTTACTGATAATGTCGAGTTCCCAGCTGTCTTTAACAATAAGTTCATAACCGATCTCTCCGCCTAGAGTGGCTGCGGATGAACGACGATGATTCGATTGCATAAAAAAACCTTTGTAATACAAATCAAATAATAGAGAGATATCAAGGTAATCTTCAAACTCTGATTGCTTATCGCCTTTTATTGGACTTTGATCATAAACGCCTGAAATGGCGCCCATAAATTGCCAGCTAAACGTTTTATCAAAGACAGTCGTTTCATTGTCGTGCTTTGGATCAGCAGCAAAGGTTTGTCCAGAGGGTATCGTTAGAAAAAAACCTAGCGATAGAGCCATTACAATGGTGAGTGATTTCTTTAACATGCCAACTCGCCTAACCTATATAGTTGGTGCGAAAAATGAAGTTTCATAGGGTTCTTAATATTGTTATCGTTATTATAGGTTAATGTTACCAAATGTAATCAGCTTTGGGCAGAGATGCTTGGTTGAATAAATGTTTAAAAATTGTAAGGAAGTACATCGTGTACATTTACTGCTGTTTCTATGTAGAGCTATAACTGTTAACTATAACCAACCAAGAAAAAGAATATTGTAACTTTCGCTAAAAATTTATTATGCTCTATTAATAATATTATCAATACCCTTAGGTCAAATTTATGTCAAAAACATCAGTGAATGAGCGCCCTACATTCAACTGGCAAGATCCATTATTACTTGAATCTCTGTTGAGTGAAGAGGAGCGAATGATTCGTGACTCTGCTCATCAGTATTGCCAAGACAAGCTTATGCCGCGGATATTAAAAGCGAACCGTGATGAAGTGTTTGATGCCAATATCATGAAAGAGTTAGGAGAGTTGGGATTATTAGGCTGCACTTTACCGGAAAAATACGGCTGTTCAAACGTAAATTATGTCAGCTATGGCTTAATTGCCCGTGAAGTTGAGCGAGTTGATAGTGGTTATCGAAGTGCCATGAGTGTGCAGTCGTCATTAGTTATGCATCCTATTTATGCTTATGGTAGTGAAGAACAACGACTAAAGTATTTACCTAAATTAGCAACAGGTGAATATATTGGTTGTTTTGGATTAACGGAGCCTAATTCTGGCTCTGATCCAGCGAGTTTATTAACCCGTGCTGAAAGTGTTGACGGTGGTTATCGATTAATAGGTAATAAGATGTGGATCACCAATTCACCTATTGCTGATATTTTTGTTATTTGGGCAAAATTAGCCGGCGTTATCCGTGGCTTTATTCTGGAAAAAGGCATGATAGGATTATCAGCACCTAAAATTGAAGGTAAGTTTTCTTTACGGGCATCAATTACTGGTCAGGTGGTTATGGACAATGTGTTTGTTCCAGATGAAAATTTGCTGCCTAATGTCAAAGGATTATCAGGGCCTTTTGGTTGCTTAAATAAAGCGCGCTATGGTATTGCTTGGGGAGCACTAGGTGCAGCGGAGTTCTGTTGGCATGGTGCTCGACAATATACACTTGACCGAGAGCAATTTGGTAAACCACTTGCTGCTACACAACTTATTCAAAAAAAACTTGCTGATATGCAAACTGATATTACCACGGGAATTTTTGCTTGTTTACAAGTTGGACGTTTAATGGATTCGGGTAATTTATCACCTGAAGCCATTTCATTAGTGAAGCGTAATTCTTGTGGAAAAGCATTAGAGATTGCACGCACCGCACGAGATATGTACGGCGGCAACGGTATCAGTGATGAGTTTCATATTATTCGTCATATGATGAATTTAGAAGCGGTTAACACTTATGAAGGCACCCATGATGTACATGCACTGATATTAGGTCGCGCGCAGACTGGAATTCAAGCCTTTTTTTAGTCGGGTTAACTGTGATGTAAAGTTTATTTATACCCATAATTTATATGTGTTTTTTTGTTAATACAATAAAACATTGCTGGGAGATATAAATTTTCCTAGGTGAATTGATCATAAATCGCTAAAATGAAAATAATAGTAACTACTGTAATGATGAAAACATGCTATCTAGTCGTAAAAAAAATGAAGCAGAATTAATTTTAGCTTTTAAATCCTTATTAAAAGATCAGTGTTACGGTTCACAAAGCCAACTTGCAGAAGCACTAGACAAGCAAGGATTTACCAATATGTCGCAAGCCAAAATTTCCCGCTTGTTGTCAAAACTTGGAGCTGTAAAAATGCGTAACACTAACGAACAGGTAGTTTATATTTTACCTGACGAGTTAGCCGTACCTAAGTCAAAACAATCTATCCAATCTGTTGTGGTGAGTGTTAAACATAACAATATGCAAATTATATTAAAAACTGGGATTGGTGGCGCACCTTTAATTTCGAGAATGCTTGATAGTTTAGGTGAGCCTGCGGGAATTTTAGGTACGCTGGCAGGAGACGATACCATTTTCATTGCACCGATTGATGTTAACAGAATTGAAGATATTACCTTAGAGATTAGAAAATTGTTAGATGTATAGACGATAAAAATGAACAGCTGGCAAGAAAGGGTAACTCATCAGTTACCCTTTTTTATTTTTAGAATTACTATAAATACAACGGTTTATGTGGGGTGTCACTTTGCTGTCATATGACATTTAGGGGCACTGTCGTTCAAGTGACGCAGACCCGTAGCCCCAAACGGGTTTTACTTGCTTCACTTAATTAATGACAAAAAGGCAACACCCATGGAAAATGAAACAAATAAAGAAATGAACAACAATAATACTGATGGAACGGTACGTTTTAGTAAAGGCTATAATTATAGTTTTGTAGAGAGTGGTCATGTTGTTCGTTTACATTGCTCGGCAGTTAATGGTAGAGAGAAACTATATATTAATAATAAATTAGCCTCTAAAAAATGGTCATTTAGACGTAAATCTATTCACACATTTTCGATTGAAAAAGATTGCTATGAAGTGGAACTTCATGTTGTTGATATATTCAGTGGTGAAACCCACTGTACCTTGATCAAAAATGGCGTACATGTTCAAACATTGAAGCAAGCGTTAACGAAAAGTCGACAACTGAATAAAGACAAGCTTTGGTGGTCTATTCCCGTCATCTTTTTAGGTGGTCTTATTGCCGGAATTTCCGTGGTAGAAATCGCTTATATGTGGTTTGGTGAATAAAATGGATGTTAACGCTAAGAAAATAAAAACGTTGCGTACACAGCATGGTTGGACGCAACAGCATTTAGCTGATGCTTGTGCGATTAGTTTACGAACCGTACAACGTGTTGAACGTTATGGTAATGCCTCTCAAGAAACTGTGTTAAGTTTGGCCGCCGTTTTTGAAATAGCTCAAATAGACATTGTTGTGCCAGAAGAGCCTATAGACTTGTTATCCAACCCTGTAAAAAGCCAAAATAAGCAATTATTTGCTGCTGCTTTATTTGGCGCAATGTTGGGGGCATTTATCATGTTTATGGTGAAATGATGCAAAAGCATCAAGAAAACGCAAGGTAAATTAGCTTTTCTCATTGCAAACGCTTGTCGAAATTATAGCTAGAATACATTTATATAATCTGGGGATATTTATTAGTTATTTTGTTTATTAGTTAAAAACTCTGATGTTGAACGGTAATCAAATTTTACCGTCAATTGATTAAAAGCAAGGTCGATATTTGTACAATTTGTTGCAGAAATAAGTCAGGTGAGATCTATACACACTGAAATTTTTCGGTAACATATGGCTAAGTTAACTTGACACTTATTAGTAATTTCAGGAAGAAAAATGAAAAGTTTACAACTCTCAATAACGTTTATTAGTTTAATGGTACTGACCGCCTGTGTTCAGGTGGTGCAAACTCCTATTGAACGAGGCTCTGCATTAGCGGTGTCGAGTGTTTGGGATATCCCTACTAAATATCCGCCAGGCAGCAGATTCTCTTTATCACCTAAGTATGTAGATGATGCTTCTTTAAAACCAGAGCAAATTAAAGCTATTTACCATATTTACGCTCAAGCTATTATGGAAAAATTTTCTGACCAAGATTATCACTTTACTGAAAATAATCATCGAGCTGATTTTTATATCGGCTTTGCAATCGCGTTATCTGACGATTTATCCGATAAAACAATTAGTGAAAAATTTGGGGTAACTCCGGGCTTACAAGCGAAAGATGAATTGAAAAAAGGAAGCTTTCTTATGTACGTAGAAGACGTCAACAGTCGGCAACGTGTTTGGCGTGGCGCAGTGCAAGGTTTTGTTCAGAAAGATTATAATTCTATAGAAAGAAAGCAACGCGTTGATACGATTGTAATGATGGTATTATCGCAATTTTTTAAGTGATATCTGCTAAAATAATAATTAATTACATGGCTGTTACAAATTAATACGTCTTTTTCAGATTAGATAAGTTTTAATAGAGTTCACTCATTAATACCATTCACGGTAAGGAAATATTATGACTAAATCACTTAAAATATTAATAGCTGTTTCAGTGCTATATGGTGCCGTTTTTTTGCAACCCATAGCTGAAGCCGCCGATGTTAACGTTACCTGGACCAATCCTGATAAATATCGAGATATCCATGCGGGAAATGGCAGTAAAAGCCACTTTAGAAAGAGTATGTTCAAAGATCTTGAAAAGCATATTGCTAAGTTAGCTGAAGGATTACCAGCAAATCAAACACTTGTAATCGAAGTCACCGATATTGATTTAGCCGGCGATGTTCACTTTGGTGGCGTTCGACAACTGAGAATTGTTAAAGATATCTATTATCCTCGTTTCGAGTTTGAATTTAAGCTACTTGCAGCAGATGATACGGTTATTTTAACTAAAAAAGAAAATATCAAGGATATGGGCTTTATGAGCAATACTCATATGAAATATCGCAATAAATCACTTGGTTTTGAAAAGCAACTACTTGATGAATGGTTTAAAGATACATTTGAAAATCATGTCATGAAATAGATTTTTTAATTTCAGTAAAGCAAAACGCCATATTTATATTCAACAAATATGGCGTTTTTTTGTATCTACAGACGTCGATTAGTACCGGTTTAAAATGGTGCTGCTTACCAAGCGATTAATTGTGACTCTGTTCAAAATTAGCAAGTACTTTAAAAAGCTGCTCGATTTTTTTTACAATGGAAATGAGGGTTTGTTGATCTGACGTTTTTTGCCAAAAAATTAAATCGTTGGCAACCTCTTCAACGTATGGCTGAAAAGTATTTGCTGAGCAGGTAAAACCAGCATCTTTAGTGAAAATAGCGGCAAAACTTGCTTGTTTTTTTTCACGTAAATCAGCTAAAGTCGCATCAGCGGTTAAGGACTGTTTTAAAATAATTGAAAGGTTATCAATAAGTTGCTTGCTTACTTTTGCGCTCATAGGGTCTCTATAATTAAATGATCTAAATAATGACGCTATTATGCCAAATTGATCGGTGTTTTGTTAGCTTCTCCGGCAATTTCTCTGACTAATTTAGGCATCAAAAATCCGGGTAATTTTGCCATCATTTTTTGGGCAATCTCTTTTGCTCTATTTTCCCCGACGTCAAAATGAGCAACCCCTTGCACAGCATCAAACATATGTAAATAATAAGGCTGAATACCATGGTCAAAGAGCTGTTCACTGAGCTGGCATAAAACTTCGTGATTATCATTCACGCCCTTTAATAATACACTCTGGTTAAATAAAGGAATTCTGGCGGTACGCAACTTTTCAACGGCTTGTTTAACCTGCCCATCAATTTCATTGGGATGATTAATATGAAAGACCATGGTGGTTTTTAAACGAGTTTCAGACAACATCTTTACTAATACATCAGTAATACGTTGTGGAATAACAACGGGCAAACGGCTATGAATACGTAAACGGGTTATGTGTGGTATCTCTTCAAGCTGTGCAACTAACCAATGTAAATGTTCGTCGCTAGCCATTAATGGATCGCCACCACTGAATATTACTTCGTTAATCTCATCATGATTTTTAATATAGCTTAACGCGGGCTGCCAACTGGCTTTACTCGGGCTATTATCTGCATAAGGAAAATGCCGACGGAAACAATAACGACAATTAATTGCACAGCCAGATTTTACGATCATTAAGACACGATGTTTATATTTATGTAACAAGCCTTCCGCAACAGTGTCATGTTCTTCAAGCGGATCTGTGGAGTATCCTGTTGTTATGATATGCTCGTCTGAGAGCGGCATGACTTGTTTTAGTAATGGGTCGTTAAAATCACCTTTTTTGATACGAGATATGTAGGGTTTTGGTACGCGAACGGGAAATAACTTACGTGCAGCGAAGTGGTGCAAATAATCGTCACTATCAATTTCTAGCATTTGTAAAAGTTTTTTAGGATCGGTAACAACATTACCTAACTCTTTTTGCCAAGAAGTGTGCAATTGATCACTGATTTGGGTTATTATCTGCGGCATTTCTAATTTCAATTTTAATCTCTGCGTTATTTGTGTGAGTATAAGAGAACATTAATATGGCTAATTTTAGTACAAATCAATTTAAGGCTGGTCTTAAATTGATGATTGACGGCGAACCTTGTAACATTTTAGAAAACGAATTAGTAAAACCGGGTAAAGGTCAAGCCTTTAATCGCGTTAAAATTCGTAAACTCATCTCTAATAAAGTGCTAGAGAAAACCTTTAAATCAGGCGAGTCTTGCGAAGGCGCTGATGTATTGGAAACCGAACTTGCATATTTATATGCAGACGGCGAGTTTTGGCATTTTATGAATAATGAAACCTTTGATCAAATCGCAGCTGATGAAAAAGCCGTTGCTGATTGTCTTAAATGGTTAAAAGAAGGCGATATTTGTACCATTACTTTATGGAACGGCTCACCTATTACCGTAACAACCCCCAACTTTGTTGATTTAGAAGTAACCGAAACAGACCCTGGCTTGAAAGGTGATACTGCGGGTACGGGTGGTAAACCGGCAACCTTGAATACCGGTGCAGTTATTCGTGTGCCACTATTTATTCAAATTGGTGAAATTGTTAAAGTAGATACACGATCGGGTGAATATGTCTCTCGTGCAAGTAAATAAATACTCTATAACTTCTAAGCTGAGTTTATTTCAGTAACTTACGTTGTTCTACTTTAAAAAAACCTGCATTTGCAGGTTTTTTTTATTTCATGTTAATTTATCTTTGCTGTATTCTTTTTTAAGTAGTCAAATAGTTCTTTACAGTACTTGCCAAGTTTTTCTGCTTTTTTCTCTTTTGTAGCTTGACGTACTAATTGACGAAGCTTTTGTCTGTCCATTCCGTCGTACTCAGCAAGAAGCTCTTCAATCATAGTACTGCCTTGCTCAATGATATCATCACGCATCTTTTCAAGTTTTACGAATTTGGCTGTTTCTTGTTGATGTTTATTAGCCATAACATCAAGTGCATGATAAATAGGCTCTAAATCAGTTTCTAATAATATTTTTGCTAGGTGTCGAACATGACGGCGCAATGCTTCATGTTTATTTTTAATTTTGTCAGCCAAAACTAAGGCGTCTTTAATATCTTCTGTAAAAGGAATTTTACTACGTTGATGCTTAGATAAATCGATTAGCGACTGGCCAAAAGCTTGTAACTTAAGCATTTCGCGTTTTACTTCTGATTTACTTTTTAATTCTTCATCTAATTCATCGATATCGTTTACAGAGTCGGGCATAATATTAGCTATTAAAGTGATAATTATCGCCATTATACTCGTAAGTGCTTATGGTATACAGCGCATATTTTCCTATTCCTAGTATTTATAGAAGAAAAAGATCTATTATGACTCAAACGATGACACCTAAATATTCGATGAAAGAACAATTAACACAAGTTGAACAAAGAGTTGCGCAAGTTCTCGATTTAGCCAAGTCGTTGGGTGCAGACGCCGCCGAAGCATCAATTAGCAGACAGGAAGGGTTAAGTGTCGGTACACGTTTCGGTGAAGTGGAGAATGTTGAATTTACCAATGATGGCGCACTAGGAATTACAGTTTATCAACAAGGACGAAAGGGCAGTGCTTCAACCGCTGATTTGTCAGAAGCCGCATTAAAGCAAACGGTACAAGCAGCAGTTAACATTGCTAAATATACTTCAGTTGATGACTGCTCTGGTTTGGCTGACAAAGAAATGTTAGAAATGTCGCCTATTGATTTAGATCTGTATCATCCGAAAGCATTAACAACAGATCAAGCTATTGAGATAGCAAAAGCATGTGAAGATAGTGCCTTAGCTTTTGATTCTCGTATCACCAATTCAGATGGCGCTTCTCTTGATAGTTTTGAAGGATATAAAGTCTATGGAAATACTCATGGACAAATAGTCGGTTACCCGAGCTCACGTCATAGCTTAAGTTGTGTGATGATAGCCTCAGAAGGTGACGATATGCAACGGGATTATGCATATACCGTCAATCGCGATTTTGATTTGATGGATAATGGTATTGGACTTGGTATACAAGCCTCTAAAGAAGCATTGTCACGCTTAAATTCCAGAAAGTTGACTACCGGGAAAGTACCGGTAATGTTTCGTGCTGATATCGCTAATACTATCTTCGGTCATTTTATTGCCGCGATCAGTGGCGGTAACTTATATCGAAAATCATCATTTTTAATGGATTCGATTGGCAAGCAAGTATTCCCAAAATTTTTAAATATTAGCGAACGACCGCATATACTCAAGGGGCTGGCGAGTAGTACTTTTGATAGTGAAGGGGTGAAAACCATTGACCGTGAAATTATTGTCGACGGCTGTTTAGAAACATATTTATTAACCAGCTATTCTGCCCGTAAATTAGGCTTGACTACAACGGGACATGCCGGTGGCATTCATAACTGGCAACTTAATGCCAAAGGTTCCGCAAATGGTGGAGACTTCGATGCTATGTTGAAAACTTTGGGTACAGGATTTTTAGTGACAGAATTAATGGGGCAAGGCGTTAATGTTCTCAACGGAGATTATTCACGTGGTGCTGCGGGGTTTTGGGTTGAAAATGGCGAAATTGCTTACCCTGTTTCTGAAGTCACTATTGCGGGTAACTTGTCAGATATGTTTAAAGGCTTAGTGGCGGTTGGTAGCGATATAGACTTACGCGGTAGTATTTTAACCGGTTCATTATTGATTGAAGAAATGCAGGTTGCTGGTAATTAAATCAATCGTTTTTAAAATATAACAAGTCGATAAACCCCTGTCGAAATTTTTTCAGTAGTTAGGTTTTTAGACTTGTTTTTTAAGAAAGTAATAAGGTAGCCGTACCTAAAAAAGCAAAAATACCGACAACATCCGTAATGGTAGTTAATATCACACTACCAGCCAAAGCAGGGTCAATATTTATTCGTTGCAAAAATAAAGGAATAGCTACACCTGCTATACCTGCGGCAGTTAAGTTCATCAGCATGGCAAAAGCTATCACGCCACCAAGTAATAAGTTTTGCTGCCAAATCGCAACGACACCCGCAATTAATACCGCCCAGATAATGCCATTTAAAAAACCCACGGCTAACTCTTTATGCAATAGGATCCTCGCGTTAGCATTCCCAACATGGCCTAAAGCAATAGCGCGAATGACTAAGGTTAAGGTTTGGTTGCCAGCAACCCCCCCCATGCTTGGCACTAAAGAATTTAAAACAGCTAGAATAGCCAATTGGCTTAAAATCCCCTCAAACATACTAGATACTGCAACCGCTAACAAAGCGGTTATTAAATTGACCCCGAGCCAAATAGAGCGCTGTTGAGTACTTTTCAATACAGGGGCAAAGGTATCCGCTTCGTCATCTAAGCCAGCCATACTCATCATGGAATGTTCTGCATCTTCACGAATAATATCAATGACATCATCGATGGTAATCCGGCCCAGTAAACGGTCTTTATCGTCAACTACCGGGGCAGAAAACCAGTCAAATCGTTCAAATAGTTGGGCAACATCACTATCAGACATGTCAGCTTTAATTGCCTGTACATCATTGTCGATTAAGGTGGAAATGATAATTTCTGGCTTAGCGGTAACGATAGCAGCTAAAGAAACCGCACCAATAAAATAATTTGTTCTATCAACAACATAAAATGAATCAGTCGCTTCGGGTAATTCACCGCGTAAACGCAAATAACGTAATACCACATCAACCGTAACATCTGGCCTTAACGTGATGGTATCTGTGTTCATGATACCGCCAGCGGTATCCTCTTCAAAGGACAATGCCGCTTCTACTCGCCCACGATCTTGTGAGTCCATCGCGCTTAATACTTCTTGAAATACACTGTCAGGTAGAGTCCGTAAAACTTCTGCTAGATCATCAACATCCATACCTTCAGCGACTTCTGCTAATTTTTCAGGACGAATGTTTTTTAGAATACCTTTGCGAACTTCTTCGTTAAGTTCTTCAAGTACCTCACCTTGATTGTCGTCATCGATAAGTTGCCATAAAACAGCACGACTTTTTGGGTGAGAAGACTCTAATATCAGGGCAATATCATAAACAGGCATGTTCTGTAATAGTTTTCTAACATGCACAAACATGCCGCTACCAAGTGCTTCATTGACTTGTTGCAGGCGTTGATGATTTTTATGTAGCTTTGATATTTCCGGCATAAAGTTTTCCTGTGCCGCAGTAAAATGAAAATTATATAATTTTTATTATAGCTAGGTTAACGAAAATGAGCTCAGGTTATTTAGGATAAATTTTCTTAACTAATAATAACTTAACTCTATTTTAGAATAAGTATATTTTTAATATATATCTGCTTATTCGTCTTCATTAAATTTATTCGAAAATAGCTGACAAACGTCTTTGAGTGCTTGTTGGGCATCGGTGCCTTGCGTAATAATCTCAACGGATTTACCAAACCCTCCTGCCAGGAGCATTAAGCCCATAATACTATTAGCATCAGCTTCTTTCCCTTCTAAACTGATAGTCACTTTGGCATTAAACTTTAAACTCAGTTGAGCAAGTTTAGTTGCAGCACGAGCGTGCAATCCGAGCTTGTTACTGATGATTAATGATTTTTTATATTCTTGCATAACTGATCATAATTAGGTGCTTTTTATATTAATATCACGATGGTGTGTTTGCACGTCTTCACGTTCTTTACGTAAATTATTGGCGAGCAGTTCAGTAATATATACAGAACGATGTTTACCGCCGGTACAGCCAACCGCGATGGTTATATAGCTACGATTATTTCGTTCTAAATGAGGCAACCAAGTCATCATAAAGCTATTAATTTGCCAGATGAATTTAGTGACTATTGGTTGGCTGGCTAAAAATTCTTGTACTGGTTGGTCAAGACCCGTAAAACCTTTAAGTTCTTTTTCCCAGAATGGATTGGGTAAAAATCGAGCATCAAAAACATAATCTGCATCTTGTGGTACACCATGTTTGAAACCAAAGGATTCAAAAACAACTACCATAGAAGCAGAGGTTTTGCCTAGAATACGCTCTCTTACTAAATCAGCTAATTGATGTGGTGTTAACTGACTGGTATTTATATATAAACCTGCGCGGGTTGAAATGGGATCGAGTAATTTTTTCTCTAAAGCTATCGCTTGATCAAGAGGGATATTTTGTTTAATCAAGGGGTGTAAACGACGAGTTTCGCTAAAACGGCGGATCAAATCTGAATCATCTGCATCTAAATAGAGAATATCAAGCTCGACAGCATTTGGCAGATAGTCTAGTATTTCTGAAATATCAGAGGGATCCGCAGGTAAGTTTCGTACATCTAAACTGACCGCAACATTATCATAATCATTAATGACAGTATGTGTTAATGCCGGTAATAAATTTACGGGGATATTGTCAACACAATAGTAACCTAGATCTTCAAGTACACGTAATGCGACACTTTTTCCTGAGCCGGAGCGCCCGCTGACTACCATGAGTTTCATCTATTATTTTCCTGAGTAAAATCTTAACTATTAGTCGTTTTTATTATATGGAAAAGCTCTGTTGAGCTTTGACACTTTCTAACTTTTTTAGCGATATGTTTATCGCTAAAAATTTTTGCAATACTCTGTAAAGTATCTAAATGTTGCTGACAATTCTCTTCTGGTACGAATAATGCGATAAAAATATCAACCCCGCGGTTATCGATAGCATCAAATTCGATGGCTTTTTCACTGGTCAATAAAACAGCAATCACTTGTGAGGTGTCTGCCAAACGACCATGAGGAATTGCAATGCCATTACCAATACCAGTCGACCCTACTTTTTCTCGACTCATCAAGCTTTGAAGTAATTGGTAGGTGTCTAAGTTATTGATTTTTTTTGCAGCAGTTTCGCAAATAATTTCAAGGAGTTTCTTTTTGCTAGTCCCTCTAACTGCACAAAGCGTGCAGTCGAGGGTGAGTATATCTTGCAACTTCATTATGCTATTTACATTCTTTGTTTGAAGGAAAGTTGTTATTCAACATTAATGTTGATTCATTTTACCTTTATATTTTAATATTTGGCGATCAAGCTTATCAACTAGATTATCAATTGACGCATACATATCGGCATTCTCGGCTTTAGCATGTATATCAGTGCCACTCACGTGGATACTGGCTTCAGCAATTTGATTTAATTTTTCAACGGTGAGTACTATATTAACATTATTGATATGATCAAAATGTCGAGATAATTTCGTCATTTTTGTATTCACGTTTTCGCGTAAAGCTTCGGTAATTTCAACATGGTGACCAGAAAGACTAATTTTCATAAGCTTAATTCCTCATATTTTAGTTAAAGTAAACTTTTTCGTTGATTTGAAGGTGGAATAGATAGTGACTCACGATATTTTGCAATAGTTCGTCGAGCAACATTAATCCCTTGATCGGCTAATAAGTCTGCCATTTTACTATCACTTAGTGGTTTTGCGGGGATTTCAGCCGCCACTAATTTTTTAATTAACGCGCGGATAGCTGTTGATGAGCATTCACCACCATTTTCTGTACTCACATGGCTAGAAAAGAAGAATTTCAGTTCAAAAATACCTCTTGGAGTATGCATATATTTCTGCGTTGTTACTCGAGAAATTGTTGATTCATGCATGTCAACGGCTTCGGCAATATCATTTAATACCATCGGACGCATTGCTTCATTACCATGTTCAAAGAAGCCAATCTGACGTTGCACAATACAGTTGGAAACTTTCAGTAAAGTATCGTTGCGGCTTTCTAGACTCTTAATAAACCATTTAGCATCTTGTAAGTTAGAACGAATAAATTGCGTGTCGGCTGATGACTTCATCGAGCGTGTCATGGACGCGTATTGCTGATTGACAGATAGCTTTGGTGCGGTATCTGGGTTTAATTCCACTACCCAACGACCATTTTTCTTTTCAACAGAAACATCAGGTATAACATATTGATCGTCACTTTTGATAACACTGTCGCCAGGGCGAGGATCAAGCGTTTGAATGAGACGTACCACTTCACGTAATTGATCTTCTTTCAAACGAGTTTTACGCATTAATGTCCGATAATCTCTATTCCCGAGCAGGTCAATATAGTCACGTAACACTAACTTACTTTCTGTTAACCAAGGTGTTGCAGGGTCAAATTGATTAAGCTGAATAATTAAACATTCAGAAATAGAGCGAGCGGCAACGCCAACGGGGTCGAAAAGATTAATACGCTTTAATACGACTTCAATTTCATCGAGTTCAACACCATCAATGGCAACACTTTCTAAAATATCGTCGCTACTTACTGTTAAATAGCCGGCATCGTCGACAGCGTCAATAATTGCTGTCGCGATAGCACGGTCGGTATCGGTAAAAGGGGATAGTTCCATTTGCCAACGCAGGTGATCTTGAATAGAGTCTTTGGTTTCACCTTGATAAGTGTAATCTTCTGAAGCGGGTCCTGCACTTGAACTTGCAGTACCAGCGGTGTAGTTATCGTCCCAGGTGGTATCCATGCTCAATTCTTCAGGAATTTCGGTTTTACTCATTGCCTCTGTCGTACTTATTTCGTCGATGGTTGGCGTTGAGTCTTCGGTACCGTCAGAAATGGGCGTTTCAACAACATCCCCAGAGCCTGAAGTGTAAGCTTCCTCAAGGTTGTCTTTCTGTTTTTCTTCAACGTTGCTTTGCGATTCATCCATTTCTAATAATGGATTGCTTTCCAAGGCTTCTTGGATTTCTTGTTGAAGCTCTAACGTCGACAATTGCAGCAATTTTATTGCTTGCTGCAATTGTGGCGTCATGGTTAATTGTTGTCCTATGCGGAGTTGTAAAGTAGGGCGCATTTAGGTCATTAACTTCCTATTATTTTTAGTGGAATGTCTTTATAATCGTATAATACAAAAACATTCTCAATTTATAAACTACTATAACGTGAATTGTTCACCAAGGTATACATCTCTTACATGTTGATTTGCAAGAATTTGATCAGCATTACCTTCAGCAATAAGTTCACCATGGCTCACGATATATGCATGTTCGCATACGTCAAGAGTTTCTCTTACGTTATGGTCGGTAATTAACACGCCAATGCCACGTTCTTTTAAGTGTAGAATAATTTTTTTAATATCACCTACAGAAATTGGATCAACACCTGCAAAAGGTTCATCTAATAAAATAAACTTTGGTTCAGCCGCTAAAGCTCTCGCTATTTCTACCCGGCGGCGTTCGCCACCCGACAAGCTCATACCTAAGTTGTCTTTGATATGGCCAATGTTAAATTCTTCAACCAAGTGTTCTAATTTTTCTTCACGCTCAGCATCACTTAAAGATTTACGCGTTTGTAATATCGCCATAATATTATCG
Source organism: Colwellia sp. (assembly GCA_013215385.1). Classification (GTDB taxonomy): domain Bacteria; phylum Pseudomonadota; class Gammaproteobacteria; order Enterobacterales; family Alteromonadaceae; genus Colwellia_A. Next base: position 325,876 of record JABSOY010000006.1, read on the forward strand.
TAAACACTGAGCTTTCTAAATATAGACGCTTCTTGAGGTAAGTAACCAATCCCTTTACGTGCGCGTTCATGCATTGGCGCTAAGGTGAGGTTTTCATCATTTAAAATAATCTCACCACTGTCACTTTCTACTAGACCGACAATCATGTAAAACGAAGTTGTTTTACCTGCACCGTTTGGTCCAAGCAAACCAACCACTTGACCTGCAGATACCTGCAAGCTAACATTTTTAACAACTTTTCGGCCTTTGTATGCTTTAGCAAGCCCTCTAGCTATTAGGGTACTTTTTTTCATAAGCTATTTGTTTTCCTGAGTGATAATTTTTTTCACTTTAGTAGCTACTTTTTCTTTTGGCTGGAAAATAGTTTTTGTGCGTTCATTAGTTTTACTTTCAGCATTTACAAATTGGGTTTCAATGTTATAGGTAATCTTGCTACCACTCACTATACTGTCTTCTTGGCGTAATATAGCATCACCTGAAATAATAACTAAGTTGTTCGTTGGATCATATTTTATTTCATTCGCCTGTAAGCTGAGTGGGGTTCCATCGGCTAGTGTATGGTTAAAAGTTGCAGGCTTTCCTTTGGCAATATAGGTTTTTCGTTTAGCACCTGTTTGGGTAAATACTTGTGCTAAATCGGCGCGAATAATGAGCGTTCCTTGAGTGATAACAACGTTATCCATATAGCTAAATACTTTATTCTTAAGATCCGCGGCCTGTCTGGATGCATCAATTTCAATTTTTTGTGTGATATCAAACTTCTCAGCAGCACTTGACGAAAATGCAGTGCTTAATAATATTATGCATAAAAGGCTATTCTTTAACAATTTCATAAATGGATTTCACATGTTTAGTTAATGTCATTTGGTTGGTGTTTAAGTCGACAATTAAACCCTTACCATCGATGGTAAACCCTTTACCGATAATTCTAATTTCTTGTTCAGAGCTTATGATGTTTGTTCTTAGATCAAGTTCAAAATATTTTCCTTGAACTTCTTGTAACAAACTTGTTGGATCTGTTGCTATTAAGCGAACCTGATGTTCTAATTTTACACGGTTATTATTATATAATATGCCTTCATTTGCGGTAATTTTCCATGTTGGCGCATTATTTTTTGGATGTAAGGTATATTGAGGGAATTCAAAGTTGGTTATCGCTAGCGCTGCGTAGTGTTCCATTCTTTGTGCATCAACCACATAAGCTAAGCTTCCTTGAGCTTTGTAAACGTTGCTATGTAAATTTTCAGCAATAAAATCGGGAGTAATCGTTTCATCTATTCTTTGAAATTGCGGAATAGAGGAATTTCTCCATTCGATAATGCCATACACGCCACCGGCAATAATAAAGAAAAGTAGCGTTAAACTATAAAGTCTATTCATATACTAGCACCGCTAGCATTCGCTAGGGTTTCTTGGCTAAGCATAATTAAATCACAAATTTCACGTACAGCGCCGAAACCACCACGATTAAATGTGGTGTAATTAGCAATCGACAATATGGCTGGATGAGCGTCATTAACGGCAATGCCTAAACCTACGTAACTTATACATTCGAAATCTGGCATGTCATCACCAACATAAGCTATTTCGTCAATTGAAAGTTTGAGTTGTTCGGCTATTTTTTTTAATGCCGGCAGTTTGTTCTCTTCACCTTGAACAATATATTTTACTTGTAAAGCAGACATGCGAGTCGCAACAATATTGGAGGTTCTGCCGGTGATGACAGCAACATCAACACCACTCACACCGAGTGCTTTTATGCCATAGCCGTCTTTCGTGTGAAAGGCTTTTAATTCTTCACCATTGTTGCCTAAATAAATTCTGCCGTCTGAAAAAACGCCATCAATGTCACAAACCAATAATTTGATTTTTTTCATTGCTGAAAAAGCGGATTCAGAAATTTCACCGTATAAAGTTTGCATGTTAGATAAGTCCAGACTTGAGTAGATCATGCATATTCATTGCACCAATGGGTTGATTGTTGTTATTAACGATGATTAAGCCATTAATTTTTTTATCTTCCATTATTTTTAAACCCTCTGCGGCAAGCATATCTTGGTGTGCAACGGTTGGATTTTTGGTCATCACTGATTCAATCGAGTCAAGATGAATATCAATACGTTCATCAAGAATACGACGTAAATCGCCATCAGTAAACAATCCTTTCAACTGTTTTTTATCGTCAATAACGGCAGTCATGCCTAAGCCTTTTAATGACATCTCTACCAAAGCGTCTTTAATTTTGGCTTTAATATTAACAGTAGGTAGGCGTTCTCCGCTTTGCATAATATCGCTAAGGCGCAGTAATAAGCGTTTACCTAAGCTACCACCTGGGTGAGACAAGGCAAAATCGTCAGCGGTAAAACCACGGGCATTTAATAATGCCACTGCTAGGGCATCGCCCATTACTAGTGTCGCTGTCGTGCTTGATGTCGGTGCCAAACCTAGCGGACAGGCTTCTTGTGAAACCGCAACACAAACATGGGTGTCACCGAGTTTAGCTAAAGTCGACTCAGGGTTACCAGTCATGGCAATGAGCTTGGCGCCAATGCGCTTTATCACCGGAACTATTGCTAATACTTCGCCAGTTTCACCGGAGTTTGAAATAGTTAAGACCACGTCATCACGGGTGATCATACCTAAATCACCATGACTTGCTTCACCTGGATGAACGAAAAAAGCAGGTGTGCCAGTACTCGCTAACGTAGCGGCAATCTTTCCACCGATATGGCCAGACTTGCCCATACCGACAATAATGACTCTGCCCTGACAATTGAACATTAATTGACAAGCCAGTTCAAAGCCGGGGTTAATGTATTGGGCTAATTCTGCAATAGCTTGTTGTTCAATGTGAATAACATCTAAGGCGAGTTGTTTAAAATCATTCATTTTTTTTCGCTATTTATATTTGGTTTAAATAAAACGTTAATGTTTTAATTGGCTAAAAAGCAATATTTGATAAGCGACAAATACACCAATTAATAACAAACCTTTCATGCGAGTAATACGAAAACTACCCTTATTTCGAGTAAAGCATATTAAAAACAATAAAACGGTAACACCTAACATATAGGGTGCATCACGCGTTGCGACGTCTGGATCTATTTCGCCAGGCGCAATTAAGCCCGCTAATGACAGTACAGCAAAAATATTAAAAATATTTGAGCCAATAATATTACCCAAGGCTAAATCGTCTTCTTTTTTTATAATGCTCATAATACTGGCTGCCAGTTCAGGTAAACTCGTTCCTATGGCAATAACGGTCAAACTAATAACAAGATCGCTAATACCAAAAGTTTTGGCAATAAAAACGGAAGAGTCAACTAAAAAGCTTGCGCTTAATGGCAGTAATATCATACCGATAATAAGCCATAAAAACGATTTCGGTTTACTTACACTCTCTGGAACTTCTTGCTCTGCCTCTATAATTAACGGGTCATCCATGGGGCGGTTTTTGGAAGCACGTATCGTAATCACCAATAAGGTAATAATATAGACAAAAAAGCCGATCATTAATAACAAGCCTTCACTAAATCCAAAATAACTGTCAGACAGCATCCAATAAGCTAATGCGGTTATAAATAATATCAGTGGGATTTCACGCTTTACCGTAGAAGAGGATACCGTTAGCGGAAGAAATAACGCGGTGATACCAAGCACTAAAGCAATATTGGTAATATTTGAACCAATGGCGTTACCTATAGCTATATTAGATTTTCCGTCTAAAGAAGCTGTTGCTGCTATCATCATTTCTGGTGCTGACGAACCCATAGCAACTATGGTTAAGCCAATGATCATCGGAGAAATACCAAAATTTCTTGCTAGTGATGAAGCACCAAAGACAAATTTATCGGCACTCCAGACCAAGGTAACGAGGGAAACAAGTAAAATTAGTATTTGGATGAACATTAATGGCTCCTATATTGAAAGGCTGAATTGTCGCGTGTTGCGGCTTAAAAACAAAGAGAAATTATCAAAACAGGGTAAAAAAATTAAAAAAGTAAAATTTATACCTGCTGCTTTACAATAAGTTTAGCCAGTAAAGCTTAGGGCGATGCCTGTTAAGCTGCATAGTAAGTGATGGCTAAAAGAAAGCGAACTTACACTTTCTTACGTTTTGGCACGTTTTCTTACGATTTTTATCCATTTTTTTTACGCATTTATAATGAAGTATTTTACTCGCTAAGGTAAAATTCGGGAAAATCAAATATGAACTAACAGTGACGTTACTAGAATCCTATGTCTGAAATCTTGATAGATATCCAAAACATGAGCTTTAATCGCGATGAAAGGGTAATTTATGACGACATTAGCTTGTCTATTCCTAAAGGAAAAGTAACCGCTATTATGGGGCCTAGCGGTATCGGAAAAACAACCTTGCTACGTTTAATTGGTGGCCAACTTAAGCCAACTGCAGGGAAAATTTTATTCGATGGACAAAACATTCCTACTTTGTCTCGTCGTGCTTTATACGAAATACGTAAACGTATGAGCATGCTCTTTCAAAGTGGCGCATTATTTACCGATATGAGCGTTTACGACAACATCGCCTTTCCAATGCGTGAACATAGCGACTTATCTGAGAATCTTATTGAAAAAATGGTTTTAATGAAGCTTGAAGCTGTTGGCTTAAGAGGTGCTAGAGATTTAGCCCCAGCAGAGCTTTCAGGTGGAATGGCACGTCGGGTAGCTTTAGCCAGAGCCATAGCACTTGATCCTGAGCTTATTTTATATGATGAACCTTTTGCCGGGCAAGACCCTATCTCTATGGGCGTTATTGTTCGCTTAATTAAAGATTTAAGTGAAGCATTAGGTTTAACCTCCGTTGTAGTTTCACATGATGTTACCGAAGTCATGAGTATTGCGGATTATATTTACATCATAGGCGAGAAAAAAATTATTGGTCAGGGCACACCAGAAGAAATTCGCCAGCAGCAATCACTTTTAGTGCAACAATTTATTAAAGGTGAAGCCGACGGCCCAGTGCCATTCCATTTTCCCGCAGCATCTTATCAAGATGAGTTACTTGGTAAGGAGCATTCATCGTGAAGCAAATTCAAATATTAGGTCAAAACTTAATTAGTTTAATATCCGGTTTAGGACGAGCTGTTGTTTTATTAATGTCAGCTATATTACATGTTCCCAATGTACGTAAAGGTTTTCCGTTATTAATTCAGCAACTTTACTCTGTTGGTGTCTTATCCCTAATCATAGTGATGGTTTCAGGACTGTTCATCGGCATGGTTATCTCCCTACAAGGTTATACTATTCTGGTAGGTTATGGCGCTGAAGGTAGTTTAGGACCTATGGTTGCTTTGTCACTGCTACGTGAGTTAGGCCCTGTAGTTGCCGCACTATTATTTGCCGGCCGTGCTGGCTCGGCATTAACCGCAGAAATAGGTTTGATGAAAGCTACTGAGCAATTATCGAGTTTAGAAATGATGGCAATTGACCCTTTACGTCGTATTATTGCACCACGCTTTTGGGCGGGATTTATTAGCTTACCTATATTAGCCGCGATATTTTCAGCGGTAGGTATTTTAGGAGGTCACCTTGTTGGAGTTGAATGGCTAGGTGTTGACAGTGGTACTTTTTGGTCGGTTATGCAAGCACAAGTTGATTTTGAAAAAGACATTCTTAATGGAATAATCAAATCAGTCACTTTTGCTTTTGTAGTTACCTGGATAGCGGTATATAAGGGTTATGATTGTATACCAACATCTGAAGGCATCAGTCGAGCTACAACATCTACTGTAGTGCAATCGTCATTATTAGTTTTAGGTTTAGATTTCGTACTAACGGCATTAATGTTTGCTAGTTAATTTTTTAGTTATTTTTATAGTTTAGGTTTGGTGAAAGACATGGTGTCGAAGAAAATTGAATTAATGGTAGGTTTTTTTGTTGCATTAGGTATTGCGGCATTATTAATGTTGGCATTGAAAGTTGCGGATAGTGGTCTTTCAGGAAATAGCGAAACATACCAACTGTACGCAAAGTTTGATAACATTGGTGGCTTAAAAGTACGTTCAGCAATAAAAGTTGGTGGTGTTGTGGTCGGCCGGGTGAGTAATATTTCACTAGATGCTGAAGATTACACGCCTGTTGTTACCTTAGATATTTACTCGCAATATGATAATTTTTCAGAAGCAACGTCAGTCTCTATTTTAACCGCTGGATTATTAGGTGAACAATATATTGGTTTATTGCCAGGTTTTATTGATGAGTCAGTAGATACGTTAATACCAGGTGATTATATCGATGACACTAAACCTGCATTGGTATTAGAAGAATTAATAGGACAGTTTTTATTTAGTCAAGGAAATGACGAATAGTCAAATAAAGGAAAGATAAATGAAAAAATTACTTACAATTATATTAGGGCTTACTTTCTTAGTAAACTTCAGTGCTTTTGCAGATGATCATGTCGATAAGAAAAATCCTTATGCGATGATAGAAACAGTGGCAAAAATCACTTTTAAACGCTTCTCTGATGAACAAATAGAGATTCGTAAAAACCCAGATCTATTGAAAGACATTGTTCGTGAAGAATTAATGCCTTATGTTAATTACAAGTATGCAGCGTTGAAAGTTATAGGGGTTAAAAACTATAAGCAAACAACTAAAAAAACCCGAGCTGATTTTGCTTCTGTTTTTAGAGAATATTTAGTTACGTCTTACGCACAAGTTTTTACCTTATATAAAAAACAAAAAGTTGAATTTGAGCCAGAGAAAAACTTTGAAAAAGCAAAAAATTTGGCAGTAAAAACTTCAGTCATAGAACCAGGTAGACCCCCTATTGATATTTCATTTAGGGTGAAAATAGATAAGAGAACTAAAGAGTGGAAAGCTTACGATATGGTTGCAGAAGGCGTGAGTCTGCTCGATAGTAAACAAGCAGAATTGAGCGGTTTAATACGCCAAAAAGGCTTACCATACGTGACCAAATTGCTTAAACAAAAAAGTGCTAGACCAATTGTTTTTAAATAGTTTGAATAAACCGTTTCTATGAATATTAGGAAATACTATGCAGCAAATAGAATTTGTTCAAAAGGGCGATAAAGTTACGTTCAGCGGAGCGTTAACTTTAGCTACGATTAATCGCTCATTTGAAAAAAGCTCGTACAATTTGCTCAATACAGGTCAATTAACACTCGATCTTTCGAACATACTAAAAGTGGATACCGCTTGTTTAGCCTGGCTGCTCGCTATGATGGAACAAAGTGTGAAGAAAAATTGTCAATTAACGATTGATAATTTACCTAATGATTTAATTAAGTTGGCAAAATTAAGTAGCGTAGATTTATTTTTGTCAAAAAACTGATAACTCATGTTATTAGTAACTGGAGAATAATGTGGAAGTTTCAGAAATAGAAAAATTACTTAACGATGCCCTTGAACTTGACGAGTTACATGTTGCATTTGACGGTTCACAATGTAAAGTGATCGCCGTTGCCGATTTTCTTGGCGAATTAAGTCGAGTTAAAAAACAACAAACTATTTATGCACCTTTAGCTGATGCAATTAAAGACGGTGCAATTCATGCGGTATCGATTAAAACCTTCACTACGTCAAATTGGCGACGTGAAAAAATGTTTAACCTCCCGCTTTAATTTTCAATAACTAAATAAGAATATTCCATTGGATGCATTTAAAATAACAGGTGGTACGGCCCTTAACGGTGAAGTAACCATTTCTGGCGCTAAAAACGCCGCTTTACCTATATTAATGTCAGCGCTTCTGTCGAAAACACCGGTCACTTTTAGTAACGTTCCTAAACTTAATGATATTGAAACTACCATTAAATTATTGAGCCAATTGGGCGCTAAAATTGAATGGTTAGCTGATAATCAGTTAGTTATTGATGCAAGTACTATTGACCAATGTCGCGCATCATACGAATTAGTTAAGACGATGCGTGCTTCCATTTTGGTGTTAGGACCATTGCTAGCACGGTTTGGTCATGCAGAAGTTTCTCTACCTGGCGGCTGTGCTATTGGTGCAAGACCGGTGAATTTGCACATTCAGGGTCTGAAATTAATGGGCGCAAATATTGATGTTGAAAACGGTTATATTATTGCGCGCAATGATGGCCGTTTACAGGGTGCAACCATTTTTATGGATACCGTCAGTGTTACCGGCACAGAAAATTTAATGATGGCAGCTGCTTTAGCGCAGGGTACTAGCATAATAGAAAATGCCGCTCGTGAACCTGAAATCGTTGATTTAGCTAACTGTTTGAATTCGATGGGAGCGAAAGTTTCTGGAGCAGGAACAGACACCTTAACAATAGAAGGTGTTGCCGAGCTAAATGGCACGCAATATCGGGTAATGCCAGATCGCATTGAAACGGGTACTTTCTTAGTTGCAGCAGCTGTAACACAAGGGAAAGTTAGATGTTTAAATACTGATCCTAAAACATTAGAAGCGGTAATTAGTAAGTTACAAGAAGCCGGTGCTAAAATCACTACGGGTGATGATTGGATTGAACTATCGATGAACAAGCGCCCAAAAGCGGTTAATATACGTACCGCTCCTCACCCTGCATTCCCAACAGATATGCAGGCACAATTTGTGACCTTAAATGCTATTGCTGAAGGTATGTCTACGATAACAGAAACTATTTTTGAAAATCGTTTTATGCATGTTCCTGAGTTACAACGTATGGGCGCAGACATTAAGCTTGAAGGTAATACTGCTATCTCTTGTGGTGTAGAGTCGCTAAATGGAGCTCAAGTGATGGCAACTGATTTACGTGCCTCTGCAAGTCTAGTGATTGCCGGATTAGTTGCAACTACAGAAACCCAGGTTGATCGTATTTATCACATTGACCGTGGCTATCAAGATATTGAAGGTAAGTTACAGGCACTTGGCGCTAATATTACGCGTATTAAAGCTAGCTAGAAACAGCTCAGCACAAATGCTTATTGAACCTGCTATTGGCAGGTTTTTTTATGAGTAAAATTTGAATAAACGGAGCTAACTTTATCTGAAAGGATAAGCAGGCTTCGGGGAGAGCGAAGCCTGCTTGATAAAATTGAGCAATGGAATAATATTATCGAGAGTTAAAACGATATAAAAAAAGCGCGCAACACCCCTGTTTAACACTTTGAATATCTTTATTTTATACTCTGTATAACTATAATCAATTCTACCTATGATCTCAGTGGTCATCTGAGTCATAACTTAATGTTAGCAGCTTGTAATCATTTAGTAAGAAAAATTGAACAATTAGCAGATTTTCTATACTGATATTTACTATCATAATGTAAAGAAAGTAAGACAATTGTATGTTTACTGCATTGTGTAGCCTTCTAAAGGCCCATTAAAAAAGTAACTCGCTCGCTGTTAATAAAAGTTAGTGAACCTTTATATTATTATCATTATTTACCGCGCGACTGTTATCTGAAATAAAACTTTGAATGATCATTATATTAACTAATTCGGTATTATCGATTGTTTGATATATATCCAATTACTCATTGCTTGATATTTTCATACAATTATTTCTGCTTTATTGAAAACGTAAACGAGTATTCATGTATATTGGTTATACCTAAATAGAGAGATTCATTTTCTTATAAATAAGTTTTGATGGTCATTAAAATTTGGGTTAAAGGAGCGCGCGTGAATGAAAAAATCAATGCACTGAAATCAGAACTAGCACAACTAAAATCACAATTTAGTGATAAGGTTTCAGAAGTTGAAGCTCGATTAAAGCAATTGATTGATCAAAATAATCAACAGCTATCTTATAAAAATCTAAGTAGTAAGCAGGCATTATCCAATAATACATCTAACGCTGAGTGTGTAATATTACTACATGGGCTAGCACGTTCAGCAAGTTCAATGAAGGTGATTGAAAAGCGCTTATTGGCTGAAGGTTACCACGTGATCAACATCAACTATCCGTCACGCGATTACTCAATTGAAGAATTAGCAGAGCAAGTTTTTACTAAAGCTTTACTCGAATGCGCAAATAGAAAAGTTAATTTTGTTACGCATTCTATGGGAGGAATTTTAGTGAGGCAGTATTTGAGTAAGCACAAGATAAATGAGCTGAATAAAGTGGTGATGCTAGGGCCCCCCAATAATGGCAGTGAAGTGGTTGATAAATTAATTAATACTCCTGGTTTTAGTTTTATAAATGGCGACGCTGGTATGCAACTCGGTACGAGTAAATTTAGTATTCCAAATAAACTAGGTTCGGCAGATTTTAATTTAGGAATTATCGCTGGAAACCAAAGTGTTAACTTGTTTTTATCTATGCTAATACCGGATAAAGACGATGGTAAAGTCTCGGTGAAGAGTACCAAGCTTGCTGGGATGAATGATCATATTGAAATGGAGACAACTCACCCATTTATGGTCAGAAATGAGAAAGTAATCGATCAAATTATTTATTATTTGAAAACGGGTTCTTTTAAAAAATAATCTATGAGAAACTTGCCTTTACCAATAGCCTGTATATACTCACAGTAAATACTGTGTAAATTTACAGGCTTAACTCTATGCTAAGTACAATGAGCGAATTACGTCCACTAACCAATAGACAACAACAAATACTTGATTTAATTAAAGAAAATATTGTTGAAACAGGCATGCCACCCACACGTGCCGAAATTGCGACTTTTTTTGGTTTCAAATCGGCCAATGCGGCTGAAGAGCACCTAAAAGCTCTGGCTAAAAAAGGCTATATTGAAATGATACCAGGTACTTCTCGAGGCATACGCTTGTCAGAAATGCTCATTGAGAAACAAGGGTTACCATTGATCGGTCGTGTCGCGGCTGGAGAGCCTATTTTAGCGCAAGAGCATATAGAAGATCATTACAAAGTGGATGGCAATTTATTTCATCCTGCCGCTGATTACTTACTCCGTGTTAATGGAGATAGCATGAAAGATATTGGTATCTTAGATGGCGATTTATTAGCGGTTCACCAAACGACAGATGTTCAAAATGGTCAAGTGGTGGTGGCACGTGTTGAAGAAAACGTTACTGTGAAGCGTTACAAACGTGAAGGCAATATTGTTTATCTACATGCAGAAAATGAAGAATTCTCACCTATTAAAGTAGACTTAACAGCAGAAGAATTTAATATTGAAGGTGTTGCTGTAGGTGTGATTCGGGCAGGAAACTGGATGTAATTTCGATTAATTAATGTAGCAAATTTTAATCTATGAAATTTGCTAAAGTCTTCTTTTCTCTGTATTCGTACGTTTTATCACCTAAGTTATACTTTTTATAATAATAATTCTCATTTCCAGCTCGATAAATGAGCCTTAATCTTTTTTTGTTTAAAAAACAACCTACCTCTTCATCTCTAACGAAAGCCTTCGTTATTAGTTGCACATTTTTAGTACAATGCCTGTAGCCCTTTATAATTGTAGTTATACCCATATTAGAGTTTACACTCTATTGTTTTTACAGGTTTTTATTTTGATTTACCTTGAATTTTAAATTGACCCAGATTAACTTTTGAGTAATTCTAGATTAGAAAGCGTACAAATATAATAATAAGGTAATATTGAAAGTCTGAAATTATTTCGATAAAAATTGCCAACAAACAATAAAAATAAACAAATAATAAAAATCCGTACTGAAGGATGATTTTTGTCCATAAGTATCAATATTTGAACTTATATAGGGTGAAGGAGATGTCGTGTGAAAAGACGTAACCTAGGTTGGCTGTTGTTGGGAAGTGTTCTTTCCAGTTCAGCTTGGGCAGATATGCAATTGAATCTGACCAAAGGTGTAACAGAAGTAAGTCGGGATGTTTACGATTTACATATGTTAGCAATGTATATATGTGTAGCAATTGGTGTGGTAGTTTTTGGTGCCATGTTTTGGTCAATGGCTTTTCATCGAAAATCCAAAGGAGCAAAAGCAGCTGATTTTCATGAAAGTACGAAAGTAGAAATCCTCTGGACAGCAATTCCCATCGTTATTCTCATCGCTATGGCTGTTCCAGCAACAAAAACACTGATTGAAATGGAAAATAATGATGACTCTGACGTTACTATTCAAGTAACTGCATCTCAGTGGAAGTGGCATTATAAATATTTCGATCAAGATATCGAATTCTATTCTGTACTCTCTACTCCTCGTGGGCAGTATGAAAATCAGCAGGGTACCTCTGAAGAAAAAGGAGAGCATTATCTTCTTGAAGTCGATAAACATCTCGTCATACCTGTTAATAAAAAAGTACGTTTCTTAATTACATCTGACGATGTCATTCATGCCTGGTGGGTACCTGCTTTTGCTGTAAAGCAAGATGCTAATCCTGGGTTTATTAATGAAGCTTGGACAAAAGTCGATAAGCCTGGAATTTATAGAGGTCAATGTGCTGAACTTTGTGGTAAAGATCACGGCTTTATGCCAATAGTTGTTGAAGTTAAATCAGCAGCAGATTACGCCAAGTGGATTGATGAACAACATCAGATTGCTGCGCAAGCTGCTGAAGCTGAAAAGGCATCGCTTACTGCAGCAGTCCCTATGGATGAATTGATGGCATTAGGTGAAACCACTTATATTGCTTATTGTGCAGCATGTCATCAAGTTTCTGGTGCAGGTTTACCGCCGGCATTTCCGGCACTTAAAGGTAGCCCGGTAGCTATGGGTGATATCGCAGAACATATCAAAACTGTCTTTAATGGTCGCGCCGGTACAGGAATGCAAGGTTATGGTAAGCAATTAAGCATGAAACAAATTGCAGCCGTTGTTACCTATGAGCGTAATGCTTGGGGCAACAATACCGGTGATGCAGTGCAAGCGTCTGATGTTAAAGCTGCTGTTGAAAATATAGTAGAAGACACAGCAGCTACTGAAAATACCGTTGAGGATACCACCGCGGCAGTAGTCGAAGAGGTTCCAGCTGAAGACTTAGCTAAAGTGTATAGCCAAGATGAGTTAATGGTTATGGGCGAAAAGGTTTATACAAAAGCTTGTGTTGCTTGTCATCAACCCAACGGTGCAGGTATGCCTCCGGCATTTCCAGCCCTTAAAGGTAGTGCAATTGCCACAGGAGATATTGCTGTTCATTTAGATATGGTCATTAACGGTAGTAAGAAAAATCCGGCCATGGCTGCTTTTGGTAGTCAGTTAACTAAAACCGAAATAGCCGCTGTTGTTACTTATGAGCGTAATGCTTGGGGAAATAATACCGGTGATTTAGTACAACCAGCAGCTGTTGATGCTGCTAGTGCGAAGTAGGGGGATATAAAATGACTACAGACGTTATAGAACAAGATTCGCACGACGAACATCATGATGACCATAAAATGCAAGGCATTAAACGTTGGTTGTACACTACAAACCATAAAGATATTGGTACCTTATATTTATGGTTTGCTTTTATTATGTTTTTAACCGGCGGCGCTTTAGCTATGGTTATTCGGGCCGAGTTATTTCAGCCCGGTTTACAAATAGTTGAGCCTGACTTTTTTAATCAGCTAACAACCGTGCATGGTTTGATCATGGTTTTTGGTGCAATTATGCCGGCCTTTACTGGCTTTGCAAATTGGATGATACCTATGATGATAGGTGCACCTGATATGGCTTTACCTCGGATGAATAACTGGAGCTTTTGGATCTTACCTTTTGCTTTTGCGATTCTTTTATCGACATTTTTTATGGAGTCGGGTGCACCAAACTTTGGCTGGACATTCTACGCGCCACTTTCGACAACTTATTCAAATGGTAGCACCGCATTTTTTGTCTTTGCTGTTCATATTATGGGGATTTCGTCAATAATGGGCGCGATTAATATCGTGGTAACCATTATGAATATGCGTGCTCCAGGTATGACCTACATGAAAATGCCATTATTTGTTTGGACATTTTTCATCACAGCCTATTTATTAATTGCTGTAATGCCCATCCTCGCGGGTGTGGTAACCATGCTGTTAACCGATACCTATTTTGGCACCAGTTTCTTTAATGCCGCTGGTGGTGGTGACCCCGTATTGTTCCAGCATATCTTTTGGTTCTTTGGTCACCCTGAAGTCTATATTATGATCTTGCCAGCTTTTGGTATTGTCTCAACCATCATTCCTGCATTTTCACGTAAGAAATTATTTGGCTATAGCTCAATGGTGTATGCAACGTCTTCAATTGCATTATTGTCGTTTATTGTTTGGGCGCATCATATGTTCACAACAGGCATGCCGTTATTTGGCGAACTGTTCTTTATGTATTGTACTATGCTCATCGCTGTACCTACTGGGGTGAAAGTCTTCAATTGGGTGGCGACTATGTGGCGTGGTTCAATGAGTTTTGAAACGCCGATGTTGTTTTCTATAGCCTTCGTCATACTATTTACCATTGGCGGATTTTCTGGTTTGATGTTGGCATTAACACCCGCTGATTTCCAATACCACGATACCTACTTTGTTGTTGCCCACTTCCATTATGTTTTAGTCACGGGTTCCTTATTCTCCATTTATGCTGGCGCTTATTTCTGGCTGCCAAAGTGGACCGGGAATATGTATAACGAGTCGTTAGGAAAATGGCATTTTTGGTGTTCATTAATCTCGGTGAATTTACTGTTCTTCCCGATGCACTTTTTAGGGTTAGCGGGCATGCCTCGTCGTATTCCTGATTATGCCTTGCAGTTTGCTGACTTCAATAAATGGGTGAGTATAGGTGGTTTTGCTTTTGGTCTGTCGCAATTAATTTTCTTAGCTGTGGTGATTAAATGTATTAGAGGTGGTGAAAAAGCACCAGCTAAACCTTGGGATGGTGCAGAAGGGCTTGAGTGGACTGTTGCTAGTCCTGCTCCGTACCACACTTTTTCAACACCACCGAAAATTGAAGACTAAGTCAATAAATCATGAATGAAGGTGACGAATTGCAAAATTTAAATAACAAAAATAGCTCTGTAACTAAGCAGAATAATAAAGTCGTTAAAAAACTGATGTTAATTGTTTTTGGTATGTTTGGTTTTGGTTTTGCGTTGGTCCCTTTATATGATGTTTTTTGTGACATAACCGGTTTGAATGGAAAAACGTCAACCACTGCTGCTGCTTATAATGTCGAGCAGATTGATACAGAAAGAGTTGTTACGGTGCAGTTTATAAGTCGAACTGCTCAAGGGATACCTTGGATCTTTGAACCTATGGTCCGTGAAATAAAAGTTCATCCTGGTGAAAGGAAACTGGTAAAATTTTATGCAAAAAATGAATCTAGCCGTGACATTATTGGTCAAGCCGTACCGTCAGTGTCACCCGGTTTAGCTGCAGCGTATTTTCAAAAAATAGAATGTTTCTGTTTTACGCAGCAACCGTTAAAAGCGAATGAAGAGGTAGAAATGGCGCTACAATTTTATGTAGACCCAGAGCTACCTGAAGATATTTCAACGCTAACCTTGTCTTACACTTTGTATGACGTAACCGGAAAAGTGGAATCGTAGCAATTTATACCAAGCACTTAGTGTGCAACGGTACTTGTTTAGGGGAATAATAATGACAACAAAAGAATATGAAAGTTATTACGTACCATCGCAAAGCCATTGGCCCATTGTAGGAGCCGTGGCATTATTTTTGATTGCCGTGGGCGCAGGAAATTACGTCTCTACGCTTAAAAGTGAAGAAGGTGGTTTTGGCGGCTACATCTTACTTGCAGGTTTTTGTTTAATCATCTACATGCTTTATGGCTGGTTCAGTAATGTTATTAATGAATCGATGTCAGGTAAATATAGTCATCAAATGGATAACTCGTTTCGTCAAGGGATGAGCTGGTTTATTTTTTCTGAAGTGATGTTTTTTGCGGCATTTTTTGGTGCGCTATTTTATGCTAGAACATTATCAGTACCTTGGTTGGGCGGCGCAGACAATAATGCGATGACCGGTGCGGTGTTATGGCCAGAATTTGTCTCAGTTTGGCCATTATTGACCACGCCAGACGGTACCGAAACTACGAAAATGGGCTGGTATGGTTTACCGCTAATTAATACCATATTATTATTAACATCTTCAATTACTGCGCATTTAGCACATTCAGCTTTAGAGAAAGACAATCGTAAAATGCTGAAAATCTGGTTAGGTTTAACCATTTTATTAGGCCTTGTCTTCTTATTCTTGCAAGTTGTAGAATATATGCATGGTTACTCTGAAGAAATGAAGTTGTACTTAACGAGTGGTATCTATGGCACCACTTTCTATATGTTAACTGGCTTTCATGGTATGCATGTAACGTTAGGTACTATCATGCTTATTGTGGTGTTCTTAAGGGTATTAAAAGGGCATTTTACTCCCACTAACGCTTTCGCTTTCGAAGCGGCAAGTTGGTATTGGCATTTTGTTGATGTGGTTTGGGTAATACTGTTTGTCTTTGTCTATATTGTCTAGACTGCAGAATATTGTAGGTGGGGGAATAACCTCACCTACATGATTTATGTTAATCGAAATAGTTAAAAAGGTCGTGGGTTGGGTGTTATGACACCGGTTAAAATAGCGACTAACATAAGAATAATGATAAAAGCCGAAATCATCACGCGTCGGCCAATAAATTTTGACATTGACGGTTTGTTTGGATCATTTCTATTGAGTACGATTAATGCCTGAAAAAGGCTAAATACCATGAAGAGTAAACAGCCGACAATTATTATTTTTACTGCAAATGCCATTTAAAAATTTCCTGTGTTGTAATGTTCGAGAAGAACGTATTTAAGGAATTATCTGTTTGAAAACATTTTTATCAAACATCCGCCTCCCTTGGTTGATATTTACCCTACTTGTTTTTTCGGGATTAGTAAAACTCGGATTATGGCAAAGTGATCGTGCTTTACAAAAAGAACAACGCTTAGCTACTATTGAGCAATTAAGCCAAATTCAAGCTTTGTCACTGACACAAGTACTCGCCCAACAAAAAAATGAAATTAATGACTTGCCAATTTTACTGGAAGGTGAATTTGACGACGAAGTAGTATTTTTATTAGATAACCAAGCGAACAAAGGTCGATTAGGTTATCGAGTTTACCAAGTATTTAATGTTGATAAGCAAGCGGTTCTAATTAATTTAGGCTGGGTGGTAGGTTCTATTAACCGTCAAGAAATCCCTGATATTCAAGCAATTACTGGTCAATTTCAGTTGACAGGCCATGTCAGGAAAATTGAAAAAGGCATTATGCTAATGGAGCAGCAACTCAATAAAAAAAGCTGGCCTTTACGCGTTCAACAAATAGAATTAGATAAGTTTTCGACATTAATTTCACGTCAACTCTTGCCCTTTGTAGTTTACTTAGATAAAACAGAGAGTGTCGGTTATGAAAAAAATTGGCAGCCGATTGTAATGCCACCCGAAAAACATCGTGCTTATGCATTCCAGTGGTTTAGTTTAGCGATCGCGTGGTTGTCATTGATGGTTTGGGCTTCAATTAAGTTGGGTAGAAATAGTAAAGCCACTAATTAAAAATAATAACAAGGTGAAGTTGTATGAGTGATGTCGCACAGAAAAAATCTCGTCGTAGTATGATAATGGTGATAGGTGCTTTTATTCTCCCTATCGTCTTAGCAAAATTAGCATTAACTCAGAATTGGCTTGAATATGGAGTCACGAATAAAGGCACTTTATTTGAAAATGAACTCACTTTAGAAAAACTAGGATTGGAAGAACCGGCTTTACAAAAATCCTGGTTAGTGATTTATAGCCTACCAGCACAGTGTGGTGCTCACTGTGAGCAAACATTATTAAGTGTTAATAACTCTTACATCGCTTTGGGCAAAGAAATGCCTAGAGTAAAGCGCGTCGCGCTATCTCCTAATCCCTTGTCTCAACAACAAACAAAAAAATTGACTGACAATAGCTGGACGATTATTACTACCCCGAGCCAGGTTAGAAACATTTTACCTGAACCGCAAGTTTTGGTTGTTGATCCCTTAGGTAACGTGATTTTATCTCACAAACCGCCAGTAAATGATGATGATCAAGCTATGTTTGGTAAAGAAATTCTTGCTGACATGAAAAAGTTACTTAAGTATTCAAGGGTCGGCTAGGATGAGAAACGGTGGCAACCATCGCATTCGTGTTTTGGTACTTATTAGTATTTTATTAGCGTTAATCGTAGTGAGCTTAGGTGCATATACTCGTTTAACCCATGCGGGCCTTGGGTGTCCTGATTGGCCTGGTTGTTATGGGCTCATTGATGTGCCGGAAACTGCAGAACAAATTATCAAAGCTGAGCAAGCATTTCCAGAAAGAAAAGTTGAGCCACACAAAGCATGGAATGAAATGATCCATCGCTATTTTGCTGGCGCTTTAGGTCTATTAATTTTAGCCATCGCATTTTTATCTTTTAAAGGACGTGACCAAGGCACACCATTAAGACTACCACTGCTTATATTAGTTGTTGTTATATTTCAAGCAGCACTGGGTATGTGGACGGTTACCATGAAACTGATGCCTATTGTCGTAATGGGACATTTACTCGGTGGATTCACTACCTTAAGTTTATTGTTTTTATTATATTTACGATTATCTGATTATCGTGTACCAGGCGGTAATTATGCGATTAAAAAATATGGACGATACGGTTTGATTGGCATTTTACTGTTAACAGCGCAAATAGGTTTAGGTGGTTGGACATCTTCAAACTATGCTGCATTAGTGTGTACCGAATTACCTATTTGTCAATCAGGTTGGCAAGAGCTACTGACCTTTGAAGATTCGTTTGATTTAATTCCTCCTGAAAAAAACAGTTATGAGTTTGGCCACTTATCTCATGCATCGCGCGTAACCATACATGTTGTTCATCGTCTCGGTGCTATTGTTACCGCACTCTATCTGTTTTGGTTGGCGTTGATGGTATTTCGAAAATCACAGTCAGCCTATTTTAAAAAAGCAGCGCTAAGTTTAGCGATTATTCTTAGCTGTCAAATATTATTGGGCATGAGCAATATTTGGTTTTCATTACCTTTATCGGTAGCCGTGAGCCATAACGTAGTTGCAGCATGCCTAATGCTGTCGTTGATCACCCTAACGTACAGTTTACGACGGAAACTATAGGAACACTTATGAGTGAAACAATAACAACAGAAACCACCAATGAAGTGAGTTCAGAGATTGATGCCAACGAGACAAAATCTGCTATTTGGCGTGATTACTATGAAATAACTAAACCTCGGGTGGTGGCGCTGTTAGTGCTAACCGCTTTAGTCGGTATGTGCCTTTCGGTACCAGGTGCAATTCCGTGGCAAATACTCATTCCATCAATGGTCGGTATTGGTTTTTTATCATCGGCTGCTGCTGCGATTAATCATATTGTTGATGAACGTATTGATAGTATTATGGGCCGAACCTATAACCGCCCGGTAGCCACGGGACGATTAACTCCCATAAAAGCGACAATTTTTGCCATTATTTTAGCACTTAGTGGCTTTGTTATTTTATATAGTCTGGTAAACCCGCTGACAGCATGGCTGACATTTTCGGGCTTAGTCGGTTATAGCTTCATTTATACCATGTACTTAAAGCGTGCTACGCCACAAAATATCACCATTGGCGGTTTAGCTGGCGCTATTCCACCATTATTGGGCTGGACTGCAATGACCAATGAAATTCATGGCAATGCCTTGCTGTTAGTCTTATTGGTTTTTACTTGGACACCGCCTCACTTTTGGGCGTTAGCTATTCACCGTAAAGATGAATATGCGAAAGTGAATATTCCGATGCTGCCAGTAACGCATGGCGTGAGCTTCACTAAAACACAAATTTTACTTTATACTGTCTTACTTTTTGTGGTCGGGTTGTTGCCTTATTTAGTCGGCATGAGTAACTGGTTATATTTAATTGGTGCGGTTTCTTTAAATTTAATGTTTTTTGCTTATGCATGGAAATTAAAGTTCAATGCTGATGAAAATACTGCGATGGACACCTTTAAGTTTTCGATCATTCATTTGATGGGATTATTCGTTATATTATTGCTTGATCACTACTTATTACCGCTTAGTTAGCAGAGACAGGAAAGTTACCATATGAATAAACTGTTTTATTTGATTACCGCTGTTGCAGCCGGCGCGATAGGGTTTTTAGCCTTTCAAAAGTCGGCTGAATTACCACAGCCTGAACATGCCTTATATTATCAACAAGCACGAGAAATTAAGCCATTTGAATTAACCGATCATCATAACCAAGCATTCACTAAAGATAATTTAAGCAATAAATGGTCGTGGATATTCTTTGGTTATACCTCTTGTCCAGATGTGTGTCCTACTACGCTGCAAGAATTGAGTTTTGTCTACGATGAATTAAAAGCGGTCAGCGAAAATACGCAAGTATTATTAGTTTCTGTCGATCCGAAACGAGATACGCCTGAAAAGCTAGCGCAATATATTGCTTATTTTAATAAGGAATTTATCGCACTGACCGCAAATCATGGGATTTTATTCCCTTTTGCACGTAATGTCGGTTTGATGTACGCGATTAACGAACCAGTAGGAGAAGATGCGGACAAAAACAACTATCTAGTTGATCATAGTGCTTCGTTAGTACTGGTTAATCCACAAGGGAAAATTGCCGCGATATTTAGACCCAAACAAGCCTTGGGTGTATTGCCTACTATTGACGGTGAGAAATTAGTCAATGACTTTACCAAAATAGTTAACTTAGCAAATAGATAATTAGCAGCCGTCATCTGCAACACATACAGTATAACGGCTGCAGATAAATTACATGTTTACATCACTTAAAGTGAATACCACTGCTTACCTTCTTTTAAAACAAACCAAGGTTTTGAATACCAGTAATAACGTCCTGGTTCGCTAATGCTTGGCGCAGTGCAATTACAACGTACGCGTCCTATTGGTAATGGCGCACTGTAATTAATGGTAAAACTATCGTCTTCATGCCATTTAATTTTTTGTCGGCCTAAGCCCGAAATATAACAATTAACCTGCGAAGGGTGAAAGTCGTCAACGACAACATTAAAAGTGACCGATGTTGATTCTTTATATTCAAATATCGTTTTTGCATTTTTATCGTTTAGCGTCATATTAAAAGGTAAAGATTTCAACTTATCGCGTAGACTCGAAATTTGATCATAAGGTTGTGAAGCAGGGAAACGTGGTACGCTGGTTAAATCAGTTGCTAAACCTACCGCACCAGATTGTTGTGAAAAAGCGATAAAGTCATTTTGTTTCACCCATTGCTGAACAGCAGGGGTGTACTCACCGTATGGATAAGCCAAATAACGCCAGCTTTGTCCTGTTTTTTCTTTAATAATCTGTTCAGCGCTTAATAATAAATCAGTTTGTTTTTGCAACCATGCTTGCTCTGTTAACCCTTTAGTCATTCGAGCCATAGAGTCATGTTCCATACCATGGTTAGCAATTATCACTCCATCATCGGCCATTGCCTTAAGTTGCGCCCAAGAAAGGTAGCTGCGAGATCCGCGGTCAACAATGGCAGGGTTGATAAAAATAGTGAAAGGATAATTAAATTTGTCGAGTATCGGTTTGCCGTTTGATAAAATATCAAGGTAAGCATCATCAAAAGTGATGATCACGGTTTTATCGGTAATCGGTTGCTGCTTTTTAATCGAATTCATTAAATCTGATAAGGCAACAACATTAAAATTATTATCAGCCAAATACTGCATATGTGCTTGAAATTGTGCGGGCGAAATACTGGTGCTGCCCGGTGTTTTATCACTAACGTGATGATACTGTAATATAACTGCCGCCAAGCTAGAGAAATGAAAGCACGATAGCAATAATGCGACGAGTATTAATTTCATGATAATGATCCTTGCTAATTTTGAAGCTTAAAAATAGCGCTTTTTCTACGGCATTAATAGATAAATTCTTAATCTGGAAGATATTATTGAATTTTTATAATCTGAGTCAACATAAACAGCTTTTTATCATCGCCTTGCCGATGATATTTTCTAATATTACTGTGCCTTTACTCGGTTTAGTCGATAGCGCAGTACTGGGGCATTTAGATCAAGCCTATTACCTTGGCGGTAGTACCGTCGGTGCGATGATTATTACCTTTGTTACTTGGTTGTGTGGTTTTTTGAGAATGTCGACCACAGGACTTACCGCACAGGCCTTAGGCCGACAAAATAGTCGGCAAAGTTTATTGGTTTTATTACGTGGTTTATTAGTGGCCGGCTGTATTGGCGGCACGTTAATTTTACTGCAATCATTTTATTTAACCTTCAGCTTAGGCTTAGCAGGGGGCTCAGCAGAAATACAGTTTTATGCGCAGCAATATGTTGCCATTCGCATATGGGGATTACCTGCGGCGTTATCGAATTTAGTTATTTTAGGCTGGTTACTCGGTAATCATAAAGCTAAAGCTGTGATGTGGATATTAATTGTCACCAACCTAATGAATCTATCACTCGATTTATTATTTGTGTTAGGTTTTAACTGGCAGGTTCAAGGTGTTGCGTTAGCCACCTTAATTGCTGAGTATTCGGGTATGATAATAGGCTTAAGCTATATTATTTTTATGAAGAAAAATAACTATCAGCAATCACTAAAACAGTTGTTTCAGCGTATTGGGCAGCAATTACGCCATATTAAAAAGGACTTATTTGAAAGGTCTGCACTCGCTCATTATTTTAAACTCAACCGCGATATTCTTATTAGAACGCTGTGTTTAGAGTTGTGTTTTGTTTTTATTACCTTTCAAGGCGCTAGGTTGGGTGATGATGTGATCGCGACGAACGCGATATTAATGAATTTCGTGTTACTTATTTCATTTGGTTTAGACGGTATAGCTAATGCAACCGAAGTATTGGTCGGGAAAGCGCAAGGACAGCAAGACAGAAAACAGCGCAGTTCAGTGGTGCAATTGGCGTTATTTTGGACTGGAATTTTTGCTTTAATGTACAGTTTGCTTTTTGCACTTGCCGGTGACTTTTTAATTAGTTTAATTACTAACATCCCAGCTGTGGTAGCTTCGACAAAACAATATATTCACTGGCTTATTCTATTGCCTATTTTAGGCTGTTGGTGTTATTTGTTCGATGGGGTTTTTGTTGGTTTAATGAGAGCAAAAGCGATGAGAAATAGCATGATTGTCGCTACCTTTGGCTGTTTCTTTCCGTTATGGTGGTTATTAAAAGACTTTGGTAATCATGGTTTATGGGCGGCGTTTAGTGTGTTTTTATTAGTACGGGGGCTAACGTTAGCTTGGTATTATTATCGGGTCATAGCGAAGCAAACGATTACTGATTAAGTCCGGGGTATTATTTATTTAGGACGGTGATTAAAGATATTAAGTAATCGGTTAGCAAACATTCCGGCGTAACCCCAGATTGAAAATATAATACCTACAGCAAGAAAAGCTATACCGACTATTTGCCATAAGTGATGATAAAAATAGCCGATAAAAATAAGGCAGACCCCGATAGCAAAAAGACCAAGGCCACGTAAAAATAGCGTTAAGCTACGTTGTGGGTCTTGGCCTAGTTTTTCGAGTAACACTTTCAATTTAAGTAATCAGTGACTTAGTAGAAATAGCGGCTTAATAGTATGAGTGATCGCCACGTTCATGTTCGGTCATATCACGAACACCTTTGATTTCGTCACCCATAGTTTCAATTAATTGTTTTTCGATACCGTCTTTCACGGTAACATCAATTTGGCTACAGCCATTACAACCGCCGCCGAATTGAAGAACGGCATATGCGTCGTCGGTAATTTCCATTAACGTACATTCGCCACCATGACCCGCTAATTGTGGATTCACTTCGGTTTTCAAAAAGTAGTCAACACGTTCAAATAATGGTGCATCGTCAGTCACTTTTTTCAGTTTAGCGTTTGGCGCTTTTAACGTTAATTGCGAACCCATTTGATCCGTAGTGAAATCAATTTCAGCGTCTTCAAGAAAAGGTTTACTGTCGCCATCAATATAAGCTGAAAAGTTTTCAAATTTTAATTCAATATCTTCAGGTTCAATGGCATCTGCTGGACAATACGATACGCCACATTCTGCATTCGCGGTGCCAGGGTTAACAACAAATACACGAATACATGTGCCTTCAGCTTGTTGTTCTAATAATTTAGTGAAATGCGATTGTGCAGTTTCGGAAATATTGATCATCACTTTTTTACTCTCTACGCTTGCCGTCAAAATTTCTCTATAGTTTTGATAAAATTTAGAGAATGAAAATATTAATACCCGACTAAATTAGTCAAGTATGAGTATTTTACGCTGTAAAGTTATTATACGCTAGTGAAATGACTTTAAAGTAAGCTGAAATATTACCGAGTGGCCATAGCGTCGAATTCAATATAGGCGTGGGGAAGGCTGTAAACTATTAAGCATAGCGACCGAGGTATGTTTTATTGCCATCGCCAAATTAGTATCATTACACTGGGCTTTGCCGGTTAACCAAGTTCTAAGTAATGCCAGTTGTGCCTCTGCTATTTGAATCGCCGCATGATGCGGTTCAATGATAAGTGCTGCATTGTTGGTCGCTATAATTTTATCTATGCGGGTTTCAATTAATTCGGTTAAACATTCAGCTACCGCTTTTCCCGGAATACCTTGTAGTATTAATCGACAAAAACTGCGCTTTTCCCAGAAGTGCAGCAAGATGTTTTGTAGCGGTTTTAACTGGGCATCAGCATAAACAGCATCGGCAAGGCAAGACATCGGAGGCTGTAAACTGCTGGTTAATATTGCTTCTTTGCTGGCGTAGTGTTGATAAAAGGTCGAGCGAGCGACACCTGAAAGTTTGATAATATCACTGGCCTTTATGTCGTCATATCGCTGGCTTAATACCAACTCAACAAATGCAGCTCTAATGGTTTGCTGGCTACTTTGACTGCGTTTATCCATGAAGTTCTTTCCAATAGTTCGAGATAGCGATCTCTATAAATGATGGTGATATATCACAATTTAATCTTGATGCAGAGAAATATTACCCTGTTTTCGAACAATGTGTAGCGATTGTTTGATAGCAAGATATCTGGGTGTTTTTTACTTTTAATATCAGAAAGTAATATGCAGAATAAGCTATTGAATTACTGCTGACCATTACTACTAATAAGAATAATAAGGAATAAAATGATCGACTCGACATACTCTTCAAATGATAAAAACTTAAAATGGGCTGGTATTATCATCGCTGCAAGCACATTGCTCAGTCTATTCATGATGATGCATCATCCAACAG
The DNA here is from genome assembly GCA_013215385.1 of Colwellia sp. GTDB lineage: Bacteria > Pseudomonadota > Gammaproteobacteria > Enterobacterales > Alteromonadaceae > Colwellia_A. Next base: position 351,002 of record JABSOY010000006.1, read on the forward strand.
TGACAACAACAGGCATGGCAGCACAAGTGGCTGAAGTACAACATGAGTCTCTTGTGAATAATATTGTCCATGGCTCACTTATTCTTTTTGTGCTGATGACCTTGGCGGCATTTAGCATTTATTCAAACCATAGAGGTAAAAAGCATCTCGCTGTTGCTATTGCGCATCTGTTTTATTTCGTTGGCAGCCTAGCTATGGTGGCAGCGGCATTGATTAATGGTTATGTTTATCCAGATTTTTTGCTTGAATACCGTACTGCTTCAGCGCAAGAACTAGCACAACTGCCAATGTTTAAATCCTTACTTTGGAGTACGAATCAAACATTGGCTAAGCTCGGCGTAATAACTATGTCTGTCGCGATACTCTTTTGGTCAATAGATTTATTGCGCGATAAGGGTATCGTAAAAATTGTTGCGGTTTTAGGCATGATTATCGGTCTCGGTTGCAGCGTAGCGATTATTGTTGGCGTGTTAACACTCAATGTAGCAGGCATGACCCAAATAGTGATGTTGCAGGGGCTGTGGAACTTAGCAATAGCGTATTTGATGATCCGTTCGAAATGATATTAATAAGATAAACATAATTCATATGAAAAATTCATGTAACTATCTGAAAATATTAATCTCATCTGGTAAGGTAGCCGTAATCGAAAGTTTTGAATAGTTTTCATAAATAGGGAAAAAGATGAAGTTTGTAAATGGATTTACTTTGGTACTTGTTGTACTTTTCTTAAACGGCTGTGCGTCTTATATTGCCCATGAAATAATGAACCCAAAAAAGCTAAATATAGAGGGAGATTATCCTGAATGGACTATCGAAAAAACACTGTGTGACGATAATGTTCAGTGTATTAAAGCCATAGCTTTAGTTGACGATGGTCCCAAAGAGATTAATTTAACTAAATACCTGACGAAAATAACTAGAACTGTGAATATGAACATTTATGATCAGGTTTGGCAATATCAACACATATATGATGAAAGGCAATCGTTAACGTTATCAAAACCACTGGATAATCAGTTGATTTTTATTTTTGCTCCTTACAAAATGCCCACAAAGCTACTTGTTGGCTATACAAGGTGGCTACAGCTTATGACTGGTGCTGAGGTATTATTGATTCCGGGTGCAGATAAATCTGAACGTTTTGCTTTTGGGCTAGAATACATTTCTCCTATTGTTGCAGAAATTAAACGCAGACAAGCCGATAAAGTTCACCTTATTGGTTTTTCGATGGGTGCTGTGGCAGCACAAGCGGTAGCGGCCGAAACTGACAATGCCCAACTTTATTTAATAGCGCCAATGACTAATTTTAAACAGGCCACTAAAGCGATATGGGACATTTATCACAGCAAAAAATATTACGCTAAACTTATATCAACAGGTAACATTGAAGATGCCGTCGCAATTGTTTTCGACAAATTAAATATCTCTCCAGCAGATATAAATATAATAGAAAAAATGCAAGGTTCAAAAACTCCGACTTATGTCTATGCGTCTAACCAAGATAAAATTGCCTTAGCTGCAGACTGGAATAATGTCAATTCTGGAAACATCTCGGTAAAAAAATATCAACAACTCACTCATTTGGAAATGATGTCACTTTTAGAGCAAAATTTAATGATAGATTTTGTCTCGGACTTATTAGCACGACAAGTCTCAAAGAATGAAACAGAGACCATTGGTATACTTTGTCAGAGCGATGATCAAGCGTGTTTAAGCCAAATAGAAGAATAATTGGCTTCATTATTAATCTAGTTAATTCGAAGATATTCCTGCAATATAGATTCACTAATCTTAAGCGGTATTTACTTGTTAGTTAATGATAAGTTTTAGTGTTTTTAATGCTTGCCCATAAAAAACGCCTATCAATATTTAATTATTGATAGGCGTAAAATACAACTTTCTACTTAGCTATTAAAGCTTCAAATGGGCATTAAAGTAGTTCGTCATCATAGTTTTAAGGTGTAAGGTGGTGCCTTTACCTTCGTATAAACCATGGCTACGGTTAGGGTAAGACATAAAATCGAACTGACGGTTGTGCTTAACCAGTTCATTAATTAAACGCTCAGTCCCTTGATAATGTACGTTGTCGTCGCCGGTACCATGCACAAGTAATAATTTACCTTGCAGGTTTTTAGCGTGGGTAATGGGCGAACCTTGTTTGTAACCTTCAGCAAAGTCTGCTAATAATCCAGAATAACGCTCTTGATATATTGAATCGTATAAACGTTGATCAGGTACCGGGGCTAGTGAAATTCCGACATGGTATTGCTCTGGGTAACGGAACAACATATTTAATGTCATTGAACCACCACCAGAATGTCCCCAAATAGCCACTTTATCAGTATCAATATAATTCCAACGTTTGCTCATCGCTTTTAATGCGTCTGATTGGTCACGTGAAGAAAGTACCCCAACAGCACCGTAAATTGACTTACGCCACTCACGACCTTTTGGTGTGCGAGTACCACGGTTATCAATTGAAGCAACAATATAACCTTGCTCAGTTAACATTTGATCCCACATGGCAGCATTGCCACGCCAGCTATCGGTAACTGTTTGTCCCCAAGACTCTCCGTAAACATAAAAGATAATTGGATATTTTTTCTTCGGGTCAAAATCTGCTGGGCGAATAATATATCCGTCTAGTACCACACCGTCTTGAGCGTTAACTTGAAAAAATTCATGACTTGTCTTGGGTAATGTAGCTAACTTATCCATCAAGACTTTGTTGTCCATCATCATATGCTTAGTTTGATGACCTTCAATTTTAACTAAACGCTTTTGTGTCGGCTGAGTAAACGTTGAATGTGAATGAATCGCCCATTGTCCGTCGGCAGACATTTGGTAGCGATTAGTACCGGAAAACTCCTCAGGAGTTACCCGTTGATTACTCAAACTTCCGTCAAGCTTACTGCGGAATAAATAACGTTGTGCAACATTTTTAGGTGAAGCAATGTAGTACAACCAACCATTTTCTTCATCTATGGTTTGAATGCTTATTACGTCAAATTCCCCTTTAGTTAAGTTTAAAGCTGTTTTTCCGTCTCGGGTAATATTATAAACATGACGCCAACCGCTGCGTTCACTGGTCCACAAAAAGCTACTACCTTGGTTTAACCAACGAGCATCGTCGAAGAAATCAAGAAAGGTTTTTTCTTGTTCTGTCATTATCGGTTTGGCATTGCCGGTATTAGCGTCTGTTAAATACAGAATGTTAGTGTCTTGTTTGCGATTGACATGCTGAACTAATATTTGCTGACTGTTGCCAGACCAGTTCATCCGTGGAATGTACATATTGCGTGAATTATTAGGTAAGTTTGCCCAAGTCGTTTTGGCAGTCGCTAAATTTACCACGCCAACTTTAGGCAAGGCATTAGTTTCACCTACTTTCGGGTAAGGGAATTTTGTTATCGTCGGGTAAAGTTCATCGGTATTGTTAATCATGATGAAATCTTTACTACCGCTGGTATCTAGTTGCCAATAAGCAATTTTTTCACCGTCGGGGCTCCAGCGAAAACCATCTTTAATGGTGAACTCTTCTTCGTAAACCCAGTCAAATAAACCGTTAATTTTACCATTACCGGCATCAAAGGTTAATTGACTTACTTTATTGTCTGATAAATTTTCGACATAAATATTGTCGGCAACGACATAGGCAATTTTACTCGCGTCAGGTGAAAATTTTGCAAACATTAATGAGCTTTCAACCGGTTTTTCACCACCAAGCTGAGTAAGTGTGTTGGTTTTAATGTCTAACAACCAATAATCACCACGGCTATTTGAGCGCCATACTTTTTTACTGTTGCTATAAACCAATAACTTTTGACGGTCGTCTGACCAAATGTAATTATGGATAGCGAGAGGTTTATCAGCACCTTGAGGTGTTAATTGCTCAGCAGAAATTAATACCGACCGTGCTAGTGTTTCAGGATCATAAACAACGATATCTCGGCCAATACTAACTTCTTTGCCTTTATCATTGGTTTTTGTTTTTGCTGATTTTTCAACAACGGTATAGCCGCTACCGTCTGCTAACCAACGCAGGCGAGAAATATAATCAGAGCTAAATTCATTATCTTTGTAGATACGATCAACGGTTAATATTGTTGATTTTTCGAGGTTAATTTTAGTTTTACTGCTGTTTTCAGTTGAAGTGCTTTGACATGCCATTAATGACACTGCAATGGCAGTAGTCAATACGGTTGTGCTCAGCCAACGAGTTATTTTTATTTGCGGCATATTATTTCCTTAATTTGGGCGCAATCACTTTAAATTGTATACAATTATTTGGCAATGCTATTAATCGATTATTTTGTAACATCTACCGTATTTAAATGATCGTATAGTGGTTGAAAAAATTAAATTTGACCTCACATTTAGCACATCAAAAAACAAAAGGTTGAACCATGGATAATGCATTAGAAATTTCTGGCTTGAAAAAAGTTTATAAAGGTGGTTTTACTGCACTTAAAGGTATCGACCTTATTGTTAAGCAAGGTGACTTTTTTGCATTACTTGGCCCCAATGGTGCGGGAAAGTCGACCACCATTGGTATTATCACCTCTTTAGTGAATAAATCAGCGGGTAGCGTGAAAGTTTTTGGTCACGACATTGACAAAGAGTTAGAAAAAGCAAAAAGTTTTTTGGGTTTAGTACCGCAAGAATTCAACTTCAATCAATTTGAAACACTATTAACTATATTAGTTAATCAAGCCGGTTATTACGGTGTCGAACGTCCGTTAGCTTTTCAACGAGCGGAAAAATATTTAAAACAACTCGATTTATGGGAAAAGCGAAATGACGCTGGTCGCATGCTTTCGGGTGGTATGAAGCGTCGCCTGATGATAGCGCGCGCGCTTATGCATGAACCTCAAATGTTGATACTAGATGAACCAACCGCGGGTGTTGATATTGAACTGCGACGTTCGATGTGGGAGTTTCTCCGTGAGTTGAATCAACAGGGCATTACGATTATCTTAACAACTCATTATTTAGAAGAAGCTGAAATGCTCTGTCGTAATATTGCCATTATTGACTCAGGCGTCATCGTTGAAGATACCGATATGAAATCGCTGTTATCAAAGCTAGATCAAGAAACGATTGTTTTAGACATTGATAAAATTACCGAGGCACCAAAACTAGATGAATTTACTACCCGCTTAATTGATGATCATACCCTAGAAGTTGATGTGAAAAAGTCGCAACTTGTTAATCATGTCTTTAGTCAATTGAGTGCTAAAAATATCAATGTACACAGTATGCGTAATAAAAGTAATCGCTTAGAAGAGCTATTTGTTAGTCTTGTCGGTAGTGGGCAAAATGTTAATCAGGAGAGTAAATAGTATGTCTTCAAAAAGAAATATGATTGCCCTAAAAAGTATTCTTTACAAAGAAATAAACCGTTTTATGCGCATTTGGGTGCAAACATTAGTACCGCCTGCGATTACCATTAGTTTATATTTTGTTATTTTTGGCGAATTAATTGGTTCGCGTATCGGACAAATGGGCGGTTTTGATTATATGTCGTTTATTGTGCCTGGTTTAATCATGATGAGTGTTATCACTAATTCATACTCTAATGTCGCCTCGTCATTTTTCAGTGCTAAATGGCAGCGTAATGTTGAAGAAATGCTGGTAGCTCCAGTACCTAATTGGGTTATCGTCGCTGGTTATGTTGGTGGTGGTATGGCGCGCGGTATACTAGTGGGAGCCATTGTTACTTTAGTTTCATTACTCTTCGTTGATATCCAAATTCATAATATTTGGGTCATTATTGCTACGGTCACTTTAACATCAGCCACTTTTGCTTTAGGTGGTTTAATCAATGCTATTTTTGCTGGTAGTTTCGACGATATCTCCATCATACCTACTTTTATTTTGACGCCGTTAACTTATTTGGGTGGTGTGTTTTATTCGATAAGTTTACTGCCAGAGTTTTGGCAAGGTGTTTCGCAAATAAACCCTATCGTTTATATGGTCAATGCCTTTAGATATGGCTTTTTAGGTATTAGTGATGTCAGTCTTACCTTAGCTTTTTCTGTATTAGGGGCGTTTATTATTATTTTGTATGTCATCGCGATGACGTTGATAACTAAGGGTATAGGGCTACGCAGCTAATGACTAAATTAAATAATAGCACTGACCATGAAGATGATGCGGCAGGTGACTCAAGAGTCATTGTTACTAATCAACCAGGTATTCATGAAAAACTTGAAGAAATAGTTGAAAAGCACTTATTACATCGCTCGCAAAAACCTTTTCAAGTACACACAAAACAAGCATTTGCAGAAATGGATGCGCTAGTTAAAGCGCATGCTGGTGATATCATTCTCGACTCGTGTTGTGGCGTTGGTCAAAGCACACGGATTTTAGCTAAGCAAAACCCACAGGCTTTAGTGATTGGTGTCGATAAGTCAGCCCATCGCATCAATCGTAATGTTGAAGAAATGCTCAATGACGACGGTTCAAAAATTGAAAACTATCGTTTAGTGAGAGCAAATTTAAATGACTTTTATCGCTTAGTTGAACAAGCTAATTGGTCAGTTAAACAGCACTATATTTTGTATCCAAACCCATGGCCTAAAGCAAAACATATCCAAAGACGTTGGCATGGTAGTGCGGTATTCCCACAGCTTATAAATATTGGTGAACAAATTATTTTACGTAGTAACTGGCGGTTGTACTTAGAAGAATTTCAGTTTGCTGCGGATGTTGCTGGCGTATTAGGGGATATTAGTGAAATAACTAATAACGAACCTTTAACGCCTTTTGAAGCTAAGTATCGAGCCAGTGGTCAACCTTGTTGGCAACTACTTCTTAACCGTGAATATTTACCCTTTTTGTATAAATAATCTGCAATAAAAACTTCATGCTTGGCGTTGCTGTGACATCGAGCATGACTTTATCCCTATATCTACTAATGAACGATTGCCATCCTATATTTAGTGGTAACTTTATCAATGAGTAAATTTCACTTTATATTAGTGAAATTTACTATTTTTTTGATACTTAGCAAATAACAAAGTGATGTGTTTATAAATAATTATTGTAAATCAAAGGTTTAGTGTTTTGGCTTAGATCTTGATAGTTAGCTGATAATTACACAATAATTTTATGTCATAGGATGATAATAATGAACAACCCGATTAAGAAGAACGTAATAATGATGGCACTGAGTACTTTAGCTTTAGTTGAATTAGCTTTGGTTTATGCAGCAACCGTAATTTAATGGTTAAACACTAACAATTTTGAGTGATAGCAAATAAAGTACGAGACATTTTGGTCATTTTTTATTAAAGTGCCGTTTTATGTTTACTTACTAACATGGTTACAACGGCAAGGTATGACGACGCATAAGCGCAAAGCACAAGCGACTCAAGAGTCTTTACATCGTATTTTTACAATTCCAGAAGCACCTGATTCTACGTTAGGGCTAATCGAGAAAGAGATATCTGAAAATCTTGCAGGATTTTTAGGTAACCATATTGCGGCTAAAGAACAGGCTTTAAGTGAAATTGAAAAAGACTTTGCTTGCTCGGTAATACCGGAAGAACCTAGTTTTGTATCTGATCATACTCACCATCTTTTAACTAAAGTAGTTGCACAATCCGTGCATACAGCAAGCCCTAGTTTTATCGGACATATGACCTCGGCGTTACCTTATTTTATTTTACCGCTGTCAAAATTGATGGTCGGTTTAAATCAAAACTTGGTAAAAATAGAAACATCCAAAGCATTTACCCCCCTTGAACGTCAAGTCATTGGCATGATGCATCGTTTGGTTTATCAAGATAATGAACACTTTTATCAAGAATGGATGCATAGTGCCAACCATTCATTAGGCGCGTTTTGTTCTGGTGGCACAGTTGCCAATTTAACGGCTTTTTGGGTGGCACGTAATAATTTACTTAAAGCTGATGGCGATTTTACTGGCATTGCTCGAGAGGGCTTATTCAAAGCGTTAAAGCACTATCAATATGATGGTTTAGTTATTTTAGTTTCTGATCGCGGACATTACTCATTAAAAAAATCAGCGGATATTTTAGGGATTGGTCAAGATAGCGTTATTTCAATTCCTACCGATGAATATAATCGTGTTGATTGTCAAAAACTACGTGATAAATGCCTTGAATTAAAAAAACAGAATATTCGCATATTGAGCATTGTTGGTGTTGCTGGTACCACTGAAACTGGCAATATTGATCCATTAGATAAAATTGCTGATATTGCCGAAGAATTCGAAATACATTTTCATGTTGATGCCGCATGGGGTGGTGCCACTTTATTATCTAATAAGTACCGTCCGCTTTTAAAAGGCATTGAACGCGCTGATTCGGTAACAATTGATGCACATAAGCAAATGTATGTACCTATGGGGGCAGGTTTAGTCGTTTTTAAAAACCCGGCTTCTGTGGCTTCCATAGAGCATCATGCTGAATACATTTTACGTAAGGGCTCTAAAGACTTAGGTTCTCATACGTTAGAAGGTTCTAGACCGGGTATGGCAATGTTAGTGTATGCAAGTTTGCATATTATTAGCCGTCCAGGTTATGAAATGTTGATTAATCAAGGTATTGAAAAAGCGGAATACTTTGCTCAATTAATTAACCAACAGCCTGACTTTGAGTTAATCACCGAGCCTGAATTATGTTTATTAACTTATCGTTATAACCCTCAATCGATACAAGCCTTACTATCGAATAGTTCACACGAACAACAAGATGAAATTAATCAGTTACTTGATAAGCTCACTAAGTTTATTCAAAAGCGTCAACGTGAAAATGGCAAGTCATTTGTTTCACGTACTCGTATTGAAGTGCAACGCTATCAAGGGCGAAAAACAGTTGTTTTTCGTGTTGTGTTAGCTAATCCACTTACCTCAAATGAAATCCTCAATGACGTACTCTCAGAGCAGCTTGAATTGGCGCAGGAAAGTGAAACATTCTTACCCAAATTACTTTCTTTGTTATAGTTTTATTTCGTATTTACTGTTGTAATCATCCAACAAAGCTTTCGTTCTGTAAGTTTGTACTTTCGTTTGCTCTGTTTTTATAAGATATCAATTATTCATATCTTATTGTTAATTAAACGAATTGTATTTTTTAAGTGGTTTTTGTTCTATGAAGTTTCATTTTACTCTATAAATGTTATTTTATTTGTGAAAGTTACCGTGTAATAATTCATCTACAGTTACACTTTGTGGTGGTAATAATTATGGAATATGACATGAGAAACACTCCAGTAGAAACCGTTGAACACAATCAGGCTGAATTATCGGTTGTTCAACAAGAGTTGCTCGACGCTCAAAAAGAAATCTTAGAATTACAGTCGCAAATTCAATGGCTAGAACGCTCATACGAGTAACGATTCAGTAAACACTTTGATTTCGTAAGCTTTATAAAATATAAAGCCGAAAGTTAGTTGATAACTTTCGGCTTTTTATGTTCAGGATGAACGGTATGTCATGATCACATGGATGTGAATGAATGACGATGTTCAGAACTAATCAATTTATAAGGTGACTTGTAAGTTATCAATTAATCGGGCTTTGCCACAATGTGCGGCAGCTAAGATCACTAACTCTTTGTCATCTTCACTCGCCGGCTGTAATGTCCTCGCATGACAAATATGAATGTAGTCTGTTTTCATACCGGCATTATTAATATAACTTGCCGCTTTCTTTGCCAAACCAATAAAATCATTGTTAGTTTTAATTTCTTTGGCTAACCATTGAATGTTTTGAGCAAGTGCTGGTGCTATTTTTAGTTGCTCTTGTGTTAAATATCCATTTCGAGAACTCAATGCTAGACCACTTGTTTCACGCACAGTCGCAACAGGAATAATTTCAATTGGCATTGAAAGGTCTTCGACCATAGTTTGTATTACTTGTACTTGTTGATAGTCCTTTAGACCAAAACAAGCTATATCTGGTTGTACTAGATTAAAGAGCTTACAAACAACCGTTGAAACACCACGAAAGTGTCCTGGGCGACTTTCGCCACAATAACCGTCAGAAACATTAGGCACTTCAACATAGGTTTGCTTATCTAAGCCTTTTGGATAAATAATGCTGGGTGTTGGGGTGAAAAGCAGATCAGTACTAGCGGCAATTAATTGTTGTTGATCATTTTCCATGGTACGAGGGTAGTTATCAATATCTTCGTGCGCGCCAAATTGCATCGGATTAACAAAGATACTGGCAACTACCTTGTCAGCATGTCGATGAGCTTCAGCGACTAAAGATATGTGTCCGGCATGTAAATTTCCCATGGTAGGTACAAAAGCAATCTTTAATCCTTGCTGGCGCCACTGGGAAATTTGTAAACGTAATTCATCAATCTTGCTTACTATTTTCATATGCTTAATTTTTATTGTTTTAAGTTATTTGGTGAAAATGTGGTCTTCGCCCGGAAAATTCCCATTGGAAACTTCGGCAATATACAATTCAATCGCTTTTTTTATATCACCGGTATCAATTAAAAAGTTACGAGAAAACTTAGGCATATAACTGCATGAAATGCCCAAGGCATCATGCATAACCAAGATTTGTCCATCGGTATCTCTGCCAGCACCAATACCAATCGTTGGAATTGAAACGGCTGCAGAAATAGCTTTACCTAAATCACAAGGAATACATTCTAAAACTAATAATTGTGCACCGGCAGCTTCAAGTAATTTTGCATCGACGATCATTTTGTCTGCTTGTGGTTTTTCGCGGCCTTGTACTTTAAAACCACCAAATACATTGACAGATTGTGGTGTTAAACCTAAATGAGCACACACTGGAATACCACGTTCTACTAAGCCTTTAATGGTATCAACTAACCATTCACCACCTTCCATTTTTACCATGCTAGCGCCTGCTTGCATCAGCTTAGCCGCATTGATATACGCCTGTTCTTTGGTAGCATAAGTCATAAAAGGCATATCACTGATAATTAAGGTGTCTGACACACCACGTTTAACAGATTGTGTATGGTAAGCCATATGCTCGATATCAACCGGTAGGGTATCGTCCTGACCCTGTAAGACCATACCAAGCGAGTCACCAATTAAGATGGCATGAATACCCGCTTGATCAAATAGTTTAGCGAAGCTTGCATCGTAGGCGGTGATGGTTGAAATTTTTTGACCTTGTTGTTTCATTTTCAGCAAGGTTGATGTTGTTATTTTAGCCATTGGTCGTCCAAAATCCTGTAAGGTTTGAGTAAATACTCAGTATTGCTACCTTCGCATAAATGCAAAATTATCGCAACTTGCTGTGTATCTTCAAGCCATTGGTCTCGATATTTTGGCTTAATGATAGAACACTTTTACCGTTGGGAAGTGAGAGGGTGGGGGAGATTTCAGCAAGGGGTAATAAGACAAACTCACGAAGCTCTAAGCCATAATGAGGTACTGTTAAACGCTCATTATCAATAATGTCATTGTCGAATAAAAGTATGTCTAAATCGAGTATACGGGCTCCCCAACGATTGTCTTTACGCAACCGCCCGGCTTTGTTCTCTATCGTTTGTAATTCATCTAAAAGCGTTAAGGGAGAGAGGTTAGTTGTAAGACTTGCCACAGCGTTCATGTAATCTGGCTGATCTTGTGGGCCCATAGGACGACTAAAGTAAAGTGAAGAAACTTGGTTAAGCTTACTAGATTGTATTTGTGTAAGGGCTGCTACAGCAAGGTGAATTTGCTGTAGTGGATTAGACAGATTACTGCCTAAGCCAATATACACTAAAGCCATTAAGTTTGGTCGCTAGGGCTACCATCGCGAATCTTTCGGCGTTTTCTCGGGGTTCTTCTACTACTGGAGCGCGATGGTACAATGCTTTTGACCATCAACTCTTGCGTATTGTTATCGGTGAATTGAAAGTCAGTCCACCATTTTGATAATTCTTGCAATATAGGGTTTTCAGGTGTTGATTCAATTTCAGCTCTGAGTAATAAAAAGTCGTAACCGGCACGGAACTTTTGATGTTCTAAAACTTTATAAGCACGTTTTCCTTCACGGCGGCCTAGCTTATCTTGCAGTATCCAAATGTCTTTCATTACTGCTTGAAAGCGTTTTGGAATGGCAATGCTTCTTTGTTGCTCAGACATGATTTCGCTTAATGCCGCAAAAAATAAATCTTGTGGTGATAACTGTGGTTGTGCATCACGTAAGCGCTCAACATGACCTTGTAGTGGATACCAAAGCATGGCCGCAAATAAAAATGCTGGTGTTACCCTTTGTTCATTGTTAATACGAGAATCAGTGTTTTTTAACGACTGAACAATAAATCGTTCAATATGTGGGTGTGAGCCATCATTGAGCATTTGGTCGGTCGCAGGAAAAAAGTAGCGGAATAAATCATATTTACGTAATTGTTCGAAGTTAAGCTGTGCTTTACCTGAAATAAATAATTTCAGAAACTCTTCAAACATTCTTGCCGGTGGTATATTTGCCATTAATGGCGCTAACTCAGTAATCGGCGCTTCAGTTTCTTTACTGATGCTCATATCGAGCTTAGTCGCGAAGCGAATAGCACGTAGCATACGTACGGGATCTTCACGGTAACGAGTTTCAGGATCACCTATCAAGCGAATTTTCTTAGCATTAATGTCAGCGATACCATTGGCAAAATCGTGTATTTTGAAATCTTTTGCACTGTAATAAAGCGCATTAATAGTAAAGTCACGACGTTCAGCATCTTCTTCAATTGAACCGTAAATGTTATCGCGTAATAACATGCCGTCTTCACTTTGCTTAGAGGTTTTTTGGCAGTCTTGTTCTTTTTTAGTCGCGTTTTCATGATGGCCACGAAAAGTCGCAACTTCGATAATTTCACGACCGAAAACAATATGAGCTAAGCGAAATCGACGGCCGATTATACGGCAGTTGCGAAAAAGATCTTTAATTTGTTCAGGCGTTGCATTGGTTGCAATATCAAAGTCTTTCGGTGCAAGACCAAGTAATAAGTCGCGTACACCGCCACCTACTAAGTAAGCGTCATATCCGCCACTGTTTAAGCGATAGAGAACTTTTAAGGCATTGTTACTCATTTTTTTACGAGAAACATTATGCTGATCACGTGTTAAAACACTAGGACCTGAAGTTGAAGCTTTCTTCTTTGATCTTTTCGCTATTTTCTTATTAGCTTTACCTAATACTCTTTTACATAAGTTAATCACGCTTTTGATAATGCTGGCCTTGAATTTATAATTTAGAAAGGCGAAAACATTTTTCGCGCTAAAGTTCACGGTTTTATTGGGGGCAATGATATAACACAGGGGAAGAAAAGAGAATATAAAACGTGTGAAAATTCGGCAAATACATCGGCAAAATTGCTTATTCTAAAGATATCTGCTTTTTTTTGGGAATATGGTCAGTAGACCAGCTTTTTATTGCCCATTGAATTATTCGTTCAGCAGAATAGCCTTGTAATTCATCTGGTACATTTTGGCCTAAAAACTTTAGCGCTGCGATTAATGCAGGAGCTGGATTATTATTATCAATGGCTGGAGCATTATTTTGTTTACTTAGTTTATATCCTTGCTCGGTAACGGCTAAAGGTATATGGCCAAACTGCGGTGCTTGGTAACCCAGTTGTTGATAAAAACTCAACTGGCGTGTCGTGGGATCAAGTAAATCACAACCGCGAATAACATGAGTGATATTTTGATAGATATCATCAACCACAACCGCCAGTTGATAAGCAAAAAGACCATCTTTGCGCACTAGAATAAAGTCTTCTTCAGCTAGCACTTTCGAACAGGCATACTTTCCTTGTATCAAATCTTGATAGGAATATATGCCATGTTGATTATGTAAACGTGTGGAGTTATTTTGCTGTGGAAAGTCGCTATTGCTACATTGACCCTGATAAATACCACCTTGCGCTTTTATTTGTGCGCGGGAGCATTGGCAATGATAAGTCAGCTTTTGATGTGATAATTGCCGCAAAACGTCTTGATATAAGTCACTCTGTTGGCTTTGATATAAAACACTTTCATCCCAATGTAAGCCGTACGCGTCAAGGGTAGCTAAAATAGTATCGCTAGCACCGGGTTTTTCGCGTGGTGGGTCAATATCTTCAATACGAACTAACCATACACCTTGTTGATGTTTGGCATGTAAGTAGCTCGCGAGAGCCGCTATTAAAGAACCAAAGTGGAGAAAACCAGAAGGAGAGGGGGCAAAACGGCCACGATATTGAGTGTTATTTTCACTCAAATTCAATGGCCGTGTAATATTTACTTTTACGTGTTTCATAAAATAAACACGTTATCTACATTAGGGCTAATGCGATAACTAACCAGCTAATTGGCGTTCTTTAATTTCAGAAAGTGTTTTACATTCGATACATAAATCAGCAGTTGGACGCGCTTCTAAACGACGAATGCCAATTTCAATACCACATGAATTACAAAAACCAAATTCATCTTCTTCAATCAACTGCAAAGTTTTTTCAATTTTTTTAATGAGCTTACGTTCACGATCACGTGTTCGTAGTTCTAAACTGAATTCTTCTTCTTGAGCCGCACGATCAACCGGATCAGGGAAGTTTGCCGCTTCATCTTGCATGTGTGTTACTGTGCGGTCAACTTCTTCGCGAAGTTGTGCTCGCCAAGCATCAAGAATTTTTCTGAAATGCTCTAATTGATCAGCGTTCATGTACTCTTCGTTGGCTTTCTCAACGTATGGCTTAACGCCCGCTAATGCTAAAATACCTAGTGCTTTTTTGGCTGGCATGCTTATTCTCCTAAATGCTACATAGACCTACGTGGCGAAGTTGTTGCTCTTTTATTAAAAGCTACACCCGTGGTTGCAATTGCCAATAATACATAGACCTGAAATATCCAATCTATATTGCGTTGCTTGACTCAAAATTCAAGGCTTTCACTATAATTACCTGAAAAAATAATATTTTTCTGGAAAACTGTAACTCTATTAACTGACTTTAACTGACTAGCCGGAGAGTTACTAGCTATTAGCCAATGGTAAATAACTAATTTTGAGCAGGCTTTTTACAAGTTTTACTCGCTTACGTCAATAATTTTTTTGATCTTTTCATTTCTAAATGTGTTTATAAAATTAATTTTTCTTCAAAACTTTCCAAATGCCAACCTAAAACATGCACCGTTTTTCTCTTTGTCGATGTAATTTAAATCGCCACCGTGTTGAATCATTATTTGTCGAGATAAGCTCAAACCTATACCTGAACCTTGCTTTTTAGTGGTGAAAAATGGCACAAAAACTTGCTCGATAACGTGTGGCGCAATACCCGGGCCTGAGTCTTCTATATCAAGTAATACTTGTTGTCGAGAATTTAGATTGCTTTGATAAAGTCTCAAGGTAATTTCTTTTTGCTGTGACGTCGATATTGCTTCAATAGCATTCTTGATTATATTAATCATGGCTTGTTCTAATTGAGCTCCGTCAGCCATGACTAAGGAACTCGTTTGGTCTTGCCATATCAACGTGATATTTTCTGCTTTAGCTTGGCTTTTGAATAAGCTTAGTACGCCTTCAATTAAATGGGGTAAATTAATCTCAATTAAGTTTGGTTTTGGTAATGAAGTAATTTGGTGAAAGCTTTTGATAAAAGCGCTGAGGTGTGATGTTCTATTTGCCAAAGTGTTTAGTGCTTCATAGAGATCATCTTTGTCTTCGCTGTCAGTAAATAGTAATTTATCTGGCAACAAGCCGATAGCGGTTTCAGCTAATGAAGCCAGCGGGGTAATTGAATTGGCAACTTCATGGGTTAAGACCCTTGTTAACTGTTTATAGGCTTGTTGTTCTTTGGCAATTAAAGCTTGATAGATTGATTGAATACTGACAACTTTGAGTGATTTACCTTGAATTTCACAACAACTAATGTGCACCGAAAGCGTATCTGAGTGCTCACCATTCTGCCATGAAAGTGTTACTCGTTGACTAGTTTTCGCTTGGCTAATTAATTCCCCTAACTTAGCTAGTGGGTTGATATTATCTGTTAAATGGCCAAGCAGTCGTTCACTGGCAGGATTTTTATGTAAAATATTGTCATTATCGTCAACCACTAAAATAGAGATGTCGAGATGTATCAGCAGGGTTTGTAAATATTGCGCCTGAACTTCTGCTTCCAGGCGGCTATGTTGTATTTGGTCGCGCAATTGCGCTAGTTTTTTGGAAAGTGGATCTGCGTGTGTTAATCCTAAACTCGGATCATTATTGGCCAGTGCGTTAATTACTTGTATTATTTGATTTTTACTTTGTTGGCTGAAGTTAAGTAATTTTATCGCCGATAAAAAAGTCGCTAGCATTAAAATTATCACCACGGCAGAGAAACTTTGTTGTAAATAAAAGTATTGGCAACTGAGCAATAACAGCGAAAAAACGATAAGTTTACTGGCGTGGGCAAATAACTCTCGACTAAAGTTCATATTTGTCTAACCTGCGATATAACGCACCACGTGTTAAGCCTAAAGCTTTTGCCGCTTGGCTAACATTACCTTTAAAATGATTTAAGGCGCTGGCAATGGTGATTTCTTCTACTTTTTCTAAATCGAAAGTTTTTGGTGCGTTATCCTCATTATTAACTGATTGTTTGATATTGATAATCGAGCTGATATCTAAACTATCAGAGTCAGTTAAAATAACGGCTCGTTCAATGGCATGACATAGCTCTCTAACATTTCCTGGCCAAGAATAACGGCTTAGCTTTTGTATGTCAGATGCATTAATGACTAACTCTCGATTGTATTTCTGGCAAAAATGTTTGAGATAATAATTAATAAGCAGAGGAATATCGTCTTTACGTTCGCGCAGTGGCGGCAAGCGTATTTCAATGGTATTGATCCTGTAAAGTAAGTCTTGCCTAAAACGTCCATTATCAACAGCTGCAAGTAGGTTATCGTTGGTGGCACTGATTAGTCTTATATCAATGGCAAATGATTTTACGCCGCCAACCGGTGTTATTTCTCTGTTCTGTAACGCGGTTAATAGTTTTGCTTGCTGATTCAGTGGTAAATTTGCTAATTCGTCGAGAAATAAACTGCCGCCTCGAGCGAGCTCAAAACGACCGATGCGATCAGACTTTGCATCAGTAAAGGCACCTTTTTTATGACCAAAAAGTTCACTTTCAAACAATGATTCAGAAATAGCGCCCATATCAACATTAATAAAGGTTTTATTAGCACGTAAACTGGCTTGATGAATAGCTCTGGCGACTAACTCTTTACCTGTGCCACTCTCGCCAGTGATGAGAATGTTCGCATCGGTTTTTGCTGCTTTTTCAATGGTAGCGAAAACTTGCTTCATTGCCGAACTTTGGCCAATAAAAGTTTGGCTTTCCCCATTCATTGCATGGCTTAAACCCCGCGTTTGTCTGGTGAGTTGGTCGACAACCTTTTTGGTGTCTGAATGCTGAAATGCCGCCGCCATCGAAGCGAGTAATTGATCGTTTTGCCAAGGTTTCGCAATGAAATCTGAAGCGCCAGCTTTAATAGCATCGACAGCAAGTTTAATATCGCCATAAGCGGTCATCATGATCACAACGATGCTTGGGTTTATCGATAATATAGTTTTTAACCAGTGAAACCCTTCCTGTCCACTCATGGCATCTTGGGTAAAGTTCATATCAAGTACGATAACATCAAAATCAAATTGACTGATAAGTGCTGTTATTTGCTGAGGCTCATCGGTTGTTTTTACCAGGCTATAATGTTTTTTAAGTAATAAACGAGCAGAGGTTAAAATATCAATATTATCATCTACAACTAATACACGACCAGTCTGTTTCATGGTGTTACTTCCATTTTAAGGCGTGGCTTAAAGATTAACCTAGCCCGGATTTTCTTTATTTAACCCTACCTGACTCCCCGTTGAATGAAAAGATAAACTGTCCATAAATGGACAGTGCACTGTTCTACTGGTGGACACTTATTTAAATTTAATATTATTATATTTTTTAATTGATTGATATTAAAGGTTATTAATTGTGGCATAAGACTTGTAATAACAAAGTTACTTTTGTGAACCATAGTAAGGTTCACTGTGAAAATTTATAGGATAATAGGTCGATAACATGGACAAAAAAATTCAACAGCCCAAGTACAACCAGCTTGCCAAAACTAGCGTGATTTTTCTTATTATTGGCATATTCGCTATTTGCGCCTGGATGATAACCACAAAACGCGCCGACGGTAAGGTTCAAAATGTACTGGCAAATACGCTGACTTCAGCAGAAGTTTTTTCTGGCCATTTTACCGACAAACTTAGGTTAAGAGGCAGTATTAGTCCTCAATCAACTATATATCTTGATGCTATAGCTGGTGGCCGCATAGAAGAAAAACTTGTTGAACAAGGGCAATATGTTATTGAAGGTCAACCCTTAGTTCGGTTGTCGAATGTTTCATTACAGTTAGATGTCATGAGCCGTGAAGCACAAGTAACTGAACAGTTAAATTTTTTGCGTAATACACAAATGGCGATGACAACTAACCGACTTAATCTGCGCAGGGACCTGTTGGAAATAGCGCTGAAAATTTCGCACCTTAAACGTAAAATCAAACAATTCAAACCTTTGGTCAAGCAAGGGGTGTTGGCTAAAGATAAACTTGAAGTTATTGAATTAGATTTAATTTATTACCAACAACGTCAAACGTTAACTAGCCAACGCCAGCAACAAGAAGAAGACATCCGCCAGGTGCAAGTTAAGCAGTTGGAAGAAAGTGCCGTAATGCTACAAAAAAACCTATTATTTGCCCGAAATAATCTTAATAACTTGTTGATAAAAGCGCCGGTATCAGGATATTTAAGTGAATTAAATGCCGAGTTAGGGGAGTCTAAAAGTCAGGGCGCTCGTTTGGGACAAATCGATATTCCAAAGCAATTTAAACTCATGGTTAATGTCGATGAATATTACCTAAACCAGATTAGCTTAGCGATGAAAGCACAGTTATTTGTTAATGATGAAACTGTTGATATAAAAGTGACAAAGATTGACAGTCGTGTCAGGCAAGCACAATTTAGAATTGAGTTGGCCTTACCCCCGAGTATTGAGCATATCAAACGAGGGCAAAGTCTTGAGCTTGACCTGATGCTGAGCAAGGGCATGAAAAATTCTTTATTAGTTAAACGTGGTGCCTTTGTTAATAACACCGGCGGCAACTGGGCTTTTGTGCTAAATGACAATGGCACTACCGCAGAGCGACGTTTAATAAAATTAGGTAAGAAAAATAAAAACTATTTTCAAATTATTGAAGGGTTAACTGCTGGCGAAAGAGTGATCACATCAAACTATAACGCTTTTAACCGCGCCGACATTATAAAAATTACAGGACATAAATCATGATTAAATTGACTAACGCATCACGACTTTTTCGTACGAAAGACCTTGAAACAACGGCACTCAACAATATTAACTTAACTGTGGAAAAAGGAGATTTTTTAGCCATCATGGGACCTTCTGGTTGTGGCAAGTCGACCTTACTTTCTATGTTGGGCATGTTGGACTCACCTAACAGTGGCGATTACTTCTTTGATGAAACCAATATTGCCAAATACAGTGAACGTAAACTGTCAAAATTAAGAAGCTCATCGATAGGTTTTGTTTTTCAAAGTTTTAATTTAATTGACAGCTTAACTGTTTTTGAAAACGTAGAATTACCGCTTTTATACTTGAAAATATCTGGAGCTGAACGCAAAAAAAGAGTCAGTGAAATTTTGAAAAAAATGGCTATAGAACATCGTTCACAGCATTTGCCACAACAGCTTTCTGGCGGACAGCAACAAAGAGTTGCGGTTGCTAGGGCGTTAGTTATCAAGCCAAAAATAATTCTTGCCGATGAACCAACCGGTAATCTTGATTCTAAAAATGGTGAGGAAGTGATGGGAATGCTCAGATCTTTAAATACTGATGGCACCACGGTAATTATGGTTACTCACTCTGAGCATGATGCGAAATATGCTAGTCGAGTCATTCGACTTTTTGACGGTCAAATAATCGTAGATCAAGCGAGTGATGTTGTGCGTGAGGTGCAACATGCTTAAACATTTACTCACTAGTGCTCTTTTTAGTAATTATATTGTTAGTGCTTTTCGCTCGTTAATACGTCATAAAATGAACCTTGTTTTAACGGTTATTGGCTTATCCATTGGTTTAGCAGCTGCGTTGATGATCACCCTTTTTACCATCAACGAAAGCTCTTATGATAATTTTCAGCCCGATGCAAGCCGAACTTATCGGGTGGTCATGCATCAAAAACTCAGTGGTGACGAATATCCGATGACATCACCTAGGGGTTATCAGTTTTTAACCAAAGTGGCTGGTGTAGCAGATGTTTTAAACTTGATCAAAATGCAATTCGTCTGGACAGGGAAGGTAAGTATAGGTGCTGACCATTTTAAGTTAGCAAATATTATTGCGGCGCCAGAAAATTTAACTGATTTTATCGCTATTGACGTTTTACAGGGTAACTTGGCAACAGCATTAAGCCAACCCAACAAAATTGCACTATCGTCATCTGAAGCGTTGCGTTTGTTTGGTACTGAAAATGCGGTTGGCAAAACATTTTTGTTGATTGAAAATAACCAAACTATGGCAGTGAGCGCAGTATTTGCTGATTTTAGTGATAATAGCCATTATGCAATGAACTCAATCATCTCATCGAAAGGTTTTACCAATATTCTAGGAAAAATATCATACACTTACCTTAAGTTGTCACCAGACGCTGATATTGAAAATATCGCCGCGCAGACCACTGAAATCTTTAATCGTATTTGGCAAGACGAAAGTAATGAAATTCGCTTTGATTTACAGCCCTTATTAGACATACATCTTGCCGATAACTTTACCGTTGATATGAAAATAGGGGGCTCAGCGAAAACGGTGATGATCAGTATCGCGTTAAGTCTTTTGTTACTGTTGATATCAAGCTTTAATTATATAAACATGAGTATTGCCCAGGCAGGCGTTAGGGCAAAAGAAGTCGGTGTTCGTAAGGTACTGGGTGCCAGTAAATTTCAGCTTATTGTACAGTTCTTAACAGAGTCCGTTGTTATTGCGCTTATTTCTGCTTTATTAGCTTGTGGACTGGTTGAATTGTTGTTGCCTGCTTTTAATCAGTTGGTCGGTCGTGAACTTGTTATTGGTAATTGGTCACAATATTTGTTTGAAATTATTGTCACTACGGTTGCCATTGGTATCGTTTCCGGCTTATATCCGGCGGTGTTTATTTCTTCTTTTAGTATTCATCGGGTGCTCAGTGGTGATTTTGGTCGGGGAAAAACGGCAATATTAGTGAGAAAGTCATTGATGATTTTACAATCAGCCTTATCGGTAAGTTTGATTATTGCCGCAGCCAGTTTATATTTTCAATTGAATTATTTGCAAAATTTGGACGTTAATTACGGGAAAAGTCAACGTCTTCGTGTGCTTGATCTTCCTT
Source organism: Colwellia sp. (assembly GCA_013215385.1). Classification (GTDB taxonomy): domain Bacteria; phylum Pseudomonadota; class Gammaproteobacteria; order Enterobacterales; family Alteromonadaceae; genus Colwellia_A. The sequence continues at coordinate 372,410 of JABSOY010000006.1, forward strand.
CAGATTTACTTTACCCGAAAAACAATCAGTCCTTTTATCAAGCGTTATCGACTATTGACGGTGTTATTTCTTCAACAGCGATTGATTTTGATTTAACAAAGTCGACCAATGCTGGAGCGTTTGTCTCATCGGTGCCGGGAGTAACAGACTTTAGTCAAACTATGGGTTTTGGTGGCGTTGGTTTTAATGCCGCACAGGCTTTAGGTTTACAGCTCATTGCTGGACGCGACTTTTCCACTCAATATAAATCTGATTGGTTTAATGAGCAGCAGAAAACCCTTGCCATTATTATTCCTGAATCTGTATTAGCGGCTGCGGGTTATCAAAACGCTGAACAAGCTATTGGTCAAATATGGCACTTTGGAGCTGGCGGCTATCAAAACCTGCAAGGGAAAATCGTTGGTGTCGTTAAAGATGTTAAGATTGGCTCAGCTCGAAGTATCGCTCATCCGGTATTATTTGTTTGTGGTCTAACTATCCCTAGTACAGGTTCAATCGTTATTGAAGTCGAAGACCAATATTCGTCTGAGATTCAACAAGATATCATTAATCTTGTTAAGCAGCGCTTTAAGATAGATTTGGTCGAAATTGAATTAGTTAAAGATAATTACCAGCAGCTTTATCAGACAGATAACCAGTTGGTCGATATGGTGGCAATATTTTCTGGCTTGGCTGTTTTGCTGACCTGTGTAGGTATGTTTGGTTTATCGGCTTTTAACGCCCAGCAGCGTAGTCAAGAAATTGCTATTCGCAAAGTATTAGGTGCTTCAAGGATTTCTTTAATGGCCTTATTAACCAGTGAATCTATTGTGCTAATCGCATTGAGTCTATTGATTGCTTTTCCTGTCTCTTATTATTTTATCAATGAATGGTTGAATAATTTTAATGAGCGGATAGACCAAAGTATCACCATTTATGTCGCTGCAGCTTTTGTTGTTGCACTTGTTACTTGGTTAACTATTGCGATAATTGCCTTAAAAACGGCCAGTGTTAAACCGTCATTGAGTTTACGTTATGAATAAGGTGATTTAACGAACTGAACTATCATCCCTATCCAATAAAATATGGCTGGGGTGATAGTCTACAATGGATTATTTATTTTAGCGCCGTGTGCTTTCTTAAATTACCGGCTAAAAGGTCAATGAAGCTCCTGACTTTAGCAGAAGACAATCTGTCTTCCCTATGGACAATATTGATAGGCAGCGGCGGTTCTTCAAAAGCTTCAAGAATGAATTTTAGTTTATTCTGGGCCAGTTCATCGGTAACCTGATACGAAATAATCCGTGCAATGCCGAAACCGGCAACGGCAGCATTGATCCCTGCTTGATGAGTGGTTACCCGAAGTCTAGACGTTATCCTTTGATTGATAACCTTGCCATTTTCAACAAACTTCCAATCAGGAGTCAGGCTACCAGCTCTAACGGCTACCAGAGAATGCTGATCGAGTTCTGAGAAATGTTGCGGGATACCATGTTCCTTTAAATAATCAGGAGAGGCGACTAATGCTAAACGCACTGAACCGACTTTTTTTGCCCGCATTGACGAGTCGGTAAGGTTACCGATGCGCACCCCAACATCATAATCCTCTTCTAATAAATTGACGACGCGATCTAAAAATACCGTATTCACTGCAGTTTTTGGATAGGTACTTAAATACTCTAATACTGAAGGTAATACAAATTGTTGTCCAAAAAGTAAAGGCGCAGTCACACTGATACTGCCTTGTGGGCTGGCGTTAATACCTTGTGCTGCCTCGTTAGCTAATTTTATGTCGTTAAGAATACGTTTTACATCTTCTAAGTAACGCAAGCCAGCATCGGTAACTCTGACATAACGCGTTGTGCGATTGAATAACTTAACAGCTAATCTGTCTTCGAGTATTGCGATAGCTCTAGTAACTGATGGGGGGGACATGTTTAAGCGGCGACTTGCGACAGCAAAACCCTGCTCTTGGGCAACAGCTACGAATATCTTCATTAACTGTATTTGGTCCAACATCGATTATTCCAATAATTGAAATAATCAATTGTATATTTATAGTATTCTTATTAAAAGTGTTTTGTCGCACACTGACTTCATCCTGCTGGTTACTCAGATGCTGAAATAGTTGAAATTATCAGCCATGTTGGTATGAATATACTTAGCAACATTTTAAGTAAAGCGAGCGGTGTTGAAATCGATTTTCCAAAAATTGAGTTAAAACAAGCTGGTTAACTTTTTGCTCTAGCAAGGTGTTTTATTTTAGACCAAGAGGAGATGTGCTCCTCGATATTATATAAGGAAATTTCCATGGCTCACCAATACGCTAAAATTGCTTTTACCGATCATGTAAGACAGGTACAAAGTGAACAGAATAGCCGTGCAGGTTACGCAGGTATGGATACCGGTGAAGACTATAATTTTTTATTGTCTGCCGCTGAAAGCCAATTCATTGCACAACGCGATAGCTTTTATATGGCGAGTGTCAGCGAAACAGATTGGCCTTATGTGCAGCATAGAGGTGGACCTAGGGGATTTCTTAAAGTATTAGACGCACAGACACTCGGTTTTGCTGACTATAAAGGTAATCGACAATACGTTAGCACCGGAAATTTTCGAACCAATGACAAGGTCGCTATTATATTAATGGACTACCCGAACCGACGTCGTTTGAAAATATTAGGGCGTATCTCCGTAGTTGAAGAGCAAGACAGGCAAACCTTAGCCTTGTTAGAAGACAATAATTATCAAGCCCGAGTCGAGCGCGGTTTTATCATTAAAATATCGGCATTTGATTGGAATTGTCCGCAACATATTACGCCAAGATACAATGAAACTGAGCTATCAGGACTGATTAAACCACTAGAGAAACAAGTTAAAGCACTCGAGGAAAAACTTGCCCTTAGCCAATTAAAGCCCAAAAGTAAGGTGCTCGGCGATGGTGAATTGCCCTTGGTTATTGTTGGCATACGCCAGTTAACACCTGAGATTCGAGCGTATGAATTACGCGCAGTAGATAAAGTGCCATTACCTAAAATTAATGCCGGCGCGCATATTCAGGTGCCGATTAAATTAGCGAATGGTCAGTTAGCGTGGCGTAATTATTCAATTAGCAGTAACCCCGAAAGAACTGACTGTTACGAAATAGCCGTTAAGCTAGAAGAAAAAGGTAATGGTGGCTCACTGGCGATTCATCAGAGTTATCAACTGGGGTTATTACTCAACTGCAAATTACCAGAAAACTTTTTTCCCTTGCTTGAAAGTAAGCCTCCCACGATTTTAATTGCTGGCGGTATTGGTATTACCGCGATTAAGTCGATGGCATTGGCACTGCTTAACTCGAACGCTGAATTTGAATTACATTATGCGGGCCGTACCATAAAATATATGGCCTATGCTGACAGGTTAAGTAAACAGTTGGGCGAAAAATTACATTTATATCCTTCAGGAGAAGGACAAAAATTATCACTTAAAAAGCTGATTGAACAACAATCAGAGCAAAGTTATTTTTACTTATGTGGCCCGACAGGCATGATCAACGACTTTAAGCAGTGTGCGACAGAGCTAATGATAAAAAGCGATAGAATTCATTATGAACATTTCTCAATACAGCTTGCAGATTCCGCTAAACCTTGCCAATTAACCTTAACTCAATCAAATATTAAAATTGATGTTGCTAGCAACCAAACCTTACTCGACGCGGTATTAGCCGCTGGAATAGATGCACCTTTTAGTTGTCTGGCGGGCGAATGTAAAAGTTGTGTGGTTAAGGTAGCGAAAGATACAAGTATTGAGCATTTGGACAATTGTTTAACTGAGCATGAAAGGGCATCAGGAAAAATGTGCTTATGCGTTTCAAGACCAAAATCAACAAGTCTACATATAGACTTGTAAGCTCAAAGGAAAATCCATGACAGATAAATTAGCCGTTGCTACAGTGAAGTTCGACACCCGCTGCCAAACTTTACTGTAGCAACGGCAATAGAAAAAATACGCAAGGCAGAAGATGCTTGGAATAGTAAGCAACCTGAAGTCGTAGCGAGCGCTTACAGCCTAAATACACAATGGCGTAATAGAAATGTTTTTATTCAAGGTCGGCAACAAATTGTGACCTTGCTCAGCGAAAAGTGGCAAAAAGAAAAACACTATAAACTAGTCAAAGAATTTTGGTCTATGGATGAAAATAGAATTGCCGTTAGGTTTGCTTATGAATGGCAAAACGAATCAGGCCAGTGGTTTAGATCTTATGGCAATGAAAATTGGCAATTCAATGATAAAGGCTTGATGGAGCAACGCCACGCCAGTATCAATGATTTAGCCATTAAAGAAGCCGACCGTAAATTCCTTTGGCAAGGCGACAAAAGACCAGTCGATTATCCCGGACTAACCGAGTTGGGTTGTTAGGCTGATTATAGCTCGCTAATTCGCTTTAGTTATCCGGCTAAAACTATGGATAATACTGGTTAATATTTTTCCATAATATCTTGTTATTCAAACTTTAAACGTTCAGATAACGCTATATATTCAGGGGTTATTTCAGCTTTATAGACTAACACTTCAACGCCAGACTCAACGGCTTGTTGTAATAACTCGGCATATTTTACATCGATATGTTGCGCGGCTTTAACACTGTTAATGCCGGTATGTAATACGGCGAATAACAATACCGCTCTATCGCCATTTTTTGCAATATTCATTAATTCGCGCAAGTGTTTTTGACCGCGCGTTGTAACCGCATCGGGAAAATAACCTTGCTGGCCTGCCAGTAAAGTAACGCTTTTTACTTCAATATAAGTTTTAGCGTACTGTTTTTCTGATGAGTTTTTATCGATAGAAGTGTTTAATAAAATATCAATACGGCTATTTTCTTGACCGTATTTAACTTCTCTTTGCAATTCATCAAAACCTTGTAGCTCGGTAATCGTGCCATTTAAAATCGCTTGTTCTGCTAATTGATTAGCGCGTAGGGTATTGACGCAGATGAAATGACCTTGCTGGGTTTGTGTTAATTCCCAGCTGAAGGGATATTTACGTTTAGGGTTGTCAGAAGTACTATACCAAATGTTGTCATTTGGGGTAGCACAGCCACTCATAGCGCCGGTATTTGCGACATGTAATGTTGTTTCAGAGCCGTCTGCTAAGATGATATCGGCAAGGAAGCGTTTATAGCGTTTAATGAGTGTGGCTTTTTTTAGGTTAATTTTCATAAGGTAGAGAAATTGTAAGTCATCATTTTTGTATTTTACGTCATAGCATCTTGAATCGCTAATAGCTGTTAATGTCACAATTAAAGTGTCTTTGAATTATTAACGATTGATATTTTCGAACTTGTAATCATTTTTTAAATATCAAGGAAATTAAACTTACTGTCATGTCAGTTTTTTTTACATCATTTGTCTGAAAACAGAAACGGTAGTGTATTACTTTATCCGGATTTTATATAATTTGTTTTAAATTAATGCTTTATGTGTTTATTTTTATGGTTTTTTAATTTGGCACATTTCATGCTAAAATAATCGCGTAAATCTTTAAATAAGCAGTAGGATATATTTAATGAATAAAATTATATTAACAGCATTATTGCTCATTGGCTTCTCAAGCTTTTCTCAAGCAGGCACAGTAATAAGCTGTATTGATAAAAGTAATGCCAATAGTAAATATGATTATGGAGATGCTCCTTCATCATATGGAACAGCTTGTCATGATACTGACCGTTGGCAAAAGCTAGGTAGCAAATGGGATACTGATTCTGCTAATAATCTCGTGGGTAGTGATGATGCAAAGGATGATGGCGTATCATGGAAAACATCATCTGACGGTGGTGATACGTGGAGTAACTGGTCATCAAATGGTGTTTTGACACAAGGTGATACCGTAAAATTTAGATTTAGTGTCAATCGCTCGAATGATGGCAATCATCTTTATGATGAATTAAAAGCTTGGGTTGATTGGAATCAAGACTCTAATTGGAGTAATTCTGGCGAAGTCATTAAAAAGAAGCGCTGGGCTAAAAATGAAGATAAGAGAGGCAATTTAAGTACAGGTTCTTCTAGTTTCAATACTGATTTACAGACTTACAACAGCAACATAACCTTTGCAAATTTTTATAAAAAATTAACGATACCTTTAGATGCGATACTTGGTGATACTTGGATGCGCGTTAGGCTTGTTTGTGAAAATTCTATTAGCCAATATAGTGCAAATCAAATTCTTGATGCTACAGGTTATCAGCATCAAGGTGAAGTAGAAGATTACAAACTAACTATTGTTGCTAAAACAGCTGCTGTGCCAGAACCGGCAACATTATTTATTTTTGCGCTAGGGCTTATTGCTCTTGGTGCTAAACGAAAAAAGCTTGCTGTAAATAAATAGTGATATTGATACCTCGTATAATATTTCATCAGGAATATTTTACGAGGAATATTACTTAATAAAACCGCTGCATATTGATTAATATGCAGCGGTTTTTTTATTTATATCACTTTATTACCTTACTTAAGCTTAGCCAGTAGGCCCTTAGCTAAACTATGTTCAGGAAAATTGTTAGGCATATTCACAACTTGGCGTAACAAAGGTAATGCTTCATCAACCCGGTTTAATTGCACCAAAGTATAAGCCATGTGGTATTGAATATCAGGGCTACTCGATGACATAGTAAAAGCTTCCCTTAAATACTTTAAACCCTTATTTGGCTCACCCAATAAGGTTAATGCCCAACCTAGCGTATCTAAGAGCGGCGCTTGTGCTTTAACTAGCTTTAGCGCTTGCTCAGCTGATTGTACTGCAGAGACAAAATCTTCTTCGATAATCTCAATATTTGCCAAGTTATTGAGTATCACTGCTTTTTTGTTGTTAGGAATAGCTTTAGTTAATAATTGTTGATATTGAAATTTAGCTAATGTGTACTTTTTATAAACCAGTAAATAATCGGCCAAGGTGTGTTGCTGAAAATTTCTTTGTGGGTATTTGTCTACTAATGCGCTTAAATAGGTAATAAATTGATCTGATAAAGTTTTTGTTGCACTCACTTGTGCTAATTTAACTAAGGCAATAATATTGGAATTATCTTGCTTTAATGCTTGTTGGTAAAAGTTAAATGCTTGTTTTTTATTGTTCTTAGCAACGGCAAGATCACCACTTAAAATAAATAAGCGAATATCGTTATTATAAGATACTTGTTTAGCTTTATTTAATAGTTTCCTGGCCTCTGCTGTCTGATGTAAACGAAGCTTTAATTTGATGCTATCAATCAAAATCGTCATATTATTAGGCGCAAACACTCTTGCTTTAGATAAATTCTTATCAGCACTTTGAAAATTGCCAATTTGTTGGAACATGCGGCTTATTTTTAATAATGTAACCGCATCATTTTCCTCTAGTCCTCGCAAAATATTAATTTGATGTTTAGCCGCTTCATTATCATTTAATGCTATTAAATTTCTAAATTTTAATGCGATTGCTTGCGTGTCTAAACGATTATCTTTCAATGAACGATTTACTGTCTCTAAGCTTTTTTCAAATTGTCTGGCTTGGAAATATAGCAGGGCTAGTTTATTTAAGGCTTCTTTTTTAAATTCGGCATGACGACTTTGATTTTCAAGAATTATGATGGCTTCTTCGTTATTACCTAAATCATTTTCAAAACTCGCTAATTGCAACCAATAAGCACCGTTTTTTGACTCAAGAGCAACTAATTGCTTATAAATCTTTTGAGCGGCTTCAGTTTTCCCTATGCTTGCTTGAATTAACGCATAATTTGACAGTACCTCATTATTTTCAGGGTGTTTATGATAAAGCTCTGTAATAAGTTGCTGTGCTTGCTCAAATTCACCAAACTGTATAAATAGCTGACTATGTAATAATTGAAAGTCTATACTTTCAGGAGATGCAACAATTGCTAGCTTTATGTGTATTTGACTTTTTTGTAATTGACCTGTTTGAAAGTAAAGTAAAGCTAAGGTGTGATGAAATACAGCACTGTTGGAACCTAGTTTATCTTCCAATAATGTTAATGCTTTTGATATTTGGCCTATTTCACTAAATACTTTTGCCGATGCTATTAATACGCTTTCATCATTTATATACATAGACCGTAATTCAGATAATAAATAATCAGCTTTAAATAGTTTGTTATCCTGAAAATAAAGGCCAACTAAAATAAGTGCGTGGTCTTTGTTCTTGAGTAGTCGCGTTTCATTTTTTTCTAATAAGGCCAATGCATTATGAGTTTCATTTAATTTAATGTAGACATCTGCTAATAAGATTGTCGCGTCAATATCATTAGGACTTCTTGCTAGATACGTCTGGAATTTCTGTCTAGCTTGTTGCCAATTCCCCTGTCTATAACTAGCAAGGCTATCAATAAGTAAAAGTTGTGGCTGTGATTCAAGGTAAGTTTCATTAATAGATGATAATTGGTTTGTTAATTCAGCCAATATTTTATCGGCAACTGATTTTTCATTTAATGAGTAATGTAAGCTGCTTTTCATTAACTGTGCTTGTGGATCTTTTGGTGATATTGCCAGTATTTTATCGAGAAATAAATTAGCCTGCTGGGCATCTTTAAGATCAAAGTAACTATTAGCTAATCCACGGTAGGTAACTAAGTTATTGGGTTCTAATTCATTGGCTTTTTTGAAAAAAGCGAGGGCTTGTTGAAGCTTGTTTGCTTGCCTTGCTAACAAGCCTTTTAATCGCCATAACTGGCTGTTTTTCTCATCTAAAACTTTGGCTCTTTCTAATAAAGGGTCAATTTCATCGATGTTGTTTATTGATAAATACAAACTAGCAAGGCCCAGTAGTGCGGTTAAATTATTAGGGTTTTCATGTAAAACCTGTCGATATATCTCTTCAGAACTTTCAGTATTTAATAGTCCATGATATGCCTTGGCTTTAACTAAATTAAAAGCTAACTTTCCTTGTTTTGTTAACATGGTATCGTCGGTAAATGTTAGAGCTTCTTCAAATTTTGCTTGCAATAATAGGCTCTTACCTAAAGGTTCAACGATTAAATTTATATCAGCACCTTGTAGAAGTGTGTTGGTTAATTCTTCTTCCGCTACTTTATAGGCGTGCTTTTCAATTAATATTTTTGCTAACAATAATTTTGCAGATAAGTTATTAGCATTTTCTTTTAAACTGTTTTTTATATGAATATGTGCGCTAGCAAAATCACGTTTACTGAAAGACTTTAAGGCTTCTTCGTAATTATCAGACTGAGCAAATGCCGGGTTTGTTATTAGTAATATGCTTACTAAGCAAGATAAAGTGAATTTATAGGACATAAACCAAAACCTTTGTGTATAAATAATAAGGACGATGTTACATATAAGTGCAATAACAATATAGACATAGCGAAACTATATCACTTTATAGAATGATTACTTTAATATTTCACCATGGTCTTGCAGTTATAAGCGATGTTGCATTTTTTCCAATATGCAAGGTAATCATCGGCAAAAGCCTATCAGGCATTTAGACTCATGTTAATGTAAGGAAAACGTTAGTTATAATAAAGGCGATCAAGACGTATCCATAATAACGGCCGCTTTTAGCTCGCAGTTGACTCTAATAAAATAAGCATTATTACCTTCATTTATATAATCATCATCGTTTGACACTCATGACTGTAAACATCTGCAGTTTAGAGCTAAATTGTTGGTATATAATAATATTTCTGGTAGATTGTAATTTTAACTATCTCCCATAATTATAATCTACATTGCTTGCTACATTTTGTTACAGATGATGGATCTTGTTACGTCATTTATATTTAATGCTCCATATAATGACCTAGTATTTAACCATTAAGGATTGAAAAACACATGACATCATCGAAAAAAATCACCAAATTATTGATGGCCGGTTTGCTCGGACTATTTGTCTCTAGCAATGTTTTATCTGCAGATATTACCCATACGCTACGCAATAATAGCGAAGAAAAAGCGACTACCGGAAACTACTTTGAATTAGGCTTGGGAATAGCTGCAGGCGTCGGACCTAGCTTGACGGAGGACAATGACGGCTGGGCCGCGGCCTATCTAGTTATCAATGGCAGTTATAACTGGAACGGGTTATTTATTGAAAAGTATGGTGAAAGTGGCGACCCTATTTTACTGGGCTACAACGCATACGAAAGTGATAATTGGTCGTTAGATCTAGTGATGGGCCCCAAGTTTGGCGGTCTGCATTCTGATGAAGCTGATGATAAATTTCAACTACTTGATGATAGAAATTCTAGTACCATGTTTGGCGGTCGCCTCACCGGTTATTTAGGTGATAACGTGGTGCAGTTCAGTTTAAAGCATGATATCAGTGGTAATAGTCATGGTACTTCAGCATCAGCTTTACTGGGTCGAAATTGGCAAGTTAGAAATTGGAATTTTCATGGTTTAGTGGGGCTGCAGTTTTTTGATAGTCGTATCAATGATTATTATGTTGGTATCAGTGAAAATGAAGCGTTACGTTCGCAATACACCGAATATAGTCCTGGCTCAAACATTAACTTTACTGCCGAGGCTGGGGTAACTTATCCAATAACAGAAAACTGGGTTTTTCGGAGTACAGCACGTTTTAGAACATTATCAGATGCTGATATGGACAGTCCCATTTTTGAAACTACCCGTTCAACGGCCATGTCGTTAGGTACCAGCCTAACCTACGTATTTTAAATAAGTGAGGACTAAATTTTGCTTATATTAAAACGCATAAAAAAAATAAAGTTATCGGGTATTAGCCTGCAGTTGCTCGTGTCATTGTTTTTATTTATTACTGGTAATGTTGCTGCTTCTTCGGCTGATATCGCCAATACAGCTCAACTTCAAGTAACGCCAGAGCGATGTATCGCCTTACATAAGGGCCAGAAATGTTATCTTGAAGTGACCTTTAAATGGCGACATTCGCAAATTAGCGATTATTGTTTAGTTAATACCACCACCAACAAAATAATTAAGTGTTGGCAACAGCAGGCTAAAGGTCAGTTTAACTTCGATTTTCAATCAAAGATAAGCAATGACTTTGCTTTACGTAAACAAAAGTCAGCAATAAATTTAGCCCATACACAAATACCTGTTGCTTGGGTATATAAATCGGCTAAACGTCCAAAATCAACCTGGAGACTATTTTGACGGAAAAAGTTTTGAACCAAAGCATCACCGGCAAGCATATTATGTTAGTTGAAGACGATATGTCATTAGCCGAATGGTTTGGCGATTATCTTACTGAACAGGGATACTTGGTAACGTTGGCGAACCGAGGTGATCTTGCTATTGAATTAATTGAAGCTGATCAACCTGATCTGGTGATATTAGACATTATGTTGCCAGTAAAAGATGGTTTTGAGGTTTGTATGGCCATTCGTCCTTTTTATCATGGCCCAATATTGATGATGACGGCACGAGATCATGAAACTGACGAAGTACTGGGCTTAGAATTAGGAGCCGATGATTATGTCGTTAAACCAGTCAAGCCAAGGGTACTATTATCACGAATTAAAGCACTTTTTCGTCGGGTGTCTTTACCGGAAATAGCGCCTGAAATTGACCATAATAAATTACTTTTTGGTAAACTCACCATCGATGCTAGTTCTCGAACCACCATTTTTGCAGGTGCTAAAGTGGCGATTTCTTCGAATGAATTTGATGTGCTATGGCAACTTGCCCAAGCGGCAGATACTGTTGTAAGCCGTAAAGAGTTAGTTGTGCAGCGTCGAGGCATTGAATACGATGGTTTTGATCGTTCAATCGATATTCTTATTTCAAGAATACGGAAAAAACTTGGCGATGATGCCAGCAACCCCTATAGAATTAAAACCGTTTGGGGCAAGGGATATTTATTTGTGAAAGGAGCTTGGGAGTAACGAATGAAAAAACTAACCTTGTCGCTGTTATTAGTGATATTAGTGGCAGTGATAGGAATAGGCGGAGCACTAGACAACTTGTTTAGCCAATATCAGACGCAGCCGATTAATAAGTCTGATGAATTATCTCCTTATCGTCAACTGGGTAAATCGTTGGCATTAACGTTAGATAAACAGCAAAAACCTCAACAATTTATCGCCACATGGCAACAGCAGGTAGAACTTTCCGTTACCTTAGTAGCACTTGATCAATTCTTTTTACCTGAACCACTGCAACAGTCTTTTTATGCAGGTGAACCGCTGGTTTTAGAAACAGAAAACAATTTATCTATGCACTTTATTTTACCGTCACAGCAAAAAGTATTAACCTTTATTGTGCCAGCCATAGTGAAGAAAACTAGCAATAACTTATTGCAACTGCTGTTAACGAGTGCCTTTTATATTGGGCTGTTACTGGTGGTACTTGTTTGGCTTTACCCTTTAATAAAGCAACTGAAAAAGTTGAAATTAACGGCCAAGGCTTTTGGTGAGGGACAGTTACAACAAAGAATCGAAACCCATTCAACTTCTTATATTGCCGACATTGAAATTGAATTTAACCGGATGGCAGTGCGGATCCAAACCCTGATCAGTGACAATAAACTGCTTAGTGATGCGGTTTCTCATGACCTACGCACACCTCTGGCAAGATTGCGCTTTGGCATTGAAGTTTTACAGGAAACGGACAACCCTAAAACAAGAGATAAGTATCAACGTCATTTATCTCGTGATATTAGTGAAATGGAGCGTTTGGTTAATGTATTGCTTAATTATGCACGGATAGAACAATCTATGATTGCAGTCGAAAAGCAAAGCATCGACCTAAATGAATTAGTTAGTCAGTGTGTTCAAGCGATAACAGATAGCGATAAAGTTATTAATTGGCATGCTAATGGCACCGCTATCGTTAACGGTGATATGAATTACTTGAGCATGCTAATAAATAACTTACTCAGTAATGCCCAACAATATGCCAGTAAAGAGATTAACTTAACGGTTGAAAAAAATGGGCTTAAGTTAGCACTTATTATTAGTGATGATGGCCCCGGTATTCCAAAAGAAAAGCGTGATGAATTATTAAAACCCTTTATGCGTGGCGAGCAGTCTCATGAAAAGCCAGGTTACGGCATGGGTTTAGCTATTGTTGCAAGAATAGCTCAGCTACACGATGCTACTTTCGCTATTACCGATTCTGTTGAGCTCGGCGGTGCTGAATTCTGCTTACTCTTTAATCATTAAAACCACTAAGTACTTAGTAGCGCTTTATCGGGTTTTTTTAATACTCTGCATTTCGCCTTCATTCTTATAGTAATAACTTCAACAGCGCCATTTCAGACACGGTATTACAACGGGCAGGATTTGTTACGCTTTTCATTAAGCTGATGATTCACCGTATATTTGTCAAAACCACTTAAGGAATAATGTTTCCTGCTTGTTAACTCCAATCGATGTGACTTTGCTGGGTAACCATTGATTATCTAAAGCACTAGATAAATTTAACTTAGACCATAACAGGTAAGTGATCGGTGTTTATTAAATAGCGTTAGCTAATAAGTATAAATATAAGAATAAGTATTAGTTATCGAAGTAATAATTGAGGCAGAGCAATTTTTTCTAAGCGATAGAGCTTTATAAGTAAAAATTATACCTGTTATTAAAGTAACTATATTTTTCGGCAAGTCATATTATTTCTGTGTCATCTTCCAACACGATATTAGCAGAAAAGTTTTTAGGGTTTGATTAAATTATTTTTAGATTGAGCTCAGGTGAATTTAATGGACCATAAATATGTTCGATATTATGTGATGAGTTGTCAGTTACACATTCTAGATAATTTAGTTGATTAAAATCACCTTTATTAACGTTTCATTAAGGATCATTTTTGGACATAAGTATAAAGATGATATGCCTAGATGACTGAGATTAATTTTATTAAACAAAATTTAACAAAATGTAACAATTCAGCTTGTTATTGTGTTAATTCGTCTCTTTTTTCTTTTATTTTTACTGAAATAACATTCATATCTATTCATTTTAATTGGCTTTATTAAGCTATTTTTTATCAAGTTTATCATGGGTTATATTCGGCCTTAAAATTTTTATATTAGTCTAAGGCGGTTTATTCTTAGGGGGTTATCAAGTTTCTCTCGTACTTTCTAAAGCGTGAGATGTATAGTTTTTAATACATATTTATTCAATTAAACTTTCTTTGCTCGGTAATAGGATTACATTGTTTTACATTAAAATTAAATTATGCAACAATCCAAGGGATTTTAAAGATTAAACTTTAAAAATATTACAATATAATAACAATATATCAAAATAACAATTACAAATACTAGGGAAAATATCGTGAGAAAATTAAACATACTCGCTACGAGTATCAAAACAGCTTTATTGGTAGGGGCTGTAAGTAGTTTTAGCTCTTTTGCCGCAAACGCATCTGCTCAAGATAACAACGCACTATCTGCAGTAGAAAAAGTCGCAGTAGAATCAAAACAAGACGTAATTGTCGAAGAAGAAGAAGAAATTGAACGTGTACAGGTAACAGGTTCGCGTCTTCGTCGTTCTGAATTTTCATCGGCTTCTCCTGTTCAAGTTATCAGCGGTGATATCTCTCGTGAATTAGGTTTATTTGATGCAGGTAAAATGCTGCAAGGTACTAACCAAGCAGCGGGTTCTCAAATTGATAACTCATTTGGCGGTTTTGTATTAGATAATGGTCCTGGTGCTGCAACCATTGGTTTTCGTGGTTTAGGTGCAGATCGTACATTAGTTCTTATTAATGGCCGTCGTATGGCTCCTGCTGGCGTAGGTGGCGCACCAACGGCTCCCGATTTAAACTTAATTCCTGGCGTTATGATCGATCGTATCGAAAACTTATATGATGGTGCTTCTACCGTTTATGGTTCTGATGCTATTGCAGGTGTTGCCAACGTTATTTTAAGACAAGACATTGAAGGTTTTGAAATACAAGCGTCTATGAACTCACCAAAAGGTGGTGGTGGTAAAGAAAGTGTTCTTTCTGCTATGTATGGCACAACCTTAGATAATGGTTTTATCACGATTGGTGCAGAATATACTAACAGAAAAGCACAGTCACGTGCTGACAACCCATTTGTAGCTGGTTGTGATGAAGAATTTGCAGAAGATGAAGCTGGTAACATTTATAACCGTTATGGTGGCATTGGTCCTACTATCGGTGGCGAGAAAAGCTGTAATATCTTCCCATTAACTAACCGTATGTTTATCAACAATGGTTTTTGGGGAAGTGTTTATAATACTCCAGGTTTTACAAATACAGGTATTCCTGGTTGGAGTGAATCATCTGTTCCTACAGACTATATTGGTTTATTACCAAACTGGGTTGGTGGCGATTCGGATGGCGATGGCATAAACGACACTGCATTCCCTGATGGACCACCAGATGGAAGCAACATGGATGGTTTCAAAGATTTTGACTTTCAAAATCCTCTATATGCTTTCCAACAGTCTGACTATTATAAATCAGGCGATTATATTGGCAAAAACGAGCGTATTTCAGTAGTTGCTAATGGCGAATATAACTTCCAAGATAACGACGATACAAAAGTATATTTTGATGCATTATATGCAACCCGTAATTCAGATCAGTTCTCTCCTGGCGCGCAAATGTTTGAATCTGTTGGCGCAAACAACCCATATAACCCGTGTAACCCTAATGGCTTAAACGGTATTGATTGTTTTGGTGTTTTAGGTTTTGGCCCTGCCGGCCCATTAGCCGTTGATCCAATTATTAATATTCGCGGCGATCGTGATACACATCAGGTTGACGTTTCTCAATATCGTATGGTTACTGGAATAACGGGTGATTTAAGTGCGCTTGCTGATTTCGGCTTAGAAAACTGGTATTACGATGCTTATGTATCGTACAGTGCTTCTAAAGGTAAATACGTTACTCGTGGTATTAACCGCGCTAATTTAGAACATTCATTAGAAACATCTGTTGCAGATGCTGATGGTAACGTTACTTGTGGCGATGGCACTGATGGTTGTGTACCGGTAAACTTATTTTCTGATAACATCTACCAAGTAGGTGGTGGTACTTTAACATCAGCAGAATACGATTATTTAATGTCTGACCGTATCGCTGATACATCGGTAAATCAATTAGTTGTTAACGGCTTTGCCGGTGGCGATTTATTCACCCTACCATGGAATAGTGAAGTTGTTGGTGGTATTTTTGGTGCTGAATTCCGTCGTGATGAGATTGATACAGACAATAACGACGTAGCCTCTGAAGGTTTATTATGGGGTTGGTTCTCTGATAAAGGCGCTACTGGTTCTCGTAACTTAAAAGAATTCTTTACAGAAATTGAATTTCCGTTATTAAAAGGCGAAACTTTTGCTGAAGAATTAACAGTAACTCTTGGTGGTCGTATCACTAAAGAAAGCTTTTATGATGCTGAAGAAACTTACAGTATAAAAAGTGTTTATCGTCCGGTTGAATGGTTAACTATACGTGGTACTAAAGGTACTTCTTATCGTGCACCAAATTTACGTGAACGTTTCTTAGCTGGTACTACTGGTTTTAGAACTGTTATCGATCCATGTGTGGTAAGCGGTGATGCTCGTACAAGCGACCCATTAAACCCAAGTTCTCCTGATGGCTATGATGCAAGTCAAGACACTCGTGACCAGGGCGTATTAGATGCTTGTACTGCTGCCGGTGTTGATCCTACTAAACTTGGTTTAGGCCAAGACGGTACTGATAAGTTTACTGCTTCAGGAAGTACGGAAGTTGTGAGTGGTGGTACTACAGAACTTAACGCAGAAACTTCAATTGCTAAAACTTACGGTATGATTTTTGAACAACCATTTACCGATGCATTTGAATTAACATTGTCAATCACACGTTTTGATATTGAAATTAAAAACTCTATTTCAGAACCTAGTGCAGCTTATAGTGTTGGCCAATGTTACAGTTCAGATGGCAATGAAGCTTTCTGTAGCCGTATTACTCGTGATGGTAATAATCAAATTTCAGAAGTTGATGGAACTTTTGTCAATTCTGGTTTAGAAACATCGAAAGGTTATGATTATAATATATTTTTCTCAACTGATTTCTTAGTTGGCGATAAAAACCTAGGTGTTACTCTTGATCTTCAAGCAACTAAAATGACTGAAGCTAAGTTTGATATTTTAGGGTTAGTTGATGACAACTTAGGTGAACCAACGATTCCTGAATGGCGTGCAACTGCTCGCTTAGCATTATCTTATGATGACTTCCGCTTTAATTGGTCTACACGCTTTATTGGCGCCGGTGAGCCTGATTGGATAAGTGATGCAGATGATAATTTCGGCTTTGATGCTAATCAATCTGCCTGTGCTGGTTTATGGAAAGATGAAGCTCAAACAGAAGCTTTATTATGTCGTCCAGTATCACAGACCAAAGACTACATAGTGCATGATATTGCCCTTGCTTGGTCAACTGATGATTTCCGTGTAAACATTGGTGTTCGTAATGTATTTAACGAAGCTCCACCACTTGTTGATGGAAGTGGTACTTCTGCTAACACTAATATTCCATTAGGCGTTGGTTATGATACTTTTGGTCGCACACCTTACATTAACTTTTCTGCTACATTCTAAGTTAGTTTAAGTTAAATAAAGATTAATTGGCCCCTTTATTGGGGCCTTTTGCTATTAAAGTAATGAAATTTAAGGAAAAAATATGAAAAATATGAGTCTTTCAGCGGTAATGCTGTTAAGTTTATTTATTTCTTTCACTGGCACAGCCGTTGAGAATAAAGTCGCGAGCGATAAAATTCAACCACTAGATGCCTTTACTATGATGCCTGTTATTCGCAGTGTTTCAGTATCAGATGACGGTAAAAAAGTCGCTATTTTACGAGCAACAACTAAATTTGGTGATTATGTTATTGAAATTAGAGATACCAGTGACTTGCGTAAAAAGCCGATAACACTTGGCGCGCATAAAATGATGGTCTCTAATGTTACTTGGTTAAACAATGACAAAATCGGGGTGAGTTTTCGTCAAATTTTAAAGGATGGCAGCCGTAAATATTGGGTAAACGAATTTGCTATTACTGATGCAGATGGTAAGGGTAAATGGATATTGCCGACTAACAGTAAAAAAATAGCAGGCTTCAGTATCATCAGTAGATTACGTGATAACCCAGATGAAATCCTGGTAGAAACAGATGTAAACCGAAATTATATTCCTGATGTGATTCGCTATAACGTGAAAACAGGGCGAAGCGTTACTATTATGCGTGGCAATACTAAGGTTCAAGGTAATTTTATCGCTGATTCCGATGGTGAAATAAGAGCTGCATCTGGCTGGAATCGTGAAGACAGTACCATAGATTTATTTGCAAGAATGAAAGGTGATAATGAATGGAAAGTTATCTATAAAATCTCGCCTAAAAAACGTGAAAAATATGACTTTATTGGTTTCTCAAAAGAAAATCCTAATGAAGTTTATGTGAATGCAAACAGAGGCGAAGATACCACAGGTATTTATCTTTATAACATTAAAACATCTGAATATTCTGAACGTTTATTTGGTCTAAAAAGTGTTGATAGTAATGGTGTTCTGTTTAATAAGAAAGGCGAGGTCCTAGGCTTTAATTACATTTCAAAAGGTTATAAACGCTATTTTACTGATGAAAATGAAAAAGCGCTTTATGATAGTTTGAAACCATTATTTGAAGGTAAAAACATCTCAATTTCTAGTCGTTCTGATGATGATAATGCATTAATTATCAGGACATCATCAAGTAAAGATAGTGGCACTTACTATTTACTTACTGATAAGAAAAAACTAGAAAAAATTGGTGAACGTTTACCGCTTATAGCAAAAGACAAATTGGGTGACGTTAAATATATTTCTTATAAAGCACGTGATGGTAGAAAAATTCGCGCTTATTTAACTACTCCACAAGGTGCTGGCCCTCATCCTGCAATTATACTTCCTCATGGTGGCCCTTGGGCGCGTGATACGGTTGTCTTTGATGAATGGTCTCAATTGCTTGCTTCTCATGGCTACATTGTTCTCCAACCAAATTTTCGTGGTTCAGAAGGTTATGGTCTAGATCATTGGATCGCAGGGGATAATAACTGGGGATTAAAAATGCAGGACGATCTTGATGATGGCGCTTTATTCCTTGTAGAAAAAGGCTTAACAACTAAAAATAAACTTGCCATGTTTGGTTGGAGCTACGGTGGTTACGCTGCTTTTGCTGCATCGATGAGAGAGAATAACATTTATCAATGTACTGTTGCTGGTGCAGGGGTTAGTGATTTAAATAGTATTAATGCGACCTTAAATGAAAGTAGGTTTTCAAGAGAATTACAAAGACCGACAATTACCGGAATATCGCCGTTAAGTCAGGTTGAAAAAGTTAACATTCCTATCCTTGTTATCCATGGTGATATAGATCAACGCGTACCTGTTAGTCACAGTCGTGATTTTGTTGCTGAGCTTAAAAAGTATCAAAAAGATTTCAAATACGTAGAATTGGAAGATGCTGATCACTTTTCAGATACTCTATTTTACAATCACAAAACAGAATTCTATTCTGAACTACTTGATTGGTTCGACAATAAATGTGGCTTAAAAAGCTAATTGGACAATTAAACGAATGAGTTGCTTGCATTAACTAACAAGGCTAATTGTGATAAAAATGACAGTAAAGAGCAGGCGATAATTTAAATTTTAGCTCGCTTATCGTGTTGTTTTTTTGCTGCTGTTAGCTACTTGCAATCACTTGCTCTAATAAATATTTATTTGTTGATATTTTATTCCCCCCAAAAAAATTATTTTGGGGGGAATTTTCTTCCTTTAACAAAGCTTCCTTTAACAAAGCTTCCTTTAATAAAACTTCCTCTGTTAGTAGCATCCCAAGAGGTTTCGGTATTCTCTGCTAAAATGAACTGATAATTGACTGGCATTTATTATATTAGTTTAGGCCGGCTCTACACCTTGTAGCATAGTAAATATCCTGTCTTGGTCGTACTTACGTTTTACTTGTGCCAGTTTAGTGTAGTTATCACCATAATAAGCTTGTTGCCAGTCTTCAATGTAGGCGTCTAGGTAATTTACGTAAGCACCACCACTGCTCCATGGCGCCATTACGTCACGAAAGCTATTTTGCCACTTTTGTGATTGGTCAATGGTATCATTACTCGAATTTGTTGGCAGGTAGGTATAATACTCTGCACTAAAAAGTGCATTTCGATGAATAAATGCCGTATCACTTTGGCTCAATTCATCGATAGCCCCTCCCATGGTATTAAAGATAATCATACCTAAGTTGCTGTTAGCTATGCTTTCTTCAATAAATGTCTTTAACGTTTGAATACCGAGTGGTGGAACGGTTTGATGAAAAAAATCTGAACTGGCAGCAAAAGCACTTCGTGGCATAGTACCTTGAGGAAATTGACTACTTAAATGACAAGCGGCGATAGTATTTTCACAGGTACCTAGCATAACATTTCGATAAGTATTGGTTGATACGCTAGTTGAATTAGCTACAGCGTTAATGCTGTTGATAAATAATTGCCAATATGGTCTCGCTTGGGCCACTGTATTAAGGCAAAACGCGCGAATAGATACCGTTGCCGTGCTATTCATCCAGTTGGGTATGACTTGTGCCCACATTTCGTTAGGCCACGCTTGCGATAATGTTTGCCATTGCGCCATAACTGCTTCGAAATCAGCAAATGCGTAACTGGCTTCAAATACCGTGATATCTTTAGTGGCATGTGTTTTAAAGGTAAAATTACTAACGATAGCAAAATTTCCGCCACCGCCGCCGCGTAAAGCCCAATAAAGATCAGGTTCTTGTGTGGCACTACAAGTTACTTTTGTTCCGTCAGCGGTGATAACCTCAGCAGAAAGTAAATTGTCGCAAGTTAAGCCATAAGCGCGGTCAACAACCCCTATACCGCCGCCGAGCGTTAGTCCTGAAATACCGACGCTTAAACAACTGCCTAAAGGAATCGCTACTCCTCGAGCGGTTAATTGATCATAAACATCAACTAATCTAGCCCCGCCACCAATAGTAACTGTGCCATTTGAAATGGTAATTGTGTTCAATAGGGTTAAATCTAAAACTAAGCCTGTGGTTGTAGAGTTACCCGTATAGCCATGGCCTCCACAACGGGACGTTACATGTAAATTGTTGCGCTGCACAAAACTGAGAGCAGTTATAATGTCTACTTCGTTAGCACAATGAACAATTGCTTCTGGGTATATATGGTCAAAACGGGTACTAAATACTAAACGGGCCTTTTGATAAACACTGCCTTGATTAGGTAAAGTAAGCTTACCGGTTAAATCGGCGGTGAGTTGTTGCCACTCACTTGCAGCAACATTACTGGATACTGGAGGGATTGGCGCTGGCGCTAAATTTGATGCTGAATGACCTCCACAACCTGAAAAAAAGATGGAAAATGCTGAAATCTCTAAAAAACGACGACGATCCATGTTGGTAGTTCCTTTGGTAATTCAAGTAGAGTTTTAATCTTTTATCGTGAATAACTTTATACTAAATGAACGGTTAATACTTATGAAAAAAATAGCTTTATCATAAGTGAAAGTTATAAAGATGAGTAAGTAAAATGGCAGGCAGAGATTTTTTTCTGTGAAATTAACTGAGGCTCGCAGTGCATCTTAGCTAATATGCGCTATGGCGTTGGCGAGTATTCAGTCTTAAACCGTATCTCTTAATTGTTTATTCGCCAACTCACATAAGGTCACTAGTTGCTGATACCTATGCACGGCACCCTCTTGGTTTTGTTTATCACCTTCTTTGATATTTTTCGCGATAGGCCAACCAAAATTTATTCGAAAACAATCTTGATATAAACCTAAGGTACTAAATTCAGATCCTGTTCTGAAATATATATTATGTTTAGCAGCCGCTACGAATAAGCTATTACTGTTTAGACCTGGGATTTGTACCCACAATACTAAACCTCCTTGAGGGCTACTAAGCCGGGTATTTTCGGGTAGGTGTTCTAATAATACTTTGGAATAACAGAATAAATGTTGGCTTATTGTTAGCCGTAATTTTTTGATATGCTTAAGATATTGTCCTGAATAATAAAATTCCATGATGGCACTTTGCACAAATATATTAATACCAAAATATTGTACCGACCTTTGTACTAAGTATTGCTTAAAGTATCGTCCCGGTTCACACCAACCAATGCGGTAACCCGGCCCGATAGTTTTCGATACTGAATGACACCATAGAACCCAACCTGACTTATCCCAATGTTTGATCGGTAATGGGGTCGGATCCTTATAATTTAGCTCAAGATAAACATCGTCTTCGATGATCGGTACTTTATAATTTTCAGCCAAGGCTGCTAATCGTTCCTTTTGTATTGAACTTAAGCAGTTGCCCTGAGGGTTGATATGATTGGCACTAAATAAGCAGGCATTAATACGGCCTTGTTTCAGATGATTTTCTAGTTGTTGCATACCAAGTTCGGCCTGTTGAAATGAAATTTCAATCACCAAACGGCCCATGTTGGCAAGTAATTCAATTAAACCAATAAAACATGGAGAGGATATTGCGACGGTATCACCTACTTTTGTGGTTACTTCAATTGCGGTTCGAATCGCATCAATACAACCATTAGTGATCACTAATTTGTCAGCAGCAAGCTTAAAGTATAATTCAGAGAAATGGTTAGCTAAGACCTTACGTAATGCTTGTTGTCCTTGATATTCAGGATATAAATTAACCAAATTTAAGTTGTATTTATTCGCCCGACGAAAACACCGTTCAAGTACCTTTATCGGTAATAACTCAACTGAAAACTGTGAGACATAAAATGGGCTGTTGTTAGCAATATTATTTTCTTGAAAGCTCTGTGGTTCACTGACTATTGAGTCAAAATTTGGAAATTCAGGTGACAGGTTCTTACCTAAAGGTTTAGTTACATAATAACCAGATTGCGCTTTAGCATGAAGCCAACCAAGGTCTTCAAGTCGTTGGTAGCAATTAAGTGCAGTGGTAATACTAATATCATAGAGTTGTGAGAATTTACGTATTTATGGCATGCGCTGGCTATGTTCAAGCTGCTCACTTTCAATATCAGTAATAATTCGATCAGCAAGTTGTATATATCGAGCCACCAAATTGTACCCCTAAAATTACCAATTATTGAATCTGTTTATTATTGGCGAGTTATTCATACTAGTCAAAAGTAATTTTTAAAAGGTATAGCAGATGAAATCAATTCATTTATTAATCGCGTTGGCCGTTGTCATTGTCTGGGGTTTAAATTTTTCAATTATTAAACTCGGGGTGAGCGAAATGGAGCCACTTATTTTAACCGGATTACGTTTTTTATTTGCTGCTATACCCGCTATTTTATTTATACCTAGGCCCAAAGTAGCTTGGTCGATTTTAGCTACTTACGGCATATTGTTTGGCGTTGGTGTTTGGGGAATGTTAACGCTGTCTATTCACGTTGGTATGTCGGCAGGTATGGCCAGTTTATTATTACAATCTAGTGTGTTTATTAATGTACTGTTAGGCACCGTATTTTTAAGAGAGTCTTTATCAATAGCGAAAATTACCGGCTTACTATTGTCGATAATTGGTCTGATTTTAATCTTTACCATTACCGATGGTTCAGTTACTGCTTTGGGCATGATATTAGCCTTAGTGGCAGCCGTTAGTTTAAGCCTGACAACATTAATCATTAAAACAAAACCTATAAGCGAAATGTTTGCCTTCGTCGTTTGGTCGTGTATTTTTGCACCACTGCCACTATTTCTTATTTCTTATCTGTTACAGGGCAGTCAGGGCTTTATTTTACTGAGACAAGACATCAGTTTTTTAGGCCTGTTCTCCGTTATGTTTCAAGCGTATCCCGTTACTTTATTGGGGTATTTCCTGTGGAATAAATTAACCGTGCTTTACCCTATGTCCACTATGGCACCACTTACTTTATTGGTGCCCATATTTGGATTTTTAGCTTCAATCCTATTTTATCAAGAGCCAATAGGTCTAACTAAGGTTATTGCCTTTAGTTTGATTATTATCGGCTTGTTTATTAATTTAGCGGATAAGTCACTGATGACATTCTTTACAAAAGCAATTGCACCGAACCAATGAGTAATCACCACTATGTTAATTAACAATAGAGCTAAAATCACTCATTTTTAGTCCACAATAAATTTTTGATTTGCCACTTTCCGGCAAGTTTTACTAAATGTAAATATTCATACCAGTTATCAGAGAGTAATTTAACTGATGCCATATTGTGCGTGCTATCGAGTATGATTGCTTGATTATTGGGGTTAGGTGGAAACTTGGTACCGTCGTTGTTCCATGATTCAGCAAACTTAACCATTTGTTTATAGGAAGTGGCTCTAAGATATTGCCCGCCATCGCCATAATTAGCGACAGTATGTTTTGATAAGTCTTTGTGCATCACTTCTTTCATCAATTGCGGGCGACGTTGCTGAAGTGCCACTAAGTAGCCTGTGGCGATACGTTTGATTTCTGCTTTGTCTTCAGCTGAAGTAAGGGGCGATTTTTTGAATGGAAAATTTAACTGCTTATTGTTTATGTCATATTTTGTCGCGTGTAAGTAATTACCGAGTTGATTATAGTTTTTGATGGCATAAGCAAATGCCCACTGATTATTAATAATTTCTCTATCTTCATTATAGTAAGCATATTTTATATGAAGTCCTTGCTCATTGTAGTTATCTAGATAATAGGCAACGCCATCTTTGTTGTTTGTTACGACAAGATTTTCATTTAAATTAAAATGTTTATATGGATTTCCTAAAGCATCATATTCAATGGCTGTGGTGGCAAAATGGAAATAAGGCGACAATGATTGTTTTTCTTTCTTTAAATTAAAACGATTTTCTATTACCCAATTATCTTTTTTAAACCATTGATAACTTGCTATTCTCCAACGAGATTCCATAGGTTTATTTTCTTTGTTATAAAAGCTAAGCAGATGTTTAAAACCTTGCTTGTCGAAGGAATATACTTCTTTATAAACCCCTTTAATATTGGCCATTGGCTGGTTACTAACATCAAAAAACAACCGGGTTTCCTGATTATCTTTATAACTGAATGTTACTTTATAAGCGCCAAAATTTGTTAGCGGGTGACGCTTTTGCACATGGTAACTATTATCTATTATCTCACTTAACTTACCATTTTCAGCGTAGGTAAAAATATAATGTGGCTGTGTTGAACTTTGTGCTTTAGTGAGTGGGTTTACACCTTTTATATCAACATGAGGCGAGACATGGTTATATCTGATATTGCCAAAATATTTATCGGTCGAGCTTGCCTGAGAAATATTTGCCGTGAATATTATAAGCGTGAGCAATAGTAAAGTCGTAATATTTGATAACTGTCGCATTGGACGGATCCCTTTTAATTGTTTTTATATAAATTAACTGAAAAGCCAAAATAAAAAATGAAAAACTTAGGAAAAAAGGTGATTAAAGGTGAAAATTCTCTTTTTATCTAATCATTTACGTTTTATACAACTAATAATAATCATTAATTGGTAGACTCCATTTATCTCAACAGATGTAACGTTTGTGAATATTAGGCTATGAAAAAAATTAAAATCGGAGAATACCTCTTAGATAAGCAGCTTGCTCTTTTACAGAAAAGCGAATTTGAGGTTGCCGTTGAGCCTAAATTACTCGAGCTATTGTTATTATTTTGTGAACATCCCAATCGCATTATTAGTCGAGAATACATACTAGAAAAAATTTGGCAAAACACTATTGTTACCGATAATGCCATTAATAAAATGGTGGGTAATTTAAGAAAATTATTGAGCGATGATCCAAAAAAACCTCAATATATACAAACAGTACCCAAAAGAGGTTATCGACTAATTTGCTTGGTCGAAACCCTAAATACTCCTCATACAGAATCCAACGAGCAAACGGCAGTAACTCCCTTTGAAAACTTCCGGCAGTACTGGTTATATTGGCTAGCTTTTATTGTTGTATTTATTGGGGGGCTATCGTTGAGTCTATTATCAAAAACCAAAGACATACCATTTAATATATATAACACTCACGAATTAACTCGTCAGCAAGGGCATGAATATTCAGCACTACACAATGACAAAGGTAACTTTTTATTATATTTAAAACAGAGTGATTCTAGTGTTATTAATCAATTATGGCGAAAAGATTTATCGTCAAATCAAGCCTATTTAGTGGCAACCCAAGATATAAATATAGTGAAGTTAATTTCGGTAGCAGACGCTGACTCCAAAAAATCTGCGCAAGTCATTTTTATAGGCAGCAAAAATCATCAATGTTTTATCTACCGTGCCGACTGGCTTTCGGAGAAAGAAATTACTGATATTGAGCCTATTTTAGACTGTTCTACTATGGCGATACTCGATGTGGCTTATAGTAAAACTCCAGAACAGTTAATTTATACGGCTCGCAAACAACAGCAATCCAGTAAAATTTATAGCTATGATATTAAAACTGAACAGCACTTTTTAATGGCTCAACCCGAGCCGTTGGGTATTGGCAATCATAGTGTCGATATTTCACCTGACGGTAAGAAATTACTGATCATGCGTTCTAATGCGGACTTACATACTCAGTTATTTGTTCTCCATTTACAAAGTAATGAATTAACGTCCCATCAATCGTTTAGCTATTTTGTTAGCGAAGCAATGTGGCATCATGACTCCGAACACATTTTATACTTTCCACCGCCACCCGCCCATCAAATATTAATGAGTGACTTATCTGGAAAAAACACCCATACCATCGTCAGTGTCTCTGAATATTTGTCGCGAAATATGTCTTTAATTGACGATGACAAAAGTGTGCTGTTTGCCACCAATCTACAGAATTATAGTAACCGCTGGCTCACAGATTTCGTTAATAACGATAATCTCGAAAATCGTAATCGTTTGTTAGACAACTCGAATGTGTATGACATGCTGCCGGTTTTATTGAATGACGATGAACACTACTTATTTATTTCAAAACGAACCGGAAAAAGCCAGCTCTATTATGGGAATCACCTTACCGGCGGTTCAACTGTAATTAGCCAGTTAAGTGACTATGTAGTGTTTCGTTTCATTAGTATTTCACCGGATCAAAAGCACTTATTACTAGCAACCTATAATCGAATATGGAAACTACCTTTAGCTGAGCTTATTGGCGGAACAGTATCGATTACTGCATTAGACGAATACCAAATATTGAATGGCAATGATTTTATAAGAGCGTTGAACTGGTTATCACCCGCGATGATATCAGTGACCAAAGAACATGATGGTAAAAAGCGCTTAAGCTTAATCAATGTTGAAAATAAAAACATCTATGAACTAGATAAAAGATGGAGTTATGCGGTATCTGATACTAATAAAAACGAGGAAGTTTTCTTGGTAAGTAGTCATGACAATACCTTGTATCAAACGACATTGTCTGCACTACAAATTGAAGAGCCGGTTTCAACTAAGCAAACATTTATTCGTACGGACCATACGTTGACTCATCGTTTTCGTGACTTAAAAATTCACCAGCAAACTTTATACTTTATCGATCAGTCTAGCCGCGAACTGAAATTAATAGCTGTCGCGCTAAAAGATCAAACAGCGAAAACTACTTATCAAATCAAAAGAACGCATGGCTATGACGTAACGAAATTGGGTATTTTGTTAAATGAACTTAAAAGCCAAGAAGGCGATATTCATCGAACGACTCCTAATAACTAATAACAAAAGTGCTATTTGAAAGAGTTCAATATGACTGAGTAAGTTTGTTATTGAGCATTATCCTAGCTCACAGAGATCTTATTTTTACTTTGCTTTAGCACTTTTCAACAAGCTGAGACGTTTTCCCCATTTAAACGCCTCTTTATCGTACTGAGCTATGGTTAGACTTACATTAATTCATGGGTAAATCATTCACTTCTGATAAAATTATCGGTTTTATTTGATGATAGGTATAAACTATCGGTATTAATTATCACCTTCAGGACCGTTTATGACTCAAGTAACCAATATACATTTAGCCAAGCAAAACAATACATCAGATTGGCAAGCAGATAATCTTGTACAATTTGTTGATAACGACCTTCATATTTGTTTGAAAAATACTACGGGCAATGAAGTCTCGTTACGACAAATACAAAAAGCAGCTCGAAAAATTGAAAAGCTTGGCGTGAAACACGCTCGCTTAGTTGGCGACAATTGGGCTGAAGCTAGCCAGTGGAGTTTCGCACTTGGTTTTACTTGTGTTGGTAAGCTTACTAATGTTGAGTTTACCGGCGCTAGCGACTGTGTAAATAGCTTGAACGACAAGTTGGCCATTTATGCGTGGAGTCGTGATTTAACGAATCAAACACCATCAGAATTATATCCGTTAAAATTAGCTGAATTAGCCGCTGATTATATTAATGCGCAAGCCCCTGCTTATGTTACTAGCAATATTATCGCCGGTGAAGAATTACAGCAACAAGGTTGGGTGGGCATTTATAATGTCGGTAAAGGTAGTGTTAATGCACCCTGCCTATTAGAAGTAGACTTTAACCCGACGGGTAATACAGATGCTGAAGTATCGGCATGTTTAGTCGGTAAGGGCATCACTTTTGACAGTGGTGGTTATAGCTTAAAATCAAGTGCCGGCATGTTTGATATGAAATGTGACATGGGTGGTGCTGCCGTCGTTGCTGGCGCATTAGCATTAGCTATTCGCCAAGGTTTGAAAAAGCGTGTTAAATTATTTTTATGTTGTGCTGAAAATATGGTGAGCAATGATGCTTACAAATTAGGTGACATTCTCACCTATAAAAACGGTGTTAGCATGGAAGTGGCTAATACGGATGCCGAAGGTCGAATTGTTTTAGCCGATGGTTTACTAGCCGCGAGCGAAACTAAAGCACCTTTAATTATTAATGCGGCAACGCTAACAGGCGCGGCAGTTATGGCAACAGGTGGAGACTATAGCGCACTATTTGCTTTAGACAACACCACTGCAGAACAAGCAAAACAAGCCGCGCAACAAGTCAATGAGCCGTTATGGCAATTCCCATTAGAGTCTTGGCATCAAGATAAATGTCCATCTGAATTCGCTGACACAGCCAACAGCAGAACTAAACCTGGCGGTGGTGCAGGTGGGGCAAGTAATGCCGCAGGATTTTTGTCACGCTTTGTCGACAACGATGGTGCCGGATGGTTACATTTTGATTTAGCCGCAGCTTACAACGGTAGTTCAACTGGCTTGTGGGGAGCCGGTGGTACAGGCTTAGGCATTGCTACTATTGCTCACTTGATTAAATAGCGATAATCAGAGTAATCTCCTAAAAGTTAGCCTTTTTAGGAGAAAATAAATCATTCTCATTTGCAATGAAAAAGTGCGGAAACGGTGATAACGTTATTGCGCTTTTTTTGTTTGGATTTTTCTACTCATGAAATCAACAAGCCATTTTTCAGCACTGTTAATGTCACAGAAAACATGAAAGGTCATATTAGCGCCTTGGTATATTCTCCGTAATTGCATTTGCTGAATATCACCGCAATTACTGTCTAGTATTATACTGGCGTTTGCTATCATGCCATGTTGAGCTCGATATTTAGTTAAAGCAATGAGTGTGCTCTCGGCTTCTGGGGTATATAAAGCATTACCATAATAAGTGACCAATGACGCCCAACACTCTCCTTTAAAAGTGCTACATACTTCATACATATCTTTTGCGTATAACTGTGCCATAACATCGTTAAATGGGCCATGAGCATCAACAAAAAGAATATTTCCTTTTTGTTCAATACTATATTCTCCCTGTGCGGCAAGTTCCATTGCATTCTCCTTGTTTGTTGTTACAACAGGCATCATAAATATTTATTTAATGCTTAACAAGTATGCAGATTTTTTTAAAAAAGCCAGTATAAAACGGATAAATATTGTTATTTCCAACCTAATTTTGTTTCAAAATCTTTATCAAGTGCCTTGGCAAAATTTTTGGCTTCTTCCGCAACTTCTTCAAGTAACTTATCTTCCTGACTTTCTGGGATAAATACAGGGACTTTTATCGGGTAGCCACTTTCGTCAATCGCCATAAAGGTGATAAAGCAGCGATTAGTCACGACTGTTTTAGATTCTTTCGGATCTCCAGCCCGTACCACGACATAGATGTGCATACTTGTTTTTCCCGTATGGACAATACGCGCATTAATGCTGATCATTTGTCCAACCAAAATAGGACGTATAAAACGAATACCATTGGCTGAAACCGTTACACAGTAGCGTTTACTCCATTGCGCCGCACACGCATAAGAGGCTTGGTCTATCCATTTCATAACCATGCCGCCATGTACTTTCCCGCCAAAATTTACATCGGTTGGTTCTGCAAGAAAACAAAATTCAACAATATTATTTTTGTTCATAACAAGTAACACTTAGAAAAGGTTACTTTTTATTATAGTCATGAAGTGATAATTCGCTAAACGTTTGTATATTTACCTCAGTAGGGCAGTTCATAAGAATATCGTTACGAGGAAAATTTAAAATAGAAAAGCGATTATCAGCTTTTATAACCCAGTTCATATACGTCTGATATAATCTTGGCTAACCTGCATAATTTAAGAAGCGCACCCCAAACTTGTTACCTATTGAAGAGTACATTCCCGAAATCATAACAACGTTGAAGCAAGGCAATAACCTTGTGCTTCAAGCTGAACCTGGCGCAGGTAAATCTACCGCTGTACCGTTAAGCTTATTAAAAGCTAACTTCCTCAGAGGGAAAAAAATAATCATGTTAGAGCCGCGCAGAATCGCGGTTAAGACGTTAGCTTTTTATTTAGCTAAGCTGTTAGGCGAAAAAGTGGGCCAACGTATTGGCTATCAAATACGTAATGAGCGTAAGTCATCGAAAGACACCCGACTTGAAATAGTCACTGAAGGAGTGCTGACCCGAAGGTTGCAAAATGACCCCGAGTTAAGTGATGTCGGTCTAATAATCTTTGACGAATTTCATGAAAGATCAATTCATGCTGATCTTGCTTTGCTGCTGACATTAGAGGTGCAAGAAGCATATCGTGAAGACTTAAAGTTATTGGTGATGTCGGCAACAATCGATACTGAGCAAATAGCCAATTACTTGCATCAAGCGCCAATATTGAAATGCCCCGGGAGAACTTATCCGGTAGCGGTGGAATATTTCAGCAAGCCACAAAGGCATTTATCTGTTCATGTGATGAATGCTCTTAATCAAGTCTTACAAAAAACGTCTGAGGGTGACACCTTAGTTTTTCTGCCAGGGCAAGCCGATATCAAACGCTGCCTGCAATCTGCGCAGCAACAGTTTGGTTCGACGATTGATTTTTTACCCCTTTATGGTGGTTTGGCCTTATCACAACAAGAACAAGTATTAACTAAAAAAGACAGTCGACGACGGAGAGTGATATTTTCGACCAATATTGCTGAAACGAGTTTAACGATTGAAGGTATTACTAACGTCATAGATTCAGGGTTAGAAAAGAATCTTTCCTTTGATATTAAAAGTGGCTTGTCGAGGTTAGAGACCTCGTATATCTCCAAAGCATCGGCAACACAGCGAGCAGGTCGTGCTGGCAGGTTACAAAGTGGTGCTTGCCTTAGGTTATGGAACGAAACTGAACACAGTGCTCTTGCTGACTTTCAAACAGAAGAAATTGTTACCGCAAACTTAGCGAGCCTTACCTTGGAACTTTCAGCATGGGGGGTGACTACATTTGACGAGGTGAACTGGTTAACTCCGCCACCTAAATATCATTTTGAAGAGGCTTGTCAACTCAACATTGCGTTAGGGTTATTGGCTGAAAACAATCAAATAACATCAAAAGGTTCAAGTGCTTTAAAGCTTGGTTTAGAACCTAGATTAGCAAGTATGCTGCTAAGTTGTGCAACGAAGGTAGACAAACTGATCGGCTGTATTTTAGCTGCACTGCTATCTGAGCGTGATATTTTTATTAATTCCTACAGCTCAGATATAATTGAAAGGGTAATAGTTTTCACCGATTATTTAAAAAATAGACAGTCAATTAGGGCTAAAAATACTGTCAATATCGCGACAATAGAGCAAGTAATAACTTTAGCTAAATCTTTTGCGCAGAAAATCGGTATCCCTTTCTTTACCAAAGAGCTCAGCCTGGCTGACTTACAAGATAAAATCGGCCCGTTACTGCTAAAAGCTTACCCAGATCGTTTGGCTAAAATACGCGATAAAGGAAAAAACCGCTATGTACTCGCCAATGGCAGAGGTGTCACGCTTCGAGAACTTGATTCAATTCAAGGAGACGCTTGGCTGGTTGTTTGTGACTGTGATGGCAAGAATAAAGATGGAGTTGTCTACATAAGTGCCCCTATTACCTTTGTTCAGATACAACAAGCATTAGGTAACACTTTCTCTAAGCACGCACACTATTTCCTTGATAATAAAAAAGAAAAAATCATTGGTAGACAACGTATAACATACCAATCGTTACTCATCGAAGAGCACATATTAAGTGCAATACCTCAAAGTGAATTTCAGTCTTGTGTTAAAGATATTTTAGCGACAGAAGGATTAATGTTTCTTAACTGGAGTGCTAAATGTGACGCTTGGTTTTCTCGAGCTACATGGTTGGCTGATGTCGTAGATGACTTTGCGAATATTTCACACGATTATTTAATGGCTGAATTGGAAAACTGGCTACTTCCTTACCTGTCGAAGGTTAAATCGATAAAACAACTTAAACAATTAAATATTTACGATTTATTGATAGCTAATCTGTCATGGCAGCAGCAACAGTTTCTGAGCAAGCAAGCCCCTGAGTTTTATAAAACACCCAGTGGTAAAAACGTGCTTATTAGGTACGACCAACATCAAGGGCCAACAGTGTCTGTTGTTTTACAAGAAATGTTTGGCCAACTTGAATCACCTTTACTCGGGCAGGGTAAAGTTCCTTTGCGTTTTGAGCTACTATCACCTGCGAGGAGGCCGATTCAAACGACCAGTGACTTGGCTAATTTTTGGGTATCTTCATATTTCGATGTCGCAAAAGATATGCGAGGAAAATATCCCAAACATCGTTGGCCAGATAAACCTTTAGAGGAAACCGCTGGGCGTTCCATTAAAAGGTAAAACTACTTACCTGTTGAACAACTAACTAAGCCCTTTGTTATTCGGTGTTCTATTAATGTTTACTTTTATTTATACTAGCGATGAATTGGTATTAAATCATCACTGGCTAGTGACATTACGCTTATCTATTTATAAATATAAAACTTATGGGTTTTTATGACAAAGCACAAATCAGCTCCTCATGTAAAAAATACTAAAAGTAGACCTTTATTAAAAGGACTCTTTATTTTAGGCATGAAACTTCTCATTATCATGCTGTTTTTGTTCAGTTTCTATGCGGTTTACCTCGATAGTAAAGTACAAAATAAATTTGAAGGCCAGCGATGGAAAATACCGGTACAAGTTTTTGGCAAAATTGAGCAAATAAGTATTGGCGACAAGATTAAGCTTACTAACTTAACAAGAATTTTGTCATTAACTGGCTATCAAAAAACTCAGCATGTACTTAATGCGGGGGAGTTCTCTACTTCGAGTAACAAGCTGGTGTTGTTTCGTCGACCTTTTGATTTTTCTGATGGCAATTCCCCTGCACAACTATTCACCATTAACATTATTAATAATTATGTATTTTCTCTTGAACGTGGCCATGAGCCGGTTGAAAGCCTTTTATTGGAACCATTATTACTTGATCGTTTAGTTCCTGAAAACAAAGAAGATCGCGTTATCGTATCGCTTGAATTAGTACCAGAACAGCTTATTGATACGCTACTGCTGGTCGAAGATCGTGACTTTTATTTTCATGTAGGTATTTCTCCGATAGGTATTATTCGGGCATTAATTAGTAATATTCGTGCCGGTAAAACGGTACAAGGGGGCAGTACGTTAACCCAACAATTGGTTAAAAATATGTTTTTGACCCGCGAAAAAACCTTATGGCGAAAAATAAATGAAGCGGTAATGTCGGTTATTCTTGAGCTTAGATATAGTAAAGACCAACTACTTGAAGCGTATATTAATGAGGTTTATGTCGGGCAACATTATGCTAATGGCATCTACGGATTTGGCTTAGCGGCAAAATTTTATTTTGGTAAAACACTGCAATCTTTAACTATTGAACAAATGGCGATGTTAATAGGGCAGATAAAAGGGCCAAGTTATTATGATCCATGGCGTCATCCTGAAAGGACAATAAAACGTCGAGACTTGGTGCTGTTATTAATGTATCAAAATGAACATATTTCCCAGCAGGCTTTTCAAGCCGCGCTAGAGTCGCCTTTATCAGTGAGAAAATCTCGTCGTTTGGTGCAAAAAAAGTTTCCCGCTTATTTACAGTTAGTAAAAAAAGAATTGGCTGAAAAACTGTCTGACTTTGACCAGCAAGCTGGCGTTCGTGTTTTTACTGGCTTTTCAATTGATGCCCAAATTAATGCAGAACAAACGATTCAGGAAAAAATTACTGATCTAGAAAAGCTTAATCAAGGGCAAACTTTGCAAGCAGCAATAATAGTCACTGATATTCAATCAGGTGAAGTGAGGGCGGTCGTTGGTGATAAAAAACCAGGTTATGCTGGTTTTAATCGAGCCTTGCATGCCAAGCGCCCCATTGGCTCATTAATCAAACCCGCCATTTATTTAGCTGCGTTAGAGCGTTATCAGCAATATAATTTTGCTACCTTACTTAACGATGAGCCTATAGCGCTGAAAAGTAAAAATGGCATTGAATGGCGTCCTAAAAATTATAATGGAAAATATGAGGGTAAGGTCAGTTTACTTGATGCGTTGGTACGCTCGCTAAATGTTCCGACAGTGAACCTAGGTATGCAGCTTGGCTTGGAAAATGTTGCCAATGTGATTCATCTTCTTGGATACCCAGAAGATATCGTTACCCGACCAAGTATGTTGTTAGGTTCGTTAAACTTATCGCCGTTTGAGGTGAGTCAGCTTTATTTACCTATTGCTAATCAAGGCTATAAAAACAATAGTCATGCAATTAACCGTATTGTTTCAGCACAAGGTGAAACACTGTGGCAGTTTGAACAGAAAACAGAGCAAATTTTTTCTGAACAAGGCATATACTTAATTGATTATGCCTTATCTAAAGTAACAAAAACGGGCACTGCTAGGTCACTTACGTGGCGATTAAAGAGTGCTGAAGTAGCGGGGAAAACCGGTACAACCAATGATCAACGAGACAGTTGGTTCGTCGGTTACGATAATAAAACTCTGGTGACAACCTGGTTAGGACGTGATGACAATAAGGCGACCAAGTTAACAGGAAGCAGTGGTGCTTTAGTGTTATTTTCACATTTTATGAAAAAAAATGGTGTCGTTAATAAGAATCGCCAAGTACCTGAAAATATTAAAGCCACCAACTTTGAAGCAAGTAGCGGTAACGCGGTTAGCGTTGAATGCGATAAAATGATTGTTTATCCGGCCATAATAACAGGGTTATTAATTGAACCCCATTGTTTAACAAAGAAAGCAGTTAAAGAAGAACTAAAAAAATCTTGGCTAGAAAAGCTTTTTGGCAAATAGAACGTTGATTAACAAATAGGTGTCGCTTTTTTTACATTTTATCTTGCATGTTTTTTGTACTGATATTATTGTATACAATATTAACAGCTGATAAAAATTATCATTCATTACCCAAAGGATTGGATTAATGTATTCATTTCAATAGCTACTGTATTGTGGCAGGGGAATTAAATGAAACATCGTTTAAGTTTTGGTTTTTATAATGTACTTGCCAATAATATTGTTGAAGTCACAGCAGATGAAGGTATCGAGATCTCACTCGAAATGGTCGAAGAAAGTATTGAGTTTATTGATCAGTACATCGAAGGAAATTTTGCCATGCTAATCAATCGTATCAATAATTATACTTATAGCTATGAAGCGCAACTTTCTCTTGCCTCTCATGAGAACTTAAAAGGCGTCGCTTTCGTTTGTTATTCAGCGCAAAGTGAAGAAACCACTAAAAAATTACAACGTAACCGTTCGTTTGATCAATGGAATTACCCCATGTTTTCTGGCCTCGAGTTAGGTTGGCAACAAGCTCATCAGTGGTTGGAAAATGAATTATTGGCTGTACAAGTAAGCTGATTTTTAAACGATTGAACTAAAAAGGGATAGCCATTGGCTATCCCTTTTTAGTTTTACTATAAGCTATAATTGAGCAAAACATTTGTCAGCAGCAGCTAACGTAAGCTCAATCTCTTTATCGGTATGTGCGGTCGATAAAAAACCGGTTTCATAGGCTGAAGGTGCTAAATAAACGCCTTCCGCTAACATCAAATGAAAGAAACGTTTGAACTTTTCAGCATCACAAGCGGTTGCTTGTTCGAAGGTTGTAATGGGCTCTTGTGCATCGGTAAAGAAAAAGCCAAACATTGCACCAACATAGTTAATGCTAAGCGAGATACCGTTACGCTCAGCGGCCGCTTTTAATCCCATTGCTAGTTTTTCAGTTGCATCACTAAGTTGCTGGTGTTTGTCGCCTTGGCATAATTCATTTAATGCAGCTAAACCCGCTGCCATTGCGATTGGATTACCTGATAAAGTACCTGCTTGGTAAACAGGACCAACCGGCGCAATGAAGTCCATAATTTCTTTTTTACCACCAAAAGCGCCAACGGGCATGCCACCGCCAATAACTTTTCCTAATGTGGTTAAGTCTGGAACGATATTATAATGTGCTTGCGCGCCACCTAATGCAACGCGAAAGCCAGTCATAACTTCATCAAAAATCAACACACTTTGATGTTCGTCACACACTGCACGTAAGCCTTCAAGGAAACCGGTTACCGGAGGAATACAGTTCATGTTGCCCGCTACAGGTTCAACAATAATACAAGCAATTTGGTCTTTGAATTCAGCGAATATTTGTTTAACTTCGTCAATATTATTATAGCTAACGGTTAAGGTGTGCTTGGCAAAGTCGGCAGGGATACCTGGCGAGTTTGGTATACCCATAGTCAATGCACCAGAGCCCGCTTTTACCAATAAAGAGTCAGCATGGCCGTGGTAGCAACCTTCAAACTTCAATATTTTATCACGGCCAGTATAACCACGAGCTAAGCGAATCGCGCTCATCGTTGCTTCAGTGCCAGAGCTAACCATGCGAAGACGTTCCATAGAAGGTACTAATTCACGTACTTTTTCTGCCATGATTATTTCAAGTTCGGTAGGTGCGCCAAAACTTAAACCATTTTTAGCTGTTTCTATAACCGCTGACAAAATTGCAGGGTGATTATGGCCTAAAATCATCGGTCCCCAAGAACCAACGTAATCTATATAGGCTTTATCGTTTACATCATAAATATAGGCACCTTCAGCGCGCTTAATAAAACAAGGCGTTCCACCAACACCATTAAAAGCACGGACAGGTGAGTTTACGCCACCGGGTATAATTTTAGTTGCGCGGTCAAAAAGTTGTTCGGAATGGTTCATAATATTGCCTGTTGTTAGTTCTATTGCGTTGATATTTTAAAAACACCATCGTTTATTTATTCGTATACCAAGTAACGGGTTTTTCATACTGGCTGAGCTTGTTTTCTACGCCAAGCGTTAAAGCAAATAATGCCATACGAACCAGCACTCCGTTTTGTGCCTGCCTGAAAATTGCTAAATTTGCTAAGTCATTTAAATCGGTATCAAGCTCGTTTGCTTCTGGGCGAGAATCGCGAGGCAAAGGATGCATGATAATGGTGTGATTTTGACAATACTGCTGATAAATTTCTTTATTTAAGCTGAAATGGCCACGGTATAAATTCGCTTCATCTTTACTGGCAAAACGTTCTTGTTGAATACGGGTTTGATAGATAACATCACACGATAAGTTATTCTCAATTTTATCAGTAATGATGACTTCATGACCGGCATTAGTCAGCGCTGAAACTACACTGTCGGGCATTTTTAAAGCGTCAGGAGATATCATGGTGACTTTCATATTGTTATATAAACTTAACAATTTAGAAAGCGAATGCACCGTTCTGCCGTGTTTTAAATCACCCATTAAAACGATGTTTAGGCCGTCTAACGTTTTATTGTGCGGAGCCATTTCTGATTGGATCGTGAATAAGTCGAGTAAGGCTTGCGTCGGATGCTCATTTGCACCGTCGCCACCATTAATTACCGGAACACTACTGCCTTTCGAGAATTCTTCAACTGAGTGCATGGTAGGATGACGCATAGTAATAACATCGGAATAGCCGCTGATCACACGAGCGGTATCAAATAAAGATTCACCTTTACTTAACGATGAGTTTTCTTGCCCAACGGTTTCACGAACAGAGCCACCTAATAGGTTAAAGGCAGCACCAAAGCTGACACGAGTACGGGTACTGGGTTCAAAAAATAAATTATTTAAAATAGCACCTTCGAGTACATGGCAACGTTTTTCACGCAAAGCATAGGGAGCCATATGCGATGAAACTTCCAAAATGCGAGAAATAGTGTCGCGATCAAATTGCGAAACGGAAAGGATGTGACTGCCTTCAAACTTCATCATAAAAAGTTACCTAAAATTATAAAACTGCTGCTATTTTTGAGGCAGGAATATAGCATAAATCCGAAATATTGAGAATATTTTCTCATGGATAATATATTTTCGTTGATCAAAATATATTAATTTAACCTCATTATACGGCAGATAACTCTGGAATATACGTATGAACCACCCTTGTTGTTAGCTATGGATGTCGATTGTTTTTTAGTGTTTAACTCACCATAACTATTAATATAATAATTATGTCGAGCTTAGACCTGGGATTCTAAAAGGGTTTTAAATAAACTAAAAACAATACAGTAAGTAATATTAATACGGGTAGCTCATTAAATAATCGATAAAATTTTCCTGAACGCGTATTTTTGTCATCACGAAAATCTTTGACTAATTTGAAGCAATAACTATGATAAATAACTAATAATATGACTAAGCTTATTTTTACATGTAACCATGTTGAAGCGGCAAACCAAGCGTATCCATATTGGTAAATTAGCGCGATACCAAGAACGATTGTTAATAACGCAAAAGGTGTAAAGAAGTAAAGTAAACGTTTCTCCATGCCTTTTAAATGTTCAGCAACTTCTTTACTTGATGTTTCAGCATGATTGACAAATAAGCGAGGTAAGTAAAAAAGTCCTGAAAACCAAGCGACCATAAAAAAAACATGAAAAGCTTTTAACCATAAAAGAGTGGTCATTAGGTTGTTTTTCCTTCTAATAAATAATGGCGGATTTGTTCAAAAGTAATAATGCCTAATACTTCATTAGGATCACTGTCATAAATATAAACACCACCATCACGTTGTTCTTGCAGGGCTAAGTAAGCTTCAGCAAGTGTGGTTTGGCTTTGTAATGGTACTAAAGGCTTTGGCACGATCGTCACACTGCAATCTGTTGAATTATGTTCTAGTTTCAACCATGAAAAATTATTGTGACTGGTAGCATTTTCATTTCGTGTTGTAGATTGTTCCGGGATCGTTTCTATTAAAATATGATTCAATAATTCTACGTTACGCAACGAGGTTAAAACGTTTTCAGGGCAATTGTTTTGGTAAATTTTAATATTTTCTTGTAAAACACCGAGTACGCCAATGCGCTGTAAAGACTTTTCAATTGGCGGCTCTCTATATTTTAAACCTTGTTGTTCGAGCTGCATAACGAAAATAGATCGGTTATTGAAAAACTGACCTGAAAATACACAGGCAGTTGCAATAACAATCATGGCTGGAACAACAACTTCCAATTGATTAGATAATTCAACAACGGTTAATAAAGCCGCAAGAGGAGCATTTAAGGTTGCCGCTAAAAAACCCGCCATGCCCATTAAGGCAAAATCTCCAGCTAAATGCTGATTGGGTAAATCACCGGTAACAAGCACTGAAACACAGGTACCCGCGATAGCACCAATGCCAATAATTGGGCCAATAATGCCGCCGGGAATACCTAAGCCTAATGCGGTGATAGTCATCAAAATTTTCGCAAATAACAAACCGATTAATAATTGCACTTTTAGGTTGTTTTCTAAAGCAAAAGTGATAGCGCTTAAATCTGTGCCCATCGCATAAGGCACGAAAAATCCGAGTGTACCGGTAATGAAAGCCGCCAACATAATGCGAGGGAAAATATGTATTGAGCTTGAATATTTAATAATAAGGACTAAATAGCGATTAAAACCATAAGCTAATATGCCCAGTACCAGCCCTAAAAGTATCAGTGTTGGGTAGTGATGAAAGGTTAATGATATTTTACTAAAATATTCAAATTCATGAGCAGGACCAAAAATGGTACTGGTGATCATAGAGCCAATGAGCGCGGCTATCATCACAGGAATAAAAATATGCACTTTATATTCACGTAAAATAACTTCCATCACAAAAATAACCGCGGCGATAGGGGTGTTAAAACAAGCGGCAATACCCGCCGCAATTCCGCACGCACAAAGCGTGCGAATGGCACTAAAAGGGAGTTTTAATTTATTGCCAATGTAACTACTGCAAGCAGCACCTAGGTGAACAGCGGGTCCTTCTTTACCTACTGAGAAGCCAGAGGCTAGTGCAACGACACTACCAAAAAATTGATTAATCGTATTTCGAAAAGGGATAATACCGTTAGCGACTTTTAAACGGTGTAAAATAAAAGGTATACCGGTGCGGAGGTATTTGTATCCGGTGAGCCAGGCAAACAGCAAAATGACTAATCCGCCGACAATAGGTAAATCAAAACGACTTAGTGCATCTAAACTGGTATAGTCATCTTTCTGGCTTAAATAAAAGCTTTGTATCACTTCAATACTTAAGGTGAATAAAACCACCAAAAGTGCTGATACTGTTCCGCCAATAGCGGCTAAAAGACAAAGTTGCCATGAAGTTCTGGGTAAGGCTAAACGTTTTCTAAATGCAGAGAGCGACATCATAATAAATGGGGTAACCCTTGTTTTTTTAGCCAGAGTAAAATTAATAACTTGTTGGATATCATAATACTTTTCAAATGAATTGGTTAGCTAAAATAAATCTAAATACGATTGTCGTTCGCTTAGGTACCTTTCGGTCTGCGCTGCTACTTATTTCCCTTATCGCTATCTGTGTTTACAGTGGATACCGTATTGGGAATTTTTATCATGGCTATCAAATTAAAACGTTAGCGCAACAAAAAGTGCGTCTCGATAATTTGTATGATAAACATGTCGAGCAAAATAGCAGAATTAATACGCTGGAAGTTGAATTAGAAGTTGAACGTATGGCTAATAACCGTTCACAAATATTGCTGAAAAACATGGAAAAACAGCATTATCAAGTGAAAAAAGAATTAGCCTTTTATGAAAAAATTATGGCACCAGAAAAAACGGCTGACGGACTCGTTATTGATCGAGTGTCTGTTTACCCAACGGGTAGCCCACACCATTTTCGTTTTCAAGTTGTTCTCGTTCAGCAGTTATTGCGTAAACGTTTTGTGAAAGGATATGTTGCCTTTACATTAGATGGCAGTTTAGATAACAAGCCTAGCCAGTTAAAATTAAGTACTATTTCTACACTGACTCAAAAAGATTTATCGTTTAGTTTTCAGTACTTTCAGATTATCGAAGGTGAATTTACCCTGCCAGAAAACTTTTTGCCGGAAAAAATAGATTTGTCGACCATTTTAACGAAAAATAAATGGCAAAAATTTCAACGATTAGACGAGACTTTTATGTGGAGTGATTTATTAACAAATACACTTTAGAAATGAATTACCTCACATTCAATGGGCTTTTTGCTTAGAAAGCTTATCCATAAGTGCTACGGCATCTAATTTATTAGGAAAAGACTTTTCGCTTTCTAACGCTTCCTTTAAGTGTTTTTTTGCTTCATTATTACGATTTAATTGATATAAAGCGACTGCTAAATGATACTTCATCTCAGCATTATCAAAATCTTTAATAATAGCATTTCGAAAGATAGGCAAGGCTAAACTTGCTTGATTATTCAACGTATAAGCCCATGCTAGCGTATCCATTATCGCGGAATTGTTAGGTAAGCTATTATGAGCCTTTTGAGCATATGCTTGGGCTTGTGAAAACTGCTTCAATTTCATAAAAACCTGTGCGGCATTATTTAATAAAACGGGCATTTCAGAATATTGGCTGATTAAAGCTTGATATTTATTGGCAGCTTCTTGTAGTTGATTTTTCGAGACTAGAGTATCGGCAATCGCTATTTGAGAAGCAATATCTCTAGGGTTATTTATAACCCATGGGTTTAATAAACTAAGCGCTTTAGTAAACGATTTTTGCTGTTTATAAATACGGTATAAACCATATACAGCAGGTTGATTTTGATTTTTATTAAGCGAAGTTAAATAAAGTTTTTCGGCTTTGTCAAGTTGTCCAAGTTGGCGGTATAAATCGCCTTCTAGATTTTTTAAAAAGATGATATTTGTACTTCTCTCCTTGATGCTTTCTAAAACGTCTAGGGCGCGGGTTTCATCTTTTAGCTTTACGTAAACACTGAACAACTTTAAATAAGAATCAAAGTTTTCACTATTCCATGAAAGAGAACGGTTTAAGCTTAATATTGCACCCTCTTGATCAAAGCGAGATAATTGAGCATCGGCAAACATATTGTAAACGGCCGATTTATTATTACTATTTTTGACCGCTATTTGGAAGTTACTAAAAGCTTTTTCATAAGCCTTATCTGCCATGTACAAGTTGGCTAAAGCTACATAAACATTCCCAGCTTTATTGTTACGGTTCAAAAACTCATTACTCACTTCAATTGCCTGTTTTAATTGCCCAAGCATTACCTGCAATTCAATGATATTGATCAACGCGGTAGGATTGTTATTATCAATACTAAAAGCTTTGTTATAAGTATCTAACGCCGCTTTATTGTTTTTTGTAATTCGATATATATTACCCAGCTCTATCAATAAAAACGGGCTAGATTGCCCTGATTCTTTTAATTCTTTTAATTTATTATTTATCGTCTTAATAGCGATGTCAGCTTGGTTTTCTATTACATCTATTCTGGCTAAATGGACAAGCGCTTTTAGATTATTTGGCGCTAATGCTAAAGATTTTTTGAAAGAAACTTTGGCTAAATCGTGTTTATTTAGTCTTCCTAGGGTTATGCCCTTACGCAAATGTAAGTAACTATCATTATTTTGACGTACTAAAACAAGTTCTAGTTCGGTAAGTGACAGCTCAAATTGCTTATTACTATGATAGGCTTCGGCCAGTAATGACAATATTTCAATATTTGCATCCATTTGTTTTGCGGTTATGAGGTGCTCTATTGCTTGTGGAAATTTACCTATAAGGATTTCCAATTTAGCTAGATCATATAAAGGCTCAGGCATTGTCTTTTCTTTGTTGATAACTTGTTGAAAATATCTCTCAGCAAGTTCTACTTCGCCGAGTTGCGTATAGACCTTGCCAAGTAATGACCATGTTTCAATATCTTCTGGATCCACTAATTTAGATTTTACTAATAAGGTTTTTGCACGAAAGAGATTGTTTAGTGATAACTCTACTCGAGCTAATAACTTTAATGCTCTTGGATCATTATTGATAATGCTAATATATTTTCGTAAGAAATCTTGGGCTTTTAAGCCCTCTTTTTGTTGAAAGCTAATAACACCCGCCAAATAAAGGTATATGGGGTTTTTCTGCATAACCTCTTCGGGTAGCCCGGTTAATACGGTATTTATATGGGCAGTGGTAACTTTCACTTCTTGTGTATTCCCTAATGCACTATTTGTTATTATTTTCAAATAGTTTGCTTTAGGCTCGTTAGGTATTTCTGTAACAATGGTATCTATATCATTTAAAGCGAGTTGATATTCCTTTAATTCAATATATAAACTTGCTCGAGTCAGCAGAGCTGGGAAATTTTCTTTGTTTAATTCAATGACCTGAGTGATAATTCTTAATGATTCGCTCTGATTACCCTCTAGCTTTTCTAAATTAGCTAACATGACTAAAGCG
This sequence comes from Colwellia sp., assembly GCA_013215385.1. Lineage (GTDB taxonomy): Bacteria > Pseudomonadota > Gammaproteobacteria > Enterobacterales > Alteromonadaceae > Colwellia_A. Next base: position 416,343 of record JABSOY010000006.1, read on the forward strand.
ATACTATCCGTTGGCGATAGTTCTAGACCTCTATTAAGATAGGTTCTAGCTTGTTGAGTATTACCCTTAAGTATCAATATTTGAGCAATACCTAACTGGGCTTTAACATTGGTTGGCGTCTGCGCTAATATTTCTTGGAATAATAGCGTCGCTTGCTCTAAATTATCCGTTGCAATAAGTGCTCTTGCTTGCAATATTGCAATTGTATTTAATAGATTTTTTTGGCTTATCCCTGCGGTAGAAGCGTTAATGACTTGTTGGTATTTTTGTTGCAAAAGATAAGCTTCTAACAATAAAGGCAAGGTTTTGTTTTCATCAGCATTATTTTTTTGTGCTTTTTCAAGCTGATCTTCAGCAGCAGCACCATCCCCCATTGCAATGTAAACCTCTGCTAATAAAACGATGGAGGGCAAATGTTGAGGATCATTTTTCAAGGCGTTTTTCAAATGAATGATTGCCGCGCTTAATTCAGATAAGTAAAAACTTTCAAGAGCATTCTCATAGGGTTTCTCCGCATTTTGATCTATAAAGGCTAGAGAATTGGTACTGAATAATAATAATGTGCTGGTGAGTACGGCTAAAAGAGTTTTTACATATGGTGACATTTATCTACCCCTCGATTAAAGTCAGTAATGAAGGATACGCGGAGTTATTCTTAATATCTAGACAATATTTAAGTAATAGAACGGCGAATCAATTTACTGTCGATATTTTTTACATTTATTGGTGATATATACAATGTCATCATTGATTTTCATTGTAAGCCCATGAAAAATAATTCTTTTTATGCTTTGGCTTAGATTTTGCTTGATGTCGCTTCGTAGTAAAGAATTATATAGGTTTGTGTATTGAATACGCAAGCTTTGACAGTAAATATTCAGTAACTAGTAGGTAGGATTTTCAAATATGACATGTATAAAATGGATTGTTGCAGTAGCATTTTCAGCGTTAAGTTTTAGTTCATTCGCCACGGATGTTTCAGGTGAAACTATTATGGATAACTATATTGGTGCTGGAAATAGCAGTGATATACATGGAGATTCATTCAAGTTTGATGTTGACAAAATGGTTGTCTCTCGAGATGGGACAATATTAAACGTAGATATTTTCACAGCATTTTATAATGACATTGGCTCAATAAAGTTAGGTGACTTGTTCATGGCAACAGGTAACGGCCTAGAATCTCCTTGGGATCCTAATGGAGATCAACCTAATGAGAATGACCGTTATTCAAATAGTGGCAGCAATACGGGAACAGATTGGAATTATGTTTATGATCTTGGTGGTGGCCGAGGTTCAAAGTCAGGTACTGGCGAATTGAAGTCAGGCTTTACAACAGCAGACTTAATAACCTCATCGGAACTACACAGTGACATTGGTGTTCGTGATAACCAAGCCGTAAGAATTGCAGATAAAAATAGTCAAACGATTCATTCATCTTCTGCCTGGAATGTTGATGATAACTATAGTTATGCTAAAACGGTAGGCGGTAGTTATAATGGTTACGGCAAAGTAAGTTTTTCTTTTGATGTAACCGGTACTGCACTTGCCACTGCAAATCAAATAGCATTTCGTTGGGCGATGACTTGTGCTAATGACATTATTGAAGGTGTTGCTTCTTTTACTCCTGCTGACAATTCAACTGTAGTGCCTGAGCCTCAAACGATTATATTAATGCTACTTGCTATGGCCGGCCTTATTTACCGTAGAAAATCAACGCAGTTGTAATCTAAAAAAACTAAGGATGCATTATGCCTTTTCGTGTAATGTACCCTTATCCGAACTTGATCTCCTTAACATCTTCTATAACATTTGAATTTTGAATTTTGAATTTAGTCAATACTTGACTAAATTAGTCAAGTTTACGATAATGCATCCGTAAACTCCTGTAACTTTTTTTGTAAGTAGAGCAACATGTCAACACCTGAATTACCGATAAAATTTTCCGATGCAGCAGCTACAAAAGTACTGTCTTTAATTACTGAAGAAGAAAACCCTGAATTAAAGCTACGTGTATATGTAACTGGCGGCGGTTGTTCTGGTTTCCAATACGGTTTTACCTTCGACGAAAAAGTAAATGAAGGCGATATGACCATAGTAAAAAAAGGCGTAACTATGGTGGTTGATCCAATGAGCCTGCAGTATTTAGTTGACGGCGAAGTAGACTACATTGAAGGATTAGAAGGTAGTCGTTTTTTAGTTAATAACCCTAATGCGTCATCGACTTGTGGTTGTGGTTCATCATTTTCTATCTGATCTACATCAACTAAATTTCGACCAAAAATAAAACCAGTGCTTATGTCACTGGTTTTTTATGTGTTAAATATAATCAAATCTTTGTACCGTGAAACAAAATACAGATAGCCTTTTATATTAATAAGTTAAGCAGGAAATTAGGCTAATAGCTCAGCTCAACAATACATTATAGCACTATCATTAGTGCTGTAATGTATTGAATAGTTGCTGGAGTTATGAAAGTTCAAGAACTTTATCTAAAGTTTTTCTTCAGCTCTTTTCTTTAAGAATTCTTTTAAATTTGGCATGCGATTACAGCGGATACTGCCGCCAAGCAAATTCGAAGCTACCACGACGGCAGTACTAAATGCGCTTGCATTACAGTCTACTTCTCGTGTTTCTGCTTTAGGCTCGGGTAGTTGATTAAATTTCGTAATTGACGGGGCAATTGTGTTTTTATCTTTTATATATTGATTGTAGCTGTCGTTATTTGAATTATCTCGCGCTTGCTTATTTAAACGTTGATGCAGTTTGTCTAGCGCATCTTGCGAAATACTATTCGTTGATGAATCACTGGTTTCAGCTGTCTTAGTGACGGATTGCTTCGACAATATCTTAGCTTTCTCGTTTTTTAGAGGCGTTTTTTTAGTTACCTTTGTTATTGTTTTAGTGGCCTTGACTTTCTCAGTCCTAGGTTTGACTTGTTCTTGTTTAGGAGCAACCCCTTCAACTTCAATGGGTAGTTGCTTTTTTACTGGTGGAAAATATAGCGTCGCTTGAATAGGCTTAGCTTTTTTTTTCTCTTTTATAGAAGGTAAAGGTCTTTGATGAAATTGATGGGACAAAACTAGCAACAACAATAAATGAAGGGCAGCAGAGAAAAATAGCAGCTTGTTAAATTTGTGCAAATGTAATCTTCCTTGTTTATCATCAAATTACTCCTGCTTTATTGAGTGGTAAATATTGAAAAAGTTCAGTTTTACAAAGTGAAAGACCCAAATAGTGTTAATAAAGTTAATGTGTGCTTTTTTTAGGATGAAGCTATTTGCATGTCGACAAAATATTATTAATACTGCATTCATTCTAGAATAATAATTATAGCAATAGGAAATATAATGCTTAAATCCCCTTTTCAATCAATTTTTAAAACGCTTGTTATTGGTAGCGCTTTTTTAGCCTTATCGAGTTCAGCACAAACCCTGACAGATAACGAAACTAAAGAGTTATCACAATTAACAAATACGGCACTACAGTCCGATGTGTCTTATAAAATACTAGAATCCTTAACCACAGAAGTCGGACATCGGCTAATGGGCTCTGAGGGGGACAAAAAATCAATTGTTTGGGCACAAGCTAAAATGCGTGCGTTAGGTTTTGACAAAGTGTGGACAGAAGAAGTTACTGGTACTTTTTGGCAACGAGGCGAAGCGCAAGCAAAAATCATTGCGCCTTATCCGCATAAAGTCGTCGTCATTGCCCTTGGCGGTAGTATTGCAACCAGTAAGCAAGGGCTTACTGCACAAGTTGCACACTTTGAAACTTTAGCAGATTTAAAAGCGGTTCCGGACAATAGTTTGCACGGAAAAATAGCGTTTGTTTCATATCAAATGGAACGCCATATAAATGGTAAAGGCTACGGTCCTGCCGTAGGTACGCGTGTTGGCGGTGCGGTGGTAGCCGCCAAAAAAGGTGCTTCAGCACTTATAATGCGTTCGGTAGGTACTGACAATAACCGTATAGCCCATACCGGGATTATGCGTTACGAAGCAGGGGTTAATAAAATTCCGGCGGCGGCTATTTCAAACCCTGATGCTGATTTACTCGTTAATCAACTAAAACGAAACAAGCCAGTTAGCTTTTATTTGAAATTGACCGCGCATACCGATCCTAAAGTTACGGCTATATCTGCTAACGTAATAGGGGAAATTACGGGTAGCGAATTTCCTAATGAAATCGTCTCAATCGGCGCTCATCTTGACAGTTGGGATGTTGGCACGGGAGCATTAGATGATGGAATGGGAGTTGCTATGATGCTGGCATCTGCACATCATATCGCGCAATTGCCTAAACGTCCTAAACGCACCATTAGAGTTATCTTGTTTGCGGCTGAAGAAGTGGGTTTATTAGGCGCAAAAAAATATATGGAGCTCCATAAAGATAATATGGCTAATCATATTATTGGCGCTGAATGGGACTTCGGTGTTGGTAAGATTTATAAGATGACATCTGGTGTAAGCAAAGCAGCATTACCCGCGATTGATAGCCTTGCTAAATATTTGGCGCCACTGGGTGTCAAACTATCTAATGAGAATAATGCTAGCGCCCAGTCTGATATGAGCCTGATGAGTGCTGCAGGTATGCCAAGCATGAATTTTTCTCCGGATGGTTCTAAGTACTTTGACTACCATCACACTGAAAACGATACCTTAGATAAAGTGAATCCTGAAGATTTAAAACAAGCCACTGCGGTTTACACTACTTTTGCTTATTTTGCTGCACAATCGGGAATAAACTTTAGAAAATAACAAAATAACAAAATAACAAAATAAATATTAAAGACAGGTCAGCCTGTTTTTAATATTTCCTAATCTGTACTTCCTTAATCTCTTTTCAGAAACTATCTTCATCAATCTTGATTTAATGCCAACTCTCAACTTAACTGTTTAAAAGATATAAAAATTAATTTCTAATTTTCAATACTAAAAGAGAGCCTAGCATGAAAAATTCTACACTTGCTAAAGCAGTAATCGCCTCGTTTTGTCTGCTACAAGGAGCTGTTCAAGCTGATGTTAATATTTCCGGCTTTGCCAGTATAAACGCAGGTAAAGTACTCAGTGGACCTGGGGATAACCCTGTATTTCTCGCTGACTACCCCATTGTTTCTGTCTACGATGAGGAGTGGAGTCTTGATCCGGAAAGCTTATTTGGTATTCAAATTACGGCTGATTTGAATGATGGCCTTACTGCTATTGCACAACTTGTTGGTCGTGGTGCAAATGATTATGATCCTGAGTTTGAGTGGGCATACATTTCTTATGAACTTAATGACAGCTGGACAATTCAAGCGGGTAAAAAGAGACTACCACTTTTCTATTATTCTGACTTTTACGATGTGGGTTATGCATATGTTTGGATGCGAGCGCCTGCTGACAACTATACGTGGCAAATACTTAACTATAGTGGTGTAAATGCACTTTATACCACTGATATTGGAGATTGGTCGGTTGCTACCAATATATATGCCGGTAAAGAAGATGACGAAGATAATAAACTTTTAGGAGACTTTTTCTTTAGAGCAAAAACAAGAGAGATATGGAAGGATATTATTGGTGGAGTTGTTAACTTAAGTAAAGACTGGCTTGAGCTTCGTTTAACTCATATGCAGTATACCAATGAGCGCTATATTGATGATGAAAGAATTCTCTGGGATGGAAAAGATTATCGAGAAGGTAAATTTTATGGTTTGGCAGTAAATGTTGATTTTGAACAATGGTTTGTTTTAACCGAAGCAAGCCGCTTAGAGTTAGGTGGTAACTTTGACACCAAAATGCTGACTTTTGGCTACAGATATAAAGAATTCACCCCTTATGTTGTTTATTCGGAATTTGCAGCGGAGGAGTCAGGAGATGAAAACCATGATACAACATCAGTTGGTCTTCGATGGAACTTTCATGATTCAGCTGCGTTTAAAATGCAATTTGATAAGGTAAAAGATAATTCTGTTGCAGTGGGTGTTGCTGGCGACAGTAAGTCATTCACCCTTGGCATTGACCTAGTATTTTAAGGAATATTTATTATGAAACTCATCAATAAAATATTAGTAATCACGTTAGCAAGTGTTAGTTCGCTGTGCTTTGCCGATGTATCAGTGATTGTAAACTCAGCCAATAACGACGCTATTGACGCTAAGTTAATTAAGAAAATATATTTAGGTAAAGCGAAATCATTCCCAAGTGGTAATAAAGTTAAAGTTTTTAGCTTATCAAGTAGCCAACCTGACACAGCCGATTTCCGGAAAAAAGCATTGAAAAAATCTAACAGTAAATTTAAATCGTATTGGTCAAAATTAGCTTTTACTGGAAAAGGGACGCCAGCAAAAGAATTTGATAGCGCAGCTGAAGTGATTGAAGCCGTGAAAAAAACGCCAAATGCAATTGGTTTTATTAATAGTAATGACGTAGTTCCGGAAGTAAAAGTTGTAAAAAAATACTAGAAAATAAAGGAGATGCTCGTTTCTAGCCCTCCATTTATATCTTAATTTCTACTTTGAGGTTTGTATGAGTTTTTTTAGAAAATTACCAATATTTCATAAAATCATCACTATCTTAGCTATTGCGATACTTAGTTTTGTTGTTAATTTAGTGATTAACATAAATTCGATTACTAAAAATCAGTTGTTATTGAAAGACATTCAGCACACCACGATACATTTGGTAAACCTTACCAGTGAAAATGTAAATATGTGGCAGCATATTGATGAAATATATAGCCAAAGTGTTTCCTTTGGTGATGAAGATTTAATAGAGCAAGCGAATGAGTTAGTGGAAAAGTTAAGCGCTAACCTTAAACGAATTGATTTACTTGACCAAACGTTTGCAAATATTGATGACCTTAAAAAACAAAGCCAAGAATATAATACTATAACTAAAAAAATCTCTATGGGTTTTATCAATGAAGAAATCGATTTTCAGTCGGCTTCTACTCAAAGAGATATTAAAAACAAGTCAGAAATATTTGAAAATGTTAGCCAAGAATTAGCGAAAGATAAACAACATGCTGCAACACTATTTAATAAAATTATTGAAGAAACAATTACAAACTCGAGTGATTCACGTGATCTAAGTATGCTTGTGGGAATCGCATTATTAGTGATTATGTCGGTATTAAGTATTTTTATTGCTCGTTCTATTAGTCGCGCGATTGTTACTTTAGACACATCATTAAAGGAATTAGCGGATGGCGACGGTGACTTAACGAAGCAAATTGAGGTAGTTAGCCAAGACGAATTAGGCAGTGTTGTTAAGAATTTCAATGCTTTTACTCAATTACTACGAGGTATTATTGGTGATGTTATTGATGTGGTACCGCCCTTAACTCAAAGCGCAAAGCAATTATCAGAAAAAGTCAAAGATGTTGATACTAATGTACAAAGCCAAGCTGAGGTTGCGGAAGTAACGAAACAATCTATGGTGGAAATGCAATTTAGTGTCACTGATATTGCAAAATCGGCAGCTGAAGCTGCTAATGCTGCGGGGTCTGGAGAGGCGGAAGTTAACCAAGGCATGGGAAATGTTCAGCGCTCTTTACATATATCGGGTGAACTGGTGCAAGAAATTGGCAATGCCGCTGATGTTGTCGACCAATTAGCCAAAGACTCTCAAAATATGAATCAAATTCTTGATGTAATTAATGGTATCGCTGAACAAACTAATTTACTTGCATTAAATGCTGCTATTGAAGCTGCCAGAGCAGGAGAGCAGGGTCGAGGCTTTGCTGTTGTTGCTGATGAAGTGAGAAGCTTAGCTTCAAGAACCGCTTTATCGACCACTGAAATTAGGGTCTTACTCGACAAACTTATTTCAGCAGCTGATCAATCAGTAAGTACCATGGAGTTAGCACGAGAAAAGGCTAATAATAATGAAGAAATCTCTAGAGAAGTCGATCAGTCATTAACTAACATTAAAGAGCAGATCGGCCATATAAGTTCAATGAACAGCCAAATTGCTACGGCTACCGAAGAACAGTCTATTGTAGCTGAAACCGTTGTTAACAATATCGAACAAATGTATAACAGTTTTGGTGATACACAATTGTCTATCGAAGAGATAGGTGCTGTCGCTCATTCAGTTGATAATAATGCTGTAAAACTTAATCAAGCAATCTCTAAATTTAAAGTATAGATAGGATAGCCTTAGAGAGAATTTAAAGTCTAGCTTGACGGCTAACATTGAAAAACTAGCAATTGAAGTAAAGCTTTTTACCCCTCCATCAAAAGAAATTCGATGATTTTGTTCATATCGAGGTCAAAGTCATCGGCTCTAACTCCCTTCACAATAAAATCGTCATTGTTTGCTAAATCGATATCTTCTGCCATTACATAACGGCCATGTTCAGCATTATAGAATGATCGGACTTTTGGATTCGTTGGGTCGCCATCATTTCTGCTTTCTACAATAGCTAATTTATTAGAACCTAATTCGACTAATGAACCCACTGGGTAGACCCCCATGCATTTAATAAATAAGTCGACTAATCGCTGATCTAAATGATTTTTCGTCGCCAAAGAGCGTAAAATGCTAAACGCCTTTATATGACTATAACCATCTTTGTAACAACGGTTTGCGGTTAAGGCATCGAAAATATCGCAAACAGCAATCATCCGACCATAAGTGGTAATTTTTTCTTTAGGAATATTGAAAGGATAGCCGGTGCCATCGAGTTTTTCATGATGTAATGCGGCAACTTCAAGACTTAACTCCGAAATACCAGGGGTGGCGGAAATTATTTTAATAGAATGATTAACATGGCTTTTCATTACAGTGAATTCTGCATCAGTTAGTTTACTGGGTTTATTTAAAATGCTATCAGGTACATTTATTTTTCCAACATCATGTAAAAAAGCACCGACAGAAAGTAACTGAATAATTTGTTTGTCGATCTTTAAAAAGCGCGCAAAAATAGTCATTAATACCGATACTGAAACAGAGTGTTCAAGTAAGTACTCATTTTTTTTTCGAATATTAATGACACAAGCCAAGGCATCAGCATTTTTAAATACCGTATCAATGGTTTTATTGGTAATCTCAATAACAGGCGTTAAATTAAGTTCTCGGCCTTGTTGAGCATCTGCGAAGACTTGTCGTTGGATGTTTTTTGCTTCATTGAATAACTTTTTTGCTTTGGTTATTTCTAAAATAATAGGTGAGTTGTTATTCTCTTTACTAGGAGGCGCTCCCTCTATCGCGCTAATAACATGCCCTTTATCGTCAAAGGTTAATGTTTTATTGCTATCAATTAAAAGGCTTTCAACGCCTTTACTGCGCAAATTATCAATAACTTTAGCACTTTTTATATGACCAGAATTGGTTAAGTTGAAGCTACCTCGTTGTTTGACAATATCAACAACAAAATGTCCTTTTACTAATTCTGATATTTTAATTTCGACAATCATAATAAAATTAACTCGTTAAACTAAAGCACTTTGTCGCATGTTTTTTTGTTGGTATAAATGTCTATCAGCTTCTTTCAATAACTCAGTCATTGAATGCTTACCATCACTTGCCGATACCCCGCAGGTAATTGTGATAGGCAATGAAATATCTTGGTACGGCATTGGGTTTTTGACAAAAAACTGACTTAAACGCTCTGCTGCAAGTTCTGCTTCTTGAAAATTTTGACTAGCTAATACAACAACAAATTCATCTCCGGCGTAGCGAAAACAGTTATCATTTTCCCTTATTAATCCTTGTAACTTTGTCGCCACATAGGCAAGGACTTGATCACCGCAGTCATGGCCATGTTGATCATTAATCAGTTTGAACTTGTCGCAATCAATAAAGAGTAATGAAAAAGGAACGCCGTATCTATGTTGTCTTACTAATTCTTCAGCAATACAAACTTCCATTAATCGACGATTAGCCACGCCCGTTAACCGATCGTAATGTGCCATGTATTCCAGCTGTTCGCGTATTAAAACATTTGATAAACATAGACTAACTTTAGCGGCAAGTTGTTCTAAATGAAAGGTGCCTAGCTCATTACTAAAGCGTGCTTTGTCAGTATCTGTAAATAATAAGCTACCAAAAAGTTGCCCTTCTAATATTAACGGTGTTAAAGCGATAGATTGTGCATTCAATATTAAGTCATTGGGAATTGTAGAAGGTAATTTATCTAATTCGTTAGTGAGAAAAGGTTTATTATTTCCATGAAAGGCTTGCAGCTGATTAAGTGATATTTTTTGGCTTTTATGTTTGTGCCAATTGGTCTGCATATGTTCGTTGAACATGTAACTAATAGGAGTAGGTTCTACTAAAAGTAAAGCAATATTAGATAAGTTAAACTTTTGTTTTATTGAGTTCAATAATCGTTGGAGTAGCTCATCACAAGATTTACTGGCGAGTACTTCTGTTTCAATTTCAAATAACTTTAGGGCAATAGCTTCATTGGCTTTAGAGTTGGCAATGAGTTGCTCTATTTCTAATTCTGGCATAAGTGCTTCTAAATTAACTAAACTCGTTCGATTGTGTTCTTTTCATCACTATTGTGCAAGCGCTCAGCGTTATTTGATCTGGTACTAATATTGCTTACTGTTAAGTTATTGAAAAAATTCTTTTGAAAATGACTCATTGTCAGCTTTTTGTCACTTCATCTTTTTTATTTTCAGCCGATAGATAGGTCATGCTTATGTGTTTTGCTGATTTTTGGACTGTATTTTATGCGATTTATTTTAATTTTTTTAGTTTTATGTATTTTTGTTAGTAATGCCTGTTATGGACAAAGATTAGAAGCTGTACAAATATATACCGACAATCAACTGCTTAACTTAATTAAAGAAAATAAGCACCTAGGTCAAGTGGTACTTGATGACTGTCAACTGGTACAAGATATCGAAGCACGTGCTATTAAGTCAAAATATCCTTCTTATCAGTTTCTTTGGGGTGACATGTTGGCTTACGGCGTCTGTATAAAAAAAGATGTTGCTCTTGGACTCCACTTTATGAAAAATGCTGCGGATCAAGCTTTGCCGGAAGCATTAGAGCAATTAGGTCGTTATTATCATATCGGCAAGTTTATGCAGGTTGATGTCGATAGGGCTATTTTTTTCCTCAAAGAAGCATCAGCAGTGAATAACTTAAAGGCACAAATTCGTTTGGCCGGTATTTATGCCCAGGGTCATGGTAGTCCATTAGATTACCCTGAGCTATATGTTCAACTGCATCAATCGGTTACTGATGATAAAAAAACACATAAAAAGATTGCTCGCTTGCTAAGTGGCTTAGCTGAGAAAATGCCCGAACATATCGTCAGTGCGGCTAAACAAGGCAAATTCTAAAAGTGTTTTGATATTTTTTGTACAGCAATACTTTGTTTAGGTATATAATTAGGCTATTAAAACACTAATAGAGTTAATCCCCTGAAAGATCCCCATCAAAAGCGTGAAGCTAAAAAATACGACAACCCTGTGGCGAGTCGTGAACTGTTATTGTCGCTTATCGAAAATGCTAAGTCGCCACTCAACTTCAAAGCGATATGCAAGGCATTGAATTATACCGATGAAACACATCATATTGGTGTGAAGCGTCGTTTACGTGCTATGGAAAATGCCGGTCAGCTTGTCTTTAATAAATTTAAGCAATATGTCATTCCGCCAAAAAATAGCTTGATAACAGGTAAAGTCGCTGGTCATCGTGATGGTTTTGGTTTTTTCACGCCCGATACGGGCAAAGGGGATAAACGCGGTAAAGATTTTTATATTTCATCTCATGAAATGCAACGTGTTTTTCATGGTGATATTGTTGCCGCTATTTTAGTTGATCGTACTGATCGTAAAGGTCGACAAGAAATCAAAATAATTGAAGTCGTCGAACCACGTAAAGCGGGTATTGTCGGGCGTTTTTATGTAGAACATGGCATTGCCTTTATTGTTCCAGATGATGCGCGCATCAAACAAGATATTTTAATCGACCCAGATGAAAAACTGGGTGCACGTCACGGGCAAATGGTGGTGGTAAGTATTCTCCATCGGCCATCAAAACGTAATAATGCCGTGGGTAAAGTTATCGAAGTATTAGGCAACCATTTAGCGCCAGGTATGGAAATCGACATTGCGTTACGCGAACATGATCTACCGCACGAATGGTCTGCAGAAGTTATCGAAGAAGTTTCAACCATTGCTGATGAAGTAGAAGACGATGCTAAACTGCCAAGAGTCGATTTACGTGATTTACCGCTAGTAACCATAGATGGTGAAGACGCCAGAGATTTTGATGATGCCGTTTATTGTCAGCCTAAAAAGTCAGGTGGCTGGCGTTTATGGGTCGCTATTGCCGATGTCAGTTATTATGTTCGTAATGGTACTGCCCTTGACGATGAAGCTATTTCACGTGGTAATTCAGTTTATTTCCCTAGCCAAGTTATTCCAATGCTGCCGGAGAAACTGTCGAACGGGTTATGTTCATTAAACCCTGACGTTGACCGTTTATGTATGGTGTGTGAAATGACAATTAGTGCGGCAGGTAAACTGTCTGGCAGCAAGTTTTACTCAGCTGTTATGCGTTCTCATGCACGTTTTACCTATACTAAAGTAGCGGCTATTTTATCAGGCGAAGATTCGGATGAAAAAGCAGAGCTACGTAAAGAGTATCAGGCATTAGTACCTGATTTAGAAAACTTATATCAAATGTATTTAGCACTGATGACATCACGTACTAACCGCGGTGCTATTGCTTTTGAAACAGAAGAATCACTATTTCTCTTTAATAAAGATCGTAAAATCGACTCTATAGTGCCTCTTATTCGTAATGACGCGCATAAAATTATTGAAGAATGTATGGTGTTAGCTAATGTTGCCACCGCGAAGTTTGTTGAAAAAAATCAAATGCCAGGCTTATTTCGTGTTCATGATAAACCTAGTGAAGACAAATATAAAAACTTTGTGACTTATTTGAGCGAGTTAGGTATTTCTTTACCGACACGAGAGCAACCAGAGCCTAGCGATTACGCTGATATTTTGAATAAAGTTCAAGGTCGTCCAGATCAAGAACTTATTCAAACCATGTTACTACGATCAATGCGCCGAGCAGTGTACCAAAGTGATAATTTAGGGCATTTTGGTTTAGCACTCGAGTCGTATAGCCATTTTACCTCACCTATTCGTCGTTACCCTGATTTAGTTATTCACCGCGCGATTAAAGCTATTTTGGCTAAGCAAGCACAAGCAGCTGGTGAGAGTAACGATGCTAATGTTGGCTTTTATCAATATTCCCCCGAAGAAGTCATTGAACTTGGTGAACATTGCTCAATGACAGAACGTCGTGCTGATGACGCAACTCGTGATGTCTCCGATTGGCTGAAATGCGAATTTATGCAAGATCACGTTGGTGATACCTTTACCGGTGTTATTTCTACCGTAACCAACTTTGGTTTGTTTGTTCGTTTAAGTGACTTACATATCGAAGGTTTAATTCACATCACCTCGTTAGGGCACGACTATTATCACTTTGATGATGTACGTATGTGTTTGAGCGGTGAACGTTCGGGCACTAAGTATCGCATTGGTGATGTTATAGAAGTTTGTGTCACGGCGGTAAACTTAGATGAGAAAAAAATAGATCTGGGTTTATCGGACGATAAAACCGCCAAAAATCACGCAAAGCCGGCAGGAAAAGTAAAAAGCAAAGGACTGAGAAAAAACTCTGACACGGGTTTTAATACCAGTAAAGAACGCGCTGATAAAGGCAAATCGAAGAAACCTAAAGATAAAAAGGCCGAAAAGTCTAAATCGAAAAAACGCACAGCAAGAAAAAAACGGCCTGGAAAAAATGCCCGTAAAGCCGACAAATAGCGTATTAGCAAATAACAACAGTAAGTATAAATGTGAGCTAAGCTAAGCTTTGCATCAAAATTTATTAATAAAAGACACAAATAAGAGAAACCATGGCAAAGCAAGACGAATTAGTATTTGGCATTCATGCCGTTAATGAATTAATTAAACGTGCTCCCGAGCGCTTTATTGAGCTTTTTTTGTTAAAAGGGCGTGAAGATGACCGATTAATGTCGATCATTAATTTATCCAAAAAATATGGCATTTCAACGCAACTGGTCAGCCGTAAAGTCCTTGACGAAAAAAGTGAGAGTGAACAACACCAAGGCGTGTTGGCACGTATTACTCAAGGGAAAACGTACACGGAAAATGATCTTAGCGATATTCTTGAGCAAGCCAAAAGTAATAATGAAGACCCATTCCTATTGATTTTAGATGGTGTAACTGACCCTCATAACCTAGGTGCATGTTTACGAAATGCTGATGCTGCAGGTGTACAAGCGATTATTGTACCGAAAGATAATGCGGCTCGTTTAACTGCTACCGTGCGTAAAGTTGCGGTTGGTGCTGCTGAAGCCATCCCTTTAGTACAAGTGACTAACTTAGTGCGTACCATGAAACAACTACAAGATAATGGTGTTTGGATTATTGGCACGGCAGGTGAAACAGAGCATTGCTTATATGATGAGAAGCTAAGTGGGCCAATGGCATTAGTGATGGGTGCAGAAGGTAAGGGCATGCGACGTCTTACCAGAGAAAACTGTGACCAATTAGTTAAATTACCTATGGCAGGCAGTGTGTCGAGTTTGAATGTGTCAGTGGCTACCGGTATTTGCTTATTTGAAATAGTACGCCAACGGAGAGTTTAGCTGCTGATGTCATTTTTTGAACCGTTAAGCGCGATCAGAAGTGCGATGAAATAAATAATTCCATTACAACGCCCTGTTTTCGTACATACAACAATAGGGCTATATATTTATCTTGCCATTGCTGCTTGTTTTTACTACACTACGCGACCTTAATTCAGCCCGAACTTTTTGTTCCTTGCCTCTTTCTGGTGTTTGGCTGAGCCAGCTAATGAGGCTACAACCGTAAGGAGCTCGTAATGCGTCATTACGAAATCGTATTTATGGTTCACCCTGATCAGAGTGAACAAGTACCTGGCATGATCCAGCGTTATACTGACTTGATCAATGCTGCTGAAGGCAAAGTCCACCGTCTTGAAGACTGGGGCCGTCGCCAATTAGCATACCCAATCAATAAATTGCACAAAGCACACTATGTTTTATTAAACATTGAAGCGCCACAGGCAGTTATTGATGAGCTTGAAACAGCTTTCCGTTACAATGATGTTGTTATTCGTAACATGATCATGCGTACTAAAAACGCAGTAACTGAACCGTCAGCAATGGCCGCTGCTAAAGAAGAACGTCGCGACGATCGCCGCGAAGTTAAGAGTGAAGCTCCAGCTGTTACAACAGCTC
Source organism: Colwellia sp. (assembly GCA_013215385.1). Lineage (GTDB taxonomy): Bacteria > Pseudomonadota > Gammaproteobacteria > Enterobacterales > Alteromonadaceae > Colwellia_A. The sequence continues at coordinate 431,604 of JABSOY010000006.1, forward strand.
CAGCAGCTCCAGTAGCTCCAGTAGTTACAGAAGCACCAGTTGCTACTGAAACTAAAGAAGAAGCTGCGAGCGAATAAGTAACTCGTGACAACCTCTCTTTTTGAGAATTGCCTGGTGTTGGTTGGTGAAGTGGTAAAACCACCGAAAAAATCAACAAGCCCAGCAGGTATTCAACATTGTCAGTTTTCAATGGACCATAAGTCCATTCAAAAGGAAGCTGGCATGAACAGACAAGCATTTGTCAGAATACAAGTTGTAGCTACAGGTGAGCTGTCACAACACTTAACTCGTGATTTAATTGCGGGCAGTAAGTTAAAAGTGACTGGTTTTATAAACCGTCATGAATCAAGAAATGGTAACCCGCTTCTTGTCTTACATGCTCAACATATTGAAATGATTAATTAAGGTGTCGTTTATTGACTGATTAATTCACTCAATAAATCCACCATATTAGGAGAAATCCATGTCTCGTTTTTTTAGACGTCGTAAGTTCTGCCGCTTCACAGCGGAAGGTGCTACCTCTATCGATTATAAAGATATTGCTACACTGAAAAACTATATCACTGAAAGTGGTAAAATCGTTCCTAGCCGTATTACTGGTACTGCTGCTAAATATCAACGTCAACTTGGTCGTGCGATCAAGCGTGCTCGTTACTTAGCATTATTACCATATACTGATTTACATAAGTAACTAATAAGGGGTTTTGAAAATGGAAGTAATACTTCTTGATAAAATCGCCAAATTAGGCGGCCTTGGTGACAAGGTATCAGTTAAGTCTGGTTATGCACGTAACTTCTTATTACCTCAAGGTAAAGCAGTATTTGCATCTGAAGCTAACGTTGAGCACTTCGAAAGTCGTCGTGCTGAAATCGAAGCTAAGTTAGCGGCAACGTTAACAGCAGCTGAAGCTCAAGCAGCTAAAGTTGTTGCTTTGGCTGAAGTAACTATCGCATCATCTGCTGGTGATGAAGGTAAGTTATTCGGTTCAATCGGTACTCGTGATATTGCTGATGCAATCACTGAAGCTGGCGTTGAAGTAACTAAAGCGCAAGTACGTATGCCTTTAGGTACAATTCGTGAAGTAGGTGAATTCGAAATCGCTATTCACTTACATAACGATGTTGATACTAGTATCAAAGTTATCGTTATTGCTGAAGCTTAATTTAGTTCGCTAAATAAAGCTTTACAAAATACCGCTATTTCTTAATGGAAATAGCGGTATTTTTTTATCTAAAAAACGTGCAGTTATAGAGAATGAAATCTAGGTTAATAAATAATTCAAGCTATTTAAAATCAGGGACTGACCAGTCATCACTATTAAGTAACTTTCGTTGCAGCATGCCACCAATTCCTTGTAAACCGCCGGTATGTAGCAGGACTATGCGTTCATCTTTAGCAAAATAGCCGCGTTCGATTAAATCTAATAACGCGAGAATCATTTTCCCCGAATATACCGGTTCAAAAATAAATCCCGTTTGTAGATTAAAATTTACTATTCGTTGCTCGTCTGCTTTACTGAACTTTGCATAACCACCACGATGAAATTCTGACAATATTTGCCAGTTATCAAAAGGTGAGTCATTACCAAGTAAATCATTTACTTGTGCTGTTAAATAATCTTCTTGCTTCAAGACAGAAATACCTAAAAGTTTATGCTGATTATTATCGGCTTGTATCAGTCCCGCTAAAGTTCCACCACTGCCGACTGGTGTTAATAAAGTATCAAACTCGCATTGTTGATTTAACTCGGTAATTATTTCACCCACGCCAGCTAAGGCTAATTTATTACTGCCACCTTCGGGTACCAGTAGATAATCAGGGTATTTATGCTGTAAGTCCTTCAGATAGTCGGTGTTGTCACGTAAACGATAAGTTTTTCTATCAACAAAGCTAAGTTTCATCCCCCATTGATGTGCCATAGTTAGCGTGTAATTACTGGCATATTCTGCTTCACCACGAATAATACCGATACTTTTTAAGCCTTGTTGCTGGCAAGCAAACGCTAAGGCATGAATATGATTAGAGAAGCTGCCACCAAAACTGATAATGCCGGCGTAATTATGCGCTTTGGCAAAATGTAAATTGAATTTCAACTTACGCCATTTATTACCTGAAATTATCGGATGAATATTATCGTCACGTTTTATTGAAACGATAAGCCCATTTTTTTTAAAAATGGGGTGAAAAATTCTTTCTAATTTAGACTGTGTTTGCATAAAAGGTAATGTTTTTCTTTACTTAAATCTAACTACTCAATAAAAAACTTGCGCCTTTAAGGGAATAGAGGATAATGAAATTAAGGCATCTAACTACAAATAATAATATTGATAAATGTCACTTACTACAAAATTAACTAAATTATTTTCAAAAGCTGAATCTAAAGACGTGCTAGGCGTTAGCTTACGCCAGCAATCTCTTGCCTTTTTTTCCCATCCAAGTCATGGTGAACAACAGCTTCAGCAAGTAAGCGTACCACTTCCAGAACACCCTCAGCAAATTAAAATAGAACAAAAAAAATATCAATTGCAAGGCCAATGTCATTTGGTTTTGGCGGCATCACAAACTCAAGTGGTACTCGTAGACAAACCCAATATCCCCGAAAATGAAGTCAATGCTGCACTAAAATGGCAAATTAAAGACTTGGTCAGTTATTCGCCTGAAGACATGGTGCTTGATTATTTTGATGGGCCAACACTTGCTGGTGGTAATGAAAAAATTAATGTTGTTTGTGCTTCAAAAAAAGATTTATTAACTTTTATTGAACCGCTTAATCAAAATGGACTCGTTTTAAAAACGATTACCACAGAAGAGTTTGCCTTTGCTAGCTTAGTACCTGTGCAAAATGATGCCTGTTTAATGGTATGTCAGCAGCCGAATGAAGAAATTGTGCTATTAATTGTTAAGCAAGGCAAAGTGTACTTCTCTCGACGTCTCCGTGGTTTTTCACAAATTTCTACTAAAAGTGACGATGAATTATCTGCTGGTGTTATTGATAGTTTAAGTTTAGAAATTCAGCGCTCAACGGATTATTTTGAGCGCCAACTGAAACAAGCGCCAATACGTACTATTGAAATTATTGTCCCCATAGTTTCTGAAGCGCTACTAGCAAGGAAATTGGCCGAAAATACCAATGTAGCGGTAAACTTGCTCGTGATGCCAGTAGGTTTTACTGATTCAAGAGAATATGCCGCTACGATAGGTGCAACACAATTGAATAATATGGCAGCGAGCGACTAATGGCAAAACTCTCAATTAATTTACTGCAAGCTGATTTAATCCCTAAAAACGTTTTAGTCACTCTACCTCGCGTCGTTATGCTTTGGGCTGTTACTTTTGTTGTGATGTTTTCTTGGTCATTATTAAATAATTATCAAGTGAATAAATTAACGGTTCAAGATCAAAAGTTATCACGGGTAAAAACCAGTCAAGATGCCTTATTAGCTCAGCTTGAAGTGCAAATAAAAGCGAACCGTACAGATACTAAAGTGCTTGAAGAATTAGCAATGTTGAAACTGATATTACGCAACAAAAAAGTGCTGCACCGTGAATTAACGGATCCGACTTATACCTCAGTCGCAGGGTTTGCTTCTGCCATGACCGAGTTATCGGCTATGCACCATCAAGATATTAGCTTGGAACATGTCAATATTACTTATCAAGACTTAACCTTTGCCGGTATTGCTCGTACACCAGAATCAGTTCCTGCTTGGTTAGCTAAGTTTGAACATTCTCGTTTTTTATCCGGAAAATCATTTATCAATTTTACCCTTAATGAGAATGAGCAGAAACTTACTGAGTTCGTGGTAAGTTCGAAAGCGAATATAGGGAGCGTCAATGAATAAACAGTGGCAAGAATATTGTGAAAAATACTTAACGATTACACCGCGTGAACAATACATGGTGCTGTTGGCTGGTTTGGCGGCGATAATTTTTATTATTCACAGTTTTTTTATTGATGACAATGCGATCAAAATAACCAAGCTTGAACAAAAAATTGCCAAGGTTACTACTGGTAATCGCTCGACAAAAACTTCAATTTCGTTGCTTGAAAACGGTTTGTCTCAGGATCCAAACGCAGTATTTAATAATCAAATCGCGCAATATAAAAAGAAACTAAAAGACGTTGACGAAGGTTTATTAAAGTTAACCTCAGACTTAATAGACCCCATTCAAATGCGTTATGCCTTACTGCAATTACTTAAAACACAAAAAGGTGTTTCTTTACAATCATTTCAAGTGATCGCAGCACAGCCTCTTACCATGACAGCTTCAAAAAGTTCGATAAAAAATAATAAAGGTAGCGTCAAAAGTAGTACGGCTAGCGATACAAGTGTAGCAATAGCACCTGAGGAACTTGTTCTGTATCGCCATGCCATAAAAATTAAACTTAGCGGCAGTTACTTTCAGCTGCGTGATTATTTACAGCAACTTGAAGCCTTGTCATGGAAGTTTTTTTGGCAAGAATTTAATTATCAACTTAAAGAATACCCAGTCAGCGAGCTAGAAATAGAAATGTATAGCTTGAGTACTAAGCGGGAGTTTATTGGTGTTTAAAAATATAACCGTTATAAGTTTTTGCTGCATGGCTTTATTTATTTCGTTTCTAAGCGATGCGCAAAATGTTGATCCAACAAAACCATTGTCAAGCAGTGGCTTTTCATCGATGAGTAAGGTCGAAAAAGCTGGGAAAGCAGCATTGGTTTTAGAAAGTATCGTACATGGCTACGAAGTACATACCGCTGTTATTAATGGGCAAGTATTAAAAGTAGGCGACTTTATTCGCCAATATAAATTAGTGGCAGTAAATAATACCAGTGTTGTATTACGTTCAGCAGAGAAACGCTTAAAACTTAGTGTATTTTCTGGCGTGGTAGTTAAATCAAAATGAAAAGAAATAATCAAATGAAAAATATTCAAATAAAATTTTCTTGTTTCACCTTAATTCTAGTCCTGTTTGGCTGTCAAACAACGCTTGATAAACCGGTAGAAATTATTGAAACGCTTGATAAAGCTATTGAAGAATCAAGTAAAACACTGCCAAAAGCGCTTAAGCGATTACCTAATGTTATTCAGCAAGAGTTGATGCAACGTAGTATTAGCCAAGCTCGCAATGGCTTGCTAGCAGAAAAACGTTTAGAAATTGCGGCGAGTGAGGTCAATGCCCAAGAATTTTTTGCGGCTTTAGTTGATGAGTCACCTTACAGCGTGGCGGTTCACCCAGATGTAACTGGTACGATAACCTTGAACTTAAAAAGCAGTACTCTTGATGAAGTTCTCGATATTGTCGGCGAAGTGTACGGATATGACATTCGCCGTAATGGTAAAGTCGTGCAAGTTTACCCCGCGGGAATTCGCACTGAAACCATTCCATTAAATTACTTATTTATTAAACGTTTTGGTATGTCGAGTACTAGCATTAATTCTGGTGGTGTTTCAGAGAATGATCCAAACAGTGGCAATAATTCAAACGGTAATGCTAGCAATAGCTCTAATAATTCAAATGGATCAAATAGCTCCAACGGTGGTAACCAAAATAGTCAACAAGGCTCAAGTGGCATTAACATTTATACCGAAACTGAATCTGATTTTTGGAAAGAGCTCAAAGAAACATTAACCCTTTTGGTCGGCAATAAAGATAATCGTTCGGTTATTGTTTCACCGCAAGCGGGTTTAGTTACTGTTCGTGCATTACCTGCAGAAATTAAAGTCGTTAAAGACTTTATTAATTACACCCAAACGAACTTACGCCGCCAAGTTATTATTGAAGCTAAAATTATGGAAGTTACCCTTAATGATGATTATCAGCAAGGTGTAAAGTGGGATCAAGTGCTTGGCAGTGTTGGTAGCACTGATTTAATTTTTGGCACAACGGGTGCTATTGCGGGCAATGTTATTGCTAGTACCATTGGCGGTACCAGTAGTTTAACGTTTAACAATAAAGACTTTAGTGGCGTCATTGATTTACTGGCTACTCAGGGTAATGTACAAGTATTATCAAGCCCAAGAATCACAGTAACGAATAACCAAAAAGCAGTAATTAAAGTCGGTAGTGATGAATATTATGTGACGGATGTTTCAAGTACAACAACTACAGGAACCTCGACGACGACCACACCTCAAATTGATTTGACGCCTTTTTTCTCTGGTATCGCTTTAGACGTTACTGCACAGATAGATGCTAATGGTGAAGTTATTCTTCATGTTCATCCATCAGTTACCTCTACCAATGAGCAAACGAAAACTATTAAGTTAGGTGATGATGAAATTATTCTCCCTTTAGCAAAAAGCAGTGTGCGTGAGTCTGATACGATAATACGGGCAAAATCGGGTGAAATTGTTGTTATTGGTGGCTTAATAGAAACGAAAAAATCATTTATTGAGTCGAAGACGCCATTTTTTGGTGATATCCCCTTTCTGGGCGAATTGTTTAAAAGCAAAAGTGAACAGACCCAGAAAAAAGAGTTAGTCATACTACTTAAACCTATTGTCGTTGGCCAAGGTACTTGGAAAAACCAACTAAAAGATGCTCGTTCATTGTTAAAACAATGGTTTCCAGAAGAAGATGATTTTTCTGAAGATGATAACAAAAAATCAAGTACTCCCCTTAATTAATAACGATAGTTAACGCTTATGTACCTTTATCATTTTGGTTTAACGGAACTACCGTTCACTTTAACACCAAACACTGTGTTTTATGTTGGACTAGAACCGCACAATGAAGCGTTAGCTGTATTGCTAACGGCCCTGAAAACAGGGGAAGGTTTTATTAAAGTCGTTGGAGAAGTTGGTACCGGTAAAACATTATTATGCCGTAAATTACTGAATGAGATCCCTGAGCATTTTGTCACGGCTTATATTCCTAATCCTTATTTAAAGCCTGATGAATTACGCCGTGCAGTGGCTGTTGAGTTAGGGGTAAAACAAGCACAACGCATCTCGGTGCAATTACTCACCCAGCGTATTCAACAGCGGCTATTAGAATTACATAGCGAAGGGCATTCAGTCGTACTTATTTTAGATGAAGCACAAGCGTTACCTGAAGAAAGTCTGGAAGCGTTGCGGTTATTCACCAATTTAGAAACTGAGACCCGTAAGCTTTTACAAGTGGTGTTATTTGCCCAACCAGAATTAGATACACGCCTAGCTACAACAAAGTTTAGACAATTAAAACAGCGTATTACTTTTTCTTATAGATTACGTCCGATGACCACACTGGAAGTGCAACACTATATTCAACATCGCTTGCAAGTAGCTGGTTATAAAGGTGCGGCATTATTCAGTCGTGCGTTAACTAAAAAGGTCGCGAAAGTTAGCCAGGGTATTCCTCGTTTAGTCAATGTACTTTGTCATAAAATGCTGATGTTAAGTTATGGCCAAGGGCAGTACCAATTAACCAATCAGCATTTATCGGCAGCAATAAAAGATACCGAATCAACTGAATCATCAAGTTCATTGAAGTGGTACATTTCCATCGGCGTGGTGGGTATTGCTATCGTCATAGGTTATCTGATTAAAAATTATGGAGTAATCGTTTGAGCGTCATTAATCAAATGTTAAAGGACTTAGACCAACGAAAAGTTGAGCAGCAAGGCTCAAGTAATTTTACTGCGCCTGCTGAAATCGCTACTTCAAATAAGAAAGTACTATTGATCAGTTTAATGGTTATTGTAATGTTAAATATTATCGGACTTTTTGTGTGGCAAATGTATGTTGAAAACCAAGCGCTTAAAAAAATACAATATCCACAAATTAAAATAACTGAGCAAGTGGCTGTTCAAAAAATAGTAAACCCTATTGAAAAAACGGCACTAAAGAAAAAGAAGATTGATTTTACACCGCCACCTAATGGCGTGAATGATAACAATGCTCAAATCCAGCCACCTCAAAAACAAAATATAACAGGGAACAAAACTGTAGGTATTGCTCATGCATCAATTAATCCACTGAAAGGCAGTTCGGTCAAAAATTCAAATAATATCACCAAAAAAACTGTCGTTATTGAGTATAAAAAGGACATTGTAGTTCCACCCTCAACATTAAAAATATCGCGGAAGCAATTATCACCAAGTGAGTTAGTACAGCAAAAAATAAAACGTGCAGAGCAAGAATTGGCTAATAACAATATCGCGAAAGCTGAGAGCTTATTTGAAGATATTTTACTTATATTACCCGAGCATAAAAGTGCAAGAAAACAGTTAGCTGCTTTATGGTTTGGACGACAGTCGTATACCCCAGCAATAAATTTACTCTCGCAAGGTATCGCATTATCACCAACTGAAACCGAGTTTCGAATGATGCAAGCGCGTATTTATTTACAACAAAATCGTCCTAAAAAGGCATTTAATGTTTTAAATAATTTATCGCAAGTGAATAATGTTGAAAATGTTGAATATCAAAGTTTACGGGCGAGTGTCGCTCAGCAATTAAATGAATTTACTGCAGCGGCAGGCGCTTATCAAACATTAGCAGATATTGAACCATCAATAGGGCGTTGGTGGTTAGGTTTGGCGGTAGCACATGATAGTAATAGTGAATTTAAGCAAGCAAGCCTTGCCTATAAAGAAGCACTCACCAAAATGGGATTATCGGACAGTGCACAAAGCTTTGTTCGTCAGCGTATGACCGAGTTAGGAGAATATTAATGGCCGCACCTAAATTAAAAATGCGCCTTGGCGATTTATTGGTACATGAGCATATCATTACTAATGAACAGTTAATGCAAGCGCTAAATAGTCAGAAAACGACCGGACGAAAATTAGGTGACACCCTTATTGAACTTGGCCATATTGGCGAGCGTCAATTATTGGAATTTTTAGCTCAACAACTCAATGTGCCATTTTTAGATATTAGCCAGCGGCGCATTCCTAGCGAAGTCGCCTTATTATTACCTGAAGTACATGCACGTCGTCTACGCGCTTTAATTATTGAAGATCAAGGCGATGCTGTATTATTAGGGATGAGTGATCCAGCTGACTTAAGTGGTCTTGACCAACTTGAGCAAATGCTTGCGCCGAAAACATTAAAGCTTGCTGTTGTGATGGAATCACAGCTCTATGAAGCATTCGATGGGCTTTATCGCCGAACGGCTGATATAGAATCATTTGCTAGTCAACTTGAAGAAGAATACGAAGCAACAACTAATTTTGATTTATCGTCATCATTCTTGGATGACAGCGGAGATGCAACCGTAGGGAAGTTACTGCAATCAGTATTTGAAGACGCAGTGCAAATGCGCGCTTCTGATATTCATATTGAGCCAGATGAAAACTTACTACGAATTCGTCAACGTATCGATGGCGTTTTACAAGAAAATATATTAAAAGAAAATAAAATAGCTTCAGCGATGGTTTTACGTTTAAAACTGATGGCAGGCTTAGATATTTCAGAAAAACGTTTACCACAAGATGGTCGTTTTAACTTGCAAATTAAAGGTCATAATATCGATGTACGTATGTCGACCATGCCAGTGCAACATGGTGAATCTGTGGTAATGCGTTTGCTTGACCAATCGGCAGGGCTCTTATCCCTAGACCAAACGGGCATGCCAGCCGATTTAGTTGCCCGTGTTCGTCATCAAATAACACGTCCTCATGGCATGGTGCTCGTTACCGGACCAACAGGTAGTGGTAAAACAACCACTTTATACGCAGCGCTAAGTGAATTAAACCAAGCAAGTAAAAAAATTATTACCGTAGAAGATCCTGTGGAATATCGCTTACCCCGAATTAATCAGGTACAAGTAGCTCCAAAAATAAATCTCAATTTCTCTACCGTATTACGTAGCGCACTACGCCAAGATCCCGATATTATCATGGTCGGCGAAATGCGCGATCACGAAACCGTTGAAATAGGTTTGCGAGGCGCATTAACCGGTCACTTAGTCTTATCAACACTACATACCAATGACGCTATAACCAGTGCTCTTCGCTTAATTGATATGGGTGCTGCGGGCTTTTTAGTCGGTAGTTCACTACGGGCGGTTATTGCTCAGCGACTGGTACGAAAAATATGCGAACATTGTGGAGAAGACCACACGCCTGACAGCCAAGAAATGCAGTGGCTAACACACCTTGCCGGTGCAGAAGCAAAAACGATTACCTATAGAAGAGGTCGTGGCTGTCAATCTTGTCAATACTCGGGTTATAGAGGGCGCATTGGTGTTTTTGAGTTATTAGAAATGAACGAACCTATGATGGCCGCATTAAAACGTGATGACTCAGAAGCCTTTACTCAATTAGCTAAAGAAAATCCAAGCTTTACACCTTTAGCACAAGCGGCATTTACTTATGCTAAACAGGGTGTTATTAGTGTGGAAGAAGTACTGCGCTTAGTTGACACTATAGATGTGCAAGGTTAACAGCAGGATTTATTATGGCAGCATTTAATTATGTTGGTAGAAATGCCAGCGGCGCACAAGTTAAAGGGGTAATGGAAGCCGCAAACTCTGCTGCTGTTGCAGAGCAATTGTCGCGACAAGGTATTATTCCGGTGGCGATTAATGCCGCTACAGCAAAATCGAGTAGTACAACTGACTTAGCCAATATAGATATTGGTGAATTACTGGGTTTTGCGGTAATTTCGCTTGATGACTTGATCGTTTTCTGTCGACAAATGTATGCGCTAGTTCGCTCTGGTGTCCCTATTTTACGGGCAATAAATGGTATGGCTGAATCCAGCACCTCTGTAAAATTAAAAAGTGCCCTCACTGATATTGCTAGTCAGCTTGAAGGAGGGTACACACTGTCAACCGCTTTAAATAAATATCCAAAAATATTCCCGCCATTATTTATTTCATTAATTCATGTCGGTGAAAATACCGGTCAATTAGATGGTTCATTTTTAAAGCTCGCAAGTTACTTTGAACGAGAGCAAGACACACGAAAACGAATAAAAACCGCTTTACGTTACCCAAGTATGGTACTTGGCGCCATTGTAATTGCTATGGTTATTCTAAACATATTTGTTGTTCCTACGTTTGCTAATATGTTTTCTAAATTAGGAGCAGATTTACCTATAGCAACAAAAATACTAATTGCCAGCTCTAATTTTTTCTTAACGTATTGGCCGCATATGCTTATAGGATGTGTTTTTGGATTTTTCGGATTGCGCCATTATTTACAAACAAAACGTGGTTTGTATTTATGGGACAAGTTGAAAACTCGTTTACCGATTGTCGGCAGTATTATTGAACGGTCTATTTTATCGCGATTTTCTCATACTTTTTCTATTGTTTTAAAAGCAGGAGTACCACTAACAACAGGGTTAACTCTTGTTGCCGATGCTGTAGACAATACCTATATGCAAGAAAAAATACTCGCTATGCGTGGTGCTATTGAAAGTGGTGAAAGCCTATTACGTGCATCAAACACCAGTACGCTATTCACTCCCCTAGTATTGCAAATGATTGCCGTTGGTGAAGAAACAGGCCGTGTAGACGAGCTGTTACAAGAAGTAGGTGATTATTATGAACGTGAAGTCGATTACGAATTAAGTACGCTAACGGCGAGAATTGAACCGATAATGATCGCTATAGTGGCTGGAATGGTATTAATACTGGCGTTGGGTATATTTACACCAATGTGGGACATGATGTCAGCCTTTAAAGGTAAGTAATATTGATCTGTAATTACCAGACGAAACGTCGAGTTGGGCGTGCCTACATGCGTATAGTATTTAGGTATAAGTATTTAGATATAAGTACTTAGGTTTAGGTAGTTAAAGTGAGTCAGACCTTAATAAACCAATGATTTAGCACGCTGTAGTCGTGTATTAATAATATATTTATGGAATAACTAACAACCGATGACACTACAACAAGTAAGCGATAAAAAAGGAAAGTCGATGGCTGAGAACCTCATCATAGTGGTTATGGTGGGAGTGTTAATGGCATCTTTTATTTATTATTTTTTTAAACAAGAAGCGCATTTTACCAAAGTAGGTTTTGACGCAGTTGCTAACAGTTTTTCTGCCAGAATAACGGGTATTCATGCACAGTGGTTTATGGACAATCAGCCACTATCGGTCATTATTAAAGAAACCGCGACTTTAGATGGCCAGCGCGAACATATTCGCATCGCGGTGAATTCAGCAGGTTGGGTTGATATTCCAACTGCGGATTATTTAAATGTTGAAAATGTCTGTAAATTAATATGGCAACAAGTATTAGCGACGCCAATGGTTTATATGAAACAGCCTATTTCAGCGGTATTGGTAAATATAAGGGCGAATAATGAAAGACAACAGCAAAGCCGTTTATGCCAGTATAGTTTACCAAGCGGTGAATATTTTGAATACCAACCAAGTAATGGCAAGGTCAGTCAAACAAAAGAGCACAAGTAATAAAAAAGACAAATTATCGAACATCTGTTAAATATTGTTATCTAAGTTAACTAAGTAAGTGACTTTATTAGTAAATCGTTGTTAGAATCAATTTATAGCGCTAGTTAATATACTGGCAAAACAAAAAAGAGGTTGTTATGAAAAAACAGTCGGGTTTTACCCTTATAGAATTAGTGATAGTGGTGGTGATTTTAGGTTTTTTAGCCGTTACCGCTATCCCTAAGTTTCTTGATCTAACCGACCAAGCCAAGCAAGCCAATATTGAAGGCATGGCCGGTGGTTTTGCTACCGGAATTTCTTTAGCTCGAGCACAGTGGGAAGCAGAGGGAAGAGCAAACGATGGGGCTACTCCACCAAGAAACCTGGTCGATTACGACGGAGTAACTTTATACCTGACTGTTGCCGATTCTGCCAATAATATTAGACCGGGTTACGCGCTTGGTACCGCGGCAACAGCCGCAATTTCCGATGTTAATTGTCTTTCAATTTGGAGTAACATTTTTCAGCAACCACCAGCAATTGAAGCGTATTCTGCAAGTATTGCCAACTCCACAGATTACATTGCTGCCACCAATACAGATACCGCTACTAACCCTTATTGCATTTATTATTTAAAAGAAACCTTAGAGAAAAACAATACCGGTGGTTATGTCGACCCAGGTAGCGCAACAGATAAGGGCAACAACTTTACTTACTCACCGGCAAATAGCACGGTAGCAATAAATATTAATGCAAACTGAAATTAAACTCGCATTCAATCTTAAATCAAATCTTTAAAAATAAAATAAAAAGGTAAATTATGAAAACATTACAAAAACAAGCAGGTTTTACATTAATTGAATTAGTGGTCGTTATTGTTATTTTAGGTATTTTAGCCGCGACAGCTGCGCCTAAGTTTATTGATTTGACGAGCGATGCTCGAGCTTCAGTAGTTGAAGCTTATGAAGGATCGTTGAACTCTGCTGCTGATATGGCTCACGCAAAAGCTTTAGTACAAACGGTAACTAATGGTGATATTAGCATAGCAGGGGAAAATATTACATTTTCAAATACTTGGCCAGATGCTGATCAAATCTCAAAATTAATGGAAGCAAATTCAGATATTACTGAGGTTTCTGGATCTGCTGGAACATTTACCCATGCTGATGCTGCATCTGACACTAACTGTCGTACTGTTTATGACCCTTCTAGTGCAGGTATAAACACGCGTCCAATTATCTCAAGTGACCCATCTAACTGTAGTTAATTAGTTAATTATTAAGAAGTAGAGCTAAGCTCTGCTTCTTTTTCTTCAATTTTTAATATCAACAACACTCAGAGCCGTTATGTTCCAATTCTTAATTAGAGGGTAAGTTGTTTCTGCTTCTTTGATGGTTACATTATATTGTGATTGATTACCCAGTATTCTCAAACAAAGTAATAAATTGGCATAAATGTCACTCCTAGGGGCATGCCCGACCCTAACTAAACCCCAAGAAACATAATTCTTTAAATTTCGAGTATTCTTTTCTCGTAACCCAGAAACAAGTAAATGTCGAAAAATAATAGAATCAATTCTTTTTTGCCATACTATAGGATTAACTATTTCAGTTAGTTTTTCTAAGTTTTGGTAACCATATTTTTCATGTTTTACAATAATATCAGCAGTATGCAAAGTAGTGACTAAAAACGGGACAAAAATCACCGCAGTTAAAATAGCTAAAAACCGCGTTATAAAAGTTTTATCAAATAAAAATTCGCTCTTAGCACTTTTACTTTTTATATCGGTAAACCATAATAAAATTATAAATATAAACCAATGACTCACCGAGCTATAAAAAGGAAACTCTAATTGGCTGTGCAATAAAAGCGGGGTGATTAGTCCTAATATGGCTAAACGCTTTGCGAGTTTGTTACTAATTTTAAGCCAAGATTTCATATAAGCGACAAAGAAAAAAATCATACCCAATAAAGCAACAATACCGCCTTCGCTGACCCAGTATAAAACTTCATTATGAGGGTGCGATAGATTGAGTTCAGGTTTTCTAAATTCGGGGTTCACTATTTTATATTCGTTATATCGATCTAAAAAGTTCCTCTCAAAATTTCCATAACCTATCCCTGTTATTATATTATCTTCTATTAATAAAGCCGTCACATGAAAATTATAGGGCCTTGTACCTTCTGATTGATAACTTTCATCACCCCTTTTAGCTATGTTACTTTGTTCAAAACTTTGTGCAGCTATAAAAATGGACAGCACAATTATGAGTAAATTAACGACTAACTGTTTCTTATTCTTAAAGTATAAGTATGGGCTAATAAATACAACAGCTAAAAAGGCTGTAAAATGCCCTGTCCTTGACTGTAATACCACGACTAAAAATATAGTAATAAACAAGCAACAATAACAAAATATCTGCTGCACTCTATTTACTGAAAATTTATTTGAAGCTACCGATAAATACAAAGCAATAGCAACGCCGGTAGCCATAAAACTCGCCATGACATTCGGTTGTAAAAAACTACCATGTGGCCGACTAATGCCGGGCTTATATCCGCCCCAGTCACCCGCATCGAGAATAAAATACTGCACTAAGCCAAAACAAGCCTGAATAGCTACCGCTATTAATATCCACCATAAAACTTGCTGTGGCTTATTTGTTAACTCATTAAACTGATACAAGCAAAATAAAAGCAGTAAACCGCCAGCTAAACCGAGTAAGCGTGGAATAGCATGGTCGCTAAATTCACTGCCGTAAAACATCGGCACGCATAAAGATAAAAAACCTAATAAACTATAAAGCTGCAGTTTGCTGGTTACTATTTTTTTATTCAGCGTAATTTGCCAGAGGCCTAGCGAAATAAGTAGCGTAGCAATTAACCAGCCAAAAACATTGAAGGATAGATACAAGCCTGTGCCACCGGGCGTTTCTAGCACAACATGCATAGCAAAACTGAAGTATAAAATAAGCAAAAAACGAAAATAGGGAAAGAGTGTCACAGATATCAAAATAGCCAAGAAATAGTAAGCAAAGAGTAAAGTGCTTCACTTGCATTTACAATATCTTATCGGAAAATTGTTTGACGTTGGCAAGATATATTTTTATTAAAAAATGCGATATGCTGTTAATTATTAAAGAAATGGATGTTTCAACAAAAGTGAAAATATAAATGAAGTCTGCAATGACATTTCAACAATCAAGAAGAGCTATTCAAGGGTTTACACTCATTGAATTAGTCGTCGTGATTGTTATTTTAGGCATTCTTGCTGCAACAGCTGCGCCTAAGTTTATAGATTTAACGGCTGAGGCGAGAACATCAACATTGGAAGGTGTGGCAGCTTCTGTTAACGGTGCTAGCGCATTAATATATAGTAAAGCTATTGTAAAAGGTGTGCAAAACTTACCTTTTTCTAGCCTAACCTTATCTGACGATCCAGGTGAAACCAACCCGTTTTATATTAGTTATGGTTATCCTGTTGTTCTTTCAAATAGTGCTGATGCTAGTGCGTATTGGAAGCGAATTATTGACGTTGGCAATGACTTCATTATTATTTCTAATACAGGGGGAAAGTTAATTATTTACCCTAATGACATAATAGCCCCTGAGGGGTCAAGTGATCCCTGCATAGTTACCTATTCAAACGCAACAGGGGAATACAGCAAACCAACAATAGCAGTGAAAGACTGTGTATAGTTGAATTGTATGACTAATCTTATGTCGAAAGCATATATCAAGAAAAAAAGTAATAAAGGTTTCACCCTACTAGAGTTAGTTATTGTCATGGTTGTTATTGGTATTTTATCGGTAACTATTATGCCCAAAATGTTTTCTACAGGAGGTTTTGATGAAATCGGATATCAATCAGAACTAATCACGAAACTGCGTTCTATTCAATTACGATATATGCATAATAGTACTGAGTGTAATATTGCATTGTCAGACACTAAAATAGAATTGTTGATAGGTAACCCATGTGCAGTTAATGATGATCCTATCTACAATTCAACTAAGATAGTTATCGAAGGCGATAATCTTAGTTTTCAACGAACAAGTAACTCGTTAAGTTTTAATGTTATGGGACGACCAAATGGAGGTGAATTTATTATTTCTATACTGGGCGGCGAAAAACTGCGCACGGTAACGATTAATAGTGAGGGCTATATTTTTGCCTCTAATTAACCAAAAAGGCTTCACCTTAATTGAAATTATTGTAGGCATTATTACTTTGTCGATAGCATTCTCTGTGCTTATTACATTAATTTATCCGCTAGCTAATCAAAGTGCTGAGCAAGTACATCAAATTCGTGCTGCAGAGTTGGCACAATCAACCATCAATGAGATTTTAGGTAAAGCATTTGACCAAAACTCTGATATGTCGGGCGGATATTTTCGTTGTGGCGAAGATCAAAACGTTGATGGTGATATTAATGGTGATGAACTGTGCTCATCAACCCTTGGTAGCGATGGCATAGAAACTCGTGCAACTTATAATGACGTCGATGATTATAATAATGTAAATACAATAGAGGATTCCGCCGGTAACGAACTTGATTACATAGGTTTTTCTATTAATATTAGTGTTGTTTATGATGGTAATTATGATGGCGTAGATGATGGTAATAGCAATAATCCTATTGCAAAATTAATCACGGTAAATGTATCTACACCGCAAAACTTTACTTTTGTTTTTGCTGTTTATAAGGCGAATTTCTAATGCCTTCACCAGTAATAAAAACCAAGAAAATTAGTTGTAATAGGCCACAAGGTTTTACCTTACTCGAGCTAGTTGTTGTGATGGTTATGTTAGCTATATTAGCAATTGGCTCGAGCAGTTTTCTACAATTCGGTAGCCAAATATTTATTCAGGCAACCGATAGAGATAAAATTATTTCTAGCGCTCGATTCGTTATAGAGCGTATAAATCGGGAATTAAGGGGCTCAATACCAAACAGTGTTGAAGAATACAATAATAGTGGTAACACCTGTTTGCACTTTATTCCTATCTTACAAAGTGCAAAATATATAGATATTGCTGTAGCGCCAGAAACTGCAAGCAAACTCGTTACTTTAGTTCCCTATTCAATTGATAATATTGAATATTCAGAGGTAATTGCTGTCGGCGATAATATCGTTGTTTATCCGTTGAATTCAGCGGATATATATAGTCGGGATAATCTTATTGCAGCAGCTGACTTTAGCGTAGTTGATGAAACTACACAGCCTTACAGCATAACGTTAACAGATGCGGAACAATTTATTGAATCACCGAGTAAGCGGATATATTTTTTCAATACTGGCGTTATGTATTGCCCTATAGGTACTGAATTATATCGTCACGAAGTTACTTATAACGATGGAATCTTAAGTATAGAACAGGGGGTTTTAATGGCGGAAAATTTGTCCCAAGTTGTATTTTCTGCAAATAACGCTAATCGTACGACTAATGCCACAATACAGGTGACATTAGTGTTTAATAAAAACCAAGAAACCATTTCCTTTAGCAATGAGGTTCACATTCCTAATGCTCCTTAAAACGGTTAATAGTGAAATAATTAGAAAGCAGTCAGGTAGTGCGCTGGTAATCGCCGTGTTTGTTATTGTTGTAATGAGTCTAATAGGCGTTGCTTTAGTGAGAATGTTAGCTTCTAGTTCCGAAGCTGTCGCATATGAAGTTATTGGAACTCGTACTTTTGCGGCAGCACAAAGTGGCGCGCAATGGCAATTGGCTTTAGTGTTTCCCTTAGGAAGTGCTACTAATGTTGCTGCATGCGATACTGTGGCAGCAGAGCCTGATATATCGGCAGTATCAGGAATGAAAAACTGTAGCTTTACGGTAACTTGTACCGCTAATGAGTTTAATAACGAACATTATTTTGTTATTAATAGTACAGGAAGTTGTTCTGTTGGCGGAATTATCACCTCAAGGACTATTGAGGTCGAAGCTCAAAGCTTGTAGTTGTGCTTTATAAAGAGTTTACGTTATAGTTACATTGTAATAGTTACACTATTGTTTAAATTCTTTACACTTAAAAAACATTTAACACTGGTTCTTATAAAAAATATTTGTTTTTCATGTGTTTGTTGTTTTGGTATGCTGTTTGCATATATAGATTGTTACCGTTGTTTGTCATTAATCGAGGTTTATAATGATTAAGTTTATTTCCGTATTTTTATTAGTAGTTGTTGTATCCATCTCAAACGCTGCTCATGCAGGTATTATTTCGGCTGACATCGATTTAAGCGAAGATGCTTACACTACTGTTGGTGGACTTGATTGGACTTGGGCTTCGTCAATAAATGTCGGAACACGAGACAGTAACACCTTTGAGGACGCAAGTTTTCGTGCGCTCTTTGGATGGAGAACTCTTTTACCTGAAGAGTTACTTATCCTTAAAAATGACCTAACGATAGATGAACATTTTAAAAATATTGATGGCAGTATTATTCAATCTCTTCAATACTGGAATACCGACTTAACAGTGTTGATTGCTGACGATATTCAGAACTTTAATGATAATTTAATTAAAGGGGCTATTGATAATTCTTTTCCTAATCAGATCTTCCAATGGCACTTTGAAACATTCTACGTTCGCAATACTCCTTCTCAAGTACCAGAACCTTCAACCATCATGATTTTTGCTATTGCTCTTATCGTTTTATCAATGAGAAAACGTCTGGCTAAATAATTCAGCAGTTGTCGTTGGCAGTACTTCAAATCAGCCTCGCTTTCGCGAGGCTTTTTATTGCCTGCGAAATAATGGTATAAAATGGAATGTATTTTTATCAATGTTGGCAAGTAAATAAAACTTGATAAGTACAAGTCGTTACTTGTTATCATTAATAGTTAGGAGTAACTTTAGTATACTGATTATTCTTAATTTTTTTGCTAGGAAATTTTCCAATGTTGTTTCGTAGTCTCGCTTCCTTTTTATTTTTAATGCTTTTCTCTTTTCCGCTCTATGCCGCAGAATGTCTTGATATTTTTCCTAGCGTTTCACAGAACTATGGTCCACAGCTTACCTTACCTAATTTTAAGTATTCGTCAGAAAATGATGGTGATAAAGATGGTAATAATTTAGCACTTGCAAGTGGCCAATATAAAGACGTAAAAGTGGGCGAAAATGGTTCAGTATTTTTTACCGAGTTAAATGCCGAGTACCGTTTGAAAAAACTAGAGTTAAAGGAAAATGCGATTGCTCAGTTTGTGCCGGGGGATTATTGGATTGAAGATCTCTCCTTTGGTGAAAATACTACACTTGCCGTAGTGGGTACTGGTACGGTACGTATTTACGTACAAAATGCCCAGTTTAATGAAAATAGCCATATTAATGATGCTAATGGTTCACTTATTTTTATTAGTTATAGTGATGTTTCCGCAGGTGAAGATTTCAATTTTACTGGGGTTATGTATGCTTTAAATAATATTGATATTGATGAAGGCGGGACCATTATTGGTGCCATCACCGCTGACAGTGTTGATATAGATAGCGCTACAAGTAAGACATACCAGCAAACCAGTATTAGCAATGCAGACTTTAACGGCATGTGTGAAGCGACAGCTACGCTGACACCTATTGCCAATTATCTATTCGATGAGTGTGCTTATACCGGTGTCGCTTTTGATACATTTGACCAAACCGGTAATTATTCTGCAACGAGTCAAAATTCTATGGCGTCGACTGCTACTGGTATCGTCGAACGCGCTGCAGACATAAGTGACTTTAGCCAACATTTTACTACTTCGATCCCCCTACCAAGTGACTTTACCGTTTCAACTTGGTTTAAAAAGCCAACTTCAACATCCGACAGTAATATTTTTGTCTTGGGTGCTATGCAAAATGGTGGCGATTTACTAGTGCTCGACCGCAACAATGGCTGGTACTGGGGAATTTATGACGGTACGAATACGGTTTATAGTAATAGTTACTCTTTCGCATCATTAGATAACAATTGGCACCATATGGTTTTAATGTATCAAAGTGGTATTAGTTACTTAGTTATAGATGGTGTTTGGGTTGACACCATTAATCGAGCACCTTCAGGAACCTTAAAATATATTGGTACCTCTTTAGATTTTGTTGGCACATCTAATGCTCAGGGATTTCGCGCACCATTAGATGAATTTATGGTCTTTAACCAAACTTTGACGTTAAGTGAAATGCAAACGATTTATAATAATCAACTTGCAGATAAAAACTATGATGCTTCAACCCGTACTACGGTTACTTGTAATCTTGTGCCCATAGCTAACTATCGCTTTGATGAATGTGCTTATACTGGTATTGCTGCTGATACAATTGATAAAATGGCTAATTACGCAGCAACAAGTCATAACTCTATGGCGTCTACCTCTGTTGGCGTTGTTGAACGCGCAGCAGATATAACCAATCACGAACAGCATTTTATTACATCAATAGCATTACCTGCAGACTTTAGTATTTCGACTTGGTTTAAAAAGCCTACAGCGACTACGGGTAGTAAATATTTTGTTCTTGGCGCTATGGAAGGTGGTGGTGACCTGTTAGTACTTGATCGTAATAATAGTTGGCGCTGGGGAGTCTATAATGGCTCTAATACCCTTTTTGGTAATTACTCTTTTGAAACTGAAATACAAGATAATAATTGGCATCATATGGCTTTAATGTATCAAAGTGGAATTAGCTATTTAGTCATTGATGGTATTTGGGTTGATACTATTAACACCGCTCCATCAGGCACCTTAAAATATATAGGCACATCTTTTGATTCTATTGGTACTAGTGATGCTCAGGGTTTTCGTGCACCATTAGATGAATTTATGGTGTTTAACCAAACACTGACTCTTGCTGAAATGCAGTCTATTTATAACAATCAGTTTGTGGATAAAAACTATGATGGAAGTTCACGTGCTGCGGTTAGTTGTACGCCAGTTATTGATCACTACCTAATTGAGCATAATGGACAAGGGTTAACTTGTGAAACGGAAAGGGTTGCTGTGAGAGCATGTACTAATGTTTATGACGGCAGCACTTGTGTTGAAAGCAACGAGTCAATTTCGCTAGACTTAGTTGCTACAGGTGGTACCAACAGTGTTAGTACAACAACAGCCTTTGTTGGTAGTACTATTGTCGAGTTTAACTATACCGTGGCTGAAAATATCGTACTATCAACTGCCAATGAAAGCATAGGTGCTAGCAATACGACGGTTTGTAATGATAATAGTAGTGATAGCTGCAATATGGTTTTTGAAAATGCAGGTTTTATTTTTACAGGGATTAATGCTATTGAAGTTGCAGGTGTTGCCAATACTGATGTAACCATTCAGGCTGTTAAAGATATAAATAGTGCTTGTGTTGGTTTGTTTGATGAGCCTAAAGATATTGATTTTGCCATTGAAACGCTTTCACCAAGTAGTACAGGTGGCAATAAATATACGATAGGCAGTAATGAAATAGATTTAAATCTAGCGGATAGTGTTAGTAATTATAAAACAGTCAGTCTTAACTTTGCTGCTGACACTATTGCCTCCCTTAGTGACAACACCTATTTTGATGCCGGTGATATAACACTACATGCTAAATATACTATCGCGGCAACATCTGAAAACCCAGCAGTAACCTTATTAGGAAGTGCTACTTTTTATGTTCGCCCATATGAATTTAAAATCACAGCAACCAACAGTGATAACCAACCATTAGTCGAAACTTTAGCAACCGGTGCTAAAACGCAAAAAGCTGGAGTAGGCTTTAACTTGTTAATTGAAGCGGTTAACCAGCAAGGAGTCAAAACGGCTAATTTTACCGATAAATTTGTTGAACTAAGTTTACAACGCATTGCGCCTATTGAAGATGGTGTCGATGGTACATTAACTTATGATGGCGGCAGCATAATATCGTCGACAACAGGAAGTTATTACGATGATGGAAAACTACTAAGTTTTACTAATGGTCAATTTCAAGATAGTCAAATTAAGTTTAATGAAGTGGGTTTACTAAATATAGCGGTTCGTGAAGTTCAAACTGATGGTAATACGTCAAACCATGCACTAGGTAGCCAGAGTTTAGGGCGTTTCATTCCCGATCACTTTGTACTCACCGCTAATATGGTCGAAAACAGCTGCGTTGCCACAAATTTTACTTATATGAACGAGCCATCTCTGACCTTAACATATGAAATTCAAGCGCATACTAGTGGTGAACCCGGTACATTGACTCAGAATTATTTAGCAAATGACAGTGAAGATAGTAAAAATTTTGTGCATGCAGAGGTAACATTGGTTGCAGAGAATAGTGTAAATGGCATTGATTTGGGAGAACGATTAACTGATTATCAAGGGAGTTGGATAAATGGTAGATACTCACCCACTGGCAGTGATTTTTTAAATGAAGATGTCGGAAACTTTAACCGCACAACTACGCCAGATGGTCCGTATGAGCAATTAATATTTGGTTTAAAACTTATTGACGATGATGGCGCGCTTTTGAATGAACAAGATATGCTGATTGTCGCTGCTGACTTTACGGCGAAAAAACTGTGGGCAACAAATAGTAAATTAAGGTTTGGTCGCTGGTTTATCGAAAATACCTCAGGTAGTGAAAACTCTGCATTACCGCAAATAATGCGAGCAGAATATTATAATGGCAGTAGTTTTGTCACGAATACACTAGATAGCTGTACAATTGCGGGTATCGCCGATAAAGAAGAAGGCGGAAGTCGACATGATACGCTTGACGATCCTTGGGATTATCGTTTAATACAACGGAGTGATAACAGTGAGCCAATTCGTGTTACTAATACATATGCAGAAATAGAGCCACTTCTTAATCAATTTGGTCTAGGAGCACATCGCGGAATTCAATTCATTGCGCCTACAGTCATAGGAGATCTAGAATGGCAATTAAATGTGCCAGTTTGGATGCAGTATGACTGGCAAGGTAACGGTACTCATGATGACAATCCTTTCGCTACACTCAAATTTGGAGTCTACCGCGGTAACGACCGAATAATTTCATGGCGTGAAGTCGGTAATTAAACTACTGATAATGTTACTTTCAGCCCTTTTAATGAATAAAAACTAAAAAACAGCTATTTTAAGGTGTTTTTTTACAAACAGCCAACACATTCGCTAAAGTCTGGGGTATGATTGGCGATATAACTTTTAATGAAATACTGAACATCTTGACCTTATTTTGTATAAACTCGATATTCAGTCATCTTCTGGCAACTTTAGTGCCTTAGCACCGTTTGTAGGATATTTTGCTCTTATGTTTAAAAAATTACGCGGCATGTTTTCTAACGATTTATCAATCGATTTAGGAACAGCAAACACCCTTATTTATGTGAAAGACCAAGGCATCGTGTTAAATGAGCCTTCCGTGGTTGCTATTCGACAAGACCGTGCAGGCGGTACGAAAAGTGTTGCAGCCGTGGGTTCTGCGGCAAAACAAATGTTAGGTCGTACGCCGGGTAATATCGAAGCCATTCGTCCAATGAAAGACGGCGTAATTGCTAACTTTTTCGTCACCGAAAAAATGTTGCAGTACTTTATCAAACAAGTGCATAGTAATAACTTTTTACGCCCTAGCCCGCGTGTATTAGTTTGTGTGCCTTGCGGCTCTACGCAAGTAGAACGTCGCGCAATTCGTGAATCAGCATTAGGTGCTGGCGCTCGTGAAGTATATCTAATCGATGAACCTATGGCTGCAGCAATTGGTGCCGGCATGCCTGTATCAGAAGCAACCGGCTCTATGGTAGTCGATATAGGTGGTGGTACGACAGAAGTAGGTATCATTTCATTAAACGGTGTGGTTTATTCTTCATCGGTTCGTATCGGCGGCGATAAATTTGACGATGCAATTATCAACTACGTACGTCGTAACTTTGGTAGTTTAATTGGTGAGGCTACCGCTGAACGTATTAAACATGAAATTGGCTCGGCCTACCCGGGTGAAGAAATGCTAGAAATTGAAGTACGTGGTCGTAACCTAGCCGAAGGTGTTCCACGTAGCTTTACCTTAAATAGCAATGAAATTTTAGAAGCATTACAAGAGCCGTTAACCGGTATTGTTAGTGCCATCATGGTTGCTTTAGAACAAGCTCCACCTGAGTTAGCGTCTGATATTTCAGAGCGCGGCATGGTACTTACTGGTGGCGGCGCATTATTAAAAGATGTCGATCGTTTACTTATGGAAGAAACAGGTATTCCGGTTGTCGTTGCCGACGACCCACTAACTTGTGTAGCTCGTGGCGGCGGAAAAGCACTAGAAATGATAGATATGCATGGTGGCGATCTTTTTTCATATGAGTAAATTCTCTTACGAATAAAGTACTAATTATTCATTGCCATGTTGTTTAACTACTACGTCGAAGGTACTCATTGATTAACGTCAACATCGTGCATGCTCCTCGTCGTTAAATAAAGTGGCTGCGAATACTAAGCATTTAAACAAGTTTAATTTATGAACCCAATATTTAAACATGGCCCATCCCCTCAGCACCGACTTTTGTTGGTGCTGATTTGTTCTGCGTCTTTAATTTTTTTCGACCATAAAATGAATAGTTTTGAGCATGTGCGCGGCTTTTTACAATCAATGGTCAGTCCTTTGCAATATTTAGCGACCACGCCAAAACAAATGATGAATTGGGCGGTTGAAAATATTACTACTCGCCGACAGCTTATTGCTGAAAATAATGCTTACAAAATTTCAGAGTTGCAGTTTCATCAGCAATTGTTAGCACTTGAAATCGTCAAAAAAGAAAATGATCGTTTACGCTCTTTACTTGCTTCGCCGTTACGTGGCGAAGTAAAAAAAATGGTCGCTGAAATATTATCGGTAGACTCAGACCCTTATAGTCATCAAGTTGTGATCAACAAAGGTCGAGATGACGGTGTGTATGAAGGGCAACCGGTATTACATGACGAAGGCATTGTTGGGCAAGTATTACATGTTGGGGCTAATAGTAGTCGAGTTATTTTAATTGTTGATGTTACTCATGCTGTACCGGTCAGGGTTAGCCGAAATGGTGTCCGTTTGGTAGCGAGTGGCACAGGAAAAATTGACCGTTTAACACATAACTTTGTGCCACATAGTTATGATGTACGCACGGGGGATTTATTAGTCACTTCGGGTCTTGGCGATAAATTTCCTGAAGGGTATCCTGTTGCCCGCGTGACCGCTGTTATAAAAAACGATGCCAATGCCTTTGCTGTCGTGCAAAGTGAACCTGTTGCCAAAATTGACCGTTTGCGTTATCTATTATTATTGTGGCCAGAAAAACCTGCTGGTATTTTTGCGCCGCAGCCAAAAGACATAAAACCTACAACATCAAATAAAAAGGCATCGAGTTAACCATGTCTATTCGTCATCGTTTTATTGTTATTTTAACCTTACTCATAGCACTTATTGCTACTATTATGCCATTACCCTTAAGTGTCGACGCTTTTCGTCCTGACTGGGTATTAGTGGTATTAATTTATTGGTGTTTAGCTTTACCTAGTCGCGTAAATGTTATTAGTGCTGGTTTTGTGGGGTTAGTGCTTGATGTACTACTTGGATCAATTCTTGGTGTGCATACCGCTGCTATGGCTATTGCGGTTTATATTGTCGCCGGAAACTTTCAAAAAATTCGTAATTTTTCAGTGTGGCAACAAGCGCTGATTGTTGGTGTTTTATCTGCTTTATATCACTTAATTGTTTTTTGGATGCAACGCTTTTTAACGGATGCTGTATTTTTACCGAGTTATTTATATCCAGTGATCACAACGATTGTTCTTTGGCCTTGGGCTTTTTTATTATTAAGACAAATACGCCGACATTTTCGTATCAGTTGATTTTAAGTTTTTCTTGAACCACATTTAATTAGTAATTTTTTATGCAACAAATGTTAATTCTAGCCTCACAATCTCCACGTAGAAAAGAGCTGCTTAGTCAGCTGGGCTACAAGTTTAAAACTCTCGCGGCTAATATTGATGAAACCGTTATTAAAGGGGAATTACCGGCGCAATATGTGCTGCGCTTAGCCAAAGAGAAAGCACAGTTTATTGCTCAACAACAAAGTGAAGATTGTATTGTGCTGGGTTCTGATACCAGCGTGGTATTGAATCAACGCATTTTAGGTAAACCTGAAAATATAGAACAATGTTGTCAGCAGTTAATGTTGCTGTCAAATAACACTCACCAAGTGCTTACTGCTATTGCCGCGGTAAAAAATAAACAAATTGTTTCAGCATTAATTACTACAGAAGTTACCTTTAAAACGTTAACCATCGATGAAATAAAGCGTTACTGGCAAACTGGTGAACCCCAAGATAAAGCTGGCGCTTATGGCATCCAAGGTATCGGCGGACAATTTGTGACACAAATTAACGGTAGTTATTCTGCAGTAGTCGGTTTACCTTTGTATGAAACAGCAAAACTATTAGCTGAACTGGGTCGACCAACACCTATTCAAGCAACGAAAACAGCAAATCACAGTAAACATGGAGAAACCTTATGAGCGGCGAATTACTGATCAATGTTACCCCAAGTGAAACTCGTGTAGCGTTAATCGAAAATGGCGTTTTACAAGAAGTTCATATTGAACGTGAATCACGTCGCGGCTTAGTCGGTAATATTTATTTAGGTAAAGTGATCCGCGTATTACCAGGTATGCAAGCAGCGTTTATCGATATTAATTTAGAAAAAGCAGCTTTTTTACATGCTTCAGATATCAATACTAAATTGATTTTAAATAAAGACGATTTATCTGCTGATCATGTACCTGACATACGTGCGCTGGTGCACGAAGGACAGCATATAGTCGTACAGGTAATTAAAGATCCCCTAGGTACCAAAGGCGCTCGGTTAACGACCGACATCACAGTAGCCGCACGCTATTTAGTTTTAATGCCTAACGCTAACCATGCGGGCATATCGCAGCGTATTGATGATGTAAAAGAGCGTAATCGTTTAAAGGATATTATCACGCCATATTGTAGT
This sequence comes from Colwellia sp., assembly GCA_013215385.1. Classification (GTDB taxonomy): domain Bacteria; phylum Pseudomonadota; class Gammaproteobacteria; order Enterobacterales; family Alteromonadaceae; genus Colwellia_A. The sequence goes on from JABSOY010000006.1 coordinate 458,886, forward strand.
GATACTCATGGTTTTATTGTCCGTACAGCTGCCGAAGGCGCTGCTGAAAAAGAGCTAAAACATGACGCTGAATTTTTGCGTCGAGTTTGGGCAAAAGTACAAGAGCGCAAAGCGCGCAAGCAAACTAACGCGCCCATTTACCAAGACTTGTCACTTGCCTTTCGTGTCTTACGTGATTTTGTTGGCGTTGAGCTCGAAAGAATTCGTATTGATTCAAAGCTTACCTATGAACAACTACATGAGTTCACCGAAGAGTTCGTACCCAATTTAACACCTATGCTCGAGTGTTATCCGGGAGAGCGACCTATCTTCGATTTATTTGACGTTGAAAATGAGATACAAAGGTCGTTACACCGAAAAATAGAGCTTAAATCGGGTGGTTCTTTGATCATTGACCAAACCGAAGCCATGACCACAATTGATATTAATACCGGCGGTTTTGTTGGTCATCGGAATTTAGAAGAAACAATTTTCAACACAAACTTAGAAGCAACACAAGCCATTGCTCGCCAGCTTAGATTGAGAAATTTAGGGGGTATTATCATTGTCGACTTTATTGATATGCACAGTAATGAACATCAAAAACGTGTCTTGCATAGTTTAGATGTTGCTATGGCAAAAGATAATGTTAAGTACAGTATCAGCAACTTTTCGAAGCTGGGTTTAGTCGAAATGACACGAAAACGAACCCGTGAAAGTTTAGAGCATATTCTTTGTGGTGAATGTTCTGTGTGTTCAGGACGCGGCCATTTAAAAACGGTTGAAACGGTTTGTTTTGAAATTTTACGAGAAATTGTCCGGGTGAACAGAGCTTACGATTCAGAAAAATTCATTGTTTATGCATCTTCAGCGGTAAGTGAGTCATTAATTAATGATGAATATCATCACCTTGCAGAGTTAGAAGTTTTCATTAGTAAGCAAATTAAAGTACAGACAGAATCCATGTATAATCAAGAGCAGTTTGACGTAATAATGATGTGATTAAACGTCATTAACGAATAGCCTTTAGTGTTTACGTGACTTTATTTCACGTCCAAAATAATCGAGTGTATAGTAAAACGTTTTATGAGTATTTCCGCTATTTCAAATCGTTGGTTGAACCGACTTTATAAAATTCTAGCAATACTGTTAGTTATTTTTGCTGTTCTGATCAGTGCTTTTCGGTTATTTCTTCCTTATGCACATAATTACAAGCAAGATTTGCAAGATTACCTTAATAAAAGTAACAACAGTAATGTAACGATAGGTTCCCTGGCGATGGGGTGGGAAAGTGCCGGCCCCTCGTTAATTGTCGAAAAAGTCAATGTTCTTGATACCGAGTCGGCGCACATTTTTGTCGCTAAAATGGAAGTGACAGTCGATTTTTGGCGTAGTTTACAATATCGAAAATTAATCACTAAGGATATTTCATTAGTTGGAGCGCAAGTTTTTTTTGATAAACGCTTATTGATAGAAAAAGAGACAACGGCACAAGATAGCTCTTTAATTGATAATGTTAGCGCGATCTTTTTTCAACAAATAAAACGATTTTCACTTAAAAATAGTAAAATTACGGTGAGAACTGAAAACCAAACACGCACCTTTCTGGTTGATCAACTTTCATGGTTTAATAACGGTAACCACCATAGAGCAGCGGGTACTATGCTTATTGATGGTTTAACTTCTAATAACATTAAATTCAACCTTGATGCGTCTGGTCAGGATATTCGAGATTTAACCGGGCAGCTCTACTTTGAAGCCAATCAGCTTAATATTACGCCATGGCTCGATACTATTTTCGCCATAGAAGATGATAAAACCCATTCATCGGTCAACTTCAGTGCCTGGTATACCTTAAATAAAGGTGAAGCGAGTCAATTACAAATAGCATTGAATAACAATGAGGTGAGCTGGCGTTATCAAGAAGAGTTACATAGTTTACGCTTAGATAAAGGTAATATCCTCATTGAAAATTTTGATGACGCTTTACAGAGAACAATAACGACCACGCCATTACAATTTTATACGAACAATCATGCTTGGCAGCCATTAACGGTTAATACCAAAAGAACAGAAAATGGCTTGTTAACGCATATTTCGTCCTTAGAGTTATTTGGCCTAGCTGATCTTTACCCATTGTTTTCAGGCCATATAGAAAGTGAAGCCTTATTTGATGGCATAGCCCCCGTTGGACAAATAAGTGATGTATACCTTTTTAATGGCCTTGATGAATTTCAGGCCTTGGCGAGTTTTTCCCAGCTCAACTCTTCTTATAGTGAAGGCCTCCCTGGCATTGAAAATGTAAGTGGTGAACTTAGCTTTGCCGATCAACATTTAACGATTAATTTATTAGCTAAGAATGGCGAATTAGATTTTGATAAACACTTTTTATATCCCATTCCTTATCAATCGATAACCAGTAAAGTTGAGGTTGATTTTTCAACTTCAGAGCTTGCGGTGAAAATTAAAGACCTTGAATTTATTTCTCCACAACTTCATGTAACGGCAGATATTAAGCTTACAGCTGCAAAAGATAATACTCCAGCTATGGCTTTATTAGCCAATGTGCATCGTGGTGACGTAAATTTTGCTGATTACTTTTACCCACACTTATTGATGGGCCAAGATCTTGTTGATTATCTTAAAGCTGCGATAATCGAGGGAGAAGTTGAACAAGCTCAAGTACTTTTTAATGGTCCATTAGCAAACTTTCCTTTCCACGATAACAGCGGAATATTTGTTGTCGATGCAGAGCTAACTAATAGTAAATTTCAATTTGACCCGAGTTGGCCGGTTATCAATGATTTTGCTGCGAATTTAAACTTCACCAACAACAGTATGTTAATTACTGGCCGTGGCGGTAGCTTAGCTGGAATAGATGTTGCGGGCGTTAAAGTTGCCATTGATGATTTAGAAGAACAGCAAATATTAACCGTAGAGGCTAACTTTACCGATACTGAAGCTGAGTCGGTCAGCGACTTAATGAATAATAGCCCGATGGCAGAAACTGTCGGTGAAACATTAAATCAGTTACAGGTAACTAACCCTATATCGGGAAGTTTTGCACTTAATTTACCGCTCAATGATCTCGATAATGCCATTGCAAGTGGTAAGGTTAATTTCAGTAATAATGAAGTTTCCTTGCAAACACCTGCGATGCATTTTACGGATGTTAAGGGTCAACTTACCTTTAAAAATGATGTAATTAATACGCGTGGTTTAACCTTGAATTGGCGAGATATGCCAATGGAATTAGTGGTAAAAGCAAATGATACTGATAACGAGTATTATCAAACGCTGATTAACTTACAGGCAAAATGGCCTGAATTAGCATGGAAGAAAGAATTACCTGAACTGCTAGAAAAATATGCTTATGGTCAATTAGATTGGCAAGGTGACTTATCACTAAAAATGCATCATAACGGTGGTGTTTCTTACGAGCTGATGATGAATTCTACTTTTGAAGATCTTGCCTTCGAATTACCTGTTCCGTATAAAAAAAACGTGGGTGAAGCACTCAAAGTTTCTGTAACAGTTGCCGGACAGGAAGATTATTCAGAGCTTAACGCCCAAGTCGGTAATGAACTTCATTTTTACGGTGAACTCGACCATGAAAAAACTCAGTTCAGCAAAGCGCATTTGTTACTTGGGCAAGAAAAATTATTATTATCGACCAAAGGATTTAACATAACTACTAATTTGGCGACAGCATCTCTTACACAGTGGCAGTCTTTAGTTTTAGATATTCTCGATAGTATTAAACAAGGTTCAGCAGACAGCTCTAGTGATAGTGTTGCCATTATTACCGCCCCTGAACGAATTACAGGTTCGGTGGCAGAGCTTGATATTTTAGGGCAAACATTAACCGATGTTTCTTTTAATCTTGTTGATAAACAACAATGGTGGTTACTTGATTTAAACGCGAAAGAAGCACGAACTAAAGTTAAGTTCTACCCTGACTGGCATCAGCAGGGTGTAGAAATAGATGCAGACTTTATTCATTTAACGCTAGCTGACGAGCTTGAGAATGAGATTCTTACCGAGCAGGTAAAGCAAACCTTGTCTGAAGAAAGGGTAAGTAATGAAATTTTATTTGCCAATATCCCGCCTATTCGTGCGAAATGTGCAAGCTGCTCTTTTGGCAGGTTAGACTTTGGTGAAGTTAACTTCTCTATTGAACGTATTGCAGAAGATACGCTTAAACTTAAGAAGTTCACCGCAAAACGCGGTAATACAAATGCAAGTTTAGACGCTACTTGGGTGCATAATCAAAAAATTTCTTATACGACAATAATCGGTCAACTAGAAGCAAAAGACCTTGAACAAGAAGTGATTAAACTAGGTTACCCGTCTTCCATAAAAGATAGCGGTATCAAGTTGAAATATGAATTAGATTGGCAAGCGAGCCCGTTTGATTTCAGCCTTGCGAAATTGAACGGTGATGTTAATGCCTCAATTAGTGATGGTGTGGTTGATGTTGATGATAAAGGCGCTCGCTATTTATCTATTTTTAGTTTGTCGAGTTTAGCTAGAAAATTAAAGTTAGATTTCAGAGATATGTTTAGTGATGGTATGTTTTATGAGTCAATAAAAGGCGATTTCCATCTTGAACAGGGCGTCATATATACTAACAATACCAGGATGAAAGGCGGTGCAGGTAATTTGTCTGTTAAGGGCAACACTGACTTATCAAAGAAAATACTCGATTACAGTATGTCTTATAAACCGAATGTTACGTCAAGCTTACCGGCTTTAGCATGGATAGCGACATTAAACCCAGTGGCAATTTTAGCTGGTCTCGCACTTGATGGAGTCATTACTTCAAAAGTTATCTCTGAACTTAAATTTGAAGTGACAGGTACAATGCAGAAACCTGTTTACAAACAAGTTGATCGTAAAACCCAAAATATAAGGGTAGGGCGTACAACAGCACCAGAAATTATTGATGAGTCGAGCTCTTCCGAAGAGCAAGAAGATCAATTAATAGAAGATAATAACGGCATAAAAGATTATAAAAAGATGGATAAGAACAATGGTTAAACTTACTGCACTGCAACTTCATTCGGTTCCTGATGTAGGCGAAAACTTCCGCATTATTGATCGCCATCTTGAAACCTTGATTGAACAGTCCGCGGCTGACGATGAGCACATTGTTGTGTTACCGGAATGTTGTTTATTTTTTGGTGGTAAAGACCAACAACAATTAGCATTAGCTAAAGAAAGTGACCAGTTAGCCTATCAAAATTTATTTGTTTCGACTTTACAAGAACAGCTTTCTCGCTTGGCTAAACGTTATCAGGTTTACTTAGTCGCCGGCAGCATTCCTCTGTTGTCTTCGACTGCAGATAAGTTTACCAATACTTGCTGCGTATTTTCGCCTGACGGTGACTTATTAACACAATACGATAAAATTCATCTGTTTGATGTTAATGTGCAAGACAGCGAAAAACAGTATCGAGAATCACGTTATACTCAAGCTGGTAGTGACATTATATCGACAACTGCTGCAGGCATTAATGTTGGCTTATCTATTTGTTATGATTTACGTTTTCCTGAATTATATCGAAGCTTAACCGTGCTAGGAGCTGACATTATAACCGTGCCTAGTGCTTTTACTGCTGTAACGGGTAAAGCACATTGGCAAGCATTGTTGCAAGCGCGAGCGATAGAAAACCAAGTTTATATTGTCGCTGCAGGTCAGCAGGGCGTGCATGCAAATGGCCGTGAAACGTGGGGACACAGCATGATCATCAGTCCTTGGGGAGAAATATTGGCTTGTTTAGAGGAAGGGGTTGGCAGTATCAGTGTTGAATTTTCCCGTCAAGCGTTAGAAAACGTACGAAAAGCAATTCCTGTTGCTGAACATAACCAGTTTGAAAGCCAATTAAAAAGCTAAAACTATTAAAGAATTAATACCGATAAGTGAAAATATAATGAATAGTGTTGAACGCGAACTTTTAAGCGATAGCCAAATAGATCGAGATCTTTTAGATCAAACGTTAACGAATATGTATCAACGAAAAATTGATTTCGCCGATTTGTATTTTCAGTCAAGTTGTCATGAGTCATGGATGTTAGAAGACGGTATCGTGAAAGAAGGGTCATATAATATCGAACGCGGTGTCGGTGTACGTGCTATCTCAGGCGAAAAGACTGGTTTTGCATACTCAGATGATATTTCCCCTCAAGCATTAAAAAAAGCGGCTGATGCAGCTAAAGGCATCGCTAATGCAGAACAAAATGGTCGAGTACAAGCCTTTAAAAGCCAAACGCAAAAAGCAATTTATCAAGCGGTTGATCCATTAGCGAGTTTACCCCAAGAACAAAAAATAACTTTGTTACATGAAGTAGAAGCGCATGCACGGTCAGTTGATAAACGTGTTCAGCAAGTTATTGTCAGTTTGTCTGGTGTATATGAAAAAATATTAGTAGCAGCAAGTGACGGCACCTTTGCTACCGATATCCGTCCGTTAGTGCGATTGAACTGTTCGGTATTAGTAGAAGATAATGGCAAGCGCGAACGTGCTAGTGCCGGTGGTGGCGCTCGTACTGATTATAGTTACTTTTTCGAACTTGAAAATGGTAAAGCACGTTACTTTGCTTATGCAGAAGAAGCTGTTCGTCAAGCATTGGTCAATTTAGTTGCGATAGAATCTCCTGCTGGCATGTTGCCTGTTGTGCTTGGTTCAGGTTGGCCTGGTGTCCTTTTACATGAAGCGGTTGGCCATGGCTTAGAAGGCGATTTCAATCGTAAAGGCTCGTCAGCATTTTCTGGCAAAATTGGTCAGCAAGTCACATCGGACTTATGTACGATTGTTGATGATGGCACGATGGATAATCGTCGTGGTTCAATATCAATTGATGACGAAGGAACACCGGGGCAATACAATGTATTGATCGAAAAGGGCATTTTAAAAGGTTATATGCAAGATAAGCATAATGCTAAATTAATGGGTGTTGCGCCAACGGGGAATGGACGTCGTGAATCTTATGCGCATTTACCCATGCCGAGAATGACCAATACCTATATGCTACCTGGTGAGCACGATCCAAAAGACATTATTAAGTCAGTGAAAAAAGGTATCTATGCGCCGAATTTTGCTGGTGGGCAAGTAGATATAACTTCGGGTAAATTTGTCTTTACCAGCTCAGAAGCTTACTTGATTGAAGATGGTGAAATTACCTCGCCGATAAAAGGTGCAACGTTAATTGGTAGTGGCCCAGAAGCAATGAAGAATGTCAGTATGGTCGGTAACGATTTGAAACTTGATGCAGGCGTTGGAGTTTGCGGAAAAGACGGACAAAGCATACCCGTTGGTGTGGGTCAGCCAACCTTGAAAATTGATGAAATGACTATCGGCGGCACGCAATAGCTTAAGGTAAAGTATTAATTAAAGATAAAACACTTTATTAATTAATAGTTAATTAATAGCTGTTTTATCTTTGTCATGCAGATGTTTAACTTCTAGTACCTTTAAATCCCCCCAATCCAAACTATTCAAATCCAATTCAATCATAAAACAAGCTCTTTGGCATTATTATCATTATCGATTAGTTCAAACTAGGTTAATAAAAATCAGCAATACTCTGTTTTCGGGGCAATGTAGAAACTACAGAATATACCTCTAATGCTGATTAGCGTTGAGAATTATACTGGTGTTGCATTAGCAGCATATTATGTCGAATGTCAGTTTGGTAGATAGGTATTGAAAGAATAATATTATTGTTATAGTATAACAATAATATGAATGACTATTACTTTTTCTTAACAAAGACACTATCAAAGAGCAAACAAGCAATACTGAGTGTATTGATCTTGTGTGCATTTGTGTGTGCAACAATTAGTCATAGTGCTCATAGCGAGTTAATCCAAGACAGTGTTGAATTGCAGCAATGTAAGCTATGTCAACAGAGTATTGGTACACCTCCAAATAATTTAACCGTTAAACTAGCGAGCATTGGTCGTTATAATGATCTTACTCCAGCGTTAATTCTTCTACATAATGAAATCATACCTTACTTGTTGCCGCAACTGCGCGCGCCGCCAGAACAATAGATAACCTAAGACTAACACTAAAAATATTATGAGGAAGTGAGTTTATCACTGTCCTTTGATGGTCATATCTATTGGAAAAAAAATGAAATCAATTTATGTAAAAACAATTGCACCTGCCTGTGTGTTATCACTATTTGTTGCAGGGGCTAGTTACGCCCAAAAATTCTCAGGTATCGTACTTGATGCAAACGGTAACGCGGTTAATAACGCGAAAGTTTCGCTGGTTAATACTAAATATAAGCAAATAACGGATCAAAACGGCCGATTTTATTTTAGTGATATTATCACTGGTAAAGTCGAACTGCATGTTAGCGCCAAAAATTATAGCCATATCAATCAGTACTTCGTCATTACAGAGCAAGATCTCACTAATGTTGAGATAACGATGCGGTCAACGGTTATGGAAGTTATCGATGTTTATGCGACACCTTTGCATTCATCAAGCATTGAATCAGCACTGCCGGTAAATGTTATTTCAGGTGACGAACTAAGATTGAAGCAAGCGTCAACCTTGGGTGAAACATTAAAAAATGAAGTAGGTGTTCACTCTAGTTACTTCGGTCCCGTGGCAAGTAGTCCTATTATTCGTGGCATGGATGGACCACGCGTGCTAATTACCCAAAATGGCTTAGATGTTGGTGATGCATCTCGTGTCGGACCCGACCATGCAGTTTCAGCTGAAGCGGGCACTGCCCAACAAATTGAAGTTTTACGTGGCCCATCAACACTTTTTTACGGAAGTGGTGCTATCGGCGGTGTGGTAAATGTGGTCGATACACGAGTCCCAACCAGCATAAGTAACCAAGTAGATTATTTGCTTAAGCATAATGATGTTGCCGATGAAGATGAAGCCACATTAAATATAAATACAGGTTATCGACATGTTGCACTACATATCGATGCCTTTTGGCGAGAGTCTAATGATTACAAAATCCCTGGTTATGCCGCCGCCCAAAAGGATCATCATCATGAGGATGAATTACCCGAAGGGGAGCATCCAGAAGAAGAGGTGAAAGGTAAGCTCGAAAATAGTGCTTCAAAATCATCAGGTTTTACAATGGGCACGAGTTATTTATTTGATAAAGGTTATGTAGGTGTCTCGTATGGTCGAACCAACAGAAAATATGGTATTCCAGGGCATGCCCATGCAGAACATCATGACGAAAATTTAGCAAAAACGTCTGGTGAAGATGAACATGACGAAGCGGTTTATGGCGACTTGGTTCAAGACCGTTATCAATTATTAAGTGAAGTTAACTTTGATGATAGTTTTATTAATCGATTAATAAGTAAAGTTGCTTACACAGATTATCAACACCAAGAGATAGAAGGAGGAGAAGTTGGTACAGAGTTTACCAGCGAAATGCTAGAAACACGTTTTGACCTTTATCATCAAGCCATAAATGGTTGGCAAGGTGCGTGGACACTGCATTATAAAAATACCGACTTTAAAGCGGTTGGAGAAGAAGCCTTTACGCCTCCTTCAACCACAGAATCTTTTGCCATAGCTTGGCTTGAAGAGAAACATATTAATGATGTGTTATGGCAATTGGGCATACGCATTGAACATGTTGAGCTTAGTGCCAGCGGTGAAGTTACACAGCACGATGATCATTCACACGAGCATGATAGCCATGAAACGTATTTCCCTAAACAATCGTTCACACCTATTAGTGCTTCATTAGGAACCGTATGGGAATATACTTCGGGTTACAATCTTGGTTTGTCCGCAGCATTTTCACAGCGTGCACCGTCGGCAAGTGAACTTTATTCAAACGGTGCTCATATTGGTACTAATACTTATGAAGTAGGTGCACTCTTTGAGGTTCATCAAGAAGACCATCAATTACATGTTGAGTTATCAGATAAAAGCGTTGAGTTAGAAACCGCGTATAACCTTGATATAACGTGGCGAAAGTTTGAAGGCGACTTTGGTTTTGTGATGAGCGCTTTTTATAACCATATCGATGATTATTATTATCAAGCTAACACTGGTCTGTTTGCTGAAGATATGCATGAAGAACATGGCAGCGACGAGCATGATGAAGATGAAGATGAAAGCGAAGGTTTACCTGTTTATGCTTTTCAACAAAGTGATGTGGTGATGTACGGCGTTGAAGCTGAATTCTTCTACCAACTAACACCTTCTCTTAAAGCGACGCTATTTACAGATTATATTCGAGCGAAACTGAGCGATGGTGATAATTTACCGAGAATTCCACCGATGCGCATTGGTGGACAAATAAATTATCTTACCGATCAGTATTCTACAGAGCTCAGTGCAAGTCATTATTTTTCGCAGTCTGATACTGCAGATTTAGAAAGTGAAACTGATGGTTATACCATGCTAGATGCTAACTTTAATTACTTTATTGATGGCGTAGGTGACGATATGGTCGCCTTTTTGAAAGTGAACAATATAACTAATGAAAAAGCGCGCGTGCACACCTCGTTTTTGAAAGATGCTTCACCGTTACCGGCTCGTGGTTTTACTGTGGGTATTCGCGGAAGTTTTTAATAGCAGGATGAAAATTAAGATGTAAGTTGTAGGTGAGGCTGATGCCTCATCTACAAATTTGAAATGATACTAAAGGTCTACTTTAGACGAATACCATCCTTTTCAATGATAATTTTGTCATTCTTTAATAAATTACCAACGGTGGCTTTAAAGGTTTTTTTACTTACACCTAAAATACGTTGAATTAATTCCGGAGAGCTCTTGTCGTGTAGTGGGCTAAATCCGTCGTTCTCAGCAATATGCGCTAATAATTTTGCAGTAAAATCTTTTACTTTTCCTTCGCCAGGACGGGAAAGTGATAAATCAATTCGACCATCTTCACGGACATTTTTAATAAAACCGTCAACGATTCTGCCAACACGTAATGGTTGAAAAATTTCATTGTCGTAAAGTAAACCCCAGTGTTTATCGTTAATTATCGCTTTAAAGCCAAGATCTGTTTTTCCACCGATCATTAATTTAACTTTATCCCACTTCTGATAATCAGCAGGCCAAATATCAATATATTTATCGAGTTTACTTGAAGCCGCAATACGGTCAGTCGAGGTATCAAGGAAAATACGCACTAAATAATATTTACCTTCTTCCATCGGGGTGTGCTGTTGATTGAATGGTACTAATAAGTCTTTTGGTAATCCCCAATCAAGGAAAGCCCCCATTTTGTTTAGCTGTTTAACTTTTAATGAGACAAATTCATCGACTTGGCCAAGCGGTTTATCGGTTGTCGCTATGAAGCGCTCTGCAGAGTCAACATAAATAAAGACAGTAACTTTATCGTCTACTTTACAGTTTTCAGGAATGTACCGGTTCGGTAGCAATACTTCACCTAGTTCTCCTGCATTTAAATAAGCACCTTTTTCGGTGACTGTAACTACAGAAAGGGTATTATATTTACCAATGTCGGCCATTTGAATTTACCAAGAAAATTAATATGAAATCTTAAACACTATAATAACGCATATCAAAAATGAATGATGTTATTTTCTCGGTTTGGTTTGAATATATTCTCCGTGACGTAGGTGAAGTAAATCGGCAATTTTACGAATCACATGCTCTTCAATACTGGCAAGTTCTCCGTCAGCATAAGCCATATTCCATAAATGTTTTACCACAGTAATACGTTGCTCAACGGTGAAATTTTCATTTATTTTTGAGGTGTAACGATAAAAGTCTGTGGCTTGCTCACTTTGAATCAAAGCTTGATCAATAATCTGCTTAACTTCATCTTCATTTAAATTAAATTGTTCAATTAATAATAAAGCAAGCTTAGCTTGCTCTTGCTGATTAAAATGTCCATCTGCACGCATTACTTCACATAATAGAACAGCACACGCAACCTCAATGGTTACTTCAGCGGAATTTTGTTGTGCAGAACTTTCTGTTAAATCATTAGCCAAGCTTTGAAAAAAAGAACTAATTTTTGTCAGCATTACTTGTCCTATTAAACTTTATCATCGAATATTTATTTCATTGTGCGCTCAGTTACCAATAAAACAAGCAGATAGAGGTTAAATTTAATAACAAAGTGTGTCTGATTGCTATTTTGAGACTGAGACATTACTATATAAAACTTGATGACAGCGCTGTCTTTGTTGTTGGTTATTTTCAAATTAATTTAATAAGGGGAAATATGATGAGTGCGAGTACCTCTCAAGTAGAGCCAACAAAGGCAAAGAAAAAGCGCCTGTTGTCCATTGACGCGTTGCGCGGCTTTGATATGTTTTGGATTTTAGGCGCTGAAAGCTTATTCGCTGCTTTATTTATTATTACGGGTTGGCCAATATTAGCGGTGTTTGCTGAGCAAATGGAGCATACTGTTTGGCATGGTTTCCATGCATACGATCTTATTTTTCCATTATTTATTTTTTTGTCGGGGGTTAGTTTAGGAATAGCTGCAAAACCCCTCTCAAGTTACCCTCCACAAAAAGCAAAATCTATCCTTCTTCATGGCATTAAAAGATTAGTGTTGTTGATAAGTTTCGGTATTTTATATAACCATGGTTGGGGAGGAGGGATCCCTGCATCGTTTGACGGCATTCGTTATGTTAGTGTTTTAGGGCGCATAGGTATCGCATGGTTTGTTGCTGCAATGTTAGTGTGGTATGTCAGTGAAAGAACGCAATGGCTAGTGGCAGGGACCATACTCATTGGTTATTGGCTACTACTCAGTTTTGTTTCTTTAGGCGGTTATGGCGCAGGAGATTTTTCTGCAGATGGTGCGATCAATGTTTGGTTTGATAAAAATCTTCTACCAGGTATAACTTACCGTAATTTAGCCATCGACCCGGAAGGTTTATTATCGAATGTAACTTCTGTTGTGAACGCTTTAGCTGGGGTTTTTATTGGCCGTTATATGATGAAGAATATCACAGCGCCTAAAAAGTTAATTACCGGCTTGACCCTTATTGGTCTATCTGTTTTGGCATTAGGTTATGTCTGGGGAATGTTTTTTCCAATAAATAAAACCCTTTGGACGAGTTCATTTGCTTTAGTCACTATCGGTTACAGTACGCTTTTACTGACACTTTTTTACTGGCTCATCGATGTTTTAGACTTTACTAAGTGGGCTAAATTCTTTGCCGTTATTGGTACAAACTCAATTATTGTTTATCTCGGTACGAGTATTATTGACTGGAAATACACTTCGCAAAGTATTTTTGGTGGTTTTATTAATATTGTTTCCGTAGGTTGGCAAGACCTCATCCTCTTTGGTGGTATGGTATTTCTACAATGGCTAGTCCTCTATTGGTTATATCGAAGAAATATTTTTATAAAAGTATAAATATTGGTTAAAAGTACTAACTCATAAAAAAGCCTCATTTAAACGAGGCTTTTTTTTTGTTTGGATAAAAAATAAGTTTACAGGTAACAATTTGTTTTAATTGTATATTTACGTCGACTTTGAAATATTTCAATAGATAACGTTTTTCCGGCTCATATCTTGTAACAAGCGTTTACAACTTAATTTATTGCGTATACAGAATATTCGCTATTCTATATATAATTATAAAGATTATTATACTCGATCACACTTTTATGAGGACATAACAGTGAAACATACAAAACAAATTTTAGTACCTATTGGCATTCTAGCTGCCGGCATTTTATTATTTGTTGGATTTTCTAGCATGAAAAAGCCACCAGAAGAAAAGCCTGAGGTTGACAATACACCTATTGTTGCAGTAAAAGAAATTCATGTTGCACCGATGAGTTTAACAGTGAATTCATATGGAATTGTTAAGCCTAAATATGAAACTGAATTAGTTGCACAAGTTAGTGGTCAAATTGTTGAACTTGCAGATATATTTGTTCGTGGTGGTTTTATTTCTAAAAATCAGTTGCTTGCACGTATAGATCCTAATGATTATCAGGCTGCCTTGATTGAAGCTGAAGCAAATATGGCTTCTGCGCGTGCTGCTCTTGAGAAAGAACGAGCTCAAGGTCAAGTTGCTGAACGAGAGTGGAAGCGCATTACGGATACTTCTCCTACTGAACTCAGTTTACGTAAACCTCAATTGGCACAGGAGCTCGCTCGTGTTAAATCTGCACAAGCTTCAGTACTTCGTGCAAAGCGTAATTTAGAACGTACTGAGATTAGAGCTCCTTACGATGCCATGATCGAAAGCCGTACGATTGGTTTAGGTTCTTTTGTCGGAACGGGCAGTAAAGTTGGTAAATTATTAGGCACTGATGTTGCTGAGATTCGTTTGCCAGTTGCTGATAATCAACTTCAGTTTTTAGAAGCACAAGGGGAAAATGCTCAGGTTGATTTGATTGGTACCTACGCAGGTAAAAACGTAACTTGGCAAGCAAAAATTGCACGCAGCGAAGGTGTTATTGATAGCAAAAGTAGAATGAGCTATTTAGTGGCTGAAATTAATGATCCATATGGGTTAAAAGCTAACTTTAATTCATCAAAGCAAAATCCAGTTCGTTTTGGCTCTTATGTAACGGCCAATATTCTTGGTGTTAGTCTTGAAAGTGCAGCAGTACTGCCTCGTTATCTTGTTGACAATAATCGTGTTGCCATTTTAGATGCTGATTCAAAATTGCACTATGCTGACATTATTATTGCTCGTCAAGAAGGTTCAAATGTGATTGTAACGAGTGGATTACACGAAGGGGATCAGATCATTGTGTCGGCATTAGATTACCCTGTTAACGGTATGAAATTAGCTTTACAGGGCAGTAAAAGTAATGGAAATGAAGATACTAATGAAGAAGATCCTGAAACACAAATCGCAAGCATAAAGGACTAAATGATGGATGATACTCATAAAGGCTTAATTGCTTGGTTTGCCCGAAATAGTGTAGCGGCAAATTTGTTGATGATATTTATTTTAGTAGGTGGGCTATTTACTATTAGTACCATCAACAAGCAGATGTTCCCACAACTTGATATTAATTGGATTTCTTATTCCGCCCCTTATCCCGGAGCCGCACCACAAGAAGTTGAAGAAGGTATCACGATTAAAATTGAAGAAGCTTTGGAAACAGTACAAGGCTTAAAGCGTATAATTACCTATTCAAATCGTAACTTTTCAAATGGTTGGTTTGAAGTTGATCTCGATTATGATCCGCAAATTGTTTTAGAGGAAGTTAAGTCTGCTATTGATTCAATACCTAGCTTTCCTGATGGCATGGAACGCATTAAGGTTGAACGCGAGAAATTTCGTCAAGAAGTCATGTATATCAGTCTATACGGTGATTTAACCAATGGTGAACTAAAAGAGTTAGGGCGAAAAGTTCACAACGAAATTCAACAATTGCCTTTTGTTAATATTTCAGAACTATACAGTGGTTTAGACTATGAAATATCAATTGAAGTGAGCAAAGATAAGTTACGCGAATATGATCTAAGTTTCAGTGATGTTGCGCAAGCGGTACGCGGTTATTCTCGAAACATGTCAGCAGGGCAAATTCGCGCTGAAAATGGTTATATTAACTTACGAGTAGAGAACCAAGCATATCGTGGACATGAGTATGAGCAGATTCCTGTTGTTACCTTGGAAGATGGTACTAGAGTTTTATTAGGTGAAATAGCTACTATTATTGATGGTTTTAAAGAAGGCTTACAGTATTCAAAATTTAACGGCGAAAACTCTGTAACTATCTTTATTGGTGCTGCAAATAATCAAAGCATTACGGATGTTGCCGAAGTTGTTAAAAAATATGTTGCTGAAAAGGCTGAGGTTTTACCCCAAGGTGTTAAGTTAGAAACCTGGGTTGATATGACCTACTATCTTGAAGGTCGCTTAAATATGATGATAGACAACATGCAAAGTGGTGCAATATTGGTCTTTTTAATGTTGGCACTATTTTTACGTGTTCGTTTAGCCTTTTGGGTAATGATGGGCTTACCCGTATGTTTTCTCGGCACTTTACTCCTCATGCCATTAGAGTTCATTGATGTCACTATTAATGTCATTAGTTTGTTCGCCTTTATTTTAGTGTTGGGTATAGTGGTTGATGATGCCATTGTCATGGGAGAAAGTGCCCATGAAGAAATCGAAGAGCACGGGCATAGTACAGAAAATGTAATTCGTGGCATTAAGCGAGTTGCTATGCCGGCAACCTTTGGAGTCTTAACAACTATAGCGGTATTTCTCCCATTTCTATTTGGCGAAGGGCCGTCGGCAGCATTTGGTAAAGCTATCGGTTCTGTCGTGATTTTGTGCTTAATTTTTTCTTTGATTGAGTCGAAACTTATTTTACCTGCGCATTTAGTTAAAATGAAACCTAAGATTAATATAATAAAACTTAAGAAATTAAACGAGTATGGCTTCTTTTGGTTCATTCAATATCCTTTAGATAGGATTACTAAAGGAGTAGACAAGCTTCGAGGAGTCATTGATGACGGTTTAAAATCTTTTATTCAAAACGTTTACCGTCCAGCGTTAGAGATATTTATAAACTATCGATACGGCGTATTGATGTTTTTTATTAGCTTAATGCTCATTTGCGTTGGTTTGTTTAATGGTGGTTTTGTTCGCTCTGTTGGCCAACCTAAAATTCCACACGACTTTCCTAGGGTTAATGTTGAAATGCATGTTGATGCATCAGAGAAGGCAACGTTACAAACTTTGCTAAATATTCAAGGCGTTATTAATAGTATTGATAAAGACATTGAAGCTAAATACGGACAGTCAATGATTTCTGATATGCAGGTTGATTTACGTAGTAGAACCAGCGGTCAATTGATGGTGAAATTAGTGATACCTGAATTACGACCGATGAATACTTTTGAACTCGCTGATTTATGGCGTGCTGCCATTCCTAATTATCCTGGCGTAAAATCATTTACTATAGGTGATAACTTATTTGGTGGTGGCCGAGATGACGGAGATATAGCCTTTAGATTAGAAAGTAAAGACGATGCGCAATTACTTGCAGCGTCAAAAGAATTAAAAACTAAACTTAACTCTTTGAAAGGTCTTGGCGATGTTAACGATAGTCGCCAAACCAGTGCGAAAGAAGTTCAGTTTGAATTGAAACCGCTTGCTTACAGTTTAGATTTAACCTTAGCAGAAATTGCCTCTCAAGTGAGCTACAGCTTTTACGGACTTGAAGCACAGCGTATTTTACGTGATAGTGAAGAAGTGAAAGTGATGGTTCGTTACCCTCTTGATCAACGAAGCTCTGTTGGGCATGTAGATGATGTGATGATTAAAGCGCCAAATGGTGCAGAATTGCCTTTATCTGAGCTAGCTGTTATTACTTTACAGGATGGTGTTACACGTATTCGACGTGAAAATGGTAACCGTACAATTAATGTATGGGCAAGTGTTGATGCTCAACAGGTTGAGCCATTTAAAGTGGCTAATGATATTAGAGATAACTTTATTCCTGAACTATTAAAAAAGTACCCAAAAGTTCAAAGTGAAGTATCCGGGCGTATTCAAGAAGAGATGGATGGCGCTGATAGTCAATTACGCGATGGAGCTATCTCATTCTTGATCATCTTTTCATTGCTGGCGATACCATTGAAGTCGTATTCACAAGCAGCCATGATAATGGTCGTTATTCCTTTTGGTGCAATTGGTGCTGTAATTGGTCACCTTATTTTAGGTATGGATTTAAGTGCACTATCCATCATGGGGATACTCGCTGCATCCGGGGTGGTGGTAAATGACTCCCTAGTCATGGTTGACTATGTTAATAATGCAAGGAAGTCAGGCGTTAAGTTAAGAGATGCGGTAATACATGCAGGTACTAAACGTTTTAGAGCTATTATGCTTACGTCAATAACAACCTTTATTGGTTTAGCACCTATCATCTTTTTTGAAGTTAGTGCGCAAGCTCAAATTGTTATTCCAATGGCAATATCATTAGCCTTTGGGGTATTGTTTGCGACTATTGTAACTTTGGTTTTGATCCCAAGCTTATATCTCATTATTGAAGATATTAAAGGGCTAGTTAAACGTAAGAAAATAAAGCCGAGTCAAGTAGAAAGTAACAAAGAGTTAAGCGCTAACTAGGTCGCTTTGATTCTTGTTTAAAAAAGCCATTACGAACGTGATGGCTTTTTTATTGGGAATTTTAAGTGTTTATAAAAAATCATACAAAAAAGAAAGCTATCGTTTACAAAACTAGCTGACTATAATGCGGTTAACTCCAAATAAAAATAAATGAAGTGGACTCACTATCATGAAAGCTGTATATCTTTTTTTTGCGCTAACTGCATTAACACTTACTGGCTGTTCTTCAATAGACAATAGCTGTGAAAATATCACTTTAGCTAGTGAACAAATTCAAGAATGTCAGGCATTGCAACGTCAAATTACACATGCTAAAAATCAGCCATTAATTCGCACCGAACTAGAACGTCGTTACCAAGTAGACTGTATTGATATTCGCTTTTACCGTGATGATAAACAAGCTGCTATTTGCGGTAATGAGCATCATAAGGATGATGTGACTAAGGCATTAAAGGAAGACGCCCATTAACAAATAAATTTTTATCTAGGTTATCTTAAAGCAAACTATCAAGGTTTGCTTTTTTGTTATATTAAACCCTATTCATCTCGTAAAATCACTTCTATAGGTATAAATCATATGTTTAGAACTATTATTAGTGTGGTATTTATCACCAGCGTTTTAATTTCTTGCCAGTTAAAGTCAGAGCAGTCAATGCATAAATTTTCGTCAGAACAGCCTGGCCTTAAAGAAGTCTCCTTCACCGCCACGGTAAAATATATCAAGGTAGAGGGGGGATTTTATGGCTTGCTCACCAAAGACGGGCAGCGTTGGTTACCGATGAATTTAAAAAATAAATTTAAACAAAATGGAACTGTAATTAAAGTTGTCGGTCACGAAATCAATGACATGATGACTATACAGCAGTGGGGTAAACCTTTTTCAATTACAGATATTCAATTAATCAAAGTGGCTGAAAAAGGCATGGTAAATAACAAAAGCTAACTTTATTCCTTACAAACTAAAGGTTGCATCAATAACGTTAAGTGACGACTTTCACCGGAAACAACCACTTGATATAAACCTCGATATTGATGCTCAGCAATAGGTTCAACAGACACTTGGCTTAATAGTTCAGCCATTTGCGGCGTTGTATTACTATGACCAAATATAACCACATTCTCTTTTGCTTTAATAAGTTGCAAAGCTAGTTGCTCTAACTTGTTTGGAGCGTAATTTTTTATGGCAAGTTTTTGCTGCAGTGCAAGAGGTGAAGCCGTTGCCATAGTACGTTTATAACGAGTACTATATATTGCTTTAATGTTTGCTTTTTCTAGCAGGCTAGCGAGCTGTTTAGCACGAAACTGTCCACATTGTGTTAATGATGGATCTTTCATATCTTTTATTTTTTCTGCGTGCCGTACCATATAAATGCTAAATGCTTTTTCTTCGTTAAGCGCACTTTTATCAGAGGCATGAGCTACTGAAAAAAGCATGCTAAATAATACCAATATTATTCCGATAATTTGTTTCATAACATGCCTTCTATAAGTTAATATTTTTATTGTTGAACCGTATTTTTAGAATAAACGATTCAAACCATTTAACGCCGCAACACGAAATGCTTCAGCCATTGTTGGGTAGTTGAATGTTGTATTAACAAAATATTCAATAGTATTACCGCCATTAGTTTGCTGCATAATTGCTTGACCAATGTGAATGATTTCCGCTGCGTTCTCGCCGAAACAATGAATACCTAAAATTTCTTTGGTGTCACGATGAAAAAGTATTTTCAATGAACCGACCAAACTGTTTGATATTTGTGCTCTTGCTAGATGTTTAAATTGCGCCCGGCCTACTTCATATGGAATTTTTGCTGCGGTAAGCTCTTGTTCTGTTTTACCGACAGAGCTGATTTCTGGAATGGTATAAATACCGGTTGGAATATCAGCAATAAGTTTTGCGGTGCTCCGATGATCTATCATTGCTGAAGCGGCCAAGCGGCCTTGGTCATAAGCAGCGCTAGCTAAACTCGGGTAACCAATAACATCGCCTACGGCATAGATGTTTTCCACATTAGTTTGGTATTGATCGTTAACTTTTAACTGGCCACGACCATCTGCTTTTAAGCCTGCATTTTCAACCTTCAAATCTGCTGTATTGCCCGTACGTCCGTTGGCAAATAGCAAACAGTCGGCCCGCATTTTCTTACCAGACTCTAAATGTACAACAACTGCGTCATCAGATGCTTCAACACGTTCAATTGCTTCGCCATGGCGAATCACTACACCATTGTTCCATAAGTGATAGCTTAGCGAATCAGACATCTCAGCATCTAAGAATGACAGCAATCTATCTCGGGTGTTAATTAAATCAACCTTGACGCCAAGCCCACGAAATATTGACGCATATTCAGAACCTATAACACCGGCACCATAAATGATGATCGAACGAGGATCATGCTTAAGTGACAAAATAGTATCTGAGTCGTAAACGCGAGAATGGTTAAAATCAATATTGTCTGGTCGGTATGGGTGTGAGCCGGTGGCTATTACAATTTGTTTTGCTGTTATTTGCTCTACTGAACCATCATCTTTAACAATATTAAGGGTATTAGCGTCAATAAAAGAAGCTTCACCAGCAACAAGCTCGACCCGGTTTCGGTCATAAAAACCACTGCGCAGTTGTACTTGTTTACGAATAACGGCTGATGCATGTTTTAGAATGTCTGGAAATGTTAAATGCTTTGCTTTTTCAGTACCTCTAAAAAGCGGGCTGGCGTTATATTCAATTAAGCGGCTAACACTTTGTCGTAAAGCTTTCGAGGGAATTGTTCCCCAATGTGTACAACCACCACCGACATCTTTATAGCGCTCTACAATAGCAACCCGTTTTTCTTTTTTGGACAACTCCATAGCAGTACCTTCCCCGCCAGGACCTGTACCAATTATTATTGCATCATAATCATAATTTTCGATGATGTTTTCTGTTGTTTTAGCTTTGTTTTTAGTTGACAAAGTTTAGCCTTAAATTCCTACTAAGATGGAAAAATTCTAGCAGGAATTGAGACGTCTGACCATGTAAAAGCTTGATCTACACTTATAATTTTTAAATAGCTTAGCGCTCTAAGCAAGCTGGGTTAAGAAACGTTGCCAATGTTGTTGTTGCTCTGCAAGATGCTGCTTAAATTCTTGGTACTGTGCAGCTAACTCTGAACTTTCAACTTCCGCGATCAACTTATCACGTCTACTGGCAAGTAGTTTTTTACGAACATCATAATAATCATTAATTCTGTTAATTAATAAATCATATTCTTGCTGAAGCTTTTCACGCATTTGTTCGGCATTAGGGTGGGACAATAGCTTTTGTTGGTTACGTTTGAGAACCATCGCTAAACGAGCTTTTTCAATTTTATCATCCGAGTAACTACGAAGTTTTGAGGTCAGCTTCAAAAATTCACAGCCTTTAATTAACCACTTAGTTGGGTCAAACTGCCACCAACGTATACCATTTCGATAATCGTTTTCAAATATATGATGGTAATTGTGGTAACCCTCGCCAAAGGTTAAAAAAGCGAGGAAACCATTATCTCGGGCGGTATTCCTTTCAGTGTAAGTTTGTTTGCCCCAAATATGCGCTAAGGAATTAATAAAAAAAGTGGTGTGGTGGTTCAAAACTAAACGTAAAACGCCTACTAAAAGCAAGCTACTAATTATATCACCGTGCCATAAACCAAATAGAATAGGTACGCCAAAATTCATCAGTATGGTAAGTAATAAATAGTTTCTGTGTTGCCACATAACAATGGGATCTTTTTGTAAATCACGAGTATTGTCATAGTCAGTATAGCGATGTGCTTGGTATTCTCGCAGCATCCAACCTATGTGCGAGTACCAAAAGCCCTTCTTTGCGGAATAGGGGTCTTTATCGTTATTATCAACATGTTTATGATGAATTCGATGATCTGACGACCAGTGTAAAATACTATTTTGCAGAGCAAATGCTCCACCAAGTGCAAAAATAAAGCGTAATGACCAATGCGCTTGGTAAGTTTTGTGGGACCATAATCGATGATATCCCGCAGTAATCGACATACCACAATAAATAAAACAGCATAATGCGACAACAATTTCAGTGGTATCAAAGCCGTGAGTCATAGCTCGGTAAGGAATTCCAATAGCGGCGACCATAAAGGTCATTAAAAATACGCTAAGGTTTAACCAAACGATTTTAGGTTTGTTCATGTAATAGAGGTTCCATAATAAAAAGTTTAACATTAACTTTCAGTGTACACGTGTACTCTATTTTAGCTTTGATCACTTTTCAGTCAAGAGAATATTGATTATAATTTTACAATAAATCACGTTACGCATTATTAAAGGTGTAACGTCAGTCATTAGAGATCTAGTAAATAGATGAAAATTCAGTATGATATAAACAAGCTAAAGAACAGGTCTATCAAGTTATGAGTGGTATTAGAGCACAACAAAAAGAAAAAACACGTCGACAATTAATTGATGCCGCCTTAGGGCAGTTAAGTAGTGAACGAAGTTTTTCTAGTTTGAGCTTACGAGAAGTCGCTAAAGAGGCCGGCTTAGCGCCAACATCATTTTACCGACATTTCTCTGATATGGACGAATTAGGTTTAACGCTGGTAGATGAAGCGGGATTAACTTTACGTCAATTAATGAGACAAGCACGGCAGCGTATCGCGAAAGGCGGATCAGTTATACAAATTTCAGTGGTAACTTTTATGGAGTTCATCGTAAATAACGGCAATATTTTCCGATTACTTTTAAGAGAGCGTTCTGGAACTTCATCGGCTTTTCGTGCTGCGGTTAATCGTGAAGTACGTTATTTCACGCTGGAGTTATGTGACTACTTACAACAAGCAAATAAACTGAATGCCTCAGTAGCTTTTTTACAAGCGGATGCTGCGGTCACTATTGTGTTCAGCGCTGGCTCCGATGCTTTAGATGCGGATAAAAAAGATCGTCAACAAATAGCGATGCGAACAATACAGCAATTACGCTTTATTGCCCGCGGTGCCGCAGAGGTAAGCCAACGAAAAGAGAAAGGGAAAAACTAGCCTTATTTTTTTCGAGAAAGTACGACGCCTGTTTCTACGTGATGGGTGTAAGGGAATTGATCGAATAATGCGAATTTCTCAATATTATGCGTTTTAGCCAATTCAGTTAAATTATCTTTTAGTGTTTCAGGGTTACAGGAAATATAAACAATATGTTCAAAGCGACTAACTAATTCAACACTATCAGGATCCAGCCCCGCTCTTGGTGGATCTACCAATACTGTATCGTAGTTATAGCTTTTTAAATCAAATCCTTCTAAACGACGAAACTCTCGTTCACCATTCATCGCTTGACTAAATTCTTCACTCGACATTCTAACAATATCAACATTATCAAGGTGATTGGCAGCTATGTTAGTTTGAGCTGATTTTACAGAGGTTTTAGATATTTCAGTGCCTAAAACACGATCAAAGTTTTCAGCTAAAGCAATGCTAAAATTACCATTACCGCAGTACAGCTCAATTAGATCTCCACCGATATTTTGTGTTGCTTGTTTAGCCCATAAAAGCATTTTTTCATTTACATGGCCGTTAGGTTGAGTAAAGCTGTTTTCTACTTGTTGGTATATATAGGTTTTATCGCCAACCGTTAATTTCTCGGTTACAAAGTCTTTATCAAGAATGAATTTTTGCTTCTTAGCCCGGCCAATAAGATCTACAGGTGCAATTGCTGATAATGTAGCTTTCAAAAGGGCAGCTTCAGCTAACCATTGTTCATCTAATTGTTTGTGATATAACAAACTAATGAGAAGTTCACCGCTAAGCGTTGATAAAAAATCAACCTGAAATAATCTAAGGCGTAATGTCGGCTTATCTTTTATTTCATTAAGCAATGCGTGCATCGCCTGATTAATTAATTCGCTTGCAACCGGGAAGGCGTCAACTCGATATTTTTCCTTAGTCTTGCTATTAAACATGATGTAAAACAAATCGTCTCCGTCATGCCAAACACGAAACTCAGCTCTCAAACGATAATTTAATGGTTCAGAACGAAAAACATCGAAAGTAGGTAAGTCAAAGTCACTAAATAACTTAGCAATATCATCTTGTTTATCCTCAAGTTGTTTATTATAAAATTGAGGAGCGATGTGACTAAACATATATAAGCCTTATAATAGGAGGTAATAAGCTGAGGTTATACTCAAATTTACTGAGTATAGATTGAGGCGCAGAGTTTAGCGGCTATGATTACTTTGTCTAGTTATTTGTCAATAAATTCATAATCAACTTACAGATTATAGGCTAAAGGTTTCCGAATAAATGCCGATATAATAACCATCTTTAACATAATGATCATTAGGTCTTTGATCGTATTTAATTAATCTATAATTAAATATCGGAGGTATATGATGAACAAAATTGATAACCCAGTAACGATGCCAAATTATTTAGGGCACGGCCGTCAAGCACAGCAAATGAAAAACGATTCGGTTAAAGAGCACATGTCTGAACAGTCTTTTGACAAGCTTGCTTTGAATAATCGTACCGCTATAAGCATGAAAATAGTCTTCCAATCAGTTTCAAGTCAAATATCAGCACGATTTGAAAAATCAACTTATCGACCAGATGAGAGCAATACGATAGCCGCTAGTAAAATGTTTAGTACACCTTTAGCTGACAATGAAGCCACAGCGGGATTTTTCGATTTTGAAAAAGTCGCCAAAACTATTATGGATTTTGTTGGCGGTAGTATTATAGCCGCGAAAGCTGGTGGTGCCAGTGACGATGAATTAAAGGAAATGTTTGAGCAAGGGCGAGCAGGAGCGAACTTAGGAATCGACCAAGCCCTTGGAGATCTAAAAGACATGGCAATGCTCGATGACGGTTTAACCAAAGGTATAGAAAAAAGCAGGGATATCGTTAATACCAACTTAGATGACCTATATGAACAGATGTTTCCGACAGACAAAGTTCCGAATGCTACTAAGATAAAATTGGACAGTGAGCTATATGTAAGTAATTCAAAAAGTAGTGATCTAACCATAACAACTACGGATGGTGATATTGTTTCGATTTCATTTAGTGAATTACAAGAGACAGCGACGAAAGAACGTTATCAATATGCCGAAAATGGCAAAGGTGCATCTGAGAACTATAGTATGGCAAGTAGCCAATACCATGAAGTTAATTTTTCATACAGTGTTGAAGGAGAACTCGATGATGATGAAAAAGCAGCTATTGAAGCACTCATTAAAGATGTTAATTCACTACAGAAAGATTTTTTTAGCGGTAACGTAGATAAAGCGTTTGAAAAAGCACTTGAGCTCGGGTTTGACAACGAGCAAATTGCTAATTTTAGTATGGACTTACAGCACACACAAACGAGTTATGTCAGTCAAACTTATATAGAAGTCTCAGAATTTGATGAAAATCTCTTAACAAGCACAGAAAAAGAGTTGAAACCATTGATAGATTTTTTAGATCAATTTAAACAGTTACAAGAAACAGCTGAAAAGCTCCTCTCGAAAAATGACGATAGCTTTGGTCAATTACTAGCAGCCGTGTTTACTGCTGAATTTGGTGATGATAAAGAAGCAAAAGGGAAATTTGATAAAGTAATAGGAACAATCAAATCAGAGCATGCACAATCATAAATTAGCAATTTTTACATCTTGCAAAAGAAACCCGCATTTAAGCGGGTTTTTTAATGGAACTTAAAGGTTAGCTATAATGCTAATCTTCATCGTTACTTTTTTCAGGACGATCTTTAGCTTCACGAACTTTCAACGTACGTTGTTGAAACTCAGTATCGTTCAAAGATGAAACGGCGTTATCAGCATCATCTGCAGACATTTCAACAAAACCAAAACCACGACGTTTACCCGTGTGTTTATCTTTCATTAAACGGACTGAATGAACTTGGCCGTGTTCAGAAAACAACTCTCTTACTGAAGATTCGTTAGCTCTATACGGTAAATTTCCTACGTATAATGTTTTGACTTCATCAGTCTCAGTTTCTTCTGAAGAAGATGAACCAATGAGAGGAGCAATAAAAGCAGCAACTAAAACGAATGCAGCAGTAACCATCGGCGCTGTATCGCCAACGATAGCTGATAAAAAATATGCAACTACAGCTAATACGATTGCTACGATAAATGTTAAACCTTGGGGAGACTTCATATATGAATACCTAATTATTATTTTAAATTCAAAATTAAAAAACTAAATTGCGATTCCATGTTACCTAGCTTTGAGTGTTGTGCAACAGTTGTGACAATATAAGTGTAAATTTCCTACAAATAACACTGCTTCTATATAGCAAAAACTAAAAAGTTAGCTAGACTTACTGAACTGAGGCAAATAAACGAAAGTTAAAACATACTTAGATATCTATATTGGACACTATCCCATAGATCATCACGCAGTACACAAGATGTTTTTTAGGCGAATAGATAACAAATTCTTCTGATTGTTTTTATTTTGAGCGAACAAACAAAAAGATGAAAAAAGTACTTGAACCTTTGAAGAAAGTGTCTAGAATGCGCTCCAGTTCCAAGGGGTAACCCAAACGGACGTTTTGATAAGTTAACTTCTCTACTTTCTTAATAAAGAGCAGAGCTAAATAGTTAATTTAACGTTTACTTTTAATTAGGTTATGAAGCTTCAAAAGAAACTTCAAATCAAGTTAAATAAAACGTTGACATCGAAACTGAGACGCGTAGAATGCGCATCTCGCTTCAAGGAGCCATCAGCCACACGGTTGATTAAGCCTGAAGCAACGAAGCAAAGCGAATGAGATTTTGTTTCGGTTAACTCTTTGAGTTAACGTT
>JABSOY010000007.1 GCA_013215385.1 Colwellia sp.
GACAACATGATGCTGTACAAGCGCTAATACATGTTCATTATCAGATAAACGAATTAATTTAACCCGTAATAATGGACCTTTAGCAAGGTCGAATACTTCATCACCTAATTCTTGCAATACTTGAGCAAGTGCTTCGTCTTCCGTTTGCTCATTGCTCAAAGGTAATACTTCAGCCGTCAAATCGATAGCCACTGCATCAGCAATCACTTGGTATAACTGACCTTCGTCACTTTGACCGAAGTGCGTACGCAACACCTCATGACGCGCAAACAAATAATCAAAACTTTGACGTAAGGCGTCGATATTAAGTTCGCCACTTAAACGTAAAGCTGAGCTCATATGATAAGCAGTACTCATCGGCTCTAATTGCCACAATACCCACTGGCGCTGTTGAGCATAAGAAAGTGGTAATGCTTGCTCTCTGGATACCGGTACTATAACTTTAGAAGCAACACCTGCAACTTGTGATACTTTGCTAGAAAAATCACGTAAACTATTTATTTCAAACAACAAACGCATAGGTATTTCAAGAGAAAGTGATTGGCGTAACCGAGAAACAACCTGAATAACAAATAACGAATGCCCACCCAGCTCAAAGAAGTTATCATTCAAACCAACCTGATCAACGCCCAACACCTCTTGCCAGATGTCCGCTAGCTGCTGTTCTAATTGCGTTGTTGGAGCTTCATAAGCTTGCTGTAGTTGACTTGCATCCGCTTTCGGTAGCGCATTTCTGTCTAGTTTCCCATTAGGCGTTAACGGTAATTGCTCAAGCAACAATATATGCGCAGGTACCATGTATTCTGGCAATGCTTGTTGCAGATGTGTTTTGAGCTCTGATCTGAAGCCATGTTGTTTATCATTGTCTGCTGCAATTATTTTACTGTCGTTAGGAATAACATAGGCTACTAATTTCTGACCGCTCACTCCTTCTTGCGCCAATACCACCGCATCACGAATAGCACAGTGACTTTGCAGCTGGGATTCAATCTCACCTAATTCAATACGGAAACCGCGGATTTTCACCTGGTGGTCAATACGGCCTACATACTCTATGGTGCCATCAGTTTGGTATCTGGCTAAGTCGCCTGTACGGTATAAACGGCCACCCTCTTCGCTAAATGAGTCGGCGATAAAGCGTTCGGCAGTTAGCTCTGGACGTTGGTGATAACCTCGTGCTAACAATTCTCCACCAATAACCAATTCACCAACACTTCCTGAAGGGACAAGGTTAAGGTTATTATCTACTATGTAGGTATATCGTCCTGCTAATGTTTCACCAATAGGAATAGTGGCGGGGATGCTTTCATCACTATTAAAGTAACGATTACAGCAAAAACTTGTACTAGCAGCAGTTGCTTCGGTTGGTCCATAAAAATTCCATAGTTCTGCCTTAGCTAAACCAAGTTGTTGCCAAAGTGCCAATCCATCCAGCGGCATAGCTTCACCACCAACAATCATTCGACGTAAGCGGCCAAAATCAGTCAGTCCTTGAACGGAAAAGTCTTTAAATAATTGATACCACATTGACGGAGTTAAATTGGCAACGCTAATGCCGTAATGAAGCAGGTTATTGTAAAAGGTGTTATTGTCCCAAATATCCTCCCCCCTTAAAACAACAGTAGCACCACAACATAGTGTTGGGAAAAGCTGTTCGGCGAAAGTATCAAAATTAAGCGTTGCGTATTGCAATACACAATCGTCCTTAATTAATGCTAATCTCTCACTATATACTTCAACATGACGAGCAAAAGAGCCATGGTCAATACCTACACCTTTAGGAAGCCCCGTTGTGCCTGAAGTATAAATTAAGTAAGCTAAATTTTTAGCGTGTGCTCGATATTCAGGGTTGGTGTCTTTGTACTCTGTTTTATATTCTTTTTCCTGTTCTGATTGGTCATCGTTATCATCTAATAACAACCGTTTCACTTGGGCTGGTAATTTTAATTGTTCATTCAACTCTCGTTGAGTTAACAATAAACTTAAGCCACTATTTTCGGCCATATAAGCTAGTCGTTCTTCTGGATACGAAGGATCTAACGGAACATAAGCCCCACCCGTTTTTAATACCGCTAGTACCGCGACTATCATTGATATTGAACGTTTGACGGCAATACCAACTAAAATGTCAGGCCCTACGTTTTGCGCTATCAATTCATGCGCTAAACGGTTTACTCGACGGTTTAGTTCATCATAACTAAGCCTTTGGTCTTCAAAAGCAAGTGCAGTCTTTTTCGGTTGCGCCAGTACTTGCGCTTCAAAACGTTGCTGAATACTTAAATTAGCCGCTGGATCAGGATAAGGAGGGTTCCATTTATAAACTAGCTGTTGATATTCTTGCTCACCTAGCATAATTAATTCACCCACAGCTTTTCTGGGCTTATGGCTTAGTTCATTAACAAGGTTTAACCAATGTTTGGCCATTAGTTCAATGCTGTTGCTTGCGAATATATCTGTACTATAAGTAAAGCTGGCACTAATTCCTTGCGCATGCTCGGTCGTGTCTAATGCTAGATCAAATTTTGCCGTTGTTGTTGAACAAGCCATGTGCTCAATAGTCAAACCTGGGATTTCTGTACTACCTTGACTACTTTTTTCCGTGTTCGCCTGGTGATTAAACATCACTTGAAATATAGGGCTGCGGCTTAAATTTCGCTCAGGCTGTAAAGCCTCAACTAATTCTTCAAAAGGCAGATCTTGATGAGCTTGTGCGGCTAAAACTTTATTCTTAACTTGTTGTAATAAATAAAGTCCATCTTGGCTTTCATCAAGCTCTGTACGTAGTACTAACGTATTAACAAAAAAACCAATTAAATTTTCTACTTCTAAACGATCTCTGTTAGCCGAAGGCACACCAACGCAAATATCTTTTTGTCCACTATAGCGTTGTAGTAATAATTGGAAAGATGCTAATAACAACATAAATAAGCTGCAATCTGCTTTTTTAGCGAGGTTTTTGAGCTCATTGCTTAAATCTGAATTTAACTCAAGACTGAACATCTGTCCTTTTTGACTTGGTATTACTGGGCGAGGATAATCTGTTGGTAATTCTAATACTGGTAACGCACCGCTTAACTCGTTTATCCAGTAATATTTCTGTCGTTGACGTTCTCCCGAGTCCATCCATTGGCGTTGCCAAGCAGCATAGTCTTGATATTGAATAGGTAATTCTGGTAACAAACCTGATGTAACTTCAGCTAATTGATTACTATTGTTTTGGCTAAAGGCAATATAATACTGGATCAATTCATTAACCATTAATTGCATTGACCAAGCATCTGAAACGATATGATGTTGGGTAATGGTTAAAATCCACTCGGTATTACTTTTTTGATTTTTGCCATCACCTGCATGGCCTAATGTAAATAAATTAACCCGTAATAAAGGTCCATGTTCTAAATCAAAAGGCTGCTGAATTTCTTCATTAATAATACTGGTTACAACTTCATCAGCAGTATTTTCCAGCTTCAATTCCTTGATAGCTATTTTAATGTCGTCATGAATACATTGCTTAGGTGCCCCATCCTTCATAACAAAAGTAGTACGTAAGGTTTCATGTCGACTAACCAGTTGATTAAAACTATTCTGTAAAGCTTCAAGATTTACAGTACCACTGAGTCGTAATACAACTGGCATATTATAGGCTGAGTTTTCAGGATCTAATTGCCATAAAATCCACTGACGTTGTTGTGCATAAGATGTTACCGCTACGCTTTCTTTCGGCATAGTTACAATAGGTAAGCTGGCTGGATCTAAACCTTTCGTTGATAATAATGTAAATAAGGCTTGGCGCTTAGTTGCATTGAGAGGTCGTAAACGTTCCACTAACATTTGCTGTTTAGGTTTATTTGAATTGGTCATAGATTTTTTCTGCATTGATTTATCAAGCTTTTTTTCATTCAGTATTGTTGACATGACGATTAATCCTCATCTATTGCTGCAAGTTCGTCTAATGCTTCGAAAATCAAATCTAAGCCGCCTTCATTATTTTCTTTTTGGGTTTCGATCAGTAACGCCATGTTTTCTATGGTGACGCTAGTGAGGTAAAAATCTTTTAGTGCTAAATCAATATCAAACTGTCGTTTAACCTGAGTGACTAGCTGCACCATTAGTAGCGAATGACCGCCTAGCTCGAAGAAGCTGTCAGTGACACCTATTTTTTTAAGGCTTAAAATTTCTTGCCATAACTCAACGAGAGCGACTTCGAGATCTGTTGTTGGTATTACGTAAGCTCTCTGTAATTGACTTGCATCCGCTTTCGGCAATGCATTTCTGTCTAACTTGCCATTAGGTGTTAGTGGAAACAACTCAAGCAACAACATATGCGCAGGTACCATGTACTCTGATAGCGCTTGTTGCAGATGGATTTTAAGCTCGGCTCTAAAGCTATGTTGAATGTCGCGGTCTGAGCCGCTATCAGCGTCGATAAGCTTTGTATCATTAGGGATAATATAAGCCACCAATTGCTGACCACTCACGCCTTCTTGCGCTAATACCACCGCATCGAAAATATCATCATGACTTTGTAGTTGAGACTCAATCTCGCCCAACTCAATGCGGAAACCGCGAATTTTTACCTGGTGGTCAATTCGGCCTACATATTCTATGGTGCCATCGCTTTGATATCTGGCTAAATCGCCAGTTCTGTATAAACGGCCGCCTTCTTCTTTGTCTCTGCCAAAAGCCCAAGGAATGAAATTCTCTGCCGTTAACTCAGGACGGTTATAATAACCCCGCGTAATACCATCACCACTAATGTAGAGTTCACCAACAACACCTATTGCTTGTGGCTCAAGCTCATCATTAAGTATATGAATAATGGTGTTAGCTATTGGTCCACCTAAATAAGCCTTATCACTGTGTTTATCAATACGGTAAATAGCTGACCAAACCGTGGTTTCAGTCGGCCCGTACACATTCCATATGCACTGTGAGTGCTCAAGTATCTCATTTGAAAGTAACTCTGATAGTGCCTCACCACCAGATAATAATTTACATCGTTTAAGTAAGCTGGAAGCATTTGCCGACATTAACATTTTCCATGTCGATGGCGTTGCTTGAATGACACTCACCGCTGCTCGCTCGGCGATATCAACGATTTTCTGTGGGTCTTTGCTTGTTGCTGCGTCTAATAAAACAATGCTCGCACCATGACTTAATGGCAGGTAAAGCTCTAAGGCGGCTATATCAAAAGAAAGGGATGTTAACGCTAACACCTTATCATCTGCATTAATGCCAGGTTGTTTCGCCATACTAGCGAGTAAATTTACAACCCCTTGATGAGGAACCGCTACGCCTTTCGGTTTGCCTGTCGACCCTGACGTGTAAATAACATAGGCCAAATTCGTTGCCTGGTTATGGTTAACGAGATTTTCTGTACTGTACTCAACCCAAGCACCTGTACTTAAGACATCATCAAGCAGTAAAACTTTAAGCTTGGTGTTTACTGATGTAGGTATCGTTAATTGCTCTTCGATATGGCGTTGCGTTAATAACAGCTCAATGCCGCTATCCCCTATCATATAAGCCAAACGCGATTGCGGATAATCTGGGTCAAGCGGCACATAAGCACCACCGGCTTTAAGAGTAGCTAACAGACCAATCACCATTTCCAGTGAACGCTCGACCGCAATACCCACTAAGGTATCTGATGTCACACCCAACGCTCGTAACTTATGCGCTAATTGATTCGCTTTTTGGTTTAGCACACGGTAAGTGAGAGTTTCATCCTCAAAGACTAACGCGATATTATCCGGGTTGTGTTGAGCTTGCTGCTCGAATAATTGATGGATACAAGCACTACTGTCATAATCAACCGCCGTCTCATTCCAGTTTTGGATTATGTGTTTCTGCTCTGCTGGGTCAAGTAATGGTAACTCCGCAATACGTTGATTTGGCTTAGCTACAATACCTTGCAATAGATGCTGCCAATGTTGAGCCAGTCTTTCTATCGTTGACTCATCAAATAAATCCGTTGCATAAGTAAAGGCCGCATGCAACTGACCGCCCTTTTGCCAAGTATCAAGCTTTAAATCAACCTCTGTTGTTTGCTTTTCCCAATCGAGTGGTTGTAACGACAAACCTGAAGCTGTAATTATTTCTTCAATCTCGGCTATTTCAGCTTGGTGATTTATCATCACTTGAAATAGTGCATTATGGTTGGTGCTTCGCTCTAATTTAAGTGCGTCAACTAGTTTGGCAAATGGTAAGTCTTGATGGTCCTGCGCACCTAAAACAGTATTGCGAACATCTTGAATCAGTTCGCTAACCCTTGTTTGATCATTTAACACAGTACGTAATACTTGCGTATTAATAAAACAACCGATCAAACCTTCGGTTTCGCTGCGATTACGGTTAGCTATGGGGGTACCCACGCAAATATCCGATTGATTGCTATAACGATAAAGCAGAATTTTTAGCGCTGTTAGTAACAATACAAATAATGTTGTGTTATGTTTTTGTGCTATTTTTTTTAGTTCACTAAATAAGGTTGCGTCAATAGTCAGCTTACAACGGGCTCCAGAATAGCTTGGCGCCTGAGGACGTAGATGATCCATTGGCAGTTCAAGTATTGGGTGTTCATTGCCGAGCTTATTTTGCCAATAACTTAACTGACGTTCTAACTCTCCAGCCTCAAGCCAGCAACGCTGCCATAAAGCATAATCACTATATTGTATCGCTAATGGTGCTAAGTCCAAGTTAGTACCGCAACTATAGGCATCGTAATAACGAATAAACTCCTCAATTAAGACGTTAATTGACCAGCCATCGGCAATAATGTGATGCATAGTTAACAATAATACATGTTGCTCATCGGCAAGTTTTAGCAGTTTAACTCTTAACAATGGCCCATGAGTTAAATCAAAAGCTAATAAGGATTCATTAACGGCTTCCTTTTTTACCTGTTGTTCTCGTTCATTTTCGGGTAAAGCGGTCAAATCTTTTTCTGTTATAACTAACGGTTTTACCGCAGCTATATTTTGAATTGCTTGCTCGTCACTAGCTAAGCTGAAATACGTTCGCAGTGATTCATGTCGCTGAATTAAACTGTCGAAAGATTGCTGTAATACGACTAAGTCTACGCGGCCATTAAGTCGCACGGCAGTGGGGATGTTATAAGCCGCACTTTGGGGGTCTAGTTGCCAGAGAAACCACATACGTTGTTGTGCATATGATAAACCGTTACGATCAGCAGCATCCGCGTTAGCAATGATTGGAAAAAGGCTAAAGTCTACACCTTGCTTTTTCAGAGCAGTTAAAAACACTTGCCTTTTATCTTTTGGTAAATTAATAAAACGGTGAGCTAATTTTTGGGTATCGCTAGCATTCATATCAACTATTTGCATCCGGTTAGGTTAAGGTTTGAAACTGAAGAATTAACCTTTATAAAACGAACACAATTACTGATAATTTAAGAAAATAAGTAATCTATTTGAAAACGGACCTAACTAAGATTATTTTGGGGAGGGCTATAGGTAAACCTAGTGAAATTAAGGTTTAAATAACAGTAAATGAATTAATAAAACAGGTGATTACAGGGGGTAGTCCTTAATGTTACTGGAGCTAGTGTTAGATGAAATATTATGTATAAATATTCCCGTTTAATACCGCACGGGAATAATAATCAAGCTAACTTTAGCTATTTTTAAGCATAATTATAAACAGGTACATTAGCTAGCGAAGCTAAGTTATCTTGAATATGACTCAATACTTTATCTTGATGTTCTTGGATAAAAAAATGGCCTCCGTCAAACATAGTCAAGCTAAAATCTGTTAACGTTTCCTGCTGCCAAGCGTTTAGCTGATCGTTAGTTGCTTTATCTGTTTTCCCTGCTAATACGTGTAATGGGCACGTCAGCTTGGTGTTGTGGTGCTCATATTGATAACCACCACACAATAAATAATCTGCACGCATTACCGGTAAGGTCAAAGCCATTAACTCTTGATTAGCTAAAACATCTTCAGGTGTACCTTGTAAACTACGAAGATCATCCATTAACATTTTATCTGTTTTAGGCTCTTTTAAATCATCGTCATAATCTTCACGCCGAGTAGGTGCTGCTGTACCTGAAGCAAATAATGCTACAGGTGCTGCACAACCTATTTTAGGTAACGCATGAGCGAGCTCAAACGCTAATAAAGCCCCCAAACTATGACCTAATAAAGCATAAGGCTGATTCGGGTTTAAACTTATATCTTGTCTAATTTCAGCGGCCAATTGCGCTACTAATGCTGATATATCTTGCTGCAATGGTTCACTCATGCGCAAGCCTCGCCCAGGTAACTCAACAGGATGAATACACAGCCATGCCGGTAATTTACGTCGCCAACGACTATATACCATAGCGCTAGCACCTGAATGAGGTAAACAATATAATTTTAAACCTAACATCATTACCCTGCTACAAGTTCAGCATCTGCTGCTTCTGGCTCTGCTTGTTTCAACGATAGTTTGTTTTCTTGAGCTTCCATATGTTTACGTAAGCTCAACGGTCGCATGTCTGTCCAGACCTCTTCAACAAATTGCAGGCAATCTTTCTTTAATCCTCGTTTACCTGCCTTTTTCCACCCTTTAGGTATTTCCTTGTAAGCAGGCCAAATAGAGTATTGCTCTTCATGGTTTAATACCACCTCAAAATCAATGTCTTCGCGATCAAATACCGATGTCATATATATCTCCTAAATTAGCGTTAATACGCTGCTATAATTTTGTATAAACTTATATAAGTTAATGTTTACTTTAGTGTTCGGATTAAAACTTGCTTTATTACTTACTGTCTTTTATTGCTACCGATGCAGCAACGGCACGAGCAAAAATAGCCGAGGCCTCATCCACTTGCTCCGCAGTAATAATTAATGGCGGCAAAAAACGAGCAACACTGCCATAACGACCGCCTAACTCAATGATCAGACCGCGCTTGAGACATTCACGCTGTACTAAAGCAGCAAAATCTCCCGCTGCAGGGAAATGGCCAAGCCTGTCTGGTTTACCGCTAGGGTCAACCAATTCAACCCCGAGCATTAAACCACGGCCACGAATATCTCCTAATTGTGGGTAGATATGCTGTAACGTAGAAAAATGTTCTTTAAAGCGCTCTCCCATTTTAGCGGCATGACTTTGTAAATCATGTTCTTTAAGGTATTTCATCACCGCAGAGCCGGCCGCCATAGCCATTTGGTTACCACGGAAAGTTCCGGTATGAGCGCCTGGCTGCCAAACATCTAACCAGTCTTGATAAACCATTACAGCTAGCGGTAAACTACCGCCAATCGCTTTAGATAAAACAACCACATCAGGTAAAATGCCCGCGGCTTCAAAAGCAAACATGTGACCTGTACGCGCAAAACCACTTTGAATTTCATCAATAATTAAAGGCACTTTAGCTTTTTGTGTTATTTGTCGTAGTCCCTGCAGCCATTTATTATTTGCAGGTATAACACCACCTTCACCTTGAATAACTTCAACAATAACAGCGGCGGGTAATAACACACCACTCTCTGGATCATTCAATAAGTTGTCTAGATAATTTAAATTAGCTTGAATACCTTGCTCGCCACCTAAACCAAAAGGACAACGATAATCATACGGGTACGGGACAAACTGCACGCCATTATTAAGCAAGGCATCTAACGGAGCTTTGGCTTGATGATTTCCCATCAGGCTCAATGAACCTTGACTCATGCCATGATACGCACCTTGAAAAGAGAGTATGGTGTTGCGCCCTGTGGCCGTACGTACTAATTTCAGTGCAGCTTCAACTGCATCAGTGCCAGTAGGACCACAGAAGTGAATTTTAGCCTTTTTTGAAAAATCAGTAGGAAATACTGAAAATAAGTCTTGCACAAACTTATCTCTGGTTGGCGTAGTAATATCAAGTGTTAACAACGGCGTACCATCTACTAATAACTTTTGAATAGCATCAATAACAACTGGATGATTATGGCCTAATACTAACGCACCAGC
This sequence comes from Colwellia sp., assembly GCA_013215385.1. GTDB lineage: Bacteria > Pseudomonadota > Gammaproteobacteria > Enterobacterales > Alteromonadaceae > Colwellia_A. Next base: position 9,965 of record JABSOY010000007.1, read on the forward strand.
ACCAGCTAAACAGTCAATAAATTTACGACCTTCGACATCCTCAACATATATACCGAACGCTTTATTTAAAGCTAAAGGCAAGCGACGAGAATAACTGCGCGCATTAGACTCTTGTTTTAATTGCCTAGCCAGTATTGGTGACTCATCAAATTGATAAAGTACATCGTCTGTATTACTAGTTCTAGTCACCGAATTATCTTTCACTTGTGCAATAGCATCCATTTTACAATCCTCAATAAAGTTTACCGTGTAAATCTCATCTTATGTTTAGAGTTTTATATTGTTTCAATACTAGTTATAACGAAGCAAAGATATTTATATTTAGTATTCAAAATATAAATATCTTTGGACTAGCTGTTAGATAAAAAATCGCGCTAGCTTCCCTCTAACTCAGCCATCAAATCATTTAACCATTCGGCTTGTCCTTCATTAATTTTTTGTCCTGCTAACGAATTGATATGTGTCGCCAATTCATCTACGGTGCTGCATTCAAACATGGCACGTAGAGGAATAGTGCGCTGCAATACATTTTGCAACCGTGATGCTATTTGGGTCGCAAGTAATGAGTGGCCACCAAGTTCAAAGAAATTATCATGAACACCAACTTGGTCAACTTTTAATATTTCGGCCCATACTTCAGTAATTGTTTGCTCTAGCTCATTACGAGGTGCCACATACAAAGTACTTTGCTGCTTACCAAGCTCAATATCTGGTAACGCTTTGCGATCGACTTTACCGTTAGCATTACATGGCATTTCATCTAATAATTGCCAGTGCAGCGGTATCATATACGCTGGTAATTCTTTCGCTAAACCCTCTTTTAACTTGGTAATAAAATCAGCTTTTTCTTGCGCCGAAGCAGAAGTATTCTCAAAAAATTTACTCTTAGCACCGACAATATAAGCAACGAGATAAAGGCCATTACTGCCTTGTTTAGCCATCACCACCGCTTTACTCACCTGTAACAGCTGGTGAAGTTGAGCTTCAATTTCTCCTAGTTCAATGCGATATCCGCGTATTTTAACCTGCTGGTCAATTCGACCGACATACTCGAGCACCCCATCGGCGCGCCTGCGGGCTAAATCACCACTACGATATAAGCGCTCTCCTTTATCGCTAAATAAATCTGGTACAAACGTTTCTGCTGTACGCTTTGCATCATAACTATAACCACGGCCAACACCCACGCCAGCTATGCACAACTCGGCAATAGCACCTGTTGGTACTAAGCCCACACTTTCATCAAGCAGGTATAAGCGGTTATTATCAGTCGGGCTACCGATAGGTAAATAGTGACTTGTGGTTGACTGCTTATCGACGCTAAAAAAAGCAACATCATCAGAGCATTCGGCTGGTCCATAGGCATTAATTAGCCCAACTTTGGGATAACTATTTAACCACTGCTCTGCCAATACTGGCGGCATAGCTTCACCTGTAGGAAGAAGCCAACGCAACTTAGACTGTCGGCTCACTTCATCAGGTATCGGGCTTTCATCTAATAAACCTTGAATCAATGAAGGCACGCTCTCAAGCACAGTAATACCTTGTGCTTGAATATGGCCAAGTAATGCTTGTGGGTTATGGGCTATCTCGTTTGGCACTATATCTACACGCCCTCCAAATAATGGAGCAAGAAGAAACTGCCAGACAGAAATATCAAAACACTGAGAAGCGGTTTGTGCAATGACATCATTTTTATCCAATGTCATATAAGGTATTTTACTCAATTGGTTATTGAGCATACCTTGTTGTTCAACCATCACGCCTTTAGGTACGCCAGTAGAGCCAGAGGTATAAATAACATAGGCTAAACTGTTGGCATTACCATAAAGGTATGGGTTATCCACACTAGGGTTAATGATATTGCCATTTACATCAGTTGGGAAATCATAACTACTTTGTTGTACCTCTTCCCACAACAACAAGCTAGGCCGCTTATCGCTAGGTAATTGCGATAACAAACCTTGCGCTAATTCAAAGCAAACCTGATCACATATCAGTAATCGAACACGACTATTTGACATCATTTGCGCTAAACGTTGCTGCGGATGACTTGGGTCAAGCGGTAAATAAGCGGCCCCCGATTTAAAGCAACCTATTATCATACCTAATAAGTTAAGGCTGCGTTCGGCTAATAGCGCGATAGGTTGATCTGTACTATTTCCTTTTTCTAATATGGTATAGCTCAAGCAGTTAGCATACTGGTTTAACTCTTGATAACACCACTCTTGTGTTAAACAACTCGCCACAATGTGCTCTGGCTGAGCCTCGACCTGTGCCTCGAACAATTGCACATAACTTTGATCTACAACTTTTGTCTCATTATCGTGAGCAATATTACTAACCGCAGTTTGATTACAACCTTGAGTAAGAAACTCCTGTTCACTATCACTCAATAATGGCAGTGCAGCTAAAGGCTGATGAAAGTTATCTATAAGCGCCAAGAGTAGTCGTTTAAACTCTGCCAACATAGTATCGATACTGTGCTTATTAAAATAACGTTGATCATAAGAGATGTGTAATCCCAACTCGTCGCCTGGGTAACACACGGCTGTTAGAGGGAAGTTGGTATGAGTACGACCAGAGTCAGAGCTCGCATTAAAATCGCGGGCACTATCTAAAACTGATGTGTCTACTGGTGCATTTTCAAAAACAAATAAACTATCAAATAATGGTGTTCCTTTAGGTACCTCACTACATTGCTGAATATCAACTAAAGAAAGGTACTCATGCTCACGCAATTCAAGGTTATGTGCCAAGACTTGTTGCAACCAATCTTGCACGCTTAAATCGTTATCTAGCGATGGCGTTGGTACCCGTAGTGGAATACTGTTAATAAATAGTCCCACCGTATTTTGCATCTCAGGTTTATCAATTGGTCGCCCCGCTACTGTCACACCAAATAACACTTCTCTGTCACCACTAAGGCGACGAAGTACTAATGACCATGCGGCCTGAGCAAAAGTATTAGCAGTTAATTGATGACTTTGCGCTAAGTCTTGCAAACGAATGCTATCATTTTCATCTAAATGACTATAGCAATCACCAACAATCATACCTTTGCTATCGCCAGCATGTTCACGTAATAATGGTCTATCGCTAGCTATCGCTGTTGGTTGTTCAACACCTTGCAGATTATCTTGCCACCACTGACGTGATTCAGCGGCATCTTGTTGCTGTAACCAGACAATATAATCACGATAACGAGGAGGCACGGGTAACTGTGCATCACGATTTTCACTTAACGCTGTGTATATTTCAAAAAAGTCATTCATCAATATCGAACGACACCATGCATCAATCAGAATATGATGATTACTCATCATGAACCAATACTCTTCATCACCTAAGCAAATCAAACGTAAATGAAACGGTGGTGAGTTTAATAAATCAAAACCGGCTTCTCGCTCTTGTTTTAATAACGCTTGCAATCGCTCCTCGTGTTGGCTTTCGTCTTCATTACGCCAATCAAGATAATCAACCTCAATTAAACTTGGCTTATGAATCACTTGCAGCATGGTTTCACCAGCATTCCAACTGAAAGACGCTCGTAGTGTTTCATGTCGAGCAACCACACTTTGCCAAGCTTTAACAAACCGCTTAGGATCGATAGCACTATGAATACGATAACGATCTTGCATGTAATACAAGCCTGTGCCCGGCTCCAATAAGGTATGAAGTAATAACCCTTCTTGCATTGGCGTTAAAGGGTAGATATCAGCAATATCTTGTGCTGGTACGGTTAATTCGTCTAATTGTGTTTGCGTTAATTTCGCTAGTGGGAAGTCTGAAGGTGTTAATCTGCTGATAGTACTAGCTAACAACTCCTCATCGATACAATGGACAATTAAATTTTCTAGTTGCTGTAAATAATCATTGGCTAGCGCACTGATTGTTGCTTCGTCATAACGTTTGCTACTATAAGTCCAACGCACGATCAGTTCATTATTATAAACTTGGCTATCAATACTCAGCATATTAGGTAACGAAGCTTGCTCATCGCGACTTCGACCCGTTGAATCACTAAGAGGGAGAAACAGTGCGTCATGGCCAAAGCTTTGATCAAACTGCCCTAAATAGTTAAAGGTTACCTCTGCTTGAGGCAGTACTGCCATTGCCGCTTGGCAATTATCATCAGCAAGATAACGTAATACGCCATAACTTAGCCCTTTATCAGGTACTGCACGCAACTGCTCTTTGATAACTTTAATATCATCAGCCAAACCCTGTACTTCACTTTTATGCTCAGTATGTTCTTGAAACACTGCCGATGGAGTTAACCTTAATGGGTAGGCGCTAGTAAACCAACCAACTGTACGTGTAAGGTCAATGTCTTTAAATAATTCTTCACGGCCATGTCCTTCTAACTGGACAAGTACTGATGACTCTTTAGTCCACTGGCATAATGTTCGTGTTAGTGCCGTTAATAATAAATCATTCACTTGAGTACGATAAGCAGTAGGTGCTTGTTGCAACAGCTGTTGCGTACGACTACTTGTTAAACTTAAGCTAATCGTTTTTGCATGAGATTCACTATTGTCTCCATTAGCATAATCACAAGGTAATGATTCTTTGTGTAATTTATCTGGTATTGCTAATTGCTCTGGCAGTGTAAGTTGCTGCTGCCACCAGCTTAACTTTTCTCGCTGTGTTTCATCACTTGCATAATCATGCAAACGCGCAGTCCAATCACGAAATGCTGATGTTTTCGCGGGAGATTGTAGTTTTTCACCCCGAGATATTTGACGATAACTGTGTTGTAAATCTTCTAATATTATCCGCCAAGATACCCCATCGACCGCAAGGTGATGGATCACTAACAATAATCGCTGTTTATTTTCTTTGCCTTGACTAGCCGCTTCGTTCACTAATACTGCACGTAATAACGGCCCTTCATGGATAGTCAAACTACGTTGCATGGTATCAAATAAGTGCATACATTCATCTTGGCACTGAGCAATATCGGCAACTGTTTCAGTGTGTAATATTACCGTATCTTGCGGACCTAAAGTACGGTGCTGCGCCTGCCACTGTTCACTTTCACTAAATGCTAAACGTAACGCATCATGATGCTGTAGTAAGTGTTGTAATACCTGTTCTAATAACATTTCATCTAGGTGCTGAGTTGGTTCGAGTAACAACGCTTGATTCCAGTGATCTCGGTTAGGCAATGGCATAGAAAAGAACCAATGTTGAATCGGCGTTAACTCAGAATTCCCCTCAATTAGGCCTTGTTCTGCAACCACACTGTTATCACCTTGCTGCGTGGCTATTTCCGCTAGTGCTTTAATATTTTGATGTTGAAACAAATCGCGCGGACTAAAATTAAGGCCAACTTGACGAGCACGACTAACCACTTGGATTGATAAGATGGAATCTCCGCCTAACTCAAAAAAGTTATCATTAACGCCAATTTTATCTACTGACAGTATATCAGCCCAAATTGTAGCTAATAATTTTTCATGATCACTAGCCGGTGCAATATAATCTTGCTTATTTTGTTCAATATCCGGTAACGGCAATGCCTTACGATCAAGCTTACCGTTTGGTCCAATAGGTAGGCTAGGTAATACAATCCATAGTGCAGGTACCATATAATCAGGTAATTTTGCTTTGAGGTTTATTTTTAACTGGCTTATTAATAAGTCATTGTTTTGATCATTGTTTTGGTCATTAATAACTTCAGTACTTTTACTCGCAACATAAGCGACCAGCGATTTATTTCCTGCGACGTCTATCGCTAATACTACCGCTTCGTCTACTGCTTGATGTGCTAATAAATTAGCTTCGATTTCACCAAGCTCAATTCGAAACCCTCTAATTTTAACTTGATAGTCTGCACGACCCACATACTCAACTAGGCCATCATTTCCTTGTCGAACAAGATCTCCGGTGCGATACAAACGTTCAGCTTTATCTTCCGCTACGTTATTCGTCGTAACTCGATTAGAAAGAAATGGATTAGGAATAAAGCGCTCTGCGGTTAGCCCTGTGCGTTGATGATAACCTCGCGCTAAACCTGCTCCACCGACATATAACTCGCCAATGCTTCCTTGTGGCACTAGCGCTAGATCAGTATCAAGAATATAAGCAACGCGATCTCCCACCAAACTACCAATAGGTACGCTGGTCATATGTTCAGCTAATTGTTGCGGTGCTAAACCAGCTAGCGGCATAACTACTGTTTCTGTTGGTCCATAAGCATTAAAGAAATATTCTGGCTGAAATGCTCTGCGTATCCGTTGTAAATGTTCGGCCGTTAACACTTCACCACCGGTAATGCACAAACGAATAGGCAAGCTTTGTTGCTGACTTGATAACCACTGAGCTAATTGGCTGCCATAACTAGGCGTTAATCCTAACGTTGTAACATTATGTTGACGAATTAGTTGGCAAATTTCCTCGACCCCCCACTGATTTTGTCCGCGCAACACTACATGAGATCCACACAACAATGGTGCGAGTAAACGTTCAGTGGCCGCATCAAAATTAATAGAGTAAAAATGTAATTCACAGTCATCACTACACATACCGAAACGCTCAATAACCGCTTGGCAATGCATACTTATCTCACCATGAGAAACCATCACACCTTTCGGCTTTCCGGTTGATCCTGAGGTATAAATTAAATACGCTTGATGCAGCGGTACGTTAATTAATGGTAAGGATTTACTTGGGTAATCAGCCATCGTTAGCCCATCTTTTTCCAAACACCAAGGTTTTACTTGTTTAGGTAATTCGCCCAGCGCATTGAATAACGTCTCATTGCCTAATAATAAGCAAATACCACTATCTTCTATAATATCTTGCAGTCGTTCTACCGGATATTCTGGATCTAAAGGTACATATGCTGCGCCCGCTTTAAGAATAGCTAATAAAGCAATAACCATATCTAACGAACGATATAATGCAAGACCAACATAATTTTCAGGCCCTACACCTTGCTCACGTAATAACCATGCTAATCGATTCGACTTACTGTCCAATTCAGCGTAAGTTAGCGTTTGATCAGCAAAGCTCAGTGCCGGAGCATTAGGTGTACTATGCACTTGCTTAGCAAATAACTCATGAACGCAGTACGCTAGTGGTTGCTGCTGATTAGTACTGAGGTTTAAACGAGACAAGCAGAGGTTTTGCTCATCATCGGGTATTAGATTATCTACTTGGTCTTCGTTTTTAAAAAGTGATAGCTCGGCGATACGTTGCTTGGGGTTATTCACCATAGCGGTTAACAAGTTATCCCAATGACGCGCCATATTAGCAATACGTGCCTCATCAAATAGATCGCAACTATAGGTTAAACAACAATTTAACTGATGATTAAGATCTGTTACTTCTAAATTAAGATCAAACTTTGTTGCTTTAGCGTCGTTAACAATATAATCAACTGTCATGCCTGCTAGCTCACGACTTTGCTGGAAATTCCAACGCTGTACATTACACATCACCTGAAATAATGGGTTATAAGCTGTACTACGCGGTGGCTGCAAAGCATCAACTAACTGTTCAAAAGGTAAGTCTTGATGGGACTGACCTTCAATAACAGTATTACGTAACTGAGATAGTAAATTATCGACACTCATCTGCCCATCTAGCTGACAGCGTAATACTTGAGTATTTAGAAATGCTCCGATCAGCCCTTCACTTTCGGGTCTAATTCGGTTGGCAATAGGCGCACCAATACGTAGATCATTTTGGCCACTATAACGGTAAAGTAGCACGGCTAATGCTGCCGTCATGGTCATAAATAAAGTTAAGCCTCGTTCTGCATTAAATACCCGTACTTTTTCGGCTAATTCATCTCTAAGAGCAAAGCGATACAAACCACCTTCATAGCTCTGTATAGCAGGGCGAGGACGATCGCTAGGTAAAGCAAGTACTGGATGTTCATTTCCTAATTTATTTTGCCAATAATCAAGTTGTCGCTGCCCTTCTCCTGACTCTAACCATTGACGTTGCCAAACACTATAATCAAGATACTGTACTGGCAATGGCATTAGCGACGGTGCTTTGTTTTCAATAAATGCTTCGTAAATCGCCCCCAACTCTCGAGCAAAGATATCCATTGCCCAGCCTTCAGTGACAATATGATGTAATGTTAATGCTAAGATATGCTCTTCATCGCTAACTTTTACTAGGCAAGCTCGTAATAATGGTCCTTTCACTAAATCAAACGGTTGATGGGCTTCATTGTCAGCTAGCTGCTGTAGTCGCAACTGACACTCTTGAGTATTGAATGAAGAAAAATCTTGTTGTCTTAACAATACCAGCGAGTCGTCAGCAACCTGCTGCACTGGTACGCCGTTGATACTAGGAAAGGTTGTACGTAACGTTTCGTGTCTTTGTATTAAAGCTTGCAGCGCTGCATTGAAATGCTCTACGTGTAATTTCCCCTGAAGCCTAGCCATACCACCAACATTATAAGCAGGGCTATCTGGTTCAAGTTGCCACAGAAACCATAAACGCTGTTGTGAATAGGATAAAGGTACCGGTAGACTTCGATCAATAAGCTCAATATCTGGCATATTGTTAAGTCGCCCTGCTTGTTGCGCCTGTGCAACCTGCTCAACAAAGTCATTCAACTCACTATGTTCAAACAACACTTTTAATGCTAGTTCAACATTACATAATAAACGTGTACGAGAAACAATTTGCGTTGCTAATAATGAATGTCCGCCACGCTGAAAGAAATCATCATATAAACCAATACGTGATAAACCCATAACCTCCTGCCAAATTTCGGCAATCTGCTTTTGTAGCGGAGTATTAGGTGCAATATATTCTGCATGTTCATTTAAACTAGTCTCAGGCTCTGGCAGCGAGCGATAATCGACTTTACCATTAACCGTTAATGGTAACGTTGGCAAGACAACAAATTGCGTTGGGATCATATAACTAGGCAGTATTTTTCCCAACGCTACTTTAAACAATTCCGCATAGTCATTCGTTGTTTTCTGCTCTGCATTATCATTTAGGTCATCAAGCACGTAATAAGCAACTAATTGAGCATTAGCCGTAGACTTTTCAATGTCAGGCTGTTCATTGTTAGGCACTGACACTATTACTACCGCTTGTTTTATCATCGGCAATGCTAACAACTGTGCTTCAATCTCTTGCGGTTCAATACGAAAGCCGCGCAACTTAACTTGCTGATCAACACGGCCTAAATAGTCTAATGAGCCATCATTTCCCCAACGCGATTTATCGCCGGTTCTATATAAACGAGCACCACGTTTAGCTCCTCGCTGAGTCGATAATGGGTCTGGCACAAAGCGCTCAGCAGTCAAGGCTGCTCGCCCTGAACTGCTATTATTTATACTATTGCCAAGGTGTTTTTTATTATGGCTGGCACTTAAATACCCCCGAGCTAAACCCGCGCCACCAACATATAACTCACCTGAAACGCCTATCGGTGCGAGCATAAGCTCTTCATCTAATACTCGGCAAATCACGTTATCTAACGGTTTGCCAATAGGAGAGCGATTTTCATCACTTGTATTACAATGCCAATGGGTCACATTGATAGCCGTTTCAGTGGGGCCATAACGATTATGTAATGCAACCCTTGGCAATTTACTAAAAACATTATTACGTAATGCCGTAGATAACGCTTCACCACCCGAAAATAAGTAGCGTAAACTTGAACACTGACTTACTGCTGGCTCTTCGATAAATAATTGCAATAATGCTGGGACGAAATGCAACACGGTTACGCCATATTCTTGTACCAACGCGACTAACCTATGTGGGTCACGCTGCTCTCCTGGCGCTGCTAAAACTAAACGAGCACCCGTGATCAAAGGTAAAAAACACTCCCATACAGAAACATCAAAACTGATCGGTGCTTTTTGTAGAAAAACTGCTTGTTCGTTAACTTTATAGGTCTTCTTCATCCATTGTAAACGGTCTGTCAGCGACGCATGACTTATACCTACGCCTTTAGGTAATCCGGTAGAGCCTGAGGTATAAATAATATAAGCCAAACTATCGCCATGAAAAGCTACATTAGGTGCGCTCGCTGGAAAGTGTTCAAGCTTAAGTTTATCCATATCTATTAGCTGACTAGTTAATGTTTGCTGATTCAAAGCATCGTTATTGAGCAAGTCAGTTTCGGTCAATAATATTTCACATCCACTGTCACTAACCATATATGCTAGTCGCTCTGCGGGGTAATCAGGGTCTAATGGTAGATAAGTACCGCCCGCTTTGATAATCGCCAGCAGACCAATTAATAACTTAGCCGACCGCTCGAGTAAAATAGCAACACACGTCTCTGGTTTTACTCCTTGTGCCTGTAAATAGTGGGCCAACTTATTAGCTTGATTATTCAGTTGTTCATAGCTAAGGCTGCCACCTTGCCACTGTAATGCAATACGCTTAGGCGTAAGTAATGCTTGCTTATTAACACTATCTGCTAAGCTCGCTACTTCTTCTGGCTTAGTTGCCTTTAGCGACACTTCTCCCCAACGATTTAAGCGCTTTTTCTCATCAGTTGACAGTAAAGTAATATCACCAATACATAGTTCAGGTTGGTTAATAACACTTTCTAATAAGCTGATTAAATGTTCACCTAAACGCTGAATAGTCTCTTGTTTAAAGAGCTCGGTGTTATAATCAAAATTTAGCTGTAAATCACCTTGCTCATTTTCTTCACTGTGTAATTGCAAGTCACATTTTGCTTCACGACTATGCCAAGGCAACTCTTCTGCAGATAATCCAGACAAGCGATTAAATAGGTTTAGGCCACGCTGTTGATGGTTAAACATCACTTGAAAAAGAGGTGATTCACCTTGATTTCGCCCTTTAGTATTTTGATTACTACTAGCCAAAATGCTTTCTATAACTTTATCAATCGGTATGTCTTGATGCATTTGTGCATCAAGTGTCGTTTGTCGTACTTGTGCGATTAGTTTTGTAAAGGGTAAACGTGCATTTATCTCAGCACGCAATACCAAGGTATTGATGAAAAAACCAACTACATTTTGAATATCTGCATGCTGACGATTAGCACTAGGTACACCTACTCTAATGTCATTCTGCCCGGTATAGCGATGAAGCAAACTTTGAAAAGCTGACAGTAATAGCATAAATAAGGTCGCATCTTGCGACTGAGCAAAGGCACGTAATTTATTAGATAACGCTGGTTCAATAGCTAAACTAAGACGAGCTGCTTTTTTTTGTAATTTATAATTTTCTTGTGATGTTATTTCAGCAGAAGCTTTATTGTCTAACTGTGTAACCGTGCGTGGGTAGTCCGTTTCTAACTGTAGTATTGGCTGCTGACCCGCTAATTGTTTTTGCCAATAGCTCAACTGACGATTAGCGTCATCTCCAACTAACCACTGACGTTGCCAACTAGCAAAATCTGCATACTGTAATGCTAATGGAGCAAAGCCGGCACTAATATCTTTCCCTTGATTAGCCGCGGCATATAACTGAGATAACTCCCCCATAAGTATATTTAGGGACCAACCATCTGCAATAATATGATGCAGGGTTATTAATAATAAATGTTCGTCTTTGCTTACTTTTATCAATTTCACAAGTAACAAATTACCGGCAGTAAGATCGAATACTGCCTGCGCTGCTTGTTCTTGTAACAAAGCTGCCTGAGCCTTGCGCTCAACAGCCTTAAGCATGCTGATATCTATATGTTTAATCGAAAATTCAGTTGATGCTTCACTGTATTGTAAAACTTCGCCCTCTTTTTCGACAAAACGAGTACGTAAAGATTCATGACGTAAAATTAATTTTTGAAAACTTACATTCAAGGCTGATTCATTTATTTCGCCTCGTAAATGTAAACCTGTGGGAATATTATAGGCAACACTTTGCGGGTTAAGTTGCCAAATAAACCATAAACGACTCTGCGCGGATGACAAAGGTAAACCTTGCTGTCGAGACTGAGCAGTAATAAGCGAGCGCTTGTTCAGGGTAGTGTTTTCTACTTTGTCTTTGCTTAGCTTATGCTCTATCGCTAATGTAAACTCAGCGAATACTGGTACGTCAAATAACAAACGAAGGTCAATGTCAGTATTAAGACTGTCACGACATTGTGCAATAACCTGTACGGCTATAACTGAATTACCGCCAAGTAAAAAGAAATTATCTTGCGCTGCTATTTGCTCTATTTGTAACAATTCACGCCAAATTTTAGCAATATTTTCTGAAAGACCTGTAACGGAAGTTTGTTTCGTAACATTAGAGACTAGCTCTTTCGGCTCAGTTTTAATTTTTTCAGGATAACTAGCGTAAGCCTCAATACTGCCATCAATAAGACCTTGGCAACAAGCTGAACGCTGTAATTTACCACTAGAGGTTTTGGGTAATGTGCCTGGTTGTAATAAAGCCACTTGTTGAGGCGCTTCTTGGCAAGTTTCAGCGACCACTTTTCTAATACGGTTAATTAGTGCCTCAGCAGGAATTAAATTTTGTAACTTTTTGCCTACTTCGGCAGCAATACCAATACTTTCTTTACCGTTGACGTTTATTGAAAATGCCGCGACTCTGCCTTTTCGCACAACTTCTACTTCATTTTCTACAATGCGCTCTATATCTTGAGGGTAAAGGTTTTGCCCTCGGACAATAAGCATGTCCTTTAAGCGACCCGTAACAAATAGCTCCTTTTCACTTACAAAACCTAAATCGCCGGTACGTAACCAAACACAACCATTCGACTCAACAAATGATGCTGCGGTTGCTTCTGGGTTACGCCAATACCCGTTAGCAATGCTCGCGCCACTCACCCATATTTCACCGACATTATTGTCAAGCAACACTTTACTATCATTAGGATCAACAATACGAACAGCATGCCCTGGTTGACTATAACCACAGCTCATTATTGTGCTTTTCACTGTAGTTTCATGCGGTATAGTTTGCGCACGGTTTTTAGCCAACATTTCGCTATCAAGATGTAATGCCGATATGCCTTGCTTTCGAGCACTGCCTGTTACAAATAATGTCGCTTCTGCTAAGCCATAGCAGGAAAACAAGTTTCTTTTATCAAAACCACAGCTTGAAAATTTATCGGTGAAAATATCTAAACTGTCTTGTCTTATCGGTTCAGAGCCGGAAAACGCAAGTTGCCAGCTACTTAAATCTAAGGTATCCAAAACCGATGCTGATACCCTTTCACTACATAAACGATAAGCAAAATCAGGCCCGCCACTAATAGTGCCTTTATACTGACTAATGGCCTCTAACCAACGCACCGGGCGTTCTAGAAAATAGCGTGGCGACATTAATACACACAGCACACCACTATAAATCGATTGCAATAAACAGCCAATCAAACCCATATCATGATAAAGCGGTAACCAGCTAACGATGACATCAGTCTCGTCGATGCCAAAGCCTTGTCGGATCAACTCTTCATTTACGATTAAATTTTTATGGGTTACCTGCACACCTTTAGGCGTAGAGGTTGAACCCGATGTATATTGTAAAAAAGCAATATCACTCGGCTGCACTTGAGGCCCTTGCCAATTTTCGATGCTGATATCATTTAGTGCATCTACACATAATAACTTGGGTAACCCTTGTACCATTTCATGAGTTGATAGTTGCAGACTAACTTGTGATAAGGGTTCATATAACATAGTGCTAGTAAGTAATAAACTAGGCTCTGCATCAATAATAATAGACAGTAAACGCTCTTGATGTTGCTCCCGTGTAGATTCTGGTGGGTAAGCAGGTACAGCAATAACACCCGCGTATAAACAACCAAAAAAAGCAGCAACATAATCTAAGCCGCTAGGGAAAAGTAATATTGCTCTTTCTCCAGGCTCAGTTTCTTGCTGCAATTTTGCTGCAATCTGCCGAGCCCGGCGGTCTAACTCGCCATAACTAATGGTTTCATTATCATGACCTTTCTCTTGCAAAAAGCGTAATGCTAATTGCTCTGGGCTTAGTTTTGCACGCTCTTGCAATACTTGAATCAAAGTATTATTACTAGGGCTATCACATTTATTCATTATATTCCCTTTATATAACTATTATTAAGTGTTCAGTATTGTTGAAGTAAATGATGTCCTGCCTAGAGTAACCATCATGTCACACGCTTTTTATTTAGCTGGGTGGAAATACTTCATTATTACTGCCAATACAATAGAAACGGATGGAATATAAAAATAATTAATTAATTAGAAAAACAAAAAAAACTTCTCTTTAGATGGATATAAAATAAAGCCTGTAAGCCTCTAGAATATTGGATAACTTTCAAAACGGCGGCTAAAAGTTAATATATTTTATATTGGTAACTTGATTAATTTAAAAAAAGACACTACCGCCATTGATAACAATTCTTATTCGTATTAACATTGTGTCCACTAAGAAATAGCGACGAGCTATTAAATTAATAAACATATATACCCCACGAAGGTAAATTTTATGCTAGAAACGGATTGCATCAGCACATACGAACCATCATTGTTACAAGTATATAAAAAAAATTCTCATATCCTGAGAAAGTTTGCTATACGACTTACCGGCTGTAACTCTTACGCTGAAGATATTGTTCAAGAGGCTTTCTTTCGATTACCTTCCTCTCCAAAAATGCCCTTATCTCCGAAAGCGAAGCTCAGCTATATTTTCCAAATCGTACGTAACTTATCGATAGATCATCACCGTAAACAATCGTTAATTAAAAAAAACATCTGTTTTAAAGAGGCTGATGTTGCTATTGATAATGCCTCCCCTGAAGTGAAATATTCGGATACTAGCACGTTAAACCAAATTGATATTGCACTAGCAGAATTACCGGCAAGAACGCGTTATGTGTTCGAACAACACAGGGTTCATGGCGTAGCTCAAAAAGATATTGCCAGAGAGCTTAACGTGTCTAATACCTTAGTTAATTTTATGGTGCGCGATGCACTTGCTCATTGCTGTAAGGCACTTGAATAAAAATTCGTCCTATAAAAAGAGAATGGCGACATAATTTATACAAACTATGTCGCGAGTGTTAAAGCAATGCGGGTTCCCGTTCATTTTCTGAAACCTTTTCAGCTGATTCTGCTGACATTTTATCAACAAGCAATAACAACCCCTGATACATAGCAGGAAATAAGCTGTTATTAAAATTATTCCAACGTAATTCCAAAATAGTATCACTTGGCTCTATATCAGTTTTTAATACATCAAAAATAACTTCACCTGAATCTATCCCATTATCGACATAATGAAATGATGCTCCTGTTTTAGATATTGATTCAACTGGAATTGTTTCCATGGTATGCCAGTCAATGACTTTTTTACCCCGAGCACCATATAAGGAATTTAATGTACCATATGCTCCTCTGCGCTCAAATGGTGATTCAAGTTGAGTAATTCCTGGGTGAATATTAACAACTTTGCGACAAAATAGACTACCGGGGGCGATTAGTTCATCAAGAATTATCAATAAACCATCCAATAACACTACATCTGCTTTTAGGTCGACAAGTTTATCTTGTAAACGCTGCTCAAAATCACTTTTTCCAGTAATCCGTTCAGCTGACCCCATGGGAAAGCGACGGTATGCTGAAGGCACTGCGTAGGTTATCTCTTCAAGTGGCTTATTCTGTAACATTAGGTTGTGCGGATAAAACCATTTCTTATCTGGATGACGAGAGAAACCATACTCTTCTAGTTTCTTACAGTCTTTTGGCACACTTTCATGATCATCAAAAATAATGCCCTTTAAAGTATAACAATCACCTAATGCCGTTTGATTGAGTGACTCAACCAAATACTCAAGTGGAGATTTCATATAACGTTTTTCTCCCTTGTATTCAATATATTGCCCCGCATTATCAGCAGCAGCATTACGTAAAGAACCAATGTAAACGAGGTTTTTCTGAGCCATAGTCTTTCCTTTTATTAATTTAATATCCCGCAGCTTGACTTAAAGTCATAGCTTACGGACTGTTAAATTAATAGACGAGAAGGTGACATTAAAATTTACTCCTTATCAAATGAATTAACGGGTGATATTGAAAATTCTCACTGATTTACCTGGGGTAGCATAAAGCAACTAAAGAAGTAAATTTATTGGGCTTAACTACGTTACTTTATCGGTTGGTATATATTAGACGACAGCCGTTGTTATCAAATACCTAGTTAGAATAAGGAAAAAAGGTAATCATGAATAAGACATCATATTTCTCCCGGTATAAAATAATTATCGCGTTAATTACTTCCATTATTTTTTTCTATTGGTGGCAAAGCAATAAAACGGTTATTCATTATGAAACCGTTTCTATTAAAATTGGTAATATTGAATCATTAGTTGGCGCCAGTGGTACCTTATCTCCGCGTTATTCTATTGATGTTGGTGCGCAAGTTTCTGGTCAGATAATTAAGCTGACAGTGGAACCTGGAACAATAATTAAAAAAGGTGATTTATTAGTTGAGATTGATGCAAGCTTACAACAAGCGACAGTTGACGCTGCTTATGCAGAGCTTGCTGCACAACGTGCCCAATTATCATCACGCCAAGCTACAGCAACACTAGCAGAGCATCAATTTAAACGCCAAGCATCCCTATTACAAAATAATACGACGAGTAAAGAATCTTACCATTTAGCCGTTGCCAATTTAAAAACGTCTGAAGCTGCTATTGAAGAACTTAGTGCGCAAATAGAACAAAGCATATCTCGTCTTAAAGGTGACGAAGCAAGGCTAGGTTATACGCGTATTTATGCACCAATGTCAGGTACAGTATTATCGGTATCTGCAACAGAAGGACAAACCCTCAATGCAACATATTCAACACCTAATATTTTAAATATTGCCGATCTATCAACTATGACGGTAAAAGCAAAAGTAGCCGAAGCAGATATTCGTTATATCAAATCCGACATGCCCGTATGGTTTACCACACTTGGCGATAGTATTCGTCGATGGCATGGTAATGTTCGACAAATATTACCGGCACCTCCTCAAGATGGTGACTTAACTGTTTTTTATACCGTACTCTTTGATGTAAAAAATACTGACGGCGCATTAATGTCAGGCATGACCGCGCAAGTTTTCTTTGTTAATGAATTTGTTCAGAATGTGTTAATTGCGCCGATATCAGGACTAAATGCCGTAAATAATAAAGCGAATGTTTATACTGTTCGTGTACTTGAAAATAATAAAGAGAAACCTGAAAGACGTGAAATTACCACAGGTAAGCACGATGCCTTCAATGCGGAAGTATTAGATGGCCTTATCCAAGGTAATTCAATAGTTACTGGTGAATTTTTTCATTCAAAATCTGTAATTGAAATGGTTCTATAATCATGACGACAGTAAATAAACCACTGATAGAATTATTAGACATTGGTAAATATTATGGCGGATCGTGCGATAATATTGGTCATGGGAAGCAAGATAAAAGCAGTAGAAAAAATATTTTTCAACCCAAAGTTACCGTACTAAATAATATATCACTTAAAATTTATTCCGGTGAGTTTGTTGCAATCATTGGCACATCTGGATCAGGTAAATCTACCTTAATGAATATATTAGGTTGTCTTGATCGCCCTACCTCTGGTCAGTATTTATTTTGTGGATTTGATGTTGCTAATTTTAAGAGTGACAAACTTGCTTGGTTACGACGAGAAGCCTTTGGTTTTATTTTTCAACAATACCATTTGATTTCGAGTGAAAGTGCTACAGAAAATGTCGAAGTGCCAGCACTTTACGCTGGTTTACCCGAACAGGAACGCCGAAAAAGAGCACAAGAGTTACTTAGCCGTTTAGGCTTAAGTGAGCGACTTGATTATCGCCCTAAACAACTATCAGGGGGGCAGCAACAGCGTGTTTCGATTGCTCGTGCCTTGATGAATGGTGGTAATATAATTCTTGCTGATGAACCAACAGGTGCGTTAGATACTGCAACAAGTATTGAAGTAATGGCATTATTGAAAGAATTATCCTATGCCGGGCATACCATTATTTTAATTACTCACGATCAAAACGTTGCTAAACAAGCTCAACGAATTATTGAGGTAAACGATGGTGAAATTATTAAAGACTATAGCACTAGTCATCGTGATAATTCCGAGCTATCGAGCAACAAAGAGCCTTCGTTCTTAGCTAACATGAGTTTAAATGATAAGGAAATAGGAAAAAGTCACAGTTCATTCTTTTCTGGTTTACGTGATGCCGCCCGTGCTGCTACTAGAGTGATGTTAAGTAATATCTTTCGAACTACCCTTACTTTGTTAGGTATTATAATTGGCGTTGCTTCTGTCATTATTATGATGTCGATTACTGAAGGGGCTAAACAGAAAATTAAAAATGATATGGGAGCATTTGGTAATAGCATAATGTATATCAATGGCATACCACCGACACCATTAGATCCTGATGGTGAAATCACTTTAGCTGATATAAAAATTCTAGAAACCTTACCTGAAATAGACCTTATAAACCCCTCTATAGGTGAAGATAGATTACTACGCTACGGCAAAATAAATATGCAATCTTATACACGAGGAACTGCAATTACCTTTCCAGAATTACGTAATTGGCCAGTTGAACAAGGACGTTTTTTTACAAAAGAAGAATACGAACATGCGGATGCTGTTGTCATTATTGGCCAATCTGTACGAGAAAAATTATTCCGTGAAAGTGAAAAAATCATTGGCGAGTACATTCTTATTGAGAAGGCGCTTTTCCAAGTAATTGGGGTTTTCAAAGAAAGGGGCAATGACAGTTATCAAGATAAAAACAACCAAGTAATTGTTCCATTTACTACCGCACTTTCTCGAATATTTGGACATAGCCCCCCAGAATACATCAGCCTAGCAGTGAATGATAACTACCCGTTTGAACACACTGAAAAAGTTATTAAAAATACTTTACTGAATCTGCATAAAGGCGTATTAGACTTTGAAATACACAATGATGCAGCTCAAATCCAAGCAAAATCGGCAATCATAGCCCAAATGACATTATTATTAGGCGCTATAGCCAGTATTTCATTATTAGTGGGCGGTATTGGCGTAATGAATGTCATGTTAATGACAGTACGAGAACGCACTCGGGAAATAGGAATTCGTATGGCAACCGGTGCTCGAAAAAAAGATATTATGCGACAATTTTTAACTGAGTCAGTATTACTGACTACTGTTGGCGGTGCTATAGGTATTGTATTGTCATTAGGATTATTAGGGTTTTCGGCCCTGATAAGTGATGAAATACCCATTGTGATTTCATCGAGTGTTATGAGTACAGCTTTTGGCTGTGCAGTCATAACAGGTATAATTTTTGGCTATATGCCAGCAAGTAAAGCGGCCCGACTAGATCCCGTAACGGCACTGGCTGATGAATAACAATATAAAAATAGTTTCTTTGACGTTAGCCCTATTCACGGACTAATAAATTACTTATTTAGTATAAAGACTTTTAGATAATTTAAATATTAACACTTAAAATATAAGAAGAATCTTTTGAACTCAAAAAACTTTGCATCACAATCAATAACTATCGCTAAATTTGGTGGTACTAGCCTCGCTGATTTTCACACAATGCTAAGATGTGCACATATAGTAAAAAAAGATACTAGCAACCGTTTGGTCGTTGTATCTGCTAGTGCAGGAGTTACTAATTATTTAGTTCGTTTGAGCAAAAAAAATGTATCGGTTAAAGAACAAGCATTAATTATTGCTGAAATATCGGTAATTCAATTCAATATTACTCAACACTTTACTTCTAAAATAAAAGAGCCGTTAAACATAGAGGTTCATAATTTGCTTAATATTTTATCTCATTATGCCCACAGCCAATTTAATCAGTATAGTGCAAAGACGGCAGATAAAGTTTTATCATTTGGAGAAATGTTTAGCTCAACAATTTTCACTAAAGTATTACAATCAATCGGGGTGGTATGCGAGTATTTCGATGTACAACAAGTGATGAAAACTAACAGTTACTTTGGTAAGGCTATTGTAGATGAGCAACTTTTAAAAATTGCTTGTCAACAACTTTTACTGCCAAGCCTTATGAATACTGTTTTTGTTACTCAGGGCTTTATTGGTCAAGACAAATTAGGTAATACCACTACGCTTGGTCGAGGAGGGTCCGATTATAGTGCCGCATTATTAGCCGAAGCACTTAACGGAAATAGGTTGGCGATATGGACGGATGTAGTAGGAATATTCACCACAGATCCAAAGATTACTTCTCAAGCTAAAGCGATTAAAGAAATTAGCTTTGGTGAGGCACGTGAAATGGCTACTTTGGGTGCAAAAATATTGCACCCCGCAACATTAGCTCCTGCCATGCGTAATGATATTTCAGTATTTGTTGGTTCAAGTAAAGAACCAGAAAAAGGTGGTACGCATATTAAACACCAAGTCGATTATACACCAACCTATCGCTCTATTTCGCATAAAAGAGAGCAAACTTTAGTTACAATTAGAAGTGTAACTGTATTGCAACAAAGCACTTTTTTAGCAAAAGTATTCATTATTTTAGCTAAGTATGAATTAAGTGCTGACTTAGTCACTACAAATGAATTTAGTGTCGCATTAGCATTTGATAACTCAGAAAACACGATACCAACATTATTAATATCAACGGTAGTAGAAAATCTTCAAGAATTTTTTGAAGTGACTGTGGAACATAACTTATCTCTGATTGCTGTTATAGGAAATGATTTAAATAACACTAAAGGTATTGGGCAAAGTGTTTTTGGAAAGATTAACGAAATAAATATTCGCTTCATTTCTCATGGAGCAAGTACTAATAACGTCTGTTTACTAGTCAAGGATAAAGATACAAATCAGGTAATTGAAAGCTTACATGATTCTTTATTTTCTTATATGACCTAACCCAAGAGTTATAATTTTTAATTCCGTATTTATACTACAAACTCCCATGATAACTATGTCACTTCAGTCACTACACTGAGACCTTAAAATTATTATTCAGATGCAGATATATTTATTCATTCTCACTTTATACGGACTTATTTACTAAATATCTATTGGCTGATTTCGTTTATAGAAAATAAGATGAAATATACATTCGGCACTCGGAAGTACAGGTAAAATAGTTTATGGAACAACCTTCAACTTTAGAAAATACACTTAAAGAGAACAAGACTCTAAACAATAGTAGATTCTTCGAGATATTAAAAAATAGTACTAAGTCAGGTATGCGCGCGATTGAGCTGACCAGAGCTATGGTGCGATTTCCTTCTATTACTCCTGATGATGCCGGCTGTTTTTCATATTTACATAGCTTACTTGAGGACCTGCATTTTGTGATTGAAGAATTAACTGTTAATGGTGTAAGAAATTTAATTGCCAAGCGTGTTTTTGGTCAAGGCAAGCGTTTTGCTTTTGCTGGCCACATTGATGTGGTACCTGCTCATCACCCTGAACTTTGGTGCGTGACACCTTTTGCGGCAGATATTGTTGATGGCAAGCTAATTGGCCGTGGTGTTGTTGATATGAAAGGAGCAATAGCATGTTTTATTGCTGCGGTAGAATCTGTAAATAATAAATTGAATTGTGGCTCTCTTTATATATTACTGACCTGCGATGAAGAAGGTGAGGCTGAATTTGGCACAAAGGTAATAATGAATACTTTAAATGAACGCCATGAAGTATTAGATATGTGCTTAGTTGGTGAGCCTACAGCGAAATATACCGTTGCCGATACCATTAAAGTTGGGCGTAGAGGAGCAATATCGGCCAGAGTTTTATTTACGGGAAAAGAGGGCCATGTTGCCTATCCACAACAAGCAATTAATGCCGTGCATTTTGCTGTGAAATTTTCAGCTTTATTAAATCAGTTAACGTGGGATAAAGGTACCGAAGAAATTCCTGGCACTAGCCTACAAATAACTTATATTCAGTCAAGTGATTTTTCTGACAATATTGTTCCCAGTCAATGTGAAGTTAGATTTAATATCAGATATAGCTACAAATACTCTCAACCTGATCTAGAGCACATAGTTGCTCGATTATTAACAGGGATTAATTGCACAGCCGATATAAAATGGGAAAGACCTTGTATTCCTTATCATACTCAAGGTACTGAGTTAATAGAAATTATTAGCGAGGCAGTTTATCAAGAATCTGGTATTAGACCTCAACTATCAGCGAGTGGTGGTACTTCAGATGGACGTTTCATCGCAAATGATCATACCCAAGTTGTTGAAGTGGGTCTAACTAACGCAACTATTCATCAAGTTAATGAAGGAGTTGATTTAGATGAACTTTATACCTTAACTCGACTTTATGAGAACATTATTTTAAAAATACATACTAGCCGCTAATTTATGAGTCATGCTTCAAAGGTGAATTAGTCACAACACGAAAACCTCCTATATTCGTGACCAATGAAGGTGCTTGATTTATACAATAATGAGGTCCATGATTTTCCTCGTAAAAATATCGAACTAACACAGAGAAAAATATACCTTGAAAGCCTGAATGATACTAATCGTGATATCCGCATTCGAGCTTGTATTAAAACGGTATTAAAGCGCTATTATTACATTCTGAAGATTGATCAACATCGTTGTGAACTTCCCATAATTCGTGAAACAATATTGTTAGCCTCATTGATAACTTTGTAATAAAAGATAAGTAGCACGCCATAGAAATAATATATATTTATTAGAACTGTTTTTAAAAATCAAATACCGCCCATACAGAGATATTTAATTTCAAGATAATCATCAAGGCCATATTTAGAACCTTCACGCCCGTTACCTGACTGTTTCATACCGCCGAAAGGAGCGGCAGCATTAGAAATAATACCTTCATTAATGCCAATCATGCCAAATTCTAGTGCTTCTGATATCCGCCATACTCGACCAATATCCCGGGCATAAAAATAGGCCGCTAACCCGTATTCAGTATCATTAGCAATTTGAAGCGCTTCTTGCTCAGTTTTAAAACTGATAATAGGTGCTACAGGGCCAAAAATTTCGTTAGCAGCAATTGCCATTTCATTCGTTACATCAGCTAAAACGGTTGGTTGATAAAAACAACTGCCCTGTTCAGACACTCCACCTGTTAACAGTCGAGCCCCCGCATTCAGTGACAGAGCAACTAATTGTTTTACCTCATCAATAGCTGAAGTGGAAATCATCGGGCCAATATTTACAGCATGGTCTAAACCGTTACCTAATGTTAACGCTTCAACCGCGATTACAAATTTTTCAGTAAATTCTTTTAATACAGATTCTTGCACTAAAATACGATTGGTACAAACGCAAGTTTGTCCCGCATTGCGGTATTTTGAAACAACAGCCCCTTGAACCGCAGCATTAATGTCAGCATCATCAAAAACAATAAACGGAGCATTGCCTCCAAGTTCCATTGATACTTTTTTTACCGTTGATGCACATTGTTTAATTAACGTTTTACCAACGTTAGTTGAACCAGTAAAAGTAAACTTGGCAACATCAGGATGAGTCGTGAGTACTTCTCCCATCGCACGCGAATCAGTGCCAACAACGACATTAAATACGCCATCAGGTATTCCTGCTTGCTTAGAAAGTTCGGCTAATGCTAAGGCTGACAATGGAGTAAGTGCTGCAGGTCTAACAACAAAGGTGCAACCAGCGGCTAAGGCTGCCGCAGCTTTACGCGTAATCATCGCATTGGGGAAATTCCATGGCGTAATGGCTGCAACAACACCTACGGGCTGCTTGATAACAACAATGCGTTTATCGTTACTCGGAGCCTGCATAGTGTCGCCATAGATGCGTTTTCCTTCTTCAGCGAACCATTCAATGAATGATGCACCATAAGAAATTTCGCCTTTAGCTTCAGCTAAGGGTTTGCCCTGCTCTAACGTTAATAGCTCAGCTAATTCATCTTGGTTTTTCATCACAAGATCAAACCATTTTCGCATTAATAGCGCACGTTCGTTGGCTGGTTTTTGAGACCACCCCCTTAAAGCTATCTTAGCCGCAACAACGGCTTGCTCGGTTTCAGTAACACCTGCATTTGATACATTTGCCAGTACACTGTTATCAAAAGGATTAGTTACCTCAAAATATGTTGCAGAAGATAACCATTGGCCATTAATATAAGAGCCCGTTTTTAATAAGTTTGATTGATACATAATTTCACTATTTTTTAGCGGTAATTAAATCTTAATGTTTTTAAAGCGTTTATTTCTACTTTGCTGTCTCTGGATGATTTTAAACCATAATGTCTTACCGATACTATTTCCAATTTAACATCTACCTTAGTTTTACCAAGGTAAATAACAGATTAACTGACTTTGCTCTCATCGCCCAACCACAAGTTCACCTTCAAGTATTATTCAAGTGTTTGTTTTAAAATTATGCATAAAGAATATACAAGCGTATTAAAATATGGACATGGAGTTCAATTGAAATTAAACGCTAATTTGGCTTTCAATTGCTTAATGAAGTTTTAAGTTAGCTACTTTATTATAAAATGCTAAAACAACAAAAGACAATATCTGCTGTCCTTTCAATAGAATGTTGATACATAGCTCCGTAGCATTAGTAAATATTAATCAGCGTAGCCACTGCCAATAGCACTTAACGGTAGTTCTAATTCAAGCTCTGGCACTTGCAGGCCAATCCAAGCGACAAAAGTATTACTGTTAGGACCAGGAAAAATACTATATTCATTTAGCCAAGGGTAACGTGCTATTGCAGCCTGAATTTTAGGAATAAGCTTTGAAGCTTTATCACCTTTAATAGAAAGTAATAACTTAGGTTTTGAACCATACCAGTATCTATCGGGTGTTGTAGTTTTATATTGCCTGATTGCAGGTTTCCCTTGCCTAACTTGCCAACCGATAACTTCATAAACTCTATATTCAGTCGCTTTTTTTTCTTTAATTGCGATCCAAGGGTGGACAGCAAACCAGCCACGCCAACTAAAAGCATCTGCAGCATAGAATTCAATGATGGCTCGACTATCTTCACTAGGTAGAGTAGCAATACCAGCGGGTTCTCTACTTGCTGTCCGCCAATTACTGTTAGTACAAGCACTGAGAAGTATGACAACACAGATAATATTCCAATATCTCATATATATTATTGATACACCCTTTTAATTGTGAATTTCAAGTTTTAAGCATCACACTGTTATAGTTATATTAAATAAATTTAAAATAGCAGTTATTTTATGAAGGGTAAATCTATTTAGATTTGGTTTTTGTAACAGTATAAAACGGAAAGTCTGAGTCAATATTCAGCTTTTATTAATATGCAGGCTAAATATGACCGACGGGTAAATATGCTAAGTACCCCGAGAAATAAAAACAAACTCTCGTAGTAATAAACAGACTGATATATGAATAAAATCAGCTAGCTATTTGATTTTAAACGCTGATGATTCTTTTTCTAATTCGCTAGCCAAACGAGCAAGCTCGACACTTGATTGTGAAATATTTTCAGTAGCTTGACTCGTTTCTGTTACACCAGAGTTTAAAATTTCAACATTTTTTAAGATTTCTTCGACAACAACAGATTGTTCTTCTGCTGCTGTTGCAATTTGCACACTTAAGTCACTAATTTCATTCATATCGCTTGCAATAACTTGGTTGATTTCTCTAGCTTCTTTAGCATGCATCTGCACCGAATCAGCCTGAACGACACTGTTTGCCATAACTTCAACCGATGAGTTTGCGCCATCGACGATAATATTGATCATCTCATCAATTTCTTTGGTTGAGTCTTGGGTTCTTTGTGCAAGTTGACGAACTTCATCAGCGACTACCGCAAAACCACGACCTTGATCACCAGCCCGAGCGGCTTCAATCGCAGCATTTAATGCTAATAAATTAGTTTGATCAGCAATACTTTTTATAACATCGAGAATATTAACTACTTGATCAAAGTCTTTTCTCACTTTTTGAACGCTTTGCTCAGATTGCTTAATATGCTCGCTCATATTAACAATTGAGTGATAAGTTTCATCTAACTTACTAGCGCCATCGTTCACTTTATTTTTAATATTATCTACTGCCGATGATGTAGTCGCAGTACTGGCTGCAACCTCATTAACAGTTGCCCCCATTTCCTGCATTGCCGTAGCAAGTTGCTCTGCAATCGCCTGTTGCTCTGCAACCGTAGAATTTGTTTGCGTGGTTATTGCCGCAAGTTCCTCAGAGGTGGATGCTTGTTGAATGGCTATCCCCGAAATATTCCCTACCATTTTAGATAAGTTAACTATCATCTTCCTAATAGCAACTTGCAAGTTACCAACCTCATCTTCGGACGTTTTATCAACCTGCATAGTTAAATCGCCACTAGCCACTTTTTCAGCAACATCAGCAATTTCGCTAATTGGCGTCGCTATACGTTTGGCCACAAAGAAACCAACCATGACCACCACAGCAATAATAGTAATCATTAAACTGATCATAAAAATGGTATTTTTTCGTATTGATGCAAAAGCTTCTAGCTCATCTATTTCGGATAATATAGCCCAATTAAAATGATCAAATTCGATGCGGTCAAAAGATGAAAGTACTGGGTTACCATTATAATCAATAATAATATCGGTACCTTTTTCACCTGTTAGTGCACGTTTAACCGCAACGGTGTCGACGCCATTTTTTGCAACTGAACCAGCAAAACTTGCTTTTACAGTATGGCCATTAGGATCTAAGTATGAGTTACTGCGCATTTTTAAATCTTGACCAACTAAATAACTTTCTCCTGTTTCTCCCATACCTTCTCTGATCCCCATGATTGTTTGTATTCCCTCTAGAGGTAACTGCAAAGCAACATAAAGTGCAGCTTGCCCATCGGGTTTTAACAAGGGTTGTCCAATAAATGCGGCAGGATCACCATTACTGGGTTCATAAGGAGCAAAGTCTACAAAACCGTATTTTTTACTGTTACTAATATCCTTAATTAAGCGGCCCAAATTAGAATACGCATATTTTCCAGTTAAAATATTAGTATTGAAATCAGATTCTTTGGTTACAGTATAAAAAATATGACCATTCGGATTTATCAAAAACAAATCATAGTAACCATATTTTTCAATATAACCTTTATAAAAATCTTCATTATTAGCTGTTCTAGGGTTAAATGCTTCTGCAACATCAATTTCGGAGATAATAGCCCACCGTACACTACTGGCAATATCGATATAGTCCCAACTGCTGACGACGGGATTATTGTTATAATCTATGATGACGCGAGTGTTTTTCTCTCCATTCAATGCACTTTCAGCGGCTTCAGTTTGAACTTTGTTTGTATCAGCAAATGAAGCTTTAACAGAATATTCAGCTGGGTTTAGGTAAGAGTCTGAGCGCATGAGTTTATCTTGTCCGACAAGGTAGGATTCTCCCGATGTACCCATACCTTCTCTAATACCTAAAATACTATTAATTTTGTCCAAGGGTTGTTGATAGGCAATATAACCTATACGTTTACCATTAACCTCTACCGGTTTGACCATGAATGCGGCGGGATCATTATTACTGGGAGCATAGGGAAGAAAGTCGGCAAATTGAATGTCATTTGAATCTGATTGTTTAGCTAATTTAAATGCTTGATAAAATGAACTGCCAGTTAAATCTTGCGGGATTTTTTGTCCTAAGTCACTTTCTCTCGTAACAGAATAGACAATAGTGCCCCTAGCGCTGATTATAAAAAAGTCGTACCAGCCAAAGTAGGATAATAATGGCTTAAAGTTTTTATCGTATTTATTAAGTGATTTAGTCCATAGGTTCTTGTTAGAAAAATTATTAACTAGTTCAGCTATGGCTTGGTGGATACTGTTTTCATTTGCAAGAATTTCCAATTGAATATTATTATTCTTAAAGTAATCCTTAAGTTGAGATTTTTTAAGTTCATTTATTGCTGATAACTTCATAAATGCTTGTTGTTGCATAGTATCGGCTATATCAATAAGAACGCCCATATCGCTTTTACGTTCATCAAAGTAATGCTCAATAGATTGTTTCTTAATTTGATTAATAGCGGTTAGCTCGTTATAAACTTTACCCGTAACATCTACTGAGCTATTCATAGTTGAAATAATACTAACAATAGCAGCAGGAACTAGGCCTAACACGATAAAAATAGCGACAAACTTTACTTTTAAACTCTTCAAGTTAATCATAAAACCTCTTAAGCTTTTATATTAAATCTTTCTTGAACTTAAAATTATTGACCATACCTATTAAATTTTTTTATCGGTTAAAGAAATAAGTATATCTATATTGTTAGTATAAATAGTAGGCTATTTATCACCATAACGCTGATGTGAACATTAATTAGCATTGCAGTGACAACTCGCTCGGGATGTTTTTGAATATTCGGATACTTCGCACCGATATATATACAGGCCATCAATAATAACAAATAACAGCCATTTTACTTCAAGAAATACTCTTCTTGTGTTCCTGCTTAGCTGGTAGATTCAGAACTCGATGGCCTTCGTCATTTAGCTATATATGTCGGTATTGATAGCTGAATTAGATTAAATACACCAAGTAATAATAAAGGTAACAATCTGAAATTATGGGCAATGCTTGTGCTGTGTGTTTATTACTACTTAGTTGTTAAATATAAAAACTATTGTTGGGCGAATATTATTTACAGAAACAGAATTAAACTTTTCGTTATCTTTCACTTTCGCGAGTGACGAATTAAAAGCTTATTTTCATCAAGTAGATAACAAGTTGGTAATACCAACCCGTCATCAGTTTGATGCTAAAAGCGGTTGCCCCGGGCACAGATTTCAATCCAATTTTCATTGCGCGTAAGTAATAATGTTCGTGGAATTCGAGGCAGGGTTTGTCCCTTAAATGCATTACAAGACCAACTTCGTTATGATGTATGGGCGAAACTTAACAGAAGCGCACACGCTTCTGTATTTAGATGTTTAAGTGACTTGTTTTATTCCAAGATACTCTGACTTAATTAAGCCAAAACATTTAAGATCGTGGAACTGGTTTTTCCAATAACCACTTTGTCGACGAATTCCTTCTTCTTTAAAACCAATTTTAAATAAAAGAAACTCTGAGGCTGAATTCCCAGCAACAGTATCACCCTGAATACGATTCAATTCACCACATTTTAACTCACCTAGGAATGCTGATGTAATAATCCGATGAACAGCTTCCGTTGTGTAACCCTTTCCCCAAAATTGTGGTAGTAAGTCGTACCCTATCACAGCACTCTTCATTTTAGGACTCCATGTATTAAAGCCGCAAGTTCCTATTAATTGATTTGTTTCCTTTAAACGTATTGCCCAACGAATACCTAGATTTTCTTTGAAACGAACATTAAATAATTCTATTAATTCCGTCGCTTGTGACGGCTCAGTGAAAGCTTCGAGATCGTAATATTCAACAACTGAATTATTCGAGAATAACTCAAATAAGCTAGCTGAATCTTCTTTAGATAATTGATCTAACTTTAAACGCTTTGTTTTTAATACCGGAAACATTGGTCCTGTTCCTCCTTGATAGAGACTGCCTTATTTAGTGGCAATAAATAGTTAACTAAAATTTAAATGGTCGATAGTTATCAACCATTTAGCATTCGTTTGAGTTGCTTGTATCGATCATAGTCTGCTTATAATCTTACCCATTCTTGCTTTAATCCGATCAGATGAATAATGCCAAAACATAAACAAATCAAAGAGCTCCACAGCCAAAATTCAGGAGAGCGCCCCATCGGTGAATTAACAAAAAATAAGCCAGCAATACCACGAACTAAATAAATTAGCGTTATTAAAATAAGAGCTATACGAATTAAAGGTAAGCGGAAAATAACACCTGCTGCAGAAAATGCGTAAAGTGACCAAATGGACAGCACTAGCACAATACCAGTAGTAATGATTGTCGGTTGTATACGACCTTGTTCAGCAAGTATAGCCATTTGCTCTCCTGCCCCAAAAAAGCGGTACCAAGAAGCGCCAAAATAAATACAACCGATATGTAAAACGGCGACAATAGCACTTAAAGTACCAGCAATAATTAAAAATATATTCATATTGAGATAAAACTTCCCGATAAACTAACAGGTCAAATAAGGGTAAAAAGACTAGTATAAGGGTAAAAAGACTAGTATAAGGGTAAAAAGACTAGTAAAACTACATCCAACAGCTTAACTATTTTGTTTATTAAACAACATATTGAACAACTAGTTCTTCTAATACAGGAAATACTGATGCAATTAAAAGAAAAGCCATTGATAAATTAAACATTTTTTGATGTTTTGGCGATTTTAGGTACCTTTTAAGACCAGCGCCAAAATAAAGCCAAATACCGACACAAGGGAAAGCGACAAGAAAAAAAGCTAAAGCAATATAGATGACCTGTACAAAAACATCAGCAGATACTGTCGTATATGCAGCAACTGCACCTGTGGCCATAACCCATGCTTTGGGGTTAACCCATTGAAACGAAGCTGCTTGGATAAAACTAAATGGTTTTGAATTGACACTTTCTAATGATGTTGCAGAAGAAGATGCAATGAGCCAAGCTAAATATAATAAATAGACGACACCTAATACTTTGATTATTTCATGGATTAAAGGATATTTTTCAAATATAACACTAAAACCTAAACCGACCAGCATTACCATAACAGGAAAACCAAAACATATACCTAACAAGTGCGGAATGCTCTTTTTAATACCGTAATTTAAACCCGATGTCATTATCATTATATTATTCGGGCCAGGCGTTATTGTTGTTGACGCTGCAAATAATAAAATAACCAGATAAAACTCCATACTTCTAAATTCCTTGCTAATGGCCGACAAATAGGCAAAAGATACGGGCTAAACAAGTAAATTTCTAGGTTATAACTGCTTAGCGTTTATTCAAGAAACTTATTATATACTAGTTTAATTCGGATTTACTTTTGATGTTAAAACATGATCTTACCATGAGCCAGATATTTTAAAATATGATTTTTATAAACCTTATTATTGAATAAAAAAGCTTATTCAATAACTTTCCAGAACGGGTATTTCCTTGCATATAATTAGCCATAATTCTAGGTAAATTATATTCATTAAAGATATATTTTAGTGATGATTACAGCATTTCAAATATTAATCCTTTACCTTGATATTTTTCGGAGATTGACTAGCCCAGATTACACGCCTGAAAGACACCATGAACAATATTTGATTATCAATTCATAGTCTTGTGGTGTTAATAGCGAAACAAACAGAATTTCAGTTTTAAATTCAACGTTATAATCAACTTAATGTCCTCTCAGAGAGGTAACGTCCTAATCATAAAAAATAAATTATCAAACTATTAGCTGTTTTTCAACGATTAAATACTTAGTTCTACCATCTATCCCATATACGCTTAGTTAATAATATAGTGTGTCCTTTTTATCGAAGGAGATTCAAATGATGACTTGGTTTTGTGATTATATGTTTTGCGATATTAACGGGAGTTTAAACCAAGCTCTTTTTGTTTTTTCTTGGTTAAACCAAGAGAAACTAAACGATGCGATTCTGTAAGGTAATATATTAAATCATCATCCTTATCTTCAACACGATGAAATTGCTGTATCCATTTCATCCCTCGGTTAGCAAAATATGGGGCTGGTTTATACCCTGCTGACTCTTTTAAAAATCCAAAATTTAACGCTGATGTTTTAAAAACAAAAGCAGGCTGTTCATTTTCTGCCCAACCACCAATTGCAAAAACTTTACCACCAACTTTCCAAACATGAGAGTTTCCCCATTGAACGACATAGGTAGTTGCAAGCAATGAACCACAAAACTTATTAAATTGATCATAATTCATGAATTTTCCAAGTGTCATCCGTTGATTGGCTATAGGGTGGAAACTAGTGAAGTAAATTGCAAAATACAAATATTAGTTATCTGTTTATTAGCTGTTTTGTCACTTGTTAGCTGTAAAGTGCGCCAAAAAGACTTGTAGCGGCAATAACGAAAAAGAACAGCCATGACAAGTGTTTACCACGGGTAAATAACAATGAAATAATACCACTTAATGCGAAAACCACTGCGGTTATCATTAAAATTTCGCTGCGAATATTGTCGCTCGGTTGTGATAAAAAATATAATATGGCTGCAAAGCCCCACCAAGCTAGTGTCGTGAGATGCCAAGCAAACCTTAGAACTCGTTTTGTAAACCAATCACTGCCCAGTAATTTCGGTAAATTATCACGCGTAAACAAACGTATCAAAAGGTATTTTTCACCGAGATATGAATGAATACAGCCAATAAATACCAGTAAAAATGACCCGATAAGTAACATGTTAGTCTCCATAAAAATAATACCCGACTATCAGACAATTTTAGTGGATAAAATAAGCGATATATAATGAAAAGCCAAGGTTTTTTTTCAGTTTAACTGCTGAATTATATTAACAATATAATATCCTGCTCGGGCCTGAGCTAACCAAGCTTAAAGCAGTTAACTGTTTTTAAATTCTACTTTATTTTTTATTATATCTATTAATCTTCACAGATTTAAGAATTACAATCATCCCAGTTTACTAAGTTCTTTAGTGGTGACAAGTCAGCTTGACCTATATCAAAATCTTCGTACAAAGGGAAGAAATCAGACCTAAAATCTAATTTTAGAAATAAACTAACGAAAACATTCTCTGGTATATTTTTTGTATTTTTACACCCAGCTAATACACGGACAGAAAAACCAAAGTCATCACGTTTACCACCATTTATCAGATGTTTTCCCATCATTTTTTGTAAGTTTTTCATCTTTACAACATCTTCAGATGATAATGTTAATACCGTTAATGTTTCATTATCGTTAAGCCCTTCAGCTAATATTGGTAGTCGAGGTGTATTATCAACGGCTAGAAAATACTGTTGCGATACGGCTAAAACTGAATCGTCGCTATGAATAAACATGCTCATTTCAACGTCACCCGTATGAATCTTTATGGTATTCGAGCTTTTAATAGCAATTGAAATAGCACCTGGGTTAAATTCGAGCGGATCAGCCACCATCATTTTATACACGCTAGACAAAGGAATCCCTACACAACCTGCAAGAGATAACACGATAAACAACAGCATTAATTTTTTCAAAGTACTTTTTCCTTATTTGATGGTATGCACAGATTAATTCGATTCTCAAATAAGACTAGGTTTCATGGTTTTAGTTCAGAATTGGAAAAACTCTTGACAGATAACGCCTATTAAATTGATAAAACTAAATGAGTGACCGTAAAGAAACGATGAGAAAACGCAACAACGATTGTTCTTGTTACAAGTTTGGTTATTAGTTGGCTATTTGAGACTAGCCAAAATATGAGTAGCTTATTCGTTTGATTACTGGCGTTTGATACCCTATGCGTACCATAAGGTTTATTTAGGACGTAGCTTGTTATTTATCCATTGTTCTTTATTTTCGATAGTCATCATGCCTTACTACGTGCTGTAAGGATAATTGCTTTGATGACAAACCCAGGACAATAAATAAAATAATTAATATCAATAAATTTTGTCAGGAACGCTAAGATTTTCCCAGATACTGCACAAGATAAATATTGAACTGCTGAAATTTCTGCTAGAGAAATTTCAGCAAACGTTAATTATTGCTACGGATTAACAATAAATAGTCTGAAAAACATCCTAAATTATTTTCTGTTTAACCGTTAACTAATAGCGAAAAAATGATGCTCTTGCCATTGCACTTTCTTTTTTTGCATCTTGGCGACTTCTGCTTGTGGTGGCCCATGCGTTAACCATTCGAGCATTTTATCAACTTCTCTTTCCTCGCCACACATTAGCACTTCAACGTCACCGTCAGCTAAATTACGTGCATAACCACTTAAACCGTGGTCAATAGCAACTTGCTGGCTAGACGCACGAAAATAGACGCCCTGCACTTTTCCACTAACATGGGCCATATAACTAACATTCATACTTGTTGCTCCATAATTTAAACCAAAATAACTGAGTTTGAAGATTGCACCGGAGCGTCGCATTGACTACACTCTGCGCAATTTCATTTACCTGCTCATATAAGTATAGTCACATGTCAGCAAGAATTTATTTAAAAGTAAGCCGAGACAAGTCTTTATTACGAAAACATCCTTGGATATTTTCTCAAGCGATCAATAAAATCAAAGGTAAACCTATGTTGGGTGACACTGTTGATATTTATAATCACAAGGAAAAATGGCTTGCCCGAGGCGCATACTCACCAGAATCTCAAATTAGAGTACGTGTTTGGAGCTTTAATGAAAACGAAGAAATTGATAGTGAATTTTTTCGTAAAAAATTATTAAGCGCCCAATCTAGACGCGACTGGTTTATCGAAGAAGGTGGATTAACGGGCTATCGCTTAATTGCGGGTGAGTCTGACGGTTTACCTGGTATTACCATTGATAAATACGACAACCTCATTGTTTGTCAGCTATTAAGTGCCGGCGCAGACTTCCATCGTTATACGTTGGTTGAAGTATTAAAAAAACTTTACCCTGACTGTAGTATTTATGAACGCTCAGACGTAGATGTTCGAAAAAAAGAAGGGTTAGAGCCTGTTACAGGTTGGTTAACTGAGCCTTTAGCATCAACCGCATGTGTGATAAAAGAACATGGTTTATTGATTAATGTTGATGTAGCAAAAGGTCATAAAACTGGTTTTTACCTAGACCAACGTGACTCACGTGTTACTGCAGGTCGTTATTCAAAGGGTAAAAGTGTATTAAACTGTTTTTCTTATACTGGTACCTTTGCCTTACATTGTGCCGCTAATGACGCGAAAGAAGTCATTAATGTTGATGTTTCACAATCGGCTCTCGATTTAGCAAAAGAGAATGTTGCGCTCAATAACTTACAAGACAAAAATGTTTCGTTTGTTAAAGCCGATGTCTTTAAATTGTTAAGGAAATATCGTGAGGAAAAACGTCAGTTCGACATGATCATTCTAGATCCACCAAAATTTGTTGAATCTAAAGCACAACTCACCGGGGCTTGTCGTGGTTACAAAGACATTAATATGCTTGCCATGCAGTTGTTAAAGCCTAACGGTATATTATTAACATTTTCTTGTTCAGGTTTGATGGAAGCTAGCTTATTTCAAAAAGTCGTTGCTGATGCTGCCTTAGATGCCAAACGTGAAGTACATTTTGTTGAACGCCTTCAACAAGCTGGCGATCATCCTATTTCATCTAATTATCCAGAAGGGTATTATTTGAAAGGCTTGGTGTGTCAGGTTAGCTAAACTTTACTAAGTTGATAAAATAAAAAAACGAGCTATATGCTCGTTTTTTATTTAATGGCTTTTAGTTCATATTTTAAATTAACACTTAAATTCAAATAGATGGTGACTAATCTATTTCAGAAATGTTAATTCCAACTAAAAAGCACTCAGCACCTTCTTCAGTAACTCTGACAATTTTTCCTGAAATCTCAAGTGGCTGAACATTGTTATTTGCTGACTCGACACTAACTTTAACGCAAGTATTTAACTCAAGTGGGTGGCTCATTTCTATTGCCATTCCCGTAGCACTTAAATCACGACAAGTAGCCATAATTTTACTATTCGCTTCGTCGTCAATAATGGTTACTGTTACATCACTATTTAACATCATGCGATAGAAATCACGTTTATCATCAAAGTTAACCATTACTGCTCCATTGTCTTATTTTAATTTTTCTGACTCTTTTATACCCATTGCTGAGTTTACTGTCAAATATGCAAATAAAAAATGGCTAAAATATTCTACTAATTAACTGAAATTTCTTTTAAATGATTTAAAATTCGCTTAGCTGAAACGGGATAAGCCGTTTTCAAATTTTGTGCAAAAACTGATACACGAAACTCTTCCAACATCCACCGAACGGCGAGTATTTCATCTGTTATTGGCTTTCCTTTACTTTGATTAGCTAATAATGACTGATAAACCCCATGCACTTTGGTGATTTCCATCATTTTTAATCGATCTTGATTAGGATCAACAGGCAACTTTTCCATTCGTCTCAGCATAGCTTGTAAATAACGCGCTATATCGTCTAAGCGCTGGTGACCCGATGCAGTAACAAAGCCTTTATATACTAATAATTTTAAATGCGCTTTAATATCCGCCTGCGCTTGAATAACATCAAGTGACATTCTTCCTTTTAACTTTTTACTGATCTCATGATTAAGTGTTAATACTTTTTCCACTTTTATCGCTGAAGCTAACACGCAGTCGGCAAGTTCGGCACGAACATAGTCTTTGGCCTTTTCAAAATCAGTTTTACTACGCGGCAATTCACCATGCTCTTTGACCAGAAACTGGCAAGCAGCAACGATGCAATCATCTAATAAATCAGGAATTGAACCAAAAGGATTAAAATAAAGTCCTAATTTTGCTTTATTAGGTAATTTTTGTTGAAGGTATTTTACCGGTGAAGGTATATTCAACAAAATCAAACGGCTAATACCGTTAACCATTGACTGCTCAGCAAGACTTTCTTGTTCAAAGAGTTCAATGGCAACATTTTTATTTTTATCAACTAACGCGGGGAACGCTTTAATGGTGATATTAGCTACCTTCTTTTCATAGCCTTTCGGTATATCCTTAAAGTCCCATTCGGTGATCTGCTCGCGCTCTATGCCTTTGTCTGCTACTTTTCTAATAGAAGCTTTTACTTTCCCTTGTAATTCACTGGTTAATTTATCAAGCGAGCGCCCTTCACTGAGCAACTTGCCGTTTTCATTGATCACTTTAAAGTTCATTTGTAAATGTACGGGTAGCTCAATACCTTGCCATATATCTTCAGGTAACCGTACACCGGTCATACGTAGCAAATGCTTTTCTATCGCATCAACAAATCGACCGTTAAATTCTGTTATCGCTGACAAACAAGCTTCAGCATAGTTGGGTGCAGGGACAAAGTTACGACGTAAAGATTTCGGCAATCCTTTGATCAAGGCAATAATAAGCTCTAAACGCAGTGCAGGAATAAGCCAATCAAAGTCAATATTTTCAACTTGATTTAACACACCCACCGGAATGTGTAAGCTAATACCGTCGTCGATATCGCCAGGGGTAAAATGATAAGTTAGTGGTAAGGTTAAATTCCCCTGCTGCCAAACATCAGGATAATCATTGGCAGATAATACTTTAGAGCTTTCGTTTAAAAGAAAATCTTTAGTAAAATCTAATAATTGTGCTTTGTTCGTCTTTTCTTTTTTCCACCACGACAAAAAGCTCCGCTGACAAATAATGGTTTCAGGCAGTTTTTCATCATAAAATTCAACTAATCGTTCTTCATCAACTAAAAAGTCTTTACGGCGAGCCTTTTGTTCTAGTTTTTCAATACTCGCGACTAATTGATGATTCTTCTGATAAAACGGCTCTTTAATCGTGCTGTCGCCATTGACTAACGCCTCACGAATAAATATTTCACGACAGGTATGAGGTTCTATTTTATTAAAGTTAACTTTACGTTTTGAGACTATGGTCAACCCATATAGAATAACTTGTTCGAACGCCATCACCGCACCTTGTTTTTTCTCCCAATGCGGCTCACTATAATTTCGTTTTATTAAATGTGGTGCTAACGGCTCAATCCATTGCGGGTCTATCTTTGCAACCATACGCGCAAATAAACGACTAGTTTCAACTAGCTCGGTTGCCATTAACCATTTAGGTGATTTTTTTGCCACACCCGAGCCCGGAAAAATATAAAAGCGACTGTTACGTGCGCCTTTGTATTCACGGTTATCGTCTAGTTGCCCTAAGTGGCTTAATAAGCCCGATAATATTGCTTGATGAATAATGTCATTGTTATTATTGCTGGTCCCATCTTTGTTACCTGCTTCGTTACCTGTTTTATTATTTTCTTTGTTATGACTAGCATCTTGCGTTGTTGGGGTGAATTCAATGCGGCTCATGGTAATGTTTAAATCACGTAAGGCATATTTCAACTGGCTAAAAATATCTTGCCATTCACGTATGCGCATATAAGCTAAAAACTCTTTTTTACACATGTTACGAAACTGGCTGTTGGTTAATGCTTTTTGCTGTTGTTCAACGTACTGCCATAAATTTAACAAGCTAATAAAGTCAGAGTCTTTATCTTTAAAGCGGTTATGCTTTTCGTCGGCGGCTTGTTGTTTTTCATGTGGCCGTTCTCGCGGGTCTTGAATACTTAACGCACTAACAATAATAAATATTTGTTCAATACAGCCGAGATCAATCGCGGTTAATATCATTTTAGACAAACGCGGATCCGTAGGGAATTTTGCTAACATCCGCCCCGTTTTTGTTAACACCACTTTATTATCGTGCTTTTCTATCGCGGCAAGTTCTTCAAGCAGTGAAACACCATCACTAATATTACGGTTATCGGGTGGTTGTACAAAAGGGAAATCGGCAATACTGCCCAAATCGAGGGCGAGCATCTGTAAAATAACCGTCGCTAGGTTAGTTCGCAATATTTCAGGGTCGGTAAATTCAGGGCGACCAAGGAAGTCATCTTCACTGTATAAACGTAAACAGACACCGGCAGAAACACGGCCACAACGTCCGGCTCTTTGGTTCGCACTGGCTTGCGAAATCGCTTCGATGGGAAGTCGCTGTACTTTAGTACGGTAGCTATAGCGTGAAATACGCGCTGTACCTGGGTCGATAACGTACTTAATACCCGGTACAGTTAAGCTCGTTTCAGCTACGTTGGTCGCTAAAACAATGTTACGTCCGCTGTGCGGCTTAAAAATTCTATTTTGCTCTTGTACAGTTAAACGTGAATACAGAGGCAGCACTTGAGTATGGCGTAAATTCGCTTTTTCTAATGCTGATGCTGCGTCGCGTATTTCACGTTCACCGTTAAGGAAAATAAGAATATCGCCGTGGCTAATGTGGCCCAGTTCATCCACAGCTTGCAAAATGCCACTAATAATATCGTTACTACTAGCTTCCTCTTCACCATCGCTTTCAGCATTTAATGGCCGGTAGAGTATATCAACAGGAAACGTTCGACCCGTTACTTCAATAATTGGCGCAGGCACGCCCGTTACCGAAGCGAAATGTTTTGAGAAACGTTCAGGGTCGATGGTAGCCGAGGTAATAATCACCTTTAAATCAGGCCGTCTTGGTAAGATTTCCCGTAAATATCCTAAAATAAAATCGATGTTTAAACTACGTTCATGGGCTTCATCAATAATTAAGGTGTCGTATTTGCGCAATAAACGGTCATGCTGCATTTCGGCCAGTAAAATACCGTCAGTCATTAATTTTATATAGCTTTTATCGCTAACTAAATCGTTGAAACGTACTTTATAACCAACTGCATCACCCAGTTTTGTTGATAATTCATCTGCGATTCGAGTTGCCACGGTACGCGCAGCAATACGACGTGGCTGGGTATGACCTATCATGCCGTCAATACCACGACCTAGTGCTAAACATATTTTTGGAATTTGCGTGGTTTTACCTGAGCCTGTTTCACCCGCGATAATCACCACTTGATTATCCGAGATCATTTTAGCAATATGCTCAGAGTTTTGTGAAACTGGTAAACCTTCAGGATAGGTTATTTTCGGAACGTTCTGAATTTTAATCTGTTTTTTGCTAATAGACTCATCAATGTGTGCAGAAATCTGTCTGAGTGCTTTTTGTTTTTTATCAGGGTCAGTGATCTTTTTGCTAGACAGTAAACGCTTTTTCAAACGGAATTGATCAGACTTTAATGACAAAGAAAGTTTACTAAAAAGCTTATCAATATTGATTAATGATGTTGGCTGAGCCACAGGAGAATTAGCGATAGGTTTTTCAGAAGACAAGATGAACTCGAATAAAATGACAAAAAGAAATTTTACCAGTTTTATTAAAGCGGTACCACTTGAATCAAGTGGTACCAATAGACAGATTAAAATTACATCAGCAGACTAAGACTTAAAACTACTACGCATATGCTTATCGATAGCATGAAGAACATCGTTACGGCAAATAGTACCGAGTAAATTACCATCGTCATCAACGACCGGATACACTTTGGGTTTGTTTTGTAACATCATCTGCGCCAACTCAATAACACTGTCGTAAGGCTTCACTGACAGTACTTCTTTACGCATTAAAGATTCAACATCGGTAACATGTTCATTGTGATAAATAGACTGCAACATTTTAGCTAAAACATCACTTTCTGATAAAAAGCCAATTAAGCGGTTATTAGCGTCTATAACAGGCCCACCAATTTGTTTGGTTTTCAAAAAACGTAATGACGCCTCTTCAACCACCATTTCGGCAGTAAAAGTGACCGGGTAGTGATTCATATACTCTTTAATCTCAAGACTCTCAAGCATAGCTTTTCCCTTAATAAAATCAAAAATAAAAGTACAGTACTTATAAAAATAACTGTAGTCGATTTTATTTAATAAATCATGTATTTAGTTAAAATAAATCAATTAAATATTAAGGACTAATTTAAGCTCACAGTAAGGACAATAAAACAGGATCCGCTGAGTTTTTAACTGCGTTTGATAAAGCATTATAAGAACGTGAAAATTGTTTACGTAAATGTGATTTTAAATGAGGTTTAACTATTTTGGGCTTAATTGCTTTGAGTACACAAAATAATGCTAAAACATGCATAGTTTCATGTTCTGGTAATGCTGACTGACGGTTTGCATTTGGGTTATTGCATGAACCACAACCACCTCTAAATTGATAAGCCGTATTACTAAATATAATACCAAAGCCCATAAAACAAGCAATGACATCAACGGCTTGCGGGATGAAATCTTTACCGCCAGGAGGTAAACTACTTTGTTGAATAATGAGTATATTGGCTAGATTTTGTACTATTGAGGAAATAAGATCCTGCGGCTGGTTTACTTGATTTGCACGATAAGATAATAATATCGGTTGTTGCTGCAGCTTTTGAGTATCTTCAATATTTAGTTTAGCAAATGGTGTGTTCTGACCACGACAATTGTCAATCATATTAAACAAAGGCACCGAAATTTGTTGATTGCCTGAAAAAAACTGCTCAGGTGTGACCAAAGCTATCGGCCATTCTTGCATGCCAGCATATTCAGTAGTTTGCTTGAAAATGCTGAGTGCCATTTCATGTACGCTGCTAACACTGCCCTGATAAAATTGATTATTGGGTAGCACGAGTTGACTATTATTTTTGAATTCTAAAACATCGAAATGTGTAAGAGCCCACGAAAAAGTATCAAGGATCCACTGGTGACTGCTCTCATCAATCACATCACTGATATCTATTTGATTTCCGGGCTTAATAATATTCAACAATTTAGCTAACATAATAAAGATTACTCGGTAGGTTTCTGGTCATCAGTTGATATTTGCTCAGCAGCTTGTTTTTCTTCTAGCAGTGCCCGTTCTGCTTTTGAAACATAGCGCGGTTTATTACTTTTCTGTAATTTCGCATTGGCCTTTTTAAGCTTACTTTTTAATACTGAATTTATCTTTTTCTTTCGATTCATTTGAGTTTCTATATTTAAGTTTATGTTTAAGTTTTATGTATTTACGCAATTACTTGAGTAAAATATGATCTTCTGGTAACTGCTTTGCTATCCACATAGCTAAGCGGTGTTTCATACTTTGTAGGTCTTCGCTATCTGCTGGTAATGCTTGAATAAGTTTGTCGCTCACCAATAATCGATACAAACTTTCAACTTTTTCTTTCGATGCATTCGTTGCTGAAAACCCTTTATAACCTCGATTCATGGCATACTTTTCGCCAATTTCAATCGCTTTCTTTAATAAGGCTGTTTCATTTTTAATTTTTTTAGGTTTTTTCATTTATTACTTCTTTTATGAGTTTAACAATATTTATTTATAACGCGTAAGTAACTCTTGATTAAACGCTGAAATATCTATTTCTTGTTCGCCAATTAATTGTTCAAGCTTGGTCATGTCGTTCTTCAAAGATGACATGGTTAAGGTATTATCGTCTAAAGTA
This sequence comes from Colwellia sp., assembly GCA_013215385.1. Classification (GTDB taxonomy): domain Bacteria; phylum Pseudomonadota; class Gammaproteobacteria; order Enterobacterales; family Alteromonadaceae; genus Colwellia_A. The sequence continues at coordinate 51,809 of JABSOY010000007.1, forward strand.
TAGAGCTGTTCTAAGCTAGCATAATAAAAGCGTAAGATAATAAGTGCATTTATATCCCCGTCAACACTGGCTTTTTTGATTTTTTTCAAGCGACGATAAATAGTATTTTGTACTTGCTTAAGTTGCCATATATAATAAATTTCATTAAAAAATGGCTTATGCTTTAATTGCTGTAATATCAAGCCACAGCTGAGTAATGCGAGCATAACACCTAAAAAGTTATAGCGAAAATTACTGGCTGGCTCAGCCTGCTCTAGTGCGGTTGCAACCGTATCTACGGCAAATATATCGCCAAATAAAGCAATTAGTATTGCGCCGAAGGTCACCGCTAATATTGCCAAGGTTATAATAAACCCAACAATCACTTGATTTAACTTAGCTCGATAGGTTTTTTTATCTATTTCTTTTAACTTCATAAGACTATTTTATTAAATAACACTGTTCACAACATTTGGGGATGATTGTACCGCAATCACCGCAACAAAAACGTAATTTTCATTATTTTTTGTAAAGGTCGATACCCGAATAGCGTTGGGTTTTAGTATTGACACCATGTCGCCAAACATTGGCTAAACTAGCAATGCTCAGTTTTTGCTTAGCGCGGGTAATACCTGTGTACATTAATTCTCTTGAGAGCAACTTATTATCCGTTTGATCGGGCAATATTAAGACAACATGTTCAAATTCACTACCTTGTGTTTTATGAATAGTCATAGCATATACCGTTTCGTGCTGCGGTAAACGAGCAGGATTGACCCACTTATAGTCATTATTGGCCTGTTCAAAAACCGCCATTAAATGGCCTGCGTCATTTTGCCACATCAAACCAATATCACCATTGTATAAACCTAGCGCATAATTATTAACATTGATCATAATGGGCTGACCGCGATAACGCGTTTGAAAAGCGGTTATCACGCCTTGTTGCACCAGTAAATTATGTACCTGTTCGTTCAGTGCTTCAACACCTTGTTTACCAACACGGGTTGCACATAAAATTCGAAATTTTTGCAGCTGTTTAAAAGCTTCTGCAACGGTATCTAATTTAAAGATAGGCAAGTAATAGCTTTTCACAAAACCGGCCAGCCAATTATCTATTTTAGTAGGCAAGAGTCGTAACGCGTTACAGTTATTATCACTATTAACTGAAGGTTTACCACTAGCTTCAAGCAGCGACCAACTATCTTTAAAGTTTCCATTTATCACATGCTTAGCGACTTTACCTATACCGCCTTCACCATCAAAACGTCGACTCTTTTCTAAAAACACTAGATGGTCTGCGGCAAGGGTTGCATGTTCTCTTTTAGTTGGTTTTCTCGATGTATACAGGTGTTTATATGCGGTAATATCTGCTAAATATTGCTGGTTTTCGACACTGAATCCGCAATGAGGTTTAGGGGCTAAATCGTTCAAAACACTGCCCGCCGCAACAGAGGGAAGTTGGTCAGCATCACCCAGTAATATCACTTGGCAATGGCGTGGTAGAGCACGAAAAACTCTTACCATCATGGGTAAGTCAACCATAGACACTTCATCAATAAGCAGTACATCTATATTGAGTAAATTACCTTGGTGGTGACGAAAATTAACACTGTTAGGAATAACGCCGAGTAACCGGTGTAACGTTTGGGCCTGTTGAGGAATTTTTGCTAAAATCTGCTGCCCCACCAGGCTTTCAAAACCTTGTAATGCTTTGGTTATAGATTCAGATAAACGCTGCGCTGCTTTTCCGGTAGGTGCAACCAGCGCTATATTCTTATCTGCACGGCTATTGTCTTTTTCATTAAGCATGACTAACGCAGCTAGCAGTTTAGTAACTGTGTAAGTTTTTCCTGTTCCTGGACCACCAGCAATAATACTTAACGGTTTATTTATAGCGTTGGCTACCGCAACTTTTTGCCAATCAACATCTTGCTCAGGCTTCTCGTTCTCAGCTATTTCAGAAGATAGCTCAGGAAAAAGTTGTTCAATACATTGCTTAATATGCTGCTGGCTAAAAACTTGCTCACTTGGATCTTTAGCTTGCTCATTTTTATCAATAATAAAAGTGAGCAATTCTTGCTCAAAATTAAAATAACGACGTAAATACAGCTTATTTTTATGAAAAACAATTACTTGTTGTTGGGGTATATCGGTTACCGTTACCAGTAATTTTGCTAAACTTATCTCGTCAGTAAAAGCAAAACCGTGATTCATCACAATACCTTGGTTATCACAACGATAACCATAGTGGCTATTAGCGATAGCCGATAAAGGTAAACAAGTGTGCCCTGCTCTTAAGCTTTCACTAAGCGCAACGAGTAAATGAAAAATTTGGCTATTTTGCTCGTTATCTAACAAGGAGTCACAATGTAGACTTTGACTCATTTCTTTAGCAAAGAAATAATCTACCGCTTCAATATTACTGAGTTGCTGTTGAGCTTGCTGAAACTGTTTATAAATAGCAGACATTAGCTCTCTCCTAAAAATAATTGATCAAGCGCGTTAAGTTCATCAAGGGTAATATCACGATAATAAACACCACAGTTCTGATGCGCTATATCAATGGTCATGCCACGTAAATACAAGTAATAAACACCGCCAAAATGTTCAGCAACATTGTAATCTGCTAAGCTAAGCTTGAGATAACGATGAAGCGCTAAAGCATAAATAAGATACTGTAAGTCATAGTGATTTTTTTCAATATTTTCCTTCATGGCTTGTTGATCATAATCTTCGAAGTTATTGCCTAAATGGCTCGACTTATAATCACAAATATAATATTTGTTGTCATGTTCAAAAATCAAATCAATAAAACCATGCATCATACCTTTTAACTTCTGGTAAGCCGGTAAGCTTACCATAGACTTTACAGAACCATCGCCGCCAATGTTGCGATGTCGCGATAACAACTGGGTTAATTGTTCTGGTTTCGCATCACACATCGGGTAATAAAATTCACTTTCGCGTAAGGTCTTTTCTTTTGACAAACTGCCTAAACTTAACGCCGTAGTCGGCTCATCTGAGGTATTTATCTTTGAAGTATCCATTAATGAGCTATTAAGAGAAGTCGCTAGCACTTGCTCTAACCAGTGTTGCAAGTCGTGCTCTTGATACCCTGGCGTTAGCTGACCATATTTTTGTAACGGCCGCTCCATTACCACTGGCCAGTCAGGTAAAGTAAAGTCGGTATGTTCGAGAATATCATGTAATAAATTACCGGTATGCGCGCCCTTCGCTAAGTTAAACCGTAATAAGCTACTGGCTAGTACCGCACTTTTATTCAAACTATCATCAAGAGCTTGCTCTGCAGCGCTATCTCTGTCCGGTGACGAAACGCCGCCATGACGCAAGTTTCTACTTAAAGCAGAGAATGAACTTAACCACCAGTCACGTTCGATTTTACCGGTAAATTGCGCCACTTCACCTTTATGTTGATTTTCGACTTTGTTGGCTGCTTGTTGCGCGTGTAATTCACTGTCATGATTATCCGTTGAAAAAACTCGTAAACAAGTACTGTTGGGTTCATCAGTCACTAACTGTTGTAAGCTTTGCTCAATATCTTGCTCTTTATGCCACTGCAACGCACGACCTAAGGGTGAGTTTTCAGCTTTATCAAATGCGCTACTCAGCAAATAACAACGTTGCTCTGCGCGAGTTACAGCAACGTAAAGCAAACGAATGCTTTCTGCATAGGCTTCGTCGGCCATGGCTTTTTTCGCCTGTTCTGCGCCATCTAAACTTAATTTAAGTTGCTGGTTTTCGTCATGATACTCAATAAAAGTAACCGAGCTAGCACCAAATTTAAGCGGATCTTTATGGCGAGTAGCAAAAGGTACAAATACCACAGGATACTCTAGCCCCTTCGAGCCATGCTGGGTAATAATACGAATAAGGTTATCGTCACTTTCTAAACGCAACTCTGCTTCTATTTCTGGATCGTCAATATTACTTTGCTGTTCAAACCAGTATAAAAGCTCTTGTGGTTGACGATGTCGCTGGCTGGCCGTTTGCAGTATTTCAAATAAATGTAATAGGTTAGTCAAAATTCGGTCTTGATTATCAACCGATAAACGAAAATGATCGTGCATTAATTTTAAGGCCATTGAAATAAAGCCTTTGTATAACCACTCGTTACGCAGTTGTTCAAATTCAAATTTTAACGCTTGCCAAGCCATTTCGTCTTGCTGTAATTGATGATATTTTTCAGGATGATAATCAAGTAAATCACCGGCAATTGCTGCACTAAAATAACGCTCGTTCTCAACAAACAACACACCTTTAAGTAATTGTAATAATTGTTCTGCTTGTTCACTTTTCATTAAATTGGCGCGATTACTCATGAAAACTGAAGCCAAGTTGGCATTTTCGAGGGCCTGTTTGATATCGGCCGCCTCAGCGCCGTCCCGCACTAATATCGCGATATCTTGGGCCGATAACCGAATACCCGTTTCAACTTGGTTTTCTTCACTGAGTAAATGAATAATTTCGTTGGCACACCAAGTTGCCATCACAGGTCTAAAACTTTGTGCGACGGCCTTTTTGGCATTGTCGTCAATAAAGTGAATAAACTGCAGGGCTTTATCTTCATTTGCTTTTATCGAAACGTCTGCTTCGGCAAATGGTGAAGGCTTAACCGGTAAATAAGGGATTTCGTAGCCAAAGACATCAGTGTTAGCTGCAAGACTGTTATTGTCTTGGTCATTTATCGTTTGCCCATAGAACAAGCGGTTGTAGCCGGCAATCATCATTGGCGTAGAGCGCCAATTGGTATCCATCAACCACTGAAAGTCACAGTCTTTACGCGCACTTAAATACGCAAAAACATCACCGCCACGAAAGCCATATATGGCTTGCTTTGGATCGCCAATCATATACAAGGCAGCTGTTTTTTGGTGGTAGTAAATTGCTTCTAAAATTGAAAACTGTAACGGGTCGGTATCTTGAAATTCATCGACCAAGGCGACAGGATATTGCTCAAAGAGAATCTGCGCTAACTGTTGTCCGCTGTCTTTCTCAACTTGTAAACAACCGGCTAAGGTTGAAATAAGATCGTCGAAGCTGAGAATATTGGCATTGTTCTTTTGTTCAGTTATCTTGGCCCTTATTTGATAAATGCCCTCACGGACAATCATTAACGCTTTAGCTTTATCAAGTTGTTTGTCGAGGGTTTTCAAAGCTAACTTAACCGCTTTTACGGGTTCAAAAACGGCTAACAACTCAGTTTTACCAAGCGAGCGAGCATAACGTTTTCCATCAATAAAACCGTCTGGCATTTTTTCTTTGGCGACGATAAGGTTTTCATTGAGCCTTTTTAACCAAGTGATTAAACTGATTAGCTCCTCTTGTCGCTTTTCTCGGTCTGCGCCTTTTTTTACATCAATCAAATACTCGCTTAACAGTGGCTGATTATTTTCTAAGTTAATAATAGACTGCTGAACAAGTTCGAGAAATTGCGCTTCAATTTGCGCGGCATCAACAACATCAAGTTCGCTATGTTTAGCAATTGCTTTTGAGAATTGACTTAAAAAACTTAACGGGTTTTGCCAAAAATTGGCCACTTGTTTGAACTGCTCAGGGGTATTTTTAGCAAGCACTCGGTACCAGTCTTGGCACGCTTGCACTATAATGTCTTGGCAACTGGTTTCCATTTTCGCGTTAAAAACCAAACCACTAGCAAAAGCGTGTTGACTCAACACTCGTTTACAAAAGCCATGGATGGTGAAGATGGCCGCTTCATCAAGGTACAGTAATGCTTGGCGAAGGAGAATCTTAGGATTTATATCCGCTAGGTTTTGGTTTATTGCTATGAAAAACTCGTCTTCAACAATCAATTCATCCCAGTTTGCCAGCGCATGGCGGATAAAAGTATCAACTCGTCCGCGTAATTCTTCAGTGGCGTCTTTTGTGAAGGTCATCACCAGTATTTGTTCAACAGGTAACTGTTTTTCGAGTAATAAGCGCAAATACAACCGAGTAATATTATAGGTTTTTCCCGTGCCCGCACTGGCTTCAATTAGGTGCTTCCCTTGCAAGGGAATTTGGTGAGCAATTAAGTTTTTCATTTTATTTGCTCCCTTGTTTGCCACATTGGTAAATAAACCTCTTTTAACAGCGATAGATGATCGTCTAACACTGGGCATTGTTGCCAAAAATAATGCATGTAGGGGTCTTGTCCTAAAGGTTTAATGATATTAAGCATACCGCCGGAGTCTGACCAGTGTTTTTCAAACTGTGCTTGTTCAAACACTTTCGCCTTGAAATACTTTTCAGCAAGTTCAGTATTTAATAACAGCGCTTGTTGCTGACCTTTTAAATAGGTTGTTAACAGTAGCTGTAAATGCGCCTGTGCATTGTCAATATTGCTATAACGATATTGGGTCGGCTTCTGATTTTTGGTATCGAAATAGAAACCTTTGGTTAACGTTACCAACGCCAGTTGCTCTTGCTCGGTAGATTTATGATCCGTTTGATCTTGCCAACACTGTAAAATAATTTGATGTAAATAAAGACCGAATAAATCTTTACCTTTTGCTGAAGAAGAACGATAAAACACTAAACTGTTATTCTTTACCGGCAGAGTCGCACTAAGCGTAATATGTTGCCCTGGGCTAAGCTCAACGGTAAGTTCAATAGCAATGAAGGTTATCCCCTGCGCGTTCTGCGTTGTTTGCTCACTCTGGCTAAGATCAGCTTGGATATATTCGCTAAAAATTTCACTGTCGTCGCGCCAGCGCGCTAAACTTTCGTCGGTACTGGGTAAGTCAGGAAATACGCCACTGGCACGGGCGGCATTAATTGCTTGGTTAATTTTTTCATCTTTACTATTAAGGAGTTCATCCCTGCTTGATGTCTCTTCAGCCAAATAGAGGGCGATTAGCTGTTGACGTAATAAGTAACTTTGCAAAAAGTTTTCGCTAAAGGGCTCGGTATCATCTAACTGACTTTCATAATTTTCAAAATACAAATGCAGCTTATTGCGGGCAAACGCTTTTGCCGGGTGTTGGAAGAAGCTGATCAACTCGGTAATATCGACCACTTTCGAAGTTTCATCTTCATCGCGAGGCAATAATAACTCAGCGGCTTGTGCAGTTTTTTGCGCCGATTTTAATTTCAGCCAATTACCGTCAAAACTTTTTAGCGTATCAAGATAGTTTTTCTCACTAAAGGGCTGCATCGGTAATTGTTTAATATTTGAAGATCTGTCACCATTATCTTTATCGATATCATTGCCAGTTTTATTTTCTGCGGCATTTAATAACTGCCAACCATAACCAAACTCGAGATATTCCATTAATTCTTTTAAGACAATTGATGGCTGTTTCTCATTATTGTTACGAATATTACGGCCTTGGTAACTCAAATATAAGGCTTTACGCGCAGAAATTATTGCTTCTAAAAATAGGTATCTGTCGTCTCCCCTACGTGATCTGTCACCTAATTGGCTTTTACTACTGGCCATTAAGTCGAAACCTAGCGGTTGGCGTTGACGTGGAAATTCACCATCGTTCAAGCCAAGAATTGCAATCACTTTAAAAGGGATACTGCGCATCGGTAACATTGAACAAAAGGTTATTTGGCCAACCATAAATTGTCGACCGGGATCTGGCTGGCTAAAATGATTGGTAAGAAAGTCGCGCACCACACTCAAACTGATCTTTAGCTGATAATCGGCATGTTGGCAATTTTCAGCCAATGCGCCTAATGCTTGATCGATAACGCTAAAAGCTATTTCGTCGGTAACCTCAAACAAATCATTTAACAGAGTTAATAAAAACTCTTGCCACTGGCTTGATGACTTTTCTTTGCCTAACTGCTGAGAAAAATACTCTAGCTGTTCGATAATCAGCATTAACTTGCCCAGTAAAATAGCATCATTGCCTTCTACATTGGGTAGATATAGCTGCTCATCTACGAACACTGATTGATCGCCAAACGCGAATCCACGCATTAACTGTGACAACCCTTGCTGCCAAGTAAAAGCACTGTTAAGTTGCTCGCTTTTGAGAATATCTTGCTTATGCGACTTATCTATTCCCCAATGTACGCACGCTTTTTCTAACCATGCCGATAACTTGTCAAGCTCTTCAAGACTAATGGAAAACTTATTCTGCATCGCAGGTAAACGTAACAAGCCCATAATTTGAGAAACTTGAAAACGACTATCTGGCAAGCTTAATAATTGTGTGAAAGCCGCGACAATAGGTTCAGCGTCTTTACTGACTCTGTCTGCAATAGAACAAGGTAATGGCGGTATTTTATCGGCTAAGTCTTGCCAGCCACGAGCAAATACCGCATTAACATAAGGTGCGTATTCTTCAACTTGCGGACACATTACGATGATATCTTTCGGTGTTAAGGTTTTATCGTCATTAAATTGATGAAGTAACCAATCGTGTAAACCTTGAACTTCACGTAATGCACTATGAGCGCTGGTAAAAACAATTGAGCTGTCTTGTTGGTTTTTAGCTGATTTTCTTTGGTCAGTTAAGCTAAGAATATCTTGTTGAACTTGTTCTAAAACCGACAAGCTTGGCGCATCAGCACTTTTATTAATGGTATCGAAAACGTCAATATCCACTTTAGAATAATTATTAAGCAAAGCCATAAATTCTCGACCTTGCTGTCCTAAGTTTGCTAATAGCGGATTACCGACATTGATACTGATATCGTCATAACCTTCTGTCCATTTCGACAATAAACTAATGGCTTGTTTTTCTGATTGGATATCACCCCAATAATCAAAACAAGGATTAAGGTGAAAAAAGTGAACCTCGGTATGTTGCCCTATGGCTTCGATGAACGACAACCACATTGGCGCCATGGCATTGATACCAAAAAAGGATAATCGCGGCGGTAATAAATGTTTTTTAGCGGCAAGGTTTTCAACCGCTTCGTTCATTAACTCTATCGGATTATAACTTTGCTCTTTGGTTAGTAATTGCCAAAGTTTAGCCTGCCATTTTTCTACTTCATTGGTTTGTGCGTTGCCTTCTAAACTGGCATTGGTTTTTCCTTGATGCCAATCATCAATCCACTCTGGCCTAAAAATTAAATATTGTTCATATAAATCGGCTAACTGACACGCAAGTTGATAACGCTTTAGGGTTTGTTTATCGTTGAATATTGACGAAGGATTCTGCTGTTCCCCATCAACATAAGTATCAATATCAGTGTTGGTTTTTTTACCTAACCAATATTGCGTAGCATCGATAAAATCATCATCTAACATAACGATTTCGTCGCCAAGGAGTGCATCTATTCGCCAAGCAAGGACTTCACGAGAGAATGGTGACTGGTCCGGCACGTTCTCCTCGCTAGCCAGACTTCTCACTAGCTTCCATAAAAACTGAGACGGTAACGCGTAACCAATATTCATACTAATACCACGTTGTTGTGCTAGCGACATGTTAAGCCAGTGCTGCATGCCTGCATTTTGCACAACAATAGTCTCTTGACTGAATATAGGGAGTGGTGAAACCTGTTGGATTTTATCGAGCAGCGCTAATAAATTTTCCATTTTATTAGCGGGGTAAAGGTAGAACAATATGAAGACCTTACATGCAATATTTTCTGGCTAAATTTAACCATATCAATCACTATAAAGCTATTGAAATCACCCAAGTTATTTGATAAAAAATGTCTGATTTATTGAATGAAATCTAAATGTTCCTGAAAGTATTCCCCAAGAAATGGCACTAAATGCTTTTCACCAATGGCGGCATAATAAATAGCCATCAGCCAAATGATGAACACCACAATACTTATCGCCCAACCAATAAGCGGGATAAAAGATAAGAGTGCTGCAGTTAATGCAAGTCCTAAAGATTGTCGTAGGTGAAAGGTAGAAAAACTTGATCGATTTTTACTGTACAGAAGTATCGCGACACACCAACCAACAACAGTAAAATAACTAATAACAGCAACAAACTTTGCCATATCAAAATTAGATTTACTCGGTAAATGAAGTTGTCCCATAGCCAAATACTCAAATGAAGCCATAATTTAAATTTAGTAGTAAAATATGATTTCAACAAGAAAATGATCAAATATCCTTATTTAATTTATCGAGGCAAACAAAAATTAATTCACACTATCTTGCTCATTATTGACCATAATCAACAAAGGCTTACCCAAAGATAGGACGTGCTGTTTATAATATAATTTTTACGAAAAAAGTTGACTGCAAAGTAGACGCTCTTTTTCGATCAATTGGATAATTAACCGCACATGGACAAATTAATGGACATAGAGTTTGATAAAATCACTTATTTAAAAGATCCTGATGCTATGGAATTAAAAGCTGATTACCTTCATTGATATTACGGGCAGCGATAAACAAAAACCTCGAGTATTCGCCACACTTATCCACGGCAATGAACCATCAGGGTTAATTGCAATACACTGCAGGTTAACCGCACACGATAAAGGCTTAGATAATTTTGTACTATTTCATGAGCTGGGAGAATGTGATTAATAATTCCTTTAATTTCGCAAAAGCATTTTGATTTGTACGGTAGATTTACTTATTTTTATGGTAACAAATAATAAAAGCATCGCACTAAGCGATTGTTTATTTTATGTGGTTAAAGTTTAACGAGTAAAGTACTAACAATTATTATATTATTCTCGAATCTTGTTATTTATCCAATATTATAAGTTGTGCACTATTGTTAGACTTTACTTTACTGGCTTTATTTATTCCTACCATTTTCCTTATTTCTATATCTCCCGGTATGTGTATGACCCTGGCGATGACCTTAGGTATTTCTGTTGGTTATAAAAAAACGCTTTGGATGATGTGGGGGGAATTACTGGGTGTCGCCGTTGTTGCTATTGCTGCTGTTCTGGGTGTAGCAAAAATAATGTTGGGATACCCAGAAATATTCATCGCTTTAAAGATACTTGGGGCGATATACCTGACCTACATTGCTATTAATATGTGGCGGGCTAAAGGTAAACTCGCTATTAATACCGAGGAGAAATTGGCCACGGTCAGTAAAAAAAGCTTATTACAACAAGGCTTCATTACTGCGGTTTCAAACCCTAAAGGTTGGGCGTTTACGGTTTCTTTGTTACCACCTTTTATAAATAGCCAACAAGCGTTAGCACCTCAACTAAGCATTTTAGTGCTTGTAATCTTATTATCCGAGTTTATTTGCATGAGCTTATACGCGGCAGGAGGGAAAACACTCGCTAGTTATTTAGCAAAAAATAATAAAATATCATTGTTGAATAAAATTTCTGCTTGTTTAATGTTAGCCGTCGCGCTTTGGCTACTGTTAGGCTAAGTATTACCTAACCTCACTTTAACTCTGATTAAAAGCGTTTTGAGTCAAAATCAATAAAAAAGGTCGTTTGTTGATTTTTATCAGATTTACCCTGTTTTTCAATTGTTAGCCATAATCGCCACGTCATCACATCTTTTGAACAACTACCTAACATTGTTTCTGTGATGAATGCTGAATTATCATTACCTTTAATTTCCCTGTTGAAGAACAAGGGTATTTTTCCCATAAACATGGTTTTCCCTTCCATATACCCCGAGATGTTCATTTTGTTTTCATTCTTGTTATTTTCTCCCGCATTAGTGTCATTTATCCGCGTTATTTGGATAGAGAATGGGAGTTCTGTCAGCACTTTTTCTACATTAAACCGAATCAAAACCGTGCCAAATTCAGTCACAACTTCACAACGAGTCTGCGTATTAATACATTGAAATGGAATCGCAGGGCTTTGCTCAGGTTTTTTCGGGCTACAGCCATATAAAGTCGTACATAACATGAAAACTGCTGTTGTTTTTTTAATCATAATATTAGCTAAAATATTGTCCATTGTATTTATATGGTTGTTATTCGTACTATGCCGATAAATATTATTGATCTACAACAATATTCCCTACATTTTGTAATGACTTTTCACTGTAAAATTATTATTATACGCGCGAGATTTTTTATCGCTATGTGAAATTTATATTTTCAACTATAACTATCACTAGTATTTAGTTTTTTTTTAGCTAGTGAAAAATCGATTTACGTTAATAATTATAACTGCGGAAACCATAACATGTCTCAAAGTAATGCGTCATCAGTAGACTACAATTTTGATGTTGTACGTCAATTTGCTGTAATGACAGTAATATGGGGAATCGTCGGTACCTCGATAGGTGTTCTAATTGCGGCTCAATTAATTTGGCCAGTCTTAAATTTCGATACCCCTTGGTTAACCTACTCCCGTCTTCGTCCACTTCACACAAATGTTGTTATTTTTGCATTTGGTACAAGTGCCTTATTTGCTTCTTCATATTATGTTGTTCAACGAACCTGTAAAACAACATTATTCGGTGGCAAACTTGCTTCATTTACCTTTTGGGGTTGGCAAACTGTCATCGTTCTCGCGGTAATCACGCTACCTTTAGGTTTCACCTCAAGTAAAGAATATGCTGAATTAGAATGGCCCATTGATATTTTAATTGCTGTTGTTTGGATTTGTTATGCCATTGTATTTTTTGGCACTTTGGTAAAACGTAAAACATCGCATATTTATGTAGCTAACTGGTTCTTCGGCGGGTTCATTCTTACTGTTGCTGTATTACACATTGGTAACTCAATGGTTATTCCAGTGTCTATGATGAAGTCTTATTCAATATACTCCGGCGCTATTGATGCAATGATGCAGTGGTGGTACGGACATAACGCCGTTGGTTTCCTATTAACAGCGGGTTTCTTAGGTATGATGTATTATTTCGTACCAAAACAAGCTGAACGTCCTGTTTATTCATACCGCTTGTCTATTGTTCATTTTTGGGCATTAATTTCACTATACATATGGGCAGGTCCGCATCACTTACATTATACGGCACTTCCAGATTGGGCGCAGTCTGTTGGTATGGTAATGTCGATCGTGTTATTCCTTCCTTCATGGGGTGGTATGATCAACGGTATAATGACACTTTCAGGCGCATGGCATAAATTGCGTTATGACCCCATTCTTCGTTTTCTCATCGTTTCATTGTCTTTCTACGGTATGTCTACCTTTGAAGGCCCGATGATGGCGATTAAATCTGTAAATGCACTTTCTCATTACACTGATTGGACTATCGGACATGTTCACTCTGGTGCGTTAGGTTGGGTTGCTATGGTTACAATTGGTGCTATGTACCACTTAATCCCTGTGTTGTTTAACCAAGGTCGTATGTACAGCATTAAATTAATTAACGTACATTTTTGGTTGCACACAGCCGGTATCATTTTATATATAGTCGCGATGTGGATTTCAGGTGTCATGCAAGGGTTAATGTGGCGTGCGGTTAATACTGATGGCACGTTAACATACAGCTTCGTTGAGAGTTTAACAGCATCGTATCCGTTCTACTTTATCCGTTTCGTTGGTGGTATATTAGTTGTTATTGGCTTTTTCTTAATGGCTTACAACATGTTCAAAACAATCTATGCTAAAGACAATAGTCTTAAGCCAGTTGAAATAATTTAGGAGGCCTACAATGAAAAATAAACATGAAAAGTTTGAAAAAAATGTCGGCTTGTTTGCTATTTTTACGATTCTAGCAATCAGTATTGGTGGCCTAGTTGAAATAACCCCGTTATTTTTTCAAAAAGCAACCAATACACCTGTTGACAGCTTAAGACCCTATACTGCCTTAGAAATGGAAGGACGTGATATTTATATTCGTGAAAGTTGTAATGTTTGTCACAGTCAAATGATCCGCCCTTTCCGAGCTGAAACAGAACGTTACGGTCACTATTCTGTTGCTGGTGAAGGTGTTTGGGAACATCCTTTCTTATGGGGGTCTAAACGTACTGGTCCTGATCTAGCTCGTGTTGGTGGTCGTTACAGCGACGATTGGCATCGTGCTCATTTACTTGACCCACGTTCAGTTGTGCCAGAGTCAAACATGCCAGCGTTTAAATGGTTAGCGGAAAATAAGCTAGACGGCGAATTAACCGAAAGGAAATTAGCGACTTTTAATTTCTTAACGCGCAATCGTAGCCATAAAGACGAACAAGGTAATCGTATCCCATTATATTCTGCAGAAGATTTAGCCGGAGCTAAAGCCGCTGTTAAAGGTAAAACTGAAATGGAAGCCCTTATTGCTTATTTGCAATCTCTTGGGCATGCGTTGAAATAATGACTATGGATTATGGCACCCTTAGAGGGTTAATCGCTTTATTAATATTGGCACTATTTACCATAATTGTAGTTTGGTCTTATTCTAAAAAGCAGAAAGGCGCTTTTGATGAAGCAGCAAACTCTATCTTCGAAGAAGACAATGATAAGGCTAAACTTGATAATATGAATAGCAAACAGGAGAGTAATAAAAATGTCTAGCTTCTGGAATATATGGGTTTGGGTTCTCACCCTTGGCAGTTTAGTAGGGTGTTTTATACTACTTCGCTATTGTTTAACGAACTTTGCAGGTGTTCCTGAAGGCGAGCCAACGGGACATACTTTTGATGGTATTCAAGAGTTGAATAATCCTTTACCTAAATGGTGGAGTAATTTCTTCTTATTAACGATTGTTTGGGCATTTTTATACATTGCAGCATACGGGTTAGGTAATTGGACAGGCATCATTGGTTGGAAAAGCTCTAACCAAGGGATCTTAAATCTTGCTGAGTCTAAAGCCCAAGTTGCAGCCGCCAAAGAAAATGGCTATTTAGTACAGTACGATCGTGAAATTGCCGCAGCTGATGCTAAGTATGGTCCAATTTTTGATGCCTATGCAGCACGTAGCATTGAAGAGCTTGCCACTGATAAAGAAGCGCTAAAAGTAGGTCAACGACTATTTTTGCAAAACTGTTCTCAGTGTCATGGTTCGAATGCCAGTGGTACCACTGGTTTCCCTGACCTAACAGACAAAGACTGGTTATACGCAGGCGATCCTGAAACCATTAAGCAATCGATCTTACATGGTCGTAAAGCTAATGGAATGATGGCTTGGGGCGCGACCTTAGGCGGTGAGCAAGGGGTTAAAGATGTTGCAGCTTATGTACTTAGTTTAAGTGATCGTGAAGTCGATGTTGCAAGTGCAGCGGCAGGCAAAGATAAATTTGCCATGTGCGCAGCTTGTCATGGCGTAGATGGTAAAGGCAGCGCAGCAATGGGGATTGCATTAGGTGCGCCAAACCTAACCGACAACATTTGGTTATATGGTGGTTCTCAACGCGCTGTTGAGTCATCAATTAATAATGGCCGCGCCGGTGTAATGCCAGCATGGAAAGATATTTTAGGTGAACAAAAAGTGCATGTTATTAGTGCTTATGTTTATAGCTTATCGCAAGACTAATTTTTATAAATGAGTTAAGTACGAGTTTCACTAAATAATTGAATGAAAAGCCTTGTAATGCAATATTTACAAGGCTTTTTTAATTAAACCATTTGATAAAACGCCACTAATTTATTTACTTTATTGTTGGTTACACCCCGTTAATTCCCGTATAATACGCGTAATTTCCTCTCATAAAACAAACGTTATTCATGAAAACATATTGGTATAAAGAGCCTTGGGCTTGGTTCGTTTTTATTCTCCCAGCTACTGCCGTTGTTGCCGGTATTGGTACCTATATTATTGCTAATACGAATCCAGATCCCTTAGTCGTTGGTGATTATTATAAAAAAGGTAAGGCCATTAACTTACAAATATCTAAAGTAAAACATGCACAGAAATTAGGCATGCGGTTTGCGTTAAAGCAATCGGGTAATGAATTAGTGATTAAGCCAACGGGCATTGAAAAAGAGTTCCCTGTTTTAAATCTTAACTTCTATCACCCTACACTTGCTGAGAGAGACTTTTACTTAGCCTTAACCGCTGATGGCAATGGCCATTTTAGGCATGTTTTTGATAAGTCGGTAAAAGGGAAATGGAGTTTGACCATTACTCCATTTGAAAATCATTGGAAAATTAAAAAGACGATTACCTTACCGCAAAGTGAATTTATCGATATTATGCCAAACGTTAGAGAAGGTTAACGAAAAGTTTCTAAAAACGCCTCAGAGTAGCGGTTATTTTCAACCTTATGATATATTTTTATTGTAAGGTTGAGCCATCTCCTACTTTAAGCCTTGAATAAATAGGCTTATCACTTCTACATTTCATCGGCTTTAATATATGAAAACAACTTGTTACCACTGCGGTGAAATTGTTCCAACTGGCTTAAATCTTTCACTTAACATAGAAAAAGCTGAACAACCTATGTGTTGTCTTGGTTGTCACAGTGTCGCCCAAACTATCGTTGATAATGGTTTAGAAGAATACTATCGCTTTAGAACTGCACCTGCGCAAAAGGGTGAACAGCTTATTCCTGAACAATTACAGCGCAATAAACTGCTTGATGACAGTGCATTACAAGATGAGTTTACTTACCAAACCGATGAATACAAGGAAACTATCCTTACTGTTGATGGCATTAGTTGCGCTGCTTGTGCTTGGCTCATTGAAATGCAATTGAGTAAAGTTTCTGGCTTACTCAGTATTAATGTTAATGCCACAACTCAACGTGCCACCTTGCGCTGGATTGACAATGAAATTCAATTAAGCGAATTAATTAATCACATTGCCAATATTGGTTACCAAGCACTGCCTTTTAAAGCAAGTACCGCAGAGCAGCTCAATAAAGCACAAAGCAAAAATTATATTAGACGGTTAGGTATATCAGGCATCTTAATGATGCAAGTTATGATGATTGCTTTTGGTCTATACTTTGGCGCATTTTCAGGCATGGCTGAGCATCATTTAATTTACTTACGCTACACCAGTTTATTGCTCACTATTCCCATAATAACTTACGGCGCCCAGCCCTTTTACAAGGGTGCAATAAATGCATTAAAAGCAAAACGTTTATCTATGGATGTTCCTGTAACTATTGCCATTTCTCTTGCGTTTTCTGCCAGTGCTTGGGCAACAGTAACTCAACAAGGTGAAGTATATTTTGAGTCAGTTGCCATGTTCACTTTTTTATTGCTTATTGGTAAGTTTTTGGAATTTAGAGCTCGTAGCCGTGCTGCAGAAGTATCCGCTAATTTACTTAAATTAATGCCGATGACAGCAACAAAACTTATGAATGAAGATGGTCTGCAAAAGGAAGTATTACTGCCTGCGAAGAAGCTATTTCCATTAGATATTGTTTTGGTCAAACCGGGTGAAGTTGTACCTGCTGACGGCACAATAATTTCAGGCAGTAGCCAATTCAATGAAGCGATGTTATCGGGTGAACAAATCCCGTTAAATAAAAGCGTTGGTGATAAAGTTTTTGCGGGTACTATTAATGGTGACGGTAATATTAATGTTGAAGTAAAACATACTAGTGAACATTCATTTTTAAGTCAGCTTATTCGCTTAAGTGAATCTTCACAGGCACATAAACCTAAGCTAGCGAAACTATCCGATAAAATTGCACAATACTTTATTGCTGTTATTTTACTTACCGCTATCGGTACGGCAATTTATTGGCAACAGCATTTACCCGAACAAGCTTTTTGGATCACCCTATCAGTATTAGTTGCTACCTGCCCTTGTGCGCTTTCGCTAGCAACGCCTACTGCATTAACGTGTGCGACCACACGGTTAAATCGTGAAGGCATAATGATCAAATCTGCACATGCGATGGAAACGTTACCGAAAGTCACCACCATTGCCTTTGATAAAACAGGAACATTAACCTCTGGCGATTTTTCAATTATCGACACTCAACTCTTGTCTGATGACCCTGTATATAATAAACAAAACGTTTTAGCGATAGCGGCTGGTCTAGAGTCTTATTCTGAGCATCCATTAGCTAAGCCCTTTCGCCAGTTTCGTGATTATTCATATAAAACCGAGCAAGTAGAAATAAAATCGGGCTATGGTATTAATGGTAGAGTTAACGATAAAACTTATCAAATTGGCAAACCTAGCTGGTTACTTAGCGAACTGGACATGCCAGAACAAGTTACAAAAGCCTCTTGTCTATTACTTGAAGGTAACAAATTAATAGCGGCTTTTTATTTAGCCGATGAAATTCGTCCTGATGCCCTTCCGCTAATTGCTGATTTAAAGAAACAAAATATCCAAACCCTAATGTTATCAGGTGATAACACTGTCGGCTGTGAAAAAACGCAAAAAACCTTAAATTTAGATGAAGTTCATAGCGCCTTGACCGCAGAAAATAAGATGGAGATCATAAAACAAAAACAACAAGAAAACGAAACAGTAATGATGATAGGTGATGGGGTAAACGACACTCCTGTTTTTGGTGCTGCGCATGTATCTATTGCCATGGGAAGTGGTACAGATATTGCTAAAAGTGGTGCCGATATTATTTTATTAAATAACCGTTTAAAGTCGGTAACAACACTTTCCCATGTTGCCGCTAAAACGCGTCGTATCGTTTGGCAAAATTATTGCTGGGCATTTGGCTATAATGCCATCGTATTACCATTAGCGGTTACTGGCTATATAACACCTTATATGGCAGTTATTGGCATGTCAGCGAGTTCAATACTTGTTATCACTAATTCATTAAGGTTATTGAAGAAATAAACCATATTAATAAGGTAAAAATAAAATGAGCATTATTTATATATTGATCCCCATTGCGATATTACTGACTTCGATAGGTATCTATCTTTTTTTCTGGGCAGTAAAAACAGAACAGTTCGATGACCTAGAAAAACAAGGAATGAGCATTTTATTTGATGAGCCTATCAATGATAATACGAAACCCTTAACTAAAGATAATGATAAAGATAAAAGAGAACAGCCAGAAAAAACGGATAGCCAATAAATATTATGCTCAATATTGATTACTTATCAGCTTTTGTTATCGGCTTATTAGGCTCTGGTCATTGCATTGGTATGTGCGGAGGTATAACCACCATGCTTACTTCTGCCATAGCACCACAACAGAATTCAAGTAAACAATTCAAGCTGGTCAGTGCTTATCATCTTGGCCGGATATTTTCTTATTCTCTGATTGGCGCAATTGTAGGCTTTAGTAGTTCAATAGCCGCCAAAAGTATCGGGGTTCCGCTAGGTTTCCTACGTATCGTTGCTGCTGTATTTCTAATATTATTGGGTTTATATCTTGGTCAATGGCTGATGTGGCTAACTAAAGTTGAGTCTTTTGGCAAGATGCTTTGGCGATACTTATCTCCTTTAAGCAAAAGGTTTATTCCCATAAAAAATGCCAAACAAGCTATCGCACTTGGCGCAGTATGGGGTTGGTTACCTTGTGGTTTAGTTTATTCAACATTAACATGGTCTTTAGCCAGCGGTAACGCCATGTCTGGCGCACTAATCATGGCCAGTTTTGGCTTAGGTACACTGCCAGCATTGTTGAGTATTTCATTAGGAAGCTTTGGTATAAAGTCTTTGTTAACTAACGTTAAATTTAAAAAAATAATGGCTTTTATTATAATTATCTATGGAATCTACAGCTTAGCCGTTGCATATCAACAGTTGTTTTAATATGATCGCCATTATTAGGGATAATAAATATCAATCGGGTCAGTATGTATAAAAAGCCATGTTCTAGTTCGCAACACATTCATTGTCAAAACTGTAGTATCAGTGAGCTATGTTTGCCCTTCTCTTTAGATGAAAAAGAGCTTGAGACCTTAGACAATATTATTGACCGTAAACGCCCTATTCATAAGGGTGAACAGATTTTCCAAGATGGCGATAAAATGCACGCATTATATGCTATTCGCTCAGGAACATTTAAAACATTTATCGTCAATGAACAAGGCGAAGAGCAAATCACTGGTTTTCACCTCGCTGGTGATTTATTAGGTTTTGACGCTATTGCAGATTCTGAGCACCCCAGCTTTGCTAAAGCTCTTGAAACATCGATGGTCTGCGAAATTCCATACGACACCCTTGATTCATTATCAAACTCGATGCCTAAGCTTAAAAAACAAATTCTTCGCATGATGAGCTCTGAAATACGCTCTGATCAAGAAATGTTAACTCTGCTTAACCGAAAAAATGCAGAGCAACGTTTAGCTACCTTCATTTCAACATTAAGTACACGTTATCATGCACGAGGGTTATCATCTAGAGAGTTTCGTTTAACCATGACCCGCAGTGATATTGGTAACTATATTGGTTTGACCGTTGAAACGATTAGTAGATTACTGAACCGTTTTCAAAAAAATGGTCACATTTGTGTTGAAGGTAAACTGATTACCATTCTCAAAATAGAAGAACTTAACAAGTGCGCTTTACTATAATTCTTAGTTAAAGATCATAGAAAATGCTTAACGTTTTTGATGTTAAGCATTTTTTTTCCTAAGTTTTATGACATTGATTTATTAATGTTATAAATATTTTGATTTAAAGCAAATAATAAACAAGCAATATGGTCTATTGTTAAGTTATTAACACGTTACTGAGTATATGTTATGGGAAAATATAAAAAAATATTAACCGTTATAGATCCAAGTACCGAAGATCAAAAGGCACTAAAACGATCCATTGAGCTTGCACGTCATAGCGGCGGTGATATTACTGCATTTTTAACCATTTACGACTTTTCTTATGAAATGACAACTATGCTATCCGGCGAAGAACGCGAAGCTATGCGCCAGTGTGTGATCAATGGCCGTCAACAATGGCTAGACGATTTAATAACTGATCTTGATCATAATAACATTACTATAAATAGCTGTATTATTTGGCACAACCGTCCTTTTGAGAAAATTATTAAAAAGGTCATTAGCGAAGGTTACGATATTGTGATTAAAGGGACGCATCAGCATGATAAGCTGAAATCAGTTATTTTTACGCCCACTGACTGGCACATCCTCAGAAAATGTCCATGTCCGGTCTTATTAGTGAAAGATCACAGTTGGCCTGATAACGGTAATATTCTAACGGCGCTTAACGTCGGTAGCGATGATGAAGAGCATAAAGCTTTAAACCAAAAATTAACCGATGAAACTATTCATCTTGCTTCTTTAATTAAAGCAAACACTCATTTAGTAAACTCTTACCCAGGCACACCGGTCAATATAGCGATTGAAATTCCAGAGTTCAATGCCTGTGAATATAACGACACCATGCTTAAGCACCACTTAGCAGCGATGAAAAATCATGCGCAGTCATATAGTATCGACCATAATAACACGCATGTTAAAGAGGGATTACCAGAAGATGTCATTCAAAGCACTGCAGAAGAAATTGATGCTGAGTTAGTGGTTTTGGGTACCATAGGTCGAACTGGTCTTTCAGCTGCTCTTATTGGTAATACCGCGGAGCATGTGATTGACCGGCTAAATTGTGATGTGCTCGCGATTAAACCCGAAGGCTATATATCTCCTTTAGCCTAATTTATCGCTAATCTAATAACCGACAACAGACATTAAAAACCAAGAGCCTTCTTGGTTTTTACCATACTTCCCTCTTAATCAAAAGTATCATCCAGCGGGCTCTTATTTTTATTCTTGGTAGATGAACACGAGTAGCTAATAAATCTACATATAATCGATTCAATAGATAATTGATGCCAAAAACTATATATTATCTTTATTAGCATTGTTAAAATAACTCATATTCAATTTTAGTTCCCTTTTGAACTATCACTTTACTTTATGAAGTTTAAACATGATCCCTTTAGAAAAATCAAAAGTCAGTCCAGAACTAAAGAAATTAGAAAAAAAATTACGTAATCGTGTTGGAAAAGCAATCGCTGAGTACAATATGATTGAAGAGTCTGATGTTATATTAGCGGCTATAAGCGGCGGCAAAGACTCTTTTGCTATGTTAGATATTCTGATTGCCTTGCAAAAAGCCGCGCCTATCGACTTTAAAATAATCGCGGTAAATTTAGATCAAAAACAACCGGGTTTTCCTGAGCACATTTTACCAAATTATTTTGAATCATTAGATATTCCTTATTATATTGTCGATAAAGACACCTACTCAATTGTTAAACAAAAAATCCCAGAAGGAAAAACAACTTGTGGTCTTTGCTCTAGATTAAGAAGAGGCACCTTGTATTCATTTGCAGAGTCAATTGGTGCAACTAAAATTGCCCTTGGACATCATATGGATGATATCGTTGAAACTATGTTTTTAAATATGTTTCATGGCGGAAAATTAAAAGCTATGCCGCCTAAATTGCGATCTGATGACAAGCGGAATGTTGTTATTCGTCCGCTGGCTTTTTGCCGTGAAAAAGATTTAATTGAGTTTGCCCAATATAAAAATTATCCAATAATTCCATGTAACTTATGTGGTTCTCAGGAAAATTTACAACGACAATCGATAAAAGCAATGTTTACTGATTGGGAAAAAGAGAGTCCTCATCGAGTTGAAAATATCTTTAATTCAATTAAAAATATCAGTCCTAGCCAATTAGCTGACTCTACTCTTTTTGATTTTATGAACCTGCCTATCGATAGAACAGAAGCCCGCAAAGCATACGAATTTGCAGAGGCAGAAGTCTCTTCAACTAATATTGACGACTCGATGATAATTAATGTCACCAAACTGTAGTGATAATACTGTAGATTAAAACAGCCTATATAGGGCTGTTTTAATCAAGCAATGACATTTAATAATCTGCTTCAAGATTGTTACCTAATTCAAATACTCGCCAAGCATAGTTTTGCATTACAAATCTAATACCTGTTTATTTACCAAGTATATTTATCCTCAACTATAATTGTTATTCAACTAAAATGTGAATGATATAATGTCTAAAGTTGTCCTAAAAGAGAGATAGCTAACCCTTTTATCTAATCTTCTTACGTTACTTTAGTTAATCATTATTAGCCCGTGTTGGCGTTTCACTAAGTAAGGATGCATGTTATGAATAAAGCGGTAAGATCGTCAGATACACCATATGCTATAGATGTACAAGCTGGAAAGAATTACTTTTGGTGCGCTTGTGGTAAAAGTAAAAAACAACCGCTATGCGATGGTAGTCATAACGGCACCAGCTTTACCCCAGTAATATACAAGGCTACAGAATCTAAAAGAGTATTCTTTTGCGGCTGCAAACAAACGTCAAAGCAACCACTATGCGATGGTAGTCATTCAAAATAATATAAACATACCAAGATTAACAAAACATGGCAGTGTGAAGTTACTTTCGATACTTGTAGTTATTGTTTTATAAATATAATTGAGCTACTCAGGTTATATGGAAATACATCAGTTATGGGCGGCTATTTATTTAGACTTTCTTATACTATTATTTAAGGATGTAATTGAAATAACATAGAAAAATCGATATGGTATTAAAGACAATAATCATCATGTTTTTTATATTATCGATCGCACCAAATTCTCATGCTTACAATGAGAATATTATCACTTGTATCGATCATTACCCTCCTTACCAAGTTCTTGGCAAGGTTCCTCATGGCTCTCATATCACAGCACTTACTCGCTTAGCGAAAGTACTCAAAAAACAGCTTGTTTTTATCGAAGCAACAAACTTTGCCCGTTGTGTAAAAATGCTAGAGGTGGGGAAAATAGATGTCATTGTCGGGTTAAATAAAAATACAAAAAGAGATCAATTCGCTTTTTACGCTCCTTATAAAATAGAAGATGACCATGTTTTCATTTCAGCAAAAACTAACGTTATTTACAATTATGCAGATCTTAAGGGAAAAATAATTGGTGTCCCTCGTGGTACCACCTATTTTGAAAAATTTGATAACGATAGAACATTAACAAAAATCTCAATTCAAAATGTTAATAATGGTATTCAATTATTATTAAAAAAACGCATCGATGTAATTATCACCTCAACCTTTTCCGCTGACTTATTGTTAACTGAAAGAGAAAGAAGGCATCTGATAACAACGACAATAAAGCGAAAACACTATAAGCGTTATAAGTCTTTCTTTGGCTTTAGCAAAAAGAACAGATTAAAGTTAACGACAAAAAAGATAATAGCACTAACTACAGCTGCATTTGAGCAAGGTATTTTTAAAGATAAATAGCTATAGAGCTGAATCATTATTTATACTGCTGAATAGATTTTCTCAATAATTCCTTATCAATACATCAAGCTTTATTAATCCCCCTACGAGTACTTCCCAAATAAAAAATTTAAAACTCAATTTCAACCATAAATAGCTTGATCTAAATTAACAATAGTTTAAACTTTCAGAAATTACTGAAAGTTCAGAAGGTTTAGTTATGATAATGACAGCAAAAATTGAATCGTTTGTAATGCACTGTGGCGAAATGGGCAGTCGCTGGGGTTTTAACCGTACTGTTGGTCAAATGTATGGTTTATTAATCATCCACAATGAATCGCTTACCGCGGTGCAAATATCAGAAGCACTCAATATTTCTCGTGGAAATGTCAGCATGGGTATTAAAGAATTACAATCTTGGCGTTTAGTTCAAGTGCAACATAAACCTAAAGACCGTAAAGAGTATTATTCACCTGCCGGTTCTATTTGGGAAATGGCAACACGTGTCTTTGAAGAACGCCGTAAACGAGAAGTTGACCCGACCCTATCGTTATTACGAGATAACTTATTAGATGCGCCTGCTAATGAGCAAGAGCAATATGCACAACAAAGAATGCATGAAATACATGACCTACTTGAAACGATTACCCATTGGGCTTCAGAGCTGCAAAGTATGAGCCCAGATAAGCTTAATACCCTAATGAAACTCGGCGCGGGTGTAAGTAAGGTTATTGATATGAAAGATAAATTTTTAAAAAAAGGTTGAACCTTATAGGTAGTAATTTTAAGCACTACCATAATCAAATGTTATAAAAACTTGTCACTTTAAAACGTTAAACCCATTAACACTACTCAGTGCTTAAGTGGGTTTATGGAGTAAATCATGTTAGAAACCTTAATGCTTTCACGCATACAGTTTGCCGCTAATATTAGTTTTCATATTCTCTTTCCCACCATAACCATAGCACTGAGCTGGTTCTTGTTTTATTTCAAATTGCGATTTGATCAAACCAGTGATCCTGTTTGGATGCGCGCCTACCGATTTTGGGTTAAAATTTTCGCCCTCACCTTTGCAATAGGTGTTGTCACAGGCATTACCATGTCGTTTCAATTTGGTACTAACTGGCCAAAATTTATGGAAACTGTCGGCAATATAGCAGGACCCCTATTAGGCTATGAAGTACTGACGGCATTTTTTCTAGAAGCTGGATTTTTAGGCATTATGTTGTTTGGCATGAACCGGGTCTCGGCTCGAGTACATACCTTAGCAACCTTCATTGTTGCAATTGGTACTAGCTTGTCTGCGTTTTGGATATTAGCACTGAATTCCTGGATGCAAACACCTCAAGGCCATGAAATGCGAGACGGTGTTGCCTTTCCTGTTGATTGGTTGGCTATAATTTTCAATCCATCTTTCCCTTACCGACTCTCACATATGCTTGTTGCCTCAGGTTTAACGGCTGCATTTTTGGTCGCTGGTATTAGTGCTTATCGCTTGTTAAAAGGTGATGATAAAAAGGCCCCTAAATTAACGCTAAAAATAGCATTAACCGTGGCTGCGGTACTCGCCCCCGTACAAATATTTTTAGGCGATATGCATGGTTTAAATACTTTAGAACATCAGCCACAAAAAATTGCCGCAATGGAAGGTGTATGGCATACCGAAAAAGGCGCGCCGTTATTGTTATTTGCAATTCCAGATGAAGAACAAAAAACCAATCATTTTGAAGTAGCTATTCCTAAAATGGCGAGCTTTATTTTAACTCACGACTTAAACGGCGAAATAAAAGGCTTGAACGAATTTGAAGGTAATCATCCTCCTGTAGCGCCGGTGTTTTTTGCTTTTCGAATTATGGTAGGTTTAGGCATGTTAATGTTTACTATTTCTTGGCTTAGCCGTTTCGTCTTATGGCGTAAAGAGGAGTTACCCCCTTGGTTATTAAAGTCACTTGTTGCCATGAGTTTTTCTGGCTGGGTAGCCACACTAGCTGGCTGGTATGTTACTGAAATTGGCCGACAGCCCTGGTTAGTAACCGGTATTTTAACGATAAAAGATGCCGCGACCGACATAGCTCCTGCAAACGTAGGAATAACACTGGCGTTTTACTTGGTTTTATATGTAGTCATCATGGTTGCTTATTTACACACCATATTCACTATGGCTGGACGTGCGATTGAGATTGAAGAAATCAGTATCGATGAACAAGTAAAAACCCTTGTTAACATGCCTAATAAAATAGTAGAGGAGTAATAATATGTTTGATGCA
Source organism: Colwellia sp. (assembly GCA_013215385.1). GTDB lineage: Bacteria > Pseudomonadota > Gammaproteobacteria > Enterobacterales > Alteromonadaceae > Colwellia_A. The sequence continues at coordinate 77,983 of JABSOY010000007.1, forward strand.
AATACCTTAGCACTCATTTTTGTTGCTCTAATGGGTTTATCTATTTTACTTTATGCGGTATTGGATGGTTTTGATCTAGGTGTTGGCATATTACTGCCACTCGATCAAAAAGACGATGCAGATACCATGATAGCGTCAATAGGCCCCTTTTGGGATGCAAACGAAACTTGGCTAGTACTCGCGATAGGTTTATTACTGATCGCCTTTCCAGCAGCACATAGTTATATATTCAAAGAATTATATTTACCTACCGCGGTATTGTTAATTAGTTTAGTGCTGCGCGGCGTGGCTTTTGATTTTCGCGCTAAAGCTGCATTTAGCCATAAACCCACGTGGAATCGGGTATTTAAGGGCGGCTCCTTGATTGCCTCATTAAGCCAAGGTTACATGTTAGGTATGTATGTCATGGGTTTTGAAAGCACATTAGCGGCTTACAGTTTTAGTTTACTCAGTGCCTTTGGTGTTGCAGCAGCTTATAGTTATATTGGTGCCTGTTGGTTAATAATGAAAACTGAAGGGGAGTTACAAGTACAAGCAGTGGCTTGGGCGCAAAAGTCTGGCTTAATTTGTTTTATCGGTGTTATTGCCGTATCGCTGGTAAATCCATTAATAAATCCTGATGTTTATGCAAAGTGGTTTTCATCCGCCAATACATTAATGATATTACCGCTGCCTTTAATTTGTTTTGCTTTGTTCATTTTTAGCCATATACAATTAAAACAATTACCTAAGAAAAATGACAAAGGTTGTTGGCGACCCTTTGTGGCTGCGGTGGTGATTTTTACTTTATGTTTTTTTGGTTTAGCCTTTAGTTTCTTCCCATACATAGTGCCCAATAAACTGACGATTTGGGAAACAGCATCAGCACCTGAATCGTTAAGCTTTTTATTATGGGGCACTATCATTGTTGTGCCAGTGATCTTTAGTTATACCGCGTTTTCATATCGGGTATTTTGGGGCAAAGTACGTGAGTTAAGATACCATTAACGGCTATCCTTACTCGTCGTGACAATTTCGTTAGTAGTTATTTTATAAGGCTATAGTGCTGAATTTTCATTCGTTGAAACCTTCCGTATGTCGGGTTTCAACGAATATGTCAGCTCATTAGTAATTCAGCCAACAGTTATTATATTTATTTGCATTAAAGAATTAATTCAAAGTCTTTGCCAGCAAACTCTTTACCATTAACTATGATTGAAACTTGATGAAGACCTGAATAATAAACACGGGTACTAATCGGTTTAAAACTTTGTTTGCGTGCTACGTTATGCGACTCATTAGCAGCCAATAACCGTTCACTAATTTTAAAAACTTTCTTTGCTAACTGGCCATTTTTCTTCATAAAATATAGGCCGTATTCTAATCGTATCTTTTTTGCTTTTGCTGAATTATTCTTTATTGAAAAAGAAAATTCAGCTGCTGAGCCCATTGTGACCTTTTCTGTTAAGACCTTAAACTCAATCAATTCAATATCGGTACTATCATAATCAAACAGCGCTAGAATTTCAGGGCAAGCTTGTTTTAATAACGTTCGACAAGCATGTTTAATCGTCCGGTCAAACTGAATGCTTTTTCCTTTATATTGCCTTGCAAACTCAATAACAGTATCAGGATTATCTTTAGCAATATCATTCAAATTATTAGCAACACTGCGACGTACAATTTCCGTTGGATCATCAATTAACGCATGTAATATTGGTAATAATAATCTTGCATCTTTTTTATAAGTTTGTAGTGCAATTGCCCAAGGTAATCGTGGTCTGCAGCCCTCACTGGCTAGGCGCCTAACCATATAATGAGAGTGTTGACACCATAACAGCATTTGCGTAATCATCTCTTGTCCATACTTGATTATAAACGGCCTAACGGCAAATTCTGCACTGGTAAATTGGGTGATTTTCTCAAATGCCCTGATAGATGTTTGATAATCATCAATGCCATAGGTTTCGATATATTCTGGCAGAAACATATACTCAACACTGCCCTCTTTAATATCTGCATCGCTTAAGCTGTCAATTAAGTTAACTAAAATAAGAGTAGCTTGAGGAAAGTCATCAGGCATAAATTGATGCAATACCTCTTTGGTATGCGTCATACGCTCTTTTAGCTCAAGCTGTACAAAGTTGTCAGGCAATATTAACTGCATAAATTTTATTTGGTCAAATCCTGCTAAGCATTTGTTCAAATGACTCGCTAAATTTAGATAAAATTCTTCGTTATAAAGGTTTTTAAAAGCCTCTGGCATTACTATTCTCTTTCTTAATTTCAAGGATGTATGGTTACACCCCAAAATTGCATATAAAAGGATGTGTTAAGCTTAACTGAAAGCTTAACACAGCTGCCGAGGCCCCTAAGGCTAAGCGCTACTTCCCTTGACTTAACTGTGAAAACTGCTGATTTTGTTTAAGCTCAGGTTTTGGTAATAAAACCGCGGTTGTTAAGTGTTTCGGGTTAAACCAACGTTTAATCGCCTGTTGCAGCATAACAGCATCAATTTCGGCTAATTGTTGCTCTGGGAAAAGCAACTGGTCTTGTGGGTAACTCCAAATATAATGATTCGTCAGCAAGGTACGCCAGTAACTCGATTTTTCACGACGTTCTTTATAGTCACGTTTTTTCATGTTTATTAGGGCTGCTACCTCCGCATCGGTTATTGCTTCTTGCTTAAGCTTTTCGATTTCCTCACGAACCGCCCGCTTAATAAGAGCCACATTTTTAGGGTCGCCCTGAATAACTACAGTATTTGTCAAGTAATCAGGACCACTGAAAAACTCATCTTCTGCGTCAACAGAAACACCATAGGTTGCCCCTAACTGCTCTCGGATACGTATCCTTAATCGTTTATTAACTATATCCATTGCCCAATCATTCAGCCGATAATCTATCATATCGCTACCATTATAATCCTCTGAATAATAGCGCATTGTAATTGTCGCTTTATCTTCATTGGCGATATCCATTATCAAGGTCTGCTTGTCTTTAACATGACGAACTTGAGTATCAACAAGCCTATTGTTAAATCCTTTCACTGGCAAGTTACCCAATACGCCAATAACAACAGAGCGAACGTCTTCAAGCTCAAAATCACCTGTAATAATAAAGGTATATTGACTAGCATCCTGGAAGTATTGCTCATATAAGCTAGCCATAATGTCTAAATCTAATTGCTTAATGTTGCTTTCGTCCATGTTTTTTGCTCGCCAATGCTGCTGATAAATAAGCGCTCTGTAATTTTTATTAAATATAACGGCAGGTATTTTATCTTGTTTTTGTATTTGCTGGCGCAAATTTTCTTGAGCTACGGCGAGTTGTCGTTTATCAAAACTCGCATGTTCAAATAACAGTCCTATGCCTTTTAATATAGTGCTCAATTCTGCGGTTTTTCCATTGCCATAAACCTTAGAGCTCTGCTCATAAATATTTTGCCCTAAACCAATATTTTTATCTCGCATGTAACGTGAAAAATCATGGGCGGCAACTCCCGCGATCTTAGATGCCCATTTAACACCTAACATTCTTCTCGCATTGATTAAATCTGTCTCATCGAGCGAACCATGACCACCTAGCCTTCGGCCGTAAATGTCGATTTGCCCCGGCGACAACTTATGTGGGCGCAACAAGACTTTAACGCCATTGGTCAGCTGCCATTCGGTGGTTGCTAATTCATGATTAAAGTGCTCAGAAATCACTTGCCCAGGAGTTATTAGCGATGCAAATAATGTTTCGGCTTTCGAGTCCATAGACCACGCAGTTAAATTAGCGGTGTTTATGCCTAACAATTGCTCATTTATATGCTCGGCACTTATATCTGCCTCATTAGACAAAACCTCCATAAAAGGGGCGTCAAAATTTAAAGCAGATAAGTATTCATCAACCTCACTTTTACTCAAAGAATTTAAAAAGCTCACCTTCTGATGATGCTTTTGCTCCACCGACAATAGCGATTTTTCTTCATAAATAAATTGTATTATCTCATTGGCCAGCCTAGTCGAGTGATAACGTTGCTTACGCTCCAACATAGTATCGGCCATACTCGATAAGTCAGCCTTAACTCGAGAAAATTCATCAGCTGTAATACCAAAGGTTTTAGCTTGCAATAATAACTGATACCCCATTAATGCAGCCATTGCAGCCTGCCGTTCAACCGAGTTAATGGATAAATATAACCAACTACTTTTATCTTGCCTAATGTAATGACCTACGCTCGCTGATCTGAATAATTCAGGTTGCTCGGCTTTTAAGGTATTAAAACGTTCTTGCAAAACCTTTAAAGAGAAGTTCTGTATCAGCAACTGTCGCATATCCGCTAACTTGGTTGGATCATAGTCTAATGCTGGGAAGCTAAAGATGACCCTCTCATTTAGCGGCTCTTTATCGCGATAAGTCTTAACTTTTCCATCTGAGGGATAAATAGTTTTATCGTCATATAAACGATTTGTTGGTGACGTTCCGCTTAGTCCCGAAAACTGTTGTTTAATTTTCTGTTGAACATCTTCAGTTGCAATGGCACCGGTGACAATTAAAGTCATATTGTCCGGACGATACCATTTTTGATAAAAACCTTGCGCCTGCTTAGTTGTTAACAAAGTGACACTATTTTTTGTGCCCACCGTGTGTTTAATAAAGGGGCTATTGGGATGCCTGAAGTTCATTTCCTGCTGTCGTAACCTCTCAGCTTGTCCCTGTTTTCTTAGTCTAACTTCCTCTAGTATGACGCCACGTTCATCATTAAAATTTTTTGAATTGATGGAAAGCCCATCACTGATATCTCTGAGTATCTTTAAGCTCATAACAAGATTATCGTCGAGATTAGGAACTGAGATAATGTAAACTGTGCGCTGGTGGTTTGTGTAGGCACTATTATGTTGCCCAAAGCGAACTCCCCGCTTTTCTAACTCATCAATCATGCTTTGGTCAGGGAAATGTTTACTGCCATTAAATGCCATATGCTCAACATAATGGGCCAATCCGTCTTCCCCAGTCCCTTCATCCATAGAGCCAACATTAACTACTAGCCGTAATTCGATAGTATCTTGCGGATAACCATTAGGGAGTACCGCATAATTAAAGCCATTTTCTAACGAGCCCATAACCAAGTCAGGGTTAACCGGCACTTGCTGGCGCTTAAACGTATCTAACACAGAGCAAGCATTAACCGACAAAGCTAAGACAATCACTAAAGATTGAATAATTAATCGTTTTACAAATTTCATTTTTACTACTTCTTTCATTGCACATGAGGGGGGTAATTTAGCTAAGACTGATATCGAGAGGGGTTAAAAACTATCACAATCCATTGCAAATCAAATGTTTTTTAGGCTGGTAACTATACAGCTACTGCCCTGTATTTCAAGTAATTATCTAAATGTTCGGTGGCTAGGCGATGGCACCGTACGTACACATGACTGAACTAAGATTAGCGATGGGTTTTAATGCTTCATCAATTGACTTTTTGCATGGATTTTCCAGTACAAAATAAGTTCGTCACCTTTGCACTTATCGTTAATGAAATGTTGAATGTTGATTATTGATTATTGATTATTGAAGATGTAGGTCATACCACAAGAGATGAGATCAAAGAGAATGGCCATGCAACAAGGCAGTTGTCACTTATGAAAATATAAATTGTCGTTCGTCATTGCCCTGAATACGTTACAACCATGTTTCGTTTTTCAGTCCGCTATGCCTATCGATAATATTCTATCGCCTATTTTGTTAATGATACTTATCTCGCCAAGACACACTGCTATTATCGACTTATCCTCTTTAAACTCTTCTGGAATAATAAGTCTACCGGAATCATTTTTTGGATAATTTCTAACTTCATGCTTTAATTCTAAGCAGTTCTCATTGTAATAGATAATAGTTACGGTCGTTAAAACTTTATTCACTAAGGTTAACTCCTATAAAATCACTACGAATTAATAGCATAGAAGAACTATGGTAAATAAATCGCGTTTTGTCTAACTAGATTTCTGCTTTGTCTTTTGACACTGCAGTAATTGATAAGCTAAAACACTTAAAAGTCGTCAATTATATAAGCCTTTACAATAACTAACTTATAAAACCGCCTTAACTACAAATCAAGGGTTCTAATAATAAAATAAGATGGCCAAATCTCTCTTACCTGACTTTCCCACTGCGGGTCAACTTTGCCATTAGACAATTGTAATAGCCAAAATTTCGCCCACTTTTGCACAACCTTGCCCGATTTACTTAACTTTAGCGGCGCAAATCGACGTTGATAACTATTGCCATCATATTCCACCACAGTATTATTTTTTACTCTGTTATGTAAACCATCTAATATTGAACTTGTTAACTCTACTGCTGATAATTCCAGTATGCCTTGTTTTTTTAAACAAGATAATATTGCGGCTTTTTTTATGCTTACCTGCATATAGTCGTCTATATGTGGCGTATAAATCATGCCAGTTAAGCCATAAATAGCGGCACGCTCTCGGTCTGCAAGCGCTTTTAAAGGGATGAGTTGTTCATTAATTTCATATAATTCAGTTATGTAATGCAGTTTTGCTGTTGGTTTAGGCAATCGATACGCTCCGAGAGGTTGCATGAGTTATTATTAATTAGGCGAGCCTAGCGATTATACCTTTAAAAAGCAGTGACTAAAATTAACCTTTTTTATTTTTAATCGACTTTAAGCCAACATTCTGCTGTGTACTGGCGATAGATGGTGCGAGCGGATTAAGCAATGAAAGTATTGTTAGTCGGTTCATTAAACTGTATTTATAAAACCACACGATTAATAGTGTGGTTTTCAGTGTTTTCTTAAACCAACAAACACTATAATGTCATTGGTTTTTCCATTGATATTTCCAATGGCTTAGACAAAATATCATCAAAATAGACTTGGTTATGGCGAATCATCTCAGTAATTTCTAATACATAATCAGTGCCACGAATTGAGTAACGTAATAACCCGGTTGCTAATATTTGCGGTGACAAAGGTTGCTCTTGTGTACGTAGCTGCCCGCGAATTGTGCGGAAAACAGTATAAGCATGATTGGTATTAATGTTGTGTAAATAACGTTGAACGCCATGTTCAACACTATTAAATGCCGCAACTTCATGTCTAGCACCTTCATCACGTCCACCTGGTACCATGCCACAGCCTTTTTTGTAACACCACATACCAAAGAAGTTTAAACCAATTTTAGCAAAACGTGATGTGCCCCAAGCTGATTCATTCGCTGCTTGCACCAATATTAACTCGCTCGGCACAATATCAATACGCAGCAGTAACTCATCTAATTGCTGTAAAGGTGAATACTTAGTACTAACTTTATACTTTTTTATTAAACGGGTTAACAATGCCAGTTGTTCAGGCAATAAATTTTCTTCTAATGACAAAGCCGCAAGCATAGTAAAAACTTCGGCTCGCAACGCGAGTAAATTATTGTTTTGCTGCTCTATAGCAGGATAAATAAACTCGAAAAATTGCCGTTTCTTTTCTTTAACATCGCGAATAACGGCAAAATTTGGCAGCACAACATTGTGAAGAGGTTGTTCAATAACTTTTTTTGCCACGACAGGTGCTACCGGTTTCTCAACAACAGCAATGGGTGGTTTTATCGTTGGCTTCAAGAATGAAAACGGTGCAATAAGCGCAATAAATAGTGCACCTATTACAATAGTTTTAAAAAAGTGATGAAGTTTCATAAATTCCTTGTACATAAGTTAACAATAAATAACTCTCCATTAGAGACAATAAACTAAGCAGAAAAGCTATCGTTTACTGGTAACGGTTTAGCATCAACCGCTCGTATTTGCATACCAAAGATTTCACGGTATAAAATACCTTTAACATTATAAAAAAGTGGCGCTAAAAATGTTATCGCAAATAGAAAAAACATAACGCCGACGATCGATAATTGGGTTTCCGCGAGTATAACCAAGGGTAATAGCGACAAAAATAACGCTACCATTAACAAGGTATAGATAGTGAATAATTTAAACCATTGAAAACGAGTTGCCTGCACACTTATCATAATAGCTTTAATTGGCGATAACTTCTTCTCAACCACCAAAGGTAAAGCCAACGATAAAGCAACAGTCAAATAAATACCGGGTAATATATATAATTGCATGCCTAAAGCAATAAATATTGAAGTGAGTAGCGCACATACCGCAACCCAGCTACCTCTTTTCAAAAAAGAGAAAATTAATTTACTATTAGTTTTTATGCCAACAGCATGAAATATCCCCATCATTTCTACCCCCACTAAAAAAGGAGATAAAATCATAGTGACCGCAATTTGCAATAATGTCATGGCTTGTTGATCTTTATATACTTCTTCGATCCCTCCCATGGTACTGCTGATCAAAGAAGATAAAACGATGCCGATAACAAGCGTAAAGAGTAAGCCTACATTTATTGAAATACGAGCGCGCAGCGTAAGTTGCCAAGCTTCTTTTAATACCGAGGGTACATCAATGGAATATTGACCTTGCAACGATTTTTCTATGCTTCCACCAACTTGTACTACGTTTTTTTCATCCACGAAAATGACTGCCTTACTATAAATTTTTCAACATTATAGCAAGTTGGCTTCCTCTTGGAAAATAGCAATGCATATGGATGTAAATTAGCTCAAAAAATAACATTATTGGACTAAAAATAGGCAGAGAAATACTCACCACGCCATGAATAAGGTGAATGTATATATTTTCCTTTGGTAACTGCACGACATACCTTCCTGCAAAGAGCTTTTAATGAGCAGTTTTGTGTTATTTATCACCAACACATACTGTTACCTATAGATTACCGACCGTATCAAATTGAAGAGGGTTTATTTTGCTATGTTACGGTCAATATAAAGAAGATAAATATAATTTTAGAACGTTGAACAAGTAAATTATCCGTTAGTTTGATGAATACGCTTGAGTATTTGTTTGAAAAAGTCAGCACCCTTCACTTCAGCTAATTCAATATTATTTTCAGGTATTTTCTCTGGGTTTTTATAGACAGATAATACTTTTTCCATACTTGCTTCGCGGATCACATGTAAAGTAGGTAATGGTGAACGGTTAGTATAGTTTGCCGCAGCATCGAAAGCTTCACCTTCAAAATAGTAGTCAGGGTGAAAACTGGCCAGCTGAAATGTCCCTTCATAGCCAAGTTCGACTAATAATTCATTGGCATAATCAAGTAAGTCTAAATAGCTTTCAAAGCTTTTAAACCCTTGATTAAAAACTAATAAAGTCGTTTCAATATTAGGCTGTAGTAGCAACTTTTCAAATTGCTTGCTTAATTCGTCCAACGCAGAGACAATTTTTTTTGCACTACAAAGCTGGTAATGAATGGTGTTATTAACAAATTCTTTTTTGGCAAACGGGCAAAAATTTAACCCGATGATAATTTCATTTAACCATTGCTGTGTTTTTAAAATATCAGGGGCAATTAAGTTTTTTTCAGTCATAGCGTTCAAATGTTTTATTTCACATTATTCGGTGTTTTGTTGCAATTGCCACATATTAGCATAATGCCCCTGCTTGCTCAGTAAGGTTTGGTGATCACCCTGCTCAATAATTTCACCTTTATGAAGCACAATAATATTATCCGCATCGACAATGGTCGATAATCTATGGGCTATTACTAAACTGGTGTGGTCTTTGGCAACATCTTTTATTGCTTTTAAGATCGCTTGCTCTGAATGACTATCAAGTGACGAGGTTGCTTCGTCAAACACTAAGATAGCAGGATTTTTTAAAATAGTTCGAGCAATTGCCACTCGCTGCTTTTCACCGCCAGAAAGTTTTAAACCGCGTTCACCAACGACTGTTTCATAACCTTTCGGCAGCGAAGCAATGAAATCACTCAAGTGTGATAGTTCAACCGCTTTTTCCACTTGTTCTTTACTTGCGCCGGTATTACCGTATTTTACATTTTCATAAAGGCTGTCGTTAAATAACACGGTATCTTGTGGCACTATGCCAATGTTTTTTCTCAAAGAATGTTGAGTAATTTCAGTAATATTATCGTTATCAACTTTAATGTTACCTTGCTGACAATCATAAAAGCGAAAAAGTAACTTCACTAAAGTCGATTTACCCGAGCCACTTTCACCAACCACAGCAACTTTTTGTCCTGCTTTTACTTCAAAAGAAACGTTTTTAAGTATCGGCCGCGATTCATCATAATAAAAACTGACGTTTTCAAAAGTGACCGCTCCTTTCGTTAACCTTAATTCTCTGGCATTGTCTGCATCAAGTACTTTCGGTACTTTTTTCAATAATGTGAACATTTGCTCAATATTAGCTAATGAACCCTTAATTTCTCGATAAACAAAACCAAGGAAATTCAAAGGGATAAATAACTGCATCATGAAGGCATTGACCAAAACAAAATCCCCTAAGGTCATTTGTTGATGAGTAACCTGATAAGCGGCCAGCGCTAACATGGCGGTCATTGCTAATGACACAATAAAGGCTTGTCCACCGTTTAAGGCAAATAGTGACAAACGGTTTTGCATCTTAGCTTTTTCCCACTCAGCTAATTGTTCGTCGTAGGCATTGGCTTCAAACGATTCATTGGTGAAATATTTAACGGTTTCATAATTAAGTAAACTGTCTATTGCTCGGGTATTGCTTGAAGAGTCAGCTTTATTCGCCGCTCGAATGTATCGCGTGCGCCATTCGGTCGCGTAAATAGAATAAGCAATATAACAGGTGATAGAAAGCCCGGTGATCAGCGCAAACCAAATACCGTAATTGACCCAGAGTATGGTAATAACCATAATTATTTCGAGTAAGGTCGGCACGATATTAAAGACCATAAAGCGCATTAAGAAGTTGACCCCAGTCGTACCCCGGTCAATATCACGTGACAATCCGCCGGTTTGGCGGTTTAAATGAAAGTCTAAATCTAGCTTGTGTAAATGTTCAAATACTTGTAAACCAATGCGGCGAATGGCTCGTTCCGTTACACGACCAAATAAAGTGTCACGTACTTCGGCTAGTATCACTATAGTTAAACGCACAGAGCCATATGCGGCGACTAAGGCAAAAGGCACAATAAAAATATTATTTTCATGCTGAGCATCAAGACCATCGACAATGTCTTTGAGTATAAAAGGCAGATAAACACTGGCAATTTTGGTCAAAACCAAGCAGAACAAGGCAAAGCCAATACGCACTTTAAATTCGAGTAAATAAGGGATAAGTGACTTCAACACTCGCCAATCAATGGTGGTGTTTTCAGGTAATTGGTAAGAAGAAGGACGCATTTAGGGATATGGCTCTAGGAAGAATTAAACAAACTCTAACGGCTTTAACCACTTAAAGCAATCAGGATAAAGAGCAATGCCAAACCGAGGATATGCATTGCCCTTTATTCAAATTATCGAGTTACCACCATAAGGTGTATAAACCAATGAGAATAATCACGACTCCTAGTGCCGCAATATTAAAGCTACGTTCAGTGCTAAAACTTATTTCTGCTAAACTCACACTAGAATCGTTCGTTGTAGATGATGACTTAGTGAGTAATGAAATAACTACCATCATAGCTAAACAAAGAAAAAACACTAGACTCATCCGGTCCATAAATGGCAATTCAGGAAATATTTTACGCAGACCAAACGAAAATACTGCCGAGCCAATAGCTGCTGATAATGCACCAATTGAGGTCGCTTTCTTCCAGAACATACCGACTAAAAATATCACGACAATACCCGGTGTGAATACGCCAGTAAACTCTTGAATGTATTGAAATGCTTGATCAAACTTACCAAGCAATGGCTCTGCCATAAATAATGCAATAAGCAATGCTACTAAAGTGGTAATACGGCCTACTTTTACATAATGTTGCTGACTTTCATCAGGTTTCATTGGTCGATAGATATCCATGGTAAAAATAGTAGAAATACTGTTTGTCATTGAAGCAAGTGATGAAACAATGGCAGCAACTAAGGCAGCAAAAACTAAACCTTTAATACCAACGGGCATTAACTCCATCATCGACGGGTAAGCTTGATCAGCCGCAGCCAAGTTAGGATAAAGAATAACGGCAGCAATACCTGGTAGTACCACAATCAATGGCATTAATAGTTTTAAGTAAGCGGCAAAAGCAATACCCTTTTGTGCTTCCTGTAAATTTTTAGCCGCCAATGCCCGCTGGATAATATATTGGTTAAAGCCCCAGTAAGAAATATTCATTACCCACATTCCACCAACAAGCACTGAAATGCCCGGTAGGTTGGTATATTGAGAGTTATCTGGTGAAAGGATCATATCGAAATGTCCGGGTAATTCATCAGTTAAAATACCAAAACCAACTAATATACCTTTACCGTCGGCTACCGCATCAAGGGCTAAGTAACTTAACAATAAACCACCAAATATGAGTAACACCACTTGAATGATATCGGTATAGGCAACGGCTTTTAAACCGCCATAAAGCGAATATGCTATTGAGAATGAAGCAAGAAATAACATGCCATACCACCAGTCAACACCAGCAACAGTTTCAATAGCCAAACCGCCCAACCATAAAACAGCAGTTAAATTAACAAAAACATAAACCAGTAACCAAAATAGCGCTAAGGTAGTTTTTACACGATGATCAAAACGTTGTTGTAAATACTGCGGCATGGTAAATATTTCATTTTTTAGAAATATCGGCAATAAATATTTACCGACGATGATCAAGGTAATAGCCGCCATCCATTCATAAGAAGCAATCGCCATCCCCATGACAAAACCAGAGCCCGACATACCTATAATTTGCTCTGCGGAAATATTTGAAGCAATTAAAGATGCGCCAATAGCCCACCAAGGCAATGACTTGCCCGCTAGAAAATAATCTTCGGTATTCGCTCCTTCTTTTTTATCGCTGCGGGAAATCCACCAAGCAACCAGTAACAAAGCCAGTACATATACTACAAAAACACCGATATCGAACATTGCCAACTTCATAAACACTCTTTTTATTATTTTAGGAAAGATCTATGTATTTAAATAACATATTGAATAATTTCAAACAATATACATACGATTGCATTAACTAGGGTTATCAAAATCACCTTGAAAATCATGTCCATTGACAGTGTTTTACCTTAACAGTCAGGAAATAACAGAGGAACGAACAATCACTAGCGGCTGTTCTTTCCTCGTTTTATCACATTTTAAACAGCTATTTTTGCCGATAAATCTAGGATTATATTTTTATCGTTTTTACGCTGCTGTAGCTTTTTAATTTAAATGTCCTCACGTTTTTTTACACATTTCAAACATAATTTGGACATTTAACTCCACTTTCTTTAGTTATAATAAAAAATATAACTGGGGTAGACCTACAAGGAACTAAATTGAAAAAATCTATAATACTTATAGTCATGCTATTAGGTGGCTGCGCACATCAAGGTGGGGATAATGGAGTTAATAGCCAACAATGCAAAGCAGTTCAAGGAAGTTGTAAATATGATGGTGTTTACGACGAATGGATACGTGAAGATGGTGAAATAACCTGTTCTTGTTTTCGAATATAACCGCGGTGTATAGGGTGATTACAATACGTCGGCAACGAAAAGTACCTTATTGGCTGGTTGGCGCTAATAGAAATAATGCTAATTGAACCTGCTCAGCAAGCTCTGAACTATACCTGTTTAGTTCTTTTTTCAACTTGTTTTTTAGTGATTTATGCTTAACTAATATACTTAAATAATATGCTAAAATAAACCAAAGCCATTTAGAGCCATATTTCATGGTCTGTAGTTAGATAAGCATGACCTTAAGTCTCATGCTTATCATTACTTATACCGTTGACGTCAATTTAGGTAGCAAAATATACTTGGTTACACTGTTGACCGAAGTGATAACAACCAAGTATATTTTATTCGTTTGAATGACTTGCTAACTAACTTTCGATATCAACAGGCTTACCAATTTTTATTAAATAGTCAGCTTGAATATTGGTAATAGGATAAATTGATTTAATTAAACATTTATCTGTTACGCTCCCGACAGGAGAAATAGAATCGCCAAGCCTATAAATAGACCTTTTAGAAAAAAGATTTAACTGTATGTGCCTTGAGTTCTTTAAACCATAACACTTACCTTGGGTTTCAATAAGAATATCTTTATTATGAATAGCGGTAATTATTAAATAATTATCAGAAAGAGCCTTCCAACTTCTAAATTTAAAACCAGTCACTTTTTCTTTACTAGAAAAATTTTCCTCTGCTACATATTTCGAAAACGCCGTATCTTTCTCATCTAATGTCATGCCTGTTGAAGAACAGCCTAAAATTAAAGTTGAAACTAATGTAAGGGCTAATATGTTTTTCATTTTATATCCTTATTAATTGAAATGATTATAGAAAGAAAATAGTTTATGTTTAACGTCAGTTTGAATGATTTGTTAGTAGTAATTTTATTAAATTCACAGAACAAATCAACAACACCGCAAAACTTTACTAAACTCTACAATATAAACAATAGCATATAATTTATAACAATCTGTAAACAAAAAAACAACAACACAAAAGGAAGGAAGTTAACCAGCTATTCAGTGTCTATTTGTGTAATTTGTTTGAAGTACTTCCTGACTCTTTTATCAAGAAACACAACGCGCCATACTTAGTAGAGATAAATAGTTGACTAAATTGCTAAGAACGCAGGTAGCCAACTGTCTGTGTGAGTTTGAGCATATTGTTAAGCTATTTAGCTATTAGAAGACGCGACAGTTGCAGCAACAATAGTTGAAGCTACTGCTTGTTGGGTGGCAATTTGACTTGATATTACAGCTGAATTTTGATGTTCACTAGCAATAATACAAGTACTATAACCAAAGCCTTTTAAGGGATTCTCCCAAAGAATAGCACCATCTGAAGCATTTAAACAAAATAAGTGCCCACCTGAATAAGCAAATATATTTCCATCTTCGTAGTACACATTAGTAATGCTTGAGCTCTTCAGTTTTGTTTTCCAGAGCTGCTCACCCGTTTTTTTACTTAAACTAACAACATGATTACTGATACCTAAAAATAATTTGTCCATAAAGCTCTCCGTGAACCGATTTGCGTATAACGCCCAAATAACGGGCTAAGAAATAGTTGGCTAACATCTTTACCGAAGCACAGCCAACGGATGCACGCCCAGTTAAATACTCGTTGAAGCTTTATTTACTGCTTAATATTGGTAATAAGCCACTGCTACATAAATATAAACCAACTAAGTAGTGATTTACACCATGACTTGCTACTAGGTTATTAACAGAGAAAAAATCGGGTGTCGCGATAAATAAATGAATAGTTACTTTTGTCGCACCTCAAAATTGATACTAATGATTTTTATCAGAAACATAAGCAATTTCTTTAGGGTAATCAATAACCACCTGTAAATACTTTAATAATGATCCTCCAACAGCTCCTTCAACTTTCCTATCCATCATCGATGACATAAAGTCATGAAAATTTTCATCTGCTCGTCGAGTAAACCATACCGGGCCAACGGTAATACTGCCAATTTGTATCTCAGGTACTTTTATCATAGCTTCACCTGATAACAAGTCCGCATTTTCAATAACTTGCCATTTAGGATTTTCATTTCGCCATTTATCAAAAATAGAAGATACAATATATGACGTGCCTATTTCCGTACTATTACTTTCCAAAATGATTTTTGCTTCGTTCGATAACTTCGCCGTTGCGCCAGTATCAAATAACATGGGGAATATGGTATCTAGTACCTTAATTTCAATGCTAGGAAAGGCATAAGTATATTGTTCATCTTGTTTTTGAAAACCTAGTTTTAAAAAATGGTACTGCTCAATACCCACATCATCAATAGAATCATAAATAGCCATACTTTGATTAATATAATCGAATTTTATAATTTTCTCTGCGTGCCAACGACCACCTAAAAACCCATCAACTTTCGAAGTTTTAGAAATATTTTCTTGTGATTCAATAAATAAATGGCCTTCCATAAAATTGTTAGTACCACCCTTTGGGATTGATTTACCCTCTTGGAAATTTGGCATAGCTGAAAGAACTACTTTATCTTTACCGTCAATTTTGACAAGCGTTGGCCATTTGTAAATTTCATACAATTCTTTTGAAATTGCGTTGTATCCGCCACCAGTATCAGTAAAAAATCGTATCTGGGTATTGTCAGGTAGTGTCGGAACAAGAAAAATTTGATTATTTTCAAATTTTGCAGGTAAAATTGTTTCTTTAGCTAAGACCGAAGAGGTGACTAAAATTATAAATAAGCCAAAGGTAAAAAGTTTATTCAATGCATACTCCTTGTGCATAACGCCCTAACAAGCGTTTTAGTGGTTAGTTAAAGGTGTAGGAAGCGAGGCTAGCCAACTACTTCGTGTTCGCTAGATTGATTTGTTAGTTGAAAACTGCTTATTCAATACGTTAACAATTTCATCTACTGACGACTCTCCATAACCTAGTTTATGGAATACTAATTTCCCGTCTTTTCCGATGATAAATAAATTAGGAATTGCTTCAACGCCAAATTTTTTGCCAATACGTCCGCGACGGTCATGAGTTAACGTTAAATTTAAGGATGATAGTTTTCTTTTAATACGACGATATTGATCTTTGCTTTCTTTGAAGTTTATTGCTATTACTTTTATTTTATCTAAACCTCCTTTATTTTGAATATTCTCAAGAACAGGAAGCTCTTTTAAGCATGGCGAACACCAAGATGCCCAAAAAGAGATTATGACCACCTTGCCTTTATAAGCATCTAAAGTAACTTCATTCCCTTTATTATCTCTTCCTAAATAGTTAGGAGGAATATCACCTATTTCAAGTGTTAATTCTTTGGCAGTAATACTTAAAGAAACCAACGTTAATACAAGTATTATTATTCGACTAAACATTAATATAACTCCTTTTCAGCTAACCCCTTGTTAGCTTAATTTTTATTGAATAATAATTTAGCTACTTCATAAGAAAACTTACAAGTAGCTAAAAATAAGACTAATCAGACGATAACAGGGTAAAATGTTCCTTTTTCATCTGAATTTTAATATTTCATAAAATAGTAAATTGCGCTAAAATTTTCTCCAACTGTTAAAAGTAATATTGACCTGAACATTAAAACACCCTTGCTAACACTGATGGTAGATACATCTCAATTCAACTAACACCGCATTAAGCGGCGAGAAACACTTGGCTAAAATGTACAATGAACGAGTGTTATCCAACTGTTTAGGGGCCGCTTGTTAACTTGTTATCAGTTTATGTAACTACTGTTTGTTAAGTACTATTTTCTCTTTGTTGAGAGGAGCTAAGAAAAAATACAAAACCCAAGCAAACCAACTGATCAATAACACAGAAAATATCCAAACGAGCTTTTCATTTCCACTCGTTCTATCTGATTTACCAATAAAAAGAGCAGGAATTAACCATATGCAGAAAATTATTGGAGCTACAAGTAAAAATGCAACTATTGGTATTGTGAATATATCCATATACACCTTCAGGTAAAAATTTATACCGCCTTGCTGAGCGGCAAAGAATAACTGACAAAAATGTGCGAGACTCGGACAACTAGCTGTTATTTATTTGCTTGAACATCTTGTTAGCCGTTTTTATAAATACTTATGAAACCAACTAACTAATTCTTTATTTGCCTTTTCTCTATTTTTCGTTAAACCGTGATCACCTTCAGGATAAAGAACAAGCTTATGTGGAATATTATTTTTTGCTAGCGCATCAGCAAGGGCAATTGAGTTATTAACGGATGCCCGTTTATCATCTTCTCCGTGTAGAAGTAAAATTGGAACACTTGGCGATAATTTATTGACCCACTTTAATACAGACCGTTTTTCTAATTCTGCTACTTTATTTTTTTCATAATCAGGAATTTGCCGCGTATAAATCTTTTCCATAAAAGGGCGGAATTCTAGCTCTTTTAGCAAGTCAGTAACACCTGCAATAGTCGCGATAGCTTTTATATTATTTGTCTGTTTTAAAGCCAAAAATGTTTGCATTCCGCCCCGGCTATGGCCATACATGCCAATACGCTGTGCATCAGCTCCTTCTATATTTGGAATGTAATTTAATAGTGCAGTTACATCATTAACATCTTTCCCTCCAAATTCATCGAGCAGCGTGTTTTTGGAAAACGTTCCCCTATAATTACTGCCTATAATTACAAAACCTTCCTTAGCA
Source organism: Colwellia sp. (assembly GCA_013215385.1). Classification (GTDB taxonomy): domain Bacteria; phylum Pseudomonadota; class Gammaproteobacteria; order Enterobacterales; family Alteromonadaceae; genus Colwellia_A. Next base: position 96,141 of record JABSOY010000007.1, read on the forward strand.
ATAGGAAACAAATCAAGAAACATTCGAGGAAAATATATTTTGCCAAAATTGGCATTTCCACCACGGTTAAAAATTAGCACGGGCAATTTGTTTTTTGAAAACTTGGGTTTGATTACATAGCCATGTACATCATTACCATCTACCTCATATTTAAACGTACTGCACGACAAATTCTTCTTATAGAGGTTAAATTTTTCTTCGCCAAACAAAGCGTCAAACTGAAGTTTTTCCTTTTTACTTTTTACTTTTGTCCCTGCATTTTGCCATGAACTATAGTCGGTGAAGACCCAACTGAAGCAATTTTTTTGCTCCTTGATACGTTCATCGTTTATCAAGCTTGTTGCTTGAGAGCTAAACGATGAAAAAACTAAAATTAATATTAATGTATATTTGGTCACTTGAACTCCATGTAGTGATTGGCTAAAATTGTGAAAGGTGGAAAGGTGTGAAAAAGCTAAGTGTTTTTTGTCGCACTTGAAATTAAGCAGAAATTAGCGTCAAATGAATATTCTATTCAGAGACTAGAATTTTAATGATCGCATTAATTTTTATGTATTCTATATTTTTCTTAGTTTGTATCTTTAACCAAGAATCTGACGTATCCAATACTTCGCCTTTAATTACATTACTAAAATCCGTTGTACCGATTGAAATAACCACCTGTTTATTCAAGACTTCTTGCAACATAATTTATTCCTTTTTATTTTATTGATGAGTTTAAACACTACTTGCAGAAATATACTTCCTGAATAACAGCTTATTAGACTCGATAAATTCTTTTACTCAAAGGTGCTCAGCAACTAACATTTAATTAGTAGCCTAATAACTTATAGTTTTAACGCCTAAATTTCAATTGCTTATTAAAAACTATCTTATCATAGCCTATTGACTGACCATGTATTTACCCTTTTAAAAGTGAAATTATGCAAACTATAAACATGGCATTAAGGATATTGATTAACGTCTAATAACACCGAGTTAAAGGGCTATTGTGATGCAGTCCTTTTATCGGCCCAGCCACGCAGCAGTGAACAGGCAAAGACTTGTTATAATATTTTTTAATGCTTAAACCATGTTGATTCATACTCGTACGGTTTATGTCTCTCCTTAAATCAATTATTCGGCCGAATTAACTGCCCTCTGCTCAGCGAGTTTTACCAACTAATATGGTATTATTTTATTTTATTTTATTTTATTTTATTTTTAAAACGATATCAGCAAGTGTTAACAGCTGTTCATATATATTGATAATAATTATTATGTCTTTAACAATAAGTATGCGTTTTGCTGCACTTTTCATATCCTTTCAAGTGTTATTACCATGGATTTATTTTCAAGCTTATTAGAACAACCCATTAATATTTTACCTTATGATGGTGAGGTGAGTTATTTGGGCGAAATTATGTCATTAGACGATAGCGACTATTATTTCAACCGCCTGCTAAGCAATATTGATTGGCGTTGCGATCAGGCGATGATCTTTGGCAAACTTATTGAAACTAAAAGAAAAGTGGCTTGGTACGCAGCACAATGTTTTAGCTATACTTATTCCAATATTACTAAAACAGCTTTGCCTTTTTCACCTGAGTTACTTTCCTTAAAGGCACTTGTCGAGCAGCATAGCGGTGAAACTTATAACTCCTGCTTGCTTAACCTCTATCATAGTGGAGAAGAAGGTATGGCTTGGCATAGCGATGGTGAAGCAGACTTAAAGAAATTGGGTGCTATTGCTTCGTTGAGTTTCGGCGCTGAAAGGAAATTCGCCTTTAAGCATAAAAAATCAAAAGAAGTTATCACTTTACCACTTAAACCTGGCAGTTTATTAGTAATGAAAGGGGTAACCCAACAACATTGGTTGCATCGTTTACCGCCAACTAAATTGGTTAATGACGCAAGAATAAATCTAACATTCAGAACTATTGTTAATAGCTAACCTATGGTTATTAAATTACCTAAATCAGTGAAGAGCTTTTCAATATATCTAAAGGCTTACGACCTCCCTAAACCCACGTTAGGTCGTAATATCCACGTATTACTTCGTATTAGCAACAACAGAGCTGTTCATTAATAAATATAAAATGACATAAAAAGTATTTAAAATATGCCTACTTTATTTTTCAACATTTCGCTCTTCCTTGCTGGTCACGGTCTGAATTTTAAAAAGACTCCGAGGCTTTCGTTTGCCATTTAACGCCGCACCTATAAATGTAGATCGGATAAAAGCATCGTACAGTACGATTGAAATGAATATCGTTATCAAACTTATACTAATAAGCTTTATTAACCAATGCAGTGGTAATTCTGCACAGGTAATTTGCAACCATAAAACAATAGGTAAATGAATAAGGTAGATCCAAAAGGATGCATCAGCAACATAGCGAACGACACTACTTGATTGAGAAAACAAGCGCTTACATAAGCCAATAGTGATCGAAACAAGCGACCACATCATGATTGCATAGCTCAACATAAAGCCAGCCTTAAGAAACAAATAATAAGTATGAGCGTATTTCATTTCGAAACTCGATAACACTAGCGACACTACCATACTAACAACACAAAGTAGCAACTTGTGCCAAGTTAACTCGGCAAACCTATTCAGCAAAGACGAATCGCGATTAAGTAACCAGCCAAAGAGGAAGAAGCCACCATAAAGTAACGACACTGGCATATCCGGCACCAGTGACTTATCAGGCGTGTCCATACCCCAATGTTCCATAAACCAAAGGCAAGCCGCGGTTGGAATGGCAACAATATAAATGGCTGCCGATGAATTGCATAGCCAAAAAATAAGACTATCGCCCAATGGTATTAAGCTATTATGCAAAGGTTTATACACACGAATAAGGCTACGAATAACAATAATACTGACTGAAATGATTAATAAGTAATACAAAAACCATAAATGTGTGCCTGTTAATAAGTCTTTGGGAAACGAGCCTAAACTGTCAAAACCGGCAAGTAGATCGTTTAAGATATTTACATCACCACGCATACTTTCAGCCCCCATTGTCCAGCCGGATATTATTAAAGGCCTGAGTAAAAACCAGCCAATAATAAAAGGCAGCACTATTCTCATCAGTCGTGATTTTAGGAAAGATTGCCCGCCTTGTTGATGAAATTTCATATGGCTGAAAAAACCCGCTAGCAAGAAAAACAACTCCATGCGAAACGAATGGTTAACCATAACAAATATGGAAACAAAACTACTGGTCGATATATCCATAACAGCCCAGCCAATAAATATAGGCATAAAAGAGAGGCTAGCGTGAAAAAAAACGCCCAGTATCAATGCAAAGCTCCTAACCGCATCTAAATAATCAAGCCTAATATTGTGTTGTGCTGACATATTCATAAAGTGTCTCAATTAATTCAAATTATTGGGGCTTTGTTTAGCCCCATTATTAGTTTCATTCATCGCTTACTTAAAAACTGTTAATAAAATCCGACTTCGTCAATTTCAAAATCAAAGAGTGTTGGTTGCATGCCAAACGACACTATGCTCAAACCGCTAATTGTTGTTGTGTTAAGTTGAGTCTGTTCCGACCAAGCGCGTTTCATTGAGGTAAATGGAATTTTAACCTCGTGAAACTTACCATCTGACTGCACTGAAACCATTGCCGCATGGTAATCATAGTTGGTTACCTCAGCACTGTTAGCAGAAACAGAAATACTGCCCTTGTCCAACTTAATCAGTAATCTCACACCTTCGAAATGACTTACGTCCTGTGGCAGACCTTTGTCGTTTAGCAATAGCACTGAGCTTGCCCAACCGGGTTGCCCACGAGGAGGAACAATTTCACCTTTTATATGCAGTTTTCCAGCAGATATCTCAATTGCAGTTTGTGTCTTGCCACCGACCATCTGGTCATCTATAAATTGTCTTGGAATACCTAAGCTATTCGTTTCAACGTTACTAAAGTCGTCTACAATGGCATGTAATTCGCCTGAAAAAGAGTAACTAGAAAAAGAGTAACTAGAAAAAGTTAACAGTGAGGTTATGCCGAAAAGTCTTCCTAGGTGTAAAATAGATTTTTTTGATAAATTCATTATTGTTCTCCAAATTGATAAGATTGTGTGTTTTTCAATAAGTACCCAGATGGATGAAGCAGGTGACAAAATAAAGTAAATTATTTTTAAGCCGCTACTTAATCAAGTTTAATGCAACAGTAAAAATAAAATCTTTTAAAAAAATTGTCACCTATTACAGAAGAAGCGGCACTTACTTTTTTTAAGGAAAAAGCCAAGCCAAAGGTAAACGCATTATGAATCTATTTAGAAAAAAAAGTCCTAACACCGAAACAAACGACGCCAACTTAGTTATGTTGTCATTAGGTGGCGATCGCGACGCATTCTGTGAAATAGTCTCTCGCTACCAAAATTTGTTGTGCTCCTTAGCTTATTCGTCAGTAGGAGACATTAAATACAGCGAAGATATATCCCAAGAAGCCTTCGTTGAAGCATGGAAAAAGCTCGACACCCTTAAAGATCCCCAAAAGTTAAAATCTTGGCTTTGCGGCATATTACGTTTTAAGGTCAGCCGTTACCGTCGTAAAGAAGGCAGACAGCCGATAAAAGGCGCCAGCGAGTTTGAAGAACACGATGCTCCAGTTGCAGACAACGAACAAATGGAAGACACGGCGATACGAGAACAAGAACAAGCCCTACTTTGGCAAACCTTAGACAAAATGGCTGGCACTTATCGAGAGCCACTTATTTTATTTTACCGAGAACAACAATCAGTCGAGCGTGTGGCTGCCCAATTAGATTTATCTGTGGATACAACAAAACAACGATTATCTCGAGGCCGGAAACTACTTAAACGTGCCATGATTTCATTCGTTGAAGAAACCTTAACAAAAAGTAAACCCGGTATAGGTTTCACTGCTAGTGTGCTTTCCGCGATAAGTAGTATTGCACCGCCGGTAAAATCAGCCGTTTTTGGTGCAAGTGCAGCTAAAGCTGGAACAGCCTTTAAACTGGCTACTTTTCTAACCTTTTTAGCCGCGTTTTCTGGTGTTATTAGTTCATTCTTTGGTTTGAGGGCTAGCCTAGATCAGTCGCGAACTCAGCGGGAACGTCAACACGCAATAAAAGTTGTCGCGATGTTTATGTTGTCTGCTCTAATATTTGTTTTAGCCATGTTTGCACTAAAACACTTCGCGCTGAATAGTGCTGCTAACCTGCTAGCTTATACAATAGCTTCACAATTTTTTGTCTTGTTATTTGTTGGCTGTTATTTGTTGCTCGTCCACCGTATGTTTAAAGAAACACAAAAAATTAGAGCGCAAGAACGCATATTTAACCCGCAAGCGTTTCAGCGCGAAGCCGATCAAAAAGACTCAAAACGAAATGAATACAAAAGCCAATTAAGTCTATTTGGCACGCCTTTATTGCATTTTAAGTTTGGTATGTTAGAAGTAAATGAAAAACCCGCCATTGGCTGGATCGCAGGTGGAAGTAAAGCCTATGGTTTACTATTTGCTTGGGGTGGTCTCGCTATTGCGCCAATCAGTGTTGGTATTGTTTCAATTGGTGTAATAAGCCTTGGCGCTGTCGGGTTTGGACTGATTGCCATAGGCACTGTCGCAATAGGTCTAATTGGATTTGGCGCTTCGGCAATTGGCTACAAAGCTTACGGCTCGTTTTCAGCACTAGGATGGGAAAGTGCCTTTAGTAATGGTTTTTCGATAGCAAAAGACGCCGCCTTAGGACCCGTTGCCTATGCAGCACAAGTCAATAATGAGCAAGCCGCTGATATTTCAAACCTCACATTGCTCGGGCAAAGCTATCAATGGATTTTAGCATTTATCGCGATACTTGTTATCGTTCCTTCAATATTGCATGCCCGCAAAGTACGCCAACGGATGAAGTAAATTTAAGGGCCATTAAGCATATGGTTCTTAAACTACTGTTACAGCGTTTTTTGGCCATATCCCCAATAACGTTACACGGCTTGAAGCATTAGCTTTAGGCCAGAAAACAATAGAGCATGTAAAAATAATCCCTTTGTACTGCGCAGATGATGTTACACAAGCTAAAAGAAGAAGCCTTTATCAATTTATTGCTAATAATAAATAGTTAAAATTTTTCTCCTCTCACTCTTCATATATCTCAGCTAGAACCAAAGGAGAAAAGGAATATGCTCAGTAAGATACATTTTTGTAATTACATCTTATCTTTGAGTGATTAATAATTAATACAATTAATACAATTAATACAATTAATAATTATAGTGTTTTAATGATTACAGAACAGTGTAAATATTTAAAACTAGAGTACGAGGTATTTACTAGTTTATATCACTAATTATAACCCCTTACAAAATGTAAACTTTCGTTAAGAGGAAGGGATTTTTTATGAGCCGTCTGCTGATTTTGTTTTGCTATTGGCTGTTTATTATTGTTTAGTCTTTGCTTAGGTTCTTGGCCTTTGTGATTTTTCATTCGCTCACCTGCTCACTGTTATATAAGGAACCTATATATAACAAGTACCCAAGGAGAACAAAATCTATGATGCTATCAAAGGATCAATAATGGTATTGAAAGGCCTATAAATAGTAATGAGTAGTAGAAGAATTTGGGCTTGTATTATTTATAAAGTACCAGTAAAAATGGGTCAGTTGTTATGACCTGAGCCCCCGCTCAATTTACCTTTTGTTCTGTATAAAGCAATGACCCGAATTTATCACTTAAATTGATTTGAAAAATTTCGACTAACATTCAAAGGTGTCTGAATACCTTTCATATAGGCCTGAATTTTCTCATGTTCAGTGTTTTTTATATAATCTAATTCGTCGGTATTTATAATTGTACCGCGATGAATTTGCCTGAAAGTATCTGGATCCAATTGCTTGATAATTGTTTTTAGCGGGACTTTCATTAATGACTCTCTGTCCTTGGTAACTATAGTAATGTACCGACCACTGGCTTTAAAATAGATAACATCCCTTATGTCGATAAACCAGAGTTTATTCCCAATTTCTATTTTTAATTTTTTAATGTATTGATTACCCGATATATTCGTCAGCAACTTTGGTAGTTCTAAAGGTCCACTACCAAATTTACTCTTTACTCTTTCGATGCAGTTTTTCATGCGTTGATTTGTATAGGGTTTTAAAAGGTAGTCAACAGCCCCAGCTTCAAATGCTTGAATGGCATATTTATCATACGCTGTAACAAAAATGACGTGGCATTGGTGGGTTACAGCTTGAATCACGTCGATACCAGACAAACTACCCATTTTAATATCTAAAAAGGCTACGTCAGGTTTTAGTTCATCGATTAAGGCAAGTGCTTCTGTGCCATTTTCAGCTTCAGCTATAATTTTAGCTTCAGGCCAATTGACCATTAATTTATTACGCAACGTTACCCGTAATATTTCTTCATCTTCAGCGATTAAAATAGTTATCATTAGAGGATCCCTGTTACTTTAGTGCTTAGCTTATTAATCATTAATAGGGACTTCAAGTAAAGCTACGGTTTTACCTTCAGTTGTGGCTTTTATAGAAAAAGATGCATTACCACCATACGTCAAAACAATACGTTCTTTTAAATTGTTCAACCCTGTCCCCTGAGATTTATCATTATATAGACCTATATTATCGATAACTGTGGTTGATAAACGGCCCTTCGCCACAACTTCAGATGAAACCGTTATGTGCCCCTTCCCATCTTTTTTCTCTATACCATGCTTAATGGTGTTTTCCACCAAGGTTAACAGGGACATTGGCAATATTAGGTAATCATAGTGTTCTTGAGGAATATTAATCTCATAGTTGAACTTTTTAGAGAAACGTATTCGCTGGATATTAAGATAGCGCTTGATCATTTCTTGTTCCTCCTCCAGCCTGATGTATTTCTTCCTGAACAGAGGAACCGTAGAGCGCAAATATTCAGTTAACTCTTCTAATAAGGTTTGGGCTTTTTCTGGTTCAGTCTCTATAAGACTGTGTAGGCTTGCCAGCGTATTAAAAAAGAAATGAGGTTCTATCTGCGCTTGCAACAATTGTAATTCCATTTCCGCCCGTTTTCGTTCGGCAGAATGCTCTTTAACTTCTTTCTTTAGCAGTTGGAATTTGGGTATTATTTCCCTTTTTTGTACATAAATGATAAGTAGGATTGCCCATGTCGAAAATAGTAACTGAGAGGTTGAATAAATAACCGCACTTAGTATTGGCTGAATGTTCTCATTACTACTATCAAAAAGAAAATAAACAAACGGAGTGCTAAAAACAACTGCCAACATGCCCACTAGAACGATACGAGAGGTAGGCAACTTTCCTTCTGGTCCAAGTGATAATAGTAGATATGACAAAACTAATGAAAAGCCAAAAACGTTCACTGCCTTAAAATACTCCCATAAATCTATATAGAATTTATCGAAGTTCAAGTTGGAATAATAGATCATGTATAGCGTTTTTATTAGGGCACATATGCTATTAATCGCAACGATAGTAATAATATTTTTGGGAGTCATCATTAAGATGACAGTTTTAATAGAGTTAAAGCTCAACATAGTTATTAACCTTGTAGAGTAAGTCAATTTACTTACTCCTTAAGTTCATTGTAAGTCACCTTGTGTAATTTTTTTATAAATAATTACAATAGACACACTAAATTATTAACTCGAATACAAGTCGATCAGCTCAGTAATTCTTGGTTGGCATACCTGACAAAAATCACTCGTGCGGGTGAACATAATGCAGTTCAGTTCACTACGGCAATAGCTTTTATCAGAATAATTAGCTCCTTCGAACAGACTAATAACAACCACTTAATAATAAATACTGGTGGTGATATTTTAATTACAAGCCCATCTCTTGTGTATTTTTCCTGCTAATAGTCTACCTATTTCAGTTATCTGCATAGATAACTATAACTTAAGGAATAAGCATTTCCATGGAGGTAAGCAAGAGCTACTATTCTAAACCTAAATTCCGAGTCATATTTTCATTATGGTCATGGTGAACTATAATATTATCTTCAATGCGTATACCACCAAAAGGTTTAAAATTATCAATTTTATCCCAGTTAATATATTGGGCATTATCATTGTTCGCTAAATCACTTAATAGTGAATTAATGAAGTATAAACCTGGCTCTATAGTAAAGACCTGGTCTGCTTCAATTGTTCGAGTACAGCGCAAAAATGGATGCTCTTCAGGGCCAGCCTGATGTGTGCCACGATAATCAGCTACTTTCCCTCCTACATCATGAACTTGTAGACCAAGATGATGGCCTAACCCATGTGGAAAAAAGGTTTTAGTTATACCTTTTTCAAGAATTGCTTCCGCTGATAAATTCACTAACTTAAATTGCGACAATAATTTAGCAATACGAACATGGCAATCCAGATGTAAATCACTATATAGAATCCCTGGTTTTAAACCATTACATACTTGTAACTGATGCGCATTAAGTTCACTGATCAACTCTCCAAATTCACTAGATTTGTTATAAGCATAAGTCCGAGTAATATCGGCAGCATACCCATTAAAACTTGCTCCAGCATCAATTAGAAATGACCGTATTTCCGGTGGAGTTATTCGCTCTAATTGGTTGTAATGTAAAATGGAGCAGTTTTCATTTAACGCAATAATATTACTGTAAGGTAGATCGTTTTCGTTATGACGTGTTGCCAATAAATAAGCATGCTGAATCTCAAACTCTGCTCCCCCTGCATAAAAAGCATCTCGAGCAGCCTGGTGGCCAGATACAGCAATACGGTTAGCCTCACGTAAACATTCCTGCTCATATGCCGTTTTATATGCACGGTGATAATGAATAAAGTTGAGCACTGCCACAGGATTTATTTGTTTAAAACCTAAGATTTCTGCTACTTCAATATGTTCACCAATATAAATATATTTTTTCTTGTCAGAGGGTAATAATTGTTTAACTTGATCTGACATTTGTATTAATTCTATATCGAAGTATTCAGCCCAATGAGCAGATGGCTCATTAGGCACTTTATGCCAAAAATCGACCGGACGATAAAAAAATAATTTCGGTTTATCAATACCATTAACAATCAACCAACAATTAGGGTTATCTAACACTGGTAACCAAGCTTTAAAATGAGGATTCACTTTGAAGGGATAACCCATATCATCTAAAAATTGATGTTTGGCTTGACCTGAATGAATGATAATACCTTCAATATCTTCTCGTTCCACCAGGATTTTAGTTCGTTGTTGTAGTGTTTCTATATGTTCCGCATACAAAGAAGCTAAATTATTCATTCTTGTTCGTTCCTGCAAAATTTTACTTCGTTCTTGTAATTTTGGTATATGTTCCGCATACAAAGAAGTTAGTTTATTCATTAATGTTCCTAAATTAAAGATGCTACAATAATATATATCCAAAAGTGAAAAACAATGTAGTAACACTTCCGTCATTTTCACTGTTTAAACCGATAAAGATATTTATATTAGTAACTTTAACGTTATTTTGAGAGTGATATTCATAGCCTCTAGATAGCATCAACAGCATATATATCAACTATTCCGCCGATTAAGATCTCGACACGCTCGATAAATCAAGTAGCACTTAAGGAGTTTCACAGTGCGACTATTAAAGTGGATGGGAAATATTTTCTCCCATCCACCAGAATTACTTAGTTTACTGAGAATTTTCTTTTAGTTTTTTGATACCCATGCTGTATAGGGTAAAGCCATAAACATCTGCATATTGGTCAATAATTTTACTGGTTGGTGTACCCGCACCATGGCCCGCATTGGTTTCAATACGAATGAGTGTAGGGTTAATTCCTATCTGTTTGGCCTGAATCCAGCCGCAAACTTAAATGAATGAGCCGGTAGCACACGGTCATCGTGATCACCTGTTAGTACCAAAGTTTCGGGGTATTTAACATTGCTTTGAACGCTCGTGCCATAGTCATAAGCCCAACCTGCACCAGCTGTGAAAGTATGATAACGATCTAATACACCTACATTAGGTAATGCCAGTTTAAACAAGAATATCTGCAACTAGTGGACTTTTTTTATGAGTGAACAGTGACTTTTTGTTTCTGTATAAACCATTGTTAAAATTGGTTTTAATTTGTTTTTCTTTCATTAGTTTCTCATTATTTATTATTATTTATTATTAGAATTATATTCTACAAACTTATTTATAATTGAGTGTGTTGGTACTCGCGATACAAATGTAAAGTGGTGATTACTTATGCTAAAAAAGTCCTTTTAATATTGGCTTTTGCAAAGAATTTTTAAGGAATGTACATTTTTATAACTTTATTTATATGACGTGCAACATTACGCTCGAGCATAAAACCATAATAAAGATGGCGCTGCAGTCCCGTAGTAACAAGATGTAGACAATCTGTTACCAGAGGTAGTATTTTTGTATTAAATGGTTTTATGCATTCGAATCTAAAACATATTTAATTAATGAGTCTATTAAGGTGCTTGAATTACTATCCCCCTGGAATGAACCGTTATGATGGTCTAAACATTCACCTCCGGTTTCGTTCAAATACTAAGAAAATAATGACTGAACTTCATGGTAAGGCTGTTTAGTTAACTTATAGGCTTAGAAATGGCGATTAGATTCTACCGAGAGTTTTATCAAAATGGGTTATATAAAAATAATCTGAGAATTGAGGTTACTTTACTTCAAGAGATGAAATGATATCGTATTACTTAATTTTATTAGATTAAAAAGAGAACCTGTGGGGGGGAAATTAATAATCGATAGATAAACCTAACTATTCTGAAATACCTGATAGTAAGTTCATACAATAACCAAGCATACCACCACAAATACCATTTTGTCTGGTAAGACTATAGAAAAGGTGAACTCTTTGTGTGTTTTTCGTGCTAGGAACTGTGCATTTATTTGCTAAAATAGTAAAACTTCTCTGTAGCTAATTGACTTTGAACATTGGGTGAAAAAGTGATTTACTAAATATGAAGTTTCAGCTTTCATACGGCTAAAACAATGGAATTTACAACTCAGTACTAGATACCGACCTTTCAATACCTATATCCAACGTTTGATTCCCGCCCCATGGTGTCAGTAAATTAACTTTGCTAGATTCCTATTGGTCTGGTCAATTCTCATACAGTGTAACTTAGAGTTTTCCAATTATTTAAATGTCTTATTTATAGGTGAGTAATTATAACTTAATCTTGTAATAGTATGTTTTTTCTACTAAATCAATAATAAACAAATAAAGAATGGCAGTTTAACTTTCACTTTAGGTTAACTAAACCTTAAGCACTGAAGTTAATTTGTTCTTACTTTAAGAGAAACAAAAAATGAAACAAAACTTAAAATCACTTGCTATTGTTGCATGTATATTATCTAGTTCTATGACGTGGGCAGCTAACCATGTTGACAACCCTAGCCGAGACTTTATTGGAGTCGATGGAAAAAAAACAAAAGTAGATGGAAAAAAAGCCATTAAGGATAGCTTATCAAAGAATACCGCAGGAAGTCTTATGGGGTTTTCTAGTGAAGGTAGGGAATTAGTAACTATATATACCAGTGAAGGAAAAGAGATAATAGCGGTTAATGATAGATTACCAAAGAATACCGCAGGAAGTCTTATGGGATTTTCTAGTGAAGGTAGGGAATTAGTAACTATATATACCAGTGAAGGAAAAGAGATAATAGCGGTTAATATAAACGGACGGGCGTTTGTTGGAGATATGTTATTAGGTAATACCGAACAATTATTACAGCATGGTTTATTAATGGCTATTACTTCGCAGCCAAACGTAAAAAAATCAGATATCACGGGTAACATTACGGGTAAATCTAAAGGCCACGGTATTACTACTAAGGCAGCAATTGTTCGTCCCAGCTCTGGATTTAAATGGCCTAATGGCATTGTACCTTATCAAATGAGCACAAACTTAACCGCTAGTGCACGTAACTCATTGAATTATGCAATAAATCATTGGAACAATAGTGGTACTGGCGTACAGCTAGTGCCTAGAACCAATCAAACAGATTACATTTACATGATCGACGGTGTTAATAACTGCTGGTCTGCACTTGGTCACCAAGGTGGTTATCAAGAACTAGGTTTAGGAGCTGGTTGTGGCGCTGGTGCTGCTGTACATGAAATTGCCCACGCACTTGGCTTTTCTCATGAGCAAAGCCGTACAGACCGTGATAATTATGTGACCATTGTCTGGAATAATATTGCACCTGCTATGCAATACAACTTCCAGAAAATCACCTTTCAAGAAGGCTTTGATTACGGCACCTATGATTATTACTCAATCATGCATTACTTCGATACAGCATTTACTATTAATGGCTACAAAACCATCTTAATGAATGATCCTTCAATAGACACAAGTAGAGTGGGATTTTCTACTGTATTAAGTGCAAGAGATATTGCTGCTGCCAAGTATCTATATGGTGGAAATACAGCTTCACTACCTAATACCCCTAATGGTTTAATTGCAAATAGCATTACCAATAGCTCATTTAATTTAACGTGGTCGCCAGTGAGTGGCGCAAGTAACTATGATGTTGAACGTTGGGATGGTTTTGCTTGGGTATCTTCAGGAACAACAACCAACAATAACATTACCATTACAGGTTTAAGCAATATAGACCAATTCGTAAAAGTTAAAGCTCGTAACTCTGCAGGAAGTAGTGAGTTTAGCGACTATATTTCAGTATCATTAACGACTACCCCCTCATGTACAACAGCACCCAGTGTACCAACAGGATTAAACTATAATAACTCTACTTATTATAATTTTACTGCTAATTGGTATCAAGTTTCAGGTGCTACTAGTTATGACATCCAGTTATGGAGCGATAATGGGTGGACTAATATGGGTAATGTTAAAGCTAATGCTGCGTTACTAACTAAAATGTATGTTGGCGGTACAAACTATTACGGTGTTAGAGCAAATAATGCTTGTGGTAGTAGTGCCTATAGTGATTATTCAGTTGTTTATTAATCGATGAGTTCTATATAAAATTGACAGCGGTAACAAGAGATTGTTATCGCTTTTTTATACTTTGTGTTTTATAGAAATTAGCTTTATCTAGAGGTTTTTATGTATAAACGAATTGTTTTGTTACTGGTAGTATATTTTTTTACAACTTCATGCGTATTTAGTAAAAATTCTGAAACTAAAGTTATAGAGTTTTTGTCCTACAAAAAACCTTGTTTTAGTTTATTTCAGCGATTGTGTTATGTTGCACGTAACACTGATAGCGGTGCAAATGAATTTTTCTACAATTCAATTGATCGCTTTGATTTTGTTTGGGGTCACAACTATAAACTTTCATTAAAGATAACGACAGTTGGCACTCCTCCTGCTGATGGTTCACGCCATAAATATGAACTTGAAAAAATGATTGTAGATATTGAGGATAGTCTGGGGACCAAATATGAATATAAACGCGTAAAATTATTACCTAATACCTTTACAAAAGAGTCAGGTTCTTATTACTTTTTGGCACAGCCATTTGAATGCCATGTAGATATAGACTGTGAAAAATTAATTAACTTAAATAATAGTGGCAGCTCAATTGATCTATCATTTGAATATGCTGGAGATGGTAAAATAGCATTAGTGGAATGGAGTCAAGCAGGTAGATAAGAAAATATCTTGAACTACTCGTTCAATACATAATAAAAATAATAAAACACTAGTTTCATGAAGGTTTGTAGTCAGCAAAAGAAATAGGTAATACTATTTCATAATGTATTCCTTTTTCAGCCTCTCTGGTACATTTTATTTTGCCATTTAATCGCTGAGTTATGATGTTATAAATGATATGCATTCCTAAACCACTACTACCCTGTCCCAACTTTGTTGTGTAAAAAGGGTCGTATAGTTTATTTAATTGTTCATCATTCATACCTTGACCATTATCTTGATAGCTTATCAATAATTGACTATTAGTTTTTTCAACTCTAAGATGAATATGCCCTTCATTACAATGCTCAAAGCCATGAATTATAGAATTGTTAATTAATTGGGTAAATAACTGGGTAAACAAACACGGGTCATTGTAAATAATAATTTCTTCTATAAAGTCAAAGGTTACGCTAATATTTTTCTGCTCAAGCTTATGACTTAAGTTGTTAATAGTATCTCGGGTAAAGGCAGTTAGAGAAAACTCTCTCTCCGCTTCTCCTTTATTCGAAACGGCTATTTTCTTAAAGCTTTCTATCAACTCGATTACCCGCTCTAGATTATTTTTTACTATGTTAAGCATTTGATTTGATTCATCAATATATTTTATCAATTCCTTTTTAGACAATTTATTAGAATGTATACTGTCATTAATCTCCGCTTGTTTATCTTTTATAAAAGAAATGCCGGTGTAACTAATACCTAAAGGAGTATTTACTTCATGGGCAATGCCAACCACAAGCGCTCCAAGTGAGGAATTTTTTTCAGATTCAACAAGCTGATCTTGTAATTGTTTTAGTTGCTCATAGGCTTTTTTTAACTCTTCGTTTGTATACTGTAATTTCGCTGTTTTTTCTTTAACTAGTGCCTTGAGTTCTTTTTTCTTATTCTGTTGCGACCGAACAAACCAATAAAGAAGCCCAAAAATGACCATTGCATACAGTGTATAGGCCCACGATGTTTTCCAATACGGTGGTAATACCGTAATATGTAATGAAGCACCTTCTTCATTCCAGTGACCGTCAGCATTACTCGCTTTCACTCTAAAAGTATAATCACCGCTAGGGAGATTGGTGTAAGTCGCTCTGCGATTTTTATAGTCGGTGCTTACCCAGTCTTCATCCCAACCCACTAACTGATAGGCAAATTGATTCTTTTTAGCGTTGCTGAAATGTAATGCAGAGAATTCAAATGCAACAATATTATCTCTATGGGTTAATGTGATGGCTTTGGTCAGATAAATTGCTTGAGGTAAGCTAAAAGCTGTATTTTTTTGGATGAATTGATTGTCGGTTGGAATAATAGGCACAGAGCTATTTAATAATAGCATATCGGTTATCACTACTTTAGGAAGTTGGATATCATCGGATATTTTTTCAGGAAAAAATCGATTAAAACCATTAATTCCACCAAAAAACAATTCCCCCGTTTTACTTTGAAAAGAGGCGCCAAAGTTAAACTCATTACTTTGCAGTCCATCACCCACATCATAATTTTTAAACGTTTCCGCTTTTGTGTCCATTCGTGATAGTCCTTGATTCGTACTTAGCCAGAGATACCCTTGATTATCTTCTTCAATGCTATAAATAACATTGTTTGGTAAGCCATGCTTTTTATTGTAGCTTGTGAATGTCTTTGTCTTTTTATCAAAGATGTTTAATCCATTACCAGTACCCACCCAAAGGTTGTCGTGACTATCTTCCACAATGCTATAAACCTCGTTATTACTCAAACTGCTCGGTTCATTGGTCTGATGACGGTAATGAGTAAACTTTTTATTTGTTGTATTAAAATAACTAAGGCCACTCGGTGTTCCAATCCAAAGGTTACCTTGTTCATCTTCTGTAATTGCATATACCGCGTCATTACTCAAACTGTTAGGATCGTTACTTTGGTGAAGGTATCGGGTAAATTGTTTTGTGTTGGGATTAAAATGGTTGAGACCACCATTTGTGCCAATCCAAAGGTTGCCTAGCTTGTTTTTTATAATGACCCAGATTTTATCATTACTTAAACTATTGGGATCATTGGCCTGATGACGGTAATGGGTAAACTTTTTATTTGTTGTATTAAAATAATTCAGCCCTCCATCACGTGTACCCACCCAAATATTACCCTGATCGTCCTCGGCAATACTCCTCACTTTGTTATTACTTAAACTATTCGAACTACTAGCTTGATGAAAGTAATGGGTAAACTGTTTGTTTTTGATATTAAAATGATTAAGGCCATCATCTGTTCCCACCCAAAGGTTGGCTTGGCTGTCTTCTATAATAGCCCAAACATCATTATCACTTAAACTATTTGGATTATTGACCTGATGACGGTGATGGCTAAATGCTGGCTTCTTTGTATTAAAATAATTGAGACCAGCGAATGTACTCACCCAAAGGTTGCCGTGGTTATCTTCCATAATGTTATCAACTTCGTCATCACTTAAACTGTTGGGTTCATTAGCATCATGACGGTAAGAAGTAAACTGTTCGCTTTGGGTATTGAAATGATTAAGACCACCACCTTGTGTGCCAATCCACAGATTGCCTTGGCTGTCTTCTACAATACTATAAACAGCGTCATTACTTAAACTATTGGGGTCACTGCCTTGATGACGGTAATGGGTAAACTGTTTGTTTTTTGTATTAAAATGATTGAGCCCACCGCGTGTGCCCACCCAAAGGTTGTCTTGATTATCTTCAATAATGCTATACACAAGGTCATTACTCAAACTGTTCGGATCGTTGTCCTCGTGATCGTAAAGAGTAAACTGTTTACTTTGTGTATTAAAATGATTGAGTCCACCACCGATAGTACCCACCCAAAGATTGCCGTGTTTATCTTCAGCAATACTATAAACCTCGTTATTACTCAAAGTGTTAGGATTATTGGTCTGATGACGGTAATGGATAAACTGTTTGGTCTTGGGGTTAAAAAAATTGAGACCATCACTAGTGCCCACCCAAAGGTTACCTTGTTTATCTTCTACAATGCTCCAGATAAAGTCATGACTTAAACTATTGGGATTATTGGACTGATGACGGTAAACGGTAAATTGTTCATTTTGAGTATTAAAATGATTGAGTCCACCACCACGAGTGCCTACCCAAAGGTTGCCTTTAATGTCTTTTATAATGATTGAAATGAAATTATGGGAAAGTGAACGGGGCTTATTCAATTCGTGTTGAAAAGTCTTTAAGTTATAACCATCATACCTAACCAATCCATCCTGAGTACCCAACCATAAAAAGCCAGTGTTATCTTGGACCATACCGTATACAGAACTTTGAGGTAAACCATCTTCAAGAGTGATATGTTGAAAAGAGATATTTGGCCTTTCCGCTGAAACAATTGAAGAATAAGTACTTAATATCATTATAAACATTACACTTGTAAGGCAATGATAAACCGCTGTCTTATTTATTTTTTGCAAGTGACATTCACCTATAATAAATGCGTATTTAACTTTAGTTTAATTAATTCTGTGAATAATTGAGTTGTACCCTTAATAAATTAAAATTGACTTGTTTGTTAAAACTATAGCTGTTTATTAACAAAGTGACAAAATCACCCTATTGATAGGGAGAATAAATAAAACTAATTGATTAATAGGCACACGAAAAATAAAAATGATGCTATCAATATATATTTAGTCTAGTGGTTATCAATCCTAAGCAACACTGAAATACTTTTTGTTATGTCATTGATTCTTTCGATATCCGATGGAACGATTAAGACAGTATCATCCCCTGCAATAGTACCTAATATACCAAAAGAATTCTCTAATGAGTCCAATACACGAGCAATTAAAAGAGCACCACCTGCACCTGTTTTAAGTATAATTTGTGTTCCACTATTTTTGACGCTCAAGGCCATAGTATCTATTGCGTAACTTATTCTTGGCATTACTTGTTCGTCAGGTAATTTATATATAATTTTATTTTGGCTATTTCTAACTCTAATAACACCAATTTTTGCAATCATTCTAGATATTCTCGGCTGCGATATATTTTCAAAACCTCTGAGTGAAAGATCAAAAGCCAATTGATGTTGTGAACTATACTCTTTCTCTTTTAATATGATTTTAAAGGCCGTAATAAGGTTCGTGTTTTGACTTATTGATACAACTGTCATTTTGATTCACCTTAAATAATAGTGTAATTGTTTTAATAACAAAAAGAACATCTGGTGATGCCCTCTTCTGTTAGTTATTAAGCGCTCAATTAACAGTTAATATCTTCTTCTAATGTCATCAGTGAAGTATTACCACCTGACGCTGTGGTATCAATACTAATGGTTTTTTCTGTGAGTAAGCGTTGAATTAAATTATCGAAATATTCTGAGCTTATCACCGGCAATATCGCGCCTTGGCGTTCTGCTAATTTCTCACTGATATAATGTTTACGATCACAATTACTATCGACAACAACACCCGATAACGCAGGCTCTGCCAGCATAGTTGAAAGATGGCGTAGTCTGGCGACTTGGAAAACACCTTTATCGGCACCAGTAGCAAGAAACTTATCTCTAAAGGCTAAGGCTTCATCATAGAAGAGATCAGAAACAACCGTAATAACGGTATTACCCGTTGCCAATGCCGTTACTATAGAAAGCACCCAGAAGTGAAAGGAAGCATCTTTATCCGCGAAACAGATAATATTACCGCGGTTTTCCAAATAAAGAATATTAGACTCGCCTGTTGGCCCAGGTAAAACTTTGGGTTTTTTCAAACGTTTTTCAATATCAATTAATTGCGAACGAGCAGCAGTTAACGTGTGATTTAAATCGTCGGCTAAATTTTCAACAATACCAACATGGGCAATTTTTGCTAACAACTGACGAACACAAGAAACACGGTTGTTAAGTTCGTTTAAGCGCCATTCTTTCTCTGCAGCATTTGCCGTTTTCATAAATGAAACAGCTTCTTTTTCAGATTGTTCATCACCTTCTAAAGCTTGCACTTGTGCGGGCAACATCTCAATATTCTCGGCATTTGGTGTGGCTTTTTCTTTAACTAAACGCAGTAAATAATTGGGGCCACCTGCTTTCGGACCAGTACCTGAAAGCCCTCGACCACCAAAAGGTTGTACACCCACTATTGCGCCAATAGTATTACGATTGATATAAACATTACCCGCTCGTGATAAGCGAGCTAAATCGAAAGCTCTGTGTTCAATACGCGTATGAATACCCATGGTTAAACCAAAGCCAGTACCATTTATTTTATCAATAACACTTTCTATTTCATTGCCTTTAAAGCGTACAATATGAACACATGGGCCGAAAACTTCCTGTTTTAGGACATTAATATCACTGATTTCATAAAGTCGCGGTGCAAAGAAGAAATGTTCATTACTCGATACTTCTGCTGATATTTCACATTGGTAAAGTAATTTACCATTTGTTTCCATGTAGTCACTGTGAGCATTTAGTGCATCAAGTGCTTTTTGGTCAATGACCGGACCGACATCAGTACTTAATTTCGCTGGGTTACCGACATGTAACTCGGCTAATGCGCCTTTGAGCATAGTAATCACGTTATCGGCGATATCTTCTTGCAAAAATAACACGCGAAGTGCCGAACAGCGCTGACCTGCTGATTGAAAGCCTGAAGAAATAACATCATCAACAACTTGCTCAGGTAAAGCCGTAGAGTCAACAACCATACAGTTTTGACCACCTGTTTCAGCAATGAATGTCACTTGGTCGCCACCACGTTCAGCCAAGGTTTGAGAAATTCTAGTGCCGGTTTCAGTAGAGCCGGTAAACATAACCGTTTGAATACGGTTATCAGGAATAATTATACTACCCACTTGGCTACCACGCGCGATTACGGCTTGTACTACGCCGTCGGGTAAACCAACAGACTTCATTAATTCAATGGTGCGTAAGGCAATTAGACCGGTTTGCTCTGCAGGTTTGGCTAATACCGTATTACCCGTTGCAATTGCCGCGGCAACTTGCCCTAAAAATATTGCTAATGGGAAGTTCCAAGGACTAATACACAACACAACCCCGCGTGCTTCCAAGCGTTCATCATTTTCAAGTTCAGTGGCACGGTTAGCGTAGTAGCGACAAAAATCAACCGCTTCTCGTACTTCATCAATACCATCTTGAGCGACTTTACCGGCCTCTTTAATACATAAGGCAATAAGTTCATCGCTATGGCTTTCTAGGATATCAGCGACACGATATAGTAAAGCAGCACGGTCGGTTACTGGTGTTTGTGACCATGAACTAAACGCTGTTTGCGCGGTATCTATCATCGCCAACATTTCATCTTTATTGTGATGTTGGTGAAAACCAATAATTTCACTACGATTTGCCGGGTTTTTAACGGCATTGGCGCCTGCTGGCAGATCATTTTCATTCAGTAGATTGTCTGAAAACCAGTTATCTAATGACGCTTTTAACGGCGTAATTTCATTAATGTCGGTTAAATCTAATCCCTTCGAATTATCACGGTTTATACCATTTTCACTATAATATAACGCGATAGGTTTAGTAATTTGATTGTTGTATTTATCTTTTAAGCGCAGCGTTTTCTCAACTGGGTCTTCAAGTAACGATTCAACTGGCTTACTCTCGTCAACAATGGCGTTCACAAAAGAAGAGTTAGCACCATTTTCTAATAAACGGCGTACTAAATACGCAAGCAAGTCTTCATGATGACCGACAGGGGCATAGATACGACATTGTATATTTTCATTGCTAACGATTTGATCATACAAAGAGTCGCCCATGCCATGTAAACATTGAAATTCAAAACCCTCTTTATCATCGCCGGCAAGCTCAACAATAGTCGCTGCAGTGTAAGCATTATGGGTAGCAAACTGAGGATAGATAGTGTCTCGATAGTCTAATAATTTATTCGCACAGGCATGGTAAGAAACATCAGTAGAAGACTTACGTGTAAAAACAGGAAAATTCGCATGGCCATCTTTTTGCGTATTCTTAATTTCAGTATCCCAGTATGCACCTTTGACTAAGCGCACCATCATCTTACGGTCAACACGTAGTGTTAATGCACGTAACCAGTCGACAACAAAAATAGCCCGTGGTTGGTAAGCTTGTAATGCCATACCAAAACCATTCCAACCAGCCAAGTCGCTGTCACTAAATACCGCTTCAATAACGTCGAGTGAGATATCTAATCGCTCAGATTCTTCGGCATCAACGGTCAAACCGATATTAAAGTGTTTTGCTTGTAAACAAAGTGCTTTAAGCTTTGGTACGACTTCAGCCATGACTCGCGCTTTATGGGTAAATTCGTAACGCGGATGAATAGCAGAAAGTTTCACCGAAATACCCGGGACTTTACGCGGGTCGTTCTTGCCAGAAGCAACCGCGGCCTTACCAATAACGTCAATCGCATCTTGGTAAGATTTTAAATAACGATCGGCATCGCGCATGGTGCGAGCACCTTCACCAAGCATATCGTAAGAATACACATAGCCTTGCTGCTCTTTAGTGGCAGCACGCTCAGTGGCAGCCGTGATGGTTTCACCCATAACAAACTGCTGACCCATAATTTTCATGGCATAGTTCATTGATTTACGAATAACAGGTTCGCCTAAACGACCAATGGTTTTTTTCAATAAACCAAATTTATTTTCTTTACGCTTATCCGCATAATCAACCAGAGAACCGGTGATCAATAGTCCCCACGAAGACGCATTAACAAACAATGAATCGCTGGTGCCTAAATGAGTGCTCCACTGACCTTGAGAAATTTTGTCTCGAATTAACGCATCTTGAGTATGTTTGTCTGGCACGCGTAATAATGCTTCAGCCAAACACATCAATACCACACCTTCATCACTTGAGAGTGAGTATTCTTTTAACAATGAGTCTATCGCGCCGTTACCAGCTTGATCTTGACGAATATTGAGCACCATTTTACGTGCTCTTTCCCAAGCCCTACTTCTGGCACTGACATTAACTTCGGCTAAAGGAAGAATATGATCTACCGCTATATTTTCATCTATACGATAAAATTTGCGAATGTTCTGACGAATTGGACAGTCAGTGTTAAAAGAATCATTAAAAAGCATGGACTTGACCTAAAAATTATTAAATAGAAATTTTACTATTTAGAGTTAATTACAATAAAATTCTTAGTATAGATTAATCCAATCAAGTAAAAGTAGGATAATCTACGTTTCAACTGAGAAGAAAAGTATTGGTACACCGACAAAGAATAAGAAAGTAATAGAATATTTTAAATAACCAAGATTGCTTCTTTATACTTCTTGGCTATTTAACCGACGACAAACTAAGATGAAATATCGATAATTACTCAATAATAATAGACACACCTCGACTATATTCCCCAGATTCTGACGCCGCTTGAAATTTGTCATCTTTACGAATTATAAGTTGTAAATCACCAAATGATCTTGCAACTGTTTTATACCCTAATGCTTGCAATGACTTTAATACCTCAGCATCAAACCCTGGATAATGCGATATTTCATCTTTTGGCCAAAGTTGATGATGAAATCGTGCCGCATTAGCGGCTTGAATAGCATCCATATTAAACTCAATAGCATTAAGAATAGATTGATAGACAGAGCTAATGATTGTTGTACCACCCGGCGAACCTGTAACCAAGCTAACCGTTTTATCCTTTAATAAAATCGTTGGAGACATTGACGAAAGCATGCGTTTATTTGGTTGGATTTCATTTGCCTTACCGCCAATAGCGCCAAATACATTGGCTT
Source organism: Colwellia sp. (assembly GCA_013215385.1). GTDB lineage: Bacteria > Pseudomonadota > Gammaproteobacteria > Enterobacterales > Alteromonadaceae > Colwellia_A. Next base: position 119,493 of record JABSOY010000007.1, read on the forward strand.
CTCCAGGCTTTGCGCTAAAATCATCCATTTCATCATTCAAAATAAACCCAGCACCTTCAACAATAACCCCACTTCCAAAGGTATAGTTAATTGTGGTTGTATTTGACACAGCATTACCCCATTTATCAACAATTGAAAAGTGCGTAGTATCGGTACTTTCTTTCAAACCAGGTGCTACACTATTAGTCATAGATATTTGATTGAGCGAAATATCCTTCGTGCGTTTGGTTAGATACTTTTGATTTAACAGCGACTCAATTGGAACGTCAATAAAGTCGGGATCACCTAGATATTCGGCTCTATCAGCAAAAACACGTTTACCTATTTCTGATAATATATGGACATAATTTTTAGAGTTATGACCATATACGTTGTTGTCTTTAACAAGGTCATACATCGTTAACCATTGTAGTATTGCTAAACCACCTGAACTTGGAGGTGGTGCAGTAATAACAGTATAATCTCGCCACTTTTTAACAAGAGGTTTACGCCATTTCGCTTGGTAATTAGCTAAGTCTTGCTCATTAATAATCCCACCATTTTTAGTCATAAACTGACTAATTATTTTAGCGGTTTTACCTTTATAAAAACCGTCTCTGCCAAATTTTGATATGCGCTTTAATGTTTCTGCTAACTCTGGCTGTTTAAAAACAGTGCCTGCTTTTGCATGAGAAAAATATTTAGAAAAGTTAACCTTTATTCCTTTCTTCTTAAAACTATTTATACGCCACTCAATCGATCTTTGCATGACGGGATGAACAATATAGCCTTCTTCTGCTAAGGTGATGGCTGGTTCTAGTAATTCATGCCATTTTTTGCTGCCATATTTCTTGTGCGCTTTCCACATGCCATCAACAGTCCCCGGCACACCTGATGATAGTATTCCATATAAAGATAAGTAAGGGATAACGTCACCGCTCTCATCTAAGTACATATCTCTATGTGCCCTTTTAGGTGCAACTTCACGATAATCAAGAAAGTCTGACTTTTTATCCTTGTAAATAGTCATAAAACCACCACCACCAATATTACCCGCTTCAGGTAAAGTAACCGCTAATACAAATTGAGCGACTATAGCTGCGTCGACAGCATTGCCATCTTCTTCGAGTATTTGTTTAACCGCTTCTGCACTGTAACTATCAGGCATTGCCAATGCTGCGTTTTGCTTTGCATTCGTTGTTGAAGTGAACAAAAGTTGGCAAGCAACTATCAATAGTAATATTTTATGGTTCATTCTATTTTACCTTATGGAGTAAAAACCAACACCTAAGTACGCTGTTGCATTTTTACAAAAAATACTTAGGTTAGAAGCTATGTGAAAACTTCGTACACATAAAGCGATCCTTTATCAAAATAATCTGAAAATTAATTATTTAAAAGAAAGGGTTCTATCGCTAATAACATCCATAATCCGATAGATTTCAAATAACGAAATCGCTAATACTCTTTCACATAATCATCAAACATTAGTTTTCTAAAAATTCGTACAGGACAACTGCCATAACTTAAAAAATCACTATATAAATCAGTAAAATTAAACTCATCCCCAGTAGCAAGTTTCAAGTCTTCGCGTAACTTGTAAATTTCTGAATAACGTGTAAGTTGAGCCTGAAACTCAGTAACTCTCCATTATTTTTTTCTTGCTTCAGCTCTTTTTTTAAATACATGGTTAACCACTCGTTCACTATCATATTTACAAGTGGCTTATATATAACAAGCACCCAACGAGAACAAAACCTACTTTGTTATAAAGGGGTCAATCACTGCATTGTGAGGTATATAAATGGTAATGAATAGTTGAGCTATTCAATCCATTCTGGTTCACGATACTATTCAAAAAAAAATTTCTTATTCAAGAAATACCTTAGTGAGGAAATTATGTTAATAAAACCCATAAAAAGTTAAATCAAAACAACGAACAGTAAGCATTGGATGATAAAGCACCCGAATCTATTAAAAGAAGTAACACCATCCGCGCCTGAATAAGTATTGGTAAGCGATTTTACCTATGTTGAAACAGCGACTGATGTAGTAATACCACTGAAGAATATATGTTATCAGTATGAAGTATTCATCAAATCAAGTTAATTGAAAACAACATGCTTCCCTCAATGGCTGATGGATATGACTGTTACAAACACATTTTCTGAGCTAACTAATGGCATATTAAAACAGAAATTTATTCTCTGTAAATATCGTAACCTGGTCGAATTAAAGGATAAATATTTATCTATAATAAAGACGACTTCCTAAAGTTTGATAATGAAAACACCAAACCAAGTGCATAAAAAAGGCCAGAAGCTGAAGTGGTATTCACCTCCTGGTGAACCACCATCATGGTTAAGGTGAAATAAGTGACCAAATTCATGGGTAGCTGTACTTTCTTGATAGAGTGTACAAAATGTTGATGTACCAAAGGCAAATGCACAAGAAGAACGACCCGTACCTCTAAACAGCGTCCCACCATCACGTTTAGAAGGCGCTGTATTGATATAAACATTTTCGTTTGTGGTAACGTTTACGTCAAACATTGAGAAGCTAGCTGCAACAATTTGCCACGTTTCCCAAACAAAAGCTTTTGATACGTCATAAGGAACGCCATTAGTCATTATTTGAGTAGTATCTATCAAGATGACGTAACTAGAACCGGGCTTGCTTTCTAGTTGGCCAACATGTGTACAGGGTATGTTCCAAGGTGTCCAGCAGCTACTTGTGCTAAAAGACCATCTGATTCAGCCGCATACTGTGCATATACATGTACATGCTATTGTAAATCACAGATAGGTTTTACATCTGTGATTGTTATTCATTTACAACAAGGTTGCCATCTTCAGTTGTGTATTCATAAGCAACATCTTGGTCGTTTAGAATTACCCAGCCGTAAACATTGTCCCCATTACCTTCAAGGATAAATTCTGAGTTAGGAATGCCTACCGCAGCACCGTTCATTGATAAAGTACCGTTCGCTTCCATGGAAAAGTTTTTAGCCGAAATGAATACCTTTACCTAAATTATCCGGTAAAGAAAGAGTCGCTACTTCACTTGATTGAGTAAACCTCATTACACCATTAGATTTTGAGCGTGCTGTAGCAACCTCATTTATGCCTAATTTATCTAAGAAAGAGGCTGGACGGCCTAATTTTAACGTTACTGATTTATTATTTCTAAATTCAGCATCATTATTCAGTTCGTGTTTAGCGGCCAATGCAGATAGAGCAAGTAATTTTAAGTTGGTTTTAAGTTGGTTTTAAGTTGGTTTTAAGTTGGTTTTAAGTTGATAAGTAGGTCATAAAGTTAAAGAAAACTAACGTATAAACTTAACTGTTATTAATAATGTTGTTGTTTTAAATGTTTAACAAAACTTCTATCGATGTAGCATCTTATGCATTAAAAAATGTGTAGATCAAAGCACTAAATAAAATCAGCGCAGTCTCGCACCTGTAGCCTATTATTCTAATTTTTTTACTACAAAATATGAGCTACCATAGAGGTTTAATAATCATTGGTCTATTTTTACTAAGCCTAGCAACCGGTAGTTCTTTAACATTTATGAAGCTATCATTACTTTTTAAATGTAGAAAGGAGGAGGTATTGAGTGGTTGTTTTTTGTGCTCCAGTGGTGTCTATTACGTCTTGAATATAAAAATCAGTAGTGTGAAATTTAATATAATGAATATTCATATTACATAATAGAATGGTTGTTTATCAACAGTTCACAATCATTAATCCACGCATATAACCTGTTGTGCAACACCAGACTTTATCATTTGAAAACAGCCACAAGCATCATTATTTTCACTACAAACACCTGTTACTGGTTTTCCTGCCTCGGCAAAAGGTTGTTTAACTAAACATTCGCCTAAGCACTCAGTGCTATCCGCACAAGCGTTATTTGCATCGGCATATTCTTCAATACATGCAGGTAACCGAAGCTTACAAACACCTTTAATAACGCCGCCTTTATTTAACATTAACCTTAGAAAAGGCCTCTTCTTGCAGTTAATGTAAATGTGGATTTGGATTTGGATTTGGATTTGGATTTGGATTTGGATTTGGATGTTCATCAGCGAAAAAAGCATAAGAATTAGTAAAGGCTAAAACTGTAATTAATAGTACTAATAGGGATCTAAGATGTTTCATAGTAACCTCTATATGTTGTGAACCCAGGTGAAAAACTTATCTTTTCTTTTTATGGAAAAAGACAAAAGTCATAATCTGCTTATGTAAATACAATGTCATTATTCATATTATTAGAATCTATGACGAGTGAATATTTGATGAGTATAATGAATCTTCATATACGACTTATTAAATAAATGGTTAAAGGGTCTTGATGATCCATCAAGCGTGATCAGAAATAATTTATCAAACATTTTTAAAAACAACTAACCAAACACCTGCGCTTTAACTTGCTTATGATAATGGCAGAAATGTCTTGATTATTGTTGGTAAAAATATTCCCGTACTATTGACTTCAAAATAAATATTGTTCATGTTGGTAATAACCGGGCTATTGAATGTTCAGCATTCAATAGCCCGGTTATTACTTTATAAATGTTCCTTAAAGTATTCACTTATCATTGTTCTTAAATGCAATGAAGTGCCTTTACCTTCATTAATAGCGTGACTTCTATTTGGGTATGACATCAAATCAAATTGTTTGTTATGTTCAACCAATTTGTTTATTAACTTCTCTGCTATTTGGTAGTGCACATTATCATCACCTGTGCCATGCACGATTAAAAGTTTGCCTTTTAAATTTTGTGCATGAGTAACCGCAGAGCCTTGCTCATAGCCTTCCGCATGATCTTTCAATAAACCAGAATAGCGCTCTTGATATATGGTGTCATATAAACGTTGATCAGATAACGCTGCAACAGAAACACCTACATGGTATTGATCAGGATAACGGAACATCATATCAAGTGTAGTAGAACCACCACCAGACCAACCCCATATGCCGACACGAGAAGTGTCAATATAACTCCAGCGTTTTGCCATTGCTTTTAAGGCATCTGATTGATCTCTAGAACTTAAAATCCCAACAGCTCCGTAGATTGACTCGCGCCATGCCTTGCCTTTAGGTACGCCCGTTCCTCTGTTATCGATAGATGCTACAATATAGCCCTGTTGAGTCATCATTTGCGACCAAAGATAACTCAAACCACCGAACCTATCATGAACAGTTTGTCCACTTGGGTAACCATAAACATAAAATATTATTGGATATTTTTTGTTTGCGTCAAAGCTATTAGGGCGCATGATGTAGCCGTCAAGGACTAATCCGTCTTGTGCCTTAACTTGAAAAAACTCAGTTTTTGCCAAAGACAATTTAGCCAGTTGGTCGGCAAGTTTTTTGTTGTCGTACAATTCTTGTTTAATTGCATGATTAGGCAAGCTAATTAGACGTTTTTTCGCAGGTTGGTCAAAACTAGAATGGGTATGAATTGCCCAGTTAGCGTCTTCGGATATTTGGTATCGGTTTGCACCAGCGTAATTTTCGGGTGTAACTTTTTCCATTGCAGAGCCGTCTAATTTACTACGGAATAAATAACGTTGTGCTGGTTTTTTTGGCGAAGCAATGAAGTAGATCCAACCATTTATTTCATCAATAGATGAAATACTAATAATGTCAAAATTTCCGGGTGTTAGGTTTATTGACTGTTTGCCATCACGTGTTACACGATACAAATGACGCCAACCATCTCGTTCACTTTGCCAGATAAATGCCTTATTATTGTCAATCCATTTTGGATCACGATACGATTCTAAAAAATTTTCTTCTTGTTCAAGAAATACTTTAGTTAGCTCGCCGGTATTTGCGTTGGCATAGTAAAGCTGGTTTTTGTCTTGTTTGCGATTAACATGTTGAATAAGCACTTGATCACTATTACCTGCCCAACTCATTCGAGGAATATACATATCACTAATGTTGGTTAACTTTGCCCAAGTAGATTTTTTAGTTGATAATGAAACGATACCAATTTTTACGATTGCATTATCTTCACCTACTTTTGGATAAGGAAAAGTTGTAATTTTTGGATAAAGACTGTCGGTATTGTTTATCATTGTGAAGTTTTGGCTACGACTTGTATCTAATTGCCAATAAGCTATTTTTGTACCATCCGGGCTCCAGCGAAATCCATCACGAATAGAAAATTCTTCTTCATAAACCCAATCAAAGTTACCGTTGATAATATCGTCTGATGCATCAAAAGTAAGTTGTTCTATTTCCATTGAAGATAAATGCTGCACATAGATATTATTCTGACGAACATAGGCAACGTCATTTCCATTAAAGGAAAATTTTGCGAACATTAAACTGCTTTCAGCAGCTTTGTTACCGCCAATTTGACTAAGTTTATTGGTATCGATATTCAATAACCAATAATCACCACGACTCTTAGATCGCCATACACGCTGACTGTTGGTGTATATTAGTAACTTTTTACGGTCGTCTGACCAGATGTAGTTATCAATAGACAAAGATTCATCTGCATTGTCCGGTGTTAGTTGTTTAGCTGTAATTAACACTTTCCGGTTTGAAGTCGAAGGATCATAAAAAACAATGTCTTTACCAATACTAACTTCTTTACCGTCTTTGTCTGTCTTTTTAGCAGAAGATTTTTCAACAGCAGTGTAGCCACTGCCATCAGCTAACCAACGAATTCGACCATAATAATCAGCACTAAACTCAGAGTCACCATAAATACGTTGATTCGTTAGGGGATTATGGGATGTTGAAGTTTGTGATGTGTTTGCAGATGAAATATTATTATTTGTTATAGTACAGGCGGATAATAATAAACTGATACTACTTATTACCAACCCAATTTTGGTTTTACTTATTGCTGACATTGTTACTCCCAAGAGTTATTTTGTTATTTTGAAAAAGCAATTTTAGATTGCAAAATTCAGGCATGTTACGTGTGATTTTTCTCATAATAATCAAACAATTTTTTCCAATAATTGCCAAAAGAGACCTCCCACAACTTACAATTTGGCTATGAAGTCAGTAAGGTTAAATCCTCCCCTGTAGCAAGTTTCTAGTATTCGCGTGAATTTAAATTGCTGAATAACTAATAAAATAACGAGTAAGTTAAAACTGAGATAAAGTGGTGCTCGTCTTCCTAGCCATTCGTTCACTATCATATCTATACGAAACCTATATATAGCAGAACCCCAATGGGAACAAAACCTATGTTGTTATCAAAGGATCAATAATGGTATTGACAAACCTCAAAATTGTAATGAGTAGTTGAGCTAGTGGACATGTATGCTTTATAAGCTATCTGTTAAAGAATAGAGATTTCAATATATGTGACCAAAGCCTAAGCTCAGTTTACCTTTTGTTCTGTATAAATTATTGTTCCGTATTTAACACTTAATTTGACTTAATAAAATCAAATTTACGCTATGTTAAGTGGCAAATAATAGCTGACTAAAATGTATGAGACTCTAACGACAACAACAAGCCATTATTTGTCCGTTTTAATCCCTTGTTAGCGTTGCCGAATTCATATACTAAGTGCGACACTTTATTTAATAAAAACGATGAACGGCTATATCCTTAGTTTTTTGCTCCCGACAAGAAATAAAACACTATAAAATACAAGCAGATAACCGAAAGTTATAGATATACGATAGCCGCCCTAAAAAGGCAAGGTTTAAGTTTTACCAACATTGCTAAAGCTATAAATAGAGACAGAAGTACGATTTATGCCCCTTTATAAGATAGGGTTAATCGTCATGATTACTACTTGAAGGCCCTTTCCTGAACACAAAACGACTTCCTACATTGATTTTAGTTTCACCGACCTTTTCACCTGTGACTAAATAAATTTTACCTGAAATAGACTTACTATAGTGGAACAACAAAATTGGCTCCCTCATCTAAATAACTTGGGGTCAAGAGTGAACTAGAGCATAGCACCTTAGCTAATTGGATCTGATATTTACAAGACCATGGTACTCAAGCTTAATTACCATATATTTCTAAAAAGTTTGATAAATACTATAATTAAATCGTTAAAAGTAAATTACTCCACTAACCACTTGTTAAAGTTGGATTTTTCATAGAAAATCATATTTTTTATCATAACCCATTTTCAAGGGTAGAAATTAACGGTAAAAATGCCGGCTTTTATAACGCAATCCCCTGATAAAATTAAATTAGCGCAGCGCAGCGCAGCGCAGCGCAGCGCAGCGCAGCGCTATATTGCTAATGAGTTTTTATGGTCATGGCAACAGGAAATTAACTATTATGATGAGAACCCAGACCTTGTTAAAAAACACCAAAAACTCTATCAACATACTCTCAAGATTACCGGCATAGCGCATAAGTTGGGTGTAAATATTATGCTAGGTACTGATGCAAACGATATTTATATCATTCCTGGTTTTAGAGTCCATGAAGAATTGTCAGAATTGGTAAAAGCGGATTTTTCAACACTTGAAGCGATTAAAGCTGCCACGATTATTCCAGCTCGTTTTTTAAAGTTAGCGCAAGAATATGGTTCAGTAACTGTTGGAAAATTTGCCGATTTACTGTTACTTGATAAAAATCCCCTAGATAACATTAACAATACCCGCAGCATTAACACAATATTCTACAACGGACGCATAATTGAAAAAGCAGCAATTAACCAACTTTTTAAAATATTAAGCTTGAACAGTAATAATTGAAGTAATAAGTAAATGTTAAATAATAAAGGTTAATATTAACCTTTATGTTTGTTGGCAAACCACAGCTCTAAATATTCGATACATTGTACAAGTTTTGCTGGCACAAAATGCCTAGCGGGATATAAAGCATAAAGTGTTAACATCGGCTTTTTTGCCTCTGCCAAAACCTCAACAACATCACCTTTATCTATCGCCGACTGGCAGACAAAGTCTGGTATAAAGCCAATTCCTAAGCCACGCTTTATTCCTTCCATCATAAACAAGGTACTGTTGACCCGTAATCGTCCGTTCACTTTGATGCCATCTTCTATCGGCCAGACATTTTTGCCTTGAAAATAGCTATAAACAAAACAATTATGCCGTTCAAGATCTTTTGGTAAAACAATGCCAGGATGCTCTTTAAGATAAGTCGGTGAAGCGCAAACCTTATAAGCAAATCGTGTTAAAGGCCGACCAACATAATTTGAATCTATTGGCGTGCTTGAAGCACGAAATCCCAAGTCAAAGCCCTGCTCAACGAGATCAACTTTTTCATCGCCTAAATGAATATCTAGCTCAATATCTGGGTGAGCTAACATAAAATCAGTAAATAAAGTCGATAAGTCAGTAATACCTAAAGCCATGGGTGCATTGATTTTAAGCTTGCCTCGTAAGTCTTGCTGTAGGTCTTGAACAAAACTGTCGGCATCATCCATTTTTGACAATATCTCGCGAGCTCGTTGTAAATAACCTTCACCTACATGAGTTAGTTGCACATTTCGCGTAGTTCGGTGTAATAAACGTGCGCCTAAGTCGTCTTCTAAACGTGATATTTCTTTGCTAATCATAGATTTTGAAGAATTCGTTTGCTCTGCGACCCGAGTAAAACTGCCTAAATCAGCCAAGCGAACAAATAGCTGAATGGCGCGTAGTTTATTCATTTATTTTCCTGTTTAGGTTGGTTTACCAAATAAATGTGCATTATTTTTCGGTATATTGTTTCCAATATGATGACAGTATATTCGCATTATAGCTATATATGGAGATTAAGAATATCTCTAATATACACTCATCGCTGTTGACTAACTCGGTTTAGTGAAATGGCGTACTCATTAATTTAACCAAATATACCTACAAGGGAAAATATCATGTACACACTTTATTATATGCAGGGCGCGTGTTCATTGGCAACTCAAGTTGTTTTACACGAATTAAATAAAACCGTAACAATTATTGATAAAAATAATGTTGATGACTTTAATGCAATTAACCCAGTCGGCACGGTACCGGTTTTAGTTGATGGCAATAATAATCTAACCGAAGGTGCTGCGATAATTTTACACCTACTGAAAAAACACGAAAATGATTTGTTCCCGAAAGATTCAGGGCAACAACAAAAGGCAATAGAAGACATCATGTTCGCCAATGCCACTATGCACCCTGCCTATTCAAAACTGTTTTTCATCGCGAAAAATATCAGCGATGAAGCAGCTAAAGTTGAAGCGTTTCAAGCCGCGGAAAAAAACATCAATAGTTTGTGGCAGGTGGTAGAAAGTAAATTAGCAAGTAGAGCACAATTAGGAAGCGACAGTATTTCTGCTGCAGACATTATGCTTGGCGTATACGCAACCTGGGGCCAGTATTTTCCGGTAGAACTTATTTTTGGCCAACGATCATCCAAAATGTTAACGACAGTGCAATCAATGCCGAGCTTTAAAAAATCTGTTCAGGCTGAACAAGCAGAATCTAATAAATAATTCTATCGTTCCCAAGGAGAATTCTATGAAAAACACACCAGTAAATCCCGATGATTTCGCTATTATCACCGGCATTGTTAATGATTATTTTGACGGTCTGCATCATGGTGATGTTGCCAAGTTAACCTCGATATTTCATGCAGATGCTTGGTTAAAGGCTCCGGGTATCAGACGTTCTTTACAAGCGTGGTTAACGGATGTTGCTAATCGGCCAACGCCAAAACAGCAAGGTAGATCGTTTGAATTCAAGTTGTTATCTCTCGATATAGTTCAAGATCAAGCTATGGTAAAAATTCACTGTCCGTTATTTAATTTTAATTACATCGATTATCTTGGGTTGCTAAAGGAAAACGGCCAGTGGTTAATCGTCAATAAAATGTATAGCGATTTAAAAGAAGTTACGGGGTAAATCTATGATGGAAAAATTACACATTACCATGGTTCACGATATTGTCTGTTCATGGTGTCCAATTGGTTATAATAATATAAAAACTGCCATTAAAAACTTAAATATTGAGGTGGAATTTCATTTTATCCCCTTCCAACTTAACCCAAATATGGACGAAGCTGGCGAGTCGATTGACGGTTATTTTAAACGCCAATTTGGCTGGAATGAGATTAAGTTACATAACTATCAACATTCACTAGTAAAAACAGCAGCTAACGCAGGAATAACTATCGACTTTTCGAAAAGAACGCATTATTACAATAGCCATAATGCTCATTTATTGATGCACTGGGCCGAGCAATTCAATAAACAAGAACTTTTAAATGAACATCTGATCACCGCTTATTTTAATGAAGGGTTAGATATTAGTAAGCTAACGGTATTGTTAAATATTGCCGAAGAAATAGGATTAGACAGAAGGCAAGCTAATCTAGCACTAAGCTCTAGCCGTTCTAATCAAGAATTGAACCAAGAATTAACTAAAAAAACGCAGCGTTATCAAAAATTTGATATCAGCAGCATTCCGTCTTTTATCATTAATAATAATGAATTGGTATTAGGTTCGAATTCGGTAAGCTACTTTGAAAAAGCGCTATCTAAACTTAGTAAAGCTGCCTATGTAGAGCATAACTAGACAGCCCCACAACATTTTAACAAGAGGAATATATGCCATATATTAACGTAAGAATTACAGATGAAGGTGTAACCAAAGAACAAAAACAAGCCATAATAGCGGGATGTACTCAGTTAATGGTCGACGTTTTAAATAAAAATCCTGCGACAACTTTCGTGGTTATAGATGAAGTTAGCACAGATAACTGGGGCATAGGTTTTGACCAAGTGACCGAACTGCGTAAACCGAGATAAATGATAGATCTATAGCTCACAAGTTGCCTATGCTGCATCATGTAGAAAAAATTGGATATTAAGAGATTAGAAAAGAACTAAATTCAATTTGTACAGTTCAAAACCGATAGCTCGTGCCATCGGTTTTTTACTTTCTAGATGAGTAGTTTTTTCCTAGAGAAATATCAATAAAATAGTATGCCCCATGTTGCATTAATTCCACGGCCATATTCATGTCACTATGGTCAGTCATAAAAATCATTGGTAAACCAATATCGTCCTGACTTATGTCTTTTTGGAGGTATAAGTATTCTTTTAGCAATATTTTTGCGTATTTTATAACAGGCTATTAAAGCTGACTTGTAATCAAAGGGAAAATTACCGAATTGAGACGTTTCTAAATTGTACTGAGTGGATTACTAATTTTGAGATGTAAACTCCATCATAGATAGATCATTGTTCCGCATTTAACACTTAAATTGATTTGAAAAATTTCGGCTAATATTCAAAGGCGTCTGCATATCTTTCATATAAGCTAACATTTGTTCATTCTCCGTATTTTTTATGTAATCTAATTGGTCGGTATTTATGATGGTGCTCCGATGGATTTGTTTGAAATATTCTGGATCTAGTTGTTTTATGATTGTTTTTAATGGTGTTTTCATTAATGATTCACGATCCTTGGTAACGACAGTAATATAGCGACCACTGGCTCTAAAACAGATAATATCTTTTATCTCGATAAACCAAAGTTTGTTGCCAATTTGTATTTTTAATTTTTTAAGGTAATGATCGCCCGATACGTTTATTGGTGATTTTTTTTGCTCTAAATGTGCCACTCCTAAATGGCTCTTTATTCTTTCAATACAGTTTTTCATGCGTTGATTTGTATACGGCTTTAATAGGTAATCTACAGCACCGGCTTCAAACGCCTGAATAGCGTACTGATCATATGCCGTAACAAAAATTACGTAACATTGATGAGTAATTTCTTGGATAACGTCGATACCAGACAAGCGTCCCATTTGAATATCTAAAAAGGCAACATCTGGTTTTAGCTCATTAATTAACATAAGCGCTTCAGTACCAGTCTCTGCTTCAGCAACAATATTGGCATCTGGCCAATTTACTTTTAACTTATTACGTAGGGTTATACGTAATATGTCTTCATCTTCGGCGATCAAAATAGTTGTCATAATTAGGTCCCTGCAACTTTATTGTATAATTTATTCATCATTAATAGGGATTTCAAGCATAGCTACAGTTTTGCCACTGTTTGTGGCTTCTATAGAGAAAGATGCTTTATCGCCATACGTCAAGCCAATACGAGCTTTAAGGTTGCTCAGGCCTGTTCCTTGCGATTTGTCATTATATAAACCTATGTTATCAATAACAGTGGTTGTTAAACGTCCATTTCCCAAAACTTCAGATGAGACTGTTATTTGCCCGCTACCATCTTTTTTCTCAACACCATGTTTAATAGCGTTCTCTACCAATGTTAATAGGGACATAGGCAATATTAAGTATTGATAGTGTACTTTGGGAATATTCACCTCAAAGTCAAACCTGCCAGAGAAACGTATTCGTTGGATATTAAGATAACGCTTTATCATTTCTTGCTCCTCCTCTAGGGTGACATATTTTTTCCTGAATAAAGGAACGGTTGAGCGCAAATATTCAGTCAACTCTTCTAATAGAATTTGAGCTTTTTCAGGTGCAATGTCTATAAGCCCATGTAAGCTCGCCAGTGTATTGAAAAAGAAATGCGGCTCTATCTGGGCTTGCAACAACTGCAGCTCCATTTCAGCACGTTGACGTTCTGCAGAGTGCTCTTTAACTTCTTTTTTTAACATCTGAAATCTAGGTAAAATCTCTCTTTTTTGTACATAAAGAACAAGCAATATTGCCCATACCGAAAATAACAATTGAGACGCTGAATAGATAAATGCATCAACTATCGGGGAAAACGTATTATTTACACCTTCAAATAAAAAGTAAACAAATGGTATGCTGATAATAATAGCTAATAAACCGACCAGAGTGACACGAAATATCGGCATCTGCTTTTCTGGACCCAGTGACAACAGTAAATATGAAAAAATCAATGAAAAACCAAAAACATTAAATGCCTGAAAATATCCTAAAAAGCTTGTATAGAAATTATCAAAGTTAGAATCAAAGTAATAAACTAAATATAAAGCTTTTAGTAAAGCACAGACACTATTAATCGTGACAATAGTAAGAATATTTTTTAGTGTCATCATTGAGAATACAGTTTTAATCGAGTTAAATCCTATCGACATAATTATTAACCTTGTGTAATTGATTTTAGTAACAACTGATATGAGAAAACCTTACCGATACAGACTTCCAAGCTGAGTTTGACCAAAATAAAATAGTCCGTGGTAGTGATTATTAAATCAATACAACATAAGTGTAGCTTTTGATTTAAAACCTATACTTATGTTTATTGTCGATAATAAAGAGTTGACTATTTATGCCACTTTCAGGTTACGTAAATTAAGGAGAGATACTGCCATGACTTTTCAACCAGCTTGCTACTCTAAACCTAATTCCCGAGTCATATCCTCATTATGATCATGGTGAAGATAATATTATCTTCAATACCTATTCACCCGAAAGGTATGAACTCATCTATTCTAGTCCAGTTAATATATTGGCTATGCCAGTACATTCCAACCGAAATTGCAAACTCAATTTTTCTATTACTCCAATACCCGGCTTCATCATTTCCCTTTAAAAACAACTAGTTAACCGTGATGGTGATGCGCTAGTAATAAATAATTTAATCATTTTATTCATTCTGAAATTGTAAAATATGGCACCTAAATAATTAGGTGCCATTATAAGTTTGTCTGTTATTACAAATGTTGGTTAAAATTCATATGAAACCGAACCGAAATACATGCGGCCAAAGGTATCAAACAATCCACCTGAAGAACCAAGATAGTAGTTAGCTCCACCACTGTATGCATTTGGCATTTGTGGAGTTTTCTTGTCGAACAAGTTGTCAACGCCCACGTTAAGACTCAGATTATCGTCAATCTTATATGAAAAATTTACATCTGTGTATAACATGGTCGGCGTTTCATGATGAGTCATTATTGATGGTGTGTTAGTTAACCTTGATTTTTGCTTACCAATAAAACGGGTAGAAATACCTAAACGCGATCCTTGATAATCATAGCTAAGGTTGAGGCTAGATTTCCATTCTGGCGAGCCATAAAGACCGACAGTTGAGACAAGATCTAATGTTGGATCTGTTTGAATATCGCGAGCAATTAGCTTTTGCGTAATACTGTTAATTGCAACTTCACCACCAAACACATCAAAACTGTAATTCATAATTATATCTAAACCACGAGTTCTGCGTTCATTTAAATTAAGTGTTTTAAGCGCGACATCGGTAATAACTCCGTTATCTTGACGTGTCAGCAAGTTACAGAATTGATTATCCAGTGATTCTTGCTCTGGACAAGAAGCTACGATTGTTCCTACGTTAAAAGAATCAATCATGTTTGAAAGTTTTATATCCCAGTAATCAAAGGTTATTTCAAAATTTTCAATGGCTGTTGGTGTAATAACAATACCTGCAGTTAAGGTATTAGCCGTTTCAACATCAAGCTCTTTATTACCTGAACTAACAACGTTACCCGGTTGATACCAACGCATATCACTGGTGGTTTCACCTTCTTCATTTACAAAAACATTAACTCCCATCTTCTTACAATTCTCTACAACGATAGCTTCTGCCGTTTTGATTTGGTTCTGGCTACAAGGCTGATATAACCAAGCAAATCCTTCGCTTTCTGTTGTAAACTGTTCATTGATATTTGGCGCCCGGGCAGACTTAGAACGTGATACACGAACCATAACATCATCTGTTGGCTTCCAAACAGAACCAATATTCCAACTAGTGTTCGTACCAGCTTCACTATAACTTGATACTCGACCCGACAAGCTTACCTCTAAAGACTCAGCTAAAAATACATCAGAAAGTAGCGGAATGTTAGTTTCAAAAAAAGCTTCTTTTACATCATAGTTACCTATTACTGGCCGTGAGAGGGTATTCCATCCGCCTAAACCTTCACGATAAATTGGCGAGGGTGACGTTTCGCTTGTTTCTTTACGGTATTCTAGACCGGTAGAAAAATAAATCATACCTGCCCAGTTTTCGATGAGTTCACCACTGGTATTAAAATGCATTACACGTTGGGTTTGAGACTGTGACGAGGTGTGATCCACCTTCAAATAATCAACCAACTCATCAGACATAGGTTGAAATACATTGTGTGGGATACAGTTACTGTAATTTTCACCTTCTCTTGCATACCAAGTTTCTTCTATTGATGCTCGACAAACTGCATTACCATTTTCATCTTTAACTGAATCTAAACTGGCTTGCCAGCGATCTTCATAGAAATCATTTACTGTGGTGTCATCAGATGTTGACTTGCCGTACTGTCCGTAGAACTCCCAACTCCAGCCATTTGCAAACTCCCCTTCAAGCGATGCAACCACTTGGAATAGCTCACGTTTGAAATCACTACCTGATAGTCCCATTTCAACGAAATGACGGCCAAAAGGTAGATCAGTTACGCCATCTTCTACCATCAAGGTACTTAGCTCATCACTAATAAACGCATTATCAGCTGATAATAGAGTACTGCCGTAAACCGAATTTGGAAATACACGTGATTCAGACTTGGCCCTAGTGTATTTTGTATCCATCGAGAAATATAATTCGTTATCAAACTCATAGTTGAGGGTGTTGTTAAAAATTAGTTTTTCAACGGGTACTCTTAATCGCTGATAGTCATAAGAGCCTAACTGCTCACCACCTGCATCTGTTCTAACTCCCGTTAATCCTTGGTCTTTATCAAATAATTCACCACTTTCACCCAATCTAACAGGGCGCATTGAGCCATCGGCATTAAAGGTATAAGCGACACCACCAAGGTACACCACTGAAGTAGGGCTTGCTGTGACACTATAACGTTGACCTATTAGAAAGTTGGGGATATCGTCATTATTAATGTATTCAGTAATTTCTTCTGCAGTTAAACCTTGCGCTCTAAGTTGGTTTTTAAGTTCCGTATTAGCTGGGTTGTCAATATACTCCCAGTTAGAGTTGGTATAAGGGCGGTCTTTAGCGCTAATTTCATCTACTTCATCGTAGGATACATAAAAGGTGGTATTACCCTTACCATTATTAAAGTTAAGACCATGGGTAAGGCTAAAGCCATGTTTATTACCATCACCTCTATCAGAAGTTCCACCGGAAATATTTAGCTGTGTACCTTCAAAATCCTTTGTCATAATGATGTTTACTACACCAGCAACAGCATCGGCACCGTAAATCGATGATGCACCGCCAGTTAAAATCTCAATTCTTTCAATCAAGGCAGCAGGAATAGTACTCATATCAACCGTTGACTCCCCGGGAATAGAACCTACATGTCTGCGACCATTGATCAAAGTTAACGTACGTTTAGCTCCTTGACCACGCAAATCTTGCGAACTCATGCCAGCATTGCCGTTATAATTACTTGTATTGCCTGCTAAGCCTGGTGCCATAGAAGGAAGTTTATTAAGCAAGTCTGCTATGTCGGTTGCACCACTGGCTTTAATCAGGTCTTTACCAATAACGGTCACAGGAGAAGGTGATTCAGCACTGATGCTTAAAAGACGACTACCCGTTATTGATATGCGTTCTACCTCTTCTTGCTCTTCTTCAACGTCAGCAAATACGCTAAAAGATGGAATCATTAATGCCACAGCAATAGCTGTAACTAAAGAACTCTTTTTATTAGCAAAAAGTAAAGTTGATGGTTTGCTCAAACACCGGTTTATTTTGAGTTTTTTGGTACTTGTTTTCATTAAATTCCCATTATAATTATATTTTTTATGTTTTAAATTCGTACTATCTATACTCATCCTTGAATGAGTGCGTTGACGTTGTGTTACAACGTTCGCCATCGCATATAATCACATTGAAAATAGAGTTTTAACCATGCCGGTAATAAAGCGTTAATAATGAGTAATAAGAGGTAATAATTTTGCATTGAATGGCTGTACTAGTTGGTATAAGTGAACTATGAATTGATGAGAGTAAGTTATGCTTGGATTTATAAAGTTTATATTTATACATTGAAGCGCAGCGTATGCTAAATAAAAGCCTTATAGGCAGATAAAGCAAGCTAGCTAAAAAACGGTGTATTTATAAAGCTCGCTCTTTAACTTGATAGAGACTCAACTTTATATATCTGCTTAACAATAAAGAAGCCCTAGAGCTTCTTTATTGAAAACATTTATTACACTGTATACAGGGCTACTTCCCTTTTCGGATATACAAATTACCACTGTAACTAATTAATGATAACGCTTGTCCGCCACCATTAACCTTCGCCTGCATTATCCCGCCAAGCACGATTTTCTGTTTTTGACCTTTTTTGTATTTCTTGATTTCATCAACCACAATAAAGTCTTTATCTAGACCTGAAAACACTTCGCCTTGGTAAGTTTGTACATTTACATTAGCAGCAACGTTTTTTGCTAAAGTAATATCAACATTCCCCATATGGCTTGTTAACGAAGATGGACTAGTCTGGGAAAAATCGATAAAACTAACAACAATATCAGTTCGTGCTGTTTCAGCAACAATGGGGCCTGAAATGTTTTTTGCGATGATCATACCTTGGTACGCTTCAAGCTCTAAACCGCCACTAATGCCATCAATATCGATATCCCCACCTTTATAAAGCTCTACGTCTATTGATGAGCGTTGTGGTACTTTAATAACTAAATCAACATGTTGATTTGAAACTTCACTGCTAATTTCTACTTTATTATTTTTCTCTTCAATCTGTAATCGCATCGATTGGTTTTTAACACTCTTCAAGCCTTCTGTCGATCTTTGCGAATTATTTGGATTCTTTCTGGCCTTCACCTTTTTAAGATCTTTATCTTTAGCTAAAAAATTTGATGTTTTAGCACTTATTTCGATAGTATCTCCTGGGTAACCGACCAGAGTAATGCTGCCCCGATATACTTCAATATCAATTGAAACAGGCTCTCCGGGTTTAGATAAAACTAAGCTATAACTTTTTTCGGCAGCGTTTGCTACTTCAATACCGCCGGCAAGCATCGCTACTAATGTTAAAGGTAAAATTACTGATAATTTCTTTTTCATGGGTTACTCCTAAAGGTAAAACTAAATATATGAAGCCATTGATTGCGCTTGAATGAATGCTTGAACTTCTGGTTTTAAAAGTTGTTGCTTTGCTTGTTCTGTTAATGATTTTTTAATATCGACAGAGCCATAGTTAAGTAATAAACGACACAGCTCTATTTGTACTAATAAATTTTCTTCGGCTATGGCCAAGGTCAAAAGCTGTTGTTCTGATGAAGAAAAAGACTTTAATTGCCCGAGACTATTTATGATTGCCAAACGTACTGAGGTGGATTTATCTCGCGCCAATACCACAATAAGTTGTTCGACTAATAAGGGGTTTGATAAATCAGTTTGCCGACTATAAGCAACCCCAGAAAGACGTTCACTTGCCGAGTCTTTTTGTAACATAGACATAGCTAACACTGTCGTTAAAGAGGAGATGTCTTGCTGTAAGCCACTGTACATTGCCTTATTTTGTTCGTTATTCGGCGCTTGACTTACATTCAACCCAAGCACAAAAACTAATGTTAGCGTGGCAAACTGGGCAATTGGCTTTGGCATCAACCAGCTTTTAACTGTAGCCATCAAAGATAAAGGCAGTTTGTCTTCAGAAGAACGATGTTCAATTTTTTGCTGCGTTATTTCATGTTGAGCACTTTGAGCGCTAGATAACATTTGATAAAAATTAGCATCTAATTTGTCTGACGGCATAAGCGACGGCTTCATGTCATTGCTCCATAACTGTTCAATAAACAGTAATTCTGCTTGCAACGGCTCATTTCCCTTAAGATAACTTTGCATCTCTGCACTTAGCTCAACGCTGTCATTATTGGCGAGTGAAGCAATTTTCCAATCGATAATTTCTTGATTTTTCATTAGCTATTATCTCCAACTAATTTTTGATAACTCATCTGTAGTTTATTCACCGCATTTCGCATACGTGACTTTAAGGTATTTAAATTGCAATCTAACAAGGTCGATATTTCTTGATAGTTCAACTGCTGAAACCGGCTGAGTATTATAATTTCTCTATCTTGTGCAGAAATACTGGCTAAGGATTTATTAAAAATGGCATTTTGCTGCTTAGTTTCAAATTCTTCTGCTAAGGTTTGCTCATTAGTTAGTTCTTCATCGTCCATATCGCAGTTCAATGCTTGATTTTTATTTTTACGGTAATGCTCAGCTACCGTATTTCTGGCAATTCCATACATCCAAGATTTAAAGGTACTACTGCCACTGAAGCTACTGCGATAAGCGAGTACTCTCATGAAAGTTTCTTGCACTAAATCTTCACTTAACGCGCGGTTATTACCTGTGCGTATAAAGTAATTAAAAAGTTGTACCTTATTATTTTCAAAAAGTGTCGCAAGTTTATTTAACTGCCCTGCTTTTACTTGAAACATAAGTTCTTTTTCATCGAACATTAAGTTATTAATCCTATTACTCAGCGTTAACGTTAGGTTTTGCTGCTAATTTTTGTTTTGATAGTTATTAATACGTGATTTATAGCAAAAGGTTGATAAATACTTTATTTATTTTTATAACTTTATTTATAAAGCAGTATTTTGTTGATTGATTAGGCAGGGCTTGTGATGGCAGCAGATAAAAAACCTGCGCAGTAATTCAAAGATGTTAGATGTTAGATGTTAGATGTTAGATGTTAGATGTTAGATGTTAGATGTTAGATGTTAGATGTTTATGACGAAGTTAACTACTGGCGCAGTCAAGGAATAAGATTGGATTTTTCAGCGAAAATAAACAATTTCAATCTTGCCCTTTCTAGCTTTTTTAACGCCAAGATTACATCTCCTTGATAATCTTGGCGTATTAATACCGGTAATAAAAATTGCAATACCTGAAAATTATTTATTAAACGAACTGTCAGGTATCCCTTTAAAGCAACTTAATATGTAAGGATAACCATCCGTAATATAATAACCGTAAACACCATTTATGGTCATACCGTTACATTCATCAAGATCGCCATAGCTCTCAACATATTGATAATCATCTCGATAAGTTCCGTCGTAATTTCCACCAGGGGCACCTGTACCAGCAGGACGACTACCACTTATCACCTGAAAGCTGGAAACAGCTTTTCTAATTAAGCCATTATCATCAAAATAAGAACCAAAGATAGGATAACCATCGGCAGCAAAGCCCACTAAAGGGGATATAACACTATTGTCATCATCTTGATAAAGCGCATTGGGTTTACCGTGATAATGATAACTACCGTCGGGCTGTGAATGGGCGTTATGTGTGTCCACTCGAAAACCGTTCGCGACAAACATAGGATCATATCGCCAAGCTTGATTAATATCATTACATCCTACTTTGCCATCACCGACACCAAAACAAGCAGCCGCGAGCAAATCGACTTTCACGCCATTCAGTAATATTGCATTATCTACCTGTAAACTTACCGCTGTTGTTGATGCTGCATGGGTGGGGTTAGTGCTTATGGTAAAACTATTATTTTGCGCACTGACATCATTTGGAAAGGCTTGCGCGGCGTCATTAAAGTCATGATTAGGGATATTATTCGTTTGGAATATACATTGCTCACCCGATAAACTGATCATCAATTCACCATTGAAAACAGTACCATTATTTACATCAAGTACCGTTGATTGATAACTTTCAAGGTAATCGCTGCAATTAGCGCTTCGCGCCGTTAAAATCGCATCAGTAATGTCTATCGGTGATGTCGATGATTCCTGACGAATAATCTGCGCTTGCTCTTTTAGCTCAGCAATAATGCCGGTATTCTCGCTGTCAGCAATTAGGTTGTCCGTTTCACTAATGTTATTGCTACTACCATCGTTTAATAAATACAATGCTTGTAAACCATCTTCATACTCAATCAGTTTATAATCTTCATTTCTAACGGCCCAACCGGTTATGTCATTACTTTCAAACTCACTGTAATTGTAGTTTCTTAAGCCGTTTCCAGTTTGTGACAGTAAATCAACAAAGCTATAACTGTCATTAACTTGCATCACTGAATTACCAATAAAGTGACTAATAGTAGCATAAAAGTCACTGGTATTTACCAGCGCACTTTCACGAACATTTTTGCGGGTAACACCTGAACCAGCTACCACCATAGGTACACGAATCCCCCCTTCAAATAAAGTGCCTTTACTATGAGTTCTCTCATAAACACTGGTATCAATAACACTTGCCGGTGTGCCGTTATCACCAACATATATGATCAATGTGTTAGCACGGTCTTCTACAGATAAAGAGTCAATTAAACGTCCAATTTCCGCATCCATTGCTTCAATAGCCGCTAAGTAATATTCACGTTTATTAGTGTCTATATCAGAACCTGTAAGGTGATCACGGTTATGCAAGTCTTCTGGTGGTAGGTGAAAAGGAGAATGTGGAGCTACATAAGCAAGCCACATAAACCAAGGTTTATCTTGTTGATTTTGTTCATCTAACCAATCGATGGCTAAATCTGTAATTTTAGTAGTGTGATAAACATTACTTACTGAATTGACACCGTTTTCAGTTAATTCCCAGTCATAATAATCCGTTAACGTGCCTTTTATTGTGCCAGCGTAGTAATCAATTCCGCTATCAATGGGATGAGATAGGTCAGGATTACTACCACCTAAATGCCATTTACCAACAACAGCAGTTTGATAATCATTACTTTCACTAAAAGACTTTATGTAGCGTTGTAACGTTACTGTTTCAGTGTCCATCACCGCTGGAACATAACTAATGCCACTATTTATACCGTGTTGTCCAGTGATCAATGTGCCACGTGTTGTCGTACAAGCTGGCGTCGCCCAAGCATTGTCGAAAGTAATACCTTGTTCAGCGAGTAAGTTAATCCTAGGTGTATCAGGAAGGTCTGTAGAAAAGTTATATTGCGCAGAAGCATCAACACCTTGATCATCCGCAATGATCAGTAAAACATTAGGTTTTTTTGTTACTGTATTGCCCGCTATAACAGCTGTTGAATCACTCAGCACAGCTTCAGAAAAACCATCATTATCGGTATAGCTCACTTCAGCAAACAGTGTATAGCCAATGTCTTCTTCACGGATAATATAGTCGACTGAGTTTTCATTTTCGATAATACTACTGACACTATTTATTGTTCGTTGCCATTGATAGTTCAGTGTTCCCAAACCATTGCTATCAGATAAATTCTGGCTTATCTGTACTGTTTTTCCAACGATCAATGTTCCAGTGATAATAACTTCACCGACGGCTGTGCTGTTTATTACCGTAATAGGCAGACTATCATCTGAAGAGCTTGAGCCGCCACCGCAGGCAGAGAATAGCAATAGACTGAAGACGAACATGATTTTTTTAAGCATATTTGTTCCTGATAATTTTTAACAAAACTATCTTTATTATAAAAAGAACTATGTCAGCTAATGTCGTATCAATGTAAAGTTAAGTAAATTAAAGTGTATTTTTAAAATCAACCATCGCCCAACGGCCACCAACAATCTCTATATTCTGGTATTTCCAAACCATTTTGTTGACAATTTTATCGACTAAGCGTAAACCGAAACCGTAACCATAATCGGCGCCACTATGATCAATGGTCCCTTGACTTTGGTTAATGTTTTCAACAATAACACTACCCTCCTGGCATTGAATATTCACATTGCCTTCTGCTGTATATTGAAAAGCATTACGAATTAAATTATTGAGTACTAACCGGCAAGGTGTTTCAAGTACATCAATACTTGTAGCTGTTAATTTAAGTGAAACTTTGACGTGTTTACTTTGTAATAAATATTGATTGTCTTCGACAAGATTAGCGATCATTTCATTTAAATCGACATGAGCTAATGCTAGTTTATTATTGTCACTTTCTTCGCTGTGCGAATCTTGACTAAGCCATAACAGCGTTTCAGTAGTATGTTGCATATTTAACGCGGCTCTACTGATACGAGCCAATGATTGTGTCTTTTTATCTTCACTAAGATCACTAGACAATATTCGGGTTAACAACTCGCTGTTACTTTTTACTACGGCAATTGGAGTACGCAATTCATGGCTAGCATGTCGTAAAAAGCTTTGTTCTTTATCGAGTATTTCACTGAGGCGCAGTAAAGCTTTTTGTTGCTGATTAGCAATAGCATTTAATTCTCTAAACTCAAAATCAGGCGCTAACTCATTGACATTTTCAAGGGTTAAACCTTCAACCCAATCACCAATTTGATAAAAAGGTTTTAAGGTGCGCGTTAATAATATTTGTACCGAGAAATGCATGACTAATAAAAAAATCAACGCTATTGGCCAAGTTAAATGAAGCATTTTTTTTATGCCCATTTGGCTCAATGCGTCATATTGTTCGATGTTGATGTTTCTTACTAAGTAAAATGTTTTTCCATCGAATAAGGGTTGAGCAATAATAAATATCGCTTGCTCTGGCCATGGAATTAACTTTCCCTCGTCAATTATTCGAGTATTATCCATGGTCATTTCTGAAACGTATTCAAGTGAGGTAAAGTTTTCTTTCGCCCAAGCGGGTAAATTATCCCAGCCGATGTAACCTTGAAAATGAATAGTATTTGGCGGTATAACTTGGTTGCTTTTTTGGTACTCATTAGCAAAATGATTACTTTCTAGATGAAGATCTTGAAAGTTAGCTTCATCAAGACCATGTATGAAATAAAAGTTAATCACTAGCGTGTAACTCAGCACTATGATTAGTGCAATCATACTTTGTACTTTCAATACGTAATGACGTAATGTTTGAGTTTTTTTTATGTTACTTTTCACTCGGCTTTTCACTTATGTTACTTTCACGAAAAACAAAACCTTGCCCCGCAATGGTGTGAATAAGTTTAGCTTCATTTTTCGTATCGACTTGTTGCCTCAACTTAAATAAATGTACTTTTAAACTATCGCTGTCGGGTAGTTCATCGCCCCAAATAGCTTGCACTAACTGCTCTTTAGAGACAACTTCTGGTGATTTACGCATTAACACTTCAATGATTTTCCAACCTGTTGGCGATAATTGTAAGGTACGTTGTTCACGAACCAAGGTTTTAGCACTAAAGTCGGCATGAACATCACACAATGAAAGCTTATTTGTTTGGCCACTTCTTCGCTGTGCTAATACATGAATACGCGCAATAAGTTCACGCATTTCAAACGGCTTAACGAGATAGTCATCTGATCCGGCAGAAAACCCCGCGAGTTTATCGTCTAAAGTATCGCGGGCCGTTAACATTAGTATCGGTGTATTAATGCCCTGCTCACGCATTTTTCTACAGACAGATAAACCGTCCATGCGTGGCATGTTTACATCGAGGATCATAACATCAAAATATTGTTGATTAATAAACTGTAACCCTGCAACACCATTGGCAGCATGATCACAGCAGATCCCTTCTAATTCAAGGTAATCAACCAGCGTTGCAGCTAAGTCAAGGTCGTCTTCAACGAGTAAAACTCGAATATTCATCGACTAACCTTAAAGAAACTCGCATATAAAACAGGCACAACTGCCAAGGTTAAAATAGTACCAACGCCTAAACCAAACGCGAGCACCGTTGCCATGCCATAAAACATTGACATCGGATCTAACAATAGCGGTAACAAACCCATAATAGTGGTTACTGTGGTCATCGCTATCGGTCGTAAACGTGTTAAACATGAAGCTATGATTGCTTGGTAATCACTTTGTCCGTTAGCGCGTTCAATCTCTATTCGGTCGATAAGCACAATGGCATTATTAATAATAATACCTGCCAAGCTGTATATGCCTAATGTCACCATAAAGCCAAACGGTGCGCTCATCACCAGTAATCCGACAATCGTACCAATCAGTGACAATGGGATCGTTAAGACAATAATTAAAGCCCGACGAAAAGAGTTAAATTGCATAACAAAAAGTATTAATACTAAGCCAATAACCATCGGCATGCTTGCAGCTAGTGCTTGCTGAGCTTCTTGCGACTGGACAATTACGCCATCATATTCAATGAGGTGGTTAACCGGCAAGTCTGCCTTTAACGCCTCAATATCAGCATCAATAATTTTCTGCAAATCTTGCGCGGTCATTTCAGTATTGCTGGCTTCAATAGTGATCGTTGTGAACATATTTTCACGCTGAATTTTCGCATATTGATTTATCGGTATAAATTCGGCAATTTGAAACAAAGGAATTGCCGTATTAGCCGAATTAGAAAATACCGAAACCGTGCGTAATCTATCTAAATTAAAACGCTCTTCTTCTTCTGCACGAAATAAAATGGGAATAATATCATCGCCATCACGATATTCAGTGACATTGGCACCACTAAAAAAACCTTGTAAGGCAGTTGCTACATCTGCAGACGTAACACCAGCACGACGCGCACGATGTTGATCTATTTTTACTTGTATTTTAACAATACGGTTTTCCCAATCGGTACGGACATTTTTGGTATAAGGCACCGCTTGCAGTACGGCCATAATTTCTTTGGCTTTTGCGTATAAGATATCTTTATCAGGGCCTTTTACTTGAATGCTGATGGAGCTTGAATCAGATGGTCCAGCAAACATTCTTTTTACCCGACCAGAAACATTAGGAAAAGTTTCAATAAGGCCATTGTGTAATTTATTCACTAAAGGATTAAGCGCCGTACCTTCTTTAACATTAAGTACAACAAAGCCTTTATTCTCTGTTGGATCCTCAGGATTAAGTGTTAAGACGAAGCGAGGGCCGTTAAAACCAGCATAACCAGAGTAATTTTTTATTTCAGGAAAGCGCTCTTTATCATCTAACCAAGCAAATACATCATGCATTTGACGATTAGTTTCTCGCGCTGAGGTACCGTTTGGTAAATCTATATACATCATTATTTGAGTACGGTCAGAGTCTGGGAAAAATTGCTGTTTTAACAAACCAAAGCCACTGACCGAAACAACTAAAGTAACCAGCATAATTGTCATGAAAATCGCTTTATGGCTTAAAACCCAGTGTAAGAAATTTTCGTAGATGCGATAAAACTTAGCGGGCTTAGTATCCGTACTTTCTTTACTTTTATCTTTAGTTTCAGGATTATCAGCTTTAATAAAGAAATAACATAGTGTCGGCGTCACACAAAGCGCTAGCACCCAACTGGTCGTCAAGGTAATTAAAATAACTAAAGAAACTGAGCGGGTAAATTCACCCGCGACATGCTCTGCTAGCATTAACGGTAAAAAGAATAAAATAGTGGTTACCGATGAACTTAACAGAGGCATAGCCAATTCTTTACCGCCTTGGCACATAGCATCGAAACGATCGATACCGTCTTCAATTCGGCGCTTGAAATCTTCGGCAATGACAATGCCATTATCAACTAATAAACCGAGCGCAATAATGAGTGTCGCTAAACTCATTTTTTCTAAGGTCATGCCGGTAAATTTCATAATAGCGAGTGTGGTTAGCATAACAAAAGGGACAATCGAACCAACAATTAAGCCGGTGCGTAAACCGAGAAAATAGATAACAACAAATAAGACTATAACTAAGGTTTGTAAAACGTTTATCGAAACGCTTTCAATAGACTTCTTCACTTGATCCGCTTGGTAGGTAGCAATATTAATTTTATAACCGATAGGAAGCGTATTTTCTATTTGTGTAACCATGGCTTTTATTCTTGGCGCATATTCAAGTAAATTATATTGCTCAAGCATAGAAACCCCGACCATAATCGCGGGCTTGCCATTGAAATAGGCGGGTTTATCCGGTGGGTCGATATAACCACGGCGTAAACTAACAATATCTTTTAAGGCAATAGTATCGTCTGTCCCAGGAATGGTGATATGGGTATCCCCTATTTCATCGATTGATGAAAAATTTCCGGTTGGCTCAACAACAAGAGAACGTAACCCGGTATCGATTTGTCCACCTGGGCTAATAATATTTTGATTTTGTAGTTCAGCAATAATGCTTTGTGGGGAAATGCCTAATTGGGCTAATTTTGCTGTTTTTACTTCAAGAAATATCCGCTGGGCTTGAACACCAAGAATATCAACCTTTTTAGTACCTGCTACTGTGTAGAGATTGTCACGAATATGTTTCGAAATATCATACATTTCGCTTAAATTAAAACCGTCAGCGGTTAAAGCGAGTGTCACAACCGATACATCACCAAAAGAATCATTGATAAAAGGTGTGCGAGTACCGTCGGGTAAGTTTTTTTCAGCTTGCTTAACTTTGTTGCGAAGGTCTTGCCAAATATTATCAAGGTTAAAATAACGGTCATAAATTTCAACATGAATAACCGACTGCCCTGTCATTGAAGTTGAGGTTATTTTTTCAACCTCAGGTATTTTACGAATCTCCTTCTCGATGGCACGGGTAATTAATTGCTCGACGCGCTCTGGCGACATGCCAGGATATGACGTCGTAACTATGGCTTGTCGAATAGTAATGGTGGGGTTTTCTTGCGCAGGTAAAGTGAGATAAGCATATACGCCATTGATCAGTAATAATGCCAATACCATCAAAATGGATTTTCGATAAGTAAACGCGATTTTAGTTAAATTCATAATAAGTCAGTCTCTAAAGCAGTTAAAAGGCGATTAATTAAAACGTTGTACGTGTTTATCAAGTAACCGTACTGACTGGCCATCACGTAAAAATGAGATACCTGCAACTGCAATAATTTCACCGGGTTTTAAACCGGCTGACACTAATACTTCATTGTTTAAAATACTTTCGGTTTGCACCGTGCGTTTTTGCAAAACTTGCTGTTGAACATCATAAACATAAACATAAGTTTTTTGCCCGTCATCTGCTGCAAGTGCGGATATTGGTAAGCGAAATGTCACCCCTTGATAGCCCGTTCGGCCGATCCCTTGAAAGGTAAAATCAACTTCAGCCGTCATGCCCGCTCGTAAACTTTTAGTCTCAGAAGTAATGAGTATGGTAACAGGAAAAGCATTCGCAGTAGCTGCACGAGAGCTTATTTCAGTAATACTACCTTTACTGTTTATCGTTGAAAAGGCCGGATAATGTATTGAAATTTCATCGCCTTTTGATAAATTCCTTATTAGGGTTTCAGGTACCATTACTTGCACCTCTAAACCATCATTACCTTCAATTTGAAACGTAGCTTGCCCAGGGGCAACTTGCATTGAAGGTTCAATTAAGCGTTGGGTAATTTTCCCATCGTAAGGAGCAGTTAATACCGAATCGCTTAGGTCTTTATTGGCAATATCTAGTTGAGTGTTAGCAATGCTTACCGCACTAGTGGCTGATTCAAATGCCGCTTTTGCATTATCGTAACCCGACTTCGACACTAATCCTTTGGTAGACAGTTCAGCATAACGTTTGAATTCATTTTCGGCTTCAGAAAGTGCTGAATAGCTTTTTTGTAGGTTAGCCTGTGCTGATTGACGGCTTAAATTGAAATTTCGTTGGTCTAATCTAGCAAGGGGATCACCACGTTTGACTTCATCACCTAATTTCACTTTGATCCATTCAACTTTGCCACCTACTTCAAAGCTTAAATTTGCCTCTTCTACAGGATGAACGGTGCCAGATAAACGGCGAACTTGGTCAAACGGAGATTGTTGCACTTCTAACCATGCAATAGGACGAATAACCTCTTCAAAAGGTTTTTCCTCTTCACCACAACCGACCAGTAAAAGACCTACAGATATAGCTAACAAAAATAAACGCATACAAAACACTCCATGAAATTTTTCAGTAATAACTAAATAATAGCAACTTCTAAGTTAACGACGGGTTAATGGCAGATACTATTGAATAACTGCTCTGCTAATTTTTCTAATATCTCTGGTTGTGGGTGAGATTGAGCAAAAGTACGTAAACCATAAATTCCCATAACCAAAAAACGTGCTAAATGTTCATGGTCTTTATCTGCAGATAATTCACCCTTTGTCATTGCTTGCTTGAATTTGTCAGCAATTGCTTGTTGCCACTGCGCGATATTTTCGCTGATAACCGCCTGAACTTCCTTATCTGCTTGTGTTGACTCATAGAGTGCGGTAATAAATAAGCAGCCTTTAGCGGCATCACAACTTACACACTCGCTAACTATGTGATCTAAATATGTTTTAAATTGTGTTAATACCGGTTCATCGGTAGAGAAAAACTGTGAAAACTCGACATTCCTATCGGCTTTATATTGTGCAATAGCGGCAAGTAATAAACCGTGCTTATTCTCAAATGCGCAGTAGATAGAACCGGGATGCAAGCCAGTCGCTTGTTTTAAATCTGGCATACTGGTTTTGTTATAACCTTTTTCCATAAATAAGGTCATCGCTTTTCTCAGTACTTTTTCTCGATCAAATTCAGCATTTCTCATGTCATTAACTTAGTATTCAAGGTTTATCTTAACGACATGATACTTACTTTTGAATGATCATTCAAAATAATACTTGAATGGTCATTCAAATAAATGTATCTTGAACGCATATTCAAGAAAGACAAAATAAATGACCAAGAGAGCGCTAATGACCAGTAACTTATTTCAACCCTATTCATTAAATAGCACCATCACTTTAAACAATCGTATTTTAATGGCACCACTCACTCGCTGCATGGCCGATGAAAACTTAGTGCCGACTGCTACTATGGCGGAATATTATGGTCGTAGAGCTGAAGCTGGCCTTATTATTTCAGAAGCCGTTATCATCCGACCTGACGGGCAAGGATACCCAAACACGCCGGGGTTATTTAGTGCAGAACAAATTAATGGTTGGAAATTAGTAACACAAACAGTTCATAAAAATGGCGGAAAAATATTTGCTCAACTATGGCATACCGGTCGCGTTGCCCATCCTTATTTTTTTGAGAACAATAATAATGGTTCTAGTGATGTTTTAGCCCCTTCTGCGGTAGCTGTTGAAGGCAGTGTGCCAAGAATGCGTGAACTAACATATAAAACCCCAAAAGCGGTAACACAACAAGACATTGACCAATTAGTAAAAGATTACGCACAAGCGGCAAGCAATGCTATTGAAGCCGGTTTTGACGGTGTTGAAATTCACGGTGCGAACGGCTATCTCATTGACCAATTCTTGCATCACGACAGTAACCGCAGAAGTGATAAATACGGAGCAACACCAGAAAACATGTCACGCTTCCCCTTAGCTGTTATCGACGCCATTATTTCAAAAATTGGTAAAGATAGAACCGCGTTAAGAATAAGTCCTGGTGCTTATTTTAATATGGCAGGCGATGCAAAAGATCGGCCAGTATTTGATTACTTCCTCAGCGAACTTGAGCAACGTGATATCGCATTTTTACATGTCGGTATTTTTGATGATGCGATGGAATTTGATTATTTAGAAGGTCAAGCATCAAGTTATATACGCGCTAATTACAAGAAGACTTTAGTCGGTGTAGGTAGTTATACGCCGGATTCGGCAAACACCGCAATTGGTCATAACAAGTTTGACCTTGTTGCAATCGGTCGTCCGTTCATAGCTAATGCTGATTATGTTGCTAAAGTTCGTGAAGGTGCTGAGTTAGTTGAATATAGTGATGAAATGTTGACTAGCTTGGTTTAGTCTCTATTGGTCTAACCTCTGTTAAAGCAGGCATGTCAATTCTATTAATTGACATGCTGTACCATAAGATTAAACCTTCAAAAAATGACCGTAGTACAGCCTTTCTCCTACTAACGACTCTAATTCTGCACTGCTTGGAAAGCTTGACCATCTTTGAGCGTTTTCCTTTACCGCTTGTTCATCAAGCCAGACGAGATGCCAACAAAGCTCTGCATTATTGTCTGTTTTACGCAAAATTTCATGTGATATAAGCACTTTTCTTTCACTATTCATTTCACAAAAAAGTTGTTCGCTTAGTTCAATAACCCGTGCCTGTTTTTCTTTTTCAACGGTAAAAACTGCAAATTCACTACAATGTGTCATTAATATTCAACTTTATGTTTTAAGTGTAATTAATGACGATTATACTCTTTAGCTCTCTTAAAGCAGCAAGTATAAAAAGACAAAAATTAGCTATGGATCTCTTTCTAATTAAAAAAATAATCAGCGCAATGATTATGCCGTTAAGCATTATTATCATTTTACTGATACTGGCCATTGCCTTTTATCATTCAAAAAGAAAATTGAGTTTTTCTTGTTTGTTACTCGCTACGGTATTATTAACATTATCGACATTTCGCCCGTTTGCTAATTTAATAATGGCACCCATTGAAAATCAACATCTGGCTTTTACACGGTCAAGTAAGCCTGTTGATTATATTATTATTCTAGGTTGCGCGCACACTAGCGATCACGCATTGCCCGCCACCAGTGAATTAGGAATTTGTTCATTACAACGACTAGTTGAAGCGATTAGAATTTTTCGTATTCATCCAGAAGCACAGTTAATTACTTCAGGTTATGCTGCAAACGATGAAATGAGTAATGCTGAAAAAGTTAAACAAGCAGCCATGTTACTTGGCGTACCTGAGCGGAAAATAATTGTCGAGAGTTTCCCACAAGATACTGAAGAAGAAGCGCAATTAATGGCCCCTAGGGTAAGCGGAAAAATTGTTGTCTTAGTGACAAATTCTGATCACATGCCGCGCGCTATCAAATACTTTCAATTACAAGGTATTAATCCAATTGCGGCACCTGCAGGTAAATGGACTAAAGGAATAAACAACGAAACATATTGGGCTGATTATGTACCAAGAGCGCAATATTTAAAGCAAACAACCCATGCTTGGTATGAAAGTCTCGGGCGGATTGTTCAATGGATAAAAAGCTAATTTACTGGGGCCGAATTTATGATAATTTAATTCGTCATGCTGAAATTGCCGACATGGATGTAGGTACTTAGGTTTAGTCAGGAACAATAAACCTGTGTTTCAGTATCTAGCGCACCAGATGCTGAAATAGATTCAGCATAACGGAGAATACTTCCTAAGCAGGATTATCAATATCAATAAAAATAGCTGGAATTGATAAGTTTTCGTCAAGGTGCTTAGCTAATGCTTTTGCGCCGTAACGCTCGGTCGCATGATGACCAGCAGCAAAAAAATGAATATCCATTTCTCTCGCCACATGCGTTGTTTGCTCAGACACTTCACCACTTATAAAGGCATCAATGCCCTGCTCTGCGGCAAGCTCAATATAGTTTTGACCTCCGCCACTGCACCAAGCAACTGTTTGTATTTTCTTATTGGATGCGGGCGCAATATGCAAACATTCCCTCGATAACTGTTGGCTAATACGGGTACTTAATTCACTGCCAGTAATAGCATGTGAAAACTGACCACGTACTGCAACACTTAATGGGTTGCCAACTTCTAAAGGCTCGACATCAATTATTTCAAATAATTTAGCCAGTTGCGCGTTATTGCCTAATTCAGGATGAATATCTAACGGTAAGTGATATGCAAAGAGACTAATGTTATTTTCAATCAGTGCTTTAATACGCTGATGTTTCATGCCGCGAATAACATAAGATTCATTCTTCCAGAAGAAACCATGATGGACCACTAAAGCATCCGCTTTTTCCAATATAGCTTGCTCAATTAACGCTTGCGTTGCCGTTACACCGGTAACTATTTTATGAATTTCATCATTGCCCTGAACTTGTAAGCCATTAGGGCAAAAGTCTTTAATCTGCTGAGGTTTTAATAAATTATTTAAGTATTGCTCTAAATCATTTCTAAGGATCATGCGTGCTAACTCTCTGTCTGCTTTAGTTGATAACTATTTTGTTTTATGGGAAGAATTCATACTGGGTACTTTCACCGGTTCGAACTTAGGTCTTATTTTCCATTTAGGTTTAATCGGTGTTAACGGATGAACACGTTTTTTCGCAACTAAAACGTAAACGGAACCGAAACGTGGCAAAAATTCACTGGCGAGTTTTTGCCATAAGTTTGCAAGTTTACCTTGGCTTAACTTACCAGATAAAGAAGTATGCAATACTTTTTCATCAACTAATATTTCATAGCCCATTAAATGCAGCCAATCTTTTACACGCATTGCAGAAAAAAAGCGTTCATTCCATGGCGTATTATTTTTACGGTAAGGAATAAATTTATTTAAACCCGCTAAACTAAAAGGATTAAAACCGGTAATAACCAAATAACCATTCGGTATCAATACGCGATTTGCTTCGCGTACAACATGGTGTGGATCAAGCGAAAACTCTAAGGCATGGCTTAACAAGCAGACATCAATGCTATGTTCTAAAAAAGGTAAGTCATCAACATCAGCAATAATATCGCCAGACCTATTACGCTCAACTAAATTTATTTGATGTTTAATCGAGCAACCAGAACTGCTTATATAGCCACTGAGGGCACCTATCTTTAGTAAATGATAACCAAAAAACTTTGGCCACCAAGGGGTTAAGACGCGGTTAATTCCATCCACGATAACCTCACCATTAGGAAGTGCTTGCCATGATTTGGGATAATGAGGCTGACGGTAGCCTAATGCAGGTTTCATAAATTTTACTTGCGCCTTTTAAGCTAATTTACAGGTATACTGTCTACTCTACCTTAATTGAGGATTATTTACCGTGCAAAGTCAAATACTAGAGCCAATTATGGTCACTGCCATTCCTGCTTTTAACGATAATTATATTTGGGCAATAACCTCAACAAACGATAAAAGAACTAGCGAGTCTTCAATAACTCCTGTCGCACTTGTTGACCCCGGTGATGCCATACCCTGCATCGAGTTCATTGAGAAAAACAATTTACAACTCTGTACAATTTTAATCACCCATCATCATCCTGATCACACCGGTGGAGTTGCTGAGTTAAAACGTTATTGTCAAGACAAGGGCTGGCCATTAATCGTATATGCACCTGAAAATAATACCATAAACAATGTCGACGTAAGAGTGAAAGACAATCAAATCATAGAACTTACCGAGCTATCGGTGTCTTTTAAAGTAATCGACTTAGCAGGACACACCTTAGATCACATCGGTTATTATGCGAATGATATAGTTTTTTGTGGCGATACTCTTTTTTCTGGCGGCTGTGGCCGAATATTTGAAGGTAGCCCACAACAAATGTTAACAGCCCTCACTCGTTTAGCGGATTTACCAGAAAGGACACATGTTTATTGTGCCCATGAATATACTTTTGCTAACTTAACATTTGCCCTTGCTGTTGAGCCCCAAAATGCTGAACTAGTACATTATTATAATCAAGTTGTTAAAAAACGTGCGCAAAAACTATCAACTATTCCAACGTCTATTTTATTAGAGAAGAAAATCAATCCATTTTTACGTTGCGAGCAAGCAGAAATAATCAACAGTGCCGTTAAATTTAGTCATAAAGAATCTGCAAATAAATTGGAGACCTTTACGATTATTAGACAATGGAAAAATCAATTTTGACCATATTATAAGTGCTTCTTATTCAGGATTCCTTGAATAAAAATGCTAAATAAGTGACACTAACCACAAGTAAAATAATATAGAATATACATGGCTTATTTCATAAAAACATACGTAAAAAAAAGTATCAATAAACATTCATTTGCACAAGTTTTACCTTTTTCCCTCTCTGTAGCTATTGCCACGTTATTAATGGGATGCCAGAGCACGTTTTTAGAAAACAATCAAGACGTTACAACTAAGGTTCAACAGAACATTGCCAGTAGCACTGAAATCAATCAGGCGATATTAACCGCCGAAACCCTTGATATTATTCATCCTGTGGCAGATGTTGACTTTACTTTATCTGCTCCTGAAACAGTAGAAGACAGCTATATTGCTGATGATATTTGGCAACGTATTCGCGCTAAATTCAGCTTCGATATACCAGATCAAAAACGCATTGACTCACAACGAAATTGGTTTATAAAACATCCTGAATACCTTGATCGTGTGGCAAAACGTTCGGAGCCGTTTATTTTTTATATTGTGCAAGAACTTGAAAAAAATAATATCCCATTAGAAATTGCATTATTACCCATTGTTGAGAGTGCATTTGACCCATTTGCATACTCCCATGGCCGGGCTTCAGGTATGTGGCAGTTTGTACCGGGAACGGGAAAGCGCTTTGGTATGAAACAGAACTGGTGGTACGACGGACGCCGTGATGTGATCGCTTCAACACAAGGAGCAATTAAATATTTAAAGTACTTAAATAAATATTTCGACGGTGATTGGTTATTAGCCCTTGCCGCCTATAATTCCGGTGAAGGTCGCGTAAAACGAGCGATGAAAAACAATGCTCGAAAAAATTTACCAACCGATTTTTGGTCTTTAGACTTACCGAGAGAAACCAGAGCCTATGTACCCAAGTTACTCGCTTTGGCTGATGTAATAAGTCGCCCGCAAGACTTTAATATCAAATTGTACGAAATTGAAAACAAAAGCCAAATAACGAGTATTAATATTGAATCGCAGCTTGATTTAGCCAAAGCGGCTAAATTAGCTGACTTGTCTTTAGCTGAATTACAACGACTCAATCCTGGATTTAATCGCTGGGCAACAGATCCAGATGGCCCACACAATTTATTAATCCCCAATCATAAAGTGGCTAACTTTGAGAAAAAACTTAGCGAACTCCCTAAAAAAGAACGTTTAGCTTGGCAGCGCTATAAAATCAAAGAAGGTGATAACTTAGGTGAAATTGCCGATAAGTTTAAAACGGATATCACCTTAATTAAGAAAATTAATAATATTAAAGGTACACAGATTCGTACTGGTAAGCATTTGTTAATCCCTGTGGCAACTCAGTCACTCGACAGTTACGTGTTTTCTCAAGACCAACGTTTAGCAGCTACAAAGAATCGCCAGCGTAGCGGAGAGAAAAAAATTCATCTGGTAAAAAACGGCGATACTTTATGGGATATTGGCCAAGCTTATAATGTAACAAGCCGTAGTATTGCTAAATGGAATGGCATGGCACCACGCGATGTTTTAAAGCTTGGCCAAAAATTAGTTATTTGGCAAAAAAATAAAGTTACTCAAGCGAGCTTAGCTAGCACCACATCTTTTATACCAGTAGAACAAGCTATTATGCGTAACATTACCTATAAAGTAAGACGCGGGGACTCTTTTGCCCGCATTGCTGACAAGTTTAATGTTTCTATTAAAGATATTGAGCAGTGGAATAATTTGAAGCGTAAAAAGTACTTACAACCGGGGCAAAGATTAAAGCTGTCAGTTGATGTGACTAATAGTATTTAATATATATAGATCATAAAAAGGGCTTATTTCATTATCTGAAATAAGCCCTTTTTATTTTCGGTAACTGTTCGATAAACGTATTTATATTTCAGTCAGTGACAAGCTTAACATCTGCTTGATTTGCTCAACGATCTTTTTAGATGTCTCGGGCTCAAACGCTTTTATGCTTGGCGTGTGGATATGGCCGACAGGTAAACTAGCATTAAGTTTATTACGTAGCATAATACTACGATAAGAGACTTCATTTGATAAATAACCTCCTCCAGAGCCTTGTACTGATGTTTCAGTTGCTAATTGCCCTAAGCTTTCAGCTGTTCGTTTACCTGACAATGTCGTGATGTTTTTATTGTCATTAATCTTGTAATCACCAAGCGCTTTTTGCATCGCAGCAGCGGGTAAACTAAACTCGACAAACTCAGGACTCGTCAGTGGCTTACCATTTAATAGCGGAACTAAAGGTGTTTTTTGATCGGCCCCGGTATATAAATTAGCGTTATCAGGTGCTTTAGCACTGCGGCGTAAACCAGGAAAACGCTCTAAATCAAAATTATCACGCCCCATACTTATTGTAACGATCATATCTACTTGGTCGTAATATGGCGCTAATAATTCTTCTATCATGCCTTGGTCAAAATCGGCAAAACGTACCGGTACAATCAAGGTTTCGATTTCTGCGCTTTTCCCTTCGAAATTAATCACTAAATCATCTAGCGCTAGAGCGGCAACTCCCGAGGGATTACTTTGGTCAATATTCCTATCTAGGAAAAAGGGATCAAAGCCGGTGATCAGAATTTTTTTATCGGTATTTTTATCAAATTTAATGTCTTGTTGACCGCGTGTTAATAGCTCGAGTTTCCATAATATGTCTTGTTGTTGTGTCGCTAACAGCGAAGAATATACTGGAGATAGCTTCACCAACTTAGACATTTCTAATCTTGACCAATAGAGCACGCGATCATCAAAATGATTACTCTCTTTAAACTGCATCACGCTCTGTTGCCAAAGTTTCGTGCCGTAACGTAGAACGTGCTGAGTTAAAGCGGTTAAATTTTCAGCCTGATTAACTTGTTGAGCAAAGTTTTCAAGTTCAACCGCGAGCGGGGTAAAAATAGCTGGCATGACTTGTTTAGCTTTATCAAGACGATTTTCTTCTACAGATAAATTAGCATCAGCAAATAAAAATTCACTCGGCAATAATAAACATAAAGTGGTCATTATTATGGGTTTTAGGTTCATATCTTTCCTTCAATATTGTTTTCACCAAAGAGTACACTAAGCTGACAACTCCTTATAACCTTTTATCAACTATTGATAACAAATTAGACTTGATATTATTTTCATAACTGGCAAAGTGAGCTTAAGCCATGAAAAATCTTTCATGGCTTCTACAATTTGTTATTTATTTAAAGGAGTAGCGCTTCAATGTGTTCAATCTTTGGTATATTAGATATAAAAACAGGTGCTGATGCACTTCGTCCGAAAGCTTTAGAATATTCTCGTTTATTACGCCACCGCGGTCCTGATTGGTCAGGTATTTACAGCAGCGCACATGCTATTTTAGTGCATGAACGTTTATCGATTGTTGACACCGAGCATGGTGCACAACCGCTTTACAACCAAGATAAAAAAAATATTCTTGCGGTAAATGGTGAAATTTATAACCACAAAGCTTTAGCCGCAAACCTAAACGTCGATTACTCGTTTCAAACGGGTTCAGATTGTGAAGTAATTCTGCCTTTATATGAAGAATTTGGCGTTGAATTTGTAGATAAATTACAAGGCATGTTTGCTTTTTGTTTATACAATGAAGCCGATAACTCTTATCTTATTGCTCGTGACCATATGGGTATTATTCCGCTTTACACAGGTTATGACGAAGAAGGTAACTTTTATGTTGCCTCTGAAATGAAAGCGCTAATGCCAATTTGTAAAACAGTGAGCGAATTTCCTCCTGGCCATATTCTTGATAGCCGCGTCGGTGAGTTACAACAGTACTATAAACGTAACTGGCAAAAATACTCGGCAATTAAAGATAACACCACCAGCACCACTAAAATTCGCGAAGCATTAGAAGAGTCAGTAAAAAGCCATTTAATGACCGATGTCCCCTACGGTGTCCTATTGTCAGGTGGTTTAGACTCTTCATTAATTTCGGCAATCACGCAAAAATTTGCCGCACGTCGTATAGAAGATAACGATTTAGCCGAAGCCTGGTGGCCAAAGGTGCACTCTTTTGCTTGTGGTTTAGCGGGCTCGCCCGATTTAATTGCCGCGCAAACCGTTGCAGACAGTATTGGTACGATTCATCACAGCGTAATCTTTACCGAACAAGAAGGTATTGATGCGTTAAAAGAAGTGGTTTATCACTTAGAAACTTATGATGTAACCACTATTCGTGCTTCTACTCCCATGTACTTAATGGCGCGTAAAATAAAAGCCATGGGTATAAAAATGGTACTTTCTGGTGAAGGTGCTGATGAACTTTTTGGTGGCTATTTATATTTCCATAAAGCGCCAAACGCGCAAGAATTTCATGAAGAATTAAACCGTAAACTTGATAAGCTTCATATGTTTGACTGTTTACGTGCTAACAAGTCAATGTCAGCTTGGGGTATTGAAGCCCGAGTACCATTTTTAGATAAACATTTTATGGACGTTGCGATGCGCATCAACCCTGAAGATAAAATGTGTGGCAATGGTAAAATGGAAAAAGCAATTCTGCGTGAGTCTTTCGAAGGTTATTTACCTAAAGAAATATTATGGCGTCAAAAAGAGCAGTTTTCAGATGGCGTAGGTTATTCTTGGATTGATAGTTTAAAAAGCTTTATCGAAGAACAAGTAACAGATCAACAACTTGCTAGTGCTGAATTTAAGTTTCCTTTCAATACTCCCGATACTAAAGAAGCTTATTTCTATCGCAATATTTTTGAAGGTCACTTCCCGCTAGCTTCAGCTGCTGAGTGCGTGCCAGGTGGTAAATCTGTTGCCTGTAGTACCCCGCAAGCACTTGCTTGGGATGAAAGTTTTAGCAAAATGGCAGACCCATCAGGGCGCGCAGTGATGAGTGTTCATAACGACAGTTATTAGCTGTTCGATTTTTAACAGTCTGCAAAGCCGATAAGTAATACCTTATCGGCTTTTTCATTTCTGCAATTAAGCTCATCAGATCAAAAAAATGTATTAATTTGAATACTTAAAAAAATATTTGTGTAGAATAACAATCAAAAATAAATAATAGAAACCGTTGAAGTAGGAAATAATTTTGAGCAAAGAAATTGATCACAACATGCCAAGCATTAAGCTTGATAAAGATCAGGTAGAATCTTTTAAAAATACCCGAACTAAATCAACAAACCCAGTAAGTTCCGGTGTTGAACCTTCAGTTCAAACTTCTTTGACAACATCTGCAGAAGCTAAAAACACTTCATCATCAGCACTATCTAAATTTTCAACTTTTCTGATTTATTCATTAATGGCTGGTGCTGGTTATTGGGGTTACCAACAAAACATTAAAACCACTGCATTGCTAACCTCTTCAGAAAACCGCATTGCCGATTTAGAACGGCAGTTATCGGCAACAGGCGAAGAGATGGGTGAATCAGCGGTAGAAATGAAGGTTAGAATCGAAACATTAGGAAAAACCAGCGACAAACTTTGGATAGAAATGGATAAACTATGGGCTTCTGCTTGGCGTAAAAATCAATCTCAAATTAAAAGCTTACAAAGTAAGAATAAAGCACTGAACAATTTATCGTCGACTCAAGGTAAATCAATCACCTCTACATTAGCATCAATTAAAGAATTAAATGACAAGCAAGTTGCTGCAGAGTATTCCGTTGATGCGTTAAAAGAACAATTAAAATCTTCTGATTTACTGACTGAGAAAATGCAAGAACTGTCTTTAGAGCTTTCAGCAATTGAATCAAGTTCTCAACGTCGTGATACGCAACAAATTGCCCTGGCGAGTCGCGTAACAAAACTCAATGAGCAAAATAATCAATTACGCGCACAGATAAAAAGTTTGCAAACCAAACTGACGCAAGTAATCAAAACTATCCCAGCAAAAACAGCACCGCCAATAATAACTAAGACTACAGGTCAATAAGCTGCTTATAGAGTATAAAGTACTTTGCTATTATCCCTGACAAAAAGGGTTTAATAGCAAATGTACCGCTCGTTTGGATCTGATAAAGCTAAGCAATAATCCGTTATTCTTTTGCCCTAAATTTAAATTGCCCTGCTAGCTCACTTACCCCTAGACCACTGCGTTTTTTAACTTTTATTTGTACAGGGATCCGATCTTTTAGGGTATCTACATGGCTTATTACGCCGATCATCTTACCACTGGCGTTTAAGCTATCTAATGCATCAAGTGCGATTTCCAGGGTATCGTTATCTAGTGTACCAAAACCTTCATCGAGGAACAGCGAATCGATGCTGGTTTTTGCACTCACTAAATCAGACAGAGCAAGAGCAAGTGCTAAGCTCACTAGAAAACTTTCTCCGCCAGAAAGCGTTTTGGTATCGCGTACGCTGTCTGCTTGCCAAGTATCAAGCACTTCAAGGGTTAAGGCTTCAGATTGCTGACACTGCAGCTGATAACGGGCATGTAAACGTTCAAGTTGTTGGTTTGCTAAATAAACTAAATGAGCGAGTGTCAATCCTTGTGCAAATTTTCTGAACTTAGCGCCGTCAGCAGAGCCTATTAGGCCCGTTAAGTGGGCTAAGTCATCAACATTAATTTGCTGCTGTGCAATGAGATCAAGCAGGCTTTTTTGCTGCTCTCGCTGACTTTCATTTTGTGTTAATGTTTGGCTCAATTGTCCTTGCTTAATTTGTACCTGTTTAAGGTTTTCATTCACATCACTCAGTTTTTCTTCAATGATATCAATATTAAAGTCAGTGATACCAGCTTGGTTTATCTTTTCTTGTTCAAGTACTAATTGTGCTTGTTGCTCTTGATGTTGTTCTAGTAAGACATGAGTTCGCTGTTTTTCAGTATGAATTGAATCGAATAATTGCTGAGTTTGTTGTTGTTTCTCAGGCGATAACAACGCGTTAATAAAATGCTCCTCACTGGAGAACTCACTATCTAGTAGAGCCTCTTGCCATAAGAGTGTTGATTTTTCATATTCCGCACTAACTTTTATTAACTGCTGCTGAGCACTAGCCAATAACC
This sequence comes from Colwellia sp., assembly GCA_013215385.1. GTDB lineage: Bacteria > Pseudomonadota > Gammaproteobacteria > Enterobacterales > Alteromonadaceae > Colwellia_A. Next base: position 161,694 of record JABSOY010000007.1, read on the forward strand.
CTTGCTGGTGTTGTTGATTTTGCATATTCTGTTGAAAATCACGCTGTTTTTTCGTTATTTCTTCATCAAACATTTTTCTACTGGTCGCTAGCTCTGCTCTGACTTGCTTAATATCTTTGTCGGCAAATAAATCGAAACGCTGTTGTTGGGCTAGCTGTAAATCAGCTAGGGAAACATTTTGTTGCTCTGTGAGGTTTATTTGCTCTTCATTAAGTTGTTGCTGTGATGTTTTGGCTATGGCAAGTTGCTGTGTTAATTCTGTTAACGTATTCAAGCTCTGTTCGTTCTGCTCAAGCGCCGTATTGTATTTATTTATTTGGTTATTTTTTTCGCTAACCCATGCAGAAAAATCACTATGCTTAGGCAGCATGTCTGCATTGTCGATAAATAAACCTACCGGTAAAATATCGCTCTCATGCTGAGATATTAAACGTTCAAGGGCATTAATGTCTGCTTTAAACGTATTAAACAGGGCAACTTTTGCTTGTTCTTTCTGCGATGACTTTTCACTTAACTGCTGTAAGCTCTGTTGAATATTTGCTTGATCATTCGTTAATATTTGTAGCTGATTTTGTTGCTGTGATTTTTGTTGCTCTGCCGACATCAGCTGCTGCTGGCATTGTTGTAAGTTATGACCAAGACTTTGCAACTCGCTATTTATCAGTAAGAGCTTATCGAGTTCTTGCCCACATTGTTGAACAAATGACTCAATAATGTTCAAGTCAGCTAACTGACAAGTAAGGTTAAGCTGCTGTATTTGCGATGGCCATTGTTCTATTAAATGTTGTTGTTCAGCGCTTTTATCTTGTTGTGATTTTGCTGCGACATCGGCTTCAGCCTTTAAACGAGCTTGCGTGGCTGCGAGAGTTTTCCCTTGCTGTTCTAATTGCTGTAATTCTTGTGTGAGTTGTTGGAACCTTCGTTGGTGCTCTGAAAGTTTGGCATGGTCGCTGCCACTTTCTAACTGAGTATACTCTGCAATGGCAGGATGATCAGTTGCACCACACAAGGGACAAGCTTGCTCTGCTTGTAAATTTAGCCGATGAGCACTTAACGATAAAATTAATTTTTGTTGCTCTAATATTACCTCGACATCATCACGGTTCACTTTTACCGCTCGGTACTGTTCACGCAGTTTAGTAATTTGTGTCGATACTTCGTTATACTCTTGATTTTGAAGGGCTGTATGCTGTTGCGCTTGGGTAAGTTCAATAGTTAAAAAATTAAATCGACGTGCGCTTTCTAGTGCCTGTAAGCGTAAAGGTGTTTGTACCTGACTTTGATTAACCTTACGTTGCAGTGCTTGTTCGTCGGCAACACTTGCCTTTGCCAGTATCGTTTGTTGTGTTTGTTGAAATTGTGAAAATTGCTCGGTCAGGTCTTGGCGCAACTTTTCTTGTTGAAGCAGTATTTGTTGTTGGTTTGATTGTTGTAAGAGCAAGCTTTCTTGCTGCTTAATCAAGCTAGCTTGTTCGGCCGCGCTTTGGTGTATTTCTTCAACGATAAGGTGTATTTGTTGGTATTGATTTTGCCATAAGGGCAATTTTTCCGGTAATGTTTTCAGCTCAGGGTTTTGACGAATAAAATGTTCATTGTCATTATTTTGTTTTTGACATTGCTCTTGCCCAATAATAAGCTTTTCACAGGCTTGAATTGCAAGGCTTTTCGCTGAGACTAACTGCTCTAACTTGCTTTTTCCTTCATTGACTTGCTGCGACAAGTGCTTAATTTGGCTATCTAAGGGGATAACTTTTTCATTTAACAAGTTTTCTGTTTGTTCAGCAACGCTTTGTTGCTCAGTTTGTTTTTGTGTTGCTTGGTCAACGTCTTGTTGAGCAGTTTGTGTTTGTTGCTCCGCTTCTTTACAAGTAACCGATAAATGGTCGGTACTGGTAATTAATGAGCTTTGCTGTAACTTTTTATCTGCCTGAGGTTCAAACAGCACTCTTAATTTTTCAGCCGGTATCGATAAGGCTAATTTTTCTAAATCATCTTTAGCTTGATGTTCTTTATCAGCAATTTGTAATAACTGCTGTTCATCGTGCTTTATTTTTTGCTTATTTTCGAGTGAATTTTGCTGCCAGTGCAGGGTCTTTTGCCATAACTTTACTGATGCAGTTAATTGTTGTTCATTATCTATAATCTGTTCAAGTTGCGCCCTGAGGTTATGCTCTTCTTCTGTTGATAATAGCGTAACGCCTTGGCTTTTTGCTTGCGCTAGTTTTAATTCGTCACTGGCATTTTTATGATTTTGATAGACTTGTTGAGAAACCTGACCGTAAATTTCAGTGCCGGTTAACTCTTCTAATAACTCAGCTCGTTCGTTGGCGGGAGCATTTAAAAAAGCAGCAAATTGTCCTTGCGATAACATCATCGACTTGGTAAAACGAGAGAAGTCTAGGCCTGTTAAGCGCGCTATTTCACTACGTACCTGTGAAACTTTAGTGGCCAGTATTTGATCTTCCTGCTCTGCAGAGCACCTTATTTGTGCTAACTCAGCGATCGGTTTTTGTAAATTTCCCTCAATACTATTTTTCGCCCTGCGCTGGCTCCAAAATGCTCGATAAGCTTGACCTTTTACTTCAAATTCAACTTCAGCTAAACAATTAGCAGTATGGCGAGTCATTAATTGATTTTGCTTGTCTGACACGGTTAAACGCGGTGTTTGATGATATAAGGCTAAACAAATTGCGTCGAGTATCGTCGTTTTCCCGGCACCGGTAGGGCCTGTTATCGCAAATAAACCACTGTCAGTAAAAGGTGCTTGGCTGAAATCAATTTTCCATGCACCTTTAAGTGAGTTAATATTTTCAAAACGTAAACTTAATATTCTCACTTATTCTCGCCTTTTTTTAAACTTGCTACGCTACTATCTTCTACCGTTTTACTTTCAGCGCTTTGGTGCTGAACCTGCTCTAATGCTTGGGCAAACATTTCTTCTAAACGCAGCTTTTGTGCAAGCTCTTTATCACTTTGCCAATTTTCTTGTGCTAAACGTGTTGCAAATACATCGGTTAAACTCAGTTCATTTAAGGTTATTTTTTTCTGACTCGCTGGCATCGACTGTCGCGATGTTTTACTGCGCCGAACCAACAATACTTCAACAGGAAGTTCTTTTACCAGTGCTTCAATACGCGGCGTTAAGTCTTGTAGATATTCTGCACTATTAATTTCAATATCGAGCCAAATCTTTTGTCCGCTTATCTCGAAGGTTGAGGTATCAATTGCTCCAACCAGGCTTTCAATATCAGTGTGAAGTGCTTCTAATTTACTTTTTACCATTAATAACGGCTGAAAGCAGGGAATATCTTGTTCAGTCACTTGTGCTAATTGGGCATTGTCGAATTCAACGATCAGTACTTTCTTAGTTTGCTTTGCTTCATCAAAACTTAGGGCAATAGGCGAGCCGCAATAACGAATATGCTCAGACTTTGCCACGACTTGACTACGATGAATATGACCAAGGGCAATATAATCGGCTTTTGGAAAAGCATTAGCAGGAAAAGCTTCAAGGGTACCAATATAGATATCACGCACCGATTCACTGGCAGTTACCCCTACTGTGGTTAAATGTCCGGTGGCAATAATAGGTAATGTTTTATTGCCACCAATAATTGCTACGCTTTCAGCCTGTTGATACAAACATTGATAATGGTCGCTAATCGCTTGTTGTAAAGATTGTTGTTTTTCTTTCGCTGACTGGCCTGCGCTGCTGGCAATAATATCGCGAGGGCGAATAAATGGAATAGCACACAATACGGCCGCATTATTACCTTCTTTGTTTTTTAAAGTGATCACCTGTTTACTTAAATGTGAGCTGTCGCTTTCTGTCGCTTGCGTTATCACCTGACAAGACAAATGAGAGAGTAATTGTTTAGATTCACCCAACATAGCAACAGAGTCATGATTTCCTGCAAGTAGAATTAGCTGACAGTTTTTTTCTTTCATATTGACGATAAAGTCAAAATACATTTCTCGGGCATAGCTCGGTGGTGTACCGGTATCAAAAATATCACCCGCAACAATAACAGCGTCAATATCGTGTTCAGTAACTTGTTGTAAAAGCCAGTTTAGAAATTGCTGGTGTTCATTGGCCCGGCTTTTTCCATAAAAATTCTGCCCTAAGTGCCAATCAGAGGTGTGAAGCATTCGAAATGTCATATTTTTGTTCTTATATTTGAAAGAATAGTGGTAAATACGTGAGATAAATCATTGAGTTCTTGAGTACAGACAAAACGGAGAAGTACTTTAGTTTCGAGATAATATTTAAAAAGCGCTCACCAATGAATAATACAATCCTCAGTGACTATATAGCAAGTATTGCCAGCCATGTTTGCGTAATAATGAGTAACTAGAAGAGCGATTTTCCCTTCAGAATCTGGGTGAGGTTAAGGTAATAATCAACACCAATATTTTTATCATAAATAGTTAGAACAACGGCGAAGGTATATTAGGTTTACTTTTATAAGTATTTATTATAATTTTTAAATAGTTAGTTATAATAAATACCATACCAATGAAAATAACAATGGCCATTACTCATTAATGTCAATTTATAAAATCCCCCTCTCTGTACAAATCATCTCTGCAATGTTTGTCGGGCTATTATTGGGTTATATATTAGCAACTCCCTATTCGGTCATTAATAACATCGCCAATGCTTTTGTCACTTTATTACAGATGACAGTTCTTCCCTATATAACCCTTTCGCTTATTGTTGGTCTTGGGGGCTTGTCTCCCGATAAAGCTAAAAAAGTGTCAAGGCAAAGTTTAGCAATTATTTTTATCATGATATTGGTTGTACTATTTTTTATTTTTAGTACCCCACTAGCTTTTCCCGACTGGCAACATGCTGAGTTTTATAGTGTGAACACCATTAAAGTCGCTGAAGAGTTTAACTTAGTCAGTTTATTTATTTCAGCGAATCCATTTAGTGCCTTTGCCAATACCTTGATCCCCGCGGTGGTTTTCTTCAGTATTTGTCTGGGGCTTGGTTTGATGCAAATAAAGTCTAAAAGACAAACGCTGTTAGTACTTTCAAATTTACAACAAGCAGTCGCTAATATTAACAATTTTATTATGAAGTTCGCACCGCTTGGGGTGTTTTGTATAGGTTGGCGCGCTGCGGTAACGATAGATGCTAGTCAATTTGATGGTTTAGTGGTTTATATGGTCAGTGCGATTGTATTAGTAATATTACTATGTTTTATCGTTTTCCCTGCTGTCGTTGCCACGGTTACTCCTTTTGGCTATAGAGAAATAGTTAAGGTATCGCGAGAGCCGATGCTGACGGCTTTTGCTACCGGCAGCTTCTTTTCAGTGATCCCTATTATTGTCGAGAAAACTAAAAAGTTAATCAAAGAGAAGTACCCAGAAGATAGCGATTTGGAAAAGATATCTGACGTTATCGTACCAATATCTTTTAGTTTACCGGTCGGTGGTAAACTTTTAGCATTGCTCTTTGTGTTATTTGCAGCATGGTTTACTGGCGCTCAAATATCTTTTTCAGACTATATCAATTTAGTTGTTGCGGGATTACCACAACTATTTGGTAGTACCACCTTAGCCATGCAAAACTTACTCGACTTATTTAATGTTTCAGGCACTATGTTTGATTTTTATCTTGTCGCAGAAAACTTACTTGCCGGACGATTAAGTGCCGTTTTTTCAGTGGTATTTTCCAGTTGCCTGCCGTTATTAATTGCTACGGCGATGTTAAAACGATTTACGATAAAATGGCGTAACTTGGCGCGTAACTTGGCGATTATTCCTCTTGTTTCGTTACTAGCTTTTATCTCATTACGTTTTAGTTTTGATTCAATTAGCCATCAATATCAAGGTTATACAAATTTTATTGAACGTGACTTTTTATTTAATGATGTTGAAAGTACCTATCTTGATAAATCTTCGATGTCGAGTGAAACTAGACAAGGCTTTTCGCCTGTTTTAACCCGCATTAAACAACGTGGTTTTATTCGAGTTGGCTATTTCAGAGATGATTTACCCTACGCATTTCATAACAATGACGGTAAATTGGTTGGCTTTGATATTGAAATAATGAACCAACTTGCCATTGATTTAGGGATTAACATAGAGTTTGTTAAAATATTCCACCATCAAGCTGAACAACTATTACAGTCAGGTTATTTAGATATAACCACGGGCATTCCTGTTATTCCCGACAATATGATTAAATTCACGCTTACTGTGCCCTATTCACAGCAGTCGTTAGCTTTTATCGTCAAAGACGAACGCCGGGTAGATTTTAAAGAATGGGCTAAGATTATTAAAAATAAAGACCTCATTATCGGCATTCCTGAAACCTTTTTCTATCAAAAGGCCGTTGAGCGTAACTTTATTTATAATGATGCTTGGAAAATATCTACACCCAGACTATTTTTTAAAGAAAAATATCAACATATTGATGGTATGCTATTTGGCGCTGCGGCCGCTTCAGCCTGGACGTTATTGCATCCGGAATATACCGTTGTAGTACCTAAACCAATATTAGCCCCGCTTTCAATGGCATTTCCCATTAATAATAATGATCAAGCTTTCGAGTTATTCATGCGTAATTGGATTGAAATGAAACAGCAGAGTAAAGTAATTGATAAACTATTCAATTATTGGATCAGTAACAAAAGACCTTTAACAATAATTTAAGCACTAAGACTCCCTTTATGAAGACATATTACAAAAGACATATTAGCCAAGCGAACCTGAAAGTATTACTGGTTAGTGCTGTAATAGCACTAACCGGATGCTCTGCTCATTACACCCTTTCGACTAACTTAGATAAAGAAAATTTTAAAAGTTACTTTAGCCCTGGGCAAGTCAAGATTGTAACAAGTGAAAATGACTTAACTGGCCGATATAAACTGATAGGCTTAGTTGAAGGACAAGACTGCCAAGCTAAGCCTCATCACGCAAAACCCGATAAAATAGCCGCTAGAACACAAGCTCGTCGACAAGCTTTTGAACAAAAGTCTAATGCGGTAATTTTTACCGGTTGTGCGTTGATAACTGATGACCAAGCGAGTAAGCAATGCCATGCCACGATTGTTTGTTATGCTAAAGCTTATCAAGTAGAACAAGTAACAGATTAAAAACTATGTCAGCTAATAACGACAATCAAATTACCTTTGATTTTATCGGACGAATTAATTCCCCTTATAAGGAAAAGTTCGCTATTCCTCGGCAGCCTGGCTTGGTCAGTGCTGCAAAAGGCTCAATAACGCTGATAAACCAAGCAAATAATGAAGAATTGGTTCGTGGACTTACACAGTTCAGCCATCTTTGGTTATTGTTCATTTTCCATGGTACTCAGCAACAAGGCTGGAAACCTCTTGTTCGGCCGCCTCGTTTAGGCGGTAATAAAAAACTGGGTGTGCTTGCGACACGCTCAACCTTTAGACCCAACCCTATTGGTATGTCTGTGGTGAAATTGGATTATATCGAACAGATAGAGAAACAAATTATCATCCATATTTCAGGGTTAGATTTGCTCGACCAGACACCAATTGTTGATATTAAACCTTATATTCCATATTCTGATAGTATCAATGGAGCTCAAGCAGGATTTGCTCAACAAGAACCCTACCAGCCATTGTCAGTAACATTCTCAGCACAAGCACAAGATCAAATCATCAAGTTTCAAGAAAAATACGTCGACTTGGTATTGTTAATTGAGCAAGTTTTAGCACAAGACCCTCGGCCTGCTTACAAAAAATTAAATATTGATGAAAAAGTTTATGGTATGGCGCTTTATGATTTGAATATTTTATGGCAAGTTCAAGATAATAATACCGTTGATGTATTGTCACTCAATAAAATGAATTAATAGGTTGAAGATTCATATTTTTTTATTGAGAGGTGATATCTTTTATTCAACTTATACCTGTTGTCCCTATAGTTTTGACAGGACATAACACAAAGATCAGCTAGGCTGATCTTTGTAACATCGAATGAGCTTAGTGCTGATGACCGCCAGCGCCATGCGCGTGCCCATGCTCAACTTCTTCATCTGTTGCAGCACGTACATCAACTACGTCTAAATCAAACGTTAAGACCATGCCCGCAAGTGGTGGGTTAGTATCAACCGTCACCATAAATTTCCCTGCTTTAATAACGGTAACTTGACGTCGACCTTGTTCAGTTTCTACTGCAGCCGTCATGCCGGCTTTCCATTTAGTTGTACCGCTACCATCTTGTAAATGCTTTGCCGGTACACGTTGGATCATATCTTCTTTGCGTTCACCGTAAGTATCTTCTGGTTGCAAGGTAACTGAAAATTTGTTACTAGTTTCCTTGCCTGTGAGTGCATTTTCAACACCGACTAGCATATTTTTATAACCATGAAGGTAGGCTAAAGGGTCACCACCATACGATGATTCAATTTCGTTACCAGCTTCATCTTTTAATGTGTAGTGAAACTGAACAACGGTTTTATCTGCAATTTTCATTTTAAATCCAAGTTAATTAATCAATAATAATTTTGTGCGAGTGTAGCAAAAACAACGTCCTGTCACTATGCCCAAAGTAATAAAATAACAACACTAGCAATAATCAAAAACATGCCAAGGTATTCCATCTTACTGATGCGCTCTTTAAATAGCCGATAGGTTAATAATAAAGTAATAAAAAACTCAACTTGCCCTAATGCTTTTACGTACGCAGCATTTTGGAAACTTGCTGCAGTAAACCAGCCAATAGAACCAATGACGCTGGTAATGCCAACAAATAAACATAAACGCCAATGCTTTAACATCAAGGTTAATTGCGTTTTATCTTGAAACCAGATATAAATTATTGAGATAAGAGACTGTACTGTGATCATAAAAACAAGAGTGACGGCAGCGCTGACTAATAAATCAGTGTTGAGTGCTAAACTCGACTCTCGAATTAGCAAGGTCGTTATCGCTAAAGCTAACCCTGAAGCTAAACCAAAGCCAGCGCCAGGATTTTGAAAAACATCAGCATAAGTTAATTTTACTTTTGAAACGATTATAACGCCAATAACACCGATAAGTACCGACAACCAGCCTAAAGCAGATAACGAAACGGAAAACACCAGAGCACCAACAACGGCAACTTGAATAGCTTCGGTTTTAGCTAAGCTGGTTGCGACAGAGAAGTTACGATACTTAAATGCAGCAATTAAACAAACCGTACCAATAATTTGCATGACACAGGCGATCAAAGCGTATTGTAAAAATTGAGGCGTTAACTGAGGTAAAGCTACTTGTTGATGTTCAGTAATAAAAAACAGATACAAAAAAGCAAATGGCAAGGCATAAACATATCGCACACCGGTAGTAGCCATCGCATTTAAATGCCCAGAGAGTTGCTTTTGGCCCGCGGTACGAATCGCTTGCATAAAAGCGGCGAGTAAGGTGAAATAAATCCAAAGTTCCAAGGTAAAATCCAATAATGAGAAGAGTCAAAGTGAATGATTTTACTATAAACAAGCTGTTGTGCTTTATGTTATTTATAAATATTGATAATGTCGCATTATTATAATTAAAACCGCCGATACTATGACTGAACAATTACCCATCTCTATTCAACCAAGTAATGATTTAATGACTCAATTTTCAAAAATCAAATCAGTCTGTAATAAGCTTGAGGCGCAGTTTAATTTTCAAACATTAACAGCGAATTGGTATGGTGATGAAGATAATATTTTATCGATAAATCTGTATTTGGAAACGAGTAATTTCTTTGATTTAGAAAAAGCTAACATTCACCAAGGCGAAATCAGTAATTTTGCCGATGATGTTTTCAGTGTTTATCAAAAAGAACTGCCGCAAATAAATTGTTTTATCGCTATTACACCTGCCGAATTAACCTTGCTAGGGCAGCAAGAAAAACTGCTACCGATTTATATTGAAAAAAAACTACACAAAGTACTGAACTTAATCGCTGCTCAATTAAAGCTATTTCCTATTGAGTAAACCATAATGGGAAATAGCCTTACAGAGCCGGAAAATAGACTAAAGAATGTCGACAATATCTTTAACTAGCTCAGGTCCTTGATATATAAAGCCGGTGTAAACTTGTACTAGTTTAGCTCCTGCCGCAATTTTTTCTTGCGCGTCACGACCATTAGCGATCCCACCAACTCCGATTATCGGTAATTTATTATCTAATGCTATTGCTAACAAACGGATAACTTCAGTACTTTTATCTTTTACCGGTGCGCCACTCAGGCCGCCCTGTTCGTCACCGTGTTCAAGCCCTTCAACACCTTCACGTGACAAAGTCGTGTTGGTTGCTATAACGCCATCAATATTATTATCTATTAAGCATTGTGCAATCGACTCAATTTCTTCTGAGCTTAGGTCTGGTGCGATTTTCACAGCGAGCGGCACATATTTACCATGTTGCTCGGTAAGTACTTTTTGCTCAGATTTGAGTGCAGACAATAATTCATTCAACGCATCACCATATTGCAACGAACGTAAACCAGGGGTGTTAGGTGATGAAATATTAATCGTTATATACGTAGCATAGTTATATACTTTACGCATACAAATAAGGTAGTCATCTTTAGCATTTTCATCAGGGGTATCTTTATTTTTACCGATATTAATACCCAAAACGCCTTTAAAGTTAGCTTTACGTACTTGGTCAACTAAGTAGTCTACGCCTTTGTTATTAAAGCCCATTCTATTAATAACCGCATTTGCTTGCGGTAGACGGAAAATACGTGGTTTAGGGTTACCCGGCTGTGGCTTAGGCGTAATAGTCCCTATTTCTACAAAGCCAAAGCCCATCGCAGCAAAAGCATTAATACACTCACCATTTTTATCTAAACCTGCGGCTAAGCCAACAGGATTAGGAAAAGTGATGCCCATTGCTTCCACGGGTTTGTCTGCAACGTTTTGTTTATATAAAAGGTTTAATGGCGAAGAGCCCGTTGCTTTAAAACCTTTGATGGTTAGTTCATGAATAATTTCTGGATCAAACTTGAATAATACTTTACGAATTGCCGAATAAAACATATTGCCTCATATATAAAAAATCCCCACTTAATAGCGGGGATTTTATCAGTTAAACCAATCTCATTAAAGGCTGATTAATGGTCTTAAATTATTTTGCTGGGTCACAATTTAAGCTCAACAGCATTAACTCTCTTAAAGCGACCGAAAATTTAGCAAACTCATGAGTTTGACCTATTCTAAAGTCTGTTAGGATTTGATTCCAACGTTCAAGTGGTTGCGAATTTGTTTCAACCCATTGCTCTAATAACTCTTCAACTTCAGGTTGTTCAACACCACAATCACAACGTAAAACAACTTGTGCTAATGATCTTTGCTGCCAATCTAGCTCTTCTCTGAACGAAGCTCGAGCTAATGCTTGCCAATGATTTGCTACAGGCTGGCCGGTGATTTGGTCTAAGAACCAATGTAAGTCTAGACGCACACCTAACTTAAAGTATAAATTAGCGACTTGCTCAATTGAACGACCGTCTGTAGCAGATATATCGGCGATATCCATCACAGGGAATAATGAACTTAACTGTGAAATACGTATCGCTATATTTTTAGGCACGCCTGTATTAACTAGGTCAGTTTCTACACGCTTTAACTGGGCTACTTCTTCCTTAACCAATAACTTATCTAAATTATTCGATAAGTTTTCAAAAGTAGGACGATAGAACTCAATAGTTTCAGCAATATTTAACGATTTATTGCGATGACGTAAGAACCAACGGGTGGCACGTCTTACCGTACGGCGCATTTGAAATAACATTTCCGTTTGAATTAACGTGGAAATTTTATTATCAAGTGATGTAATTTGTTGCCAAATTTCTGATAATTCAAAAACCTCACTTGCCATTACATAACAATTAGCAATTTCTGCAACCGTTGCTCCTGTTTCTTCAAACATTCGATTAACGAAGTTAAAGCCCATATCGTTACCGATATTATTTGCTAATTTAGTCGCTATAATTTCCGCACGAAGTGGATGCAATTGCATTTCATCTTGGTATTTGTCTTGCAGCTGTGGAGGAAAAGCTTCAAGTAACAAACGGTTATGATATGGATTATCGGTAATTTCAGGGCAGACTAAATCTTCTTTTAGCACCATCTTGCTATAAGCAAGTAGCACAGAAAGTTCAGGACGTGTTAACCCTTGACCTTTAGATAAACGTTCTGAAATTTCATCATCATTTGGAATAAACTCTAAAGTACGGTCTAATTTACCCTTTCTTTCTAATTCATGGATAAAGCGCACTTGCTCTTTTAATTGATTAACACCGCGCATTGCCGTAATTGATAATGAATGTGTTTGACGGTAACAGTCTTCAATAACGATTTTACCCACATCGTCAGTCATATCAGCAAGTAATTGATTGCGTTGCTTAACGGTTAAGTCACCATTTTGCACTAAACTGTTCAAGAGTATTTTAATGTTTACTTCATTATCAGAACAGTCTACTCCACCAGCATTATCGACCGCATCGGTATTAATTCGACCACCGAGAGCGGCAAATTCAATACGACCCAGTTGAGTAAAACCTAAATTACCACCCTCACCAACCACTTTAGCTTGTAGTTCACTACCGTTTATCCGTAATGAATCGTTCGCTCTGTCGCCGACTTCTAAATGAGACTCTTTAGTGCCTTTAACATATGTGCCGATACCGCCATTCCATAATAAATCGACTTGCATTTTTAATAATGCTTGCATCAAATCTAATGGTGACATGCTTTGTTTTTGCGTACCGATCATTTTCTTAATTTGAGGCGTTAACTTAATCGACTTAACATGGCGACTGAAAATAGCGCCACCTTCAGAAATTAGCTCTTTATTATAATCATCCCAAGTACAACCAGGCAGATTAAATAAACGCTCACGTTCTTTATAAGAGCTTGCTGCATCTGGAGTAGGGTCAATAAAGATGTGCATGTGGTTGAATGCAGCTTGTAAACGAATATGTTTTGAAAGCAACATACCATTACCGAATACGTCACCGGCCATATCACCAATGGCAAGACAGGTGAAGTCAGTTGATTGACAATCGATATCCATTTCACGGAAATGACGTTTTACAGACTCCCACGCACCTTTAGCGGTAATACCCATAGCTTTATGATCGTAACCAACACTGCCGCCAGATGCGAACGCATCTCCCATCCAAAAGTTGTATTCATCAGAAATAGCATTCGCTGTGTCTGAAAATGTTGCCGTACCTTTATCTGCGGCAACAACTAAGTATGGGTCGTCGTCATCTAAACGAACAACATTTACTGGCGGAACAACGATACCATCAACGATATTGTCGGTTATGTCTAAGAGACCTCGAATGAAAGTACGGTAACATTCTTTACCTGCTTCAAATATTTCTTGACGTGAACCACCTACAGGAAGCTGTTTACAAACAAAACCACCTTTAGCACCAACAGGAACAATGACGGTATTTTTAACTTGCTGTGCTTTTACTAGTCCTAAGATTTCTGTACGGAAATCTTCTCGTCTATCAGACCAACGTAAACCACCACGAGCAACTTTACCGCCACGTAAATGAACACCTTCAAGTTGCGGTGAATAAACAAATATTTCGAACTCAGGTATCGGTAAAGGCACATCACTGATTTGAGAAGGTAAAATCTTAAATGATATATAAGACTTTTCACCTGTTTCTGCATGTGGCTGAAAATAGTTAGTACGAATAGTGGCACTGATCATTTCAACAAAGCGACGAATAATACGGTCATCATCTAAGTTTGCGACATTATCAAGAGAAGCTTCAATATCATTGGCAACTTTAGTGATAGTCTTCTCTGAAGCTTTACCTTTAGGATCAAAGCGTAAAATAAAGAATTTAATTAATAACTCGGCGATATTAGGGTAACGAGCAAAAGTATCCTCAGTATAACTTTGGCTGAAAGTTCCGCCAATTTGACGTTCATACTTTGCATATGCTCGTATAATGGAAACTTCACGTCCGCCTAGCTCTGCGCCAAGAATTAAACGGTTAAAACCATCATCTTCTAACTTGCCAGCCCAAACCTTAGCAAAAGCGTCTTGGAATAAATTCTGCACAATTTCAAGATTAAATTTGCCTTTACCTGTGAGTAACATTGAAAAGTCTAAAATCCAACACTTTTCACCACTTGATGTTTTTACTAAGTAAGGACTTTCACCAATGACACGTAAACCAAAGTTTTCTAAAATCGGTAACACATCGGAAAGATGAATTGGATCACCAATATGGAAGAGCTTTAATTTGACAGATCGGCTTTCTGCGCTTTCTTCTTGAGGCTGATAAAATAACATTTCAAGCGGTTTATTTTCGCCCAGTGCTTCAAGTTTTTCAATATCTACAATCGCAGTGCCCGGTAGAACTTCATCTTTATAAGATTGTGGGAAACTATAATATTTACGACTTAACGCTTTACCTTTTGCTTCACCTTTATGAGAGTTAAGCGCAGCTGCAAGTTTGTCATCCCAGCTTCTTGCCGCTTCATTTAAATTCTTTTCAATTTCTTTCACGTTGATATCTGCTTTAGTTGATTTAACACGAACAATATAATGAGTACGAGCCTGCGCTGATTCAGAAAAGTAAGTGGTAAACTCTACTTCTTGATTGCTACCAAATGCTTCTTTCAATAATTTTTGAGTATTAACACGCAACTCTGTGTTGTAACGTTCTCTGGGTACATACACCATACAAGAATAAAAACGGTCAAATGCATCACGGCGAACAAATAAGCCAGAGTAATCTCGTTCTTGCATTTGAAAAATACCTAAAACATTTTTCAATAACTCATCAGTACTACTTTGTAGAATTTCATCGCGAGGGTAAGTTTCTAAGATATTAATTAAAGTTTTGTAAGCGTGGGTGCCTCGAGCAAAACCAGAATTTTCACAAACACTGGTAACTTTTGATTTAATTAAGGGTAAATCTAAAGCACTGTTGGTGTAATACGCAGAACCGAATAAGCCAACGAAACGCTCCTCACCAATAACATTACCTTCAGCATCAAAACGTTTTACACCGATATAATCAAGGTGCGCTGGACGATGAACACGTGAACGAGAATTGGTTTTAGTTAAGATTAACGGATTAACACCAAGCGCAAGTTCACGAGCAGAGCTTGATAGTTTTGAAAGAAGACGTTCAACCGTGCCATCAGATCGTTTCATTAAGCCTAAGCTTGATTCAACATTTGCTGATAATGCCATATCGCCTTTTAACGTTTTTACGTCATATGAACGATAACCAAGCAGAGTGAAATTGTCTGCTAACATCCATTTTAAAAATTCTAATGCGTCATCATGGTCATTTATTGAACAAGGTAGTTTTGCATCGGTTGTTTCGACGATAAGTTCACCCAAACGAGTTCGCATGGCTTGCCAGTCGTCAACAGTAATCGCAATATCGTTTACAACAGAATGTAGTTCTTGAGCAATTTCATCAAGTGCTTTTTGTTCGGTTTGACGATCAATTTCAATAAAGAAAACAGTTTCCACAGAAGTAGACTTCAATGATTTATCAGCTGCTGCTGCTAATTGCGTAATTTGTTTCTTTTTGTTACGAATAATATTAATTGGGCTATTGAGCATTAAATGTGGTGATAAACCCAAACGATTTAACGCAATTCGTAATGAATCAACAAGAAATGGCATATCAGCAACGATAACTTCAATAATTGTATGACTTGATTTCCAACCATTTTTTGACACTTGCGGATTAAAAACTTTAATCACCGGAGTTTTCTCTTGGTGATCATTTAATGAATTCCATAAACTTAACGTTGCACCGTACATGTCACTATCGTTACGATGTTCAAGATCTAGTGTCGAGATATTACTGTAAAGGAGCTCTGAAAACTGCTCAACAAGGGGAGCTGTTTTAGCTGAAACTTTTTGATGAATTAACTGTGCTACATTCGAGAGTATCACTGAGGGTAAACCGTCTACTAACGCCATGCCGTTTTCCTTTTTGGATAAAACGCTGTTGTACAAACTGTTTCAAAATCGATTATTTAAAACAATTCGATGTGTAATTTTTATTATTTTGTATATAAATATTTATTATTGTCTAAAAGAATAGACTATAAGTGCGATTTTATTAAGAATTTTAGGCTATTGCGAGGAATATTTTACTATTTTTTGTGATTAATTGTTCAAGTCGATCTATCGTTAGCTCGAGGAGTAATTGTTTATTCACTTCTTATAAATAGAAAATGACCTTACGGTCATTTTCTTGTTTATTTATGCAAAAACAACTAAATTTTTTGAATAATAATTATTAATATTTATTTCTTATTTGGCCATAAAAATGCGGCTATAGCAGGTAAGACCAGTACTGCAGCGATCATATTGACTAAAAACATAAAAGTCAGCAATATGCCCATATCAACTTGGAATTTTAAATCGGACCAAAACCATGTTGAAACACCAATAGCTAAAGTAACGCCGGTGATTAAAACAGCACTACCTCGCTCTTTTAATGCCTCTAGATAAGCATCTTGTACTTGATAGCCTTCACGTAACTTTATACTCATGGTTGAAAGAATATAAATACCATAATCGACGCCTATTCCAACCCCTAGGGCAATAACAGGCAAAGTAGATACCGTTAAACCAATATCAAGTGCCGTCATAAGCCATTGAGCTAACGTAGAAACCACATAAAGTGGAATAATAACCACAGCTGTTGCTCTTATACTTCTAAAGCTAATAAAACATAATAGCGTTACTGCACCGTAGACATAAAGCATCATAGGCGTTTGCGCTTCAGCTACTGCTTCATTTGTTGCTGCCATCACGCCAACTGGCCCTGACGCTAATTTAAACTGAATATTATCCGTCTCTAAGGACTTAGTTATTCTTTTAACTTTATCAACAACACGGTTTATCGTTTCCGCTTTATGATCTTCTAAAAACAAGATAATAGGCATCACGCTACAATCATTATTCAATAAGCCACTGGTTGATGGTATGCGAGCGATAGATTGCACGAGAGTTTGCTGATTACGCGACAATACTCGCCATTTAGGATTACCTTCGTTGTAACCGGCATTAACTATTTTTGCTACTGACGCTAAGCTCACTGTAGATTGAACGCCAACCGTATTTTCCATTTGCCATTGGAACGTATCAATAACATCCATAGTATCGTAAAACGTACAAGAATCAGCAGAGCTTTCTACAATAACCGACATATAATCAACACTGATAGCATAACGGTCAGTGATTAAAAAGGTATCTTGATTATAGCGAGAATGTTCATGTAATGATGGCGCTCCTGCATGTAACTCCCCTATTTTCATATCTTGTGAATAATAATAACCGGCAAGATATAAAATTGTGGTCAATACTAAAATAACACTCGCTACACCTTTAGTCGCAAATGTAGACATGAAGTGCCACACACCTGGTTTATTTTCATCATGCTCTTTTGGTGTTGATTTTGGTACATCAAGAAACGAAACCAATAAGGGAAGAAGTATCAGGTTAGTCAAAATTATCATTGCCACTCCTAAAGAAGCGGTTATTGCTAATTCTCTGATAATGCCAATATCTATTGACAATAAAGTTAAAAAACCTACCGTGTCAGATAAAAGTGCGACACCACCAGGGATCAATAATAAGCGGAAACTCCTTTGTGCCGCTTCTTTTGCCGTAGAGCCTTTACCTACTAATTTAGTCACTGAATTAATCATTTGCACGCCATGGCTGACACCAATAGCAAAAACAAGAAAGGGTACCAGAATAGACATTGGATCTAAGCCAAAACCAAGTGTTGATAACATGCCAAGTTGCCATATAACAGCAACAAGAGAACAAGCAATAGGTAAAATGGTTAAAGATATAGAACGACAAAAGCCAAAAACCATTAATGTTGTGATCACGATAGCAATAGCAAAAAAGGCAACGACTCCTTTTGCTCCTTCAGCCACATCGCCTACCATTTTACTAAAACCGATAATATGAACGGTAATATTACCTTTTTCAAACTTTTGTCTAATTTGTTGTTCGAACTGTTCTGCAATGACCAGTGTATCTAAGCGCTCACCAGTCTGAGGGTCGGTTTCCATTAATGAAGTTTTTACCATAGCACAGCTATAGTCGTCTGCAACAATACGACCTACAATCCCTGCTTTCTCTATATTCGACTTAACAATCGCTAAGCCTTGAGTATCGGGCTTAAAATTAGCCGGGATAACAGGTCCTCCAGCAAAACCGTCTTCGACTATTTCAACAAAACGGGTACTGGGTGAAAAAACAGATTTCACTTGAATACGATCGACCCCAGGAATAAAAAACAGCTGATCATGTACACCTTTTAAGGCGCTAAAAAAAGGCTCATTAAATATATCCCCTTCACTATCACATACCGAGATCAGCACATTATTTGCACCGCCAAAATTTTCTCGATATTGTAAGTAGGTTTTCATGTAAGCATGGTTAAGAGGAATATGCTTGGTAAATGCAGCATCTAGTTTTATTTGACTTGCTTGGAAAGCAAGAAAAATACTGGTAAGTACGAAAACCGTAAGTACAAAAATTCTTTTGCGGAATAAGGTCGCTTCAACAACATTAATAAGAGAGTTAATTTTCATTTATTTCACTTCATCACTTCATTTAAATTGCAACAATTAAGGTGTAGACACTTGTTATTTTTATTTGACTCTAGCTGGAGAGATAACTTTAATACCTACCTCGGAAACAACCACAAGTTGCTTATTAAACCAAACACCACTGATCAGTGCTTTACCATCACTTTGCGCATTTAAGGTAAAGCTTGCGCCATCATCGACACTTTCTAAAATTACACCATTATTACCTAGCACGTAAATACTGCCGTTGTTACCTAGCACTATTGCATTTAATAAGGCTTGAGTCGGGGTTTTAATGTGTTGCCATGGAGCACCATTTTTTAAGCTGCGAAAGATATTTCCACGCAAACCTACAACTAACAAATTTCCTTGTTGGCTTCTAATAATATCGTTAAATGAACCTTGGTAAATTTCATCAAACGTAAGCCACTTTTTGGCGAAATCATTACTTTTTGCAATTAAGCCAACTTCTCCAACCATATATAAAGTACGACCGTCTTTAAATATGCTGTTAAAGTGTGCCAAAATACTACTTTGTTCATCTAGATAAGCTTCTTCATCTTCACTTTTTAACTCATCTAAATACGCTAAGTCTTCGGGAAAAAGAAATTCGCCATGAAATTCAAACGTCCAATTTTTACCGCCATCTAACGTTCTGTACTGTTGTCCATATGCCCCAATAGCAAGTCCTTCTTGTTGGTCCTTAAAAACCACATCAAGTAACGGTTTCTCTTTCTCGGGTAAATATTGCTGAATTTGCCAGTTTTCACCGCCGTCTTTAGTGAACAAAATAGTCGCGTCGTGCCCTACTGCCCAACCATGAATGTCATCAACAAAATATACGGCAGTTAACGTGGCTCGGACAGGTACATTAGCTTGCCGCCAATTAATCGCGTCGTTTGACAATAAAATATGACCACGTTCACCAACGGCAACGAGTTGCTTATTATTGATATTCACAATATCAAGCATTAATGATTTACTGGCCAGAGGTGCTTGCATAGCAGGAAGTTGCTCTGAGAAAGCAGTAAGAAAAAATAGGGTGCTAAAAAGAAAAGCCAACAAACGTTGCATAAAAAGGGGTACTCATTCGTTATTAATTATAGTGTTTTTTTTACTCTGTCATCCATGAAACTTTTAATATTTTCAGTTATTTAAATGTAGAACGGCTGGCAGTTGCCAGCCGTTCTTAAACTGCTAAGTCACCCTACTATCTACGACCTTCACGTCTTAACGCCGATGAAGTAAATGATATACTTTTTAGCTTAGCTGAAAAGTCATACATTTTAGCTTCATTATCTAAACCCATCGCGATATAGCGACGAGACTGTAAATCATGAAATACTTCAAGTGTAGACCATTGAGTTGGAACTTCGTAATAGTTCAAACCATGAGCAACACCCACACGATATAACTCATCTCGGTTGTCGTAAATGTCGGTAACGGCTATTTGCCAGCTGTCTTCGTCAATAAAGAACACACGTTTCTTATAAGTATGACGAGTATCAGATTTCAAGTTAGCTTCAACAACCCAGACTCGATGTTTTTCATACCGTACATGTTCAGGATTAATATGACCCGGTTGCAAAATGTCATCATATTTTAAAGAACTGCTATGTAGGCGGTAATCATTATAAGGAATCAATAATTCTTGCTTGCCTTTAAGTGTCCAGTTATAACGATTCGGCGCGCCATTGAACATATCAAAATCATCAGTAGTACGTAATCCGTCTGAAGCTGTTCCTGGAGTATCATAAGCAACATTAGGTGCACGACGAACTCGTCGCTGTCCTGTGTTATATGTCCATGCTTGACGAGGTGTTTGTATTTGGTTCATAGTTTCATGAACAAGTAATGCAGTACCTGCTAAACGTGCCGGCTCAGTTACTTTTTGCTTAAATTTAAACAAAATATTAGTTTCTTGTAACTTAGCAGGAGATGCGCCTTTCATTCCGTATGGGAGCATTAACTGATCATCAAAGCCTAAATAGGTATAATCACCAGAAGCCGTTGGGGCAGCTTGCCCTCCTTCACGGGTAAGGGCTTCACCACGATAACGTAATATATGATTCCAAATAGCTTCTAAACCATTAGCAGGCACTGGAAAAGGAATACCAACTGCAGCATTTTCAATTCCGTTACCCTCTTCAATTAATTCTGTACGTCCGGCATTATCAATACTTGCTTGATAAACATGTTCAGGATAAGAAGCAGAACGCCTTGATTGATACACATTCATTTTATATGTGTCTGGGTAAGTTTCAAAAAGCTTAACCTGACCTGGTGTTAACATTGCTTTATATTCAGCAACATTGGCTGCAGTTATTGTGTATTCAACTTTATCAGTCGAAAATGGATCAACATGATGGTCACCAACTGTATAGCCTGCAGGAACTGATGTAATACCACCTGTCCATGACGGGATTGAACCATCTTTATTAGCACCACGAACCGCCCCCATGGGAGTGAGTTCTTTACTGAGTTTAGCTACATCAGTAGGTGATACTTTAGCTAAAGTTGCCGTTGACACTATCGCCAAACTTACTGCAACTGAGGCTAAGGTTAATTTTTTAAGTGAATTTTTCATAATATTGTTCATTAACTTAGCCTTAGATTGAATATTTAATACTGAATGAAACGTAATCGCGGTCTGCCATCTTGTTGGTTGTACCAACGCCATCCCAAAAGCCATTATAACTAAGGTCAGCTGACCAACGGCTTTGGTAGTCAAAACTCAGACCTAACGCAACAGATTTACGGTCTTCAATAAATAAGAATAATGGATCTGGGGTAATACCTTTTACATCATGAGAGAAAACAATACGTGGGGAAATGTTAATTCCAGCAATAACATTATTAAAGTCTAACTTAGCAATAGCGCGATATCCCCAGGCAAATTCATCTGGAAAACGGTTTGTTTCAACACCATCTTGCAATGCAATTTCTAAACCTTCTTTACCTGCAATACCACCATTTCTAGCAGTACCAGGGCCGTTCAAACGGAGAACGTCTTGGTCTGGCATGTCTTGAATATCGATACCACCAATTTCAAATAATGTCGTTAACTGACTCGCACCAAATGATGGTCCCCAAAGATGAGTTAAGGTCATTTGTGCTTGTAAGGTATCTGATAAAACATAACCAGGAGCATATTCCCCACCTTGGAAAACGTCCATTTGAGAAACGCCGTCTAGTTCACTTCGACCTTGATCATTGGCTAATTGTTGCGGCATAGCAGCAAACAACAATTCAACATCATCAATTTGTAAAGGTTCGTCTTGACGGAAGGTAATTTCACCGGCAACAGAGGTCGTACCTAATACGGTATTAAAGCTCATGGCATAAAGTTTGATATCTTCGATATAATCTAATTGAACTTCGGAAAAGGCAGTAAGCTGGCTATAGTTATCTTTAGTAATAGGGCCCGAAAGCATTAAGCCTAAATCATGACCAATAGAAGCATCGCTAAAATCAGCAGTTATGCCGGAAAATACAGGACGACGACTATGATAGTTCATGTGATACAAGCTAATTTCAGTATCATTTAATTCAGGTAAAAACCATGATAACTTAAGACCATACTGGCCACCATCATCGGGTTCATTTTCAGCATTTTCTTTTCTGAGTGTAATTTTTGTTGGGAAAGCGCCTAAATACGCGGCCGCTGCGTTAGCCATTGGTACTGTACCATCAGCAATATTAGCACTTAGTATATTTAGCCCTTGAATAAGGTAATCAAGGTCCATATCGGGGTTACTAGCAAAGTTCAATTGAACATTATTGTATTGACCGCCATCTCCTGCGAAATCATTGGTTGAAAAATAGCTACCAGGAGCTGGTAACACGGTTTTCTCCCAATTGTATTGGTAGAACATTTCAACATTAAAGTTTTCTGTTATACCTAATGAGGCCCAAACAGCGCCAAATGGGATAAAGGCTTCTTTTAATTCTGAACCAGGAGCACGAAGACGAGCAATATCAACTGGGTTTAATTCACTAATACCATGAGAAATAAGGGTGCTTTCTCCCCAACTGATCACTTGTTGACCGACACGTACCGAAAGTGGCATTTCGCCTAATTCGAAATCAGCATAAACAAATGCATCAAGTAATCTTATGTCATTACATAATTGGTCACTTGCTTCATCATCACGACAGGGATCGTTATTTACATTAGACATTGGATTTGTCCAAGCGCGATCGCTATCACTCATTTCCATATCATAGAAATACATACCACGGACAAACAGTCCGAAATTTTCATAACGAACTTCAAGTTCATGAGAACCTTTTATAATTTGGGAAAAAGCCTCCCCTGAATCATAATTAAGGTTAGCATTATCACCATTGGTGGAATAACCACCTTCGCCATTCCATAATGTTGCGGCATCTGGGTTTACGTTTAATGATGGATGATATTGACCAAAATCAAAACCATTATTTGGGTTGTTTGATTTACCAACATTGTCTTTCCAGTTGCGGTCTTCTACACGCCAACTTTGACCATAACTAAACGTTGAATCGAAACTTATATCAAAATCACCTAAAGTGAAATTCTCGGCTTGTGCTTGGCTTGCTGTTGCTAAGCAAAGCAGTGCTGCGGTAATACCTGCAGCCAAAGGTTTTTTGTAAAACCTATTGCGAGTGCTATATTTCATTTATTCTCTCCCCAGAACATGTTGATTGTATTTTATTTTATTTTTATCATCACTACTTATCTATTCGAAATAAGTTGTCTAAAACAATAATTGCATCATTTTCTTTATGGTGCAAGGAGTAAAAACAATTGATAAGAGGCTGTATTTTAATGGCTTGCGTTGAATAAATGTTGATTCACAAAACCCTGTTTAAAACACTTGTTTTAAACAGGGTTTTCTTGAATGGTATTTTAGCAAGTAACCACCTATATTAACTGATACAGCTAAATATCAATCTGAGCATTACACTCATCAGATGGTCAGACCACTGTTTAAAGCATATACTCTAATCATGATATTTTAGTTAAAGATAAAAATTTATTATTGCGGGTTTCCATACAAAAATGACCATGAATACCGCTCGACAACAAATATTTCCGCATATGCATAGCAGGAAATTGCACGCGTAATCCAGTATTAGTAGTAACAACCATCACTTGTATTTTCCCTTGGTAGTACGGGTAAAACTGTGCCGAAGTCATCTTTATAGAGAAATAATATTTCATCTAATAACAATTACTCAGCTAGTGCCGCATCAAGTTTTTCTTTTAAATCTTTTGATAACCTTTCAAGCTTAGCCAATTTTGTCAACTCTGCCCGCATTAAAACCTGTCTGGGCAGATCAAAAGATTTAAACTGAATAAGTGGCGTAATCAATCTAGAAGCAACTTGTGGGTTAATCTCATTTAATAACGCAATTTGCTGCGCTAAAAACTGATAGCCTTTACCCGAAATACAATGAAAGTAGCGTGGATTATTTACACTAAAATTACCAATAAGTGATCGAGCTCTATTTGGATTCTTTAAACTAAAGAGTGGATGAACTAATAACTGCTCTAATTCGCTATAAATATTTTCAGATACTCGCTGAGCGGCAATACTAAACCATTTATCCATAACGAGCGCTGTGCTACTCCACCTACTTTCAAAGTCTTTTAATTGTTTATCAAAAGAATTTAGATTGCTTTTGGCTGAAAACGTTAAAGCAGCTAAAGTATCTGTCATGTTATCTGACTGTTGATAGTGCATCGCAACTTTATCTTGAGATGCGGGCAATAATGACAAATACGATAAACAAACATTTCTTAATGCTCTCGAGCCAACTGCATCACCATTATATTGATAGTGATCTGCTTGGTTACTGGTATATACTTTTTCAAAGTAATTGGCTAATCCTTCAGCTAAAAACAACTTAACCTTACCAATAGCATTAACGACATTAATAGGGTTGGTATTGTCCAGAACCGCAATCACTTCATCAAAACTGGGTAGCGACAACTGCTCAGCTTTAAAAGCGTTAACCGAGTTATTACTAAACACTGCTTGATACGCAGTTAATAAACTCTGAGGTAAAATAAAATTTTCATTGATGACAAGTTTGCTAATATAATTCAACATTAACTGCTGGCCAGCATCCCAACGACAAAATTCATCATTTGCAGATGCCATAATTGTTGTTAAGTCGTTATCACCTTGAGAAAAGTCTAACTTTACTGGCGCAGAAAAGTCTGCAAGAATTGCTAAAATAGGCTTTTGTGAAAAGTCTGCAAAGGTCCAAGTTTGTTGCCTATCTTTCAGTTCAAGTAACTGACTTGTAACCTTACCTTCTGCTGAGATCAACTCTATTGCTATTGGAATATGTAAAACTAGTGGCGTACTACCATCTGTCTGCGCTGAATTTTGCTGTTCAATCGACAATTGATATTGACCATTTATAAATTGTTCTCGTACCGAAAGTGTTGGGGTACCCGATTGGCTATACCAGTTTTGGAATAATTTAAGGCAGACACCAGACGCATCAGACATTGCATTAATAAAGTCATCGCAAGTTACCGCCATGCCATCATAACGTTGAAAGTATAAATCCATGCCTTTTCTAAAGTTATCTTTCCCTAATAAAGTATGAATCATCCGTATGACTTCAGCGCCCTTCTCGTATACGGTTAAAGTGTAGAAATTATTCATTTCCACTACTTTTTCAGGACGTATAGGATGCGCCATTGGACCCGAGTCTTCAGCAAATTGTTGTGCGCGTAACAATCGAACATTTTTAATGCGATTTACGGTAGCACTGTGCATGTCAGCACTAAATTGTTGGTCGCGAAATACCGTTAGACCTTCTTTTAAACTTAACTGAAACCAATCACGACAAGTAACACGGTTACCTGTCCAGTTGTGAAAATATTCATGACCTATTACCGCTTCAATATTGAAAAAATCTGTATCAGTTGCACTTTCATTATCAGCTAGAACAAACTTTGAATTAAAAACATTAAGGCCTTTATTTTCCATTGCTCCCATATTAAAAAAGTCTACGGCGACAATCATATAAATATCGAGATCGTAAACTAGTCCGAAAGTTTCTTCATCCCAAGTCATCGATTTTTTTAACGAAGCCATCGCATGGTGCGCTTTATCTAAATTACCTTTATCGACAAATATTTCTAAAGTCACCTCACGACTATCTTCAGTGATAAACAGCTCTGATAATAAATCAAAATCTCCAGCAACTAAGGCAAATAAATAACAAGGTTTTGGATGAGGGTCTTGCCAACAAGTAAAATGCTTACCTTTAGGTAAATCGCCTTCTGAGGTTTTGTTACCATTTGACAATAAATATGGATACTGTTCTTTGTTGGCAATCACTTTAGTTGAAAATATTGCCATAACATCAGGGCGATCAAGATAATAAGAGATACGTCTAAAGCCTTCAGCTTCACATTGCGTACAAAATGCTCCCCCTGACTTGAACAAACCTTCAAGGGATGTATTATTTTGAGGATCTATTTCCGTAACTACCGTGACAGTAAATTCATCTTTATTCACTTCAATAGTAAGTTGTGTTCCCGTAACGTTAAAACAATCTTCAGGTAATGTATGTTGATTAATTTGTAGCGAAATAAGTTTCATCTGCTCGCCGTCAAGCACTAACTGTTTGGCATTTTTATTGATACGTTTTACTGCCATGGAATTAGTGACTATTGTGGTTGTATCGGCAAGCTCGAAAGTTAAATCGACGGTTGAAATGGTGAAGTCTGAAACTTGATAATCCGATAAATAACGCGTAGTAAAATCTGTCATGAGATATTCCTTATTTGAGAAATAATAAAGCCTGCAGAAACAGGCTTTATATTAAATCGATATTAACAGTATATAAAAGATTAATTATCTTCCTCTACTAATTTATTTAATGTTAGTTAGCGCTGCTAGTAACTAGCTTTTTAATTTTATAGCCAGTGTATCCATAAATAATGGCAATGAACGGGTTAATTAAATTAAAGAAGCAATAAAAAATATAATCATATGAAGTTAACGCTAATGCGCCAATCATAAAAGCACCACAGGTATTCCACGGAATTAAAGGTGATGTGATGGTGCCCGCATCTTCTAAAGTACGGCTTAATAATGTTGGATGAAAACCTCGACGTTTAAATTCAGCTTTAAACATTCGACCTGGCATAACTATCGCCATGTATTGATCTGCTGTAATTAAATTTGTACCAATACACGTTGCGACTGTACTAGTAATTAAACTGCCCGTAGATTTAGCCATAGATAAAATTGCTTTTACAAATTTTTCTAACATACCTAAGTGTTCTAACACAGCACCAAAGCTCAAAGCACACATAACTAACCAAATGGTGTTGAGCATACTCGACATGCCACCACGACTAAGCAATTCATCAATTTGTTTATTACCGGTATTAACCACAACACCATCAAAAAATGCCGTCCAAACCACCATAATGTATGCTTTAGCCCCGCTTACGCCTTCGGCTGCCATATTTAAGATAAGCTCTTGCTGAAATATCAAAGCCCAAACAGCGCCAATTAAAGCGCCAATTGCCACAGCAGGAAATGCAGGAACTTTCTTATAGGCTAAGTAAAGTAAGATGAATAAAGGGATAAGGTTAAGTACAGAAATATTATAAGTCGCATCAAGCGTTGTTAACAATGTATCAATACTTTCAGTATTTCCAGTGACACCTGAAGAGTGATCAAAACCAATAATGAGGAAGAGAACTAGTGCAATACTAATTGAAGGAATTGTGGTCCACAACATATAACGAATATGATCAAATAACTCACTACCCGCTACTGCAGGAGCGAGATTGGTTGTTTCAGATAATGGAGATAGTTTATCTCCAAAATAAGCCCCCGAAATAACTGCACCGGCCGTAACAGCACTCGACATCTCAAAACCACTAGCAATGCCAATAAATGCAACACCAACTGTTGCAGCTGTTGTCCAAGAGCTACCAATACTCATGGCAACAATCCCACAGACTAAACAAGCAGCAGCGTAGAACCAACTGGGGTCAATCATTTTCAAGCCATAATAAACCATCGTTGGCACAGTGCCCGACAGTAGCCAAGTTCCGATTAATGAACCAACCGCTAATAAGATTAAAATAGCACCAAGTGAAATTGAGATACCACCCACAATTGCCTTCTCAATGGATTGCCACGAATGACCGTTTTTAATGCCGATAACACTCGCTATTCCCATCGCCAGTAATAAAGCAATTTGATTAGGCCCAAAAGATGAATTATCGGCGAAATACCCAACAGCTGCGGTTAACATTACCACTAATGCAATAATAGGAATTAAAGCATCAAGCATGCTAGGTGCTTTCGGTGTGTTTGTTATTATTTTATCGTTATTTAATTCTGGCTCTGTCATGTGCGATGCCGACCTTAAGTTTTTATTATTATGATATGGATTTTATAGATAAAAGATTTAGTTAATTTTTATTATTATTTTTTTACATAAAAGCCGCAATAAAGCGGCTTTTAATATTCACTGAGTTTAATTATTTTTTAGCAACTTTTCCAATAGAAATTAAATCAAATGTTATTTTAGCCGTTTCATCTAAAAACGGGTCTAACTCATCCAATTCATCAGGTAAGTCTTCTAATGATGTTACTTTTTCTTTGCCCATCACGACTAAGCGTTCATTAACTCGAATAAGTTGCTTCGCTTTACGTTCTTCACGCTTCTCTTTACGAGTAACCAATTTAAGTGAAATCGTTTTATCGTCTTTTTCTTGTCGATATATTGCAATATCATCAAGTAGATAATTAAATTCACGGTTAGTTTTAGCACGTTCAGTGTGTAAAGAAGCTAAGTAAGATAAATCGGCCGATAGATCATCTAATCGCTGATATCTTGCTTTCGGTATTTGATCCCAAGGTAAAGCGTTTTTTTCACGGCTTTCGCCCCAATCTTCTGGGTCAACCGCGGTAGGAAATGCAATATCAGGTAAGACACCACGGTGCTGAGTACTACCACCATTAATACGGTAAAATTTAGCAATGGTGAATTGAATACTGCCTAACGGGTTTTCATACAAATCATATACTCGACCTAAGCCACGGTGTTGCTGTACTGTACCTTTACCGAAGGTATGCTCGCCAACAATGACACCACGACCATAATCTTGAATCGCCGCGGCAAAAATTTCAGAAGCTGAAGCACTGTAACGATCAACCATTACGGTAAGTGAGCCATCATAAGCACTTATACCGTCATCATCACTGTTAACATGTACGCGATTAGCACCGTCACGTATTTGTACTACAGGCCCTTTATCGATAAATAAGCCGGTTAATAATGTTGCTTCTGGCAGTGAGCCACCACCATTACCTCGTAAATCAATAATAATGCCTGAAACTTCTTCAGCCTTTAATTTAGCTAATTCTTTTTTTACATCACGAGATAAGTTGTTATAAAAACTAGGGATAGTAATAACACCCAGTTTTTTAGATGTTTCATCACCTTTTATTTCTAAATAAACTTCTGATTTTGCGGCACGGTCTTCAAGAATAATTTTATCTCTAACGATAATGATCTCTTTGATAACAGCATCATCTTCAGCTTCGGCAGGTAAAATTTGCAAGCGTACTTTAGTGCCTTTAGGACCTTTAATTAGCTCAACAACATCCCCTAAACGCCAACCAATAACATCTTCAAACTTTTCGTTCTCTTGAGCAACACCAACAATACGGTCTTTAGGCTTTATATCTTTAGATTTATCTGCTGGACCACCAGGAACAACACTTTGAATAACCGTATAATCTTCTTCGGCTCTAAGAACAGCACCAATGCCTTCGAGTGACAAATTCATGTCCATTTGAAATTTTTCAGCATTTCTCGGTGATAAATAAGAAGTATGAGGTTCAACAACACGAGCAAAGCTATTCATGACAACTTGGAAAACGTCTTCACTCTCGCTTTGTTTCAGTCTTTTAATAGCATAACGATAACGTTTGCCTAAAATCTCTTTAATTTTAGGCCACTTTTTATCCGCTAATGTTAGGTTAAGAGCGTCATACTTTACTTTTAAACGCCACAATTCGTTCAGTTCTGCCACATCCTTTGGCCAAGCAGCATCTTCACGATCAAAGTTGTAAACTTCATCCTTGGTAAAGTCGAAAGGTTTATCTAATAAACTTAATGCAAACTCATAACGCTCTAGACGCCTTTGCAGGTTTAAATTAAATATTTCATAGGGAATATCTAATTTACCACGAGCGATAATACGGTCAAATTCATAGCGATATTTTTGGAGATCATCTATATCTGTTGCTAAAAAAACATTACGTGCGTAATCAAGCTGCTTTATATAACGGTCAAATACTTTTTCAGAGAGGACGTCATCCATTTTTATTTTAGTATAATGAGCTCGAGTAAACTGAGCAGTAATCCGCTTACTCGAAGTAGCATGCTGGCTTTCTGGCGCCAATATGGGAAGTTCATCAACCTTATCTGTTGTTTCTACTGCCAATAAGCTAATAGATGATAACGATAAAGAAACGGCAATTGCGATACGACAAATTTTTAGCATGCCCAAATACTCCAATTTATTCAGTAAATATATTTTTAATTTGTGTCTTAACAACCATTCCTGAATTTAATTGTACACTCACATCTTTACCAGTAACTTCAGTAATAACAGCGTCCATAGGTGAGTTACCTAATTTAACTTTTACACTTTTACCAACTACAACAGCATTCGTTTCAACAGGTACAAGTTTTACTTCTACCTTTGTTTCTGAACGTTTTACTGATTGAACAGTTTTAAACTTAGCGTGCTTACTTTGTTTCTTAGCTTGGCTGTGAGCAGACGATTTAACTTCAGAAGTATTGTCTGACTTATTAAGCTTAGTTCCCTTATAAGGTTTTTTGGCTGTTTTGTCGTGTTTATTTTTGTTACCAAATTTGTCTTGGCTTTCTTTTAGAGTCTTACTAGCGTAATCAGCTTGGTCTTGGTCGATTTCTGCAACCTCATTTCCGTCGATGTCGACACGAAATTTACCTAACTTAACAGCTTTCAAGTAACGCCAACTACTTGTGTAATGTCTTAAAGCTTGACGCAAGCGCGTTTTACTTACGGTTTCGTCATCGAGTAGCTTTTCAGCTAAATCTTGAAAAATACCAATTTTAAGTGCTTTTGCTGCCCCATCTGTCGAAAAACAAGCAGGAAATTTATCAGCTAAATGAGCAATAATTTCTTTAGTGCTTAAACGTTTAACTTCAGCTTCAATGGGTGCTGTTTCTTCTGTTTTCACATCAGTATCAGTGCTCACTTCTGTTTGAGTGCTCACTTCATTCTCAGTGTTTACTTCGTTGGCACCAATTTCGTTTTTACTAACTTCGTTTTCTATTTTAGTTTCCATAAATACAACTTTTAAAAATTCTTTAATCTTAAGGGTTTAAATCTTGAAGGTATTGCTCTCGGTTATCCAACAAATGCTGGCACCAATCATATATATCTTCACTTTCTATTTCAGGTAATGATTCTTGGCTAATCCAAGTATCCCAAACCAATGATAATAACTGCGCTAAAATCTCTGACTCTATATCTTCTTCAGCTAAATCGTATATTAAATGATAAATCTCATTGATACGTTCAGCAACGAATTCTTCTTGACCATCCCAGTCACCGACAATACTTTCGGTAACCAAGTAATCATGAATAACAATGATCTCTTTCATTAGTTTACCACGCCATGCTTAATGATGATATTTTGAAATAAATTAATTATTGCTTCAAGCCCGTGTTGATCTTCTTCATCAAAACGAGCAAGGGCGGTACTATCAATATCTAAAATCGCAATGACTTTATCGTTAACCCGAATAGGTATGACTATTTCAGCATTGCTTGTTGCATCACAAGCGATATGCCCTTCAAAAGCATGTACATCAGCGATACGTTGCGTTTGATTTTCGCTTACCGCTGTGCCACAAACACCACTGCCGACAGGAATCCGAATACAAGCTACTTTACCCTGAAAAGGGCCTAAAACTAACTCATTATTAATTAGACGATAAAATCCTACCCAATTAACTGCTGACAGATGTTCAAAAAGTAAGGCACTAATATTTGCCATGTTAGCAATAGTATCTGGTTCGTCGCGAGTTAGCGCTTCAACTTGCTGATAAAGTTCCTGATATAATTCAATTTTATTCATGTTTACTTCTGTTAACGACCACGCAAAGTTTATACATCATGCGAAAAGCGCATAACATAACCCGATAGGCTATGAATTTAAAGCCCTTATTACTATTTTAAGGAGTTTAACTCATATTTAATGCTTTATTGTAAAGTTTACACTCACTTGCGCCGTAATATTTTTTTTAATTGTTTGTGAATTAAAACTTTCTCGACTATCGCTTGCCATAGCATATGCACGAGGGGCGTGATATGACGATTCCTTTAAACGGGTAATTACGCCAAGTTTAGCCCCTATTTGTTGAGCTATTGCTTGTGCTTTTTGTTTCGCATTTTCTACCGCCTTTATTAAAGCCTGCTGATACAAAGCCTCGTTATCGGCAATTGCGCTTTGTAATGGTGTGATATGACTAACACCTATTTTAACGGCATTATCAAGTAATTGGTCATATAATTCAAAGTCGGTAAAGGTAACTGTAATGGTACGACTCACCTCAAAATATATTTTTTGCTTCTCATTTAAATCGCTATTAAACAAATTCTTGCTATTTACAACCACTTTTGCATTTATAGGGGTACTACGGCCATGAACTCTTTGCTGTATTTCGAAATCAGACACATTTACCCGTTTTTCATAGCGAGGCGAAAGCTGTAAGCGAGATGAGTCAATAGCATTTTTATCGATGCCAGTATGCAAATAACTATCAATAACCAATCGGCTTTTTTGATCAACTATTGCTTTCGTCTTACTAGCAATACGGCCACGTTCAAAAATTAACACATTAAAAATAAAATGATCTGGCTTTGCTTCAATTGAAGCTTTCCCTATCACTTCAATACCGTTTGCCACGGATTGCTGAGCAGAAACAAATGACGAAAATAAAGTAATAACAAGTATAAATAAAACTTTCATATAAATTCCTGATTAAGAGCAGGTGCTACAGTCACTACTAATAAAGTAACTTACTGCTGAGTAAAATCAATAAATTATTTCTTTTGCTTTTCATCTGCCTGAGCCCACCACAGCTTTAATTTTTCAAGCGCATTAATAGCAATAGGATTACCCGCAATTTCAATATTGTGTTTATATTTAATCAAAGCCTTGATATTAAGCGGTTCCATTTCCTGAAAAGCAACCTCGGCTTCAAATTCGGTTAAATTTTTACTGACTAGATCGAGTTGACTCGTTTCTTCATCGGTTAATACTATTTTCATTGTAGGTGATTGTGCATAAATACGTGCTTGCTGTTCATTATTTAATTCATGAGGAATGAGCGAGTATTTATTGGCAGCCATGTTAGCAATAGTAAAAAGGACAATTTGAGCATCTGGCACGACCAACTGAGCAGCAAAAACATTCATCGTAATGAACAGACTCATAAGCAAAGTTGATAATATTGACAAATACTTACAGCTAAGTTTGAGCATTATGATTTATAGCCTGTATTATTAATTAAAGCCGTAATTCATCTCAGCCATTATTTGAAATATAGCTTTAAAAGTTTGATTAAAACAACACGTAAAAAATCTGAGACTATTGTTGTTATCCCTGCTCTTTGATATTGTCTTATGTGTATGCACACTAAACCCATATATAATAAATAAATTATCAAAAACAATAACACACGATAATACAATGCATTAGGATATACTTTATGTTGAGCTTTAACTCGATACAGAAAAAAATTCTTTATACCATTTCAGCCTTTGCCATTATTACTATTCTGTTGAAAAGTGTTATATTTGCCAATGCTACCTATGATGAAGTTCGCCAAAACATCCAACAGCAAATTAATATTCAATTAGAGAATGATGCACTAAAAATAACAAGTTTCTTTACTCAATATGCCCGCGTTACAGATACTTTTATTAATTCACCAGAAGTGATTGACTGGATAGTTAATCACCAAGAAAGGGGCAAAGTTTCAGGAACTGAACCTGGTTATCATGGCTTAAACCGTGTTTTACATGCAATTAGTGACCGAGACGATAATATCTTGTCTGCCTTTTATGCATCAGAAATAACTCAGGAATATTTAGCTGAAGACCGAGTAACAGGTATTCCAGATGAGGGCATTGAATTTGATAACGAAAAAGGCTATTTCGTTAGCAAACGTCCTTGGTATAATCATGTCGTAGAATTTAAGGATATGCTAGTGACACCGCCAGCGGTTGATATTATAACCGGCGGTATATCTGTATCCTTAGAGCAAGTTATGTACCATCAAGGAAAATTAATTGGTGCCGGTGGTATTGATATGTCAATTAATAACATCACTAAATTGACCTCATCTATTTCCTTTAATAACCAAGGATTCGCGGCTTTATTTGATGACAATTGGGAAAATGTGACTTTTCCAGAAAACATTACAAATTTGGACATCAACAAACCGTTATCAGTAATTGACGATAAATCCGGTTTTGCTGGCTTTGAAGCACTTAAACAAACTCAAGCACAAACACTAAATAGTGTAACCATTAATGATAAGAATTTTTACGCAATTTATGTACCTATTTCGACTGACATGCCAAAGATGACTTGGCGCTTACTTATTTTTGTACCTGAAAATGTTATTGATCAACCAGCTAGTGATGCTGTCATTAGTGAGATTCTTTCTAATATACTTGCTCTTGTGGTTACTTTAATCCTATTAGCTTTCATCACGCATATTATTAGTAAACCTTTGCGGTTATTAACTCATGCTTTTGCTAGTGTTGCTGAAGGCGACAGTGACTTAACACTTGTATTAAATGTGACAAGTAAGGATGAAACGGGTCAGTTAGCGGGCTCATTTAATACTTTTTTACAAAAACTACGCCGTGTGATAACCGGTGTAAATAAAGATAAAGAGCAAGTGCAGCAAGCCTCGTCACAAATAGAAATTATAGCTGAACAACTTATTGCGAAGACCTGCGATGATAAAATCAATTTAGATTCTGTAACTGTGGCCGCAACTGAACTCTCTTCGAGTGCTGGTGAAATAGAACAAAATGCCACTCGAACGTCCTCTGCAGCCATAGAAATGCGTGATAAAACAGAGACAACCATAGCTATAGCACAATCAGCGTCTGCGCATATGGATACTTTAGGCAGTAAAATTTCTGCAGTTAACGATATTATTAAAGAGTTAGAAAGTGCTTCGAGTAGTATTGGTCAGGTTATTGAGGTGATCAATTCAATCGCAGATCAAACTAACCTGCTTGCCTTAAACGCTGCAATCGAAGCCGCTCGCGCCGGTGAACATGGGCGTGGTTTCTCGGTTGTTGCCGATGAGGTTAGAGGCTTAGCCAGTAGAACACAAGAATCAACCAAGGAAATATCAACCGTAATTGTTGGCTTGCAAGACAAAATTTTACAAGCAGGTACCGGCATCACCGAAGGCATGGAACAGACGATTCGAGTAAACGATGAGATTACCAGTTCAGGAGATTCAATGCAGGAAATAGGTCATTTATTGGATGCCATTCAGGATGACATGAGTCATGTAGCCACTGCTTGTATGCAGCAAACTAAAGCGATTAATGAAATTAGTGAAACCATGAATGGTATAACACTTTCCGCACACGACGGTGAAAAA
Source organism: Colwellia sp. (assembly GCA_013215385.1). GTDB lineage: Bacteria > Pseudomonadota > Gammaproteobacteria > Enterobacterales > Alteromonadaceae > Colwellia_A. The sequence continues at coordinate 197,003 of JABSOY010000007.1, forward strand.
ATGATGAACGAACTCGGCCAGCATGCTAATGAGCTTCATGATTCCGTGAGTGGATTAGATCACCAACTGAAGCAATTTACTTACTAGAACAGATCGTTATTCTCTTATTGAAAGGCAACTCTGGGTTGCCTTTTAAATTGCCAGAACAAAGAAATTAACATTATATTTACATTTGGACTCTATTGTTATAAGTTAATATTTATACATATTTTGTGTATAAATATTAACTTATAACAAAGAGGTAATTGAGATGAGAAAGATTTTTATCGCTTCAGCATGTTTGCTTACAACCTTCTTGGCAGCACCTTCATTTGAAGCGAGTGCCGCAGCAGCAAGAACCACTTGTACCTATACTTTAGTCGCTGGCGCACCTTGGGCAGATAAATACAGAGTAACGAGTTACTCTGGACATATAAAGTGCCCAGGAGAGATTATAGGTGGTATAGGTTATTGGCGTATGACCAATGAAGTTCACTCGTAATTATTATTAAATTTGATAATATTGCATAAAGTTATTTCATTATTTAAAGCCCTACCGGGCTTTATTTTTTGATAATTATACAACAAGGAAACTGTATTTAACGAATCACCCAATGCTTTATATCTTGTTCAGTTAAGAATTGCTCTGCATTATTCCCTTGCATCTGTGACAAAGTAGCGAGTATTCCCGCTTGAATACATTGTGGCGCTGAAACGGTTATCGCTCGTGGTGCATTTTCAATAGGCCAACCGGTTTTTGCATTTAAGATATGACTATAGCGACGACCGTCTTTCAATAAATAGCGCTTAGCATCACCACTTGTTGCCAATGCCCCTTTAAATAAGGAGACCACCATAGTTGTCTTCTCTTCAAAACCAGGGTGTTGAACGCCTACTTGCCAAGGCTGATTATTTTTCCTTGCTGAATTTGTCGCTAAATCGCCGCCAAGATTAACTAAAGCAGGGAATTGCGTTAATGATTTGATCAGTAAAATTGCTCGGTCAACTGCATACTCTTTAGCAATGCCACCAAAGTCGAGTTCCATTTCTGCGGGTAAAGTAATCTGTAAGTTATCGTATGTTACTTTCTGCCAACCGACATTTTTCAATACTTGTGTTACGGTTGCAGAGTCAGGAATATTATCTGTGCAGTCGAAACACCAGGCTTTTCTTAGGACACCCGAGGTGATATCAAAAACCCCTTCACTTAGTTGATAACAAGTGTCAGCGAAGTTAAGTAAAGCAAAGGTTTCATCATCAATGGTTACAGGCTTATTATTGCTGCGATTAATTTCGCTACAAAGACTATTAGGGTTATAGCGACTATATTTGTCTTCTATACGCCAAACCTCTTTACTCACCTGCTCACCAATAGTTTTAGCAAGTGAACGCTTAACGGTTTCTATAATTATTTCACACGGGCTTGCCATCGCTACAAACGCAATATAGAAGCCATCTTCTCGTTCAGACATTAATATTTTTCGAGTTTTATTCAATATTTAGCCTTCATTATTTTTTCGCCCTAAACATAAAAACCTTATTAATATAATAATGATTTACGTTAGTAACGCTTATTGGTGTTAACCATTTAAATTAAAATGAATAACTCACTTGGGCAATAATTGCCTCAATACTTTCATACAATTCCAGATCAGCTAATTCACCTGGGGCATCATGCCCTGAACTTTCAGGATCTTGGCGATAATATTCAAGCCTGAAGGCTAAGTCATTGCCATCGCTAAGTTTCATCCCATATTTCAATCCAATGGTAAAAGTCGTCATTTCACCGATTCGATAGTCTGCGCTGGCAAACTCAGGCAATGCCTCTCCTTGCATTAAGAAAGGTTGATAAAACTTTGCCGCTGTTTGCTGATAAATACGTAAATGTGGCTCTAAATAACGACCATTTTCTAACGGAATATAAAATCGACTGTCGACAGTATGAGAGTCAATCTGCCAGTCATCCCACATATAACGATATGAAACATCTAAAATTATCTCATCAAAATGATACTTTGTTTGTGCAAATACACTTTGTTTGATGCGTTCATCTGGACGATTCTCATAAAGGTAATCTTGTGCAATGCCGTTAATGTTAATCAAAGTTAATATTTTGAATGGATCGGTTAAATAACCAGCTACTATTGAGTGAGAATAATTGAATTGAGTGACCATTCGGCGATTAATAACTTGCGTAAAACCAACCATAACATCGGTAGTGGTTTTATCATCATCGCTGCCTTGTCGAGTAACATTATGCAGGCTATCATCACCATCATGATAAGCTAAAGGCATAGAAATAAAAGGCTTAGGTAAACCTCCCTCTGGTTCAAAAGTATCTTGAAAATGGCTTAAACCGAAAGATAGCGTTGAATTTTTCTTATTAAAGTCATAAGCGATATTACCATTAATCCCTAAAGACAAATAATCGTACTCTTTAGAAAGATGTGCACCGAAACTACCCGTGTAATTCTGTGCTAGCGCTTGGGTCCACTGAGCATTCAACTGCACTCGGGTATCTTTAAAAGTGTCATCAAGCGGAGTGTCTCCTGTGTTAATATCGTAATCACCTTTACCTGATGGTCTAGTAAAAGTTTGCACATTAGGCTGTGCAATCGCGCCATTTGCAGAAGCCCCCGATAAAGTATCTACCGTTAATTTTAAATTTAAGATGCTGTCGTCATTAAAAGTTTTTTTAGCGCTAAAAATAGCTTCTGCCGCAGAAACACGGTCAGCTTCGCTGTAATATAAAAAAGCAGAATCAAACGCCCAAGAGTCTTCGTTGGATGAATCAGGCGGTACAGCAGCGGAACTAGCGTGCACACTAGCAAACAAAGCTGTAGTTGCTAAGGTAAGTGCCGCTTTCAGATTTTTATTATGAATTTTATTTTTCATGCTATCATCCCCATTAGTTACAGCCACAACCTCCGCCACCAAAGGTTTTTCCGCCGCTTGACGCTTCTTTACTAAAATAGATATGATCATCAAGTGCAGAATCTATGGGTGAGGCGGTTAATGCCATATGCTCTTTTGCTAGCAAATCTCGCTCCCAAGGCTCTACACCTAAACTAGAACAACCCGATGCTAAAGTAACAGCAGAAAATGCTAATGAATATTTAAATTTCTTGTTCATGTTAACGCCTCATTATTACCTTGATTATTTTATTACTGAGCTAGCAATTACTGATTGCATATTGATGTTCAGACTACTTGGAAAATATTGAATATTAAAAATATCACGAGTTATTATCAGAGTGATATGAAAGATAAATTTACCATTATTGTTGTCATATATTTTTATTCGTATGCAGATTAACGCCAGAACGAATTCAATAGTGAAGAGGAAGTATCACTTAAAGAGCAGATAAATTACCCTGGTACTAAGCATAAATAAATTTTCTTAAAGAAAACTTAAGAACATTAATTTGTCAATTTTCGCCAAAAACAACCAGTTCTCGGTGGTCTAGCCACTGTGGGTATTGGGTCATTACTTTACTGAACATACGGCTCTGTAAGTAGTTATTTAACCAAGCTCGTAGTTTGGGGTATGGTGATTGTAAATACCATTGGCGCTCTACCTTTGAAAATTTTCGAATAAAAGGCAACAAAGCGATATCAGCTAAGCTGGCTTTGTCTGACATTAGAAAGCCATTGCGCTGTAATCTTTGTTCTAAATCTGCAATGTATTTTTCACACGCTTTCCTGTCACTTTCAAGTGAATCTTCGTGGTAACGTTTTGCACATTGATATTTATCAAAACACTTTTTAAATTCATTATCAAATTGTGAGATTAACGATAACATGTCAGATAATAACTGGGGAGTTTCACCATGTAAAAGATTATCTGGGTCACTTTCATGCAATGCCCATAACATAACCTCTAAACTTTCATCAATCACTTGCGGTTGTGCGAGCTCATTTGTTATCACTAAAACAGGCACAGTTCCTTTAGGTGATACCGCGAGCATTTCTGCTGGTTTGTTGCTTAAAACCAAATCTCGCAAGGCAACTTTTTGTTTTGCATAATATATTGCGACTCTAGCGCGCATGGCATACGGACAATTTCGAAGAGAATAAAGTATAGGTAAGGGCAAATTTGACGTCATGTCGTTTCATTTATAAAAAATATACAAGAATAAGTTACTTTAACGGTATTCATTAAGGAAATATATCGGTAAAATCGCCACCTTTAAATTTAAGTGAAAGTAAGTGACCCCATGGATCAAAAAATAGAATTATTAGCACCCGGCGGTGATGTCGAAGCAATTAAAGCAGCAATTATTGCCGGCGCCGATGCCGTATACTGTGGCCTAGATACTTTTAACGCCCGTAATCGTGCTACTAATATCTCATTTGATCAGCTTGTTGGTGTTATTCGCTTAGCGCATCGTTATCAATGCGAAATATTCCTAACCTTAAATGTTGTTATTTTAGAACGCGAATTTTCTTCACTCGCTAAGCTATTAACCAAACTTGCCAATACCACGCTCGATGGTGTTATCGTGCAAGATATTGGCATGTTCTATCTGCTTAAAAAGCATTTTCCAACACTTGATATACACGCATCAACACAATTAACCACGCATAATGTCGGCCAAATCCCCTTTTTGAAGAAGTTAGGTGCCTCACGTGTCAACTTATCAAGAGAGTTAAATTTACGTGAAATTACCGCAATGGCTGCTGCAGGAAAAGAGCACAATACCTTAACAGAAGTTTTCGTACATGGTTCATTATGTGTCGCATTCTCTGGTTTATGTTACTCAACTTCAGCCAGTGTCGGTAATTCAGGTAACCGTGGCCGCTGTAGCCAAGCTTGTCGTGAAGAATATCAACCGACAGAAACAGGCAATAAATTCCCATTAAACATTAAAGATAACTCTGCATTTTTTGATTTACCCGCGCTTATTGAAGCGGGCGTGCATTCATTTAAAATTGAAGGCCGAATTAAAGGCGCTAGTTATGTACACACAGTTGTCGATAGTTTTCGTAAACAAATTGATGGTTTTCTTAAAACCGGTAAACTGCTTGAAGACGGTGAACGTCTTTACAAAGTATTTAACCGCGACTTCTCGAACGCGTTTTTACGTGGTGATTTAAACCAGTCGATGTTTATTGAAAACCCGCGTGATAATTCTAAATATCACGCTGTCGACAAAAGCAATGCGATATCAGTGGTACAAATTCAAGAAGTTGAGCAAAAGCTTAATGATGAAAAACAACTGATAAACGCCTCTGTTGACGAGAAAATAAAACACTTAACCATTGAAAAAGTATCGTTAACGCTGACTATTTCTGGAAAATTAGATCAACCACTCACCTTAACAGTGACAACTAAAGAACTTTCTCAACAGCAGCCTTTTGTGGATGCAAAAGATAGCGACAAAGGCATTGAAACAAAAACCTTTGAACTTCAATCGCAAAGTACTTTAGTAAAAAGCGGTAAATTAAGTATTGATAGAGAAACGGTTGAAAAGCGTTTTAAAAGCTTCAACAATGCCCACTTCGAATTAATAGAAATATGCACACAAGCACTAGAAGACGGTTTAAGTATTCCTTTTAAAGAGTTAACGGTGTTAAAGAATCAAGCGGCATTATTACTAAATAACTCAAAGCCGGTAATAGCTGAAGTTCAATTACCTAAGTTAACAAGGCATGCTAAACAAACTAACACTAGTGAAGTAAAAGCAGAGTTATCAATACTCATTTGTGATGAAAGCGATGTGAAATTAGCGAGTTTAACCACTGCTGATATTTACTTTAAACTGCCTGAAGCTTATAAACGCGGTTGCACTAAGTATGTTGGTTTTCTCAAAGAGAACCCTCGCCTGATCCCTTGGTTTTCTTCGGTATTAATTGGCAAAGATTACGACGCAGCAGTAAATATTTTAGAACAAGTAAGACCTGAGCTCATTGTTACTAATAATACCGGTATCGCCTATGAAGCAAATCGTTTAGGTATTCAATGGATAGCCGGACCATTTTTAAATACCACTAACTCGTACGCTTTACTTGCGATGCAGGAAGGATTTGACTGTAAAGGTGCGTTTATTTCTAACGAAATTAACCGTCAACAGATTAGAAATATTGCTCGCCCTGAAAACTTTAAATTGTTCTACAGTATTTACCACCCAATTTTATTGATGGCCAGCAGACAATGTTTCTTCCAACAAAGTGTTGGCTGTGAAAAACCCCGTATAGATAACGGCTGTATGCTTTCATGTGATAAATCGACCAGCATCACTAACTTAAAAGGTGTCTCGTTTGCTATCGACAAACAAAAAGCAGGCTACCCAAGTATTTATAATCAAGATCAGTTTTTAAATACCGAGATTATTGAAGACTTAAGTGACTTATTTGATGGCTTTATGATTGATTTAACGAATATCGGATCAGGTGATAAAGAAATGCCTGAAAAAGCGTTATTAATTACTCAGTTTGAGGAGTTGCTTAAAGGTGACGCTTCCGTACCTGAAACACTAAACATTATGGTGCCAGAGTCTACTGACAGTCAATACCATACAGGCTTGTAGTACAACTAGCTTATCCTAATTCAGTAAGTTGCTGCGGTTGATTGCCGTGTAAAGTAATCAAACGAAACAACTTACTGCGCATATAGAATAATTAATTATTGGTATAACAAACTTTTGTTTTCGCTACATAGTCATGTAGACAACGTTTTTGTTTGCCAAAAATAAACAGCACGTTAACTATACCTGAAATAAATTGTCCAGCCACAGGGACAATTGAAAGTACTTGCATAGGTATCATGCGCTTAAATAATATTGTCGTGAAACTCGCCTTCGTATCATCTAAATTTTCAATTCGAATTGACATGAAATTCTTACCAATCGTTTGTCCGTAATGGTAAAGAAGATAACCATGTACAATCAAACCAACAATAATGCCATAAAGAAGTAACATCACTGATAAACCCAATGTTGGATTGGCTAACATTTCAAAATCCACATAAATAAAGAGAGGTATGGCTAAAACCATGCTAATAACACCATCAATTAAGGCGGCAATAAAGCGATCGCCTCTTGTTGCTTTCTCTCAAACTATTTTGGTGTTGTCTTCTTCTTCAGGATGAATAACCACCCATTCTTGAATTAACCGGTTAATTTCTTCGGCTCTTTCAGGATATTGTTCACTGTCTATAGAGCTTGCTGCTGAATGAAGCTCCTCTAATGTGTATGACGAAAAGTCAATTTTTGAATCCATGTTAAATATTATTCCTATTTTAAAAAGAAGAATTGGCTTGTGTTAAAAACTCAATTTCTTCACTTCTAGACTTTCTGTTAAGTATTTTATTTCGGTGAGGATAACGGCCAAACTTTTCTATTATTATTTTATGTTTGTTTTCAAAATCGATACTTGAATCAATACCATTTTCCGAATATAACTTAACCGCATTTTGATGTATCGCCAACGATTCACTATGCATAAAAGGCATATAGAGAAAGTTTCTTTCTCCTGCATTCAATTTTTTATCTGCACCAACAGCTACCGCTTCTTGAGCAAGGGCTAATGATAACGGATCACAGGAAAAAGAGCGGGCTGTATCTCGATACATATTACGGGAGAACTGATCTAAAATAATAATCTCAGCAAGTCGCCCTTTCGGCGTAGCTCGCCATGAGAATAGCTCGCAAGAGTTTGCCGATTGATGGATAGCTGAAAACTTATCGATAATTAATTGATCAAAGGTTAAATCTTTTACCCACCATTGTGATTGCTCAATATCTTGGAACCAAAAATTTAAAATATCATCTGCATTCATTTAAAAACTCCCTAACGGCGCTATTTGAGTGCCCTATTTCACAACTCTATTTAACACAAGGTTCATTTAAAGGTCACTTTACCACCAATTATTTTAAAAGCTGGCATGCCACGAATTAACATCTCACGCGCAAAAACAATTTCACACTTTGGACAAACACACGGAGTAAGGGTAAAGTTTTTAACAATTCGTGCTTTGAAACATTTGATTAAAGCCCCTTTTCCGCCTTTTTTATACTTATATAAAGGCGCTCTGCACTTACTGCAAAAGATATCGACAGATTTTTCTGGGGCTTTCTTATTAGGCTTAGCCATGAGAATAAGTGACTCGAGCTTTATTGGTTTTCTTTTAGTTTAGCTTTAGCCGCTTCAACTTTAGCAAAGTCTAAACCTAATTCTTCAACGGCTTCTTTAATTAGCTCCGGGCTAGACATAACCATCATCATAATCGATTGCAGTTTTTCTGGTGGTAAACCTAACGATTGAATGGTGACCATTGCCATCATTGGGTTTTCGGTTAACACTTGGAAAAGCTCTTTAATCTTTTCTTCACTAACATTTAATTCTTTTAACGCTTGAATAATTGGGTTCATCTTTTTTCCTAATGTCGTACAACTTGAATTAAGTGTATTGTCGCTATTTAGTCACTAATTTACCAATACATTTACGATTAAAGGTTTTTTAAGTCGCAAGAAACTGAGAATAACATTCATATTACGGAATTTATTTGCTTCAATCGTTATTTTCGTGATTGAATCAGCGTTTTATCTTGCTCATCAAGCTTAATAACATAAGTATTTCTGCCAATGCTCATGAACTCTTCGTCGGTAAATATAATGGTATTATCATCATAAAAGGAACCGATTCTTTTTGAGTAACTATGCCTAAATCTATTTTATATGCATCGCCAGAGAAGAAGTCATCACCTTGCCAGTTTTCAAATAACCATAAGCTTTGCGGGTCTAATAACACCAGTTAGTTGCTGTTTGGCCTAGTACTACAGATGTTTTCCAGCTAAGTTTTTCATAAAGACTGCAAGTGGTAAAGTACAAATTATGTTTGAACAGATAAAATATTTTATAAATGATTAGCCATTTTCGCATATTATCATTATTGCCAAAATAGCCTAAAAAGAGATGCCCAAAATCATCTTGAGTCATATCTTCTAAATCAAGGTTTTTTGGCGTTAGTGACTAACATTAGTTTATTTATTTTTCCACTGCGATCAAGAAGATAAGCATTTACCGCCGTAGTATATTTTCTTAACCATAAGTTTAGTTATTCGCCATCTTGAATAGATACACAGATGGGAATATATCACGCTGTGATTTGACAGATCAACAACGTAATCACCTACAAATATCCATTGTAAATACAGAGTAATCCCCCACATCAATTTCAATCACTGTCAATATTGTTATTATTTTAGCAACACATTACCCTCAAATAAACATATTGTGCAAATATTAGGTTAATGATACGTTAACCTTTAGCTCTGGATAGCTTGTTTTTCAAACAAAGTTGTGCAGTTATTTGGATTAAACGATATATTTTAATAATCTCGTAAGGATACATATGAAAATCAAAACTATACTATTATGCACGGTAATCGCTTCATCAACCGCTTTTACTGCAATAGCAGCAACACATCAAGGTGTATCAGTCCCAACTGTTTGGGCAGAATCTTATCGTGATGCTAATAACGGAGCATTTAACAACTTAAAAGCTAGTTACCCAAGTGTTCATGAGATTCGCGTACAATGTCTTAATATGAGAGGTGCTTGGAAGTGTCATGCAAGTGGAGTTATAGACATTTAACTGTTTATATATTTACTTTATTAGTAGTAATAACTTAACTATGACTATTGAAAAATTATAACCAATACCACCCATATTTATCGTCGACACTATGGGTGGCTTATTTATATTTGGTTAACGTTTAATTGCTAATCTATTTCTCGACCACAAGTTGACTTTCATTAGCTTTAACACTTAATTCAATGTCAATACCATTAGTATAGGCTGCAAAAATGTCGAATAGGCATCTCTAAATATGTGTTTAATATCAATACCCAGAATTTTATTTAGTCCAAGCTCATAATTGGCGAGTTTATTTAGCCGAATAATTAATATTATCAAGTTCAAAACAGCCTCCGCTAAAGTAATAATTTTGTAGTTCAAGCAAGACTAATACCGTTCTTTTATCGAGAACTGGCTTGGTATGCTGAGCCAACACCGTAATATCGTCTTCTTCAAGATAGCACTGACCACCTTCTGCACGTGTCCAACACTCTTTGCTAATAAGACCACTGATAATATTCATCCGTCAATTCGCTGAAAGCATCGCTTATCTATCATTTAATACTTTAATATCAATATTTCGATAAACTAAATCAATTGGGTTATTTTTAGTAAAAAATTCAAAATTCAAAAATCAGTAATCAGTAATCAGTAATCAGTAATCAGTAATCAGTAATCAGGCAGTATGTGAGTAAACTTCAGCGAGGTTTAGCTGTCCGTTTACTTAATAAGAAGACTTGTACATTAAATCTAACCCCAACCGGGCAGCTAATTGCCAAACGTAGTGAGCAATTACTTGAATTATTGACCATCGCCTTAGATGAAATTAACGAGTGTATTATAGCACCCGCGGGTCGTCATTAGGATTACCGCTGCACATGCCTTTGATGCATTTTACCCCCTATTATTACTAAGTTATGTAATGAGTATCAAAAACTTACACCTGACCTTTTTTTATTGACGAACGCTTAGATATCAGTAAGTACCAGCTTGATATGGCTATTTAAGTAGGAGTACAAAAAGATAGGCCTTATCATGCGATACTTATAAGAGAGTTAGAAAGTATGCTAGTTGCTTCGCCAAAATATCTGGTTAAGCATATGGAAATTAATAATAAAAATTTATCACAACAGAATTTAATTATTCCCTGACCAAAAGTAAGAATAACGAAGTTAACTTTACTAACTTAAACTACCTGAAAATGAATACATCGATGAGTGCTATTACAGGTGCCGGTATTTGTTTCTACCGTCAATTTTTATTAGAAGTGAATTATAATCAGGCGCGTTGCAATGGCTATTGCCTGACTATTTAGACGATGCAATAAATATTTATGCTGTACATTGTTATTATCAACAATTCCCCAAGTCTTAATATTATTAAGTCAACAAATTAAAAGCCAAGTTCTTGCAGATAAAACAACTATTATTACCTTCGATATTGTCAACACAATGGACTTTATTTATCGTGTAAAAAGGCTAAACATTGCGCGTTATTACCACGAAAAATCACTCTGTCGGCTTTTTGTCCTAACTGATATTGATACATAGGATCATAGTATTCGCTGAGTAAAGGTTTTAACCAATCTAAGTGATGCTGTAATTGCCCACTTTGCTGCTGTATTAATGCTTTACTCTGTATATCTTTTAGCTGACCATATCGTTCAGAGCCCATGCGTTTTCGTACTTTGAAAAGACCTTGTTCCAAATATTCGCTGAAGGCGACAAACCCTTTTTCAATACCATAGGTAGCTTCATATTGGTCGGTCATTTTTACAATATATTCTTGGTATATCTGCTCAAGCCGATACTCTAAACTTTCTTCAATCACAACTACCGGCGCTAACATCATCGTTTGGCGTAAACTTTCAGGTAAATGAACGCTACCGATTAACCTACCTTCATCTTCTAAGACTAAGGTTTGCTCTGAAGAAAAATCACCGGTGATGTATTGTTCAGCCAATTTATTTTCAAAATTTATTTGACTGGATTGCGGCGTTACAAAGCTACCAAAGCTTGAACCTCTGTGCCCCGCAGCCCCCTCTAAATCTAAACTGTTAGTGCAATTAACTAGAAAAGGCGTTTTTCCACTACCCGTATTGCCGGCTAGAATAATTAAAGGATGTAAAGCTAACTTTTCAAGTTCGTCCAGTAAAAACTGACGAAGTGCTTTATAGCCCCCAGTAAGAAGTGGGTAGTTAACACCTGACTCCTTTAACCAGCGCTGCACCGTTTGTGAACGTAATCCACCACGAAAACAATATAAATATCCCTGTGGGTTTTCCCGAACAAACGCTTGCCATTGTGCCAATCGACTTGTTTTGTTCTGTCCGGCAACTAGCTCATTACCCAAGGTAATAGCAGCCGCTTGTCCATGACTTTTATAACAAGTCCCTACGGTTGCTCGTTCATCATTATTCATTAGTGGGTAATTAATTGATTGGTTAAAAGCCCCCTTTTCGAATTCAATGGGTGCGCGTACATCCATTAAAGGAATTTTATTGCGAATAATGGCGCGAAAATCGCTACTATCGGCGCGCTCTGTTGCAGAAGTGCTAGTGGTCATTACAACAAACTCACTATAGGTGAAGTTGCCGCGACTAGCTTACCAATAGGTTGTAGATTAAGACCATTCTCATGGCATAAGGCTTCAAAAGCTTCTTTTCCTTGTGGCTTAACAGCAACCAGTAGTCCACCGCTGGTTTGCGGATCGCACAAGAGTGTTTTTTGTTTGAAGTTTAGCGGCCCGACGTGTTCACCATAACTTTCAAAATTTCGTTCACAACCACCAGGTATGCAACCTTGGTCAATGTACTCATTAACAGCATCTAAGAACGGTACTTTTTCGAAATCAATAACTGCAGCAACGCCACTGCCCTGACACACTTCCAATAAATGACCTAAAAGTGCAAAGCCAGTAACATCAGTCATCGCGGTAACGGCATCGAGTTCGGCAAACTTTTGTCCAATATTATTTAAAGTTTTCATCACCTGTGGGGCCAGGTTCGCATGTTCAGCTAACAATTTACCTTGCTTTTCAGCCGTCGTTAAAATGCCAATACCTATCGGTTTAGTTAAATATAAAAGATCGTCGATGCCTGCGGTATTATTTCGCTTGATCTGGCTATTATTAATCAAACCGGTAACCGCTAAACCAAAAATAGGCTCTGGCGCGTCTATAGAATGGCCACCCGCTAACGGAATACCTGCTTCAGCACAAACAGCTCTAGCGCCATCCAGTACTTGTTGGGCAATTTCAGGTGCTAAAATATTTACAGGCCAGCCTAAAATAGCTATCGCCATTAGCGGTTTTCCGCCCATAGCATAAATATCGCTAATCGCATTACAGGCAGCAATTTTGCCAAAGTCAGTGGGATCATCGACAATAGGCATAAAAAAGTCAGTGGTTGAGATCACCGCTTGATCATTACCGATATCAAAAACAGCGGCATCATCCTTGGTGCTGTTACCCACTAATAATGCATTATGTTCTGGTAAAACGAGAGATGATTTAAGCATAACATCGAGTACCGATGGCGAAATTTTACAGCCACAGCCTGCGCCGTGTGAGTATTGTGTTAAACGAATAGGTGTCATAAGAATTCAAATAAAGAGTAAACTATTTGCTAATTTACAGTAATACCTCGAACTTTACACTTATCTATTAATACATCATGATTGAGCTTGTTGTAAATAAGCAAAATAACATCGTTACCTTACTTATTTGATTGTTAACTAATTACCAACCTCTTAACTACCCAATATTTTTAGTGGTAAGGACAAAGCATCATTTCCTGTTTGGCCAACAAGCCAAATAATGCTACTTAAGCCGCCTACCGTAACGATATACCAAAGGGATGATACTATTTGAGCATATCGATTAAGTGGCAGTAAATCACTTAAATGCCGACGTTTATATTCAAAGAGTATTTCAATGCTACCAATAGCAAGTAAAAAACCTAACAGCGCTAAACCAAAGTGATAGCTAAGGTAAACCCCGAACACGGCTCCTAAAATACAAGCGACTAAACCGACTTTAGAATTAATAGAAAACGCGATACTTTTAAGTACGTGACCACCGTCTAAGGGCAGTATGGGTAATAAGTTAAATAAATTGAGCAAGGCATTAAATACCGCTAAACCAGCAAGTATCTCTATATCGGTTAGCCAGTACCCCACTAAACAGGTGATAGAAAGTATTAAGCCGAAAAAAGGTCCCATAATTGAAATAACAATATCTTGCCAACGGGTATTAATTTTGTCGTCGCTAAGCGCTAAACCGCCCACGAATGGGATGAGGTAAATTCCCTTTGTTTTCAAACCAAAGTATTTCATTGCCTTGATATGACCATATTCATGAAAGACTAAACAAAGGATAAGTGCGATGGCAAATTCAATAGAAAATAGCCAGCTATAAGCCGCTAAGCTGCCTGCAGCAAACAACACCTTAATAACCTTGGCACTTTTTAATAACTTCAAGCCAAGACCAGCAATACCAATGAGACTAAACTTCATTGGTTGTTTTTTACCTTGTATCACTTGACGTTGCTCTATGTCTTTTTCATTAAGCGTATTGTCGTGTATAAGCTCGTCATTGACTAAAAGCTGGAATTGCAGCGCAAAAGGTTGCCACTGTAGTGAGCCATTTAGCTCAACCTGTAACTCGCCTTGCTCAGTTTCTAGAGTAAAGTGATGTACAAATGATTCGCTGTCGGCATTGGCATTAATTTGCGAGACACAATTATCCCCCCAAAAAAGCGCTTGCCATCCGGCCATTGAACCTTCTAACCTTAGTGTTTTTCCTAAACATGCTATTTCTAATAATTGCACTTCATTAACTCAGCAAATAAAACCTTGCCCGATTATCACTATATTTGCTGTTGCAGCAAGGTTTATCGACAAAAACTTATGTAAATTAGACTATTTCAATTTTTATCGTTTCTTTAAAGCTAAGCTTCTATCAAAGTAGATTAAGATAAAATTATTTTTCCTTGCAGCCAAGATTTACTAACACGCGTAATATTCACTTTCACCAATGATGAATTAGCTATATACTTTTTAGCTTAATAACTTAGGCTGCACTCTTGGAGTGTGGTTATTGCACTTGGCAGTTTTTGTGAAAATTGATAAAAATAAACTCAATACGCTTTTGCGTAGTGGGTTGAACCCAGATATTAAAACCCGCAAACAGCTTGCTGCTCAATTAGGCTTAGACCCCACATCGCTAACGCGTTGGTTTGCCAACCGTGATAGATTAGGTAACCCTAGATACCCCGTAGTCCCCGACAGGCATGTCACAAAAATCCTGGCACTTTTTAATCTATCACCACAATGTCTGAGCTTAGATGAAGAAGAGTTTCGTCATCATTGTTTTGAATTATCTTTGCAAGTTAAAAAAGGGCAAAATGATATAAGGCAAAAAAATGTCGCGCTGCGTGAACTCAGCATAGAAGAGTATTCTGCCCCTAATAAGAGAATATTACCCCTTACACTCTCTATTGTATTGTTTGCTTTCGGTATAACTTGGTATTTTATTAGTGGTCACCGTGATTTTTTTGAGCAAACCAAACCTACTAAGATCGAAAACAGCGTTAAAAAAACTAACTGTTGGGCCGGATATTCATCGTCTTTAGGAGATTTTGCGCAGGAAGATAAAGCGGATCCCTGCCATTACAGTAAATTATTTTATCAAGCTATGGGGCAACTAAAAGCCGAAAACCAATTACATCTACAATCACAACCCTCATCCGCAGGGGAAGTTACCGCTTCACAAAATTACCTTTTGTTTCTTTCCAAGCAATTAGATCAACGTAGATTAGCTGATAAAATTAGCCTTAATGTAGAACTGGGCAAAAGCGAATTACGCCAATTAAATTACCTTAGCGCGCAAAATTATTTTGAAATAGCCCGCAACATTTTGGCCTCATCTGGTACTCCAGATGCTAAAGTTTTGGCAGAAATATCAACATTTATAACGCAAACCAAATCTGCATTGAAGTAACAGATAAATAGCTAAACGCTAGTTTTTCAATTTATCACTCTATTGATGTTAAAAAACTAGGTAATGTCTCCTTTATAACTGAATCATGCTTTTGGGGTGGTTATGTACAATAAATCGACAAATAAGCGTGTAAATTGACACATAGTTGACATTAATAGGCTATTTATCCGTAAATATTTTAACTTTTCACTTTTTTACCAGCTGCATTAAGTCAATAATTGACACACATTGGGCGTTTTATGCTTGATCTTAAAGCTCTACATTACCTCTACATTGAATCGAGTTGTCTGCTTAAGCACTTAACCTAGTTAATAGCTTAGTTACTGGCAGCGTTAAACGAGATTCATTAAACATTGAGATAATGGAGAATATATAATGACGATGAGCAGTGTCTATGAACAATATAATTTAAACGACAATACAAATATTGCCCGTAAAATGCTAAACGCCAGTGCCACTACTTGGTTTATAACGGCTGTTTTTGGTCAATGGTTTTTTGCCTATTACATCATGGTATTTTACGGTGGCACCGCATTACAAGGTGATTGGGCTAAATGGTCAAGTCGAATGATACATGGCATTATTGAAGGCGATATGATTGGCAATATTGCAGTTTTGATCCACATCTTATTAGCCTTTTTCGTTTCTTTTTGTGGCCCTCTACAGTTCATTCCTCAAATTCGTAACAACTATCCGACCTTTCATCGTATTAATGGCCGTTTATACATAATGACTTCATTAGTGATCAGCATTGCGGCCATTTATATGATTTGGAGCCGGGAAGCAATCATTGGCGGTGTTATGGGCCAAATCGGTACCTCTTTAGACGGAGTACTCATTATCATTTGTGCCATTATGACCGTACGTTTTGCTATAGCTCGTAAAATTGCTATTCATCGCCGCTGGGCGCTGCGATTATTTATCCTAGTCAGTGGTGTATGGTTTTTTCGAGTTATTAGAGGTTTTTGGATATTCGTTAATGATGGTACTTCCCCTGGCACAAATGGCAATCTTACCGGTCCTTTTGATCTAATCTTGAATTTTGCTGGTTATTTGGTGCCCCTGTTAATACTTGAATGTTATTTTCGACTGCGTGATAACGGAAAGTCTACCGGTCAATTCGTGATGGCAGGCAGTCTATTCTTATTGACCGGTGCTATGGCAATAGGTATTTACTCTGCTGCCCATATATTTTGGCTTCCTAGTCTTTAAAATCAAGCCCATGGTCAAAAGAGTGGCTTGGTTATTTATTTAAAGACCTAGCTACACATTCTTAACCTTAGCGTTACTTATTAGTAAGATACTTATGCAAATACCTCAAAAACAGTCAGCACGTGGGCCGCTATTTAAAAAGTTAGCCATTATTAGCGCCGTTATTATTTTCCTGATTATTGCCTGGAATCGTATCAATGTTATCAGCCATGAAACACAAGTGCCTTGTAATGAAGTGATCATAGCTCAGGTAGAAAAAGGTGACTTGGTGCGTGAAGTACGCTCATCAGGTACTTTAGTGCCAATAGCAGCAATCTTTTTATCTGCCACATCAAATGGGCAGGTTAAAGAGATACGACTTGAAGCCAGTGATACCGTTGAAGTTGGCAGTATTATCATGGTGCTTAAAAACCCTGAACTTACCCAAGCCGTCGATGAAGCTAAGCTGGAAGTAGAAGTATTGCAATCAGCTCATCATTCATTACAACAACGCTGGCAGCAAGCCGTATTAAAACAGCGTATTGTCGTGGCAGACTTTAGCGCTCGTTATGAAATGACTAAGCTCCGCCGAGCCGCTAACCAGCGATTATTAAATACGGGGGCGGTATCAAACATTGATTACAATGAGTCAATATTACTGGAGCAACAGCTTGGATTTCAGCACAAATTAGAAATTGAGTTATTAAACAGCCTACCCAAAATGAAGCAAGCAGAATTAGTGGCAGCACAAGCCAAAATAAATCAGGCGACGCGGCTATTATTACTACAAGAAAAACTTGCCGACGACCTCTATGTAAAAGCGACCACCAAGGGCATATTGCAAGAAGTCACTTTACAGGTTGGAGAACCCTTTAAAGTAGGTACCGTACTGGCTCGTATTGCCGAACAAGATAATTTAAAAGCGGTATTACGGGTACAAGAAAGCCAAGTTAAAGACGTTAAGAAAGGTCAAACCGTTGTAATATCTGCAGGTGGTAAAATAGCCTCAGGAATTGTAAAACGTATCAACCCAGCAGTAAAAAAAGGTGTTGTTATTGTTGATGTTTATTTTACTGGAGATGTTTTAATCGGGGCACGTCCAGATTTGCGTATCGATGGCGTAATTGCTTTAGAACAATTAAAGAATGTATTAAAGCTAAAGCGCCCTGTGTATAGTCAGGAATACTCATCCGGTAGTCTATTTGTACTCAATGAAACTCAAACGTCAGCACAACGAACACAGATTGAATTTGGCCGTACTTCCGTTGACGTTATCGAAATATTGTCACCATTAAAGGAAGGCGATTTTGTTATCGTATCATCAACCAATAAGTACGATAAGCTAAATAAATTGACCTTACGTTAAAGATAAGCGTTAAGTCGAAGTGCTTAACAAAATAGAGTCATGGGAAAAAATCAGATGAATAATTATAAGGACAAGACATAAATGCAAGACCTCATTGAAGACATACAATTTGCTTGTCGAAATTTTTTAAAAACACCCGCTATCTGTGCACTTATTGTCATCACTTTAGCATTAGGCATAGGAGCGAATGCCGCTATATATAGCATGGTGCACAACGTATTATTAGCTCCTTTGCCATTTACTGATGGTGAACGACTCATTAAACTGAAAACCAATAATCCTAAAATAAACCGTTTTGATGTGCCCGTATCGGTACCAACCGCTCTAGATTATATTACTAAAAATGAAAGCCTAGATCATTTAGTTGAATATCATCAAATGGCATTTACCTTGCTCGGATATGGCGATGCCGCCAATGTAGAGGGTGGCGTGGTAAGCTGGAACTTTTTTGAAATGTTAGGTATACGCCCGATCTTAGGCCGGACATTTTTACCCGGTGAGGATGAGCCCGGAGCCAAACCTTTAATGGTTTTATCTCATCATTACTGGCGTGAAAAATTTGGTAGCGATCCCAATGTGGTGGGAACTGTTCTGCAAATGAATGACGCTGCCATTCAAGTGATTGGTGTATTACCACCTTTGCCGGCGTATCCCTTTGAAAATGACATCTGGATGGGTTCATCTTCGTGTGGTGGTCGTGGCAGCGATATGTTTATCGGTCAACGTTCGATGCCCATTTCCACTCTGTATGGCAAATTAAAGTCAGGCGTTAGTTTGCAAAGTGCGAGTATTGACTTTAATACAATATCCAACCAGTTAGCATTATCATACCCTGACGACTACCCACAAAGTCAGGGGTTAAGCAATACCTTAACACCGATGCGCGTCGATATGACAGGCGATGCCGGTCCAACCTTTTATTTACTGATGGGCATCACCGCACTGGTATTACTTATTGCCTGTGCCAATGTTGCTAATTTAAATTTAGCGCGTACCGCCAGTCGTAAACAAGAATTCGCGATAAGAGAAGCTTTAGGCGCAAATCCCAGACGTATTGCTCGACAGGTATTAACAGAGAGTATTATTTTATCCTTAATAGGCGGGTTATTGGGTCTTGGATTGGCATTTTTGAGTGTTGACTTACTCTCTGATTTTGCTGCTCTTTACACTCCCCTTGCCAGCGAAGTTAAAATTAACGCCAGTGTACTCACTTTTTGTTTATTGGTTTCCTTGCTTACAGGTATTCTCAGCGGCGCAACTGCCGCTTTTCAAAAGCGTAATATTAACGAAGCATTAAAGGAAGGTAGCGGTAATATTACCACCAGTGGCACCAGTATTAAGCTACGCCAAACCTTGTTGGTTACTCAATTTAGCTTAGCATTTATTATTTTAACCAGTGCTGCTTTGGTCAGTTTAAGTTTGTATCGTTTAAGCCATCAAACGACAGGTTTTGAAACCGCTAATATTGTCGCGGTGAATTTATCGACGAGCCCGAACAACCGTGTTACTGCTGTGCTTGAAACCGTACGTAAACTAGAAGCAATGCCTGAAATAACCCAGGTAGCTTTTGCTTCAGAAATTCCTTTAGTGATTGGACGAGATAAACGACGATTTTTCCAAATTGAGGGACATGCCCCCATCGACCGTGATGAACGACCAGACGCCTTGCAAAATGATGTATCAGCTAATTTTCATCAAATGCTGAGTATTCCTTTATTACAAGGTCGTTACTTTACCAAGTCAGATGATGAAGACAGCCCGCGCGTTATTTTAATCAATAAATCTTTCGCAGATAAATATTTTATCAATGAAAATCCGCTCGGTAAACGCCTCTCTTTTGATGAAGGAAAAACATGGCGAACTATACGTGGTGTTGTTGGAGATGTTCGTGAAGTAGGCGTTAACATAGCACCGGTACCGACACTTTATGCTCATTGGATTATAGGCTGGCATTATGATCTGCAATTACTGATCAACACTAACATACCAATAGCAACGATCACCCCATTAGTGGCTGATATTGTTCATCAAGTCGACCCTTTACAACCAATAGAAAGTATCACCAGTTTTGAATTCATCAAAGACAAGTCAATGGCTTCTTCTACATTGGTCGGTTTATTGGTCGCTATGTTTGCCTTATTAGCCTTTTTAATTACCCTCAGCGGGGTTATGGGCGTAGTGGCTTATAACGTTAGCCAACGTAGAAAAGAAATTGGCATACGAGTGGCGTTAGGCGCTAATCCCAAACGAATTCGTGCTTTATTTGCGATTCAGGGTTTATCTTTATGTGCAGGAGGAGTAGCACTGGGAGCTTTTATCATGGCATTTATTTCGCCATTACTTGGCAGCGTACTTTATCAAACCGATCCGCTAAATTTAACCATGTACTTAATTACAGCAGGTGTCGTGATGTTTGTTGCGGCAGTCGCAATATTGCTGCCAATAAGACAAGCAACGGCCATTGAGCCAAACCAAGCTTTACGCGAGCAATAACAATAAAGTCTAAAAACAAACGTTATTCTCTTGATAAAAGATGCAAAAAGGAAACAGAAAATGAACGACAAACCACTTATACAATTAGAGTCATTAACCAAAAACTTCACCACAGAAGCGGGTGTTATCAGTGCTATTAAGAATGTTAACTTGACGATTAACGCCGGTGACTATTTAAGTATTGCCGGCCCTTCAGGTTGCGGAAAATCAACCTTGATGTCTATTTTAGGCTTACTTGATACCGCAAGCGAAGGTCAATATTTATTAAATGCCCATAAAGTACACGAATTAGACGTTTATCAACGCGCCGAAATACGCAACAAAGAAATAGGCTTCGTTTTTCAAGCGTTTAATTTGATAGGCGATTTAACGGTCTTAGAAAATGTCGCCCTGCCACTGACTTATCGAAAAATGAAAAAGCAAGACAGAATAGAAATAGCGATGAACTGTCTCGCTAAGGTGAATATGGCCGACCGAGCTAAGTTTTACCCTGCACAACTTTCTGGTGGCCAACAGCAACGTGTAGCTGTTGCCCGAAGCTTAGTAGTCGACCCTTCAATTTTGTTAGCAGATGAACCTACTGGTAACCTAGACTCTAAAAATGCCAATGCCATTATGGACTTATTTGATGAACTTAATCAGGAAGGTAGAACCATTTGTATGGTTACCCACGATTCGAGATTCGCTAAACGTAGTAGTAGTATCGTCCATTTAGACGATGGCATTCTTTGCTAGGTCATTTACGCTGAAGTTAACGTTAAGGCAATACTGGTTGAAGCCTTATTTCAACCAGTATTAAAAACAGATTATAAAAACTAACCATCCAGATTAAATAATGGTATCAACTCTTAGCGAATCGCAAAAATAATAACTTCCTTATTTCATTCTTTACGACATTTAAAGGATGCCATACCCGCTCACTGCGAAAATGCACATCGAAAATTTATTCTATCGCTAAAGCTGACAAGTGTAACCAGGGTATAAATATTGAAGTTTTTCATCTGATATTTAACTCATATAATACATACAAAAGTTCATTGTTTTATTAATACAAACGAACCACAGAGTTCAATTACTTTCTTTACATCCGAGCTTATTTCTACATGATATAAGGGCAATTTCCAGTTATTGCTATTATGGTATGAATAAAGTGAGGAGATATTGTGGAGAAATTTAATTTTTAGCTCGATAGTAAAAAAGGATTACATTATCTTAATAGTGGACAAAACTTGTAGGTATTAACAAATATAAAAGTAATAAATTATCGCACAGAAGGCGCAAGCAAAATACACTACCTCTTCAGAATAAGTAAGGTAAAGAAATGGTTTTTAAGACTATCTGGATAATAACATTACTCGCCATATTGCTATGCGATCTGGCGAGTGCACAAACATTCCCTGAATTTAAAAAGCAGATTCAGTCAGAAGAAAATAATATTAAAAGAATCCGTTTACTGAAAAAAGCGACCAGCAGTTTAGGTCAATATAGTCTTTCTCAACAGGCCGAATATTGGTTCTTGCTAGGAAAAGGTTTAAATAAACAGCATCAGATGGTTGCTGCTTATAACGCATTTACCAAAGCGATTAATATCTATATAAAGCAGGATTTGCCACCATCGAGTTTAATTGTAAACCTGTTAATAGAGCGTGCCCGAGTAGTCGCTAATATTGATCATTACAATACATCTAGCTGTAAAGATCGTGAACAAGCTTTATACTTGGCTCGAGAGTTATCTCAATTAAGTCTGATAGCAAAATCCATCGCCTATTATGCAAAATGTTTACAGAGTGAGGAGCATGGTATATCCAAAAGTCTTCAATTGTTTGAAGAAGCTTTTAACATTGCTAAAACTGAGCAACTCAATTTTGCAATAAAGCAAATTATTTTCAACCAAGCAGCAAGCCTTTATTTTCGAGCTTTAATCTACGATAAAGCATACGAATACAATAAGCTTGCTTATGATTCGTTTATAGCGACAAAGGATGTAAATGGTGTTTATCATTCAATATTAAATGCCGTTCATTACAGTATTGCCTTGGTTGATATAGCGTTAGCTTGGCAGCACTTAAATGAATTAGAGCGCTTTGCTAAACAAAACCCAGAGTTTAATGATGCCAAGTTGAAGTTTTATTATTTATCAGCGAAAGCAGCTCAACTTGAGAAAAACTGGCCACTAAGTATTTCTTTCTTAAAGGCAGCAATGAAAGAGTCCCAAAATAGCCAAAACATTTCCTATACTCAGGCTACTTATGAGTTATTAAGTATTTCTTACTTTAGAGTGGGTGAGATTAAAAATAGTTATCAAATACTATCTGCGTTAGAGAAAATATACCCTAATAAAAAACCAATCAAAAAGGAGGTTTTGCTTATTAAAGCGCTGATGACAAATAAGCCGGTGGAAATAGTAAAATCAGCCTTGAAATTAATTGATAAAGAGAAACAATCAAAAAATAATTTTGTTAAACAGTCTACTACGCAATCAGCGCAGCTTTTTGATGATAAGTTAAAACAATTAGACAACATAATATTAGAGCAACAACTCACTATAATAATGATTTCAACCTTTTTTATTGTCGCTAGTTTAGTAGGCTTTTCCTATTTGCAAATACAAAGAAAAAAATTAGCCCTTAAAAAAAATCAATTAACGGATGAGCTACTCAATAAAAAAAATCAGTTACTTGCCGACGTATCACACGAACTTTCCACCCCGCTAACCGTTTTAAAACTACAAGTAGAATCCTTAAAGGATGGTTTAGAAAACGATGTGCAAGTAACTTATGATGCACTCGATAATAAATTAGACGAAGTTCAACACCTCATCGATGACATTCATCAATTAGCACAATCTGATGTCGGCGCTTTACAACTCAATATTGAAAGTTTTGAACTTAATGAAACACTAAACACATGGCAAAGCGAATTAAGTAATTTTGTCAACAGAAGTAAGCTCTCCTTTGAGATCGAAAGAAATCTACCTGAAAAGTTATTGGTGAATTTTGATCGAGATAGAATTAAACAAGTTTTTACCAATTTATTAAGTAATAGTGTTAAATATACGAGCAAACCAGGCAAAATTAAATTAACGGCTAATTTAAAAGGCCAAACACTTTTACTCTCTATGGAAGATAGTAAACCTGGGGTGTCAGAAGATGATTTAAGCGAAATTTTTGAACGCCTTTATCGTATTGAAAGCTCACGAAGCAGAGAAACTGGTGGTTCAGGATTAGGTTTGGCTATTTGTAAAAGTTTAATTGAGGCACATAATGGCAGAATTTATGCGCAACATTCCTCACTTGGCGGCATAAAAATAATAATCGAATTACCACTTTTCTCACAATAGACTAGAGTATCCCAGCTGTTATTGACGATGATCAACTCATTTTTTTAAAGGTTGATGACGTATTAAGCATTCCAAAAGTACAACAACACTTGCTGCTGAACTAGGGTGATAAATTGTAAAAACCTTAATAGAAAACCATCAAAGCCGTATTCATGTTGAAAATACGGCCTAGCTGGATTGAAGGTCATTATAAAGCTAGCTATTGAATGATTTACTTCTTTAGAGCACTTATTCCTTGCCAATCTTCCAAGTCTTGCTCAGGTTTTTCTTTTCTAAATTGCCCGTAAAGCTTAACCCCTTGTTTGTCTTCTAAAATGTTAACATCAATGCCTTTTTCTCGTAGCAGGGCTTCATTTCCAGCAGCGTTAGTAATATCACCGACTACAACACGACTAAAGCCTCGCATGTAAATTAGTGTTGCACAAACATCACAAGGGCTAAGTGTGGTAAATATGGTGGTTTGGCTGAAATCTATTCGGCCAGCGTCTCGCATAGCAGAGGTTTCACCATGATTATAAGGATGATCTTCTTGAACTAGGGTATTGTGGCCTTTGCCGACGATTTTTCTGCTGACATTATCAATGATAACAGCGCCAATAGGACAACCACCTTCATCATAGCTTTTTTGCGCAAGCAATACCGCGATACGCATAAACTCAGCATCTGTTAACCCTCTTGTAAAATCACTGTCCATTAGAACAGCAAGACTTAAAGTTGGCATATGAGCAATCACTTTTAAGGCTGCTTCGCTTTTATCGGTATTTGTGTCAAATAGTACTTTCATGAATAGCCTTTATTTACTTAAAGTTTGTAATTGTTTGATAAGAGCTCTTGGAATAATACTAAATTCATTCTAATTTATCATCCCTAAGGTAAAGTGCTGGTTAGTTCGTAACTCGGTATTATTCGTTTGAGCTATACCGTGCCACCAGCAAACATCTTGTACATTATGTTCGATGGTAAGCACCTGCATGGCAATTCATCCGCATGAAAAAGCACAATACACCCCTAGAACAAAACGAAAACTATTTTTTATACTTCACCTATAACAAATCAATTTAACGGCAATATCCTCAAAAAAGATATTAAACGATAAATTAGCATGATTTATAGAGAAATATTATTGATTATCAGCTGTTCCTCCATATTTTCTGCACAATTTATCGATAAGATTGATTGAAATTAAAGATGATCAGCAGCTTATGAATAAAGAATTTACAGCAAGTAATACCGTTAAAAAGACATTAACAAGTTTAGTAACTAAAACGATGAGAATAATAGCGCCCGAGCTCAGCAAAAAAATAGCCCATAAAATACTATTAACACCTAAACGAACTAAAAATGTATGGCCAAGTCATGTAAAGCAATTTAAAACAAGAACTCGTTACGGAAGCGTAAGAACTTATAAATATGGTCAAGGAAAGTGCATATGGCTGGTACATGGCTGGTCCAGTTGCGCGTTTGACTTTTGGCCTTTAATGCAGCAACTGGCAGAAAGTGGATATTCGACTATAACTTTTGATTTTCCTGCTCATGGGTTAAGCAAAGGAAAACAAAGCTCTTTACCACAAATGATTAGAGTTTTTGAAGATGTATCGTCTGCTTTATTTGAGCCCAATATGGTAATAGCGCATTCGATGGGTGCTTCTATCGTTGCTAATAGTGGTTGGTTTAAACAATACAGAGCCGATTTGTTATTAATTTCACCGGTATTAGATAGTTATGCACTCATGCAAAAACTCGTTAGTCATTCAGGTTTCGACCAAGTACTTTTTGATCAGGTTATTCATGATATCTTTAAAAAAGATAAGCTACTTATTCCAAACCTAAACTCAGTTCCTAAACTTAAAGAGTTTACTGGCAAATTAAAAATCATTCACGATAAACATGATTCATATGCACCTTTGTCAATGAGTGAACAACTTAGCGAGCAATCAGAAGCTAAGCTCATTACAACTAATAGACTTGGTCATAAAAAAATATTACGCAGTAAAAACATAGTGAAAGTGGTTGACTCATACACAAATATGCAGGCATGTAGCGAATTAACAGCTTAAAGATAGTTAGTCGAGCGGAATAAAACGAAAACCTGCGCCATAAGTAGTTTCTATCACATTTTTATCAATGTTTAATAAACGAATTTTCTTGCGGATATTTTTAATATGGCTGTCTATAGCCCGATCCGAAATATCAGGTTGGTTGTTATAAGCAAGCTCTATTATTTGTTCTCTTGAATAGATACGCCCGGGTTTTTGACTCAGCAAACTAAGCAAAGAAAACTCTAAATGGGTTAATTTCACTTCTTGGCTATTATATTTCAATAAGTAGCCATTTTTATCTAATTGCAAGCCAGTAACAATCACATTATTTTCCACTCCTGAACGCTTTAAAATTGCTTGAATTCTTAACATCAACTCTTTGGCACTAAATGGTTTACATACATAGTCATCAACACCTGCTTGCAAACCAATAATTCGATCATGCTCTGTTTTTCTAGCCGTGAGCATAATGATAGGAATATCCGAGAATTCTCTAATTTCCTTACAGCAAGTTACACCATCTTTAACTGGCAACATAACATCTAGAACAATGATATCAGGTAAGTCTTTTTTTACCGTCTCGATAACCATTTCGCCAGAATTTAACACGATGGATTGAAATCCCTCTCGGGCGATATATTTAGCAACGTGTGCAGCAATCTCCCGCTCATCTTCCACAATTAAAACTTTAATCATAATTCAATATATGCCGATTATCTCTTAATGTTTATAGTAAATGATGTAAGCTTCAAACGTCAATTGAAAAATATTTCAGATGAAATCATGTCGTTAAACTAAAGTTAATACCGTATTTTCATTCAAGCCTAATACTGGCTGTTTTTTATACGAATAGTAGACGAGAACACCTATTAATAATGTGTTGCGATAACAAAAAATAAAATGACTATTCAATTCGAAGTTAGAAATTCGAATTTTTATAAGATAGTAAACATAAAAAATCTTGCGAAGTCATTTATAGTGAGTAATTTTCTCTATCTGTTGTTTCCAAGCTCTTTAAACGAAAATATTAAAGAGCTTGAAGCATGCAATCAAGCTTACTTATATTTTGCGATTAAAAAGATCTCTAGCAATTTGGTCTAATGGTAAAACCTTACTTACACCACCCATTTTTATTGCTTCATTAGGCATACCAAAAACAACCGATGTCGCTTCATCTTGGGCAATGGTATAAGCGCCAGCATCATGCATTTCTTTCATGCCCTTTGCACCATCATCTCCCATTCCTGTCATAATAATACCCACAGCATTTTTACCCGCGTAACGTGCCGCAGACCTAAACAAAACATCAACAGACGGACGATGCCTTGAAACTAAAGGGCCTTCTTGAATTTCTACGAAATAGCGTGTACCACTTCTTTTGCACAACATATGATTATTACCTGGAGAAATAAGCACATGGCCACTTAAAATTGAGTCACCATTTTTTGCTTCCTTAACCGTTACTTCACAGAGAGAATTCAGTCTTTCAGCAAATGTGTGGGTAAACCCTTCAGGCATATGTTGCACTATAACGATTCCTGGAGAGTTGATAGGTAGAGCTTGTAAAAATACCGCAAGCGCTTCAGTGCCTCCGGTCGATGCTCCAACGACAATTATCTGCTCAGTGGTTTGAATTAAAGCAGAAGATACTGGCTTTTGTAAAATCGCGTCAGCGGTAAATTTTTGAGAGATAACTGGCTTAGATTTTTTTAATTTAACTGACTTAGACAAAGCCGCAGCTTTAACAACATCACAAATAGTTAATCTTAATTCTTGTAAAAATTCCTCAGTACCACTTTGCGGTTTAGCTATAACTTCAGTGGCCCCGTACTCTATTGCTTTAGCCAAGGTATCAGTACCACGACCAACCAAACTAGAACAAATAACAACCGGCATAGGATGTTGTTGCATGATTTTTTTTAAGAAGGTCAACCCATCCATACGTGGCATTTCTATATCAAGGGTGATCACGTCTGGCTTTTGTAAACTCATCTTTTGAGCAGCAATTATCGGGTCTTGTGCAACAGCCATGACTTCTATATTTTCGTCACTGGACAAAATATCATGAAGTGTTTTCCTCACCACAGCTGAATCATCTACTATTAGTACTTTTATTTTTTTATCTGACATCAATAATCTTTCTATAGGTTGTGGTTCCTATCGTCTCCAATGGAACCGATAATCCTTTAATTGACTCCGAATGCCCCAAAAATAAATACCCTTGAGGAACAAGTAGCCGACAAAACTTACTAATAATATCTTGCTGTGTATCTTTATCAAAATAAATCAAAACATTACGACAAAAAATGATATCCATTTGGTGAGGAATGTTATATATATTATTTCGAAAATTTAACATACCAAAAGAAACATTTTTCCTAATTTCTCTCGGTATTTTAACTACATTGGCATCTGCTTCACTGCGTAAAAGGTATTTTTGACGCATTATTAATGGGATAGCTTCAATATCTGAGACTGTGTAAAGCCCTTTAGTCGCTTTTTTCAATACGCTAACAGAAATATCTGTGCCAATAATTTCAAAATCAATCGGTGGATTAGACTCATTCCATTGATGTAATACCATAGATATGGTGTAAGCTTCTTCGCCACTAGAGCAACCCGCACTCCATATTCTTAATGGCCTATGCCTACCTATGCCTTGTTGAGTTAATAGCGGTAATATCGATTTATTAAGGTAGTCAAAGTGCTGCAGTTCTCGAAAAAAATCAGTCTTATTGGTTGTTAAAACATCGATAAGATAGATAACTTCACTTTTTCCTTTTTGGCTTAAGACAAAATCACAATATTCTTTATATGTTGCCATTTCATGATGCTTAAGGCGTTTTTTTAACCGCCCTTCAACCATCGTCTGTTTAGCTTCAGACAATTTTATGCCTGAATAATTATAAACAAAGCTCGCAATTCTCTTAAAGTCTTTTACTGATATTTTTTGAGCATGTAAGTTTTTCATAGATTAACTTCATTAAAACATATAGATATCATTAGCATTATTTTAATAAATTGAAGTCAAATTTATGAATGAGCCCCAATGAAATAGCACTGGGGTCTTGTCCCATCATGGGTACAATTTTATCGCCATGACCTTTACCATTAACACTAAAATTCATAGTGTCATCATTGTCCATTTGGGCATAGGCAATATAAAGTGTTGTTTTACTATCAAACGCATAATCGTAACCAAATGCTATTTGGCTTGCTTCACTTTCATTCAATTCCCCGTCACTTACCGCAAACTGCACTTTAATTGTGCCATTGTCACTTACTTTCATACTCGCGCCAAAGGTAACACTGTCACGATCATTACCGGGGATTCCGCCAATGTCTGTTTCAGTTTGGAATCCTCCACCTATTGAGAATCGAGAAAAATAATAGCCCAAGGTCACCGCTGATACGGTATGTTCATCAAGCATTTTACCTTGGCCAATACTAGCAAAAGCGACACCTAACTTTAATCCTTCTACGCTATAGTTAGCTTTAAAAATAAGATTGTCTGACCCCTGTTGGTTTTCCTCAGGTTTCAAGGTTAACGCCGCATCAAAACCATTAATATCGGGAGTAGCATAGTGAATGGTATTATCCATTCGGCCAGGTACACCAGAGCCTTCCCACAAATTGCCTAAATCGCCAATTTGATCAGCAAACAAATTATAATCATTCGCCCATTGGTCAAGAGCTGGCATATGGCCAATGAGTACTTTGCCAAAATCGCCACTCAAGCCAATAAAACTGGGGCGGGTTTTAGTAAAAAATTGTCCTGAAGAATTTGAACCACCGTTACCATCATTTTCACCTTGGCCGGTTAAGTCAATACCACTTTCGTATTGAAAGAAAACAGTTAATGTCGGGCTTAAATCATAGCCACCTTTTAAGCCAAAACGTGAAGAACTACTTGTGGTATGGATACTTGAATCATTCCCGTCATCAATACTATCTAGCGATAAATGCCCTACGCCATAAATGTCAACTTTATTTGCCATAACCGCTTGACTGAGCATGGCAGCACTAACCATCAGCATCCATGTTATTGTTTGTTTTTTCATCAGTTAGCCTTCAGTCTTTGTATTTTACAAATCAGGTTTAACATATGGTTATTCAGCAGGATCATCTATTGTAACCTCTTCCTCTATGACTCCATGAATAACATCCATTTCCTCAAAGGTGCATAAATTTAAAGCATCTAATATAACAACAAATCTCTTACCAATTTTACCCACACCATATATATAAGCTGTATCGACATTACTGCCAATTTTAGGTGGCGGTGCGATATCATCATCAGAGATATCTATCACTTCATTAACCGAATCGGCTAATACGCCAAAGAAGCAGATATCTCCTTCGATTTTAAGCTCTAAAATAATAATGCAGGTATCAACCGTAAATTCTGTCTTTTCAAAGCCAAATTTTAATTTCAAATCAATAACAGGTACCACTTGCCCGCGTAAATTGATCACCCCTCTCATAAATTCAGAGCTGCGCGGTAAAGGGGTTATATCTCTTATCTCAAGCACCTCTTTGATACGACGTATATCAATACCAAAGACTTCTGTATTTTGTTGAAAAGTTAAAAACTGCCAAGTCGTATTATCGTCAGACATAAGTTATTCTCCGTCCCCTAATATTGAACAAAGCCGTCATCCGAATCATCAGCTTCCATGTTCATTTTAACTCCATCCGATTTATTTGTTTGTACGGGTGTATTACCAAACTTCTTAACGTTGCGATTAACACTGGCTTTAACTTTCTCCTTTTTAGATTTTGTCGGAACACTTTCGTCTAATGAAAAGAAACTAATCGTTTCTTGGGTATTCTCAGCCTGACTCGACAACTCCTGTGATGTTGCAGCCACTTCTTCAGAGACCGCTGCCCCTTGTTGAACAATTTGATCCAATTGCTGAATTGCTTGGTTAATTTGATTTGCGCCAATATCTTGCTCTTGTGCAGCGACACTAATTTCTTTCACTAATTCTGCCGTTTTTGTAATATCTGGTACGATAGAGTCAAGTAAAGAACCCGCCTTTTCTGCTACCTCCATCGACGTTTGAGATAGCTTGCTAATTTCACCTGCAGCAGTTTTGCTTTCTTGAGCGAGTTGACGAACTTCAGAAGCGACAACGGCAAACCCTTTACCATGTTCACCTGCTCGGGCCGCTTCAATCGCTGCATTTAGTGCCAATAAATTGGTTTGACGTGCAATTTCTTCAATTACAGAAATGGTATTGGCAATTTCTTTCATTGCTATAACAGCGGCATTAACTGCTTTTCCTCCGCTTGCTGCATCTTTAGACACTTGTTGTGCTATTTTTTCAGTTTGTTGCGCATTATCAGCACTTTGCCTTATATTGGCCGCCATTTCTTCCATTGACGAAGAAACTTCTTCTAACGAAGCGGCTTGCTCAGTGGCATTATTTGACAATGTCATTGATGTATCACTTAAATTAAGCGACCCCGAATGAACGGTTTCAGAAGATAACTGAATTTCTTTCACCACTTCGGTAAGTTTTTCACTCATTAATGCCATAGAAGCAAACAGGCTTGTTCTATCTCCAGATTTTACGGTTAACGTTCCAGACAAATCTCCATTGGCAATATCACTGGCAACTTTGTTAAGATAAGCAGGTTCACCACCTAAAAGTCTCATAATATTATTGGCGAGTAGAATAACAATCACTAATCCAATAAGAATGGCTAACAAAGTGCCAAAGATTGATAAGTTAATCGCTAAATCTGAGGTACTTGTTAAATGACTAAGACGCTCTGTCATTAATGAACGCTCTCTATCTTTAAATAATTTAATTTGCCCGCGAAACTTGTCAAAATAAACCTTGCCCTTGGCTTTACCTACCTCATCAGCCATATCATCCATGGTTTTGGCATCACCAATATCTCGACGTAATGCAATTTGTACTTCAACCACTTTGCTTCGCCAATCATTAATGGTTTGGCTTATTTCATTAAGTAAACGTACTTGAGGAGGATTATCATTAATTATTCTAGAAAGTTCATCTATTAGTTGGTTAAATATTTTTTGACCATTATTGTACGGTGCTAGGAACTCCTCTTGGCCAGCGAGTAAATAGCCCCGCATGCCTGTTTCCATATTAACAGCCGCAGCAAGTATCGATTTCGCCTTATCAAGTACTTGATATGTGTGAGTAACCCAATGAGTTAACTCTCTTAACTTTTTAATAGACTGGGTGCTTTTTGCTTGCGCTTCACGTCTATTTAATGACTTTTTTTCACGATCAATAAAGGTTTGAATCTGACCACGAAATTTATCGAAATAGACCTTTCCGTGGGCCTCTTGAACAAGAACCGAAATGTCATTCATGGTGCTTGCGTTACCTATGTCTTTTCTTAATTTAACAACGGGTTCGATAACCTGCGACTGCCATTTTTCAATGGTTTGTTCTGTTTCTGATAATAATTGAACTTGACTGGGATTATCATTAACCGTGGCGGAAAGTTCTTTTATCAATTGATGAAAGCTGATATTACCCGCATTATATGGAGCAAGGAATTCTTCTTGACCAGCCAGCAAAAAACCACGCATTCCTGTTTCCATATCAACAGCGGCAGCCTCAATATCAGACGCTTTTGCTAATACGTTATGGGTATGTTCAACTCTTTCAAAAGTATCTAACAATGAATTAATACTCGAGTACACCACCATAGCAATGATGACCATTAAGCCAAGAACTAATCCGTTACCAACAAATAGCTTTGTTTTAAATGTAAAATTATCAAACACTTTGCTTCTCCAGTTTCTTATATCAAGGTCAACTAAATCCCAACAACAAATACACTAGTGTATGGGCAACTCGCTTTTCATTAAAATTTATTAAGCCTTACGTTTATCATAAAGCTCAATGATTTATGTCACTGACGCTGATACAGTGCCGCTATCTGCGCCTTCCATCAGTTCATCAATGGAAAATAAGACTTGAGTATTTAATATGGTAAAGAAATCATTTTCTTGCATACTCATACCAACAATAAACTTTGAATCGATAGCAGCCCCCATTTTTGGTGCTGGGTCGATATTTTCTTCCTGTAATTCAATAACATCTTTCACTGAGTCAGCTAAAGCGCCAATAATCATGGCTTCATCATTAATTTGCACCTCAACAATAATGATGCAGCTATCAACAGTAAAGTCGGTGATGCCCATGCCAAATTTCAACTTTAAATCGATCACGGGTACAATTTGACCACGAAGGTTGATAACACCACGGACAAATTTTGGTGTTCTCGGTAACGTGGTAATAGATTTAACTCCCATCACTTCTTTCACCGATTTTAAGCGAACACCTACCACATGCATTTGCAAGCAGAAGGTAAGGTATTGAACAATACTTTCTTCTAGTTCTTCGCTTTCTTCTACTGAAGTTTTGTCAATTAATTCGACGTTTGTCTCACTCATCCAATAATTCCTTAATCAACTTAAATAATGCTTTACACTTGTTCAGTGACTTGAAATAGTTTCACTATTTGTGGTAAATCAAGTATTAAAGCTACGGCACCATCTCCTAAAATAGTTGCACCACTCACGCCTTCTATCGATTGATAAATACTGCCTAAGCTCTTAATAACTATTTGCTGTTGACCTATAACATCATTCACGATCAAGCCATATTGCTCATCATCTATATTAACAATGATTATTTGTATATTTTCTGGGATATGTGTTTGGTTACCCAACCAATTTTGTAATGGTAAGCAAGGGATCAAACTATTCCTGACTCGAATGAGCTGACCTTTTCTGGACGATTCAAGTTGTGATTTTTTTGTTTCGACGCATTCAACAACCATTGCTAAGGGGATAACTAATGATTCATTACCCACTTCCACTAATAACCCTTCAATTATAGCTAATGTTAATGGCAGCTGAAGGGTAATTGTTGTACCTTCGCCTAATACACTCTCTAATATTATGCTGCCTCTTAGACTCTCAATACTTCTTTTAACAACATCCATACCAACGC
Source organism: Colwellia sp. (assembly GCA_013215385.1). Classification (GTDB taxonomy): domain Bacteria; phylum Pseudomonadota; class Gammaproteobacteria; order Enterobacterales; family Alteromonadaceae; genus Colwellia_A. The sequence continues at coordinate 230,996 of JABSOY010000007.1, forward strand.
CACGTCCAGAAATATTGGTTATTGCCTCTGCGGTTGAAAACCCCGGTGCAAAAATATACTGTAATATTTCTTTATCTGATGGCCTTTCATCGCCATTTGTTAAGCTTTTTTCTTGCGATTTTTTCCAAATGATATCGGGATCAATACCTTTGCCATCATCTTTTATTTCAATTAATACATGACCTTGAGAATGCTTAGCCGTCAAAGTAATAAAGCCTTTCTCTGTTTTTCCATTGGCAGCACGCTCTTCGGGTAATTCAATACCATGATCTAAGCTATTGCGGATCAAATGTACTAGGGGGTCGCTAAGTTGATCGATAACAGTTTTATCTAATTCTGTCTCGGCGCCATAAGTAACCATTTCAATTTGTTTACCTTGCTCTGACGACAAGTCACGAACTAAGCGACGAAATTTGCTAAACGTCCCGCCAATTGGCAACATACGAATGCCCAGCACATTATCTCGAATACTGGTAACCAGATGCTCTAAGTCTTCTGAAATAGCGTTTAATTTAACATCACCTCGGTCAACCGCTAACTGGTGGAGACTTGCTAATGAAATAACAAGTTCACCAACCAAGTCCATTTGCATTTCCAACCTCGCCGACGACACACGGATACTGTCATTGGTCACGATTTGTTTTTTCTGCTCTCTATCGCTACGTACCAATTCTTGTTCTAATAACGCCGAATCAATTTTTTCTTTTGGTACTAAGCCACTTTCTTCGATAATTTCACCAACAAGTGGTTTTTTCTCAAATAATTGACTCACTTGTTCTTTAGTTAAATCTCCACGTTCGAGTAAAATATCACCTAAGCGTTTATAATCGTCATCAAAATCATTCTCTTGGTTGATCATTTCGACGTTTACTTCACAATCATCTTCAACAAATTCAAAAAGCTCAACAAGCTTATCGCGACTGTCTTGGGTCGAAATAATAATTTCCCAGCTCATATAACAAGCGAATTCATTTATCTCGAATAAATCAGGAATGTCTTTGATATAAGCCACATTACAGACTTCACCAAGCTCAGCTAAACTTTTAAAAATTGTTATAGGATCAATAGCATATTTAAATATTCCTGGATTAGGGGTAAAACGAATTCGATAATGTGCCCAATCTAAACTAACAACTTCATCAGGGGCTGAAAGATCAAGCTCAATACCTGGGTTATCAGCTCCTTCTTTTGGTGAATATTTGTGTAATCTACTGAGAATGTTTTTACTTTCTTCTCGAAGTGATGGATTAACATGATCAAGGGTTTTAACCATACGGCCAATAAATCCGTGCGAGTCTAAACCTATTTCAATTAACTCTTTAGTGATTTTGATATCACCGTTTCTCACTCGGTCAAACGCGGTTTCAAATTCATGGGTAAAAGCAGACAAGTTAGGAAAGGAACACATGCTTCCTGAGCCTTTAATGGTGTGCATAGCCCGAAAAATTCTGGCGACTAATTCCATATCATCAGGCGCGCTTTCCAATTCTAGAAAAGCTTCTTCTAAGTCTTCTAACAAATAGGTTGCTTCTTCAATAAAAATTGCTTGCAAATCTAGAGACACGGATAAACCACCATTTTATACATTATTTGGATTAAATAATTCATAAAGAACACCTGAAGTACGTAACAACTCTTTCGTTTGAACAGAAATTGGAAAAATATTAAATTCTAAATCAAACGTAGCCGCTTTGTTTCTAGCCGAGAACAATAACTGAATCATGGTGATGTCAATATCCTCTAGCTCTGACATATCTACACGAATTGGGTTACCTTCATTAACGGCTTCAATCAATAGTTCTTTTAGACAGGTAGCTTCTGTTATTTTAACCTTACCTTTGAGTGTAAGAATAGAAACACCATTTGAATCGACTAACTTACATGCATTGTCTAATTGAGACATATAACAGCCTTTATTAATTAATGTATTCATTGAATACTTTTACTTTATTAAAAATAGGAGAGGAGATCGATAAAAGCAATATACCTTTGTTATTAATAATTTATCATCATTAAGGCAGGTCATAAAACGAACGGGCGACTGTCTTGTTTCGGACTAATTTCATCTTAAAATACAAAATGAGGATTTATTTAAGTGCTATGTTTGCGCCATTAATTTAATCGTTCAATGGCGAAACAGAGGGGTTAGCGCAATAAATTTTATGCTATGGCAGTTATCTTTGCAGATATTGAACATAAGCCTAGGGCAGAGTTAGAATGGTTATAACAAGAAAAGTTAACAACTAATATATGTATTGGCTCATGGTTAGTAAATATCACATATGTACTATTTTTAATCTAAACAGATTCCACAACAATAGATGTGGCCTAAGGATGAATGAATTCTTGTCGATTAAGTGAGTAGACTTGATAATTAATAAATTGAAAAAGTAATTAACTTGCCAATGCTGATAGCGCAGACAAAATCCACTACAAATTTAATACCGATAACCTCAGATTTTAGTGATGTGCTCTATCCCATAACAGCTAATTTTTTAACTCTGCTATGTTCAATAACTAACATTTAATCAACAAATTTATTGTCGCTACACAGTTAATTAATGCTAAATAATAATTTGCGCAGTAGTTATTTCACTTTCATGAATAACGACATTATTGTTGATGTATTAAACCGGTATCTGCTCTTTCAAAACCATGGCATATATAGCCACTTACTGGCCGCTTTTTCTTAGCTAGTTGATGAAAATGCTCAAAGCCCACTGAAAATGCAAATGGATTCGCGTTGTAGTCTGCGTAAGACTGATCGCTGCCATGCATAGCCTCTCTTGCGCCAGCAGCGAAAGAACTTAAAAAGTCGTCTCTGTTATTGATTAAAATAGTTATGGCTGCTACGCCTTCAACAAGTTCTAGGGCGCCTAATTCAATGTACTTATTAACGACTGCAGCATTGAAGTTACCGGTGTATTGCTGCGTTTCAATATCATAAACAACGGGAGAAGTATCGGTTGCTTCCATTAAAGAGACAAATAACTCTCTTACTTTTTTTGAGATCATAAACTAGTCCTTTTACCTAGTATTTTCTCATACTGATAGTCGGGTATCGACTATCAGTATGAGCACAAACAATATTTATTTATTTATTTATTTATTTATTTAGGTCATGACCATGCTTCAGCCGCTAGTTCGCCCCTGCAAGTATTCAACCCGTTATTTCCTCAATATATATTCAAGGTATTAATGCCTATAGACAAGCGCTTTCATTCACATTACCTATTGAGCAATGGTGTCAAATTTATTTGTTACCCCATGGTGCTCGATTGTCTTAACCTTAAAGGGGGTGCTTAAGAGATATAATTAAAACTCAGACCTTAGTTCTGAGTTTTACTTGAAATAGCTAATATTTACTTGCACTTAAAGCTCATTTTCATGGCTAGCCCTGGTGTCATACGCTGTACTTCAATAGTGCCTTGTTGCGCTAATACCAGTTCGTTAACCAAGGCTAAACCAATACCTGTGCCTTGTGTTGAGCGCGTTAGTTCACTACCGCCACGATAAAACAATTCAAAAACCTTACTTTGTTGCTCTACTGAAATGCCATTGCCATAATCACGAATTTCCATCAGTATTTGATCTTTAGTTTTAGGATCCATTTTGAAAATAAAATCGATTTTTTTACGGCTTTCATCCTGTATTGACTCGTTATCAAAAAACTTTATCGCGTTATCAGTAATATTGATCACAACTTGAGAAAATGCATCAAGATCTACTAGTAACATTACCTTTTCAGGTTGTTCAAAATCGCTAAATATATTTAAGATGAAATCACTCTTTACTAATAATGATGAAATTTTTGAGCGAATAATATCGGTTAAAATACTCAGTTTTGTATATTGCAGATCGACAGTATGTTGGGGCTGACTCAATTTCGACAGTTGTAAAATATTTTCAATTAAGCGTGATAAACGCTCACTTTCACTGTGTATGAATTCGTAATATTCAGTTTTATATTCTTCTGAGGGGACCATGCCTGTTTTTAGCATTTCAGAATACATTCGAATAGAAGTTAAAGGTGTTTTTAGCTCATGACTCACTGAAGATACAAAGTTTAACCTTTGCTCTGCTAGTTTAAGCTGTTTAACACCTAAACGATAGAAACCATAACAGCCGATTGTTATAGCTAATATCAATAAAAGCATCAAGCTAATACTATAAATTTCCGCTGAGGATAATGGTAGTTGACCAGTAGAGTATCTAATACTGTAACCAGTAAAAGGCCAATTTAAACTTTGCTGATTAATTAGCAGGTTTAATTGCTTATCTTGTACAGCTAGCCGGGTAACTTCAGCTTCACCTTTTGAATTTATATGAGAAACAAAGTATCGTTGCCCTTCTTTGTTCCCTTCTTTTTGAACGGTAATACCAATATCATTATCAAACTGCGCTGTCGTGAATACTCGCGAAACTCGGCTACCTAAATAATCATCCAAATCAATAATATATCCTTGAAGTTTAGTGTGAGCGTTAACTTCGACAATACGATAAAAAATAAAATATTCGGGCACATCTGAGAAAAAATCAAACTTATCATTATTTTCAGGCAACTTTTGCTCAATTAAGCGCTTTAATTCATTTGAACGCGTTGTAATTTGATATAATTTAAATGAAATACCTCTGCGCTTAACTGATTCTAAATCGGCATCCATAGATTTTAAATCTTCAGAACTATTAATTATATAGGGCCAAATTGGGCTGTTAAATTGTCCATTTTCATCAATTTGAAAATAGCCAATAATACCGGTAATACGTTCATTATATTCAGGTTTTGAAAGAGGTGACTTTACACGAGTCACTTGCTTATTTATTGGATTGTAGAGGTACTGATAATAATCAAATGCTTGCGGGCTCAGCGCATTTTCTAAAATCGCACGTTTAAATATGCGTTTATTTATTTGATAAGTCACTATTTCTGTTTGGCGTTTGTATTCTATTAATAAGTCTTTTTCAAATTGATTAAATCCCTGATAAAAAACCACACTAATTGGCACAAGTAACAATACTAAAAATATAATCGTAAAACAGCGTAATCTATTAATACGCTGCTGATAGTTTAATAATCGTTTATCTGAAAATAATTGCTTCATATTACGATTGGCAGCTAATTAACTGATACCCTTCCCCTCTAAGCGTTACTAGGTGCTCCGGGAATTTAGGATCTTTCTCAATTTTTTTGCGGATTTTAGCAATATGAATATCAACAGTACGTGTATCTAAATGCTCTGTGGATTTATACCCCCACACCTCTCTGAGTAATTCATCACGAGAAACGGGCGCTTTCTGCTGATTTAAGTAAGATAAAATAGTCACTTCACGGCGGGTATAGCGCATTTCCTGTTCAAAGGAGATACCTGTTAACTTTTGCGTACATATACTGACATTATCGCCAATAGTGAGTTTGTGGTCATTACCAGATAACCCCGAACGCCTGATTAAAGCACTGACTCTTAATACTAACTCTGAAGTTGAAAAAGGTTTCGCTAAATAATCATCAGCCCCTAAGGTTAAGCCGTTAATGATATCTTCTTCAGCATTTTTAGCCGTTAACATTAAAATAGGTTGAATTTGAGATTGCTGTCTAATGGCATTACATATTTCAAAACCGTTAATTGACGGCAACATCACATCTAAAATAATACAACTGTATTGTCCATTTAATGCACGGTTTAAACCTTTTTGACCGTCCATTTCACTCTCGACATCAAAGCCATGAAATATAAATAGATCGGTTAAACCACGTAAAATACTTGCTTCATCTTCAACGATAAGAAGTGTCGGTTTAATACTCATATTATTTATTGATATCCTTTGTTTAATCAATCGAGACTATATCACCATTCTTTTAATGCCTAATGCAAAGTTTTGTAAAAGTTTCACCTATTATTTTTACTTTTCATGCCTATTTGCTGCCACTTTTACTGACTAAGATACCCTTGAATTAAATTAAAGAGATCTAACAATGATAAAACGTGCAACTCAACCTCGTCATATATTTAAGCGTTCAGTTATTGGTCGGGCTATTTTATCCTGCATTTTGATCAGTACCAGTCCGCTATTTCTTGGTTTATCAAATGCCAGTTATGCTAATGAGCCTGATTTAAATACATCAAATATTGATAAATATGATGCTAGTTCTTTCATGGCATTTGATCCTCAAACCTTATACGACATTTTAGAAAAAACACCGGGAGCTAACAGTCTATTAAATTCAATGAACAATGCGTCACAAAGTCGTGGCTTTGGTTCAGCTGGTGATCAAATTTTAATAAACAGTAAGCGTGTTTCAGGAAAAGGAAATAGCATAGCGAAAGAGCTTGATAACATTCAGGCAAAAGATGTGGATTATATTGAGCTTATTCGTGGTACAAGATCTGACTTAGATGTTCAAAGTAATGGCTTAGTCATTAATGTCGTCCTTAAAAAGGACATTGAATCTTCTATTTTATGGACATTTGGCTCAGTCAAAACTGCCGATATTGCGGCTCAATCTATAGGATCTCTTATCTATAGTGCTGGCATTGATAATTTTAAATATAGAATTGCTGTAAATCATTCAATCCATCCAAATGAACTGACTTCAATTGATCAATTTACATCCCCAGAGCAAACTCATACCCATACCTATACACGCATACGTGAAAACTTGTATAAAAAAACTCAGTTATCAGCAAAGTTAGAGTATTTGTCTTCAGACAAAACAGCTATGCAACTAAACGCCCTTTACGAGAAAATTTATGTTGATGCAGAAATAACCACTGACATTGAATACCTAATAACTGTTCAACAAAAAAATAAGGCCCTACTTTATGATTGGGCTAGAGATAAATGGGAGATCAGCGGAGATATTAGCCATGAATTCAATGATGATAACCATTTAAAAGTAATGTTTATTAGCAATAAAGCTGATTCTGACGATAAAATTTGGCACATATCATCTCAAGATGGTAATGAGTTTAAGCCTGATTATCAGTTGCCTCGAATAAATACATTAAAAGAAAGTGTCTTACGCACAAACTGGCGGCATAAACTAACCTCGCGTCATACCTTTGATTCTGGTTTTGAAGTTGCGGTTAATCAATTAGACGAGAATTTACAATATATTAGCGAATCAGGTTCGCCTTATCACTCTACAGAATTTAATAATATTAAAGAAACCCGTTACGAAGCTTTTAGCAATTACAATTTTACTATTTCTTCCAAGCTTAACCTGCAATCATCATTAATATATGAACGCTCTACCATGGATGTTGCAACAGATTTGGCAGTAATAAGTGATACGATACAAAGTGCCCAAAGCAATATTTCCCGGACGTTTTCTTATCTTAAGCCACGTTTAAATATAAGGTATGATTTAGATAATATTTATCAAATACGCTTTAATTACCAACGCACCGTTAGCCAACTTAATCTAAAAGATTTTGTTCCCTGGTTTGACAGTTACGAATCTCGACTTGAAGAAACCAACCCAGATTTAAAACCAGAAGTGCGTGATGAATTCTCTGTCGGTTTTGAAAAACAATGGCAACAAACCGATGGCAGTCTTACATTAACGCCCTATTACCATAAGATCAGCGATTTAATAACCGAGGTGCTGCTAGTTAAACGCTCTGGCGATGGTAATGTTGATAATGGTAAAGAATATGGCATTAAATTAGATACTAACTTTGGTTTAGAGGCTCTAGGGCTGAATAATACCTTAATTAGTGCCAATTATACCTGGCGAAACAGTGAAATGCCCCACCCTTTTACCGGGGATAAAGGCCCAATCGAAAGAATAAGTAAAAATGAATGGAACGTTAGATTAAATCAAAATGAATTATTGCCTGGACTTTCTTTTAGCCTAACCTTAGAAAATAAAAGCCGTTATGAGTTTTATTATTATGATTATCAAGGCAATGTCGATACCAAAATATCGGCAAACGCTTTTATTGATTATCAAATAGCTAAAAACGTTAAGGTTCGCCTTAAAGGAGATAATTTACTTCATGATAAATACACAGTTAATAGAAGCCGCCATACAGGACTATTTACCCAAAGTGACTTTTTAAGACAAGAGCAGAGGAAAAATCAACGTGCGCCGAGATTTTCAATCACGCTAACGGGTCAGTTTTAACGCTAATCATTTATGATAAGAACTAACAGGTTTCTTATCACAAATGATTTCTGTTTCAGATAACTTTGAAGTACTTATATCCTTAATCTGTCAGGACTACCCTGATATTGTACAATCATTAAATCTGTTTGACTTATTAAATGATTTAATCAGCAGTGAAATGATATAAAGTGGTTTATTTAAAGGTTTATTTGATGATCGGGCCTTGGCCATTGTTTGGCAGGTGCATCAAGGTAGTGCGACATTTAGAGAGTTGCAACAGCGCGGTGAGCAAATTTCGCCGAGTTTGTTAAATACCCGTTTAAAAGAATTAAAAGTTTTGCAACTGGTTGAATCTGCATCAAATGGTTATCCATTAACGTTAACAGGGCAAGAGTTATTTGCAATAGTTTCTCCACTCGGAGAATAGTCATTACGGGGGCTAACCAAATTAAAAAGGATAATATATGGGTTTGACATACGCGAATATGCCGCTCGACCGCTGTAGTAATCAACGTAAAAACAAACGCTGGTTAACCTCAGAATTTAATCATCAAGATACCTTATTTTGTGTCATTAATGACGGTATGAGCCTTTTTTCTCATGATAATAATTTTACGCCAATTTATTTGAGTAAAGCACAGCTTGATAGTTTATCTATCAATAGTTGCATTTACTTAGGTAAAGGAGCTGAGTCTGTAGAGTCGACAAGTGTTAGGTCGATGTTTACGGTAAATTTTGAAAAGTTACGTTTTTCCAGCCAAGAGCAATTACTTAAGCTCGGACAGTGGAAAAATCTTCGCGAAGCAACACCCAATTTAACGGTACTTGATGCGTCAATTCAAGCGTTAGCTAAAGCATTAGATTACTGGCATTCCACACATCAATATTGTGGTAAATGCGGCAATGTCAGTAGTTCTGTAGAGGCAGGACACGCTAGACGCTGTACTGAGTGTCGAAACATGTCGTTTCCACGTACAGATCCTGCGGTAATTATGCTGGTAGAACATATGTTTCCAGATGGTATTGCTCGTTGTTTATTAGGGCGTCAGGCCACTTGGAAAGCGGGAATGTACTCAACGCTAGCCGGTTTTGTCGACCCCGGTGAAACGTTAGAAGAAGCAGTAATACGAGAAGTATCAGAAGAAACTGCGGTGGTCGTTGAAAATCCGCAATATATAACATCTCAGCCGTGGCCATTTCCAGCCTCAGTTATGCTAGGTTTTACCGCCGTAGCTACCTCAACTATTATTGATATTAGTCAAGACGACATCGATGATTGTCAATGGTTTTCTCGTGAACAATTAGCTGACTTTTATGCAGAGACTAAGACCAATAATGATGAGACAACTCAGTATAGAATAGGCAGTGGTGACTCTATTTCATCTTATTTAATAACCGCGTGGAAAAATAAAGAGATTGGTCAATATTAATGAGGCTTAATGAGGAAGCGCGTTATGGCGTTTCCTATATTAAGCTAAATTTTCAGCGACCAGTAACCTGCCCCATTTACTTATACCCAAGCAACTTGAAGATACAGGATTCAGCAAGGCATTGATTGAAGAGAATGGTTGTTCCATTGTAGAAATCAATAACGCCGGAGGTGACCCTTTATCGCCTTGCCCAAAGGGAGCTAAGCTAAAAAAACAGTTCAGCGTTTCAGTACTTGATAAGGTTCCCACATGGATGTGGGGTATTAGGGTAATGCAGGAGCAATTACCGAGAATAACCATTATCTTCGTACTGCGCCTTGATCTGCTTTCCTAGCTTAGCTCAGAAACTACATCTTCAGGTTACTTGGGTATAAACCACTACCTGCCATATTTTCGACATAATTAGTCAGTACTTTGCCCTTATACTGACGCTGCTAACACTCAATGCTTTGCTTAAATAGCTCTACCACTTTAAGACAAGAGCAAACGATGTTTACTTCTAAAAAAAAGCTACAACTTATCGATTATCAAGACTCATATTATTACCGAAAACAACGTAATAAGCGCCGCAACAAATGGTTAAAATTATCACTGCTAGTATTAGTTATTATTGTGCTGGTTTTTATTTTTGCTCCCTTTGCACAAAGTAACCCTTTTTATTTGGAGAAAAAAGTAACAAATGAAAATGCCCTTATTCAGGGACCACAATTAGTTTTTGACCACCCAAACCCGACCATGCGTGCCACCTTACCTATTGATATTGAAGCCAACATTGAAATTAATGGTTTAGTTGCTTACGTAGAAATAAAGCAAACATTCATTAACCCTCATGGTATCGCGTTAGAGGGTAAGTATCAGTTCCCGTTACCTGAAAACTCAGCGGTAAAACAATTAATAATAAAAGTGGCTGATAAAGAAATAATCGGCGAGATAATGGAAAAAAAAGCCGCAAAAGCACTTTACCAAAAAGCTAAAAGACAAGGTAAAAAAGCAAGTTTACTCGAGCAACATCGGCCGAATTTATTTACTAATAAAATTGCCAATATCCCAGCACAGTCAATCGTTGTGGTTACGTTAAAATTTATTATGCCAGTCTCTTTTGTTGAGGGTAAATTTAATTTAACACTGCCGCTTGCTATGACTAAAAGATACCAACCAAAATCATCTAGTCAATTATCTAATTATTCAGCTGATGAACACCCAGAGCCTTTATATTCTCACTCCAAACAATTACATGCTCTATCTTACCCATCAACCAAAAGTTCGTCGTTCGCATCAGGTCGTGTCGTTGCTCGAAGTCAGTCATCGATAAACATTGCATTAAATTCAGGGATTCCCATTACGGCTATTTTCAGTAACAGCCATAAAATAAAAGCGCGAGCATTAAACAGCACACAAAACGATTACCTGATCAGCTTAAATAAAACACATGTGGTGTCTAATAAAAGCTTTAATTTAAGTTGGCAGTTATTAGCAAGCAGTCAACCTCAAGTTACTAGCTTTACCCAAGAGGTTTTAGGTGAATATTATACGCTATTGACTTTTTTCCCGCCAAAAACTGAAGCAGCAAAAGTGATAGCAAGAGATATAATTTTTATTATTGATACTTCTGGATCAATGCAAGGCAGTTCGATGAAACAAGCGAAAGCAAGCCTGCAACTTGCTGTATTACAGCTTAACAATAAAGACAGTTTCAATATTATTGCTTTCGATGATGAAACGGAAATACTGTTCTCGACCACTCAAATGGCCTCAGCACAAAACATCAAAAATGCACTGCAATTTATTGATGACCTAAGTGCCGATGGTGGCACACAAATGTACCGACCACTTAGCAATGCTTTAATGATGAAGAAAAATGAAATGCAGTCACAAAAAGCTATTCGCCAAATAGTTTTTATTACTGACGGCGCAGTAGCCAATGAATTTGAGCTTATGCAACTGCTTAATACCGCTCAAGGAAGTTTTCGTTTATACACAGTAGGAATAGGCGCGGCGCCCAATGGTTACTTTATGAAGAAAGCGGCACAATTTGGTCGCGGTAGTTATGTATTTATTCAAAACCAAGATGAAGTTCAGCACAAAATGAGTAACTTCATGACAAAAATAAGCCAACCGGCGATCAGTAATATTAAATTAACTTTTGATAGCCAAGTTCATCAGCAAGTTGACGTTTACCCGCAGAAAATCCCTGATTTATATTTTGGTGAACCATTGCAAATCGCACTAAAATCTCAGCTCCCTATCACCAGTATTCAATTAGCTGGAGAGACGGTATCTGCTCCTTGGTACCAGCAGTTAATTATTAATGATAGCCCGTCATCAAAAGGAATTTCGTCACTCTGGGCAAGAAGGAAAATAGAAAGCTTACTCGACAGTCTTGTGGTTGGAGCAAATAAAGACAAGGTCAGAGCACAGGTTATTGCAACATCGCTCAATCATCAAATAATATCGCCTTACACCAGCTTTATTGCGATAGAAAAACAGCCAGAGCGTTCATCTTTACTCGCTAAAAATAATTTATCTGCTGTTGACAAGTCTCAACGTAACGCGATTCAAGCCCATGAAAGTTTAATGGTCACTATACCGAAAACATCCATAGGATGGCAATTACACTTGCTAATTGGCATAGCACTATTGTTATTAGCAAAAGTTGGTGACTTTACTCACTTAGCACATAGCTGTTTTAAAAAAGTGAGTCGTTATGAAAAGCATCGTTAAAAAGTCGCTGCTTATTACTGGCAGCTTACTTTGCCTTCATGCTAGCTGGTTGCCGGCTAAAGCCTTGCTTTCACAAAAATTAATCAGTTACAGCTGGCATCAGACAATTGATTTACAACAAAAAATAAAACCTTGGCCGTGGGCAGACACTTATCCCATTGCGGAGCTTTCATTTCTGCGTTTAAACAAAAGTATTGTTGTGCTTAATGGCAGCGACCCTACTACTTTAGCTTTTTCAGCAGGAGCTATTGCCCCTTTTAATCAAACTAGCAGCACGCAAGCCTTTGTTGTTGCTGGACATCGAGACAGCCACTTTTCATTTTTAAACGAGGTATTTATGAAGGATATAATTTCATTAGCAGACAAACATGGTCGAAGCCAGCTTTATCAAGTTGAAGCCATTGATATTATTGATGCTGCAACGGGCGAACTACCTGTTTTAGCAGATGAGTCATCGCTAGTTTTAATCACTTGTTACCCTTTTACCAATATAAGTAATACTGGCACTTTTACTGACAATAATAATGAAAGATATGTGATAACAGCAAAGTTACTTTGATTGTATAAATGCAGAAATACTCACTTAAAGCTAACGTTTCGCCACAAGTTTGTTAAATGTACTTTGACAAATATGACCTAGAGTAGTTTGGTGTTTAGAGTCTAATTTATTCGGGTACTTATCTTTGTAAAGAGTATTAATCATAACATCAAATTTTACTAACTCATGATGTTGGTGCCATTGTTTTAATTTAGTTAATTTTTTCTTTGCTAAGGATTTATTCCCATTAAATATCAACCACTCAATACGATGTCGTTGAATAGCAGCACTATTAGGGTCAAGCTGCTCTGCCTTAATTAATGCTTGGTCCGCTAGCTTTAAATTTCGCTGATTATCAAGGTGTATAACGGCTAACTGCAACCATAGCCATGCTTGTGTTTTCTGCTCACTCGCAACTTCCAATGCTTGTCGTAAAAATTGTCTTCTTGCACTAAAGTTTTCTTGATAACCTGCCAGGTCAGCTTTGCCCAGTAAAGTGTATAAATCGGCAGGCAAAGAGAGCAGTATATTTTTTATCGTATCAATTAATTTATCACGGTTTTGAGCGATGGCTGCCTGTAAATACCAAAGGTGTACTTGGCTATCATAGGGCCAATAAGATAAATAATACTGAGCAAGGCTGTCCAGTAAGCTGAAATTATGCTGATAGCTCGAAAAATTGATAGCTAATTTAATTGCATTTTTATCTGGTCTAATCGAAAGTGCTTGCGTTAGTTGCTCACAGCTCTGCTTTAAAAGAGCAACCTCACCGCTATTTTTAGCCAGTGCAAAATATTTCCAACTTAAAATAACCCTCGGCTCCGTTAGCTCAGGATGTAATTTAACAACATTCTGCCAATAGCTTAAAGTGTCTCTTACAGCATAAACCTCAGCCCTCACAAATACGGTATTACTCCAAAGAAATAAGCACAGGCTAAACACTTTAAAATTCAACATTAACAGCCTTGTTTTTTACCTTGATGAGGCTCAGGTAAGTAGGGAAAAATTGTTAAAAAGTCTTTATCATTTTTACCTGTATAAGGAGGTTTATAACAGCCAGTTTCTGCTGTTGCTTTTAATTTACAGACTTCTTGGTCTCCTGCAAGGCAAAGAATAGCCAAAGGATCATCGATTAACGCCCTGCCGTTAGGAATACGCGCAGCTTTATTGAGGTCAAAAATCATCACGTCAACAGGCATTCCAATATGTGCTTGCTGCTTAGCAGGTGGATAATGATTAAATGCCCATCGCCCTGCTATTTGAGAGCGTAAGGCACGGCCAACATGCTCCCATAAAATAGTGTCATTTCCGCTATTTACTGTGGTTATGGTCGCCCATAAGAGTAAAGTCTGTGAGCTTGCTATATTGAGTTTAGTTAACGGTATAGAAAGCACAATTGCTGCAACATTTTGACCATGAAAAGCAGGAAAAGTAAAAGGGTCATCACGTATCAAAGCTTTTATTTTCAAATCATTTGACTGAATATTTTTACTGCTGACAACCACTGAAGTAAATGAATTGTCATCATCGACAGAAGACTTTTTATCAAATGTCAGGCTAATGGTAATGTCTGCTTTTATTTTGGCTGGATATTCGACTGTGCCTCCATAAAGCTGATTATTACTATTGTCACTAAAGTTAATCACTGAATCATAATCGATATAAAAGTTAAAACTAACATCGGTAGGGAATTGATATGCTCCCTCTGTCGCTAGTAATGATGGGTGAGTGGCTAAAATTAAAATTAAATTTTCGCCATCAACAAAGCTTAATAGTCCAGTAATTTTTAAATCGTTACGTGACATATTATACAAAGGAGCATCAGCATGATCAGATGCAAAACAAGGTAATAATACTAGTACAAAAAGAAAGAATAAATAGCGCATAAAAAGTCCTTTTAAGTCACTTACAGTGCAAACTCCAACACCGTAAGTGCATGCCAATAATGCAATTCCATAGCAGTGAAGCTAAGTTGAACTCACTTAAACTAAGTAATAGGAACACTATCCTTTTGCTCGTCTTCACCTGTTAGTGCTAAGTGGTAAGCAATAGCATGTGGAATGTCGGTTTCATTTAACATGACGCGTATAACAAAGTTATCATTAGGGTATTGGTCTATTTCAATTAATGCTTGCTGCAATTCTTGGTTATTATTAACCACTACACCTCGACCGCCGACCATATCGACAATTTTTTCATAACTCCATTTATTTAAACGATTATAGTTATACACGGTATTTTGCTGTGGCCTTGCTTGATAATATATTTTTTGCTCTTGCGCGCATTCACTTTCATCTGGCCTAAACGGATTCGGGTTAACTAACATTTGTTCTATGCCATAAATTCCATTATCTAACACAAAAACAACATTATTAGTGCCGTAGTAATGGTGACCAGAGATCGCCTGACACGTTTCTTGAAATGCACCATCACCAACGAACACTAGCGGTCGTTTAGTTAAATCAGCAAGTTTCACACCTAATGAAGCAGGTACCGAATAGCCAATAGATAACCATGCCGCAGCACTAATAAAACCATCAGCACGCTTTATCGTTAAGTTTTGCGCCCCTAATAATGGGAAACCCGCATCAACCACAACGGTGTGCTCATCTCTCAAGTAATCATTAATCTTACTAAAGAAACTATCGTAACTTAAGCTATCACTGCTTAGGTTTATTTTGGGGATAAACTGAGGTAAAGCAGTTTGGTATGGTGCAAATGTATTAGCCGCTAATTTTACAGAGAGTTTCTCAATAAAGTCTTTCAACACGACATTAGGATAATATCGATTACCGACACTTTCTCCATCGCTATTTCGATGGTAACCGACTTTTACGCCTTCATTGTTAGCCATCACCATATCAGCTGACCAAGATGATGTTCCCCCTAAATTTTTGCTGGTATTCCAAACACCTAGCGCAATACGACAACCGGCATTATCAAATATGTCATGAATGGCTTGCGGCGTTGCATTGCCGTTATATACACCTCTGAACATCTCATGACTTTCAGGGAGTACCGATTTAGCTAAAATACTAGTAACGAAAGGGCTTTGAGTGCGTTCAACTAACGACTGAAATTGGCTTTGTAATTGCTGCCTTTGTAATTCAATACCCCCCCAAAATATTGGCGTTCCACGGTAATTAATCATATCGATTGTAGCCGCGACTGCAGCTTCAGTTTCGCTCTCATCACCTTGGTGTGTTTGTTGATCAATTAAACCACAAGGAGCCCGACACTTTTTACGCCAAACATCTTCATAAATTTCAAGATAACCCGGTCTACCTTCTGAAACAATTGCCGTTAAAACCGTATCAATTTTTGCCGGAGCTTGCGAGGCATTTTTTATTTGCTCTGCGGCAACAGTAACAGAACGATAGGCGTCGATATTACTGCGTTCATCACCTGACATATGTGAATAAAGTACCCCTTCGACACGTTGACGTTTTTGCTCTGCATAAGTTGGCGCACCATTTAACACCAGTAGTTTATTATGCTCAACAAAAGCACCCGCGACAGGGTTAAGTAAACTAAATGCACCCACGCCATAAGTAACACAAACAGGAGCAATCTTATGGCTTACTCGCGCATAACCATCAGCACAATGACCGGCGTTTATTTCATTGGTATTACCTGATATTTTAATGCTTGATTCAGGGTCTTCTTCAATAGTATTTAACAGTGCAGCACTGTAATTTCCAGCTACGCCAAATATATGCTCACAACCTAACTCTTGAAGACGGATTTTTAAGTACTGTGCTACCGTTACAAGTTCTGTATTCATAATATTTCCTTATATTACCTAAACATTTATGTTAAAAAATGAAGAAATGATCAGATATAATTGTATAAAATAGCGCGATAAAAAAGCCAATGCGCTTATACATAAATTTTATAAGCGCATTGATTATCATTTAAAGCAGATTAAGGTGAGATTAAGACAATTTTGGTAATGTATTTTCATTTACCAACAACGCAGCATTAACGGCTGATTCTATCGCGCCTTCTATCCAAGCATGTTTTAGTGACGCATGCTCGCCTGCAAAATGCGCCTTGTTTTCCCACTCGCTACTAATAATAGATTTATGGAACAAGTCTAATTGCCCTGGATAGAAAATAGCGGCTTCACCAAAAGCATAAGGATTCTTCATCCAACTAACGCTTGCGGCACCGACAATGTTTTCTTGATTTTTCATATATGTTTCTGGACAAAAAACACAAAGATCTTTAATCTTTTGTTGAGCAGCTAAGCGCTCTTCATAGGTAGCATCTTTACTATGAATAGCATGAGTAATAGCAACATTCTCTAATGCATAACAAAATCGATCATAATGAGACATAGGATCCCACTTACGAGCATCATCAGCCCAAGCATAACTTACCAGCATAACGCCACCGCCCTCAGAGCCCATTCTTTCACTTGGATAATACATATAGCGATTAGGCAAGTCAGTATTAGAGCCTCCACCATAAATATTATTATCTGTTTCCCAAAAGCGCTCTCTAAATTCTAGTAATACTTTGGTTGCGGCATCGTAATGTAATTCTCGAATCGCCTGACGTTTACGTTGACTAAATTCAGGCCAAACATGAACAGTTCTAAAACTTGCAAAAGGAACAGTAACAACCACTTCATCCCAGCTATCGTGAGAGAGTAAATCAGTGTTTACTTGGTCTTGTGCTGCTTGAGTACTAATAAATTTTGATATTTTGGTATTAATACGAATTTGACCTGTCTTGGTATCTTTATAAAGATCAACCAAAGTTTGGTTTCTATAAGTCACACTATCTAAGTTTTGTTGTTCAAAATATGCCGTTGAAAATAAATCTGTCCCCCCTTTAATCAGCCAAAAAGGAGTTTCTGAGGTGATTATCGCTAACTCAATAAAACTTTGAATAAAAGAATAAGACATACGCGAAGCTAGGTTTTCGATAACCCCAATCATTTCAATCGCATTCTCAGAGAAGTGTTCGTCGGACTCGACAAACTCTAATAAATAACGACGCATTGAGTATTCACCGTAATCTTTAATTATTTTTGGCCAAGCAGTTTTGGGGTCTTCCTCAACCATACGTCTTAAACCACCAATAGCTTTATCAAGTAAAATACTTGATTGAACATTTTCATTTTCTGCCAAATTATAATTTAAAAGAGCATTAACATCTGCACCCTTGGCATCGTAGACACTACGATCTACATGTCTATAGTTAACATGAAGAAAGTTATTACCTGTTGCTGGTGGTAAAATTATTTCGCCTTTAGGAACCCCTGCATTGGCACCTTCATTACTACCATCACTGCGAACAGGATTATCAATTTGGTCAGATGTGGCATCGGTCTTTGAGATACTACGATTTAGAAAAGCTTGCTTCTCTACGCCCGTTTCATCAATTAAGTACTGTACGAGTTTATGCATATCAGGAATGCGCATTGCACCTGCTTCACCTGATAAACTGGAATCTTCAAAATAGGTTTTTTCAGGCGTATTACGAAAGGTTTTAATACGACCACCAACACGGGTATTTGCCTCGACGATAGTAACGGTATGGCCAGCTTTACGTAATAATGACGCAGAAACCATACCTGCAATACCACAGCCAACGACTAATATATTTTTTTTTGTTGCGCTACTTTCAGGTAAACCATTTTCTAAATACGTTAAATAAGCCTGACTAACCTCATCTTGCTCGAACGGAAGTAAACCGTGTAAATCACTATCTAATTTGTCCATTGTACTCATTATTTTTAATCCTTTTAAATTAAAGCCTTAAGGCACAGATACTCGGTAAATACGGTAAACTAATCACTCATTACTGCTAAGTTCACCTTAATCATTTGAAATTAAAATACCCAGTGGTTAACCACTTAAGCGGATATTTTCAAGTATAGAAAATAATCAAATCAATAATATTTCGCTTATTACCTACATGATTATTTTTACTTAACCTCTTCACTATCGTTAAGCTAATGTAATAATTAACTTATTCGCTTATGTTCCCTCTATAAAGTGTTTAAAATCGAGGTCAATCAGTAATAGCTGTGAGTTAATTGTTCATTTGACAGAGGTTATTTAGATGTTAAGTATTGGTAATATTTTTGTAAAAGCAAATGTGATAAGCATTTTTATCAATATCGTTAATCGGTTAATTTTTGAAGGGAGATAATAAGAAGCACAATTAGCAAACTGTAGCTTAGTCATTAAACGACTTTACAAGCGCTATTATTGAGTTTTTAGAAAAGGTTGGAGTACATTGTTAAATCATCTCAACGAAACAAAGTATTCATAGATGTAAGCCAGTTGTATAATGCACGAGTATATTACTGTGCATTAACTGGCTACAGAGCTAAAAGCAATGATATTATTAGAGATTTAAAGCAAGTAGATAAATCACTTAGTGAAGTTAATTTGATTGAGGCTATTCTGGGTCTGTATATCCCGACCAAATATCTGCATTTATTGCTGGTTTCTTTTTGCGTTTTTTCTTACCCGTGCCTTCTGGTTTTGCCATAGGCTTCGCTGCGGCAGTGATTGAATCACTACTGACTTCAGCTACTTCAAAGCCTTTTACTTGTTCACGTTCAAGTCGAATTTTGTTTTTCTTTTCGATTATTTTGAAATGGTGATAATCTTCATGGTCGATAAGCGATATTGCTAAACCTACTTCACCAGCACGGCCACTTCGACCAATACGGTGCATGTAGTCTGATGGGCTTCTAGGCAAGTTAAAATTGATTACCACGGGCAGTTTTTCGATGTCTAGTCCGCGCGCGGCAATATCGGTTGCAATTAGCACTTCAATATCGCCAGCTTTAAAACCGTCAAGCACGCGGCTACGTTCGCCTTGGCCTTTATCGCCATGAAATACCTCGGCGGTAATACCGCGTTTAGCAAGTTTTTCAGCTAAGTGCTCACAGTGGTGTTTGGCATTGACAAAAATAAGCGCTTGTCGCCATTCGTTTTGCTTAATTAAATGCGCTACCACGGCTGTTTTATCGCCCTTGTTAACGGTAAATACTCGCTGTACTAAGGTGCTGGCATCAGCACTTTGTACTTGTATTTCAATCGGATTGTTTAGTAACTCTTGAGTTAACGCCTTTACTTGCTCAGGAAAGGTCGCTGAAAATAATAAAATTTGTTTTTTCTTTGGCAGTAATGCTAACAAGGCAGTTAGTTCTTCAGTAAAGCCTAAACTTAACATTCTGTCGGCTTCATCAAGTACTAAAGTGCTAACCAAATCGAGTTTAATAGCATTGCTTGAAATTAAGTCGAGTAATCGACCAGGCGTGGCCACCAAAATATCAGTGCCTCCACGTAATGCCAGCATTTGAGTATTCACTGATACGCCACCAAACACGGCAAGCGTTTTAATCGCGCCGTTAAGATGTGCTGCATAAGATTTAATGCTGTCGGCAACTTGTTTGGCAAGTTCTCGAGTAGGCACTAAAATCAGCCCGGTAACATAGTTACCTTGCTTTTTTTTACTCGTTAATCGTTTGTCAGCATCTTGCTGTTGAAAAATATGCTGCAACATAGGCAGGGCAAAGGTAGCCGTTTTACCAGAACCGGTATTTGCCCCGGCAATTAAATCACGACCAGCTAATACACTTGGGATAGCTTGCGCTTGAATAGGCGTTGGCTGCAGATATTCCAACTCAGTTACTCGAGCTAAAAGAGGTGTAATAAGGCCAAGTTCTTTAAAGTTGGCTGGCGTTGTAACAGAGGTCATTAATATAAAGGGCTCAAAACAAAGATAAGTGTCACTATTTTAGCGCACTTATGTCTTATTAAGTTAGTGAAATCTGGTAAACAATGCCTTAGTGTTAATCAAACCCGAGCATAGCTCAATATAGTTCTTGTTATGCCCGACTTATCTACCTTATTTTGATGATTAAATAGGTGATCATCATGCTGCTATAATCTCGCAGCACTATACAATTATCTCATTAACAACTTTTCTTCAGCAGACATCTCATCAAACATTATCGGTCTGTTGACAATCCCTGCTCAGCTGTCGATAAATCATCTAATATAGAGGTATTTTGCATGGCGTTTTATAACACTATACTCCCCATATTTTAGCCGTTCTTAAGGTGATTTTATTTAGTGTAATGATTTCAATGAGCCAATATTCATTTTAATAATATTGTTATGTGCCGCTATTATCTGTCCTGTTCACCAGTAATGACCTTTATATTCACTAATAATGTAAAGAAAAACCAAACGGTAAACTTATAATAAACGTACAAACGGGCTATGAACCTCCAATGTGCCAATAAATGATACTCCAAACCATATAATGACAAGACAGATAATATATATTTTTTGGATACACTAGTCTGAAGTGTTACTTGAACGATGGATCATCATAATTAATAACACGCGGTGTTATCGTCTAACTATATTTTCATACTGAAACCAGTTTAAATTACTGCCTGTTGTTATTATGGTGCTAATTCAATGGATTAGTGAGTTCGGCTGTGTCAGCTTTTTTTGCACTACTATTATATTAATATTCGCAAAGTTATTCATCACATTGAAATTGTTTGACATTTTCAGCTAGGCATACTTTTTGCCTAATGCTTTAAAAAATAACAATTAACGATTTTACTACGTACCTTTCCAAACTTTATGGGAGGGGATTAAAAGGAAATGAACTTGAAATTTAAATTTTTAAATGCAGCAGTTGTTTGTCTGATTTTTTCAGTGAGTGCAATAACCAATATAGCCAGTGCCGGATTAATCGAAGAAACATGGCAAGGTACAGTCACTTCATCTTCGACTACTTCTGTTTTAAGTATTGGCGAGATAGCAACGTGGACGATACAGTATGACGATAGCTCATTAATCATGCATGAGTACACTGAAGGCCAGGATGGAATAGCAGGCACTGCCGACGATGCGGTGAATCAAACATTCGATGCGAGCTGCCCCGGAGGTGAATATTGCGCGCAATACATGATGTTTGCAGATGCCTTGTTTAATTTAGACGCTTTCGAACTACCAATGTTAGAGTTTATGCGCGCTAACGGCGAAGTCGAAAATGACTTCAAAGACAAGCATTATGCATGGAGATATGCAAGTACATCTGGGTCTAACTATTATGAGATGGAATTCGGCTCGAGTGAGTTTAGATACCGTGCTGGTCACGAGGATGTCGTGTACTACAAATATACAAACAAAGGAGCGCGTACAGTAAGTTTGAATGAAATAAAGATGGTAAGTTCGCGTTCAATCGTTGATGTTCCTGAGCCATCAACTTTAGCTATTTTAGCATTGGCAATGATTGGTTTAACATCTCGTCGATTTATGAAAAGTCTTATTAAGTAAGTTTTATTAAAATTAATTATCGACTGTGGTATGCCAGATCCAAGGTTATCGATAATCAACAAGAAGCATTTACCTATTAGGTAAATGCTGCTTTCATAAAACAGTATTATTCGACGAATTTTATTTTTTAATCTCGGCTTTAAAACATTGCACTTTTAGCGTTCAACTAACCTAAAAAAAGAACATAACTAACATCTCGTTTGCGTGCAGAAGCGCCTAAATGAAAGTTGGAATTTTACTTCACCATGTGCTCCACACCGTCTTATAAAATATTTTCAGACCATTTACCCTAAGGAAAAATAGACTTACCATTCAGTATTACTAAAAAATACTCATAGATAAGTACTGTGATAAAGGCTACAAAAAATAAAAACGGATCATTATCAGAAACTTGTTTACTAGCTCTTTTACCCTGCAAGCATTGGTTGGACGCAAGAGACTGTTGAAACTCAAAAAGTTTATAAAGAAAAAATAGTGGTCACTAGTTCACGTAGAACAAGGAGCACCCCTCACTGACTTTATATCCCCAGTAGAAATATTGCCGTGGATACTCTAAAAAGAAAATAAATACTCGTCTATTCAATGCCTGATGATAATGCAGCAAGTTATTTAATGGCATTAAAAAATAAAAGAGCACGCAACCTATGACCTCATCATGAGAAAATAGGGTTTACAATAAATAGTCGAATAAGCCAAAACGAATCAGTTGAGTAGTTAGCTCCAACTCAAGGTGAAAATTTATTCGCTATGACTTAAACAATCTATCAAACTGATTTATAGTTCATCAATACAACAATCATCTTTAAAAAAGCGATAACTTCCGACAACTTTTTCATAGTTAACAACACCAAAAGAAGGTACACTTTTCACATCTTTGAATAGCCAGACCAGCTGATACAAAGTCCGATGTATAACACAAAAAAGTAGCGCCAGAAACTGCTAACTATTGCTGTAATGTGCCAACTACAATACTTTTTGTTCTAACTGAACTAATTTTTTGCAGATAAGTACTCGTTGGATACCCTAATTACTTCATCTCGACGTCATCGTTAGATCATTACTTTAATGTTCCAACTTCTAGTCAGGATTATTCTCATCCTGCAACTCAATATTTAACTCTAATACGTTTAATTCACCACCTTTATTATCAAGGTTGATCGACAAACTTTTATCCGAAACCTGGACGTACTTACGTAAGACGTTAAGAATATCCTCCGTTAATTGTGGTAAGTAGTCGGGCTGTTTATTTCTATTATTACGTTCATGTGCAACAATAATTTGTAAACGCTCTTTGGCTTTTGAGGCCGTTGTTCCTTGCTTTTCTTTTTTACGTAAAAAATAATCAAGCAATGCCATGTTAACCTCCAAATAAACGACTAAGAATGCCTTTTTTCTCGGCAACTAAAAATCTAAACTCAACTGTTTCACCTAACAGGCGATCAATCACATCTTGGTAGGCTTTACCTGCGTCACTTTCAGTATCTAAAATAACGGGTTCACCTGCATTCGATGCTTTAAGTACCGCTTGTGATTCTGGAATAACACCTAACAAAGGTATCGCTAAAATGTCTTCAACATCTTCAACGCTGAGCATTTCGCCCTCTGCTACCCGCTTAGGAGAATAACGTGTTAATAAAAGATGTTCTTTGATAGGTTCTAAGCCAAGCTCAGCTCGGCGAGAACGGCTAGCTAACATACCTAGAATTCGGTCAGAGTCACGTACTGATGATACTTCTGGATTTGTGGTAACTATGGCTTCATCTGCATAATAAAGTGCCATCATAGCACCAGCTTCAATACCGGCTGGTGAGTCGCAAATAATATAATCGAATCTTTCGCCCAGATCTTCGAGCACTTTACCGACATTTTCTTTATTTAATGCATCTTTATCGCGCGTTTGT
This sequence comes from Colwellia sp., assembly GCA_013215385.1. Lineage (GTDB taxonomy): Bacteria > Pseudomonadota > Gammaproteobacteria > Enterobacterales > Alteromonadaceae > Colwellia_A. The sequence goes on from JABSOY010000007.1 coordinate 255,025, forward strand.
GAAGCGGGTAATATTGATAAACTGCTGACACGTTTGTCTTTAATTAATGCCTGATTTAATGTCGCTTCACCATTAATTACATTAACAAAGTCATAAACGACGCGACGCTCACAGCCCATAATAAGATCAAGATTACGTAAACCAATATCAAAATCAATTAATACAACTTTATGGCCTTTTAATGCCAAGCCGATACCAATAGCGGCGCTTGATGTCGTTTTACCAACGCCACCCTTTCCTGATGTTACTACTATTATTCGTGCCATAGACCGAATATCCTTAATAAATAGACTAAATGAGTTTTGACGACACCAATTCAGTGTCAGATAAATGTATATAGGCCGGTGAGTTCCAATGCTGTTCCATTGACTCGCTCAGCCAATAGTTACCATTGATAGAAACCAACTCTGCTTCAAGGTTTTGACAATAGATTTGTGCTTGATGATGACCTTTAGCCCCAGCGATTGCTCGGCCGCGTAATGAGCCATAAACATGAATATTGCCATCGGCAATAACTTCTGCTCCTGCTGATACCGAACCAATAATCACTAAATTCTGACCCTTAGCATAAATTTGCTGACCTGAACGAATTTGTCCACGGTGTATTTTGTCAGTGTATAACGCAAGCTGAGGAGCAACTTCTACTGGTTGAGTCTTTATCGCGCTTGCCGGTTTAGCTGCCACTGGCTTAATCGACGTATCAACTTTCGCTTTATTATTAACTGAATTATTTGCTGACTGACTTGCTGAGTTAACAAACGAGAAACCCAAATCACGAATAAGTTTTTTCTGCTCTTTAGCTACAGAGCCGGTAAAACCGACAAAAGTGAATTTTAATTCTTCAACCAGTAATTTTACCGCTTGATAATCAATAGAACTGTCTACTCGTTCAATATCAACAATAATAGGAAGCAAATAAAAAAATTCAGGTGCTTGGGCAATTTTATTTATCAAATCTTCACGAAGGTCTACTAATGTTGTCGTTTTCAAATGTAAAACAGATAAAGTAAAGCTCGACCCTTTAAATTCAATACTGGCATCTGCCATAAAGAAGGTTTTCCTAAAATAAGGTAGTTCAATGGTGCTAACTATTAACGCGGTAATTTCACCGATTTATAAACCATGGAAAGTAGCGATAATTAGCACTCTATAGCGTTTTTCAATGTAGCAAGTAAGGCATTGTGCCCTTGCTGATAGCGCTCAATTTTATTATCAGCCATTAATAATGAATAACTTAAATTAACGGATGCCATCAATAAAGCACTTTCGCTACTTCGAGAGCCCGGCTGCTGCTTAATGTCATTACACATAACAGCAAGTCGACAAGCTGCTTGCTTTAAATTCTCTGCTTGTTCAGCTGAGCAAGCAAACTGATGTTGCTTACCCAAAATTTCAATGCTGATCCCTTCAGAGTCTTTAGCAGACATTAACTAAGCTCTTCGACACTTTGTAATTTGTCTAATAAACTCGTTAATGCATTATTGGTTTGCTTTTGCTTTTCTTCATTTTCGAGAGCTTCAAGTTGAAAAGTTTCATTTTCATCTATCAGCCCTGCTTTTTGTTGCTCAAGTTCTGCGACAAGCGTTTTAAGTTTATTGTTTTTATCAATTATTTTTTCGATCAGTTGTTCGAGTTGAGGGAGAGTATTTTCTAACATAAGGCGCTCTTGTTAACTGGACTAGATTAAGGGCGGCAAATTTAATCTAAAGTGAGGAAGAATGCTACTATTAACGCTTATTATCGACTTAATTAATGCAACAATGAGTAACATTATAATAATCAAACAAAAAGCGATTAAAAAACATACATTAACAATGCAGATTATGAACTTAGCAACAAATTCATTGATTATGATCACATTAACGAATAGCTTAAATAGTGAGCGTAATCCGATAATCTTAGCTAAATCCTCTTAATAAAATAATACGCTACACGGATGTAATCTTTTAATTGAGGTGTAATTGAAGTTAATTGTATGAAGTATAACTAATAAGCCGCATTGAAGCTTTTAGGTTGCAGTGGTATTATTCAGGTTAAATAATGAGTGATCCGAAATTAGCAATAAATCATGAAGCTTCTATTGCTATAATTGAACTTTATCGTCTTATTGATAAGTGATAACGACCTACTTACCAACCTATTTGAATGCATAATAATTAAAACCTATGACCAAAAACACTTTTACACCCGAATTACTTGAACAACACTTTACCAAAAACGAATGGAAAAAAGGCGCGAGAATATTTCAAGATAAAGGTATTAAAGCCTGTGCGCTTGATGGTGAAATAATACGCGGTGTAGTTTTTAGTGAACGCTCTCGCCAAACAACCTATTCAACGCGTTTAGTTTTAAATGTTAAGTATGATGGTCTGGCCAGCTATTGTGATTGTTATGTCGGTCGCGACTGTAAACATGGCGCTGCCTTAGCGCAGTTTTTTATTCATGAACAGTTTGATCAAAATAGTATTGCTACTTCTGAAAAAGTGATTGATAAATGGCTTAACCGCTTTCAAGCTCAGCCAAGTAGATATCAGCCCAACACCCAACAAAAATCATTATTGTACTTTTTAAAGCCCAATAACTATAACGAAGACGACTATTATACTTTAGGTATTAAATCGGCGCGACCAAAAATTAGTGGCGGCTGGAATAATTCGATTGGTAGTGAGTTTTCGGCGAGTTCGTTAATTAATAGTGCTTATGCAAATAACGAAGATGTTGCGGTACTTACTGAGCTTATCCGTACTAACCAATATGGCGATAATGTTAAATATTTTGATTTATTCGAACGTATTATAAAAACTAATCGCTGTTTTTGGCATACCAGCTACGACTTAAGTGATGCCATGACTTTAGGTGAGCCATTAGAAGCCGAGTGGCAGTGGGTTGCACTTGATAACAAGTTACATACCTTACAACTTATATTTATGAAACCTTCAAGCAGTATTCTTATTATTAAAGCACAACCGCTTTGTTATTATGATGAAGAAACAAATTGCTTTGGAAAAATTAATACTAATACTCAATGTGATTTTGAAGCAGACTTACTTAACTCGCCTATTTTTGAAGAAGACAAATTACCTTGGATATTAAATAAACTGTCGATGTCGTTAGGTGATGCTGTGCAGCGTTTACCTAAGCCAAAAACAGAATATTCACAAGAATTAACAAAACCCGAGGTATATTTACACTTTTCTACACCTCGAGGAGCTGATCCTCAATCGGGTTTTGTGAAAGTTAATTTCTCTTATCAAGGCACTTTGGTTAATCCACATAATGAGAGTGTTACGGTTACGCCAACAAATGTAAGTGATAGCGAGAGCGACAATGAGAGTGAGAGTGAGAGTGAGAACAAAGTAAAACTGTATCGCGACTTAACCTTTGAACAAACCGTTATTGATAAACTAACCACGTTAAAATTTATTACTCAGCCTAAACCCAAACGTTACACTTTTACCAATGAAGACTATTTGAAAAAAGATAAAGTTCCAAAATATTCGATGCTGATGGAAGGCCGCTATCTTTGGCATCACTTTTTGCACCAAGATGTAGAGTTACTTAAAAAATTAGGCTGGCATATTAGCTTTGCTGATGACTTTTATTATAAAGCGCTCGCTACCGATAGTGTATTTGACGCCGAAGTTATTCAAACAGATGATCACGACTTTTTCTCATTAGGGTTAAACTTAACCATTGATGGCAAAAAAATGCCGGCATTTCCTATTTTGCTTGGTGCTATTGAACAACTACCTAGGGCGGCATTACTTGACAGAGAAAAAGAAAAACTAATTTCTCCTGACTCGCCAATTTATGTTGATCTAGAAAATGGTGATTTTGTTGCCTTGCGTTATCAGAGCGTACAGCCAATATTAAAACAGTTTATTGAACTCTTTATGCCCAATGCCTTAAATAAAGATGGCACCATGGAGCTATCGCGTTTTCAAGGGCATCAAACGTTATCCATGTTAGATGACCAAGGAATGATAGCAACGGGCACCAGTAAGTTAAGAACCTTAGCTGATAAATTAAAAGACTTTCAAAAAGTCACCACGGTTCCTGTGCCTGAAGGATTAAACGCAACGTTAAGAACATATCAGCATCAAGGGCTAAACTGGTTACAGTTTTTACGAGAGTATCAATTAAACGGTATTTTGGCAGACGATATGGGCTTAGGTAAAACCATTCAAACCTTAGCGCACTTATTAATTGAAAAACAGCAAGGCCGATTAACAAAACCGGTATTAATTGTTGCTCCGACTAGTGTTATTTTTAACTGGGCAAATGAAATAGAAAAATTTACTCCGCAGCTTTCTTATCAAGTATTGCACGGCAGTAAACGTCAGCAGCACTTTGATTGCCTAGAAAACCGTGAAGAACTTGAAAACCCAGTTGATATCATCATTACCAGTTATGCGTTAATTACCAAAGATTTAGCCCTATATAGTCAACAAAAGTTTTATTATCTTGTACTTGATGAAGCTCATTATATAAAAAACACCAAAACTAAATTATACCAAGCGTTTCTAACACTTAAAGCACAACATAAATTGTGCTTAACCGGTACGCCGATGGAAAATCATTTAGGCGAATTCTGGGCACAATTTAATTTTTTACTGCCCGGATTTTTGGGCGGACAAAGACAATTTACCAAGCTATTTAGAACCCCTATCGAAAAGCACGGAGAGCTTGAACGTAAACAGCTATTGAATCAGCGTATTAAGCCGTTTATTTTACGAAGAACCAAAGATAAAATTGCCACTGAGCTGCCGCCAAAAACTGAGATCATTCAAAAGTTACGTATTGAAGGTCAGCAAGCCGAGCTCTATGAATCGGTGCGCTTAGCAATGGATAGCCGCTTAAAAGATATTATTGCTGACAAAGGTTTAAAACGAAGCCAGATAGAAGTATTAGATGCGTTATTAAAGCTGAGACAAGTCTGTAACCACCCTAAGTTATTATCACTTGAAGGCGCTAAAAAAATAAATCAATCAGCCAAGCTTGATTACTTAATGGAAACCCTGCCTGAGCAAATTGATGAAGGCCGTAAAATATTAATCTTTTCACAGTTCACCAGTATGCTTGCTTTGATAGAAGATGAGCTAGTGAAAGAGGGTATTGATTATGTCAAATTAACGGGTTCAACCACTAAAAGACAAGAAGTTGTTGATAAGTTTCAACAAGGTGAAGTACCGGTATTTTTAATTAGTTTACGCGCCGGTGGCGTCGGCTTAAATTTAACAGCAGCCGACACGGTTATTCATTTTGACCCTTGGTGGAACCCTGCAGTCGAAAATCAAGCCACCGATAGAGCTTACCGTATAGGGCAAGACAAGCCTGTTTTTGTCTACAAGTATATAATTGAAAATTCAATAGAAGAGAAGATTCAAAAAATACAACAAAACAAAGCAGAGCTAGCAAAAGCGTTATTATCGGAAGAAGTGAGTGATAGTAAACTGAGTTTAACTGACGATATTTTAGGGGCCTTACTAGCACCGCTAAGTTAGTGCGGTAAAGAAACATAAAAATGTAGCGCCGCGACTATAAGTTGAATTTTCAACAAAAAAACGCGGACTAGTATTATCGAATACAAAAAGTAAATTATGTAAGCTTGGCTAAACGTACTAAATGCGACGTTCATAATAATCAGCGTTCAGTAGTTATAAACGTAACAATATCAGACTGTATCTTAACGTTTGATATTGTTAACCTTTTGAACAGTTACTCTTTTTAAGACGAAAAATATAATGACTAAGTAAACAATTGTCGCTATATGCTTAAATATCACCATAAATGGTGCCCCTGCCTGGTAGGCAAGAACCGCATCAGTAACCGGCATAATAATACCAAATAAAGCACACCACATTAACATTGAATAATGTCTGGAATATAAAAGCAAACCAAGAACCAAAGTAATAAAAATAGTACGTGAACCATATATATTTACCCAGTCTGCATCCATTAGAGCAAACAATTCAGTTCCTCTCACCGTTGAAAAAGCCAATGGGTCAATATAGGCAAATATTCCATAAAAACCCTGCAGTAAAATCATGAGTAAAACTAAGACAAATCCAACTTTTTCTAACTTTGATTTATTATTCATATACTACCAATCTACACCTAAATATTAATGGGCCCTTAGTATGGGCAGAGGTTGTTTAGTTAAAATATTGAAGTGATATTAAAAATGATTTTCACCTTACTAATCAGTTAACTATACCTGTGATATCTCTTGTTAAAAACAACCTTCAACTAAGATTAATTTACTTTCTGTACTAGTATGTCTAATCGAAAATAAGGGCTGCGCTTCTGGATCGTTTAAGAAGCCTTTTGCAATTTCTTTATTGGGAAATTCTATTACGACGACTCTTTCAGGTCGCCAATCCCCTTCCATAACTTCAGGCACGACACCTTGAATTACATATTTACCACCGTGCTTTTTAATAAAGGCAGGGATTTTATCAATATATTCTTTAAAGAGATTAAAGTCCTTTATAGAAAAATCTAATATTAAATATCCTTTCAATTTATACTCCATGATTTAAATATTCAGTCAATATTGCAAGGCGAACATACCTCAAATAGTAATACGTTCACAATTTTATCTTATATGAATAATAAGCCAAATAACAATCATTAATCTAAAGTTTATCGCCTATAAGCTATTAATAAAACGATAGTTATTCAAAGTACATCATGCGACGAGAATTATTAATATCAGCAGGATATACTATTTAAATACGTTCAATGTGATTATTCGCGTGAGCTAATGTTTTGGCTTCATCTTGACCAAGCCCACTACTGTCAATAAATGAGATATCCGTAATGCCAATAAAGCTCAAGACATGTCGTAAATAATTGGAAATAAAATCTAGTTCACTGTCTATTTTAGTGCCACCTGAAACAATAATAATATAGGCCTTTTTATTATTCACTAAACCAATTGGGCCATTATCACCGTATCGGAAGGTTAATTTAGATCTAACAACTTGGTCTATCCAAGCTTTAAAAGCTGCCGGTACCCCAAAGTTGTAAATAGGTAGACCAATAATAATTAAGTCAGCATCATTTAATTCTTCGACTAAGATATCGGACGTTGCCAAGCATTTATGCTGCTTTGACGTTCGTTCAGCTACGGCGGTGAAGTTAGCTTTAATCCAGTTTTCATCAATAAAAGGAATACCGTCAGCCAAGTCTCTAATCGTTACTTTGTTCTGGTTTTCAGAACTCTGTTTTTTACCTGTTAGTTGCTTAATTAACTTGTTGGATAATTCTCGGCTATAAGAGCCTGTTTTTCGCATACTCGCGTCAAGTCGTAAAATATTTTTAGCCATAATTTACTCCGTTGCAATATTGATATTAGATTGAATAAAATAAACACCTAGCCCTTAATTCAAATAATTTAATTAAGTAAAATAGGTGTTTACCTTGATTAGTCTATTTATGTTAAGACAATATAGGGTTTATATTCATTCCACCGTCAATATTATATTCTCCACCAGTAATGAATGATGCATCATCAGAAGCTAAGAAAGTCACGAGCTTGGCGATGTCTGCTGGTTGTCCAAATCGTTTTAATGGAATTCTATTTTGCATCGCGGCTGAAAATTCATTTAATTGTTCTTCTGGCATACCTGTTTTAGCAAAAATAGGCGTATAAGTAGGCCCTGGGTTTACCGAGTTTACGCGTATCTTACGTGGAGAAAGTTCAGTCGCCGCTGTTCGTGTATATGAATTTAACGCCGCTTTAGAGGCCGCATAAATAGCCGTATTTGGCATACCTGTATAAGCATTAATAGATGAAAGGTTAATAATAGAACCGCCATTATTAATAATGGGTAAAAACTTTTCAGTGGTAAATACCGCACCTTTGAAATTAATTCCCATCTGAGTATCAAACATTTCTTCAGTATTTTGGCCTATTGGAGCTGGACTGAAAATACCGGCATTGACAAATAATACGTCAATATTGCCAAACTCATTTTTTACTTGCTCGACAAGTTCATCAATAGCAGATAAGTCCATAACATCAGCAACTATGCCTTTAACACCTAATTCATTAGCCGCTGTAGCAACCTTATCAACTGATCGACCGGTAATAATCACACTTGCGCCAGCATCTTTAAAATATTTTGCCGTTTCATACCCAATACCGCTATTTCCACCAGTGACTACAGCAACTTTTCCCGTTAAATCATTCATTCGAATATTTCCTTTAAAATATTAATACATATACGTACCGATCGGTACAGATATTGACAATCTATACCGAACGGTTCACAATTACAAGCGTAAATTTTAATAAATCTGGAAATTACTATGACAGCAGGACGCCACCGGAGCTTTGATAAAAACAGTGCCCTTGAAAAAGCTATGCAAGTATTTTGGAAAAATGGCTACCCCGGCACTTCGTTAACCGATTTAACTAATGTTATGGGGATTAATAAGTCGAGCCTTTATGCTGCTTTTGGCAATAAAGAAAAACTGTTTAATCAAGCTATTGAATTTTATTTAAATAAACATGGCGTAGTACATTCAGCAGAGCTGTTTAGAGCAGATAGCAGTCTAAAAGAACGAATAAGAAACTACTTACTATCTATTGCTAAGATGTTAACAAACCAAGATTTACCTACCGGCTGCTTAATTTGTCTTGCGACTTCAGAAATAGCGGGTTCTTGCCTACCTAAGAGTTCGGTAACAAATATTAATGGCATAAATCGACAAACCGTATTGGCGTTAACTGATTTTTTTGACAAAGAGCAACATTTAGGAAATTTAGTAGCAGATAATACCCCAATTATATTGGCGAATTATCTATTAACATTACAATTTGGCTTAGCTATTTCTGCGAGAAATGGTAGTTCTATTGAAGAACTTACAGAGATCATAAACTTTTCTATCGGTCAGTTTAATTAGTTTTTAGAGCAGAAAAAAAATGGTATTTCATCAGGGTTAACTCACACAAAAAGACAATTATCGCCTTGTGATTGAATAAGTTTATCAACATTATTTGGACTGAGTTTATTAAGTTAAGCGACTGACATGATATAAATTATCTTATGTATAATTATTTTTTAACGGTGAAAGGAGTGTCAGTATGGAACGAGCACAATGAAAATTCATCGTTACCGTCAGCAATATTCATATTAAAACCATTTAACGCGATAAAATAAAAACTAAGGAGTTATGGGAGTGTCCTTAGTTTTTACTCTTACAATGTGTATTCTATAAACCTTTCTTAGTTATTTTTCACCTCCTTAGTTCGTCTGAAAACGATTAATAATTATTCGCGACTTGCGCAGAGTCACTGTGCAACTTTATCACCACTCGTCGGTCATAAAAGCTGGCTTCTTTTTCACTATTGGCAACCACAGGTGACTGTTCACCAAAAGCAAAGAGTTGGATACGTTCAGCTTCAACGCCTTGTTCAATTAGCGCTTTTTTCACAGTATTAACTCGCGCAATAGAGAGCTCTTGATTTCGGTTTTTACTACCTTGTTTATCGGTATAACCTGACAAATCAATAAAGAGTTTTGGTGATTGTTGCATCATTTGTGACAACGCAACAATTTGCCCTTGATAATGTGGTTGCAGCTCGCTTGATCCCGTTGGAAACTGTAAGCTCATCAGTAAGTTTTCAGCTTGTATTTGGCTAGCGAGCTGATATTTTTGATGGAACTCTTGCTCTAAGGCCGTCAATTCAACTTGATGATTTTCTTCTGTACTTTGTAACTTATTACTCAATTGTTTTACCGCCAAAGCGTAGTTACTTTCTTGCTCTGTTAATGAGCTTTGTAATGCATTGATGTTTTTTTCTGAATTTTGGGTTTTAGCAATTAAGGTACCAGTAATGCCGACAATAAATGCGCCTACAGGTCCCCCCAGAATTGCTCCGATTATAACGCCAGTGCCAAAACCAATACCTTCTTTGTCTTGGTCACTTAATTCAATATTTTCACTTTTATTATTTTTGATGTTTTCAAATGCGTAAGCTGAATGACTGATGACTGGCGTAATCATTAAAGAGCTAATCAAAAACAGTTTAGCTGGAGTTAATTTATGCTTAGCTTGCTGAGTTTTACGGTTAATTGTTTTCATGATGTTTCCTTGCTTTAAAGTAGAGGTTCGTTGTTGACGAGTTAATTAAAACAAGAAAAAAAGGTCTTCGAACGGCACAATAAAGGCAAAGTGCTGAACAAATGTGGCAACAATATGGCAATTTTCATAATTACGCGCTTTTATAAAAAATCTCTTATATAGTGCCTGTAAATATAAGAAAGGGTTGAAAGGTAAATATGTCAAAACGAATTGCAATTGTTGAAGATGAAGCCGCGATAAGAGAGAACTATGCTGACGTATTGCGGGCGCAAGGTTATCAAGTGCAAACTTTTGCCAACCGAGAAAGTGCTTGCCAAGCTTTTGCACTTAGCCTACCTCATTTAGTCATTTTAGATATTGGTTTAGAGCAAGATTATGATGGCGGGTTTACGTTATGCCAATGGTTGCGTAATATTTCAACCACCCTGCCTATTATATTTTTAACTGCCCGAGATAACGATGTAGATACTGTTTCAGGATTACGTATTGGCGCAGACGATTACCTAACAAAAGACATTAGCCTGCCACATTTATCCGCTCGTATAGCAGCATTATTTCGTCGCCAAGAAGCATATAAACAACCAACACTCGAAAGTAGCTTATTAACACTTGGCCCCCTAACCATTGATAACCAACGCATGAGTATCCTTTGGCAACAGCAAACTGTTGACTTAACCATCACCGAGTTTTGGATGGTCTTTGCCCTTGCGAAGCATCCGGGCCATGTAAAAAACCGTCAACAATTAATGAAAGACTCTAATATATATGTTGATGACAGCACCATTACCTCACACGTAAAACGCATAAGAAAAAAATTCAACCATATTGACCCTGAATTTAACTGTATAGAAACTATATATGGCATGGGTTACCGCTGGAATGAAGATGATAAATAAACTAACTTTTCGCTTTGGTTTACGCGCTAAGTTATTACTACTTTCTAGTTTTTTATTTGCCATACCTTGGTTTGGTTATCAATACGTTTGGGAAATGGAAAAATACTTACGTTTTGGCCAAGAGCAAACCATTATCGGTACAGCAAGGGCCCTAGCGACCGCTTTGCATGAGCGGCCTAACCTTTTTAATAATCAGGCAAGCTTTCTACCGAGTGTTGAAAAAGGCAAAGACTTATACGGTTATCAGTTATCACAAGCTATTAACCTTGATGGATTACCACATGATTGGCCAAATTTTCAGACAAAAGCGCATTACTATGGAGTTGAAAATCAGCTAAGTCAGCCATTACCCGTAAATAAACTATCAAGTCACTTCACGGCTACGGTAGGTAAATACGATAAATTTTTGTATTTCTTTTTTCAGGTTGTTGACGATAAAGTTATTTATAGAAGCCGCAACGCTCGTGCTATCAACAAAAATGATCACTTTGAATTAGCCTTTACCGATGATCAAGGCAAGTTTAAGCATTTTATCCTGAGTAACCAGCAACAAGGTTGGTTATCAGCCTTTCAAATTAATAATAGTGAAAATAATGAAATTCTTGATTTTCCTGTTCCAGCTAACTTCATTCAAGGTAAGTGGCTAAGTACAGAGCAAGGTTTCAACATTGAGTTTAGGATCCCCTTAACAGAAATTACCGACCGACTTGCTTTTGCTATTCATGATATTGACGAGACATTAGGCCCGACATTGAGTGTTATTGGTAGTGCAGATCCAAGCAGTACTAAAACCTTGGGGACAATATTGGTGCCGTCTCCTGAAATTGAACGCATTGTCCAAGGCATGAGTTACACAAAATCGCGTATTTGGGTGGTTGACCAACATCATCGCGTATTAGCAAAAAGCGGCGATATAAAAAAAGCGCAGGGTTTGTGGCAAAAAAACATCAATAATGCTGAAGATAAAAATTCCTGGTATGCGCTAACTCAACAATACCTTAAGCCGGTATTTCAACATTTACTTAATAAACCTCAAAATGATTTCATTGACCAATTATACGATACGCAAAACTTAACAGGGGAGCATATTGAAAAAGCGCTGACCGGTATTCCTAAGTCACAATGGCGATTAACCACAGATAACAAAGCCGTGATTATTTCAGCCGCTTATCCTATTTTTATTGGCAATACCGTTAATGGTGCCGTTATTGTTGAAGAAACAACTAACGGCATTCTCAGCATTCGAAACCAAGCACTTGAGAAACTATTCACCTCTATTTTAGCGATTATGCTTTTAGGCGCTTTAGCCTTTTTCTTTTTCGCTTCACGTATTTCAAACCGTATTCGTCATTTACGTAACCAAGCAGAAATTGCTATTGATGAACATGGCCGTATAAACAATGACATAGCGCAAAGTATGAGTGTATCGCCTGCCAATGACGAAATAGGCGATTTGTCGCGCAGCTTTTCGACCGCGGTTACCCGGTTAAGTCAGTACAATCATTATTTGGAAAATATGTCGTCAAGACTTTCTCATGAACTTAGAACACCTATCGCTATTGTTAGAACGTCTTTAGAAAACTTGTCTCTGCAAACATTACCGGGTAATAGCACGGCCTATATTGACCGTGCACAAAGTGGCATTACTCGATTAAACAACATTCTTACCAACATGAGTGAGGCAACACGCCTTGAGCAGATGCTGAGTCAAACAGATAAAAGCGACTTTAACTTATTCGATGTCGTGAATGGCTGTATTCAGGGGTATCAGCAGATTTATCCTGCGCTTAATATTGAGTATCAAGTATTCACTGAAAAATTAATGTTATCGGGTTCTCCTGAGCATATAGCGCAACTACTCGATAAAGTTATAGCTAATGCGGTTGAGTTTAGCCAAGACAAGCATATATTTGTATCTATTGAACAAAAATCAAAAGAAGTCGTTATTCATATCAGCAATAATGGCGTGTTATTACCTGAAACCATGAAGCAGCGATTGTTCGATTCTATGGTGTCTGTACGCGACATTCCTCACAGAAGTGAAGATAAAACACCGCACTTAGGTTTAGGTTTATACATTGCGCGTTTAATTTGTGAATTTCATGGCGGAAAAATATCAGCGAGTAATCATCATAACCCGCAAGGTGTTACGGTGTCGGCAACTTTACCTATCCAGCTCAGAAAAACTTAGCTGTAGAAAAGGTTTGCTGTCTTTATATTATCACCTTAATACCGGTTATTACTGAACCGCTATTAAGGTGATGAACAACAGTCAACCGTAATAAAATTACAGCAAGCTTTGCCTCATTTTCCGACCACCCACAGGAATTAAACCATTTTTCTGATAAAAACGTACTGTATTTTCAAATTCAGGCAAAGGTGGCGTGCACAATTCAATGCATGACCAATTTTGTTGTTTTCCATAACGTTGCACTTGTTCTATTATCATCGAGCCAACACCAAAATCTCGATATTTTGGAGAAACATAGAACTCTTGAATCACACCAATCTTACCACCCACATATAATGCGTAGGTTTCTGTCATGGTTACCACAGCAATGGGATTATTTTGGTGTTCAGCAATAATCACAGCATAATGACCGTCACGAATTAACTCAGCACATCGCTTAATGGTGCTATTAAGGTCGATATCAAAATGCTGAGCATTGGTTAATTTGGAAATTTCATTGGTAAGTTCAACCACTAAAGCTCCGACAATTGCAGAGTCTTTAGATGTGCCTTTTCTAAAGTTGATATTCATGGGGTCTCTTAATGATGGTTAATACTCTCGTTAACAATCGATTATATGTTGCTCAGCAAAAGCTAAGCAACATATATACTATATTATCGGCTTTCTAATGGCTCATGATCATACCAAATACTGTATTTGTCACCATGCCATATAAGCCCATGATACAAATAAGCAGTTGCAAGCATCAATAGACCACCAGCAAGCGCAGCTTCGTTTACAAGACCTAAACAACAAAATATAAAACCACTAATATGCCCAATTAGTTCAATTCGAGCAGCTGATTTTCTACTAGGCCTAGTTTGCAAAAAATTAAAGACAAACCAACATTTCAATATAAAAGGTAAACTTTTCCAGTTGTTCGAGTTTTTATTTATCATAAATTTCTCCTGATTCAAGGTTGTTACATCAACATCAAGTGCAGCAGCAAGACATTTAAGAGACTCTATACTTGCGTTCTGTCCGCTTTCAATACGCTGAATTGTTCTTACATTTAACCCAGACATTTGAGCTAATTGATCTTGCGAAAAATGGCGGCTAATACGTAGTTCTTTGAGAATCATTAAATTTACCTCTGTACTTAAGAATCACAAGTATTCATTAATTTGTTAGTGTCGGTTACGAATCTAACACGACATCTACCCGACAGCGTAGAATTACACGAGTTATTTGACAATTCACCGCTAATATCTGGTTGGTAATAATTGAGCGCGGTATGAAAGAATAAAAACAATCTATTTGTTTGATTGAAAAAATGGCTGTGCTGCTAGATTCTATAAAAAATACCACACAGGAAACCATTAGCGTATACACTGATGAAAATATTTAGGTTAAACAGGTATACAATGAAGCAACATATGCAGACACTGATCCACTTATTGTCAGAAAATGACGATAATGCTTTGCTACAACATTACCTATCTTCAGAAGAGTCTGAGAATGTCGTTCAATTAGCACATCTATTTCAGCAAGGGATGAGCTATATCTCTGAATTTAATTTTTATCAACAACTAGCGACTAAATTGATCGAGAGTAAAAATCTACCTGCTGCACTTATCGCACAGATTAAAACTAACGATACCTTAAGCTTTTTTACACCAGCATTACAATTAGACGATAACTTCAAAGAAGTTGACCTTCAGCAACGCAATGCTTTGCACTATCTATTAGCTGGTAATAAATTAACTGTAAAGCAACCACCCTTTAATTATCTACGCTCTATGATGTTGTTTGGGAGTAATGGAGCATTACGCGATGCGCTATGTCAACGTGACAGCCAAAATTTAACCCCCATTGAACTGTATTTACTTTCTAATCAAGATTTGACGACATTGCCACCCCATGAGCTTACCGCGTTATTGGCTTTAATAGAAATTGAAAGTAAACAACAGACTGTAGATGAAACTAACTATTTACCAACAATCCAAGCCGTTGGTAAATTGTGCGCTAATCAAGTTAAACCAGTTAGTAGTGAATTACAAAGGCTTATATTAATAGCCATTTATTACACCAAACCAATTAAAGACATTGTCAATGAAATAACTTAGTCACAATAGAGATACAAACTTTCGAAATAATTAACGACGAATAACCGTAAGCGACGTGTTTTACGTCCTTTCAAGTAACTTGCATTACAGCAATTCTTTTACTCTTGCTAAGTTATTTTGATAAATCTTATTCGTAGCATGGGATTCTGCAACTAGATCAATAGCTTTTATATAGTTTTACAAGGCGCTTTTGAACTACTCTTTCGCTTCTAATACTTTTGCCAAAATAAAATAAGAGTAAGCTGATTTAGGAAAAATTTGAGTGTTGTATTCATAAACCTCGATTGTTTTATCATATTTCTTCTCTTATTATTTTTATATCAAATTTAAAGTAGCTGCTTTAAAATTATTAATTTAACAGTATATTGTCTAGACGCCTCAGTAATCCCCATCTATTGCTCTGCCTTTAAATCCCCCAGAAAATTAAAAGTTACCGCTCGCACTTATCAAGGAAAGCATAAAAACTATAGTTTTTTAAAGTGATCGTTTTATTGGTTAAATATTACTTTTTGTTCGTATCAACAAATTATTTTTCGACGTTACATGATGAGTTATAGAGATATTAAACGCGTGAGTATTTGCTGGGGTGCAATTTCTTGATTTTTGTTGTTTAGTAAACCAGGCTAAGCTTGGGCCTCTCTTACGGAGTAAGGCAACACCTAGTGATATTTTTTATCTTCATTAAAGAATATTTCGACCAGTTCGTCTTTGTTATTATTGACGATAAAGTTTACTCGGATGTTTCTAACAACCTTGAAATTTGAAGTATTTCTTCAATATATTGATGAGAAATTACGATATTTCACATAATTTTAAATATAACGCCTGACTAGAATGAAAAAATGATAGGTTATCGCAGTGAAGTGATACAACGCATATTTCCGTTTTAAAAAGACGTTAGGATGTTATTTAAATCGCAACAACTTTATTAGCACATGGACCTTTCTGCCCTTGTCCTTCTTCATACTCAACCGCTTGACCATCATTCAAAGTTGCGTATTCACCACCTGATTGAATTTCTGAATGATGAACAAATAAATCTTTACCGCCGTCTTCTGGAGTAATAAACCCGAAACCTTTGTCCGCATTAAACCACTTAACTATACCTTTACTCATAATATTCTCTTTCGCTGCGGTGAAAAATATAATTCTGATTTGTTATCACCATCACAAAATCAGAACTTGATACTAGTTGAGTATACATCACCCTTTTGGCTAATAATTGCTTACTAAACAAACAACTAAGCAAATGTTCGCAAACTCAGGTAATAATAACAATACCGAGCAATAACTGACAGGTTTATCTAGACAAATAGATTCAATTTATATGTTCTTTACCAACATATAAATTACCTATCATATAGCTTAGTTTAGACCTATATTTGATACAAGAATGTTTATTTTCTCATTAAATTGCAATACCTACTGCCTAACTACCTTTTTATTTCTTTGTTAACCATAGTTTAAATCATAGTTTTATTACAATACGTTGCTCTTTCAAAGTCCCTTACATTCATAGCAATATTACGAATATTAGGAAACATCTCAGTCAGCTTTTCGACAATAAGCTTTGAAAGGTTTGCCTTTTGCTCGATAGTCCGTCCCTCCATGATGTTAGAGAAAACATGGATAAAATCCTCTTGTTTATTTCCTACAATATAGTTGCTAAATGGATTAACTCTAACCTTTATATCGCTTTCTTGAAACAATCCGGTTGAATTAGCCACACGATGAATCTGCTCATTAATAATGTTTACATGATGAATTAATAAAATACTCTCTGAACAATCTACGACAAAATGTGGCATAAAACTCCTGACCTTGTTTGAGCAATTTCCGCTAAATTACAAATAACTCCATGCTATTTTATAGCGCTGGCATAATCCCAGATAGTGAAACTAAATAAATATTATATTCGGCAATAAAAATTGGCTATATATTCGCCTGCCGAATAGCTAGTTATTACGCTTGTATGAGCCACTATTGACTAGGTTTTGAATACCAATCCCTGCCAAACTTGGGAGAGATTGGCTAAATAAGAATATGACCCTATACACAAAATTACATTTAACTACAAAAATAAACATTTACCTAACAAAAGTACTGTAGTCAGTACTAAAACATTCTTTTAACATAGCATTTCTCCCATACAATGATTATTAAGGAATATTGGCATGCTACACAAGTTACAAACAGTAAACGGAATTTCAATACCTTGCCTTTCAAAAAACCCATTAATTGATAAAATATTTAATCAGTTGGCTCGCTTAATAATGGAAATATTTTCAAGATTTATAAAAAATAATTCAAGTGAGTTATCAAAAATTTCAAACAACACTCAGCACCTTCAATATGAAGTTTATCACCTGGTGGGAGAAGTTAACATCAAGAATTCTGCGCTAATGAAAAAAGAGTTATTAATGATTTTGGACAGCCAGAAGTCAGTTATATTAGATTTTACAAAATTAGATTTTATCGACAGTTCGGGTATAGCGACACTCATTGAAAGTCTTAATATTACACATGCTTCAGGATTAAAGCTTGCTATCGTTGGCGCCAGAAACTTACCTCTCAAGATGTTAGAATTAACCAAACTAGACAAAGTATTCACGTTATTTAATTCTCTCCAAGATATAAAAATATAACTATCTGAGTAAGGTTAAACTCAAAATAGTTCTCCCCCACTTTATGAGACTGAAAATTTTTACCAAAAGGCTAACTTTTATCATAGATTATTGATGAAACAATGAACTACTCTGACCTAATCGATATTAAAGTAACTTGTGAATAAATCCGGTTATATAAGGTAATAAAGTAGCGATAATATTAATGATTGGAATATTAACAAACACGTTAGATAAAAATAATTATTGAAATATTTGAATAGCACATAAGGTTAAGTCGTCACACAGTTCGTCACTTTCGTTAAAGTCAGTTAATGCATTTTCCACATCATCAACCAAACAATGCGGGCATGCTTCGGCATCTAATAATGTTTTTTCTAAACGGTCAAAACCAAACTCTTCTTGCTTGGCATTTCGTGTTTCAAGTACGACATCAGTATAAACAAAGATAATATCATGATGTTCTAGCATAATTTCATGCTTACTCCATTGATACTCTTTTAGCACACCTATAGGTATATCTTTACCTTGATCAAGTCGAATCAAAGTATCTCCTCGCTTGATATAACCATAAGGGTGACCCGCACAAGCATAACATAAGGTTTTTATCTCAGGATCATAGGACATAGCGATAGCAGTAACAAATTTCCCTCTATTTTTACGGGTAAAAAAATGAGTATTAACATATTCAATCACTTGTGCTGGTTGGCCTGTATTACCTTCTGGTTTATAAGTACGCAAAATGGCATCAAACATCGCAGCTTCTACTGCAGCACTAGGCCCATGTCCCGTAACATCAGCAATCATCACTCCAAATTTATGTGGACCTGGTGCTAGCTTATCTTTTGATAGACTCATGACATCGAAATAGTCACCACCCGCTTCTTTATAAACTTTAAACTTAAACGCCAGCTCTATGCCCGGAATTGAGAGGTTTTCTTCTGGTAGTAATAAATGCTGTAGGCGTGAAATCTCACTTAATTCTTGTTCACGCCAATTAGTGATCTCTTGCAACTTTTTCTTTTCTTCAGCACGAGCAAGGCTGGAGACGGCGAAGTTTACCAACAAGTTCAACTTAGATAAATCAAGGCTGTGGCTGTCATTATGAGCGTCTAAAATGAGTACCCAACGTTCAACTTTAGCGTCAAGGAGAATAGGTAAAACCAATACACTGTTGTAATCTTGTAAATCGTCTTGAAATAATTCAGCACAGTGTTTTTTGTACACATGAATTGGGCTGGACATATTTCTCCATTGCACAATAAATTCACCACTGAATATGCGCTGATCATTAGAACGTTTTAAAATTCCGGCCTCTTTGTATATTGGCTGACTGTTGGGATGACAATAATTTGAAATTTGAAAGTGATTACCGTCCAAATCTAAGTTATTTACTACAGCAATAGTACAGTCCCCCAACTCAGTTGAAAGCACGCTTTGCAGAAAAGCCAACGAATTGGAAAAACTATCAATCTGACTTAATTTAGTAAGGTGTGTCAATAACCATTTTCCTTTTTGGTTAGCTATAACGTGATCAATAATTTAAGAGGCTTTAACCGTCGTTTTTTTTCTTAATATTTCGTTTAAGCCAGCCAAACCACCACGTTTTAATGTTGACTTATAATCATTAGTATAAGTACTAATAAGGGATACACCCTCGGCAGAGAAATCATAAATACGCCATTGATTTTTTCTCAGCAGAAGCTTGTAATTCACCGGGATTTTTTTATCCGTTAAGACAATATTAGTCTTCACCTTGGCATATTTACCTTTTTTAATTTCTTCTTTTAAGTACTCGACTTCTTGGTTAGTATATTCATTCAATAAACTGGCGTAGGTATTGACGATAACTTGGGTAAAGAGTGCGATAAATTCCTTTTTCTCAGCTTTGCTCGCCTTCTTCCAATAACGAGATATTACCCGTTGGGAGACTACGGGCAAATCAACTTTATCTTTGACTATTTCAGTAATACGGATTTTTTTCTCTTCAGCCGATAGCGTTTTATTACCCGCAACGTTAAGGAAAAGATTAATAGTTTCAGTTAATGATGATGTTGGCGTGCCGACTTCAGCCTTCGATACGAAGGAAGTTAAGGTAAAAAGTGTTAATATAAGTGCTAATAAGCTATTTTTCATGGTTTCTACTCGTTATCCGTATCTGAACTAAAAATATATTTACTGACTAATTCTTCAATACTAATTGAAGATTCTGTTTCGATTATTTCATCACCTGATTTCAATAAATCGTCTGATGCTCCAGGCGAAATTTTAACAAATTTATCGCCAATAATCCCTGATGTCCTAATAGAAGCAATAGTATCTTCAGCTAATATAACACCATGTTCAAAGACAAAAGTGGCGACCGATTCAAAGTTCTCTTTATCAAGTTCAATATTTGTGACTTTACCCGCTTTAACGCCGGCAATCTCAATAAAAGCACCTTCTTTCAAACCAGAGCTACTATCAAATTTTGCGATTAACTGATAACTATCATCTGAATAACCAGAAACGCCAGCAATGGTTACCGAAAGATAGGCCATAGAGCCCATACCAAATAAGATAAAGAGACCAACAATAAAATTTACGTTCATTTTTTTCATAGTATAATTCCTAAGCTCACAACATTAGTGAGCTAACAATGTAATCAACAAATAACATCAATACAGCACTGAGTACCACGGCCTGAGTCGTTGCTTGACTTACCCCTACAGCACCGGACTGTTTTTGCTCAATGTGCAGATAAAACCCTTTGGCTAAACAAACCCACATAATAACTAAACCAAATAGAAAGGACTTAATAATGCCCATCCAAACATCATTCCATACTATAGTGTCTGCCATACCAACTAAATAAGCACCGTCGCTAACACCATGTATTAAGACACCAACAATATATCCACCACCGATACCAAAAGTGTCAAACATCGCGGTCAATAACGGCACAGAGATTATTGCTGCCAATAAACGCGGTAACATGACATAGTGGTAACTATCGATAGCCATACAATCTAGTGCATCAAACTGTTGTTCATTACGCATAATACCAATTTCAGCACAAGTAGCCGAACCGACTCTTGCAATCACCATGAGTGCTGCCATTACGGGTCCTAATTCCCTGATCAAGCTCATCGCCACCGCTGCGCCTAACAATTCAACGGAACCAAAACGAATCAAGGTATCGTAGAACTGTAGCGCTATAACCATACCGGTAAATAGTCCTGAAATTAAAATCAGCGGGACCGTTTTTGCTCCAATAAAAAGGACCTGTTTAATTGTTTCTTCTAGTGGAAAACGATACATCCATAACCTTGCAAGGATATTAAAAAGAAATACCCCCAATCTGCCTGAAGATTCTACAAGATTAATACCGACGTCACCAAGGTGTTCAATTTTAGTTTTAATTACGGCTAACATGTTAGTTTTTCCCCGTAGTTAAACGTTTAATATATTGTTCTGCATCAAGATGCTCATCCCTGGCTCGGCGATTGATCATATTCTGTATACGTATATCTTTGCTGCTTTTTATTTCATCAACCGTGCCAGTGATCACTATCTCACCATCAAATAACACTGTGATTTTATCAGCGATTTTAAAAGCGCTTTCTAATTCATGGGTGACAACGATGATAGTCATATTCATGGCATCGCGGAGTTTTAGAATTAATTCATCAAGTTCAACCGCTGTAACTGGGTCTAGCCCCGCCGATGGCTCATCAAAAAAGAGTAACTTGGGATCCATGATAACGGCTCGTGCCAACCCTGCCCGTTTCAACATACCGCCTGAAAGCTCGGAAGGCATTAAATCTTCAAAGCCGGCCAAGTTCATTAATTCAAGCTTTAACCGAGTCATAATATCAATAGTGTGTTCATCAAGTTCGGTATGGTGCTGTAATGGCAGCTTGATATTCTCGCCAACCGTCATCGAACTAAACAGCGCACCGCCTTGAAAAGCAACACCCATTTTCTGTCGTAACTTTAATAACGTTTTACGGTTAGCATTAACTACGTCAACACCATCAATAACAATACTGCCTGAGGTAGGGGTCAGTAAGGCTAGCATATGATTTAACAACGTGCTTTTACCTGAGCCACTGCCGCCCATGATGACTCTAATTTCTCCTTTTTCTACAGAAAAATTAAGGTTCTTAAGTATTTTCCGTTCACCGTAATGTGTTACTAAATTATTGACATCAATAATACTTTTATTACTCGAGGTCATTACTATGCCTTTATTTCGTCAAGGCTGTCTTTCATAGGAAAGACTTTATTTAAGTTAGTCAATTCCAGTACCTGCAACGGAGCCCCTCTGGCACCCACTATCGTCAAGGATAACTGTTTGTTTTTGGCCAGATTGTAGGTTTCCACTAATGTGGCAATGCCTGAACTATCGATATAACTTAGCGAAGAAAAATCAACAATAACTGAATTTCCTGACTCGACAATAGCAAGCAACTGCTTTCTTACTTGTGGTGAGTTATGCAAGTCTACTTCACCTGTAAGCGCTAGCAATTGATAGTGTAAATGTGTTTTTTGCACAAAGGTCATTTTTGAGATCCTTTAGGTAAGTATTTTTTCAATTCCAATATATTACCTACTGATTCTTTAGGCGGTAACAATTGAACGAAATCCATCACTTTATAAATAAGTTGCAAGCCTAAGCCGCCTGGCTCTAACAGACTTTCCTTTCTAAGCTCTAAGCATGATTTGTCTATACATTTAGCGAAATCTTGTAAATGAAATATGGCTTCACCTTCATGCTGAAATATTTCAAGAACAATACGTCCAGATTCACCACTATATGCATAACGAATGATATTGGTGCAAGCTTCGTCAATCACAAGGGTAATGAGGTTAATATCACTATCCGTATAGGCCAACGATTGGCATGCCGCGCGCACTTTATCTCTAATTTGGCACAATTGACTCGTACAAGCGCTGTGTTCAACATATAAAATGCGTTTCATAAAGGATATCTTTTTGTAGGATAATTCAACCTTAACATTATTCTCATTGGAACAGGTAGCGCAGACGTAACTAATATTGCAGTCAAAAAGATAAAGAATACTTACCAGCCAATTCCCCGTGACGTAACCGAATGGCTCTTCTGCTAAAGAAGCGATGCAACAATCGAATAAATATATTATTCATCACAAGAGCCGTAGATAAAACGCTCACGTTTTTATCCGCCATTTAATGACAAAACAAATAAAACGTCTACATACCCAAACATTAAAAGAATAATATTCTCAAAAAACATATTAAATCAAAAAATAATTCTACCTTTTCATTCTTTAGATATTGAATAAGCAAAGAACGTTCTTCAAATACGTGAAATAATTAATTCATATATCGCAGGGTTAATTTAACCTTTAAAGCGTAAAGATTAATACAAAAAACAAAGAGGGTTACATGATTGATTTACCTAAAAAAATGAAGACACAGTTAAGTGTTATTTATATGGATGCCAATGCGACAACTCAAGTTTTACCACAAGCTGCAGCTGCAGCATTATCTGCGATGGAGTCGCACTTTGGTAATCCTAGTAGTAGTCATGTAACAGGGTTGCAAGCAAAACAAATAATGATTAACACACGTGAGCAAGTCAAAAAAATAATTGGCTCTGAAGGTGGTAAAATCATCTTTACTAGCGGTGCAACTGAAGGTATTCAAACCGCTATTCTATCAACATTGGTGAACGCAAAAAAAACACTCGATACAACGAAAAAATATTGTTTGTTATATGGTGCAACAGAGCATAAAGCAGTACCAGAATCACTAAAACACTGGAATAGTATCCTAGACATAAATGCTGAATTAAAAGAGATCCCGGTCAATGAAATCGGTGAACTTGATTTAGACTTTATTGCTAAAGAAGTTCCCAATGCATTAATGATTTGTACTATGGCGGTTAATAATGAAACCGGCGTTTACCAAAATATTGCTCTTCTAGATCGCACGATTAGAACCAATAACCCTAACACATCATGGATGGTTGATTGTGTTCAAGCTTTAGGTAAAACCAATTTAAACTTAGCAAAAACAAGTATTGATTATGCACCTTTTAGTGGACATAAACTTTATGCTCCTAAAGGTATTGGTTTTATGTATGTAAATGAAAACTCACCATTCACCTCCTTTATTGCCGGTGGAGGCCAAGAAAGTGGTTTACGTTCAGGTACAGAAAATCTACCCGGCCTAGCGGCTTTAAATGTTATATTTAGCATGCTCACCGGAGAACATGAAAAGACATTTACTCCTGTTGAGACGCTGCATGTATTCCGTCAACAAATAGTAACTGCGTTAAAGCAAGCTTTTCCTAAAATCACTTTTAATCATAGTTTTGAAAATTCAGTACCAACCACATTGAATTTTGCTATTCCAGGTTTTAGTTCCAAAGAAATAATGGATTTATTCGACGCAGCAAATATACGTGTTAGCTCAGGTTCAGCTTGTAGCTCTAAAGTGACTCGCAGTTTTGTCTTAGACGCTATGGGTCTTCCTGCTTGGCAAAGTGAGTCTGCAATTAGAATGTCATTTGGCCCAGCAATGACACAAGAAAAAGTGAATCAGCTCTGTGAAAGAATAGGCCTAGCAGCTGAGGCATTAGTCCAGAGTTGTTTAACCATCAACAAAAACATTATAAAAAATGAGACCGAACTTGAAGGACTTATGCAACTTAAGGTAGGAAGTAGCTGTAGTTGGTTATATGTAGATAAACAGACTAAATCAGCCTTGTTTATCGACCCACTGCCAGAATTAACGGGACGGTTAAAAAGTTTACTCGATTGCCAAGGGCTTACTCTAACCGCAGTGATAGATACCCATGGTCATGCTGATCATCAGTCTTGCCGCACTATAATTGCTGACGAGTTCTTATCTGCGCAACACAGTGACACACTAGGATGGCCAGACAACACACAAAAAACACTAATAGATGGTCAAGAGTATCAATATATTACGCTTGGTGATAAATGGTTAGTCAAGGTGCCTACGCCTGGTCATACCGATGACAGCATAAGTTTGTTACTGTGTGAACCGGTTACATCATCAAGCAAAGTATTAGTTATTCATTATGCTTTTTGTGGCGATCTAATTTTAATGGACAGCCTTGGCCGCACAAACTTTTCAACCAGTAGTGCGCCAATGATGTATACCAGCTTGCAGCTACTACAGAGCTTGATAGGAAATAATAACTTAGTTTGTCCGAGTCATGATTATGGCAACGAGTTTACTACCAGTATTGCAGCCGAAATGTCACGTAATTTGTTACTTAAACAAGTCATAGAAAATGATATTAATAGCGAACAATTTAGCCTGCAAAAAGAAATAATGGATAACCAGCTAATTGATGAGTCAGGCAGTGAAATTATGTGTGGCGCTTTAATCGGTGATTGCCACAAAGAGTCGGTACGTGAATATGATAGTGCGACTTTAGCGCAAGCAATGGAGCAATCATCTGATCTCAAGTTGATTGATATTCGAGAACCGCATGAATTCTCATTACAGCATGACGAAAGATTCACAAATAATGTTCCTTTAACCAAATTAGTACAGTTTGTTCAAGAACATCAACATAATAAAAAAGAGCAGTTTATACTTATTTGCCGTAGTGGAACTCGTTCTCATATAGCTGCACAAGCATTAGGTCGTTTAGGGTTTGAACATGTAGGACATATAAAAGGTGGCTATGCATTGCATCAATACTGATATCTATTTTATATAATTTAATGTTCTCCTACTTCAGATTTAGCGCTGAGGTAGGAATATATAAAACGACTAGTCTAATGGGGAATGTAAACCTTTATGCTCAATAACCTCGCTAATGAACCTGCATTTATTCACAATAAATATGCTTTCCAAGCAAGGTTATAAGGCTAAAACCACTGAATAACTCCCCCCTATTTCGTTATAAGAAGATAAAGTATACCTATAAAAGTTAGCCTATTTTTAACTAATTTTATCTAATAAAATGATTAAACAGCCCTAACCTTATTTATCATGATTTTAAATGGCAGGTGTTTATTTTATGTAATTGTTGATATTGTTTTAGGAGTCCTTATACTTTATTGATATGCATATTGAATGATATCAATTGTTTTGAATGATGTGGTAATCGCTTTATGCAAAGTTTAGTATCAGCAATATTGGCTCAGGTAGGTTCCATTGTTTTAGGTAAACCTAAAGAAATACGTTTAGCACTCGCGTGTTTATTAGCAAAAGGTCATATCTTAATAGAAGATTTGCCTGGTATGGGTAAAACAACGCTTGCTCAAGTATTAGCAAAGACCCTTGGGCTCAGTTATCAACGTACTCAGTTTACCAGTGACTTATTACCCGCTGATGTTATTGGTATTTCAATCTTTAATCCTGAAAATAAAAAGTTTGAACTTCATCAAGGTCCCATTTTTAATCAAGTGGTGTTGACTGATGAGATCAACAGAGCGAGTCCAAAAACACAAAGTGCTTTACTCGAAGCCATGGAAGAACATCAAGTCAGTATCGATGGAACAACTTACGTATTACCACAACCTTTTTTCGTTATTGCCACACAAAACCCGTTAATACATGCAGGCACATACCCTTTACCTGAGTCGCAACTTGACCGATTTATGATGCGTATATCTCTAGGTTTTCCTGATATAGCCGCCGAAAAGCAAATTTTAAAGAGCGAAAGTAGTCACAACAGTTATAAGAAACTGTTGCCCTGTGTTGATACAGATAAACTTATCGCCATGCAGTCAGTGGTTTCACAAGTCACCGTTGCCGATAATATTATTGAATATGTTATCGCCTTAAATCATGTCAGTAGGCGTCAAGATTTTGCAGGTAGACCATTATCACCAAGAGCAGGGCAAGCATTGGTAAGTGCGGCAAAAGCATGGGCTTTTTTGGAAGAAAGAACCTATGTAATACCTGAAGATATTCAAACAGTATTTAGCTCTGTATGCCAGCATAGACTTGAATCAACATCGACTAACTTTGGAGCTCAGGAGGAAAATATTGCCGATTATGTTATTGCGCAAGTTAATGTCTTAAAACCGCTTAATTAATAACAGATAAAAACATCAAAAATATTTTATAAAAAACAGAGGCGATAGTGGCAACATTTGTACCACCCATAAAAAGTTCTCTTAGCCGCTTTATCAAGAGGCGATTTAATCGATGGTTAAAGCGTCGTATTCCGCCGGCAAGTCATCATAAGTTATCGAATCGTAATATTTTCATTATGCCTAGCCTTTTGGGTTTTGCTTATCTCACTTTTGTGGTGTTGTTATTCCTTTTAGCCACAAACTATCAAAATAACATCATCATGCTATTAAGCTATTTAATGGCAAGTTTATTCATCACTACTATGATGCATAGTTTTTTTAATTTATCAGGCATTGAATTATCAGCGGATAAAAATTCGGCGGGTTACGCAAAAAAAAACATCTTCTTTGCGATAAAAATATTATCAGTAAATAAACGTTCAGATTTACATTTTTGTTTTGATGACCAGCAAGCCTTTCATTTATCGCAGTGTGATCAAGGAGAACAAACCGTTTATGTTTCTTGCCATTATGAAAACAGAGGGATTTATTACCCCGGAAGGTTAAAAGTATGGAGTGAATATTCTTTAGGTTTATTTATCACATGGACAAGAATAGATTTTGGCAACCAATGTAGTGTTTATCCACAAGCTCTTCCTCTTAGAGATAGTCAAAGAAATTTCTCTGGAACAATAAAGGAAAATTCATTTGTGGAAAAGTATAAATCAGGAGTAGATGATTTTTTTGAGCTAAAAACACATATCCTAGGAGAGCCACTTTCACGTATTGCATGGAAACAATTTGCCCGGGGGCAAGGCCGCTTAACTAAACATTATCATGAACAACAAGGAACAAGTTGTTGGTTGAAAATCACTGACATGCCAAATAATGGCTTAGAAAAGCAATTACAGTATTTGTGTTTCCTGATTAATGAATACAATCACGCGGGTCAAATATTTGGTTTAGATTTAGGACAAGAAAAAATCATGCCCGCTCAGGGTGAACACCATTTTAAGCAATGTTTAATGGCGCTAGCCATTTTTCCTAAGTAGCACTGATGATTAATCAATCGTTTTCGCCTGAACGGTTCAGCTTATCACCACAAAACTCTTGGGCTTTGTTGATATGCCAATGTCTTAATTTGTCACTGCTCATCAATGAATTAAGTGTTTGGATGTTAGCGATTATTAGTTTGTGCCTATCCGGGCGGGCGTTAACGCTTATCAAGCCGACATTAAAACTACACAGAGTTATTATATTGCTGCTAGCTTGCGCCGGATGTTTAGCTATTGTGGTAACCGGTCAACAATTAGGCGTGTTATTAAGCATGTTACACTTACTCTGTTTTGCCTATTCATTAAAAGGTTTGGAGCTAAATTCCCGTAAAGACTTTTACCAAATAGTTTTACTCGGCATTTTTATCCTTGCCTCTGTACTTGTTTTTTCTCAATCTTTATTTATCTCGTTCATTATTTTCTGCTTATTTATTTTAAATATTACTGTTTTATTAGCGTACTTTTGCCCAACACAAAACATTAAAAACCCACTGATTAAAAGTACTAAAACAGTGATTCAAAGTATTCCCCTGGCTATCGTGTTATTTATTGTTTTTCCTAGATTATCGCCTTTCTGGCAAGTGCCGTCAGCAAAGTCTGCCCAGATAGGGTTATCTGAAAGTGTTACTCCAGGCGATATTGCAAATTTAGCTAGATCTTCAGAACTTGCCTTTCGAGTAAAGTTTACTAGCGATATACCCAAATACAACCAGCTGTATTGGCGAGCAATGGTGATGGACGAATTTGACGGGCGAACATGGCAACAAAGCAAAAATAGCGCGTTAAAAAACAAAGATAATTCAACGAATATAACAGGAGAAATGACAAAGTTAGTGGGACCACAAACCCGTTATCAAGTCATTGCAGAGCCTAGTTATCAAAAGTGGCTTTTTTCTTTGGCTGTAGTTGATCCTAAAAGTTTAGAGGCTAATCAAATCAGTATATTGCCATTGCCGAATTATACCATTAAAAGTAGCAAAGCTATTAGCCAGACAACAAGTTATCAAGTCACCAGTTATACCGCAACAATGCGTAATTATTCATTAAGTGACAATCAAAGACTGACAAATCTCCATATACCCAGAGGTAATAACCCTAGGTTACAAGCTCAAGGTGAAAGACTCAATTTAGCCTATCCAGATGAAGTTCAACGAGCACAGGCTATTTTAGATATCATTAGAGAACAAGACTTCTATTATACGTTAACCCCGCCCTTGTTATCTGGGCACGAATTAGATCAGTTTTTTTATCAAACTAAAAAGGGCTTTTGTGTTCATTATGCCAGTGTATTCACTTTCATGATGAGAGCATCTGGCGTTCCAGCAAGGTTGGTCGCTGGTTATTTAGGCGGCGAATACAACAAACAAAGTGGTCACTTAAGTATCTATCAATATGACGCCCATGCATGGGCTGAAATTTGGGTTGAGAATAAAGGTTGGCTAAGAGTTGACCCCACTGCGGCAGTGAATCCTGAACGGATAGAAAGAGGACTTTCTCAAGAGCTACAACAAGATGGCCTTTTTAATAACGACCTACTTAATTTACATCGTTATAAGCACCTTGCTTGGGTTAATACACTTCGCTTACAGCTTGATTCGTTAGATTATCAATGGGCACGCTTGGTTTTAGGTTATTCGTCGAAAGTACAATATGACTTACTAACCCGGTGGTTTGGACATTTTCAAGCTTGGAAAATAGCCGCTATTATTGGTGGGGCATTAGCTTTAATGATGTTAATCATGTGGTTGGTTAATATTAAAAAATCTAAAAATAAACCTTTAGTAAAATGGTTAACCCAGTATCAACAAATTTTAGCGATATTAAAAACTAAAGGCTTAGAAAAACCAGTAACTATGCCGGCAAATCAATTTTCAGATTTGGTCATTCAAAGGTTTCCTTCTTTAACCGTAACCTTTATTGCCTATAGCCAATGCTTTGAAGCCTTAATGTATCAAGCATTAACGGATGAAAAGAAAAAACAGCGTTTAAGCGAAATGAAACAATACCAAAAACAAATAAAAGCACAATTAAAAAACTTTAAATAAAGCTGCTCAGCTAATATCTAGATTAATTATCCTGATAAGTAGCACTTGCCGTCTTACATTGTTTTAACAAGCTGACGAATTCTTCAATACCTCTATCAAAGCTATCTGCAGGAAGAAACAAGTGGTAACCCAAAGCACGGGATAATTGCTCAGTTTGATGAAGAAATGCTGCGATTGGCCCTTTAATTACTTCACCATTAGGCAGATAAAATGGTTCAAAATTAATTTGAGCTTGTTCAATCGTCATTAATTGGTGTAATACACTATAAACAATCAGCCCTTTTTGTTGGTGGATCAATCTATTCGCTAATCGCACCGAAATGTTTTTAGCGATTCTATCGATATGCACTAGCCGTAAACCAACATAAGGCAATTCTTCGCGCTGTAGACCAACAACTTCTGAAACTAGATTAATATTTTGAATATCCTGCCAGGTTAATTGCCAATGGCCATAGCGGTGATTGAAGATAATTTTACTAGGTGTCAAATACAGGCTAACCGCAGGTTCGAAAAGTTTAACAACTCCAATTAATATGATCACAAGACTGAGTAAGATCATAAAAATATATGAAATTCGATACATTTGCCAAAAGTACTGAGCGGATAAAAAGGTAATAAATAACAGTAATACCCCAGAAAAACAGAGGAATATCCCATTATGCTTAGCGATTGGCTTAATTATTATACTAGGTTGTTGATAAATTTCAGCCGTCATTTAACCATCACTTTTTTTACTGATAAATACAATATGCCTAATTATTAGCTTGTTTAAAAGAATATTCTATAAATTAAGTGCAGATCCATAGTAACAAAGACGATAGATGATTTAGCTATTAAATCTTTAAACCACTGGAAATGACTGGCCGGTTACAGCCAAATTAATTAGAAAAATTGTGGAAGGACCTGTCAAGTAAAACTGACGTCATTATTTATCCTTGAATCATTACTAGATTAATTTTTTTAGTTTTATTTGATTATTTCAAACCTTGCATGTACCCTTTGGGTGACTGGGTCAAAGGGGTCATTGAAATAAAATGAAAATATCCGTAAATATTGAGCATTCAAATCCTTTATTTACTCAATTAATCGAACAAATAAAAAAGGCAGTATTGAATAATGACATAGCTGCCGGGGATGCATTACCTTCTATTCGCCAACTAGCTAATGATTTAGACATTAATCATAAAACGGTAGCGAAAGCTTACCGGCTACTTGAACGTGATGGTGTCATTCAAACTAAAGGGTATCGTGGTACTTTTATTCATCAAAATGCTAAAGAAAATAGCACCATTAATTTAAATGAATGGGTGTTAAGCGAATTAGATAAAACATTAACAAGCTTTAGAGAACTAGGCATTACTGAGTCAGAAATGCGTATTGCTTTTAACAGCTTAATCAATAGCCGTCACAATTAAGGAGAAAGGTTATGTGGGATAATCATTTACTTTATATAGTTTTTTTAGGACAAATTTTTGTTATTTCTTTTTACTTTCCAAAAAAGATATTAGGGTTAATCAATAC
The DNA here is from genome assembly GCA_013215385.1 of Colwellia sp. Taxonomy (GTDB): domain Bacteria; phylum Pseudomonadota; class Gammaproteobacteria; order Enterobacterales; family Alteromonadaceae; genus Colwellia_A. The sequence continues at coordinate 286,586 of JABSOY010000007.1, forward strand.
ATCAATGCAGCAACATCCTCGAGATGTTTATCCCAAGCTTTACCCTCTTGATGAGGAAGTTATCAAAGCAAAACTTAAAATATTTAATGTCTATAATAGTTTGGTCGTCTCTGTTGGCCTTGCCATTTTGGCTGTGAGTATTATCAATAATAGTGATGACTTAGCCGGCTGGGACGATCAAGCCGTGCTTTTATGCTTTTTGATGTTTCAATATTTTCCTATGTTGTACCTTGGTGCACAAGGATTTGATTATTTAAAACTGATGCGTGAACACAATAAAAACGAACATCGTATTGCTGACTTACAACCACGAAAGTTATTTGATTTTATATCAAAACCATTTCTTAGTGCCGCTGCTTTTTCATACGGCTTCTGTGTAGTAACCGTATTATATTTTGTACAATATCCTTTCGATGGATTTGCTGGTTTAGTGAACATTTTAGGTGTCAGCATTTTATATGCTGGACTAGGCTTTGGTATTTACATAAAACTTTATGGCAAAAAATATAACCCATTGCAAACAAGTGAAGATAGATCTATTGAAACAACCATAGTAATTAAATTATTGATTTTATCGGCTATATGTTCATCATTTTATCTGGCAATATCGCTGATATTAGCTTCTATGGATATGCGTGACTTAGGCAATATAATCTATAGCCTATATTTACAAGCTTTTATTTTTTATGTATATCAGGTGATGAAGTTTGATCAGGTGGATTACAGCGTTTATAAAACTTAGCTGTCTTTTTCTTTATTATCGATAAATAATTAACAACAAAGGCTACTCATACTAGCCTTTGATTAGATAGAAATAACTTGTCTGCGTATCAATAAGTTGGCATTCACAAACTAGGTTTTATAATGGGCTGACATTAAACAGCTGACAGAAAGAAAGATACAAGAAATGCTATTACAAAGGCTATGAATGACGAGATTAAAACTTTACGATTAAATATATTTGCTATGCCTCGGCTTTCACTTGACCTGAGGTTAAAAATATCATCTTGCCTTGTTAGAATACTATCAACCTTTATTTGAAATGCAGAACATATCGCTTGAGTTGACTCTGGAGAAGCAAAGCCTGACTTTTCAATTCGTTGAATTGTCCTTAAACTGATATCTGCAACTTCAGCCAAATGGCTTTGTGTCCATGCACGAGACTCTCGCTCCTGCTTTAATTTTTGTTTATTTAATTCCATGTCCATATTGATTTCCCCACATTAATTGTTAACTAAATTATTGCTCGGAAACTCCTTAATTAAAACGTCACTTATATGACATTTAACATAAATTAGATATGACACCAATATGCCAAAACGTATAACCTCTTAATAATAGACAAAAAATAGTTTGCTAAAATATTAATAAACAAAATATACAATTATGCTTTTATTTATTAGATTGCACTATTCACCAAGCTAAATGCAATACTTTCACCTCTGAGATTAATTATTTTAGCTATTGGCATTCGATAAGTTATTAATAATGTTCCATTATCACTTGAACTGTCGATTTTTCACTTTTAATTAATTTAAGCTAAAAATTGATTACAAAAACTCAAATGTACTATGACGAAAATCTGCTCTTGTAGGTTTTTAAAATAATTTTAGCTTTAATTATTGAAGATTAGTAGGACGGCACCATTGCTGAAGCATGGGTGTGAACTATTTCCCATCGTTTATCGTCTTTCTCTAACACAAGAGTATCGACAAATAGTGATAATATTGACCTAAGTTTACTTGATTTGAATGATATTATTAGCAATTAATTTTACAGTGAAGTAAATTTTGCATTCGTTTTAAAATAACTATACTTAGTATTCTATGAACTATTCACTATGATTAGCAAATACATCAACAATTAACTTTGGTTTCACTTAGATCCATAGGATGGAAGAAATAACATGGAAATATACCACTATCTAACAAAAAAATTTATAGTCACTTTATTTCTCACTTTATTAATTACTCTCCCGGTAAAAGCGAATAAAACCTATAACATTTACCTTGACGCCGATTTTACCGGAACAAAAGTTGCCAGTCTTTCAATACAGCAAGGTATCAATGTCGCATTAGCTGAAGAGAATTACCGTATCAAGGGTTATCAGTTCAATATAATTACGAAAGACCACAAAGGAAACTCTCTTCGTAGCAAAAGAAATTTAGAAAGTTTCCTTGCCGACAGCAACGCCCTACTGTTATTTTCTGGTTTACATTCACCGCCATTACTTGCACATAAAAACTTTATAAATAACAACCGTATTCTTGTTTTGAATCCTTGGGCAGCCGCTGGACCCATTACTCGGGCGACAGATAAAAACAACTGGATTTTCAGGCTGTCTATCGATGACAGTAATGCGGGCTCATTTATCAGTAATCATGCCCTGCAAGAAGGTTTTAACAAACCTTTCTTATTATTAGAAGATACTGGTTGGGGCCGTTCAAACAACAATACAATGACGAAAGCCTTAGCTGCTAATGACATTAAGCCAAAGGGCACTACTTGGTTCAATTGGGGACTTGGAATAAATCACGCTAAAATACTGTTAAGAAATGCAAAGTCGTCAGGTGCAGATGTTATATTTTTTGTTGGTAATGCTAATGAAGGAAAAACCTTTGCCCAAGCTATGTTAGCGCTTGATACAGAGCTGCAATTACCCATAAGGAGTCACTGGGGAATTACCGGTGGGGACTTTGCAGAAGTGATAAACAATAAAGCAAGAGAGCAACTTGATCTTCAATTTATTCAAACACAATTTTCATTTATAGCCCAACCGCAATCCTTATTAGCTCAAAACGTACTTTTACAAACGATAACCATGTACCCTGAAATTAATACGGCAAATGACATTAAAGCACCAACAGGCTTTGTTCATGCTTACGATCTAACCAAGCTACTTATCGCCGCGATTAAGCAGTCGGGTTTAACTGGCGACAAACATCATGATGCAAACGCAATTAAATTAGCACTTGAGCATTTAGAGGCGCCAGTACAAGGACTCATTAAAAACTATCAAACGCCCTATTCTCCCTATACATTAGATAATATCAATGCCCATGAGGCATTAGATGAAGCTGATTATGCTATGGGCTATTATCAAGTCGATAATAGTGTAACGCTTTTACCTAGAACACCATTGAGTAAGGAACTTAATGAAAAAAATTAGTATTTCTTTTGCTTTAGCGCGTTTTGTTTTTCTTAGCTGCTCTGCGCTCGCTCTTATTTCTACTTTCTTAATTATTAATTATGTGGTCGACTCAGCACAACGACAACAAGAAGAGTTAATAAAAAGGGAAACAACGACAATAACGAATGGCTATCGTTTATTCCTCAAACATCGGCTTACTCTATTAGCCGATCAGGCAAAAAACCCTATAATGTTACAAGCCTTAATGCAGCCAGAAGCCAATATAGGCAAGTTACAAGACTTAATGGCTGACCTTAGTATTTTAGGCTTTCAATATCAGCAAAACTTATTGGATTTTGAAGGTAATATTATTTACTCAAAACAAACAGGAAACTCCCCAATTTATCAGAGTGAAGTCTGGTTAGCAGATTTACTTAACAACAAAGTCACTAAACATATAACCATACAAAAGATTAATGATAATTACTTTTGGTGTTTAGCTGTGACTATTATGTATAACAATGATGTTGAAGGGATATTAACAGCGCTGATCCCAATCGAAGATATAGATGAGCAAGATAAATCACATGAGAGACTTGATGGTTTAATGATAAAAATAACCAGGAATGGTGAAGAGTTAGGCTCCTTTGGCAAGAAAACACTAGGTAAGCAGCACTTAGTTCATTGGCAAAAAATAGGGGTTGTTTTTAGTTATACCTTTGATAATAGCGCTAATAATAATGAATTAACTCAAGCAATAATTAAGTTAAGCACGTTAATTTTATTCGCCCTTATTGTGACAAGCTTACTTGCCTATCTTTTTGGCTATCGTTACTTTGTAAAACCCTTACTACTATTATCTCGAGCGACGAGTGAATTAGATAAGGGTAGTGAATTTGAATTACTACGGGATAATATTTCAATAAAAGAATTGTCAGAATTATTTAAAAAGTTCAATGTAATGACTCATACAGTGCATCAAAGAGAGCGATCATTAAAACTGAGTTACGACCAGTTATCAAAAGCTAATGAAGAGTTGATTTTAAGTGAATCTCAGTTGATTCAATCAGAGAAAATGGCCAGTATAGGTGTATTAGCTGCTGGCGTTGCTCATGAAATCAATAACCCGCTTGGTTTTGTTAAAAGTAACCTTGATATTCTCCATGAATATTTGGCCGATATTCAAAAACACCATCAAGAAACCAATAAACAACTAACCACTGAATCATCACATGAATGGCGTGAAGCTTTGGCTAAAAAATATGATATTGAGTTCATTTTTGAGGATATTCCTTCCTTATTAGAAATTAGTATTGGCGGGATAGAAAGAATTACCGAGATCGTGAAAAGCTTGAAAACGTTTGCTCGAATAGAAGAATCAACTAAAAGTAAAACGGATATAAACGAGGGATTAACAGCAACACTCACCATGGTGAAAAACGAACTAAAATATAATTGTACTGTGCATACAGAACTAAATCCCTTACCTTTAATTGATGCATTTCCAAGTAAACTAAATCAAGTATTTATGAATCTACTCATTAATGCTGGTCAATCAATAACAGATAAAGGTGATATTTTTATAAGAACATTTAAAAAAGACTCTGAAATTGTTATTGAAATTAAAGACAACGGCAGTGGTATCCCTGCTAGCGTATTACCACATATTTTCACACCATTTTTCACCTCTAAGCCTGTTGGTGAAGGAACGGGTCTCGGCCTGTCTATCAGTCATGGAATAATGAAACAACATGACGGTAGAATAGAAGTAATATCAGAAGAAGGTAAAGGCAGCTGCTTCTCTGTTTATATTCCTTTCAAATAGTTATCAAAAGTATAAAACTTAAATCCGCCCTACCTTCACAATATAGCCCTTTCACGCACAATAAACCTATAATAAGTCTATTCAGTTCAGTTGATATCACTATTTTTATTTCATTATTTAATATTTTGTTTAAAAAATCGAAATAATTGCAAATTTGACTATAATTTGTACAGTGTAAAATTCAAAGGACTGAAGCTATGCAAAAAACCTACGATGGAACTAAAAGCACCTCTCCAAAATTATGGCTCTCTCTGTTCATTTTTGAAAGCATAACTTTGTTATACATAATTGGTAAGATCATTAGTTTCTTATTTTAATTACCTTATGTTTAACTTCGCCAAAAACATAGGCAGTTTGATTTTCCACTATGAAAGCTTCTCAAACGTAAAAATTTGAACTCAGATGAATTTTTGTGCGTTTAGTCAAAACTTGCTTATTTATGTGTAGATAATCCACTACTGTCTCAAAAAATCGCATAGCCCCTTAAAGAAGCTATAAATAGTTCATATTTAATCATAGGTTATAAATAACTTACGCCGTATCTGATCTGAATAAAATCATTAGGAAATACAGTGACCTCTGAATTTACAAGCTTAATGTTTTGATCAACTTTACCAAAAAGTGGAATGCCATCTCCCAAAATAACAGGTGCTTTCGATATGGTCATTTCATTAATAAGCTGAAGGTTAATAAAAGATGTAATCGTTGCCCCACCGTCAATGTAGGCATGTTTAAAACCGTTACTTTTAAGTCGATTGATGAGCTTGGGAATATCGCCAGCATACATCTCTACTTTGCCAAGTAAGTTTTCAGGAGGTACTGCCAGTGAATGACTTAACACATAAATTTTAGTATCTCCGTAAGGCCACTGCTCTGGCGTTAAAGCAAAACTGGCGATCACTTCCATGCATTTTCGCCCCATAATCATACAATCTACTGAGGCAATAAAGTCATTAAAGCCCATATCAGGGTTATCACTCATATCTGCATCTGGATTACCTGCAGTATCTAACCAGTCGACACTTCCTTCGGCTGTAGCTATGTAGCCATCAGCGCTTGTTGCAATATAGACAGAACATTTCATGGTTGAAAATCACTCTTAAATTAGGATGGATTTTAGTTATCAATAATGAACTATTAAATCGTAAATACCGTTATTCAATACCTAAATACTTATGTACTTGTACGGATAAACGCCAATTATTTTCAATACAGGTTTTTATTGCCAATGCCGTAGCACGTTCTTTTTGGCTGATCGGTTGTAAATACACTTGGGTATTAACAATATTATGCTCTTGTAATAACGCTTTTAAATCATCAACATGTTGCTCTGTGGCAACGGGGTGTTTTATTTCGTTAGCGCGTATCATCGCTGAGTTCAATATTTTGTAACCACCTTTCATATTTACCTTCGGCGAAACAGTCACCCAACAATTTTCTGAAACATGCAGTTCAAAAGTACCCGATGTTTCCAGCTGACAACTAAAGCCTGCCTGTTCAAGCGCCAAACAAAGTGGAATTAAATCGACCATAGCAGGTTCACCGCCGGTGATAACGACATGTTTTGCCTGAAAACCTTGCTCCTTAAAAACGGCAATAATGTCACTAACAGAAAGAGCGGACCAAGTTTGGCTCTCTTGCGTTTTACTCAGCATTGCCGCAGATTTTATTTCATCTTCTAGGTTTATATCCCAAGTATGTTTAGTATCACACCAAGAACAAGCAACGGGACAACCTTGTAAACGAATAAAAATTGAAGGCTGACCGGTAAAAGCCCCTTCACCTTGAATAGTCTCAAATAATTCATTAATTTTATATTTTAAGGTCATCGTGATCTTTGCCTGTTTATTGCTAAAGGAAATTGAAGTAAAATGCTCGACATTAATTATACCCTAAGAGACTTTAGAAATGACCAACAAAGTTGTTGTTATTTATTCCGGTGGCATGGACTCCTTTACTGTGCTTAATCGTGCTTTACAAGATGGTAAAGAGGTATACGCTTTAACGTTTGATTACGGACAGCGTCATGTTAAAGAAATAGAATATGCTAGCAATGTTTGTAAGTCTCTAAAAGTAAACCATAAGATAATTGATATTTCTGCAATCAACCAATTACTTGCCGGTTCATCGCTTACTGATGATATTGAGATTCCTGAAGGTCATTATGAAGCTGAAAGTATGAAATCAACGGTAGTACCTAACCGTAATATGATTTTATTATCACTTGCTGTAGGTTATGCCGTTTCAACGGGAGCCAGTCAAGTTTACTATGGTGCTCATTCGGGTGATCATGCTATTTACCCTGACTGTCGTCCTGAATTTGTCATGAAAATGAACGACGTTTGTAAAATTGCTAACTATGAATCAGTGGAAATATTTAGCCCGTACTTAACAGTGAGCAAAAGTGATATTTTAACCGACGGTTTAAAAATGAATTTGAAGTATGATCAAACGTGGACCTGTTACAACGGGCGTGAAAAAGCCTGTGGACAATGTGGGGCTTGCCAAGAACGTTTAGAGGCATTCAGTGATAATAAGATTACTGATCCTATCGATTACGAGTAAAATAAAAATAGTTATTACAGTTCTATAAACAATAAAAGATAAAACACTGCTCGATTAAGGCAAATGTTTTATCTTTTTAGTATATAGAGCCTCATTAAAGTGACATATTCTAATTAATTAAGCGAACAAAGCGTTGTGGAGTTTTTCAACCGTTTCATTGGCTTGGTGTTCATCAACTAAAAAGCATAAATTATGCTCACTTGCGCCATGGCAAATCATCCGTACATTAATGCCCGCAATAGTATCAAAAACACTGGTACAGACACCATTGCTGCGATGCATTTTATTGCCTATTACAGCCACTAACGATAGACCATGTTCCACCGTTACTTCACAAAGTTGTTCTAACTCTTTAACAACCGTTGAATTCAATAGTGCTTGCGTAGACCCCGTAGGGTTATCAAAGGTTAACGCGACACTTATTTCGCTAGTAGTTATCAAATCTACACTTAGCTCATGTTTTGCTAAAATGGTGAAAACATTAGCAAGAAAGCCACTGGCATGTAGCATTGCAGGGCTTTTTACTGTTACTAGTGTTTGCTCACGACGTAATGCTATCGAGCGATAGATTGGGCTTGAGTCAACATGCTTTTGTATACGTGTACCGCCTTTTTCTGGCTCTTTACTTGAACCAACAAATACTGGGATATTTTTTCTCATCGCTGGAATTAACGTCGCTGGATGAAGAATTTTAGCGCCAAACGTAGCCATTTCAGCCGCTTCCCCAAAACTTATTTCTTTTATTGCTCGGGCTTGATCGGTAATACGCGGGTCAGTAGTAAAGATACCAACGACATCGGTCCATATCGCTAAGTTATCTGCATTTAAAGCCTCAGCTAAAAGTGCCGCGCTGTAATCAGAGCCGCCACGACCTAGGGTTGTGGTGTAACCTTGTTCGTCTTGTCCAACAAAACCCTGGGTAACAATAACTTTATCAATAAGCTGTGGCGCAAAGTACTGAGCACAGTTTTTCTGCAACTGCTTAAGGTCAACCACTGCTTTGCCATACAGTGAATTAGTTTTCATCACTTCTCTAACGTCTAACATTACGCCATTAACGCCAACAGACTGCAATACTAGGGCAAAAATTCGAGAGCTCATTTGTTCGCCATAAGACAAAATTGCATCGGCAATACGCGGACAATAAGTAAGCGACTGGGCTTTTGAGTATTCAGCAAGTTCAATAAGTAGTGCGGCTATTTGTTCATTAATCTGCTGTTCTTGTGCTAAGCACTTAGTGATATTTAATTGAATAGTACGAATTTTGGCGATAATTTCGGCTTGCTCGCTATCAGAGACATTTTCCTGACTCAAACGAACAAGAGAATTAGTAACGCCTGAGCTAGCTGAAACAACAATAAGTTTGTTGCTTGGGTCGTTTTTGATAATGTTCGCACAACGCAGCATAGCTTGGTGATCAGCGACACTGGTGCCGCCAAATTTAGCAACGGTAAAAGATGATAATGACATATTAAGGTCTCCCTACTAAGTTCCAATGTAAATTATTGGATAACTTTATAACTTCAAGGAAGAGCATGACTGAATGGCAAAGTGTTTGCAGTAAGAAACTTAACTTTTCAGCCAGAAGCTCTCCACCATAAACTAATGAGGTTTTATCAAACTCATTAGAGGTGACAATCCTAAGGATTCAGCCCTAGTAACCGAAATATTAACGCCACTCACTAATATTTCTCGGCAGTAGTCTCCCTCAATAACAGTCGACGAAATGGTGGTTCCTCGTGTTATTTACCTAGCTACTGCTCCTCTTCTGGTGAGAATAGTAAACCAAATTACATTTGAGTATTTAGTCTAATATTCCACAAAGAGAATTAGACCCGATAACAACATAAAAATCAACAGCGTTTACATAATAAATCCACATAATGAGTAATGATTTATAACTGAAGTTAATAAGTTAAAAAAAATATAAATACCCCTCCAAAAGTATTACCTCAGCACCTAATGAGTAGAAGAATAAATACCTAGCTAGCCTAACGTATAATATACGCCAAACCATCATAAATTAAATAGATTAATCATTAGGTTAGGGTGTTTGTTTTTATCATTAAAATAATGCCTCGGCTGAAAATATCACTATCACAGAGCTAGTAATGCTTGCGGTATTCTATTTTTTTGTAAAGTTAGACATATCTTTTAGATAAGTATGACTGACTGATAGATACATTTCTAGAAAACGATAATGCCTGACTACTGTTACACTTGTCTTTACAGAAAAAGGCCAGCAAGTATAACTTGCTGGCCTTTCATTAAAATCGTCAATGCATTTCCATAAGGGACATTACATTTATGACAAAAAATTACTACTCTTCAAAATAGAATTTTTCACGTTTGTTATCATAATTACCAATCTCATTCATGGTATCAGCATTATATAAACGGCCATTAATCATAGTATGGGTAACTTTATCACTTAGACGAATATCTTTACTAACGTCACCGTCAATAACAATCATATCGGCAAGTTTACCAACAGTTAATGAACCCAAGTCTTTATCCAAACCCAGGGTTCTTGCAGGAGAAATTGTTGCCGTACGTATGGCTTGCAGTGGCGTCATGCCACCTTGTGCCATCATCCACATTTCCCAGTGCATTGCTAAACCTTCACGTTGCCCATGGCCACCCGCGTTAACTTCAACACCTAAGTCTTGCAACTCTTTAGCAACTTTGGCGACATTAAAGTGATTATAATGATGAAGCGGCGCTTTTGGTCGACGCATAGAACGTGGATCTAAAAACTCACTAGGCACATATTTACTTAAACGAGGATGTTGCCAAACATTGGTTGTCTCATACCAATAGTTTTCGCCGGAAATACCGCCGTAAGCCACCCCCATGGTTGGTGTATAAGCCATGTCAGATTGAGACCATAACTGTTTTATATCATCATAAATTTTAGCTGTGGATATTGAATGTTCTAACGTGGTATGCCCATCAATAACCATAGTTAAGTTATGTTGTAATAATGAACCGCCTTCTGGTACCACCATCATTTCTAATTCGCGCGCTGCTTGAATAAATTGTTGGCGCTGGTTTCGACGTGGTTGGTTATAGCTCTTAACACTAAAAGCCCCTGCTGATTTTAAGCGTTCAACATGAAACTTAGCATCGTCGAGACTATCAACATGCGAAGTATATCCGGGGATAGTTGCACCATATAAAATAGTACCCGTTGAAAATAAACGTGCAGCGACTATCTTACCGGCTTTTTGCATTTCGCTCGCAGCAAAAAATTCAGTGGTATCGTTTGAAGGATCATGAATTGTTGTTACCCCTAGTGCTAAACCAGCATAATTTTTCCAGTTTTGTTGGGGAATAATTTCATTACTGCCTTGAGAACCATGTGCGTGAGCATCAATTAACCCTGGCATAACTGTCTTGCCAGTAATATCAATGATGGTTGTGTGCTTCGGTATGTTAACCTCGCCATTAATACCTACGGCTTTAATCTTGTTACCTTCAACAAGTACAACTCCGTTTTCAATAACCTGATCACCTTCCATAGTGATAACTTTACCACCAACAAAAGCGACATGGCCTGAGGGAATATCAACCTTTTGCTGGTAACTTAAGTTAATGACTTGCGCTTCAGTTATCGGCTTATCGGCTTTGTCTTCAGACTTTGTATCACTAGTATTAGTACTAATATCAAATAAACCTTTTACAGACGCTTGGTATAAATCTGCACCAAGACTCCAATAAAGCTCGTTTGATTTTCCATTCCAATTAATGCCTTCACCAGCACGTACTGATAATTGCGCTACGGGTAAATTTTTCGCTTTAGGACCAATATCAATAACATCACCACGCTCAACAAAAGGCGTCACAAAGACTTTGAAACGCTCAGCAAAAGCAAGATACTTACCATCGGGTGAGACACTGTATTCTGAAGAAAACTTACCTTGATATAACTTAGTATCATGCTGCCCATCTATATCAACACGAGCGATATGAGGTTTTTCTCCATTGCGAGTCACATAAATACGATCATTGCGGGCGCCAAAGTGTGGTTTTACGCCACTTTCGGTAATGAGTTCGGCTTTACCTCCTTTCACTGATACTGCATAAATACCGGGGTTTAAGCCCCATTTAGGGTCGGTAATATAACCACCACTAATTTTACGATAGACAACAGTTTTACCATTTGGCGAAAAGCTCGGTTCTACATATTTACCCGGCTCACTGGTTATCACTTTACCTTTACCACCACGGCTAGAAACAACTCGCACTTGTCCTAAGTTTTTATCATCCCAACTAACATAGACAATTTTTTTGCCATCTCGTGAAAAGTTTGGATTGAGTTCAAATTGACTTTTTTGCTTTGTTAAACGCTTAGGTTTGCCATTTGGCAATCTTTTGCTATAAAGGTGTCCCATCGATTCAAACACAGCATACTTACCATTAGGAGATACCTTAACGTCACGTAGCATTTTAGTGTCGAAGGTTTTTAGATCTAAGTCTTGAGTAAAACGGACCGCTGTTTGAATCTTTTTTTCTGTTTTTACATGAAAGTCGATAATTTTCGCTTTTTTGGAGTCAAGTGACAACTTATTGATTTTACCCCCTGCCCAGAAAACTAAACCATCGCTGTCAGGTGTCCAAGCCATAGTAGGATAAACCCCATGAATGGCCCAAGTTTCCTGCATGTCACGGTCTAAACCATCATAAATTTTGGTTTCTTCGCCGCTTTTAAGGTTGTATAAATACAAGTTTGATTGAAAGTCATCGCGGCTAATAAATGCTAAGTACTTACCATCAGGAGAAAGTGTTGGTCTTATTGCCCCACCCTTACCTGAAACAACCACTTTAATTTCGCCAGTTTCAAGCTCAAGGCGCTTAATTTTATAAATGCCCTTTTCAGAGTCTTTAGAATAATGAAAGCTTTTCCCTGGCGTAGCATCTTGCGAGAAATAGACATATTTACCGTCATGAGAGAATGCTGGCTCACCTAAATCTTTTTGCTCATTTGGACGTTTAGTTAACATAACGCCATTACCGCCAGACTTATGATACATCCATACTTCACCGGCACCTAAAGAGCGCGAACCGGTAAAGTGTTTACGGCCAACAATATAATTACCATCTGGTGACCATGCCGGGCTATTTAATAAACGAAAAGTCTCGGTAGTTACCGCTTTTGCATCACTGCCATCAGCTTTCATTATCCATAAGTTATCACCGCCATCTTCATCAGAAGTAAAGGCGATATATTTACCGTCAGGACTAAAACGTGGTTGCATTTGCCAAGCAATATCAGTCATCAAGGCTTTGGCTTCACCACCTGAAGCTGGCATGGTGTATATATCACCGAGTAAATCAAAAACAATGGTTTCTCCATCAGGGCTTAAATCAACATTCATCCAAGTACCTGAGCGGACATCAATTTTTGCGGTAGTAAATTTTCCTTGAGGGTTATTAACCGACCATTTTTCAGGTTCTGTTTTTTCGCTTGTTTCGACAACGTTCTTTTCGCTAGCATTAGCGATAGTTTGTGCAAAAGAGATCGGTAGTGCTAATAAAACACTGAGAGCAACACCAGAGAGAAGTAATTTTTTTAACGGCATGGGCTTCGACGGCATGAATAAGTACCTTATACATTTGTAATGAGTTGTTTTAATTATTTTAACTGCTGGTACTTAATCACAGGCACCTAAAAAATGTAAGTGAATTACGCTGATCGACCTAAATTGTAAGATGCTTTACACCTGTGTAATTCGTTTTAATGCGTGACTTTCATTAGATAATAAGCATATTTTTTGCCAAGTAACAAAGACATATTTATTGTGCTCCAACTAAAATAATCTTTAATACAATAGATATTGGCTTCTCACCAAACTGATCTTTGTCTTCACGAGTAATCAGATCATCAACAAAACGATATCAACATGCTTTTTAAATGCAATTGTGTTCCTCGTCGAAAGTTGTAATAGTTAATCAACAAGCTACACTCTTTAAATAGCTTATCGAATAATAACCAAGTGTTTTTCTTTCGACTGTCGCAAAAAGGAAATAAGACGGTGTAGTGATGACGTACTAAACGTACTTGCAAATTTTCAGGAAGGTGAGCGAGTGATCAGTAACATTATCTTGGCAAAATTAAGAAAAAATATCTTCTTGTCTTTTTTTGTCGCCTTCCTTCTTACCCTTATTATTTTCACCGCCTACTACTACTCGAATGCCAGACACAATATTCTTGCCGATATTGAAAACTCTTTTTCGGATCGTCGTTTAACCTTGGAAGCGGCAATTGCTCGAAATACCGATTTTATTTTAGTGATAAAGAATATACATGACCGCTATATAGACAAAAAATGGACTGATGTAGAAATTAGCGATTATCGACAAACACTGCAAGACATCTCAATAAATCATCAAGACAAAGGCTATTACGAAATTCCTGTTGGCAAGCGTGTCGGTTCCCATCAGATTTACAACTCGATGTTTTGTTATGGCGATGGCAGCGACTTTTCCAGGGCGGAGATATCGCAAATACTAGTGATGTTACGTATGCAAAACTTTCAGTATGCGGCACAAAAAAATATTGATAGCCTAGTATTAAGCTATTATTTCACTAGAACAAATAGTTTAACGTCAATTTACCCGCAAATCTCTATGGTCGATATCCTGCAGGATTACGATTCTTTCAAAGATTGGTCGACCCATGCTTATGAAGTCTACAATGAGTTTGCTCCACCAGAAATCAACCCCAAAGGACAAAGTTTTTGGACTGAACCATATATGGACCGTACGGTGAATGGCATGATGGTTTCGACCGCAATTCCGATATATTTAAATGGTAATTATAATGGCGTGATTGGCGCAGATATCGAGTTAACATTTCTAAATCGCTTCGTAGAAAAATCTGCCACGTTAAGCGGAATAACCTTACTCGTTTCTCAAAAAGGGTACTTACTCACTAGTTCAGACGTAAAATATCAACATGAAGCGGATCTAGAGCTATTTAGTGAAAGGTTGTCGGCAACAACAGACATAATTTTGTACCAACAGCAGATTAAAAATACTCCTTGGAAATTAGTTTACCTAGTATCACCCAAGGATATTCAAGACAAGGTTTGGCTCAATACTCGGCTATTTAATATTTTTATTGCCGTCACCTTGGTCTTTTCATTTATTGGATATTTCTTGGCGAGTAAATTTTTTATTAAACCTGGCATTGTGGCGGAAAAATACCTAGTGATACTTAACAAAGACCTTGGAAAAACAAAAGTAGAACTTGAACAAAATCTCGCGGAACTAAAAGAGGCACAAAATAAAATTGTTGAGTCTGAAAAACTGGCAGCCTTAGGTGTTTTAGTTACGGGTATTGCCCACGAGTTAAACACGCCTTTGGGGGTTGCTATTACCGGTAATTCTGTACTGATGCAAAGCAGTCAAACTATGTTAACCAAATTTAGTGATAATAAACTGACCGAAATAGATTTTACCCAGTACTTTGACAAAGTTGATGAACTGTCTGATTTAGTCGATGTTAACCTGGGAAGAGTTGCCAAACTGGTTAGTGAATTTAAATTAATTTCCGCCAGTAGTAATTATTACCCTTTAACCACGTTCAATTTTAAAGAACTGTTAATTAAAGGGGTTTCGCTTCAGGAAAGCAGACAGAAAAAAGACAGATTAGACATAAGAATTGAATGTGATGACATAATTATGAAGAGTTATGTGGGCGTATTTAACCTTATTTTGACTCACCTTATTGAAAATTCATTAGTTCATGGCCTCAATGAAACAGTTGACAGCATCATTACTATTACTTTGGCCGAAATTAAAGAAGGTTATGAGTTTACGTTTACAGATAACGGTCGTGGCATTCCCGCTGCAGATAAAGATAAAATATTTGAACCGTTTTATACTTCTGGACGAGCCATGGGCAAAGGATTAGGACTCTACATAATTTATAACCTCGTCAAAGAGAAATTAAAAGGCAACATTACTTTAAAAGAATTACCTGGCACTACTTTTGTTATTACATGGCCAAAGTACGACAATTTGAACTCATCGCTTAATAAAGATGATGCCTCGATAAACTGAATTACTTTGCTTTTACAAAAATAGTAAGTATTAAACGTGATAAACAGGGGACGAACAGGGATGGAGTGAATGGGAGTTTATATCTGTGCCAATACAAACCATAGATATAGCAAAATGATTTTTTATCAATATTTCACCAAGTCGTAAATTACTATAAATTAATTTTTTAATAAAAATTCACCATAGTTAATGTTCTCTTAACGACAACTGATCAGACAATAGCATAAATGATTACCTCATGACTTTTTCTCGCTAGGAGTGAATCAAAATTATGTTAAAAGTCATTTTAATTTATTTTTACCGTTCAATACATGCAAAGTGCTATCATGACGTATATGCCACTTTATGAGATTATCGATAAAATGTTAGTTTTACCTGCTAAGACAGGATGTAGTTGAGCCTAGCTCAAACGACTCATTCTGGCGGTGAAGAATCACTCTTTGAATCTATATCCGATGACATTGTTGAAAAAGGTTATAGTATTCGCCTTAACGCTTTGCCCGAAAATCTAACCAGTTTGTTATTACAACATGTTATCGAACTGCCCGATGAAAACTTTAAACGTGCAGGTATTGGTCGAACAAAAGAGCATCTTATTAACGATCTCGTTCGCACAGATGAAATTAGCTGGATAACCAGTAACAGCGTAGCGAGTTGTGCTTGGATAAAATGGTCAGAGTCACTACAAGCTTATTTAAATAGACGTTTGTTTCTTGGCTTATTCTCTTTTGAAAGTCATTTTTCCCATTACGCAAAAGGTGACTTTTATAAGAAGCACAAAGACGCTTTTAAAGGTGAAGATAACCGCGTGCTATCTGTTGTGGTATATCTTAATCAACATTGGTCTGCGGGCGATGGTGGCGAGTTAGTCATTTATGATGAAAACACGCCAGCTTCTTCAGTCGTTGATCACCGGAGAATTACCGTAACACCTAACCTTGGCACGATAGTGGTATTTTTAAGTGAAGAGTTTCCTCATGAAGTATTACCCGCTAGGCAAGATCGATACTCCATTGCGGGCTGGTTTCGCTTAAACAACAGTATTGCCAATAATATTGACCCGCCAAGTTAATGTTAATTTATTGAAAAGTAGCGATTGTCTAAATTGCACAAAAAATATCATTTTATCAGTGAATGAAATGATATTAGTAAAAATTAATGACTTAAAATTTAAATTCGCTTCATCATTACATCACTAAGATAGATTTCACCGCTTTTTCCAAACTTTGCTATAAAGGAGCTATAAAATTTACGCTTAACTTTGTCTAAATGCTTCCACTGCGCTGTTAGTAGCCCCATTTTCCTAGCCCCTTATAGAATAGTAAGCGATGAAAGTTCCGACAAATACATTAGGATATCTTATTGCTTGCTTAATAATCTTATGTATTTCAGCAAAGGTAAAATAACGAGTTCTGGTATTATCTTCTTTAAGCAATGCTAAAGTCCGGTTACAGGAGGCTTTAGCAAAAGCGATAGTTAAACCCTCACCTGATAACTAAATCTTTGCTTTATCGCGCTGCCATGACTTCTTATTTTGTTGAATATAAGGTAAATAACTTTCTTTAAAAAACTCATCTAATGCCGGCATTAACTTTTGATTTTCTCACTATTACTTTGGATCAACACCAGAAGCGACTTGTGTTAAGTATTTCCTTGCAATAGTGCGAGCATCGTTAATATTGATAGTGGTAAATTTCCCGATGTTTATCGAGCGTTATTTTGAGTTGATTTGATGTTTTACTAAGTACTTTTGTTGCCTGTCTTGCCTACTAATAGTTTTAAGTTCGAAATTTCTGTATCACAATATTCTTGGTCGGTGAGCGTGAGTTAGCGGTATTAGCAGGTCCAATTCTCCACAATTATTTAATAAGCTAAATAAAGCCGAAAATTTAATATATGTTTTGGTGATGATTATTTACGGAGACCATTACTTACGAAGTTGGTTATGGTGTGGTTATGTTTAATAGCAGGGAATGAATTAAGTTTAAAAGTACAGTATATGGACAGGAGTCTTAACTAGAAAGGAAGATGGACTTAAGAATAAGATCAATATGATTAACAATACGTTTTTTAGGGGTATAAGGCTAAAATACGGGTGATAAACTGATGGTTTACAATGAAGATAAAAGTAAGGATTTCATGCTGTAACATATTTATTTTTATAACGTAAAAGTTATAAAAAGGTGGTACCCGGAGACGGACTTGAACCGTCACACTCTAAGAGCGAGGGATTTTAAATCCCTTGTGTCTACCAATTCCACCACCCGGGCATCGGATAATTATTTTTTATAGTAGAGATTGGTTCCCTACTTCTTAGTCTTTAAACTATTCCTTACACATCACTTATTTTAGATAAGTAATGGAGGCGGGTCCCGGAGTCGAACCGAGGTCCACGGATTTGCAATCCGCTGCATAGCCATTCTGCCAACCCGCCAATATTTTACTGCTTAATGTAAACATAACAACTAGTTATTATAGTTAACATTAATTTGGAGCGGCTAACGAGACTCGAACTCGTGACATTCACGTTGGCAACGTGATGCTCTACCAGCTGAGCTACAGCCGCTTCATCTGCTGACTCCCTGTCAACTTGGGACGCATTCTACATTGAAATTATTTCGAGTCAACACTTAAATATCAATTTTATTTAGACTGCTTAAAAAGCGGCTAATTTGACGTTTTTTTAACTTAAAAGACCGTTTTCTAACTGTTTTGTTTAGATAACTCTGGCCAAGCTATCTTGAAATAAGACAACATCGACCAAAAAGTGAGCACAGTTGCAATCACATAAAAGCTATAAGCGATAAACATTAATATTTCATGGGGAAAGTTAAATAAAATTAAAGGAATATCATAATCAGGTTGCCAAATTAAGCCCATGATCCCTAACATTTGCGCAGCCGTTTTATATTTCCCCATTTGTGAAACAGCGATATCGTCCCGTTTTCCACGTGAAGACATAAATTCACGTAGCGCACTAATAAAAATCTCACGAGCAATCATCAGTAAGGCTGAGATTGAAATCCACCATACTTGGTAATCTTGTATTAACAACACTAAAGCAGCAACGACCATCAGTTTATCAGCGACAGGATCGATAAAGGCACCAAAAGCAGAAGATTGATTAAGTTTACGTGCTAAATAACCGTCGAGCGCATCACTGATTGATGCGAGCCAGAATATGGCAAATGCGCCGAAATGACTCCATGATACAGGTAGATAAAATACGACTAAAAATACAGGTATTAATAGAATGCGAAACATGGTGATTTGATTTGGAATAGTCCACATATATTTATTCTTTTACAACTAAAACAAGCGTTACCGCATTCTACACAGATTAATGCTTAACACGTGAATTTTTATCAATTTATTTATGGGTAATTTAGTAAGGAAAGGAAAATATTATATACAGTTAATATTTATTTATCATGCAGTGCATTATATATATTCTCAGCCAGCACTTTACTAATGCCAGGTACTTTTTCCAACGTTAGAATATCCGCGTTTAAGACTTCTTGCAAACCACCTAAATATTTCAATAAAGCCTGACGTTTTTTCGCGCCAATACCTTCAATCGATTCAAGGGTGGATTTTTTACTGGCTTTCTGTCGCTTAGCACGGTGTCCGGTAATAGCAAAGCGATGTGATTCATCACGAATATGCTGAACTAAATGTAAGGCTGATGAAGTCGAGGGCAAAGAGATTAATTGATGGCTTCCTGCAAGTATTAATGTTTCTAAACCTGGCTTGCGTCCTTCTCCTTTTGCTACTCCTACCAATAGAGGTATTCTTTCTAAAATTGACTTACTATTAAAAGTTGCAAAGAATTCCTCCGCTCTCGATAATTGCCCTTTTCCTCCATCAATAAAAATAATATCTGGCATATTTTCCATGCTCGTTACTTTGCCATAACGCTTATTTAAAGCAAATTCCATTGCTGCATAATCGTCACCTGGCGTTATGCCGAAGACATTGTAACGGCGATAGTCACTCTTTAATGGCCCTTCTTGATTAAATACCACATTTGAAGCCACCGTTTGTTGACCCATAGTGTGGCTAATATCAAAACACTCGATACGGTTTATACCATTATCGAGCTCAAAGACTTCATTCAGTGCTGAAAATCTGGCGCGCATTGACTCTTTATGGCTATTACGCGTTGCTAATGCGTTTTCTGCATTAGTACGTGCAAGTTTTAGGTACTGCGCACGTTCACTGCGAACTTTGCTAGATATTTTGACATTACGGTCAGCCTGAGTACTTAATAATTTGGCAAGTTCGTCAATATGATCAAATGTTTCACTGATCACTATTTCCTTAGGAATTGCCGCACTCTTTAGATCTTGTCCTAAATAGTGCTGGCTGATGAAAGCTTGGTAGACGTCAGATTTATCTGTATTAGCCGGTATCACAGGGAAATAGCTTTTACTGCCAAGTATTTTTTGATCTCGGACAAATAAAACGTGCACACAGACTTGCGATTTTTCAATATAAAGACCTATAACATCTAACTCAGCAACAACGCCACTGACAAACTGTTGCTTTTGCACTTGTCGTAGCGTAGCAATTTGATCACGAAATTTTGCCGCGCTCTCAAACTCTAAAGTTTGACTAGCCTGTTCCATTTTGCTCACTAAGCTGTCTATTACGGTTGAGCTTTTGCCCCGCAAAAACAATTTAGCCAATTCAACTTGTTGGTTATAATCCTCAGCAGAAATTTTATCAACACAAGGTGCAGAACAACGATTGAGTTGATGTTGTAAACAAGGACGACTGCGAGCACGATAATAACTGTCTTCACATTGGCGAACAGGAAATAACTTTTGCATTAAACGTAAACTTTCCCAAACAGCGCCAACCGTTGGATAAGGACCAAAGTATTCACCTTTAATTTTTTTACCACCGCGATGAACACCTAACTTTGGATGTTTATGATCGGTGATCAACAGATAGGGATACGATTTATCGTCGCGTAATAAAATATTATATTTTGGCTGGTATTTTTTTATGTAATTATTTTCAAGAATTAACGCTTCACCCTCAGTATGAGTAACGGTAACGTCAATCGCCATAATTTGGCTAACCAGCACTTTAGTTTTGGTATTGCCGACATCTTTACGAAAATAACTAGCGAGGCGCTTTCTAAGCTGTTTAGCTTTCCCTACATATATAATGGTTTGATGTTTGTCGTACATACGATAAACACCAGCTTGTAGGGAAACTGAAGCAAGAAAAGCTTGGTGATCAAATACAGGTAGGGGAATTGACAAATTCTATAATATTTCTGTTTTTATCATACCGAAACGAATGGCAAGATGCGTTAACTCGACATCATTGCCAACGTTTAGTTTTTCAAACATTCTGTAGCGATAACTATTAATCGTTTTTGTGCTTAAAATTAATTGTTCCGAAATAGCGGGGACCTTTTCCCCACGCGTGACCATCAGCATAATTTGCAGTTCACGCTCAGACAATGTATTAAAAGGGTTTTCTTCACTAGATTTGAACTGGCTTAACGCCATTTGTTGAGCGATATCAGGAGTAATGTAACGTTGACCACTATTAACGGCACGAATAGCATTAACCATCTCGTCTGCTCCAGCACCTTTAGTTAAATAACCAGCTGCACCCATTTGCATTACTTTGGTAGGTATTGGATCCTCACAATAAACCGTTAATACAATTACTTTTATATCAGGAGAGTAACGGATTATTTTTTTAGTTGCTTCCAAACCACCAATGCCTGGCATATTCATGTCCATTAAGACAACATCTGGTTCATTTTTACGACAGAATTGTACGGCTTCTTCCCCAGTTTCAGTTTCACCAATAACCTTAAGTCCTTTTACTTCGTCGAGAATTTTACGTATCCCGGTACGAACTAACTCATGATCATCAACCAACAAAACATTTATCAACGGAGTTTCACCTTATCATTAACTATTAATTATCTTTGAAATACGTCAATCCATAATAACTTACGAAAATCTGTATTACCTAATAAACTAGAGCATATAGGGTATTCATAAACAGCACAATTGAATTTAATTAACTAATTACAAAAAGTATAAGAGAAAACTTTTATTGCTCTTATTAACAGCTAACTGCTTACTATTTAACTAAAGTTCATTTTTCTTTAACCAGCTATTTAACAAACCTATTTGGCCATTTTTATAAGCGGCATAAGTAAGTCTTACAGCATTGCTTAAAATAACACTATCAGTCCATTTTGTTTGATCTACGATCAATTCATAACAATTTTGCGCTTCTGGCGTTAGATAACCACGCATTTCTTTTTTACCACGATCTTTTTGTCTATCTCGATAGCGTTTTTGCTTTTCAGCATTACTATACGATTTTTTCTTCTCTGTCATCAGTACCTTACCTAAATATATATAAGTTTCGCTCAATGGTTATACATAACTAAAGAATACAGTAATAAAGTTAATTAGCTAATTTTATATCAGAAAAATAAAAATAAAGTACTGCTCCGAGTTGTTTAGTGTACAGGTGTTCGCTAAAGTAGCGCATAATTTTATACAAAACAAAAAAGTGACCTCATGTTAGATCAAAATTCATACTCTAAAGAAGACTTAGTTAAGGCTGGTACAGGCGAAATGTTTGGTGAAGGAAATAGCCAATTACCCTCTGATAATATGTTAATGATGGATCGTATTATTTCTATCACCGACGATGGTGGCGAATATGGCAAAGGCGAAATTATTGCTGAGCTTGATATTACACCAGACCTTTGGTTTTTCGATTGCCATTTTAAAGGTGACCCGGTAATGCCTGGTTGTTTAGGTTTAGATGCTATGTGGCAATTAGTTGGTTTCTTCCTAGGTTGGTCTGGCGGTCCAGGACGTGGTCGTGCTTTAGGCGTAGGAGAAGTAAAATTTACCGGTCAAATTTTACCAACAAATAAGAAAGTAACTTACAAAATCACCTTGAAACGTGTTATTAAGCGTAAATTATTTATGGGTATTGCTGACGGAGAAGTATCTGTCGATGGTAAAGTTATCTATGTCGCTAAAGATTTAAAAGTTGGTTTATTTACCAATACTGCAGCTTTTTAAATTTGAAGACAATTTACTGATATAAACAAGCTCGTTTTATCAATAAAAAATAAAGCTCACATAACTTTAAATAAATGTAAAGTGGGCTTTTTTTTCTAATCTTTTCTGCCCTTATTCCAAGTCTTCTGCTAAATTAGTAACATAGATAATTATCATGCCCTTGTCGCTATTCTTAAAAAATTAACGTTATGATTAAATTACCTTCGAGCTTTTATAAAGTAACAAATATTTCATTTGTTTTGATGATTTCTGTGGTGCTGTTTTTTGTTTTTAACAATGTTTGGCAATTTATAAATCAAATTGATCAGCTTTCACTCTCCGAAAATGACAATAGCACCCTTAGTAAGTTTAGCTACCTCATAGACAATGATAATAACTTTGACATTAAAACGTTGGTTAATAATGGCAGTAGAGTTGCAGAGTTTACTGAATCTATAGCAAACGATATTCCATTTGATTTAGGGCAGCAATCTTATTGGGTTAAAATAAACATCTCCAATAATACTTATAGTGATCAAGAACTCGTTCTTCATGCCGACAACAGCATGCTTGCCTTTTTTAATGTCTATCAAGTTAATCCGCTCTTAAAAAGCATGCAATTAATAGCCGAACAAAAACCAACGCCTGATCAAGATACGCTGCTTGCTATATTTCCTCATATTGAATTTCAACTTCCCGCTAACAGTAATGTAGAGTTGTTAGCACATGTAAAAAGTAATGGCCCTCCCAATGTGCCATTAGTCTTATATCAACAAAAGGCTTTTGAAAAGCGTGTTGATTATGCCCAAATCGTTTATGGTATTTTTATTGGTATCATTTTATTAATGACAACCTACAACTTGGTTTTATATTTTGCGATTAAAGACAAAGTTTACCTAGTCTACATAGGTTACTTACTGTCTGCTTTCATTGTGTTAGCTGGCTTGACAGGTTACGGTTATTTAATTTTTTCTAAACAAGTTCAATATCTGATCCATGAATATTTACTTTTCATAGATTATTTTTTAATCTTTTTCTTATTATTATTCTCGCTCTACTTTCTCCGCTATGACCAAGTTAAAAATACTATTTATAAGATAGGCATAACATCCAGCATATTATTAATGGCCGTTGCTTTGTTTTCTTTAAGTCTTGATCAAATAACACAAACGAAGCTTTTCTTCTCTATTCAGCCGGCTTTTTATTTATTTTCGCTGTTTATTATTTTCAGGCGTCTTTCAAAAGACTTTGCTTGGGCCCGATTTTATTTTATTTCTTGGTTACCTTTTCTCGCGGGTGCAGCTATACAACCACTTGTTTTACTGAATTATGTTGATTCAACATTTCTAACGAGAAATGCTTTCTTATTTGCAGTGATGATAGAAGTTACGTTTATGGCTTTTGCTTTAGCTGAACGTATGCGGAGAAATGATCAAGACAGAATTCATGACATCAGTTATCACCCGTTAACTAAACTACCTCGTAAATTAGTGTTAGAAAGCACCATGAATAACCTACAGCTATTAGGTGAACATAACTTTAGTGTTATGGTGATTAAACCTGAACATATCGAAAAAATTTCATTATATATTGACGATAAGACCAGTGCTGCCCTATTTACACGATTAAGTCAGCGTTTAGATTCGTTATTCATTTATAATGATGCCATTGTGCCGTTAACGCCGAACAATGAAAAAATTTGTTTCTTAGAGAACAATTGCTTAGCAATCATTATTAATAAAAAAACCAATCAGCAAAACCTGTCAGTATTAGTAAAGTCGATCCAACAGTTAGTTGCGGAAACGTTTCAAATTAATGAATTAAAACTGCCTCTTTCTGCTGTTATTGGTATTGCGAACTACCCCGAGCATGGCAGTGCAAACTATCTGCTAATAAACAATGCGCTGTTAGCGACTAACGATGCCCAAAATATTTATGGCCGTTGGGGATATTACCAAAGTGAAAAATCAGAACAAGCGAACCATTTATTAATGCTTGCCGCTGATCTTAAAGAAGCCATTGAACAAAATTTATTAGAAATATATCATCAACCGCAAATAGATTTAAAAACCTTACGGGTATGTAGTAGTGAGTGTCTAATACGTTGGGATCATAAATCAGAAGGTTATATTTCACCTGTGCTTTTCATTCCTCTTGCTGAAGATCTTGGCTTAATTAATCAATTAACGCTATGGGTTATTAAACGTTCGTTAGCACAACATCAACAGATATTAACTGACAATAAATATAATCATATGGTATCAATTAATATCAGTGGTAAAGACATCGCTGACGAGCATTTCTTTAATAAAGCATTAGCCATTATTGAAGAAAGCGGAATACCTGCTGAAAAAATAATTTTTGAATTAACCGAGTCAGCTTCGATCACTCACAATCAACAGTCGCTTGACTTAATTAAAAAATTTAGCGAATTAGGCTTTACCATTAGTATTGATGACTTTGGTACAGGCTATTCATCTATGGAGCAAATTAGTCACTTACCTTTTCAAGAACTTAAAGTTGATAGACAATTTGTTGAAAATGTTAATGATGATCACAAGCGTAAAACGATTGCTGAAGCCACGGTAAAAATGGCAAAAGGTTTAGGGTTAGAAGTTGTTGCTGAAGGCATAAATAGTCAAGAAGATGAAGACACGCTGCGCAGTTTTGGTTGCGATATTGGTCAAGGTTATTATTATGCTAAACCTATGCCTATTGAAAGTTATCTTAAGTGGCTCGAAAAACAAAACAATGGCCGAACACAGAAACGTGTCGACCTTGAAGGTGAGTTTATCCCCGCAGAAAAAGTCTAAAACAGTTGGTTTTCTAACGTTTTACCATTGGTTAATTGTGAGTATTGCCATTTTTGCTGATGACAAAGTTGTAATATTTGTAAGTCGATTGGAGGCTCGTCTGTTTGAGTTATAGCACTGGTGATCAAGAATTCATTACTTTGGGTTTGTTTGACACTCACAACGCTAGAGACATTCTGAACTAACTCCAAAAAGTTATCATACGACTGCTTCATTCTTAATGTTATATACTGTTGAGAGTCTTCACTTTGTAAGTTTTGATGCTGCTGTAACTGTCCTTTTTCCAGATATAACACTTGGCTACATAAGCGTTCGAGCTCACTTAAATCATGAGAACTTAAAATAAAAGTAATATCTGATGATAACGAAGCAACAAGCTCACGTACTTCTCTAGCATTTATGGGGTCAAGACCCGCAGTTGCTTCATCTAACATAACAATTTCTGGTGAGCCAATTAATGTTTGTGCTATCGCAACCCGTTTACGCATACCATGAGATAACTCGTTGGGTTTTGCTTGTAAAGTATCAGACAAGCCCACTAAGTCTAAAGTACGCTCGGCTTCTTTTATCGCATCTTTACGGGTAAAACCTTGTAACTGAGCATAGAACTTAAGTTGATGGCTTATGGTAAAACGAGGGTCAAACTGTGCATCTTGTGGCAATGCAGCTAAGCGACCAAATAGCTTCTCATTGCCGGCTTTTACCCCTGCAATTGAAATACTACCGCTACTAGGCAATAAATAACCACAAAGTAAACTAAATAATGTTGTTTTTCCTGCACCGTTTGGCCCTACTAAGGCAATGGGCTGTCCTTTGTCTAACGAGAAAGAAATATTATTAAGTGCTAGGTGATCACCAAATGATTTTGAAAGGTTTTCAACATGAATTAACGAGCTAGAATTTTGTGGAGTAAAATTCATAATGACGCCCTCTTTAATAATTTATCTGCTGCAAATAATAGAATCACACTTTGTACTAAAGGTATAAGGTAATGCATAAAATCAAGATTCTGTAATGAAACTACGCGACTGATTTGTGTCCCAGGAAAAATATAATTAAGAAATTCGCCACTATTAAATTGCAACTGAATATAACCTATAAGTAAGGCGCCCACAGTATAAAATAAGATGCTCATCACAATGCTCATTTTAGCGGAAGATAATAGACTATTTAAAAATGACATTAAGGCGATAAAGGGTGTGATGATAATGATCAGTTCTAAAAAGAGTACCGCCGCCTGCTTTATTGAAGGGATAAATAAAGCAGCCTCTCGCATTGTGGCCAGTACAACACATGCCACTAAAGTTAAAAAAATCAAAATCGCAATAATAATAAATTGTCCTAAAAATCGGCCAAGTAATATTTCACTGCGTGTTGCGCGTAAAGTAATAAATCTAAGCGTGCCACGCGCTTTATCTGAGCAGGTCTGATCGCTAGCCGCAAACAAAGTAAACAGCGGAAAAGAATAAACGGCAACCAGCCAATATATAGAAAACTCAGCGACCGGCCATTCAAGTAAGGCACTTAAACCTAGCGCACCAAACAAAGTAGTAGCGACCATTTTAAAGCCATCAGAAAAAATAATTTCTGTTGCAGAACTGATCATATAATACAGAAGAACAAACCAAACTGCACAAAACGTAGCTAAAGCAATTAAGCCATTTTTAGTTTTAAAAATACGAATAAGTTCGAATTGAGTGAGAATAGATAACCGCTGAATATTTATCAAATGTAAGCCTAGTTGTTATTTTTTCAATACCTTAGTCCGAGAATGAATAAATTGCGAGTGTTATTTTACCTTAAACAGGTACAATATCACTTGAAGATATCAATGATGAAAAAGGATGACGGGTTGTTTTTTGAAGGTTCAGAAAAAAAAGCGCAAATAATCATTAATGCAGAGAAACTGTCTTTATTAACTGACATTGATAATAATTTTTGGGAAGCACTGGTTAAGAGCTGTGGCGCAAAAATACTGTCGAGCATGACTAATAACAGCTGCAAAGCCTTGTTATTATCTGAGTCTAGTTTATTTATTTGGCATCATAAATTACTGATCATTACCTGTGGCACATCACAACTAGTTAAAGCTATTGAGTTTTTCATTGATAGTTACCCTATTAATACTATTAAGCAGATATCATACCAGCGCAAAAACGAATACTTTTCTCATGCCCAGCCAAGTTGTTTTTCGCAAGATGTAAAAACGTTACGGCAATATATCTCAGGTAAGGCTTATCGTTTTGGCGACTTAGATTCACATCACAATTACCTGTTTCACCAAGACAATAACTATCAAACTAACATTAACGATAAAAGTTATGAGATTGTTGCTTACCATATTAGTGAAGCCGCCAGTAAAATATTGACCGATACTAACTTAACCGCGTTAAATATACGCAATATGTTTAATATTGATAAGTTGTTTGCTCACTTCGATATCGATGATCATGTATTCCACCCATTTGGCTATTCCCTTAATGGTATTCATAATGAGCAATTTTTTACCATTCATATTACGCCACAAGCAGAGAGTAGTTATATCAGTATTAGTGCGAACTTTGATCTTATCAGCTTATTACCGCACTTAATCACCATATTAGCGCCAACCACTATTGATATTTTAACGAGTAATGAATTAAATTTTGAAGAGAAAATAAAAAACAAATTACCCAAGCAATTTATTTGTACAAGTTTAGTTAAAGCGTCATTGAGTATTGGAGAAAAAATTGTATTTTCAAGTTATTCCCAAAACACTCGACACAGTTGTGATGCAATAAATTTGAAGATGTACAATGAAGTTCATAGTTTGTAGTTGCTGGTATTTCAAACGACTTATTGTTGAAATTCTGATAATAAAAAACCAATCACTGTCAATAAAACACTTGATTGGTTTTTATATAAATTAAAAGGGTAAGCTATTTTCGACGAGTTATTACCGCATCACTAAGTTGTGCTAATAAATTCTCGGTATCAGCCCAGCCAATACAGGCATCAGTAATACTTTGCCCATAGGTTTCGACTTTGCCATCAATTAGATCCTGGCGCCCTTCAACTAAGTGACTCTCTACCATGACGCCAAAAATATTTTCATTACCACTACTAATTTGCTGACAAACATCTTCGCAAACTAACATTTGGTTCTCGAATTTTTTACTACTGTTAGCATGACTAAAATCGATCATTATCTTGGTATTAAGTGATGATTTATTTAACTGTTCGGTAACCGTTTGCACACTGTCAGCATCAAAATTAGTTGTTTTACCGCCACGTAAAATAATATGACAGTCTTTATTACCTGTTGTTTGAACTATCGCAGAATGTCCATACTTAGTAACCGATAAAAAGTGATGTGAAGCACTCGCCGCGCCAATAGCATCTATTGCCACTTTGATGGTGCCATCTGTGCCGTTTTTAAAACCAACCGGGCAAGACAAACCTGAAGCTAATTCACGGTGAACTTGGCTTTCTGTGGTACGAGCACCAATGGCTCCCCAACACATAAAGTCAGCCATATATTGTGGGGTGATCATATCTAAAAACTCACCCGCTGTTGGCATACCCATATCGTTTAAATCAAGTAATAACTTGCGGCCAATACGTAGGCCGTCATTTAATTTAAAACTGTTATCCA
Organism: Colwellia sp.; assembly: GCA_013215385.1. Lineage (GTDB taxonomy): Bacteria > Pseudomonadota > Gammaproteobacteria > Enterobacterales > Alteromonadaceae > Colwellia_A. The sequence continues at coordinate 315,678 of JABSOY010000007.1, forward strand.
TGTAAGGGTCGTTGATAAGACCTTTCCAACCGACGGTTGTACGCGGTTTTTCAAAATAAACACGCATAACAATTTCAAGAGTATCTTTATATTTTTCACGAAGCTTTACCAAACGCTGACCATATTCTAGTGCTGCATCTACATCATGAATTGAACACGGGCCAATAACCACGAGTAAGCGATCATCTTGGTGATTAAATATTTTGCTAATGGCTGTGCGCGCTGCAAATACCGACTTAGACGCTTCTTGGGAAGCAGGAAATCGCTCAATAAGGGCGATTGGAGGTAATAATTCTTTAATTTTACTAATACGAACGTCGTCGGTTTGGTAGAACATAGTCTTTTCTCTATTTACTGCTAATACTAAAGATGCCTAATTGTTTAACAATCATTGCACACTTTACTATTTCATTACTTTCATTGTTATGTCTAGCTCGAAGACTAGACTCCTAGATGGTTAACCCTCTGACAATTTAACAGTGTTATTCTCACAATACCAACATAAAGTGTACTAAAACGCAGATAAATAAAAAGTTTGTTAGGCTGAAAGTTTTCACCTTCTATTTTATCCTTATATTCAAGCTGGCAAAGCAATGGCTAGGTCGTATACCAAAGCAATTTCGTCCTCTTTGTCTTACCAGAGTACAAATTCTATGAATAAGCTACCTGATACCTGATACCTGATATTTCGTTACCCAACTTTTTTCGATGGAATAAATGTAATAACAAACACATAAATATGGTCGTTCATACAAGATCATCATTGAATTAATCAAAACATCCCATATATACTAGGTAATAATTATTTTCATTAAGTAAAACGGGCTTTATTCCAGCATGTGGCGCAATGTAACGTTAGCATTTTTTTTATTTATATTAGCTCAAACGGCTAATGCTACGTCGAAGCTGAATTTTGATAATGAAACGTCAATTCAACCTAACCACCCCCTGCAAACTTCACCGACCAGCTTAGATTTTTCTTTCGCCAATTTAGATGACGACACCCCAGAAGAACACGCTAATTTACCAAGATTAAACCGAGCTTGTTCCTCGTCATTCAGTAATGAAATACAATTAACCCCCAACTATCATCACGCTATAACATTTTTTGAAGTTAAGTTAAGTCCTGCCTTATTTAAAAATTTGACGAATCCAGGAATGCAAATACGCTGGTTCGAAAAAATAAGCCATCAATCTAACTCCTCCCGAATTTCGGGTTGGCAAGACAGCAACGCTTTATACGCATCTAACATTACCTACTACAGTTAATTCCTGCATTTCCCTTAGTTAAAAGTTAGTAATAATTGTCGCTCACTCGCGATTAAATTATTCCTGAAACATTTTCCTTTTTCCAATACTGGTTTTATCCCAGTGACTTGTGGCCCTCGTTTATTTTTACTTAGGTAGATAACCGAATCAAGCGAGTTTTATGTAGAGATTTAATGATGAACTCACCCAGAAAACCCCATAATAACCGTGCTAAATGGCGAAATATAATAATTTTACTTACCCTAGTTTTGCTTTTTATCAGTGCCCTGCCCAATTTATATAGTGATAAAGTCAAAATTGAACTAACGCCCATAAACATAAACACCCCAGCCATGACACTAGTACAACTTAAAAATGTACTTGGCGATCATAAGCTTTCGATTGATGAAATTAGAATTTCAAAAGAAAGTTCCTCTATTTTACTTGCCAATAAAAGCGACGAAGTATCTCTGAAAAAGATACTCTTAAGCGAGTTTGAGCATAATTACTTAATAGATAGCGTTATTGAAAATAATACCCCAAGCTGGTTATCCGCATTATCAGCAAAGCCAATAAAATTGGGACTCGACTTAAGCGGCGGTGTACTATTTGTGCTTGATGTTGACACAAAGCAAGCCTTAACAGAGCGCTTGAAAAATATTGCAATAGATATAAAAAACATCGCGAGGGTAAATCATATCCGTGGCGTTAAGGTGATGCAAAGTACCACAGATGATGACGTGCAAAGTATGATGGTCAAGCTCCCTAATCTATCACAACAACAAAAACAACAAAGCAAAATCTTATTTTCAGCAATAAAGAAAACTTATCCTGAACTTACTCAACAACAAAGTAATAATAATCAAGTAACCTTAAGCTACCCATCCCAACAAATCGTTAAGTTTCGTCAAGAAGCCATGCAGCAAACGCTTAAAACCATGCGCGGTAGAATAGAAGAACTGGGTATAACCGAAGCGGTGACAGTACAACAAGGTAAAAATAATATTCGCATAGAATTACCAGGGGTTCACGACCCTGAAGCAGCTAGACGCATTATTGGAGCAACAGCTACCCTGGATTTTTACCAGTTAGCAGAGAACTCAAATGCTAGCAGTATGTTTAGAATGCCAGATCAAAATGGCCGTAACTTAACGTTAAACAGTAAAGTTGTATTTTCTGGTAGTCATATTAAAAATGCCCGCGCCGGACAAGATGAAATGGGCATGCCTTTAGTCAACCTGACTTTAGATGCTATTGGCGGAGATAAAATGTCGGCATTTTCACGTCAAAATATAGGTAAGCCTATGGTGACGGTGTTTTCAGAATTTTATAGAAATGCCGATAACAAAACTGTAAAAAAGAGCAATGTTATTAATGTGGCTACCATACAGCAACATTTGGGTGCTCAATTTAGTATTACCAATATGTCTAGCCAACAAGCTGCGCAAGACTTGTCATTATTATTGCGTGCCGGCTCACTCACTGCGCCAGTAACCATAGTAAAACAACGTACCATTGAAGCAACACTTGGGGAAACCAACATTGCTAATGGCATAAAAGCGCTGTGCGTAGGTATTGCTTTCACCTTAATATTTATGGCACTTTGGTATCGTTCTTTAGGTGTTATAGCGAACATTGCTTTAGCCCTCAATTTGGTGAGTTTACTCGGGTTAATGTCATTACTGCCAGGTGCTGTACTTACCCTGCCGGGGATTGCAGGCTTAGTATTAACCATAGGTATGGCCGTTGATACAAATGTTATTATTTTCGAGCGGATAAAAGAAGAATTGAAACGCGGACGTACAGTGTTGTCGGCTATTGAGTCCGGTTACCAAAGTGCATTTTCAACCATTCTCGATGCGAACATCACCACTATGATCACTGGCATTATTTTATATTCCATAGGTTATGGCCCGGTAAAAGGCTTTGCACTTATTTTGTGCCTTGGCATATTAACCAGTATGTTTACCGGTGTTTTTGTTTCAAAAGCACTGACCAATTTAACCTTCAGAACAAATACAACTCAATTATTAGGAGTTAAGCTATGAACAATAGTCCTTTAGAAAATGAAAAAAATCAATCGTTGACTAAGCTTCGAATCGCTAGTTTTTACTTTGCCATAGTATTAGTTGTCATTGCTCTATTGGGTTTATTTACCCGTGGAATTGAGCTGGGTCTGGACTTTACTGGTGGATATTTAACTGAGTTTTCAACAGAGCAATCAATCAGCCAAGACAATATGTCGACATTATTAAGCGCCTATTTACCTGATTCCTTTACAGTAACATCTGCAGATAAAGGAACACATTGGAGTGTCCGACAAGCCGATAAAGGTATTAGCTTACCAGGTAAAGTATGGCTCACCGATTTCGCTCAGCAAAACGCTTTAAATATAAGCCCGCAGGATGCTATCTATATTGGCAGTCAAGTCGGTGAAGAGCTTATAAATCAAGGAGGTTTAGCATTATTAGCCGCTATTATTACGGTATTACTGTATTTATCTTTAAGGTTTGAATGGCGATTAGCCGCGGGCGCGGTTGTGGCCCTTTTCCATGATGTTATTGTGGTACTGGGGGTATTTGCTTGGTTAGGCCTTTCGTTTGACTTAACCATACTCGCAAGTTTACTCGCTATTATCGGTTATTCATTAAATGACTCCATTATCGTTGGCGACAAAATAAGAGAGTTAATGAAAATCAGTAAAGACGAAAATATCGATCAATTAATTAATAAAGCGATTAGGCTGACATTAGTGAGAACTTTGATCACTTCAGGTACCACGCTAGTGACAATATTAGCGATATGGTTTTTTGCAGGTGAGTCATTAAGTGGTTTTTCAATTGCTCTATTTACCGGGATTCTTGTTGGGACATTTTCATCCATTGCCATATCAGTAACCATACCGCAGCTACTTGGATTAACCGCTGATTATTACCAACGAAAAGAGGAAGATGTTTGTCTGTTACCTTAACTTATTAATGAAACAAAGCGTTTAAATTAGCTTTTAAGAGGCGATTAAATTATTAAGGTATTTACCGCAACAGTAAATACCCTAACGGTTTAACTCATGAGACTGTAATCAAATTTAGCTGTTATCCGCTAAATTGTCCGCAATGTCTGCAACACATCATTGATATATTATTTTTTCAAAGCGGCATTCAAGCGCTCAAAACCCTTTTCTAAATCAGCAATTAAGTCATCAACATCTTCTAGACCTATGTGCAAACGAATCAATGGGTATTCATAATTCCATGGTGTCGCGGTGCGCAAACGCCCAATATTGGTATTACCCAAAATTAAACTTTCAAATCCGCCCCACGAATAGCCCATTTTAAAATGCGTCATTCCGTCAAGTAAGGCATTTAATGATTGTTTATCACCACGGGTCAGCACAAAAGAAAATAACCCGTTAGAGCCAGTAAAGTCACGTGCAAAATATTCATGCCCTGGGCACGACTCAAATGCAGGATGAAGAATAACGTCAACTTCCTCACGTGTTGCTAACCAGTTAGCTACTTTTAATGCACTTGCTTGATGTTGCTTTAAACGCACACCTAAAGTGCGAATACCGCGCATCGCCAGATACAAATCGTCAGGCGAAGTACATTGCCCCATTAAATAACTGTTTTCGCGCAGTTGTGGCCAATGTTCTTCAGTGGCGATTGCCGTGCCTAACATCACATCTGAATGACCAACAATATATTTAGTGGCCGCTTGAATCGAAATATCAACACCGTGATCAAATGGTTGAAAGTTAACGCCCGCCGCCCAGGTGTTATCTAACATCACCAGACAATTATGTTGGTGAGCAACTTCTGAAATACCGGGAACATCTTGTACTTCCATGGTAATAGAACCTGGAGACTCTAAGAAAATAATACGGGTATTTTCTTTAATCAACGCTTCAATGCCCTTGCCAATGGTGGGGTCGTAATAAGTAGTTTCAACGCCAATATTCACTAATATTTTATCGCAAAAATCGCGGGTCGGCTCATAGGCGGTATCGACCATTAAAAGATGGTCACCGGTTTTTACAAACGAAAGAATGGCATTAGTTATTGCTGCGGTGCCCGACGGGTAAATAGCACAGCCTGCACCACCTTCTAAGTCTGTCATCGCATCAGCGAAAGCGAAAGAGGTTGATGTACCTCTACGACCATAGAAAAGCACTTGGTTAGCACGGTTAGCCGTAGCATGATTCATTTCTTTAACAGAATTAAAAACAACCGTAGAAGCTCGTTCTACGGGAGGATTAACAACACCGCGTGTCCATTTAGACTTTCGCCCAGCGTTTATTATTTTTGTATCGTTGATCATGACTTTTCATCCTTAGCATCAAAATTCATTTAGCCATCTATATAGCTAACTCAATAAAGTTACTTTATGATCTTTCTAAACATGATGCACTCTTTATTTACAAAAAATTGGATTAGGCTGAAGCAATAAATAATTGTAAATATCAATATACAAATAGTGATGAATATAAAGTATTGATTAACCATTAGCAGATTTAATTTTAACCGTACTGATTGAATTAATGAATGTCTTTGATTTACCCGAGGTCATCGTTATGAACGTATGCATATATTTATGTAACTCAAAGCATTTGACTTCAAAACAACCCCAGCTGGTTACTGGTAATTGCATCAAAATCTTTACCTATAAAAGGTAATATATCATTAGCAATGGGTTTTATTTGTTTCTCTACATAAAAGTCATAATCAAGCTTGCTCTCGTTATATTCTAAAGGCTGAACACCATCGAGAGTGATAACATATTTAATGGTTCTTCTGTTGGTGTATTTGGGCTCTTTACCCTCTTCCTTGAGCTTAGCGTTGGCAATTAAAGCCGCTTTAACATGTGGCGGAGTATTTACGTAATCTGGCAAGCTACGTCTTATTTTTTTCTTATAGATTAACTTGTCATCGTGAAGCCCTTGCTTTAGTTCATCGACTATATTTTTAATATATTCTTCTACGGGTTCTTCGTTGAATATTAGCCGGTAAAGTTCTTGTTGAAACACCTTACTCAGCTCTGTCCAATCACTTCTCACCGTTTCTAAGCCTTTGAACAGTAGCTTTCCGTTGACAACACCCGCATAGCGTTTCTTAGTACCTACTTTATTTTGTTCCTTAACGACTTCTTGGCCACGAATAGTTGGCATTAAAAATTTGCTAAAATGGGTTTCAAACTCAATTTCTAATTCGCTTTCTATGGCGAACTCTTCTTTGAGTGTTGCTTGCCATCTGACATTAATTCTATCTTGTAACGCTTTGCCTAACGCTTGACATTGCTCCGGCGTTTTATCTTCATCAACATGGACAAAAATTGAATCGGTATCGCCATAAATCACCTGATAACCATCATTTTCTAACCATTGTGAAGTCGTCTTTAATAATTCATGGCTACGTTTGGTAATAGAGCCTGATAAGCGCGGATCAAAGAACCGACAACCTGTGGAACCAAGTACGCCATAAAATGAATTCATGATAATTTTTATTGCTTGCGACAATGCCGCATTTTTATCTTTTTTAGCAATATCACGCTCTAACCAAAGGTCGTTAATAATATCAGGTAAAAAGTGTTTATCTCTTGAAAAGTAGGCGCCATCAAAACCTTTAATACTGTGCTCAGGTGATTTTAGTCCTTCAATTAAACCCATAGGGTCAATATTAAAACTTCGAATAATAGACGGATAAAGACTTTTAAAATCAAGTACTAGTACGTTTTTATATAAACCAGGAATGGAGTCCATCACATAACCGCCAGGAGAAACTAACCCTTGCAAGCCATCGCCCATATTAGGTGCAACATAACCACTGCGATGAAGCTTAGGTAAATATAAATTAGTGAATGCAGCAACAGAGCCGCCAATACGATCTATTGCTAAACCGGTTAATTTGGCGCGTAAACGAGTGAATTCAAGTAATAAGGTGTGTTCAAAAATGAGCGTAACTAAACGACAATCTTCTAAGTTATAAGCCGCCAGTGCGAGTTTGTCATGATTAAAGTTGTCGACTATTTCTTGAATTCTATTGTCAACATCATCAACTTTTTTGCCTTTGCCTAATAATGTATTGGCAACAAAGTCGAGGGAAAAACTAGCGAAGCTATAAGTGGCATTTTTTAATAAATCAATGCCATCGAGTACCACTCGGCCAGCGATATCAATAAATTTTTGTTCATTTTGGGTTCCACCCGCAGAGCGTGTCCGCCAGCGTGGCGCTTTACCATTGCGGCCAATGTTAAAAGCAATCTTATAAATATCACAGCGTTTTTGTAACAGATTAAAATCAAAGTTAATCACGTTCCAACCGATTAGAATGTCTGGGTCGTGTTGTTTTATCCACTGTATTAGGGTCATTAAAAGTTGCTGTTCATTTTCAAGCCAAATTATGTATTCAGTAATTTCTGCGGCTTCTTCCGCGTTAAGTTTAGAGTTATCGGCTTTCGCTGAAGCCTTATTTTGATCACCGATCATCAAAACACACTTGATTGGTTTTCCATCAGACATTTTATGAGATTGTAAGCCGATAGAATAAAGTTCTCCTTGCATTGAACATTCAATATCAAGTGAGACCATGGTTAAAACAATATCATCAAGTAACTGAGCTTTATCTGTTGCTCGACACTTATCACTATGGAAAACAGGAAAGTTATTTTGCTCAGCTTCTATGATGGTTTTAGATAGCTTTTGAGCTGGCATTTGCGTGATAAATTCTATCCCTGAAGTAATAAAGCGCTCCATAAGAAAACGCTCATCAGGGCGAAAGTCGTCTTCATAGCATTTAATTTCATGATGTTTTAACACATCACGGGCGCGATAAAAGTCGCGCATCGTTGAAAAGTAAAAGCCACTGACCACTTGCTGATTAAACGTTTTAAGCGCCAGCGGTGTAACTTTAGCGGTAGCTATTCTTTGCGCGGCTAATAATTTTTGCGCCTGTTTTTGCTGAGTTTGCTCAACAAAAAATAAAGCTTGTTGCTGCTGCACAATAACATTAACGGCACCTTGCAAGGTTTTCACCCACAAAGACAATTCAATTCCTTGTTTAGTATCATAGGCTTGGCGTGTTAATAAAAAGCCATAATTTGAGTTGGATGTTAGTTTTTCAGCAGTTAGTGACATTAAATATTTTAATTCGTGGCGGATAACGATAAACTGTTAATATATACAGCAGTATATACTCATTCCACTTGAAGATATAGCTTTGGGCAAGTCAAGAAATGATGGATATATAAACAAATGAACCATAAATGGCTACCAGCATGTTAAGCGATAAAATCAAAGAAGCGATCCGCACCTCGTATAAAAGCATTAGTGAAAACCTAGAAAATTTTCACCCAAGAAAACAGCAAACTTTTTTGATTGCCGAAATAGCTAAAACATTAGCCGGTGAATACGACAAAACCCGAAAGATTATTATTATAGAAGCAGGTACCGGCACGGGTAAATCTTTAGCTTATTCATTAGGTGCCATTCCATTAGCGATATCACGTTCCAAGAAAGTCTGCATATCTACTGCAACCGTTGCCTTGCAAGAGCAGTTGGTTGACAAAGACTTACCCTTTTTAAAAAAGCATTCTGGCTTAGACTTTAATTTTACCTTAGTTAAAGGTCGTCAGCGTTATGTTTGCCGACAGAAATTAGCACTTGCGGTTAGCAATGATGATTCACCGCAAGCAGGTTTTACCTTTGCACAAAAGCCCAATGCTATGGATATAAAATTGTTGCATCATTTGCATAAAGCACTAACGGATAATAAATGGCAAGGCGATCTTGATTCTTGGGCTGATCCTATCCCACATCATTTATGGCAACAAATTCAATGCGACAAACACAGTTGTTTGAAGAATCTAGCTGAACACACCCATTGTCCTTTTCATAAAGCACGCGAAACAATGGACGCCGCCGATGTATTGGTTATTAACCACAGTTTATTACTCGCTGACTTAGAACTAGGTGGTGGCGTTATTTTACCCTCTCCTGAAGATACGTTTTACATCATCGACGAAGCTCATCATTTACCCAAGGTAGCGCGTGACCATTCCAGTGCGAGTGTTACTATTAAAGGGGCAATTGACTGGCTGACCAAGTTAAAAGAAACCGGCGATAAAATGGCGAAATTGATCAAGTCGAATTCGGCAATTTCCCCTTCTTTAAAACTCGGTGACGATTGCCAAGACTTATTAATGGAAATGCAAAAAGTAGCCAATTTTATAGAAAACAATCAGACCTTGTATTTTAATGAAAACTTAAAAGAAAAAAGCCGTTTTGCACGTGACGACGACGCGGCTCAATATCGCTTTGAAAATGGCATTATTCCGCAGCACTTAAAAAATTGGGCGGAAGATTTAGCCGAGCTCAGCAAAAAGTGTTTGGCTCATTGTAATAAGCTTTATAATTTACTGATGGAGTCGGTAAAAGACGGTGATAGCAAAATGTTTCTAGCAGAGCCGCTGTTGGCTGAAGCCGGCTTTATGATCCAGCGACTTGAGAATTTTAATGCACTGTGGAAAATGTACGCAAAAACTGACAGTGAAAAAGGCGCACCCATGGCCCGCTGGTTAGAGAAACTGACCGGAAAACGTAGCGACTTTTTATTGTCTGCGTCCCCAATTGAAGTAGGCTTTGCCTTAGAGGATATTTTATGGTCGAAATGTGAGGGAGCTGTTTTATGTTCAGCGACCATTTTAGCGCTAAATTCTTTCGAACATTTCCGTCGTCAAGTAGGTTTACAAACCAATGATGGCACGCAATATCAAAAAGTAGACTCCCCCTTTGATTATCAAAACAATGCACAGCTTGTTATCGCCAAAATGAAAAATGAGCCTAGTAGTCCACAATTCACTGATGAATTAATTACTGAGTTACCCGCGTTAATTAAACAAGGAAAAGCCTGTTTAGTGCTGTTTTCCTCATACTGGCAAATGGAGCAAGTTGCCAAAGCATTGCGAGAGCTGCACAAAATGGATATTGAAGTACAAGGTGAACAATCACGTCAGCATATTATTGAAACGCATAAAAAACGTTGTGACGAAGATAAAGCCAGTATCATTTTTGGTACACAAAGTTTTTCTGAAGGTTTAGATTTACCGGGTAAGTACTTAACCAATTTGATCATCACTAAATTACCTTTTTCAGTGCCGACATCACCGGTTGAAGAAGCGCAGGCTGAATATATTACCACTAAAGGCGGTAACCCCTTTATGTCGATTTCAGTACCAGAAACATCTAAAAAGCTTATTCAATCTACCGGGCGCTTACTAAGAAATGAGAAAGATACTGGCATTATTACGCTAATGGACAAACGCTTAGTGACTAAGCGGTATGGTCAGCAGTTGCTTGACTCTTTACCGCCATATCAAATAATTTCAAAGGGATAGCCTGTGACTAACCTAACTCAAGACGAAAAAAAAGCAAGAGAATATAAAAGCACAAAACTATCGAACTCGACGAATCACCGACGTTCTAAAAGCCGTACGATAAAAGAAACCAAACCACGCCTTGCTCCTGTGGTTCGTGTACGGCAGTTGCTTGATTCTTTATCCACTTTGCCAAATTATTTCAAAAGGATAGCCAGTGACTAACCTAATTCAAGACGAGAAAAGAGCAAAACGTGATAAAAACACAAAATCGTCAAATTCAACAAATCGCCGATTCTCGAAAAATCGTGCGATAAAAGAAACTAAACCACGCCCTGCTCCAGCAGATCGTATTTTAGTGCTTTTTAATAAACCTTTTGATGTACTCTCGCAGTTTACCGACGACCAACAGCGTAAGACTTTAAAAGATTTTATCTCGGTAAAAGACGTTTATGCCGCAGGTCGTTTAGACCGTGACAGTGAAGGTTTATTATTATTAACCAACGACGGAAAATTACAGCATAAGTTGGCTAACCCAAAAGAAAAAACTGAAAAAACTTATTGGGTGCAAGTTGAAGGTGCTCCGCAAAGCAGTGATTTACAAAAATTATCTGACGGTGTTGAATTAAAAGATGGTCTAACGCTGCCGGCTAAAGTTACAGTTATCACCGAGCCTGAACTTTGGCCGCGCAATCCACCCATTCGCGAACGCGCGAGTATTCCAACTACTTGGCTGAGTATTAGTATTAGTGAAGGACGAAATCGGCAAGTCCGTAGAATGACTGCCGCTATTGGCTTTCCGACACTAAGGCTAGTGCGTTACAGTATAGGAAAGTACAAGCTCGATGGCATTGAAAATGGTCATTACCAGCAATTAAAAGGCGAATAATACCATGTCGGTAACCGCTAATAGCATAAATGTTAATGCCATAAACAGTGACCATGGCGATGAGCAGTTTAAACCTAATGCCACCGTCGCTGCGGTTATTGTTCATCAAAATAAGTTTTTACTGGTTGAAGAAATTGAAAACGGTAAAAATGTCTTTAACCAGCCTGCTGGACATGTATACCAATTCCATTAATTTTGTTCTCACTCAGAGCTTGCCAGCGGTTTGAGAACAAATAGAATTTTTTTAATATAGCTATTCTATATGAAAGAAATTCTGTGCGGTTATCTAATCGCTGGCAAACTCCCAAAGGGCGAGTTTAAAAGGCTGATAGACTGCGTTATTGAACTTGAGAAGGGAATAACCATTCTCTTCAATCAATGCCTTGCCTTTAAGCCTTTTAAATCTCGCTGAGTGGGAACAAACTTAATGGACTTGGTATTAGGCTAACGAAAATTTAATGGCTGCGCTTGAACGTGAAGTACTTGAAGAGACAGGTTTAGCGCTTAGTCCCGATTACGTTTCGGGTATTTACTATTTTCACCGCTCAGATCTAAATCTTTTTTTCCTCCGTTTTTGTTTTGTTATCGAGCTTGATGCCTATTTACAAAGTGAGCCGAAAGACATTGAGATCATTGATACTCATTGGCTAACCTTAGAAGAAATAAAAGAAAAATCATCACAATTACGTAGCGCTATGGTTTTAGAATGTATTGAAGATTACTTAACCGTTCAACAAACAGATAATAAAATTCCATTATCTTCATTAAAATCTAATCTTTAATCTATGCCGCTAAATGTTGACATGATATAATTTTGCGCCATTTTCCCTAGATTTGTATTTTTAATGTCATCACAAGTATCATCGAGCGCTGAAAACCAAAACTCTGCGCCTATAACGAAAGCACCACGCGACACCAAAGTAATTGTTGGCATGTCCGGCGGTGTCGACTCCTCTGTTTCTGCACACTTATTGATTGAACAAGGTTATCAAGTTGAAGGCTTGTTCATGAAAAACTGGGAAGAAGACGATACCGATGAATACTGCGCTGCGTCGCAAGACTTAGAAGATGCACAACTTGTTTGTGACAAGCTAGGGATAAAACTACATACCATCAATTTCGCGACCGAGTATTGGGATAATGTTTTCGAATACTTTCTGGCAGAATATAAAGCTGGACGAACGCCTAATCCAGATATTATGTGCAACAAAGAAATTAAATTTAAAGCCTTTTTAGAATTTGCTTGTGAAGACTTAGGCGCAGATTACATTGCAACCGGTCATTATGTTCAACGTGAATTTATCGATGGTCAATGGGCGATGTTACGCGGTTTAGATAGCAATAAAGATCAAAGCTACTTTTTATACACGCTTAGCGATGTACAAGTCGGTCGTACTTTATTTCCAGTGGGAAATATCGAAAAGCCTGCAGTACGCGTAATTGCCGAGCAAGCCGATTTAGTTACCCATAACAAAAAAGACAGCACCGGCATTTGTTTTATCGGTGAACGAAAATTTAAAGACTTCCTCGGTAAATATTTACCTGCACAACCGGGCAAAATAGAATCTGCCGAAGGTGAAGTGATTGGTGAGCACGACGGTTTGATGTATCACACCTTAGGTCAGCGTAAAGGTCTTCGTATCGGTGGTCTAGCCAATGCCGGTGAAGAGCCTTGGTATGTGGTAGAAAAAGACTTATTACGTAATGTATTAATTGTCGGTCAAGGGCATAATCATCCTCGCCTGTTTTCTAAAGGCTTAATTGGTAATCAGTTACATTTAGTTAATCGTAAGCCCCTTGCTGGCCCGATAAAATGTACCGTGAAAACGCGCTATCGCCAAGAGGATGTGCCTTGTCACTTATCTCCAATGAGCGACGGTGAATATTTAGTGATGTTTGATGAACCGCAAAGTTCAGTAACACCAGGACAATCAGTGGTTTTCTATCTAGATAAACTTTGTTTAGGCGGCGGCATCATTAATAGTCTTATTCGTTAAGCGATTGCCTTAAAAATATACCTAGTAATATAAGCAGTAAAAAATTATGAACAGCATAAATGAACAAACCCTAACACTTGCGGCTGTTTGCCAAGTGGCTTATTGGGTGCAAAAAATATCACGCAGTGGCCAAATAGACGAAGAAGAACTCGCTTTGTTACTCAATAGTATAATGAACACTTCGCCTGAAAATACCATGGCGGTATACGGTGGTGAAATTAGCCATTTAAAAACAGGGTTAACAACGTTAATTAGTCACTTAGGTAATAAATCGACAACAAAAGACCCTGAAATTACTCGCTATGTCGTCAGTTTATTAGGGTTAGAGCGCCGTTTAAATAAACATAGTGAGAAGATGAATGCTCTTGGCGAGCGCATTACGCAAAGCCAGCGTCAACTAGCACATTACGATATTACCAGTGAAACCTTGATTTCAAGCTTAGCGTCGATTTATAGTGATTTGATCAGCCCATTAGGGACCCCTATTCAAGTGGCGGGTGATCCAACATTATTAAAGCAAACCGTTAACCAACATAAAATACGTGCGTTATTACTCGCAGGTATTCGCTCAAGTGTATTATGGCGACAAGTCGGCGGAAAGCGCCGCAATATTTTATTTTCACGTTCAAAAATTGTTGAATGTGCAGAGCAAATGCTCAGAACTTGTTAAAAAATTCGAAAAATTAGTTTTTAACCTTACTTTAAACATTAGGAATACCCTATGGAACTTTCAGCATTAAGTGCAATATCTCCAGTAGATGGTCGATACGGCAGCAAAGTTAAGTCATTACGCCCGATATTCAGTGAATTTGGTTTAATAAAATACCGCGTTACGGTTGAAGTACGTTGGTTACAAAAACTTGCAGCAACAGCTGAAATTGCTGAAGTTCCAGCTTTTAGCTCGGATGCGACAGCTACGTTAAATGCAATTGTTGACGACTTTAGTGAAGAAGATGCGCTGCGCATTAAAGCGATTGAAGCAACCACTAATCACGATGTAAAAGCAGTTGAATACTTCTTAAAAGAAAAAATTAGCGACAACGCTGAATTGAACGCCGTAACTGAGTTTATTCACTTTGCTTGTACTTCAGAAGATATCAATAACCTTTCACACGGTTTAATGTTAAATGACTGTCGTGAAAAAGTATTATTACCAGAAATAGATAAAATTTTAGCGGCAATTAAAGGCTTAGCTATTGAGTACAAAACAATTCCTATGATGTGTCGTACTCATGGTCAACCTGCCTCTCCTAGTACCTTAGGTAAAGAAATGGCTAACGTGTATGTACGCTTACAACGTCAACGTAAGCAAATTGCTAGCGTTGAAATGCTAGGTAAAATTAACGGCGCAGTCGGTAACTACAATGCTCACCTAAGTGCTTACCCAGAAATTAATTGGCATGAATTCGCTAATGAATTTGTATCGTCATTAGGTTTATCATTCAACCCATTTACGACACAAATTGAACCACATGACTACATTGCTGAATTATTTGACGCAATATCACGCTTTAACACCATTTTAATCGATTTTGATCGTGATATTTGGGGTTACATCGCACTGGGTCACTTTAAACAGAAGACTATTGCTGGCGAAATTGGTTCATCAACAATGCCACATAAAGTTAACCCTATTGATTTTGAAAACTCTGAAGGTAACTTAGGTATTGCTAACGCATTATTTACTCACCTAGCACAGAAACTGCCAATTTCTCGCTGGCAGCGTGACTTAACTGACTCAACTGTTTTACGTAACTTAGGTGTTGGTTTTGCCCATGCAATGATAGCTTACGGCGCAACCTTAAAAGGTATTAGCAAGTTACAAGTAAACGAAGCAAACCTAGCCGCTGAATTAGACAGCAACTGGGAAGTTTTAGCTGAACCTGTACAAACAGTTATGCGTCGTTACGGCATTGAAAAGCCATACGAGAAATTAAAAGAATTAACTCGTGGCAAGCGTGTCAATGGCGACTCTATGCGTGCTTTCATTATGACACTTGAGCTACCTGATGCAGCAAAAGCACAGTTATGTGAAATGACACCGGCAAGCTATATTGGCCGCGCAGTAGAATTTATTGACGAATTAGATTAATTTCGTTTAAACTTATACTGATAAAGGAACCTTATGGTTCCTTTTTTATGTTCTAAATTAATACTAAGAGTAACCATACCATGCAAACAATCCATTGGGGCGAACTAACGCCAGAGCAATTTTTAAAAGAGTATTGGCAGAAAAAACCTCTCTTGATCAAAGGAGCTTTTAAAGACTTTACCGATCCTATCGATGCTAATGAACTTGCTGGTTTAGCCATGGAAAGCGAAATTGAATCGCGAATAATTGCCAATAAAAATAACCAATGGCAAGTAGAGCAAGGCCCGTTTGAGTCATTCGACAAATTTGGTGAAAACAATTGGACGTTATTAGTTCAAGCGGTAAACAATTGGTCTCGTGATACCCAAGCACTATTAACCGCCGTTAGTTTTATACCTCAATGGCGTATTGATGATGTTATGGTCAGTTTTTCAACGCCAAACGGTGGTGTTGGTGCTCATTTAGATCAATACGATGTTTTTATTATTCAAGGTGAAGGAAAACGTCGCTGGCAAGTAGGTGCCCCAGATAGTTCGCTCGAAGAGTTATTACCTCACCCTGACTTAAAACAAGTTTCAGACTTTGTAGCTGTTATCGATGAAATAACCGAAGCCGGTGATTTACTTTATATTCCGCCTAATCATCCGCACAATGGTATATCAATAGAAAACTCCATCAATTTTTCGATTGGCTTTCAAGCACCCAATAATCAAGAGTTGTGGTCAAGCTTTGCTGATAAACTAATTGATGAAGATCTAGGTGAGCAACGATTCCCTGATAATGATCGTTCCTTAACAACACAACCTCAACTACTTGAACAAAGCGATATTGCAAAACTTAAACTTTTTATGCAACAGCAGTTAGAAGACGATAGTTTATTCACTCCTTTTATTGGTAAATACCTAACATTAAATCATCATGCTTTAGAGATATTAATGCCTGTTTCTCCTATTACTGAAGGACGACTTGACGATATATTGGCTGAGTCAGAAAATACCTTAGTACCGGTTTCTGGCATTAAAAGCTTAATTATTGAAAATAAGCCACATCAGGCAAGTTTTTTATATATAAATGGCGAAAGTTTTTTAATCGATAAAGAAACAATGGAATTAGCCACTTACTTAACAAAGCCACATACATTGACAACAAAACAGGTAAAAAGTTTAATGACTTGTTTGAAAAATAAACAATTGTTAACTAATGTTCTAAATATGGGCTTTTGGTATGTAGCATAGAAATTCGTGGAAGTGGATAATGTCGTTTAGTGTCAGTAGGGTAAAATGGGAGCAAGCATCATCCTTATTAAGAGATGTACGTGAAAAGGTTTTTATTTGTGAGTGGCGTATTCCACGGAAAATAGAATTTGACCGAAAAGATCATTACGCCTTTCATGTGCTCGTCTGTGACGATATTACCCAAGAGCCCGTTGCTACGGGCAGAATTTTATCTACCGGCGAAATATCTCGTATTGCGGTATTAATGTCTTTTAGAAAAAGAAACGTCGACCGTGAAGTTATGAAAGGATTACTTGCCATAGCAAAAGATCTTAAGCTTGATGAAGTCTTTATGTACAGCCCTCTTGATGATGTTGAATATTTTAAGGAATTTAACTTTATCAGTGCCGGTGCGGTTTTTATGGAAGCCGGTATGCCTAGGCAGCGAATGGTTTGTTCAGTTGAAAATATCAATAACGCCACCAATTTTGCTTTTAACCACTAATCAGTCAACGAGATTAATATCCAATAATAAACTTCCTGGCGATTATTTCTCGGCATGTTCATAAATCCTGTGTTTTTTTCCTTACATATACCGGTACAACATAATAATAATATTTTGATCTCACAACTAGCGTAGCGCTAGGCTAAGTGGTATTGTGCGCTCCGAAACAATACAACTCTTATTACAAAAGTAGAAAGACAAATAACTAAAAACTTTTTACACGGAGATTTAAAAGTGGCAATTTTTGATTTAGTAGATTTCGACAATCATGAACAAGTTGTTTATTGCAGCGACGATGCAACGGGCTTAAAAGCTATCATTGCTGTACATAGTACTGCCCTTGGACCAGCAGCTGGCGGTTGTCGTTTTTGGGATTACGTAAACGATGAAGCAGCATTAAAAGATGTTTTACGTTTATCAAAAGGCATGACTTACAAAAATGCTATGGCCGGTTTAAAACTTGGCGGTGGTAAAGGCGTTATTATCGGTAACCCTAAAAACTTAAAATCGGATGACTTGTTTAAAGCTTTCGGTAATGCAGTTAATAATTTAGGTGGTCGATATTACACAGCTGAAGACGTTAATATTACCACTGGTGATATGGCTGTTGTTAATCAAGTAACTGACTTTGTCTCAGGTCTTGAGGGAAAAAGTGGTAATCCAGGTCCTTTCACTGCGCTAGGTACTTTCTTGGGTATAAAAGCTGCGGTTAAGTTCAAATTAGGTACTGAGGATCTAAACGGCATAAAAGTCGCTGTTCAAGGACTAGGTAGTGTTGGTTATTCATTATGTGAAAAATTGCATGCCGCTGGTGCGAAGTTAACTGTTACTGATATCAATCAACAAATTTTAGATAAGGCGGCTACCGAGTTAAATGCCACCGTGGTAAGTCTTGATGACATATATTCGCAAGACGTTGATGTATATGCTCCATGTGCATTAGGTGCATCAATTAATGATGAAAGTATTGCTCAATTGAAAGCCGTAATCATTGCCGGTTGTGCAAATAATCAATTAGAAGAAGCTCGTCATGATCAAGCATTACTAGAAAAAGGGATTTTATATGCACCTGACTATGTGATTAACGCAGGTGGTATTATTAATGTTGCCTTAGAAATTTACCCTGAACCATACTGCGCAGAGAAAGCGACCGGTTTAGTAGAAAATATCTATCAGACACTGATGAGTGTCTTTGAGTCAGCAAAAGATAAGAAATTACCTACTGGGCAAGTAGCTGATGAAATGGCGAGAACAATTATCGCGAATGGCGGAAAATAGATTTTAGTTAAACACTAAAACGTCGCCGTAAATACCAAAGTAAAAAGCCGCACTATCTATAAAGTGCGGCTTTTTTATGAATATAAATTGAGGAGCCGTTCAACTCCTACAATTTTAATGACTAAACTACAGGTAAGGTTGGTACTTGAATTCCAGCCATTTCTAACATGACTCGTACAACTTGACAGCTATAACCAAATTCGTTGTCATACCAGACATAAAGTACAGCGCGATCGCCATCAACGATAGTTGCTTGTGAATCAACAACACCCGCATAACGCGAACCGACTAAGTCACTAGAAACGATTTCAGTTGAAGCGGTGTAATCTACTTGATTTTGTAGTGGCGAGTTCAATGATATGTTACGTAAGTAATCATTAAGTGCTTCTTTATCAGTAGCATTTTTCAAATTCAAGTTCATGATAGCCATTGAAACATTTGCCGTAGGAACACGAATGGCATTACCCGTTAATAAACCTTTCAATTCAGGCAATGCCTTAGCAACAGCTTTTGCAGCGCCGGTAGTACTAATAACCATGTTTAAAGGTGCACTACGACCACGACGAGGTGCTGGGTGGTAGTTATCAATTAAGTTTTGATCATTGGTGTAAGAATGGACAGTTTCTACATGACCATTT
This sequence comes from Colwellia sp., assembly GCA_013215385.1. Classification (GTDB taxonomy): domain Bacteria; phylum Pseudomonadota; class Gammaproteobacteria; order Enterobacterales; family Alteromonadaceae; genus Colwellia_A. Next base: position 334,905 of record JABSOY010000007.1, read on the forward strand.
TTAATACCAAACTTATCGTTAATTGCTTTTAATACTGGCGTAATAGCGTTAGTAGTACAACTAGCAGCAGAAATGATTTTGTCATCCGCTAAAATCATATCTTGATTTACGCCATAAACGATATTTTTAATATCGCCTTTAGCCGGGGCGGTTAGTAATACTTTGGCAACACCTTTTGATTGTAAGTGTTGTCCTAAACCTTCTTCGTCACTCCATACACCGGTGTTATCAACAACTAAAGCATCATTAATACCATATTGGGTATAGTCGATATCGCTCGGGCTGTTTGCATAAATGACTTGGATAAAGGCGCCGTTAGCTTTAATTACGCTATTTTCTTCATCGATAGTAATGCTACCGTTAAATGCACCATGTACAGAATCACGACGTAATAAACTAGCACGCTTAGCTAAGTCGCCTTTACCGCTTGGGCGAATAACAATAGCACGTAGGTTTAATGTAGAGCTCGGTCCTGCACGTTCAATTAATAAACGCGCTAATAAGCGGCCAATACGACCAAAACCATAAAGAACAACATCTTTAGGTTTTTGTTTGTCTGAATTTTTATTAATTGATACTAATTCTTTTTGTAAAAACTGTTCAATTGAAACACCGTTGGCTTCACCCTTGAACAAGTAACGGTAAGCTAATTTACCCACATCAATACGTGCTGGCGCTAAATTCATCTTGTTTAAGGCATCTATAAAAGGAAAGCTTTCACGTAAACGTAGTTTACTATCTTCATGTAAAGCAACAGATTTATGTGCTTTTATAATATCGATTGCAGAAGCATTAACTAATGGACGACCATAGATAGATACTTCAAGACCTTTATTTCTGAAAAGTTGCCCTATAATAGGTTGCATATTTTCAGCAAATGTTTGGCGTTCTTGCCAGCTAGCTTGGTATTGTTCCTCAAGATGAGAAGTCATTGCGTAAACCTTTTTATTTCAGTCAATTGAACGATGGGTTATTATTAATGTTAGCTATAATCTTAGCAGTAAAAGTAATAATAATTAAATTCGGCGCCATTGTAATCGAACATGAAAACTTTCGCCACTAATTACAAAACTTTTTCCCCCTTAACAATGGAACAAAAAATGAAGTTAATAACGGTATGTTTGACATTACTTTTCTTATTATCAGGGTGTGATAACAAACCTAATTTTGCAGAACTATGTGAAAGTAATAGTGAAATTTGCAATGAATTTGAAAAAGATTCTTGGTGTAAACGTGAGCGTATAATGGTTGGTTTTGCCAATTTAGATCAAAAATTGCAAGCTTCTGGCTTACATCAATTTAACCAGTTAGTTGCTTATGAAAATTATGAAAAATGCATGGTTCATGCTTCAAAAATAGAACATATAAAATTAAAACAAAAACAAACTATGCGTGTAAACAATGCAATAAAAGCTAAAGTTCGTATTGCCGAAATTTCAAAAGCAACAGAAAAATCAGAACATCCTCACCTGCTTTATTATCATTGGTCACGCTATATTAATGAGGAATCACTAGCTAAGTTTTTAGCACAAGAAGGTACTGATGCACTAGAAAACCCACAGTCCCAATTTAACTTAGCGACTTATTACACAAAAATTGACCCTAAGAAAACGCTAAGTTTACTTTATCGTTCGCTTGAGCTCTATGAGGAAGATGAAGTTATAAACCCAGAAATCTTTCAATCAATATCAACTATATTTGTCGAAAAAAAAAGTACTAAACAAGTTTATATCTGGTTGAGAGTGCTGCGCTTGTATTCACCTGAAAATGAAGAAGTTACCGAGCAATCTTTAAATAATTATTTAAAAGGTTATAAGTTAAATAAGGAATTGCTCGATAAGGTCGCTGTATCGACGTTAGATAAGATTGAAGCTGGAACGTTTAAATCACCTAAAGTGTAAGCTAACTATCATGTAAAAGTGAGTAACTAAACTCCGGCAAACTGTAAACTGAGTGAGTTTACACAATAGCGTTTGCCGGTAGGTTGAGGACCATCGTCAAAAACATGCCCTAAGTGAGAGTCACAATGTGCACACGTTATTTCAGTACGTTCCATACCGTGGGTATTATCCTCAATATAATGCACATTAGGACTATTTGCCTCATAAAAACTTGGCCAACCACAGCCTGATTGAAATTTAGCTTGTGATGAAAAAAGCAATTTTTCACAACAGGCACAGTGGTAATTTCCTTCTAACCAATGATCATTATATTCGCCACTAAATGGCTGTTCAGTAGCCGCTAAACGACACACTTGGAATGCCGCCGCTGATAATTTATCTTGATAAGGATCATTGGACATAAAGTTTACCTCAGATTTAGTGACCTAATTCGATCATTTCACGCTCTTGACTTGACCATTCTACATGAAATTTCTTACCCGGCTCTTGATCCAAACGTTCAAACGTATGTGCGCCGAAGAAATCTCGCTGTCCTTGTAATAAGTTTGCAGGTAAAACAGCAGTACGCATTGCATCATAATAAGTTAATGATGTACTTAAGGCACTAGTTGGAATACCCATTAAAGCTGTTTCTGCAATGCTTTTTCGCCAATTTAATTGATGAGCATTTAATTGTTTAGCAAAAAATTCGTCTAACATTAGATTCTCTAAATTTGCATCTCGTTCAAAAGCTTCTGTAATCGACTGTAAAAATGCAGCTCGAATGATACAACCCGCACGCCATATTTTCGCAATGCTAGCAAAATCTAATTTCCAAGAATGCTCATTTTCCGCTTGTCTCATTAATTGAAAGCCTTGTGCATAAGCACAAATTTTAGAACAGTAAATAGCATCATGTAAACGTGCAATAAACGCTATTTTTTCATCTGAACTTAATTCAGCAACTTCAGGACCATTCAATAGACTTGAACTTTGCACTCGTAAATCTTTAAATGATGAGATTGAACGTGCATAAACTGCTTGGGTGATGGTGGGTGCCGGCGCACCTAACTCTAAACTGCTCATTGCAGTCCATAATCCTGTGCCTTTTTGTCCAGCTTTATCTAGAATTAAATCAACCAGTGGAATGTTGTCTTCTGTAACTTTATGACGAAGTACTTCAACAGAAATTTCCATTAAGTAACTATCTAATGGGCCTTTGTTCCACTGTTCAAAGATATCAGCAATTTCGTCAGTTGATAAACGCAGCCCTGCTCGTAAGGTATGGTAGGCCTCACAGATAATTTGCATATCGGCATATTCAATACCGTTGTGTACCATTTTCACATAATGACCCGCACCTGCAGGACCAATATAAGCAGCACATGGCTCGCCATTTTCAATAATATCACCAGGCTTTGTTCGTTCTAACGGCTTACCTGTTTTTGGATCAACTTTCGCCGAGATAGCTTCCCATATAGGTTTAATACGCGCCCAAGCATAAGGAGAACCACTTGGCATAAGTGCCGGTCCAAAACGAGCACCTACTTCACCACCAGATACCGCTGAAGAAAAGAGGATAAAGTTATTTTTGTATTTTTTCTCACGAGCGACTGTATCAACCCAAAGGCTATTCCCTGTATCTATAATAATATCGTCAGGTTGAATACCAGCTCCTATTAAGCTTTCAGAAACTTGATCCACAGGGGCGCCTGCCGGTACTGAAAGTACGATAAGATGAGGGGTTTTTAAACGTGATAATAATTCTGTGTATGAAGAGCATCCGTAAACACGTTGTTTATTTTCACCATTTTCTAATTTGTCTTGGGCAATGACACCATTAATCTTTTCATTGTCTAAATCAAATGCTGCAATGCTATAACCATTATCGGCTAGGTTTAGTACCAAGTTCTTACCCATTACACCTAGGCCTATAAAGCCGATGTCACACAAATTATCATCTTGTGTCATATTAGAAAATCCATAAAAAAATGCGAAAAATAATGGCCATATATTATCACGAACAAAACTAACCGCCTAGCGCTATACACTTATAATTCATCATAGCTCACAATTTAAATCCGTAATAAAACATCTTTTTATTCCATAAAACCATATATACCGAAAGTTTTGCTTGTAAAAATCTCAAAATGATGTAATTTTACTACATTATTGTTACTTAGGATTTTATCATGACTATTAAAGTTGGCATCAACGGATTTGGCCGTATCGGCCGTTTTGTATTTAGAGCAGCAGCGCAAAGAACTGACATTGAAATTGTTGGGATTAATGACTTAATCGACATTGATTACATGGCATATCTGCTCAAATATGATTCAACACATGGCCGTTTCAATGGCACTGTAGAAGTTGTAGAGGGTCAATTAATTGTTGATGGTAAAAACATCCGTGTTTCTGCAGTGCGTAATCCGGAAGAGTTAAAATGGGATGAAATAGGTGTCGATGTTGTTGTTGAGTCAACCGGATTATTCTTAACTGACGAATCTGCTCGTAAACATCTTACTGCCGGTGCTAAAAAAGTAGTACTTTCTGCTCCTTCTAAAGATGACACTCCTATGTTCGTTTGTGGTGTAAACCTCAATGAATACTCGGGCCAAGACATAGTATCAAATGCTTCTTGTACTACAAATTGCTTAGCACCAATTGCCAAAGTGTTAAATGATAAATGGGGTATTGAAAGCGGGTTAATGACCACGGTTCATGCGACAACAGCAACACAAAAAACAGTTGATAGCCCTTCAGCTAAAGATTGGCGCGGTGGTCGAGGAGCGGGACAAAACATAATCCCTTCATCGACAGGCGCAGCAAAAGCTGTTGGGAAAGTTATTCCTGAATTAAACGGTAAACTAACCGGCATGGCATTTCGTGTACCTACACCGAACGTTTCTGTTGTCGATTTAACCGTTAATCTTAAGAATAGCGCTACTTACCAAGAAATTTGTGATGCTATGAAATCGGCAGCCTATGGCGACTTAGAAGGTATTTTAGGCTACACCGAAGATCATGTTGTTTCTAACGACTTTATTGGTGAAACCTGTACGTCAGTTTTTGATGCAGGTGCCGGCATCTCATTAACTGATAAGTTTGTAAAAATAGTTTCTTGGTATGACAATGAAATTGGTTACTCAAACAAAGTGCTAGATTTAGTTGCTTATATTAGTCAATACAAAAACTAATGAGCCTGTAACATATATTGTCTAACTGCCAGTTTTAAATAAAGTTCTTTAAACGGTCTTCGAAATCAATTCAAGGCCGTTTTCCTAATCTTTATTGGCATCGTCCATTTCATGTCTCATCTATCGCAAGATAAACCACTTTCCTCGCTGAATCATCAAAGCAAAAGCTTACGTTTTTAATCGCTTTGCGAATAACACTGTAGAACGATTCTCTCGTATTCTTGGTGTAAATAATTTTACGAATATCTACAGAATAATTAAATAGCGTATTTAGATTGGTTCAATGCGCATGTCACGAGCAACTACTTTGGAGATATTTATCAAGCCAGCGCGTGCAAAAGTCATCTAGCTCGACTGATATTTCTCCTTACTGCTTGATATAGATGACTAAAAACAACCTATACTGCTTAGTACCATTTCTATAGCACATATTTCATTGAGTTACGCTCCATATGGACATTAGGACTGAGGGAGACCCATATTAATTGCATTATCCGTATACTGGAAGGGGGTAAGCTGGAGCAATAATAGACATATAAGGTTTACACTAGCTGCAGCCGTTGGAGGTATTTCCGGGTTTATTTCAGGTGTGTATAAAACTGTTCAGATGACACAACCTATCTTGTAGTACAGGTGTTATGAATATTGCTCTTGCAGCGACAAACTATTCAATACTAAATAACACCTTAACCTGACTGGTAACTAAAGATTCATCAATAATACCAATAGCATTTTCTTGCACTGATACTAAGCTTAAAATCTCGGCTGGGCTCTTGGGTATGGGGGCATGCCCTTGACCAGAAAACATCATTTGCACAAGTTTTCGTTGCAAGTTTTTTTCACTCATTTTAAGCACTTTTTCAATAAAGTTCTGACGGTGAATACCATCTTTAGGAATATATAAATGAGGGATAGTATCATTGCTAAAAGATGTTTTTCGCAAGATGTAAAGATCGCGAATATCCTTAGATGTTAATGTAAGCGATAATGATTTATGTACTATCACTACGCTTTTTCCATATGAGAATGGGATAAAAAATAATAAAATAGCGACTACTATTAATTTTATTTTCATAATATTTACTCGTTTATATTGAATGAGTTAACAACTTTTACTGGGAATAAAAGGTCAAAGCAAACGCCATTGGGCTCTCTCGAGGATAATTTTATTTCACCATCTAGTAATTGTGTCATGATATTATAAACTAAATGCATACCCAGACCACTGCCGCCTCTCCCTCTTTTTGTGGTGTAGAAAGGTTCGAAGATATGTTGAGAGACTTCTGTTGAACAACCTTTACCGTCATCTTGATATTTTATTTTGATAATATTCGGCTTTTGTAAGGTGATTTCTATATCAATAATACCATTATCTTGTTTTTCAAAGCCGTGAATAATTGAATTCATAATTAAATTAATCATCACTTGGTTAATTATGCCTACTCGACTATGTACGTTAAGCTGTTCATCACAAATAAGATTAACTTTATGTTTATTTTTATTTAATGTAGGGGTTAACGAAGTGATAATTTCATTCATTACTTGATGAAAGCTGAAACTTCTTTCAGCTTCAGAGCTCTGATCAACGGCAACTTGCTTGAAGCTTGATATTAAGTCTGCTGCTCGTGCCAAATTTTGATAAATAATAGAAAATGTTTGCTCTGACTCGTTAATAAATTTTGCTAATTGAGCCGATTTTAATGTTTTATTTTCAAAATTATTTTTTAGGACTTTTAGATTATCAACAATGGTCGTTGATGCTGTTACCCCTATACCTATAGGAGTATTTATTTCGTGCGCTACTCCTGCCACTAATTGACCTAAAGAAGCCATTTTTTCTTGTTCAATTAACTTCACTTGCGATCGACTTAATTGTTCCACAGTTTTAGTTAACTGCTTATTCGCTTCTGTAAGTTCGTTGGAGATCTTATTGGTTTGTGCCCGTGCTAGCTTTTCTTTATTTAGTGATTCATTGGTTAAAGATACTTGCTGATTTAAGTCGCTTACTAAGTCAGCTAATATCGCTCTACTTCGGTGAAGTTCTAAAAAGATGTTAACTTTAGATAGCAGTATGGTTTGATCAATGGGTTTCTCAATGTAATCAACCGCCCCTGCACTATAACCTTTGAGTTTATTAGCATTATCTTTAAAGGCAGCAGTAACAAAAATTATCGGCGTATTTTGACAGTTTTCATCAGTTCTTAATATTTCTGCCATCTCGAAACCGTCCATGCCTGGCATATTAATATCTAATAATATCAGTGCGTATCGATGATCTATCGTTGCCATAAGACCTTCATTACCGGAATTAGCGGTAATGACTTCGGCATCGACTTCAGCCAACAAGGTTTTCATGGCAAAAATATTCGCCGGTTGGTCATCAACAACTAAAATTTTAGGTTTATTCATATATTAACCTACATCGCTTTAATTGAAGTATTAATTTGCATAAGGGTTAGCTCTTCTGCACATTTTGTCTGCTGGATTGCAGCTCTTGGCATAGCGGGAAAGCTAGCACTTTCTATGTTTTGAACAATTACTTGTCCACCATTATTTTCTACTGCTTCAGCTCCTTTTGCACCATCACTGTTATTACCGGTTAAGATAATGGCTAAAATAGCGCCTGAAAAAGCATCAATAGCGGATAAAAGTGTAATATCAATAGCTGGACGACATCCTAAAACACGTTCATCTAAAGACAAACTGAATGTTTGATTCTCTTCCATTAACAAATGAAAGCCGCCTGGAGCGATATAACACTTCCCTGATTTAATCTGCTCACCATCTTTAGCTTCTAAAAACGTTAAGTTTAACTTCTTATTTAACACTTCTAATAGCATATTTTCAGCATTTAGTGCAAGGTGTTGAATGATAACGACAGGAAAACTAAAAGGTTTATCTATATTATCAAATATCTCAAATAATGCCTTCATGCCCCCTGAAGAGCAGCCGATAATTAACACCCCTGGTGTTAATGATTTAATCATGACAAAGACCATTATGCTTAGCTTTTTTGAAAATAGCATTGACCGATGAAACACTTTGAAATTTTGATTCCATAAAGTGTTTCGGTTGATTATCTTTTAAGCCTAAACAGACAAAACCAGTGCGTTCTAAACTGTTATGTATTAACGACATTAAGGTTTCTTTTAAGGTATGATTGAAATAAATCATCACATTGCGGCACATAATTAATTGAAATTCGCCAAAGACCCCATCGGTAGTAATGTTATGTGTCGAAAAGTATATTTTGTCTAAAATCTCTGAGTTTAATTTAGCAAAACCATAAACCATCGTAAGATACTTTGAAAGGTGCTGTTGTCCGCCTGCATTTTTGTACGCTGAATTTAAGCTATCTATGTCATCTGCTTTAAAGATACCTTGGGAAGCTTGCTCTAGGGCAACATCATTAATATCTGTGGCATATATGCGTACGCGTGACAGTAAATTAAGTTCTTCAAGCATAATCGCCATCGAAAATGCCTCTTGTCCGCCAGCACAACCGGCAATCCAAATGTTTATCTGCGGATATGAAGCAAGTTGAGGGACAATTTCTTCTTTTAGATATTTGAATACCTTCGGATCTCTAAATAATTCCGACACAGGCACTGAGATATGGCTGATCACCGAAGCAAGTAATTTGTTGTTTGCTAGTAAGTCGGGGAGCAAACTGATAATACTCGGGTACTGAAGTTCTTTTACGCAAGCAATTATTCTACGTTTTAAAGATGCCTGTGCGTAATTACTGAAATCATAGCCATATTTTAGTTTAATGGCTTCGATAAATAGTTTGACTTCGATATCTTGATTATTCATATGATTAACTTGAGCCAAGTAATTTATGTAAAGTATCAAGCAACAAATCAGTATCTACAGGTTTTGATATGTAATCATTAGCCCCAGCATTAATGCACCTTTCTCGATCGCCTTTCATCGCTTTTGCAGTCAGCGCTATAATAGGCAGTGTTTTATATTTACTTTGTTTTCGAATGGCTGCAATTGTTTCATAGCCGTCCATGCCCGGCATCATTATATCCATTAACACGGCATCAATTTCAGTATTTTCCTCTAATTGTTTTAACGATTTTTCGCCATCTTGCGCCATAATGACATGTACACCGAATTCGCGCAGTACATGTGATAGAGCAAAGGTATTACGCATATCATCATCAACAACCAATATTTTCTTACCACTTAAAACAGCTTCATGATTAGCTGATTGCATAGTTAGCTGCTTGTCGATTTTCGGTAAGTTTAGATTTTTCATACTGTGTAAAAATAAGCTTACTTCATCTTGCAAGCGCTCCGTTGCTCGAGACCCTTTAATAACAATGCTATCGGTAAATTGTCTAATATATTGTATTTCCTGATCTGAAAGTTCCCGACCAGAATAAACAATAATAGGAGGTTTAACTCTTTGCTGGTATATGGTGTCTAGCTGAGCGAGAATATCTTGACCATCCATATCGGGCAGTGTTAAATCAAGAATAATGCAGCCAAAGTCTTTATTTTTCATACTCTCGATTGCTTTATTACCGGTGTCAACAAGTTCAATTTCTTTGCTTAAATTGGTGATAAGCGTTTTAATCGCGATGGCAGTCCCTTGATCGTCTTCGACGACTAAAATACGGCTGTTTGGCGAAACACTGTGCTCAACTAATTTATCAATTATATTAGCGATTTCACCCGATGAACTTGTTTTTTGTAGATAACCTATAGCCCCTTCAAGTGATTGGCTTTTATCAAAATCACCTGCAGAAACTATATGAACAACAAGGTATTTAAGAGCGGGATCGTTTTTAATTTTATGTAGTACTTGCCAGCCATTCATATCTGGTAAACCGATATCTAACAATACCCCAGTAAAAGTGTGCTGTTTGAGAGCAACAAGAGCATTTTCACCACTATTAACGGCAATCGCTTTTATTGATTTCTGATGAATTTGTTCAAGTAGAAATTGCGCATAAATCGGATCATCTTCAACAATAAGTATCAACGCTTTTTGCTGACCAAGTGTTAACCGGTCATCACTGATAAACGATGAAAAGTTTTTGTTATTAACAGGAGTAACAGAGGGTTCTTGGTGCAGCCCTGTATTTATCGGAAAAGTTGCTACAGTGGAAGCTCCTGTGAAATTACCTTCATCAATAGCGAGTTCACCCAGTACCAGCGAGAAACAACTGCCTTTACCTAATTCGCTTTCAACCGAAATTTTACCGTTAAGTAATTTAGCTAAGTTAAGACAAATAGATAAACCTAAACCCGTACCGCCAAAACGTCTATTGGTGGCTCCATCTGCTTGGTTAAATGCGCCAAAAACATTATTTAATTGGTTTTTATCGATACCAATCCCCGTATCGGCAACACTCACTTGAACTTGCTTATCCTCACCCATAGAAGAAGACGTGAAAGAGATTTTCACTTGTCCCTGTTCGGTAAACTTAATCGCATTACCGATCAAGTTGGTAATAATTTGCTCGACTTTGCTGATATCAGTAATAAAGTTGCTTGGCATGTTTTCATCAAAGGACAAAACGAGCTCAATCCCCTTATCTTCCGCCATGTGCTCAAATTTTCTTTTTATTTGGCTGTGCAAATGAATAAAGTCAACATCGGCACCAACCACATCCATTTTACCGGCTTCAATTTTAGACAAATCTAAAATATCATTAATCAATTCAAGCAATTGCCGCCCTGACCCATGTATGATTTCAGCCGCTTCAACACTGTCATCATTTAAGTCACCGGCTTTATTGTCAGCCAGGCTTTTTGCTAAAATAAGCAAGCTGTTCAGTGGTGTTCTAAGTTCATGACTCATATTAGCTAAAAACTCAGATTTATAACGATTTGATTGTTCTAACTCTTCAGCCTTTGCAACGTTTTCTTGAGATATGGTTTCAAGATCATGCTGTTTTCGCTCTAATATCAGCGTTTTTTCGGTCAGTTCCTCATTAACAACTCTTGCCTCCTCTTCTGAAGCGAGTAACTCTTGTGTGCGCTCTTCCAGCATATTGGTTTTTTCAAATAACTCTTCATTTGATGCTTTCATTTCTTCTTCACTGGCGCGTAATTCTGCTTCACTTTTACGCAGAGCTTCTGTTTGTTGAGAGGTTTGAGTCAATAATAGTTCGGTGCGCTCACTACGTAAGACGTTTTCCATATTTAACGCAAGCATAGGAATTATACTCGTCAGCATGCGTTGCTTGGTCTCATCAATTTCTTCAAAGGTGGCTATTTCAATAACGCCGAGTAATTTGTCTTTATGGATAATAGGGGTAGCAATTATTGCTTTAGGCTTTGACTCTCCTAATGCAGAGGAAATCATAATATAGTCGTCAGGTAAGCTAGCAACAATGAGTTGTTGTTTTTCTAATGCAGCTTGACCAGAAAGACCTTGCCCTAAAGCTAATTCATTATTTAGGCACTTTCTATGTTGAAAGCCAAAACTGCCTTTTTGGCGCAGTACATTGTCGCCTTCTAATACATACAATGCGCCGTGACCACCATGCAATATTTTACATAACCGGCTGATGGCGTCACTGCAAAAATCAGTTATATTTTCAGCCGCCTGTAGGGATCTAAATATCTCTGAAGAACCCGTTTTCGCTTTAATGGCATTATTTTTAAACACTTGGACCGTATTAGCCATACGTCCGATTTCATCTTTTCGGGTGAGAAAAGGAATATCAATACTGACTTTATCATTGGCTAACGATTCCATCGCATTGGTCATTTCTCGTATAGGAATGGTTAAATGACGCCCCAAAAAAATGGCGATACTTAGGCCTGTTATCACAGCAAGTAAGGCTAACCAGAAGGTGGTATTTATTTCTTCATCAACAATATTGCTCATTTCTGGGCCAAGCAAATTTTGCTCAGCCATAACGTCAAATTTCATTTCCTCTATTTCGGCAACAACTTTAGGACCTATGATATCTAAGGTCTTTTCGACTAAACGAGTTCTTTTGGTTATCAGTTCAAAGACCTGTTGATACAGTGTTTGATAATGGTTTGAGAGCCTAACGACATCTTGTACGTGTTTTATAATTTCATCTGTTTTCAGTGTGTCGATTAAATTTTGCTGCTGTTTGCCGAAGTCAGTCAGTTCAAACTGTATGCGTTGGTTTAGTGTCGTATTCTGACTGACTAAAAACTTATGAATATAAAGGCGGGCGAGTAAAAAAGCGCGTAATGCTTTTGTGGATATTAACGTTGAAGATGACAGTTCCGTTTCGCCTATACTTTCATTTATGTTGGTAAGTTTAACTTCAATGTTTGGCCCAAAAAAATCTAACCCTTCTTCTATTAACGCCGTTATTTGTTCCTGTAAATTGGTAACTTCGATAAAAGTGCTGCGATATGTTTCTAAATCTGATTGCAGCCTTTCTACAGTGGCTAATTTTCGTTCAGAAGTAACATTGTTTTTAAGGTTATTGATGTGCTTTAATGTCGCCGAAATTTTTTCATCTACACCTTTTATATTATTATCACTGGCATTAATTATGTAATTTTTGGCAAAAAGATGAGCGGATAACATATTGGCTTGAATACGACCAGAGGCATTGGTTTGTGATGCTAACTGGTGGTAACGTGAAATGTCTTTACCTAAACCGTTAACCGTATCAATGCCAACTACCGCTACAATGACTAGAAGTACAAGAATGCTAAATGAAGATAAAAATATTTTAGCTGTTATTTTCATAAAACACCTCCGGTACAATAAAAGGATTGCTTCTGGTATCTTTGCAGGTTGCGTTTCCTAAAAGACATAGTCAATACCTACGGTTAATACTTTGCCGGTTTGGCCGTTAGTTTTATCGTAAGAATATTGTATTTTAAAGGCGGTATTAATATCTAAGTCATACTTAAGGCCGACACTATAAACTTCATTTTCTTTTTTTTGTGCAGCTAATAAAGCAAGGGCGCTATTTTTTATTGGGTCATCGTTAGGAATGGGATTAGCAAGTGAGTAATGTGGTTTGTTTTTATCTTTTTCATACGTAAGATGAATTAGCCAATCACCAAAGTATTGACCTGCAGAAATATATTGTGAATATTGATCAGAAAAGTAGCCATCTAAATCAAATAGTGACCACTCGCCATGCAAGAGATACTTACTGTTATCAAAAAAGTACCCTAAGGCAATGATGTAACTTTGTTTGTCCACTACGGCAATATCATCGGCTACCTCAGCGTATCCAGCATCAGAGATTTCTTGTAAACCCGCGACCACATTCTCAGGCTCTAAAGTAAATTGTACAGAATGGACAGAGGCAAATAAACGGGTTGTTTCATTCGTTAAATTCCACGCTATAGAGTACCAACTTTTGCCATCAAATAAAGTAGGAGGCAGAGTGGAACCTGATAAAACGTAGTTGGAGTTTTGGTAGTTTCCTGCGGTTAATGCTAGGTTTGAATGCCAGTTTGACATATCATATTGATAGCGTATTTTAATACCTTCGAAAGAATTAAAAGGGGCTGAATAAACACCTTGCGGAGCACGTGTCCAATGATACGTTTGTTTTACGTCAAGGTAGTCAGATTGTGCAAACCAAGGAATTCGAATACGACCGCCTTGTACCGACCAGTTGTTATCTATTTTATATTCAATAAAGGCCCACTCTGCATTAATCTCAAATTCATCATTGGCTTTACCCACCAATTGAATGGTTGCAGACATTTTACTGCTGGTTCTAGCGGTTATTTGTATCCCTGCAAGCGTATCGGGTCGGTAGCGAATACTGTCATCATACCCGTAAGTGTCAGCATTACTTTCTAAGTTAGTGCCAGCATGAGCCGAAAGAAAACCGTTAATTTTTACATCTGAAGCGTGAGAGTTTGTTACAAGGAAAAATAAAAATATAAGTCTACTGAAAATTTTCAAGCTGCTCTCCAAAATACAACGCACAAAGTTGTTACGCTAACTAAATAACCTTAACAAACTAATACCCATTCAACAAACTTATGATTAAACTTATTGATTTTAACTGCTTTATTGTTAAAGTGATGTGAGTTTAGTTTTTTATTTGTTAGTTCAATATTAGTCAGAAAGCGCTTTTAGCACGCATTAATAACAAAGAAATTTAAATACTCCAGAATATGCACAGCACGAACATTGTTACAGGATCACTGCAAAGCAAACATCATGCTAACATTGGTTATTTACATATCTGTGTCATGATAATATATATTCCGTAAACGATTGTTCTTAATCAATAACCACTCTCTTTACTCTTCTTCTTTTTTAATAGCTCTCTACACTGGTAATAACCAGCACTAATATATAGATCTGAACCACTAAATATAGCTATTTCACTATTTACCAATAATACAAACAATGCCGATGGTTTATTCCAAAAATCAGAACTGGCAATGTTTGATGCTAAAGACAATGGCAGAAGTTCATTCAGTTTTTTACATCTCATATGGAAGAAAGTACGACTCGTATTTTAAAACCTTAGAAATGAATTTAATGAAGCGATTTATAATAATGCGCTTGACCTAGTATTTCTGCCAATCGTCTCATTAACAACAAGCGCAGTCGCTAAGTTTGAAGCGCTAGTCCGTTAGATTAATAAAGGTGCCTGGGTGTCCCCTATTGACTTTATTCCTCTCGCTAAAAACTTTAACTTACATAAGTAAAGTTGGAAAAATCGTTTAAAAAAAGTTTTTCATCTTTATTAAAGAGCTTTAAGAGCCGGGCTTTGTTGAGATTACTTTCAATATAAACCATTCTATTGATGAGTTTCCCCCGAGAGATGGCTAACAATAACTTGTCGCTTAATATTACAGAAGAATATGGATTAATACCGAGTGATCTCTGCTTCGAGTTAACCGAAAGTACAATAGCACTTGATGACTGTGACAGAGGTTATTCGTCATTAAGCTATTTACGCTGGCTTTCCATCGATATTATCAAGATAGACCTTAGTTTTATGGAATACATGCCCCCTTGTAAATAAAGAGAAAGTCATAGTGTCAGCAATAATAGCTATGGCTAAAGCATTGGGCATATTGGTTGTAGCAGAAGGCGTAGAACTGAAGAAAGAAGTTAATAGTTTAAGATTGTGACTTTATTAAGAATATTATTTTTCAACAAATTTATCCGCTGAAGCTCTAGTAAATCATTTCAGAAACTTCAGACTTAGAAATTCATCCTCTTTTAAAAAAAGCTTGAATTATCAATGATAATTCAAGCTTTCGTCGTTCTTTTGTTCTTTGGCTATTTCACATGTGCTAAAGCTTGTTTTGCTAATTCTGTGATTTTTGACCAGTCTTTGTTTTTCACAATGTCATCTGTAACTAACCAAGATCCACCACAACAAGCAACATTAGGTAAAGCCAGGTAATTGCCAATATTGCTTAAATTGATGCCTCCTGTAGGGCAAAAACGGATATCGGGGAATGGACCACCAATTGACTGAATAGCTTTTACTCCACCAGAGGCTTCTGCAGGGAAAAACTTCAAATGGTCGTAACCATAGTCAATGCCATCCATCATCTCTGAAATAGATGAAATACCAGGAATAAGGGCTATATTACCTTCATTACCCGCTTGTAATAAGTCTTTAGTTAAACCTGGGCTGATAGCGAACTTAGCGCCAGCATCTTCGCACCGTTGTAACATTTCACGGTTAGTTACAGTGCCGGCACCAACACAAGCTTCCGGTAACTCTTTAGCGATAAGTTTAATCACATCAAGTGCTGCAGGTGTTCGCAGGGTAACTTCTAATACTTTTATACCAGCAGCAAGCAATGCCATCGCAATTGGCAATGCATCTTCAACATTTTTAATTACAAGTACAGGAACTATTGGTCCCATATCGAAAATATCTGCTGGCGATAACTGCCATTTTTTAGTTGAGGTCATTATTTATATTTGTCCTTTCATAAAAGATAATTGTTGACGAATATAGGCTGATGCCCCTATCAAACCGGGTTGAGCTTCGGTGATCACATACGTCGGAATATTGTTAATAAAATCAGATAATCGGCCTTTTGCATCAAAGCGTTGTCTGAAGTCGCTGTTTTGTATGAAACTTACAAAGCGAGGGACAATGCCTCCAGCAATATAGACACCACCAAAACTACCGAGTGTTAAGGCTAAATTACCGGCAAAACTGCCTAAAGTGTTACAAAATTGAGTTAACGATTTTTCACATAATGGACATGAACCCTCGATGGCTTTTGCCGAAATTTGTTCAGCAGACAAGTAATTTTCAGGGTGATTTCCAATCGATAGAAAAGCTTGATAAATTTGCTCTAAGCCTTTACCGCAAAGTAATTGTTCATATGAAATTCGATGCTGTTTACTTTCAAGTAAATAAGTTAATATTTTAATTTCATTAGTGTCAATGGGAGCAAAGTCTACATGGCCACCTTCGCCACCTAAGCAGCACCAACCATCAATAGTCGGCACTAAATTGGCAACGCCTAAGCCTGTTCCTGGACCACAAATAGAAATGGGTTTACCTGAAAGAGCATCTCCTTCACCTATCTGTACTTTTTGTGTGTCATTTAGCAAAGGTACCGCATGAGCGATCGCGGTATAGTCATTAATTAAGAATAACTGATTAATATTTAGCTCATGTTTTAGAGCAGATTGAGAAAATGTCCACGGCAGATTTGTCATGGTTATTTGATCTGTTTCTACTGGACAAGCAATAGCCAAACAAGCGTTAACCGTTTTACCTGCACATTCATGCCTATCAAGATAAACACGTAAAACATCAGCTAAGCTATCATATTCTCCACATTGATAAGTTCGAATATCACCAGTGGTCCCATCGTTATTAACAAGACCTAGCCTGATATTAGTGCCACCAATGTCAGCAACTAAATTGAGTGTTGGCTTACTCATGAAGCTTTGCCATCAACAGCAAGTTCATCAACTTTCAATTCGTCAAACAGGGAACAAGCACCTGTTTCAGCTGTACTTAAGTTACGGCGCATGAAACCAAATAGTTCTCGCCCCATACCTTGGTGGTGACCATTTACTTGGAAAATAGCGTTATCACGCTGTGCAAGTTCAGCCTCATCAACCAATAGCGTTAACTCTCCAGTTTCACCGTCAACTAAAATCATATCGCCGGTTTGTACTTTTGCGATCAAACCGCCATCTAAAGCTTCAGGACATAAATGAATAGCCGCCGGTACTTTACCTGATGCGCCAGACATACGGCCATCAGTAACCATGGCAACTTTAAAACCTTTGTCTTGTAAAACGCCAAGTGGTGGCGTTAATTTATGTAGTTCAGGCATTCCCCGCGCTTTAGGGCCTTGAAATCGAACGACCGCGACAAAGTCTTTTTCTAATTCACCGGCTTTAAATGCAGCTTCAAGTTCATGTTGATCTTCAAAAACAACAGCAGGTGCTTTAATAACAAAGCTTCCTTCACGTAATGACGACGTTTTTAATACTGAAACACCTAAATTACCTTTAAGGACACGTAAACCACCATCGACCTTAAAAGGGCTCGCTACTGTGGCAATGATTTCTTTATCACCAGATTCTGTTACGCCATCAATCCAGACTAATTTACCTTCTTGCATGACAGGTTTCTGGGTATAACGGGATAAACCATAGCCACATATAGTTTCAACATCTTCATGTACTAAGCCTCCTGCTATCAATTCTCTGAAAAGTAGTGCCATACCACCGGCTTCTTGGAATTGGTTAATATCAGCATGTCCGTTTGGATAGATCCGAGTAATGAGTGGCACAGCCGCAGAGAGGTCATTAAAGTCTTGAAAGTTTATAATGATGCCCGCAGCACGAGCAAAAGCAATAATATGCATGGTTAAGTTAGTAGAACCACCTGTCGCTAATAAAGCAACAATAGCGTTAACAATAGACTTTTCATTTACCATTTTACCTACAGGCATATAATTGCCTGACTGCTGCGTTAAGCGAGTTACTTGGCGTGCCGCTGCTTTAGTGAGTTCTTCGCGTAATACCGTATTAGGTGCAATAAATGAAGCCCCTGGAAGGTGCAAACCCATCACTTCAACGACTAGCTGATTTGAGTTCGCTGTCCCAAAGAAAGTACAGGTACCTGCACTATGATAAGAAGCTGATTCAGCTTCTAGTAATTCTTCTTCTCCGACTTCACCTTTTGCATGCTGTTGACGAACACGTGCTTTTTCTTTATTAGGTAAACCTGAAGGCATTGGACCCGCAGGTACAAATACTGTTGGTAAATGACCAAAAGTCATACTAGCAATGAGTAAACCAGGCACTATTTTGTCACAAATGCCTAACATTAAGGCACCGTCAAACATGTTATGCGATAAACCTACGGCAGCAGACATAGCAATTACATCGCGGCTCATTAGGCTTAAATCCATACCTGGTTGGCCTTGTGTCACACCATCACACATTGCAGGAACACCTGCTGCGAATTGTGCAATTCCACCTGCTTCTTTTACAGCCGCTTTTATAATAGCAGGGTAAGTTTCGTAAGGTTGATGGGCAGACAACATGTCATTGTAAGCTGAAACAATTGCCACATCAGAGTGACTAATACCGGTTAATGTTTGTTTGTCTTCTTTACCACAAGCTGCAAAACCATGAGCCAAATTACCACAAGATAAACTTGCACGATGCACTGTTTGTGAACTCTCTGCATCAATTTTAGCTAAATAGATAGCACGTGTTACTTTACTGCGCTCAATGATGTCTTGGGTAATAGCTAAAACTTTTTTATTCATTTCAATAGTCATATGTTACTCCGCCCAATACACTTGTGTATTGATATCTGGGTTTTGCAAAAATGCCCTAATAGGCATTTCTTGTTGATTGTCACTTGCTAATGCTTTTTCTAATACGACTTTTTTACCTTCGCCACAGAGATGTAAAATGATATTTTTACTTGCTGCTAAATGTGCGTAAGTAAACGTTATACGTTCGTGCGGTGCAGTTTGTGGAACAACTTTCATTAATGCGTCGCTGTTATTAATATCAAGTGCCACTGATATTTGTTCACTACATGGAAATAAAGAAGCCGTGTGGCCATCTTCACCCATGCCTAAGATAAGCACATCGAGCGGTAATAAACTTTCTTTAGCATCACTGTTTAATTTAGCTAAAGTTGCTTGGTTAAATTCGCTTTCTTTTCTCAAATGAAAGAAGGTTGCGGCTGAAGCATTATTTTGTAATAAGTTTTCATGTACCAAGCGGGTATTACTATCTTTTGAGTCGAACTCAACCCAACGTTCATCAGCTAGAGTAATTGTAACATTTTGCCAATCGATATCTTTATTAGATAACGCAGTAAAGAAACCTTTAGGTGTTGAACCGCCGGAAACGGCAATACTTGCGCTACCATTTTGGCTAATAGCTACTGACAGTAAATCAGCAACTTTACTCGCTAAGGCATTGTCTAAATCAGCTCGTTGAGCAAAATTATTTAATTGATACATCATATTTCCTTTTGATTAAAACCGTCGAGTTATTCAACCCACTGACGATCATCACGGGCGATCATAGAAAGTGAAGCTACTGGGCCCCAAGTTCCTGCCGGATATGCTTTAGGTGTTTCATTGCTTTCTTGCCAAGCTTCAATAATGCTGTCAGCCCATGTCCATGCAGCTTCAACTTCATCACGACTTACAAACAGCGATTGGTTGCCATTAATAACTTCAAGCATTAAGCGCTCGTAAGCATCAACAACACGTTGATTTTCATATGTTTTTGAAAAACTCAAATCAAGTTTATTTTCTTGGATACGCATTTGTGATGCGATACCCGGAATTTTGTTCATCATTTGTAATTCAACGCCTTCATCAGGCTGCAAACGAATGGTTAATTTATTGGCCGGTAAATCTACATGGCTATCTTTAAAGATATTGTGAGCTTGTTGCTTAAATTGAATAACTATTTCACTATGTTTAACTGGCATACGTTTACCGGTACGTAAGTAAAAAGGTACGCCTGCCCAACGCCAATTATCAATTTCTGCTTTTATCGCAACAAATGTTTCGGTATTACTTTTTTGATTAGCGCCATCTTCATTTAAATACCCAGGTACAGGTAGTCCATTTAAATAACCATCAGCATATTGACCTCGAACCGTTTTTTCTTTTACGTTCATCCGATTAATTGGTACAAGTGCTTTAACCGCTTTTAGTTTTTCAGCACGAACACTGTCAGCACTTAAGTCTGCTGGCGGCTCCATTGCTAATAAAGACAGTATTTGCAATAAATGATTTTGGATCATGTCACGCATTTGGCCTGCATCATCATAAAATCCCCAACGACCTTCGATACCGACACTTTCAGCTACGGTGATCTGTACGTGATCAATGCTATTGCGATCCCAGTTATTGGTAAATAATGAATTAGCAAAACGTAATACCAATAAATTAAGCACGGTTTCTTTACCTAAGTAATGATCAATACGATAAATTTGATTTTCTTTAAAATGACGAGAAACTTGATCGTTGATTACTTTAGAGGAAGCTAAACAATTCCCTATTGGTTTTTCCATCACAACGCGGTCAGTATCGGTGATAAGTTTGGCTGAGTGCAAGCCGTCAGTTATGTCACCATAAATCGCTGGTGGTGTAGAGAAGTAATAAACACGTGTTTTATGGCCACCTTTTAGTGTTTGAGCTAAATTAGTGTATGAAGCCGTGTCTTTAAAATCTAATACTTGATAAACCAAACGTGCAGTAAATCGCGCGAGTACATCTTTATCTAAACCTTCTTTAACAAACTCAGTAAGGTTTTCAACCACAAAGGCGGCGAACTCTTCAACAGTATATTCTTGGCGGGCAACACCTAATATTCGACTTTCTGCATTTAATAAATTCGCTTGCTCTAATTGATATAAAGCAGGTAATAATTTACGACGAGACAAGTCACCAAGAGCACCAAAAAGTACAATTTCACTGGCAGACTGAAGATCAGAATTTTTCATATAACATTATCTCTTATTTCGAGTGTCTTTGTAGATACATAATTATGAGTAAATAATAACAGTTTGTCGTTATATTGATAATTACAATCCATATTGTAACTAAACTACATTTAGGGTTAATTTAGCGGGTATATTCACTTCAGTAAAGAACTTTTTGTAATTAAATTACATTTTATGTGTTAAGGTTAAACAACGAATTAAAGGTCAATATTCATTAAAAGCTTTTAATTGTTCTGTTGATTTAAGATAAACATCAATTAATTATTTGCTAAAAATTGCCATTTTGTTTTATATTAGCTGTAATTATGAAATAAATTTTCATTATTCTCGTCATTTAGACAGAAAACAAATTACACTTATCTTAAAAACTAGGGTTAACAGTCATGAATGTATTAGAAAAAATAGCCAACGAATTAGATACTTTCAGTAAATCTGAACGTAAGGTGGCAGAAGTAATATTGTCATCACCTGGTACTGTAATTCATGCCAGTATCGCGGCATTAGCTAAACAAGCAAATATCAGTGAGCCTACTGTGAATAGGTTTTGCCGACGTTTAGACACTAAAGGCTACCCGGACTTCAAGCTACATTTAGCACAAAGTTTGGCCAATGGTACGCCTTACGTTAATAGGCATGTAGATGAAAATGACACGGCAGAAGAATATACCGATAAAATATTTGAATCAACCATGGCTAGTCTTGAATTAGCACGTAAAAGTTTAGATGCTAATGTGATCAACCGGGCTGTAGATGTTTTAACACAAGCAAACAAAGTTTCATTTTTTGGTTTAGGAGCTTCCGCTGTAGTAGCCCATGATGCCTTAAATAAATTTTTCCGCTTCAATGTGCCCGTTGTTTATTTTGATGACATATTAATGCAACGTATGAGTGCTATTAATAGTCGCCAAGGTGATGTAGTCGTTGTTATTTCACATACGGGCCGCACAAAGTCACTTGTTGAGGTCGCCACTTTAGCGAAAGAAAATGATGCAATTGTTATAGGTATCACTACTGAAGGCAGCCCTTTATCTAAAGAATGTAATATTGTACTTTCTGTTGATGTTGCCGAAGATACTGATTTATATATGCCAATGTCTTCTCGTATTGCTCAACTCGCGCTTATAGATGTACTAGCAACTGGCTTTACGTTAAGGCGCGGCACCAAGTTTAGAGATAACTTAAAGAAAGTCAAAGACAGTTTACGCAGCTCACGTTTTGAGCGTAAAGATTAACCGTAATTTTTGATAGTACTAGAGCTTACTGTTTAGTATCCAACAATTATACAATTATAGAAGTAAGGATTAAGATGCCTAGAAGAACGAAGATTGTAGCGACCCTTGGGCCAGCCACTGACGACAAAGCCATATTAAAAGAAATATTAGCCGCTGGTGTAAATGTGGTTAGATTGAACTTTTCTCATGGAATTCCACAAGATCATATTGATCGTGCAAACAACGTTCGCGAAATAGCCAAAGAGCTAGGTGTCTATGTCGGTATCTTAGGTGATTTACAAGGCCCTAAAATTCGCGTATCTACTTTTAAAAACGGTCCAATCAAACTCACTATTGGTGATAAGTTTGAACTTGATGCCGAATTAGCTAAAGGTGAAGGCTGCCAAGAAAAAGTAGGTATTGATTACAAAAAATTACCTCAAGATGTTATCCCAGGCGATATTCTTTTACTTGACGACGGTCGTGTACAATTAAAAGTATTAAGCACTACAGGACAATCCGTTTTTACTGAAGTTACGGTTGGTGGACCTTTATCTAATAATAAAGGTATTAACCGTCAAGGCGGTGGCTTAACCGCTCCTGCGTTAACAGCTAAAGATAAAGAAGACATTAAATTAGCCGCAAAAATCAACGTAGATTTTTTAGCGGTATCTTTTCCTCGTGACGCCGCAGATATGCGTGAAGCACGTTTATTGGCGCAAGAAGCAGGTTGTGATGCTCGTTTAGTGTCTAAAATTGAACGTGCAGAAGCAGTAAATGATGACAAGATTCTTGATGAGATTATTTTAGCATCAGACGTTGTTATGGTAGCACGTGGGGATTTAGGTGTTGAAATTGGTGACGCTGCATTAGTAGGAAAACAAAAGCATATTATCACTCGTAGCCGTCAATTAAATCGTGTTGTGATCACCGCAACACAAATGATGGAAACCATGATTGAAAACCCTATGCCAACCCGTGCTGAAGTTATGGATGTTGCCAACGCGGTACTTGATGGTACAGATGCCGTGATGCTTAGTGCTGAAACAGCTGCAGGTAAATACCCTGTAGAAACAGTAAAAGCTATGGCATCAGTTTGTGTTGGCGCTGAAGAACATCGTTCAGTAAATATTTCGAATCACCGTATTGAACTCACTTTTTCTGAAATCTCAGAAACAATTGCTATGTCCGCAATGTACGCAGCAAACCATTTAGAAGGTGTGAAAGCAATTATTTCACTTACCGAATCAGGGCATACCAGTAAAATCATGTCCCGCATTACTTCTGGTTTACCGATTTACTCTTTATCTCGTCATAATAAAACATTAAATAAAACTGCGATTTATCGTGGTGTTTATCCTGTTAAATTTGATTCTACAGACTTTTCTGACGAAGAATTAACAAATGAAGTATTGAATGAAGTATTAAAAAAATCAGACTTAAAAGTTGATGATAAAGTTATCTTTACTCATGGTGATATGATGGAAACAGTAGGTGCTACAAATACCTTGAAAGTATTAACAATAGCGAAAAAACACCTTAGTTAGCGAATCAGGCTAAGCTAGTTCAAAAGATTGCGATTAATATAAGGCAGTGATTTATCACTGCCTTTTTTGTTGGAACTCTGTGATAGTTACTGAGCGAAAATTAACGTTATGATTGTAAGCTTGTTATATGTTTTTTTGTTCCTTGGAAATTTTCATAAAATTGTTGATGAGCATATTTTGAGAAAGTATCAATTCGCGTGTCGTAATCTTCAATCCAGGTTATTAACATCGTTAAATTATCATCTTGAGCTTGCTTAGAGCTATATTTATGAGACTCCCAAGGCCTATTTTTCGCATTGGTAATACATTGCGATATCGGTAAATCTAAAAAGATAACATCCGTCGCAGACTCACCTGAGCCGTCTTTACTTTCACCGTTTAATAATTCAAGTAAATCGGTGTAACAACCTTCAATAACCCAACTATTATTTGCTTGGGTAAACACCCTAATTAATTTAACTGAATCTGAAATGAGCATTCTTTCTGGTGGGTTAGTTGGTTGCCAAGCTAACGTATCAAGATCTAAGTGCGCCAATCCTTGCTCTTTCGCAAGCTTCTTAGCAAGTGTTGACTTTCCTGAACCAGAATTTCCAAAAATAAGTATTTTTTGCATTAGTCCTCGCTTTGGTTAATGTTAATTTAAATATTCTTAGTGTACCCCAACTCACCATAAACACTCATTCTTAACGAATAAGTTTTATCCGTAATGATCTAAAACCAATCACTTTATGGGACGTTAGATACGATAGTTAACTTGTAGAAATCCCTGAGATGTATCATGGAAAAATAGCTAGAATAAAACTGATGCCATTCTGGTTTATTTTATTGATAAGTATTTACGTTAACCTACATATTTAAAATAGATGAAGCACCAATCCTTAAGTCAATAGAGTTATCAGCAAACATCATCAAGTGTGATACAAAAGAACTTAAGCGCGTGTTATAACGTAACTTCATTGTAAATTAATAATACATAGTCGAATATTACTCCAAATAAAAAAAGCGATACCTAGGTATCGCTTTTTAGCTTTAGTTAAGTCACTTTATCCTAAAAACGATAAGTCGCATTTAAGAAGAAGCTTCGGCCATAAAGGTCATAACCCGATGAAGTCACCATGTTGCCACGGTTCGAACCAGCGCTATAATCTACCAATTCAGGTGCTTTATCGAAGATATTTTTCATACCCGCAGTAACCAAAAAGTCATCACCATTATAAGTAAGCGAAGTATTAAAATAAACGGCGCTGTCTGCTGAACAAACAGGAACAGTTTGTGGCTTACCTACTAGGTCTTCATTTTTGATGTACTCATCACATTTTGCCGTATCTCGTATATCATCAGCTGCATGAGTTCCTGACATGTAATTTGCCATAATCATCCAGTTCCATTCATCCATGTTAAAGTTCAATGATGATACTAAACGATGTTCAGGTGTGCCAAAGTCTTCTAACAAGTCTTCTGGAGTTTCACCTTTAAATATAGTGACGTCACGCTCAGTTTGTAAAGTATATTGATTATCCCACGTCATCGTTATATTACCGAAGTTCGTCACAAAGTGAGTATTAACATCAACACCCTTTGAGGTTTCTTCACCGATATTAATAAAAGAGGTATCAACTAAATTTGGAAAGTTAATTACTGGCGCATTACCACTATTACGTGAAATACGTGAACAGAATGGACTTTCCATATTAGGCGAGTCAAAACAACGTTTTAATATAGTCGCCGCACTTATCGAACGGATAGTATCTTCAACCACTAAACTAAAATAGGTAACACCTAAACTAAATTCATAATCACCTTCAAACTCAGGAGTCCATTTAAATGTCGCTGTAATGTTTTCCGATGTTTCAGGCTTTAACTCTTCAGCATTACCACTTGCAGACGTTGGAATACTCGGTACACCACTTAAACCAATTTTCGTATAATCTGCTCCTTGGGCAGTACAGTTAGCTAAAATAATGTCTGAACGATTTTCTTTAGCTGGATCATATTGGCTATCCGTTGTTAACGACTCAGAAACCATACATGGATCAGCGCTACCACTTACACCACCAAATTGGTTCGCTAGGAACTGCTCTCGTAAATTTGGTGCACGAAATGACGTGCCGTACGAAGTACTAAATAATAATGATTCGATAGGTTTGTAAGTAACTCGAGCTCTATTGGTTAATTCGCTACCAAAGTTTGATTCATCGGTATAGCGAAATGCGGCCTCAACTTCGAATAGGCTTGCCCAAGCTTGATCAACAGCAATTGGTAATGAAATTTCGGCAAAAATATCACTAACATGACGAGAGCCTTTCGTTGCACCTTCCGTAAGAGGGTTTTCTGCAGCGACTAAGCCCGTAGAACCTAACATATCTCCCGCGGAATCAATTCTATCTTTTCGGTATTCCATACCCAAAGCTACGGTTGATACACCGCCATTATCAAACTCGAATAAATCACCGGTAACAAAACCAGAGAACATTACCTGCTCAACCGTCGTCGTATTAATTCGTGTACCAATAAGGAAGTCTTTTTCTGCTTGCGTTGCAAAAGTTCCCCCTCCATATTCACCACCATTAAAGATAGACTCTGCAAAAAAGTTAATGGGTACACATTCATTGGGACTAATAAAGCCAATGCCCGCAGGAGCGGTAATTCCACAAATAGGAGTCCCCGAATTATCTAATCGCAATGTCCCCGTCGCTAAAGCTAAATTACTTTCATTCATAACTGGCTGAGTTTGATCACCAACGCCACGGTCGTAAGAAGCAAACATTTCATATGTCCAACCTTGGTCTGATAGCCAGTCTTGCGTAAAGTCACCGCGTAAACCGGTAACAAAACGAAAGTGATTCAATTCAACTTCTCGTTTTTGTGGTAAGTCTTCTAAGGTCATAATATGAGAAACATCATAATCTGGAAATGGGTTCATTGGGTTATCAACCAAATGTAAAGAGCCATCGGGATTTGTGACTAAGTTACCATTTTCATCTTCATGCGGGATATTTGCAGCAATCGTTGGATATATTTGCTCGGTAGAAGCAAGGCTCGTTAAATGACGATGAAAATAATAAGCTTCATAGAATATTTCCTCCTCCCCTCCCCAGAAATTAGGAGAGTAACTGCCATTCGCAGCAAGCGTAAAACGAGTAACAGGCTGAATGAGATCGGCTTCCATACGATCTCTTGCATCGGAATGATCAGCAGAATAAATTCTTCGATTAAATTGATCTGAGCTTGTTATATCAATATTTGCATCACCTGGAACAGGTAAGCCAAAAGCCGAACTAAAACCCATAATACCAATATCAGTAGAACCTGGCGTGGTAAAAAAACCTATCCCTGAAGGATGAGGATACGTCATTGGTGGTGCGTTTGGATCATCCGCATCATAGCCGGTGATATCTAAAATTGAGTTATCCCAAAAACGACTAGAACAAACAGATGTTTGCTTTCCTGTTTCATCTTCAAATATTTTACGAATACAATCTGTACGGTCTTTCACTGCAATGCGATCACGTTCATAATAGGAAGCAGAAATAGTGAATTTTGACTTTTCTCCTTCAAAACCGGTAATGAATGAAAAGTCTTTGGTAGCACCACCACCATTTTCTGTGTCAGAGATATTCGCTGAAACTTCAAAGCCATCAAAACTTTCTTTCAATATAATATTGATTACGCCGGCAACAGCATCTGCCCCGTAAATAGAAGATGCACCTTCGGTAATAACTTCGATGCGTTCTACCATATTCACTGGGATTAAACTTAAATCAGGTTGTGATGGCGCACCACGCACACCTGATGAACCAAGTCGTCGACCGTTAATTAAAATAAGTGTTCTTTCTGGGCCTAGTCCGCGTAAACCAACATTAGATGAACCAACACCACCACTTGGCGGTGCTTCAGAAGCATTTGAACCACCTGAGTTTGAGTTATATGAACCATCAAATTGTTGTCCGTTTGCCATTGATGTGTTTTGCAGTAATTCAGCAACGGTTCTAACTCCAGCTCTCATTGCATCATCTGCATTAATAACATGTATTGGTGAAGCGTTAGAGTACTCGGCTTTTTTTAGACGAGAGCCCGTAACTGAGATACGTTCAACAGCTTCTTCAGCTCCAGCTTCTTCAGCAAAAACAGGCATTGAGAGCATAGAAGTAGAGACACTGGCAAGTAGAGCATATTTGATAGCTTTCGCTATTGGGGATGCATTTATCATTATATTTCCTTTATTAATTATATTATTTTTAGAACTTTATTTTTATAACTTTATTTTCAGAACTTTATTTTTATAATTATTCAGTACATTCCTTAAAATTAATCACCTAAGCACAACTTCGTAATATCCTTAATTACAAGTAACTTAAGTTAAACTGAACACATACACACTACTGCTAAACTTTTAAATTTAACATTAAAAGGGTTAATAAAATTTGTTACATACTATGTAAGTGTAAACTTTTAATAACATTTACATTGAATATTAGTAAACCAATAAAATGTAAAAATTAATTAATTAACTGTATTGATACTTATTTATTTCGCTACAGATTTCTCCTTTTATTATCAATCAAAATTAGACAAACAACTAAAATATAGTCCATATCTCGCTGATGTATAGGCACTTTATAAAAAAATCAGATAATAAAACGAGAATAATTATAAATTTGATCAATAAGCGTCAATATCTACAAGTTATCTTCCTCATAGCTTATATGATCAATAAATTCCCTCGCCCCTGTATTCAATAAAATTGTCATAGCAATATATCGATATACGTAGTTTATTTTACCTCAGACAATGTCTGTATTGCTGTGCTGGTCAAGGCGATGACTTACAAACTGTCTCGTTTTATAGGTCATCATTATTTGACGGTATTATTTTTATTTTACTTATTTTAGTTTCGTATATTGTTAAGCAATAAAGAAAATCAAGTTAAAAAAACTGACTGTTTATGAAATAAATTAAAAATAATTTTTTTATTCTGTATAACTTGCATTACCACAAATAACGCCTACCTTTTAACAATTATGCAACAAAGCATTAACAAGTAACAGTATTAGTTCACCATTTTAGTAAAGTAAAAATAGCGAGATAATCGATTAATCGCTTTATTACTTGGTAAAAATGGTAGCTAAAAGTTTTCTATTCATTGTTTGGTTTTTGTTTGTATCAATAAAAATGTTAGTTCAATAAATTGCTAGTAATTTATGAGACTTACACAAATTTCTATCTAATGTGCATACGATTTGTATGCCGATAAACATGACAATAAAGGTATAAAAATGATTAATAATAAAACGTTTCTCTTAAGTGCGTTGTCAATAACTTTAATGAGCACGTTCAGTGCTGACGCCGCCGAAAGAAAACTATTAAACGGCGATAATGCGACCATTTCAGCTTTCTCTCAAACTAATCCGTCTTTCCTCAATAACAATCCTGCGCAACTAGTGGGATTATCCGCAGGTAATACATTACAAATAAGGGGAAGTTTCACTTTAGATAATGGCGATAGAACGACACGTTATCAACAATTTTATCAAGGTATACCAGTGATCAACGACGACGCTGTTATTTCCCAGAAAAGTGATAATAGCTTTAAACATGCTCATGGTTCAGTGTTAAACAATATAGATGCTGATATTAATAGTGTTACCCCCACTTTTACAACAGCTCAGGCTTTATTGCGTAGCAAAGAGATAAGTTTTGGTGGTTTTTTATCCGCAATTTCAGTCACTACAGTAAATGAAACATCTACTTTAGCCATTTGGCAAGATGAAAACGATACGGCAAAACTTGTCTATGAAGTGAGTTTTGTTCAATATGGAAATAGCCCCGCTCGACCTTATTATATTATCGATGCCCATACTGGTGAGGTATTACTACATTTAGATAATTTACAAACTGCAGATGGTACCGGCCCTGGCGGTAACGCTAAAACAGGTAAATATCAATATGGCACAGACTTCGGTTATTTAAATGTTAACCAATCAGGCTCTACCTGTACTATGGTTAACACCAATGTAAAAACCATTAATTTAAATCATGGTACCAGTGGTTCAAATGCTTTTAGTTACACCTGCCCAGAAAACACCACCAAAGCAATCAATGGCGCTTATTCACCTCTTAACGATGCTCATTATTTCGGTAACGTTGTTTTCGATATGTATAGCGATTGGTTTGGTTCGGCCCCCTTAACCTTTCAACTAGAAATGCGTGTCCATTACTCAAATAGTTACGAGAACGCTTTTTGGGATGGCACCGCGATGACTTTTGGCGATGGTAAAAATACCTTTTACCCATTAGTAAGTTTAGATGTTACCGCCCATGAAGTTTCTCATGGTTATACCGAACAAAATTCTGGCCTTGTTTATTCTGGAAAGTCTGGCGGCTTAAATGAAGCATTTTCAGATATGGCCGGCGAAGCAGCAGAATACTTTATGACAGGGAGTAATGACTGGAAAGTGGGAGAGCAAATATTTAAAGGTAACGGTGCATTACGATACATGAATGACCCAACCCTTGACGGTAAATCTATCGGCCATCAATCAAACTATTCCTCAGGAATGGATGTTCATCACAGCTCAGGTGTTTTTAACAAAGCATTTTATTTATTAGCGAATAAGTCTGGCTGGAATACTCGTAAGGCATTTGAGGTAATGACTAATGCTAATAAATTGTATTGGACGTCCAATACTAATTGGGATTCTGCCGGTGACGGTGCCATAGATGCAGCTTGTGATTTAGGCTACAGCACTGCTGATGTAAAATCGGCACTAGCGTCAGTTGGTGTAAGCTCTAATGCAAGTTCAAGTGATTGTGGTATCACAATTCCTACTGACGGAATTCTAACCAATGGTGTTACTGAAACAGGTTTGTCGGGTAATGCAAAAGATCAATTATTTTATACTTTAGAAGTAACGGCCGGAGCAACCGATTTAAACTTCGTGACTACCGGCTCTAATGGTGATGCAGACTTGTTCGTAAAATTTGGCTCTAAACCGACATTGTCTAGCTACGACTGTAAGAGTACGAGTTCATCGAGCAATGAAAACTGTGATATTTCATCAGCGCAAGCTGGCACATATCACGTAATGGTAGAAGCTTGGAATGCAATCAGTGGTACTACTTTAACTGGTAGCTTTATTGCAGATGACGGCACTAACCCTGGCGACCCAACGCCTATTGATGTTACCTATGATATTAACTCAATTAGCTCGGGCGCATGGGAAAGGTTTACTGAAAACTTAGCTAGTGGTTATTCTACATTGACAGTGACTATTTCTGGAGGCACAGGAGATGCCGACCTTTATGTAAATGAAGGTAGTCAGTCAACGACTTCTAATTATGATTGTCGCCCATACAAAAACGGCAATGACGAAGTCTGTACTTTCACATCGCCAGCTGCGGGTGCATGGTATTTCGATGTTAGGGGATACAATTATTCGTCAAATATAACCTTAAATATTAAAGCTAACTAATGTTTACCTAAATGCATTGAGGGGCTAAGCCCCTCTTTTTATTTCACACAATAAATACCTTTACTCAATAAAACTTTCCCATCTGATTTTTATCAACCTACTTTATTAACGTAAAAATTTACTTTCGTTAAAATACGACTTGGTTGTTCTAGGGTGACTGCTAAACATGACGGTAATAAAATGAAAGTATGAAAAGGTATTTTTCGATAAACAATAAAATGAGAAATACATGAATAAAAAAATTGAAAAATTAATCCTGGTCAGTTTGCTCTCCACAATGAGTACTGCTTATGCGATTGAAAATATAAATCAACAAGATAATGAAAAAAAAGTTTGGATTTCTATTGGTAATGACGCAGTAACGGTCATTAACAAGAGTTTTAGTAAACAGTTCGAACTAACAAATATTCAACCTAAACAGTCGGTACTTACCTTTACCGATTCACAAGCAATAACTGCACACAACCATGCCATAAATATTGTCAGTATTGATGAAGCTCAATTAAATAATTTGAGCGAATTTATGCATGAAAACTTTAAACGCTGTGGCGGGTATATATTTCATGAATCTCTAGCAGAGGCTCAGCAGTATACGGCAAACATAGCTTTAACCCCGCAGGTAATGGCGAGCTACACCATTGATAATCCCATTGGAGTTAATTCGCTATTAAATGAATTATCTTCGTCGAACTTAACATCAACTGTAGATAGCCTGAGTAACTACAATAATCGTTATTATACGAGTACAACTGGTGCAGAGTCGGCCAATTGGTTGAAAAATCATTGGACTTCAATTAGCAGTGGACGCAGTGATATTAATGTTGAGTTATATAATCATAGTTGGCAGCAACCTTCTGTTATTGCAACAATAACGGGAACATCCAATAGCAGTGAAGTGGTTATTGTTGGCGGGCATTTAGATTCAATAAATTTATCTAATCCAAGTACAGGTCGTGCTCCTGGAGCCGATGATAATGCTTCAGGTATTGCAGTGGTTACTGAGACCTTACGCGCAATTGTAGCCAGTGGGTTTAAACCCAAACGTACCATCAAGTTCATTGGCTATGCTGCTGAAGAAGTTGGTTTAAGAGGTTCAAAAGCTATTGCTCAAGATTACAAAAATCAAGGGATGGATGTTGTCGGCGTGGCACAGTTTGACATGGTTGGCTATAAAGGCACGGCTAATAAAGATATTGTTTTTATGACTGATTACACAAACAGTGGACAAAATACCTTCATGACTCAACTCATTGATACCTATTTATCTGATATTAGTTATGGTTATGATCAATGCGGTTATGGCTGCTCAGATCATGCTTCATGGCACAATCAAGGCTATCCCGCTTCGATGCCATTTGAATCTAATATGTCTGATTATAACAGCAGTATCCATAGCGCGAGTGACAGCAGCTTTAATTCTGCCCATGCGCTAAAGTTTGCTCGCCTTTCTGCTACTTTTGTAGCCGAATTAGCTAAAAGTGGTGATGTGGTTATTCCGCCAAACGACTCAGCACTAGAAAACAATGTAACTGTTACTGTCGCAGGAGCCTCTAAAGAGGAAATAATGTTCACCTTTGAAGTCCCTGCTGATGCAACATCGTTAAGCTTTACTACTCAAGGTGGTAGTGGCGATGCTGATTTGTATATTAGATTTGGCGCAGATCCTACATTATCGGTTTATGACTGCAAAAGCACGAGTTCAAGCAGCAATGAAACCTGCGACATAACCTCGATAGAGACTGGTACTTATCACGTAATGGTACAGGCATGGAATCAGATAAGTAACGTGAGTTTAACCGCAAGTTACGATTCAACGACAATCCCGCCAGATGATTCAAATGCCTTACAAAACAATGTATCAAAAACGAACTTAACGGGTGCAAGATACGAGAATTTGGAATACACCATGGTAGTACCCGCTGGTGCTGCTAATATTAAATTTGTTATTAATGGTGGTAGTGGCGATGCAGATTTATTTGTTAAGTTTGGCAGTAAACCAACATCTTCAAGTTATGATTGTCGGCCATATATTGGCGGTAATAATGAATCATGTAACATGAGTAACGGTGGTGGTACTTATTACATTATGATTAATGGCTACGCAGCATTTTCTGGTTTAAGCTTAACAGGTAGTTATAACCCAGCAGTAACAGTGGGTAACACTGTTATAAGTTCTAATGTGACAGTGCAATAAATTCTAGGTAAGGAGTGCCCAACTACACTTTTAATCTAGCTGTCTATTTAAATAAAGTTCTATAACGGTCTTCGAATTCAAGCAAAATCGATTCAAGGCCGTTTATCATTAAAATTTATAAAAAAGTCAATACATCCACAAACTTAGCAGTTAAATTCCAGCACCTATCATTAGCTAATTTACTGACAAATTAAAAAATATGGAAATAATAACTCCTGTGATTTTAAATTACCTGCGCTACGTAATCAATTCCTAACACTTTAGCTTAACATTTTAATAAATTATTCATCGATAACCTCAAACAAACTTGACTGATGATCCGCCAAGCGTTATTTATATAAAAACTTTTTAAAGAAAAATAATATGAAAAAAATCATTCCCTTGCTGTTCTGGTTAACGGCTATTGCTAATTTTTCGCATGCGACATCAATTTTTAACAGTGATGTCGAAAATTTAATTGCTACCTTGAAAGCACCAACGCCGATCATCGCCGATTTAAAGCAACTCACCGACGAAATTGGTAGCCGACTAACAGGTACACAAGCCAACAAAAATTCCGTTAACTGGGCGTTGAATAAATTTCATCAAGCGAATGTTAGTGCTAAGAAAGAAAGCTTTACTATGCCAAAAGCCTGGTTAGAAAAAAGTGTCAGCGGCAAAGTTTTTAATGGCAATTTCAGCTTTTCTCCTCAGATTGTTGCCATGCCTTTTACCAAAGGCACCGACTACCAAGGACTAACAGCAAGTATTATTAGTATCAATAAAGGTGATAGCCAGTCTTTTAAGCACGCCAATACTAATAATGCATTACAAGGTAAATGGTTATTGGTTGAAACAGCAGTACTTGATGATAAAAGTGGCATTCATGGTTTGTTCCAAGAATACCTCGATGCAGTTGGTATTGAAGAAAGAGCGCTAGCGGTTGAAGCAGCAGGAATAATATATATGTCTTCTCGGACTCAAAACTTATTATATCGTCACCTCCCGAGTACCGGAGCTGATAATACATTAGCAATAGTGGTGATGGAGCGTGAAAGCGCATTACGTACACAACGTTTATTAAATGCCGGAAAGGCTTTAAAGTTAACAGCAAAAATTAATATCTTTGGTGAAAAAGCTTATCAAGCAGACAATGTTATTGCTGAAATTAAAGGTGATACTTTCCCCGATGAAATTGTATTAATTGGTGCTCATATTGATTCTTTTGATTTAGGTACCGGAGCATTAGATAATGGGTCAAATGTTAGTTTAGTGATAGATATCGCCAGACAGATTAAAAAGCTTAATATCGTCCCTAAACGAACAATTCGCTTCGCTTTGTTCAATGGCGAAGAGCAAGGTATTTACGGTTCCTTCGGCTATACAAAAACCCATGCTAAAGAATTAGACAAACATGTGCTAGCAGCTACCATAGATATAGGTACCGGGGCTATCAATGGTTTTTTTGTTAATGGCAGGGA
The DNA here is from genome assembly GCA_013215385.1 of Colwellia sp. Taxonomy (GTDB): domain Bacteria; phylum Pseudomonadota; class Gammaproteobacteria; order Enterobacterales; family Alteromonadaceae; genus Colwellia_A. The sequence goes on from JABSOY010000007.1 coordinate 369,786, forward strand.
AGAAATTAAAGCAATTATAAATCAAGTACTAACACCTGTTGCTGGTTTAGGTCCTTTTAATCTAATGAATGATCCTGTTGTTGGTACCGATAATTATGATTTTATGATGCAAGGCGTTGCTAACTTAGTAGCAAGTCAAGCGGATGCAAATTATGCATCAAATTACCATGCCCAATCTGACACGTTTGATAAGGTTGATCAAAAGCAATTAAAGCTAAATTCAGTGATTATCGCCGCTACTATCTTAGGTATAGCAAACTTGGATGAAATACCATGGCAGCGCCAAACGGCTAAACAAGTGGTAAACATGGTTGATGAATATGATATTGAAGCGTCGATGAAAACCTTTGGTTTACATAAAAGTTGGACCGATAATTCCCGAGGTGTAAAACACTAAATTACGATTAAAAATAAACCGCTATTTATACAGTAAATAGCGGTTTATTTATCAGCTGAGTTAACACTGCAAAAATCCATATACCCCATATAATTCATATAAATAAAAAACAGTTACAAACGTATATTTTTCAATAGGAGTTTCTTGCCATCAACAAAGTATTCAATCGGTTGTACAATGAATACTTTTTACGTTTTACCAAGCGATTTATATTTTATACCCCCTGCCCTAACAAGCGCCACTCACCGTGATAGACATTAAATCCGTCTTCAGAAGTAAAACCAATCAAGGTTAGATTAAAACGTTTCGCGGCGGTGATCGCCAAATCAGAAGGCGCTCCGACCGCTATCAATAACGCAACACCTGCCATCACCGTTTTTTGTACTATTTCAAAACTTACTCGTCCGCTGACAACGCAAGCTAATACATCTGTATCAGCTTTATTATTTTTTAAACTTTTAGACTCTAATAAGGCGCCAAAAAGTTTATCTACCGCATTATGTCGTCCTATGTCTTCGCGCAGGTCAAGTAACTTATCTCCATGAAATAAAGCGGCAGCATGTGAGCCGCCAGTAAGCTTAAAAATTGATTGTTGCTTACGCATGATATTCGGCATCAACAATATATCGTTTACCGACAAAGTTGATTTTTGTTCACTTAATACGGGCGGGTTTTTTAACTCTAAACTTTTTAATGATGTAGTACCACAAAGGCCACAACTACTATAAGTCATTTGATAGCGATCTAACGATGAAAGTTCAGGAACAACACCACGTCTAAGGTTAACCTCCCATAAATTATCATTTGTTTCCGTGGAGTTAGCTGCGATTTCAACGATATCGGTAAGCGATTCAATAACGCCTTCAGACATTAACAGCCCGAGGATAAGCTGTTTATCATTTCCGGGCGTACGCATAGTAATAGAGAAAACTTGCGTATTAGTTTGCTGAGTTTTTTCTGGGTTGTCATACCATACCAGGGTAATTTGTAGTGGTTGCTCAACAATAACCGTGTCAGTAGTTAATTGACGAGATTGCTTTTTAAGCACCACTCTATTGATTTTTGCTGTTGAATGCTCTGTTACTTGCTCCGCAGAAAATTCAATAACACTTTGGCCACTTTTATTCATACAAAGATCATTTAATTTATTTAGATGAAATATTACCTGCTTAATGGCAAAGTAGAAAGATTCAAAGACAATCGGTTAAACGTCAAAATCAACAAACTGTAAGGCTTTTACTGCAAATCAAGTTATTTCAGCTCAATTAACTATCGAATGCCCCTATAGATGCGGCTTACAAAGTTATATTCGGTAAGATTATTATTCAAATGAATTCGTTGAAATTTTTTAATTGCCGTACGGGAAAAGTTATCCCTAGGTCAGGCTTGCCTAAACATCCTGTGGAACTTGAATTAATTAATTTGGAAGGACTTTACATAGCTTAATTTACCCGTTAAAAGCACTCTTGTTGTCTGCATAACTAACGATAAGAGTGCTTGATAAAAATTATATCTGATAAAATTGAGTAATTTCATCGTCATTACCTATACTGAGTTTACGCATTATAAATGGACTATTGGTAATGATGAAACGGATTCCTGCAGCATTAGTTAAAACTTGGTTATTTCTTGTTAAAAGTAACGATCCAAAACTTGCTAAACAAAAACTCTATGCTTATCAAAAGATAAAAACGTTATTTGGTACTACCCAAGTCGCTGAAGTCTATATTGAGCAAGAAAATGATCATGATATTGAAATCGTTATTGTATAACGTTTCACTACATTTGTTTGTCAATTCTTACTGAGCCATTTGCCAAATACACCATACGTATCGCATCGTTACGCTGAAAAAGCATACGATTGTCAAAGTCTTGCACAACCATAAACTCTTTTCCTTGGTCTGTTTTAATCATCAACTCGACCAAGTGCAGTGTTTTTTGACGATACTGTGGATGCTTGTTATCAGCGATAGCCCCGCCCAATATAGCTCCTAATACCGTGGCGACATCTCGACCGCTACCACTGCCAAACTGGTTTCCTATTGCGCCACCAATAAGTGCTCCGCCAAAAACTTTCCAACCTTTGCTTTTATCTTCTATCAGTTCTTGTTGGGTAATATTTCTAACCGAGTACACCTTGCCAAAAAGTACCTTTTCAACGGATACCGCTTTATTTCTTTCATAATCAGCACTGACTGCTGGGCTTATTATTATGGTAAACAAACATAAACAAGCAACAAATAATGTTTTCATGGTGTACTCCTAAAAGGGGAAATGGTTATACCAACTCCAATAAGTTTCTTCCCACTCAGCGAGGTTTAAAAGGCTTAGAGGCAAGGCATTGATTGCAGAGAATGGTTATTCCCTTTTCAAAATCAATAACGCAGTCTGTATGCCTTTTAAACTCGCCCTTTGGGAGTTTGCCAGCGATTCGATAACCGCACATAATTTCTTTCATATAGAATAACTATATACAAAATAATTCTATTTGTTCTCAAACCCCTGGCAAGCTCTGAGTGGGAATAAACTTAATGGACTTGGTATTAAACTACCAACCCACTGATTCTTTGGCCTTAGTTTTACGAATTTCGGTTTCATCTGCCCATTCTACTAGTCCACTTTCTAAATCCATCAGACGTAAAGTGAATTTATAATAAACATCTGATTTATCTTTATTAGATTTTACAATACTAGATAAGTTGCCATATAACATATATTCGGCACCTATTTGCTTACCAAACTGAACGGCTTTATTGGTATCAACCATACCACCTTCTTGTTGGAATTTCATTTGCTCACGCGCCGCTTCAACTCGGCTCATATCAACAAAACGAAACTTTCCTGAACGTAATAATTTTGTAGAAATAGAATCAGTAATTGATTCTGTATCAATATGCTCGCTGGTTTTATTTTTAATGCGCTCAACAAACATAACCGGACGTTTATTTTGCGTTAAGGTACCAACAACTGGCGACAGTAATAAAGAGTCTGTCATTTCACCAGCAACTTTTTGTAAATCAGTTGAACCAAAACTTATATCAGTAGTTTCTACAGCAGTCGCATCACCGTAACGTACCACAGATTTTTGCGCACAACCTGCGGCCATGGTAAGTGCTAAACCAACGGTAGTAGCGAGCATTAATTTATTCATAATAATTCCTTAATATACATGTTAATAATTCTAAAATTTTTTATATTCGTTATAACCTAATACAGGTCTTTAATATTTATACGCCTTTTCAGGGATCTCTCGTACATAAACATTAAACGAAGCGACTTGCTCATTAGGGGCTAAACCACGTAATGTTGTCGATTGAAAGCCATGCAACTCAACGGGCTTCCACGGCGTTTTCCTTGATTCAACGACAAAACCTTGTGCGTCAAACCAGTTAAAATGGTATTGCAATTTCAATGATTTTTTAAAAGTACTTGCTAGCTGCAGGTTAATTTCTAATAAACCATTGGTTTTTCGTGATTTAACATTATCTATATTTAGCTTTAAAGCTAGTTTGGGGTTGTCTACTTTTAAATGCTTGGAAAAATCATCTCCTTGGGTCATTACACTTGTGCCCGTTCCTGACGTTGTTGGTGGTGTTGTATTAGAACAACCGATAACAAATAATGAACTTAATACTGTAACGGCTGTGATCCCAATTAATTTTCTCATCTAAAACTCCTTATAAATTTATTGATTGATAAGCGATATAACGGCCGATAGAAGTCACATAGATCAGGGTGACTCCGGTGTTTTTTATGTCGACATCAACCATTTTCTTTTTACCTGCTAATGAAAATGCTAACTGTTGTTTTCCTATAGGAACATTCATTCTCATTAACTGAACACTATCAGGTAAGCTTGACCAACTGCGTGTGTCTGCTTTCTCAGAAGCTATGTTATATAAACTGGCTAATATATTACCGACATCACCACCGGCCTTGCTCATTTTTTTGCGGACTTGTTCTTTTGCTACTAAACGTATGGCCTGTCGAGTCACTAAGCCCGCTAATTGCTCTTGTAAATCTTTTGACGCTAAAGACTGTAACCTGACAATTTCTTGAGATTGATAGTTTTGCCCTTCAATATCGATACTCAGTGGCTTTAATGTAGCTAAGCCGCCACGATAAACAGGTAATGCGAAAGAGAAAAATTTCATATCAGAGCCGGTATTGAACAAGGGTAAATTTAACTTAGCCTCATCTTTTGCATTCACAATACCCTGTTCATAAATCACCACTACTTGCCCGCTATTATTATCAGTTTGTGCTTGGTATTTTCCAAATTGTTTTTTAAAAACAGCTAAGTCTTCATACATACCAAGCTTGGTTGCTAACCGTAAAATATCTTGTTGTACATAAGTATTATCTGGAAAAATTTCAATGGCACGTTTGTAATCAATATAAGCGTCGTTAGGTTGTTTAGCGGCCTCATAGAGTAAACCCGATAAATAAAAAGTATAGGCATTTTGAAAGCCATTCTTTAAATCTCCAATGGTGCTATTCATTGATGGATAGCTCGAGTTTAACCGCTCATTACTGACGCCTGTGCTGACCATTTTTTCTTGAGCATCGTAAATTTCAGCTTGATTTTCTTTGAGTGCGCGCTCTTGCACTAAATTGGCACGACGAACCTCAACTAATGCGCCTTCTAAACTCCCTTGATATAAATAATTCAATGCTTGGTACGAGTGCAGCATACTTTGCTCATAACGCGGTATTTCATAAGCAATAGCATTATCATTACTTATTACAGCGCCTAGTGTTTTCACGCCTTTACTTAACTGAATTTTGGCAGCAGCCTCTTGTTTTTGAATTACATGGTAGGCAAGTTCAAAGCTTTTTTGGCTGGCCTGCCAATTATTTGCTAAGAACTGCAAACGCCCTCTTTCCAACTGACTTAAGCCATAATTATTATGCGCCTGATTAAGTACCGCAATTGACGACTCAGCTTTTATAAAGTCCCCAGAAAGTTGTGCGGAACGTGAAGCCTTCATTTTTTGCGCATAGCCAGAAAATAAATCGGCAATTCCTATAGAGGTACAGCCAGCTAATGAGGCAAAAAAGAAAACAATAAAAAATTTTACTAATAAACGTTTAAACATATATTTTAATAACTGTTCCGTAATAACTTCAATAAAATATTGTACTAAAAGTACAGTTGGAGACTATATATAAATATAAAAAAATAAAATATTTATCGAGGTTTGTAAATAACTAGCAATGTCGTAAATTTTATAGGAAAGCCAATAATAGGCAATAAAAACTTTGTGATGAAATTGTAAGAAAAGTGTCAGATATTGTCACACATTTAATAACTAATTTTTTTGCTATATTACTAATGCCCTTGGCTGTCATTATGGGTTAAGAAATATTTATATGACTTGGATATGTCGAGGTAATCTCCTTTCACTTAAGTGCAACATTTATCAAGTAAAATTGAGTTTTGTATATTCGATATTTTCTTTAACGATATCTGCGTAAAGTACTACACAATTCTTCCTGATACTTAAAGTGAAAAAGCATTTACCTTAGCTAGAGGCATTGGTACTCGTTTAGAAGAAAAAATAGCATAAGCAGCTAATGCCTTATACAAAGTAGTAACCCTTAGTATTGGTTGCGCAACTTTAACTCCAAATAACACTTACAATATAAAAAGTTTATTTTCTCGCAGATAAATTTATATCAAGCCAAAAAGATGGGCCGTAATGGTGTATCATCCAGCCATAACTTAGTATAACTTTAACCACATCAACAACAAGTGACTTCATGAATTACATTCCCTTAGATGACTTAAAAAATGCTTGGATTTTTAGGCATAAAAGTTTACCTATCTCTGATAAAGATAAAACTAAAGTAAAACCAATGGTAACAGCTCGTGCGCAAGTCGTGTGGGACACATTTATCAGTCGTCAGGTAGACCACCCTGATTTTTTCAAAAAAGGTGATTGGCCGTTTGAGCAAAACACTTGGCAAGAAAGTGCAAAATGGGAAAAACAATGGGAAAGCGAAGAGAGCTTATTACCCGAAGAAATACTTAATCACATAAGCTGGGACAACAATACGGTCATTTACTTTTGCTGCGCCAGAAACAACGTTATTGAAACGACCTGGGCGGTTTTTCAGCGCTGCTGGAAGAATTTTTTGTTTATGGACGATGGACCACTCCTTATTGGTAAAAAACGTAAAGAAGTGGTGCAATTTTTATCAAACGGTCAATGTAAATTAGGCGTAAAGACCTAAACCTAATGAGTTAGGACTATTATTGTAAAAGCGTTTATTGTGAAACGCTTTTCGATGATTGCTCAAGTGCTTCAATATCATCTTCACCCGATAATAAAATAGCAAACCAGCGCCCCTCTTTTGAAGTTTCAAGCCCTATTTTAAGGATCATCGTTAATGGCACTGAAAGTAACATACCTACAGAGCCGAGTAACCAGCCCCAAAAAATTAACGACAGAAATATCACTAGGGTTGAAAGACCAAGTCCTTTTCCTAAATAACGTGGTTCGATAATATTTCCCATCACCATATTAATAATGATATATCCTAGCCCGATAAACCCCGCTTCAGGTATACCTATCTGTAATGCAGCTAACAGCATAGCCGGCACTGCAGCAATAATAGAACCAATATTAGGAATATAATTAAGCAAAAAGGCTAATACACCCCAAAGTAAGTAAGAGTCCAAACCGAACGCCCAGAGCATTAAAGAGACAACAATACCTGTCGCTATACTGACAAGGGTTTTTATCGCTAAATAATGATTCACTGACGTTAAAAAGCGTTCAATTTGTTTTAAACGCATTTGTGGATCGTCTAGAGCAAAGTGTAACTTTTTGGGTATTGATGAGGACTCAAAGAGCATAAAAATAACGGTAATGATGATCAAAAAGAGGTTGGCCATTACACTACCTAAGCCACTGAGCATATCCGCGGCTAAACTCATTGCAGCAGCGGGATCAAAGTACTCAATTAACAATGCGGATGAAATGATAATATTTTTTTCGGCAAGTCTTTCTGTTATCCAAACAAACTGTTCTTTTAATTGCTCACGATACATAGGTAACGATTGCGAAAGCTCTGTTAAGGAATTCCCTACCAGTCCAGCGAGTGATAAAGCAATAACAACAAATAGCGCAATCACTAAAAGCACCGCTAATACTTTGGGTATTTTATAACGACTAGCGCGGACAATAAGTGGATTACAAATAATGGCAATAAATACCGACAGTAAAAAAGGCACTAAAATATTTGCCGCTGTTTTTATGCCAGCAAATACGATAAAAAGTGCCGCGGTAACCACCAGCATTTTTACTGCGCCGCCTGATTTCTCTATTAATCCCATAATCTCTATTTTTCTTGTTTTTTTAATCGATTGCTCACTATACCTTAAGCGCAGTAAAACCCAACAATTATTAAATTTTACTGTCTTTAGAAATACTTACCGACTTTGTTACATAGTACGTCGGATCAAAGTTACGCTTGATAAATTCAATAAGCGCCAGCAACTCAGCATGCCCATTATTCCGACAAAAGCAGCACCCGCGCCAATGCCAACCAGCCAATAACTAAAATGAAAACTTGCCGTCATTTCAAACACTTGCGTTTGTAAAAAATAAACGGCTATTTCCATAGCAATACTTGCCATTAAACCGGCGACTCCGCCAAGCGCAATAAACTCAAACAATACGCTGTTTCGCAATAACGAACCTTTAGCGCCTAAAGTACGTAATATCGCTAATTCTCGTTCACGTTCTTCCATGCTGGCTTGTACTTGCGCAACAAGTACTAAACTGCCCGCTAAAATAACTAAAACTAAAATGAGTTCTATCGCGATAGACACTTGATCGATCATATTCATCAGCTGTTTCATAATTGAGCCAAAATCCATGATAGAAATAGTTGGATAGTCGCTTAAAAATCGGTAAACCTGCTTTTTCTTTTCGTCGGGTACCATCCAAGCTGAAATAGAGGTCGATTCAATATTTTTAATTGCCGTTTGATTAAAAATCATGATGAAGTTTAATTGTCTGCTTTTCCAGTTAACATCACGAATACTAGTAACAGGTACGGTAAATTCATCGCTACCAATAGTAAATGTTAGCTTATCACCAAGCTTTACCTCCAAGCGTTCAGCCATGCCACTTTCCATGGAAACTTGTGGCGTATCGTCGTGTTCTTGCCACCATTTCCCTTCAACTATTTCGTTTTCAATAGGAAGTTGCGATTGCCAAGTTAGACTAAGCTCTCGGCCAGCGCCTTTTCTCCCTTTCGGCTTTTCTTCTTTATTTTCATCTTTGTCGGCGGTATCACGCTCATTGTTAGCTGAGTCATCTTCTATACTGATCGTTTTTTCGTTATTAATAGCCGATAAACGACCAAGAAATATAGAATAAAATCCCTGATTATCTATATTTAGCTCTTCTGCAAAGGCTTTTAATGGTTGAACTTCATCTGCCGTTATATTTAATAAATAATGATTGGGCGTGTTTTCAGGGAACTGTGATTGCCACTCTTCAATAATCGAACTTTTCATTACAGTGATCAGCAAGAGCAATTGAATTGCAATAGTAAAACTCACCAACTGCACGCTGTTTTCATTTGCTCTGCGTTTCAAGTTTGCCAAGGCTAAATGCCAAGACTTTCCTGCTTTCGATCCCGCGGTTCGACCAGCACCCATAATCAATCGGCCTAGGAACAATAAAATAACCGACACTAAAATACCGCCCAGTAATAAAGATAAGCTCATCATTAAATCGCGGCTAAAAAGCATTAATAAGGCAAACAAGGCGAGTAAGGGAATAAGTTGATGCCAGCCAAATTTTGGTAGTACATTTTGGCTAAAGCCTCTAATAACATCGAGAGGTTTGGTAGAAATCAATTCGGTAATGGGATGAATTGCAAAGGCTACAGCACATAAAACACCGGTAATAATTGCGGTAAAGAAAGGATTAAACGATAATTGGCTTTCATCTAGCGATAAATAATTCTCGATAGCACTCACCCCCACAAGCATTAATAAATAGCCCACCACAAGCCCAACACAGATACTAATTAAGCTTAATAAGCCCCAGTGCAGCATGTATAATTTTTGAACATGTGATTTAGAGGCACCTAAGGCTTTAAATACGGCGACCATAGGTTGATGACGTTGCCCATAACGACGGCTGGCGACAGCAACTGCGACAGCGGCTAAAACGATACCTAACATACTTGCTAACGATAAAAATTTTTCAGAACGATCTAATACATTGGATAATCGGCTTTGTGCGGATTTTGCGTCATACCAATTTTGCGTGTCATTTAATTGCGGTTTCAACCATTTTTCGAATGTTTCAACATTGTCCTGTTCTCCTGCAAATAAATACTGGTAATACACGCGGCTGCCCGGCTGGATAAGATCAGTGTCGGCTATGTCTTCTATATTTAGAAAAATCGCCGGACCAGCAACAAACATTCGATATGAACGATCAGGGATCTCGGTAATAACACCGGCAATGGTTAAAGGTAACACGCCGACTTCAACCGTACCGCCAATTTTTACATCTAAACGAGCCAGCACACTTTCTTCAACCCATGCGGTGCCCCGTTTTATTGTTTCTATGGAAACAGGCGTTTGGCTTAGTGATGTTTTACCCATAAATTTCCCGCGTAATGGGTAACTATCAGATACAGCATCGAGCTCAGATAACAACATATTGTCACCGGCAAACACCATCGAATCGATGAGGATTTTACTCGCTAGTTTTAAAGATAGATCCTCACTTTTCTCAAGGAACTCAACAGGAATCTTACGGTTTGCGCCAAAGACACGATCCGCGGCGATGGTGTTAGCACTATTGCTCATAATCGCTTGTTTGATTTGTTCAGTGAAGCCTGTCAAAGAAAAGACCGTACCAACCGCAAGGACTATGGCCAGAAAAATGATGGTTAATTCACCACGACGAAATTCATGATGTAATAAGCGTAAGGATTGTTTGAACCAAGCTGGGGACGATTTTACCGTTAATTCACTCATACCTAGCCTACTTTCATATCAGCAATGAATTCATTAGTACTCTTGGTTTGCGTGTACTTTTCTTGCAATACACCGCTATCCATTTCGACTTGGCGTTGACAGCGCATAGCAAGTTTTGGATCATGAGTAACCAAAATTAATGTTGTGTCCAGCTTTTCATTAAGTTCAAAAAGTAAGTCTGCAATGTGAATACCGGTTTTGGTGTCTAAATTTCCCGTTGGCTCATCAGCAAAGAGTACATCTGGTTTGGTAATAAAGGCACGTGCGATGGCGACACGTTGCTGTTCGCCACCCGACAACTGTGAAGGATAATGTTCAGCTCGTTCAGCCAAGCCAACTTGCTCAAGCAAAGCTAACCCTAGCTCTTTAGCATCAGGTAAATTAGCAAGTTCGGCAGGTAACATTACATTTTCAAGTGCTGTCAGACTGCTAATCAGTAAAAATTGCTGAAAAATAAATCCCACGTGATTCGCACGTACTTGACTGCGTTGCTCTTCATTAAATTGGTGTAATGGGTGGTTTTTAAGATAGACTTCACCTGACGTTGGTAAATCTAAGCCGGCTAAAATGGAAAGTAAGGTCGTTTTTCCTGAGCCAGAAGAACCGACAATCGCTAACGTTTCCCCTGAATTTACGGTTAAGTCGATAGGCTGAAGTAACTCAAGCGTTTTATCTTCTAACTGAACGGATTTAGTTAACGCACTAATTTTTAATATGATTTCGGAGTCTGACTTCATGAATAAACATCCCATTTTTATTTTAATATTTTTAAGCTTTATTACATTAACAACAACTTCTTCTTCGTCATTTGCTAACAGCATATCTAAGCATACCATTTTACTACTAGGTGATAGTGTAAGTGCAAGCTATAGAATGCAACAAAATCAAGGGTGGGTACGACTGTTAAATGAACAGCTCAAGGTAAAGAATAGCTCTTATAAAATCGTCAACGCAAGCATTAGTGGAGAAACAACAACTGGCGGTTTATCTCGCCTGCCGGGGATATTATCAAAGACAAATATTAATCATTTAGTTATTGAACTCGGAGGCAATGACGGGCTTAGAGGTTATTCACCTAAGAAAATTAAAAATAATTTGTTACAAATGATCAAGCTTGCTCACGCTAAAAACATTCCAGTATCGTTATATAAAATTAAAATAACGCCCAATTATGGCCCTAGGTACAACAAATTATTTGAACAAGTATTTATCGATGTTGCTGTAGAAACAAGCAGTAATTTATTAGATTTTTTTGTTGAACCCTTAATAACCAATGAGAGTTTAATGCAGCAAGATGGCATTCATCCAAATGCAAAAGCACAACCTATTATTGCTGAATTCGTGGCGAAGCAATTTGCAAAGATAATGGAAAAATAACGTGGACTTTATTTGGATTTTATTTGCCTTTGGCTGTGGCATGGCGGCAAAGTCGTTTTCGTTACCTCCTTCTATTGGTTACTTATTTGCAGGATTCTTACTGAACTTTTTAGGTTTTCAAGCGGATGACAGTATCGTTACCCTTGCAAAATTAGGCATCACTTTAATGTTATTTACCATAGGCTTAAAGCTAAACATTAAAGACCTAATTAAAAAAGAAGTATGGTTAGGCACTTTATCTCATAGTATTCTTTGGCTGATACTCGGCGTTTTATTACTAAAGCTATTCGCCGTTGCAGCTATTAGCTATTTTTCAGATTTATCATTTTATACCATCAGCTTAATTATTTTTGCACTAAGCTTTAGCAGCACGGTTTGTGTTGTAAAACTTATGGATGATCATGGTGAAATGCGTACCCGTCATGGCAAGTTAGCGATTGGTGTTTTAGTTATACAAGATATTGTGGCCGTTATATTTATAGTAGCCGCTACAGGAAAGTTGCCCAGTTGGTGGGCATTATTATTACTTAGTGCATTTGTCATCAAACCTTTAATTAATAAAGTCATTGATCAAGTAGGACATGGCGAGCTTATTCCATTAACCGGATTTTTCTTAGCCTTTGGTGCGTACGAACTGTTTGAATTAGTTAATATTAAAGGTGACTTAGGTGCTCTTTTAGTCGGTATGTACTTAGCTTCACACTGTAAAGCGAGCGAAATTAATAAATCATTAATGGGTTTTAAAGACCTATTTCTTATTGGATTTTTCTTATCCATTGGTTTTAGTGCACTACCTACATGGGAAATGTTGGCGATGGCAAGTTTGCTAACTTTATTGATCCCTTTAAAATTTTGTTTGTTCTTTTTCTTATTTACTAAATTACACTTACGAGGAAGAACTTCTTATTTGTCCGCTTTAGCATTGAGTAATTTCAGTGAGTTTGGTTTAATCATTGCTACTTTATCAAAAGAAAATGGATGGTTAAGTAATGACTGGCTGGTTATTTTATCACTCGCCGTATCCTTGTCGTTTATTATCACCAATATTACTTACAATTTTGCTCATCAATTTTTTACTCAACATAAAACTTTTATTAACAAATTTGAGAGTAAAAATAAACTCAGTGAAGACACTTTCACTCAACCTTGTGATGCCCCCATAGTGGTCATTGGCATGGGTCGTGTTGGTATGGGCGCATACACAGCGTTAAATAACCAAGTTTCAGGTCAGGTATGGGGATTAGATGCGGACCAAGAAAAAATTGCTTGGTTAAATAAAAATAAAGTTCAAGCTTTTTGCGGTGATGCAGAGAATATTGATTTTTGGGAAAATATAAATATAGATAAATTAGAGCTAATATTGCTCGCCCTGCCTAAGATCCAAGATATTAAAAGTATTACTCTGCAGTTAAGACATGCAAATTATCAAGGTAAAATAGCAGCTATCGCGCGTTTTGACGATGAAAGACAAAAGCTTGAAACATACGGTGTTGATAAGGTGTTTAACTTCTATAACGAAGCTGGTGTCGGTTTTGCTGACGAAAGCTTAGCGATGATAAAAACTTAACGCTTTAACTATGTTATATCTCACCTGCAATGCTCAATGCTTTAACGGTGAGAGCTTAACATTAGAAGACTTGTTAAATTAAAGAAGCTGTCGTAATCAGGTATATTTTAGACATAAAAAAACCGACAATACGTCGGTTTTTTTATTAAAACATTCACTTATTATCAAATGTTCACACAGATAAAATAAGTGGCATCCCTAAGGGGATTCGAACCCCTGTTACCGCCGTGAAAGGGCGGTGTCCTAGGCCTCTAGACGATAGGGACACTAAAACTATTAGATATTTAAATATTGAATTAACAAGGTTTAAATACTTTAGAAAAGCATCAACAAGATTTACATCTTGTTCTTTATGATTAAAAGTAAAACTTAGAACCAAAGGAAATAACAAGACCTAGTTTGTTATACCCTACCTATTTTAGACATAAAAAAACCGACAATTAGCCGGGCTTTTTATTAATACATTTACTTATTATCAAATGTTCACACAGATAAAATAAGTGGCATCCCTAAGGGGATTCGAACCCCTGTTACCGCCGTGAAAGGGCGGTGTCCTAGGCCTCTAGACGATAGGGACACTAAAACTATTACATACTTAAATATTGAATAAACAACGTTTAAATACTTTAGAAAAGCATCAACAAGATTTTCATCTTGTTCTTTATGATTTAAAGTAAACTTAAAATCAAAGGAAATAACAAGACCTAGTTTGCTATACCCTTACCTATTTTAGATCATCTCTGCGAGATTACAAAAAATAAGTGGCATCCCTAAGGGGATTCGAACCCCTGTTACCGCCGTGAAAGGGCGGTGTCCTAGGCCTCTAGACGATAGGGACACTAAAACTATTAAATACTTAAACATTAAATAAACAACATTTAAATACTTTAGAAAAGCATCAGACAAGACTCTCATCTTGTTCTTTATGATGTAAAGTTGCCTTTAAATCAAAGGAGATAACAAGACCTAGTTTGTTATACCCTATTTACCTATTTCAAATAATCTCTGTTGAGATTAAAATAATAAGTGGCATCCCTAAGGGGATTCGAACCCCTGTTACCGCCGTGAAAGGGCGGTGTCCTAGGCCTCTAGACGATAGGGACACAAAATCTATCGTGAAAAGTAAACTTTTCTATTTCAAAGTAAAAAATATTTTGAAACCAAACTTGTTTGAATAACAAAGCTATTCACACAAAATAAAACTTGGTGGAGCTATGCGGGATCGAACCGCAGACCTCTTCGCTGCCAGCGAAGCGCTCTCCCAGCTGAGCTATAGCCCCGCTTATAAATAGATAACGTGGCCTAATACGTTATAAATTTATTGCTAAACAAATGACTAATCACTCGTTGAAAGCGAGGCGCATTCTAAGCACCCCCCCCTAAAGTGTCAACTCTTTTTTTCCATAAAAAGCTAATTCTTTCAAAGTTTCTATATAAGTGTTTATTTATACGACAGGTTGACTATTTTTTGTTTAATCAGTTATTTATCCCCATCCTAGTTCTAATAAGCCGCTATATTTGAAACACATATTCAAAATATTTCCAATGCACAGGATTAGTTATATAAAGCCATTTAAAATCTACTTTTTTTAAAAATCATAAGCAAACACAGCCAATTCAACGTTTATGGTTTATTTTTGACAAAATTGTAGGTAAAGTTGTACTAAGATCTGATAAAAAGAATTTTTCATGAAAATAGAAGAGCTAAATGTTGTAGCTATAGGTGGAGGTCATGGTTTAGGCCGTGTGTTATCGACACTTTCTTTTTTAGAAAAACAATTAACGGGCATAGTAACCACCACAGACAACGGTGGTTCAACAGGCCGTTTAAGAAAGCGAAGTAGCTCTATTGCATGGGGTGACTTACGTAACTGTTTAACATTACTTGTAGATAAAGACTCTATTGGTAGTCAACTCTTTAACTTTAGGTTTGACGGTCAAGACGAGTTAGGCGGTCATAATCTAGGTAACCTTATTCTTTATGCGCTCGGACAACTTCAGTCACGCCCATTAGACTCGATTAAACTCGTTAGGCGCTTATTAGGGGTTAAAACTGCATTATACCCAATGTCTGAAACCCCAACCGATCTAATGGGTTTTTATCCCAAAGGACGTTGTAAGGTCGGTGAGCTTTCTGTAGATAAAATGCCAATAATGCCTGATAGCCTTTTATTAGCTCCCTTAGTTAAAACCTTGCCCTTTTGTGTTGATGCCATAGCTTCTGCTGATTTAATTATTTTAGGCCCTGGAAGCTTTCTTACTAGTGTTATACCGCCCTTATTGGTACGTGATATAAGTAAAGCAATAGATGCAAGCTCTGCTCATTGTGTTTTCATAGAAAATTTATGTGATGAAGAGAGTCCTGCCGCGGCATTGTCTTTAGATGAAAAATTAGATTGGATAAAAAGTAATATTGGCTGTTTGCCTATTGATAGTGTTATTTGCCATGATAAAAGCATTACGTCGGCGCTTGTGCCGGTAATTCATTGCGACTTAAGTGATGGCTCTGGAAGCCATTATCATGACAGAAAGAAGTTACTTGCAGCACTTGATTTATGCATTAATCAATTTAAAGACCAAACACTCCCTGTTTAATAAACAGTTAAATACTTTTACCAAATAATGCTCTTATTAAAAAGCCCGTGAAATAATATTTCACGGGCTTTTTTTATTTTTTTACTTCTTCATCTTCACTAATACGACTAGCAACGGCACCGGTTTGATTTTTGTATTTAGCATCTTCTCTTTTGTTATAAGGACGGGCGGCACTTGACGACATTGTTTCAAAATTCAATGCGGCTATTTTCATTTTAGGTCGCAGTGCTAAAGGTAACTTTCCGCTGTTATAAAATTCGAGCACTATTTGTCCTGACCAACCGGGGTCAATGCGATGTGCTGTAACATGTACCATTAATCCTAAACGGGCTAAGGATGAACGACCGTCTAACCAACCAACAATATTATCAGGTAAAGTTACTGACTCATACGTTACTGCTAACGCTAATTCTCCAGGATGTAAAAAGAAAGCTTCTCCATCAGGAATAATAATTTCATCACTCATTACTGAATCCATGGCCTTTTGCACTTCTGCTTTAGGGCCACTTAAATCAATGTAAGGTGCGGTGTGATCTTGAAATACACGAAACTCATTACCTAAACGAATATCAACACTTACACCCGAAATCATACTGCTATCAGGTTTTGGTAGAATAATAATTTCATTATTGTCGATAGATGCTTCTATGTCTTTATCACATAATCTCATTTGAATTCTTCTTTAGGTTAATAACGTATTTCAATAAAAAGGAAGACTTTATATTAATCTTCAATCACTAAACTTGCTGTATTTGGACTCGCCGCATCAAGCTGTAGATATAATTGGGCGGCAATATTTCGCGCTATCTTACGGTATTGCAGGCTAATGTCGCTAGTCTTATCTTTGGTTATTGGCGAATGGCCATTGTCAGCATCGGTACGAATATCAATATTAAGCGGTAATTGCCCTAATAGTTTTGTTTTATACTGATTAGCAACACGCTCGCCGCCTCCTTGACCAAACAAATGCGATTGATGACCACATTTTTCGCACAGGTGATAGCTCATATTTTCAATAATCCCCAAAACAGGAACCTTTACTTGCTCAAACATCGCAATGCCTTTTATCGCATCAGCTAGTGCTATATCTTGCGGTGTAGTAATAAC
The DNA here is from genome assembly GCA_013215385.1 of Colwellia sp. Classification (GTDB taxonomy): domain Bacteria; phylum Pseudomonadota; class Gammaproteobacteria; order Enterobacterales; family Alteromonadaceae; genus Colwellia_A. Next base: position 386,844 of record JABSOY010000007.1, read on the forward strand.
CACAGAGGCGGCAACAGGGACTTGTTGAGAAAGTGTTAGTTGAATATCTCCCGTGCCTGGTGGCATATCGACAATTAAGTAATCAATATCTGGCCAATGGGTTTCATTTAATAACTGGCTAAACGCTCGGCTCGCCATTGGACCTCGCCAAACAGTCGCATCGTTTTCATCAACCAGAAAACCTAGTGACATAGCGCTTAACCCCTTTGACACCAGAGGGGTTAGTAACTTCCCGTCGATTGACGTGGGTTTTTGCCCTTTCAACCCGAGTAAGGTCGGGATAGATGGGCCGTAAATATCAGCATCTAAAATAGCCACAGAGCTGCCTTCAGCTATTAAAGCGTAAGCAATATTTACCGCTGTCGTTGACTTACCCACTCCGCCCTTACCAGAAGCAATGGCGATTATATTTTTAATGCCGGCAAGCTCATGGCTACGCACCGCTTTAATATTGAAATTAATGTCGAAACGTACAGTTTGCTTAAGTTGTTCGCTTAGCACTTCAGCTAACTGTTCTATTTCGCCAATACATGGAAAGGGTAAAGAAAATTTGATCACTATCTGCTTAGCTTTACCCAAAATATATTCCGGAACAATATCAGGGAATAAAATTCCCTTTGGAAAACTTTCACTCGTGTAGTGTTCTAAAAGGCTAAGAATCGTTTGTTGCGTATCACTAGAGACTGTTTTTGAGGAAAATATCTTTGAGAACATTTTAAAAGGCACTTTATCGCGTTTAAGCAATAATTATTGATGAAAAGTAATGACAAATTCTGTACCATTCCCTCTATAATTACCACCAATAAATGTAAACTTTCTATGTCGTTACCTAAGTCATCATCACAAGCTGAAAATAAACGTAAAATTCTTGTTACCTGTGCTTTACCCTATGCCAATGGTTCTATCCATTTAGGTCATATGCTAGAGCACATTCAAACCGATATTTGGGTACGTTTTCAGCGAATGCGTGGACATGAAACTTATTTCGTCTGTGCTGATGACGCTCATGGCACGCCGATTATGCTTAAAGCACAAGAGCTTGGCATAACACCAGAAGAAATGATCAAAGGTGTGCGTGAAGAGCGTATTAAAGAATTTAGTGACTTCCACATTAGCTTTGATAATTACCACACAACACATAGCGATGAGAACAAAGAGTACTCTGAAAGAATTTACAACAGTTTATATGCGAAAGGCCATATTAAAACCCGCACTATTTCTCAGTTATATGACCCTGAAAAAGGCATGTTTTTAGCTGACCGATTTGTGAAGGGTACTTGCCCAAAATGTAAAAGTGAAGATGAAAATGGTGATAGCTGTGACAACTGTGGTGCGACTTATTCACCAACAGAAGTGCTAAATCCACGTTCAGCCATTTCAGGCGCTACACCGATATTAAAAGATTCAGAACATTACTTTTTTGACTTACCTGCTTTTGAAACCATGTTAGCAGACTGGATACGCAGTGGTACATTACAAGAAGAAGTAGCGAATAAACTCAACGAATGGTTCGAACAAGGCTTAAAGCAGTGGGATATTAGCCGTGACGCGCCTTATTTTGGTTTTGAAATACCTAATGCTCCAGGTAAATTTTTCTATGTCTGGTTAGATGCACCTATAGGTTATATGGGTAGTTTTAAAAACCTATGTAATAAAGATAGCAGTATCGATTTTGACAGCTTTTGGAATAAAGACTCAGACGCAGAGCTTTATCACTTCATCGGTAAAGACATTATCAACTTCCACAGCCTATTCTGGCCAGCGATGTTAGAAGGTGCAGATTTCCGTAAACCTACGGCTGTTTTCGCTCATGGATTTGTGACCGTGAACGGAGAAAAAATGTCTAAATCTAAAGGTACGTTTATTAAAGCCAGTACCTATTTAGCGCATTTAAACCCTGAATACTTACGTTATTACTACGCCGCTAAATTAACGCACAAAATTGATGATTTAGATTTGAACCTTGAAGATTTCGCTCAACGCGTTAATTCAGATTTAGTCGGTAAAGTGGTCAACATTGCTTCACGTTGTGCAAGTTTTATCACTAAACGTTTTGATGGCATGTTATCTACCAATATTGATAACCAAGAACTTGCTGATGAAGTAATGGCTGCAGGTGACAGTATTGCTGCTCATTATGAATCACGTGATTTTGGACGTGGCATGCGTGAAATAATGGCTTTGGCTGATAAGGTTAACGAATATATTGCGATAAAAGAACCTTGGCAATTAGTGAAAGACGAAACTAAGCAGCAAGAAGTACAAGACATTTGTTCGTTAGGCATCAACATGTTCCGTACTCTAATGATTTATTTAAAACCGGTACTGCCTGTATTAGCAGATAGCACAGCAACCTTTTTAAATGATGAGTTAACCTGGGAAGGACATAAAACCTTATTAACAAACCATAAAATCAACAAGTTTAAAGCCCTATTACAACGCGTAGATATGGATAAAGTTAATGCAATGACTGATGCGTCGAAAGACAATTTACTCGCAAAAGATGAAGCAGAAAATATCACGAAGAAAAAGAAGAAAGCTAAAAAAGAAAAAGTCGTTGATAACACCGCAGCTCTTAGCGATCCATTAGGCTGTGACCCGATCAGCGAAGAAATTCAATTTGACGATTTTGCTAAAATCGATTTACGTATTGTCAAAATTATTAATGCTGAACACGTTGAAAAAGCTGATAAATTATTACGCTTAACCCTCGCTCTTGATTCAAAAGAAGAAGGTGGTGAAACTCGTCAAGTATTTGCTGGTATCAAGTCAGCTTATCAACCAGAAGATTTAATTGGCAAGCACACCGTAATGGTCGCTAACTTAGCGCCTCGTAAAATGCGCTTTGGTATGTCTGAGGGTATGGTACTTGCGGCAGGACCTGGTGGTGAAGACTTATGGGTATTAAACCCTGATGACGGTGCTAAACCAGGTATGCGGGTTAAATAATTTACTTATCACGTCAATGAAAGCAGTAAAATCTTACTGCTTTCAACTTTTTTAACTATTGATTATCTTCTTTATAAAATCTAATATTTCATAAATAATCTATACAAAGAAAGCTAGACAACAATGTTAAACTGTTAATATTTCAGTATGATAGTTATATACAATTTTATTGATTAGTACTCCGTATGAGCGTCCCCCCCCCTATTAACCAGAGCTGTCGATACCCCAGGTATGAATGCCGCTTTCCGTTAAAATATTATTGTTACTCATCATTATCACTTAAGTCCCTTGGTTTTTAATCGGGTTATAATGGCCTAATTGACGATGATTCAACAAAGGCTAATCTAAGCGATTTAAGCGGCATGATTCATCGTAGGGTAATATTTTGAAAATGTACCGGTTGCCTACAATGCTCACTGACAAAAGGTTAAAACAAGCAGATTGATAAAAGAAAGAGGTAATATTCTTATTGTGATTGGTGGAGACGGTTCATTTAACGGTTTACTTGCATTGAGTAAATATTGGCGAGTCAAATTGTTGGATTTTCTGCCACCATAGATAATGCTAACTGAACATAACAAACACCTGTTAGCGTTTCCTTTATCTCTGGCTATTCAGCATAAAAAAGGTTTGCTAAAGTTTAATTGCGGCTCAAGAAAACATTTTCGCTTTAGCCGCACAATAACTCATAAAGTTTCGAGTTATACACCTAATTCTTTACACCATTTACAAGCAGCAACAAACTCTTCTTGAATGAAGGTAGCATCAAGTGAGTAAGTATCTATTAACTGATGAATGTTATCGCCATTACCCGTAATATATCTCGTCGTTAAGACCAACAGCTCTCCTAATAAACCGGAATGATCAACTAATGCATTTTCAATGGGGCTAGCAAGGGGCATGGTTTTAATAATTTCATTAATTGGCATACTTAGAATCACTTCAATAGCACTTAATAAACCGGTAATAAAAGCAAAATCACTGATCTCTTTAAAGACACTTTCTTTTGCTAATACGGTCATTAGTTTTGCCGTAATAAGTGCTTGTTTAGAAACTTCGTCCGTTTTGTCTGTCGTCATTTTAGACAAAGCTAAAATGGTTACAAACTGTTTAAGCTTATTTTCACCTAAATATGCAGCAGCCTGTTTCAATGAAGTAATTTCAACACGTGTCGAGCTCGCTACATTATTGACCATTTTTAATAAGCCAACAGTAAGGTTTACATCATGGCTAATAATAGTGGAAATTCTGTCATAATCTAATGGCGAATTAAACGTTTCGCTGATTAAATTAAGCATTTGTGTTTTTATAGGAGCAAGAGTTTGTCCTTCGATAACTTCAGGTTCGTGATAAAAGTAACCTTGGTAATAATTAAACCCTACTTCAGCTAGCGCTTGAACTTGAAAGTTGGTTTCTACTTTTTCTGCAGCAAGTTTCACGTCAAAGTCTTTTAAACGATCAAGGACTTTATGTAAACGCTTAGGGTTAATCACTTCAATATCTACTTTAATGATGGATAAATATGGGAAAAGTACATCCCACTTTTCATCCAGATCATATTCAGTCAATGCTATTTTGTAACCTTTTTCGTGGTAAAATTTGATTATTTTAAATAAACGTTCACTCGGCGTTTTATGACCAACCAGTTCAATAACGATAGTGCTTTTATCGAACATCATCGGGTATTTATTAACTAAACATTTTTCAGTAAAGTTAATAAAAGCCGGCTTACCCATACTAATAGCACGAATATCGCCTTGTAAATGGCTTTGGATGATCAATTTTGAACTAGCAACATCTTGATCAATTTCAGGAAATTTATTTTCAGGGCTATCTCTAAATAAGAGTTCGTAACCAATAGTAGTACGGTTTCTATCAAGGATTGCTTGTCTTGCGATATAGGTATTATACATAGATGAAAGCTAAAAATTTTTATTAGTTATTATAAGCTAAACATACCCTATTTCTCTGCGTTTGGGAAAACATATAAAGCTCATTGACGTTAATTAATTATAAATTTATTGTTAGTAATAAATTCAATTTAATAAACTCAATTTTTCTGCTTCTTTTCATAGGGGCCAAAATAGCTCGTTAACAAGGTTCCCGCTTCCTCCACAATATTTCTAAATATAGAACCGGTGAGTTCATGGAGGAATAAGCATTCATCGGCCTTCATAAAAAAGTAGTCTACTACAACATTGACCCTAGTACTTTTAAGTCCTTAGTAAAATTATTCAACAAAACTAAAAATTTCAAGCCCTGTTTATCAGTAATATTAAAGGCTAATAAAGTATCTGTTAATGGCTATTAGCCTTTTTAATTATGCTCATTTTAGCAATATATCTATTATCTATTACTTTGTTCTTATTATAGTTAATCGCCTTTTTTAACGCTTTTTCGGCCCGTTTATGATCCTTCATCGTGTAGTAAACTTTAGCCATACCAAAATGAAATTCATGAACATTATGAGCAAGCATAATTGCACGACGATAATGGCTTAATGCTTGAGTATTGTTGCCACGATAGAAAGCTTCGTCAGCTAATAATGCATGATAATAAGGGTTTTGATAACGCTTTTTATGTAAGATTTTTTTAATACGTTTAACTTGCTCTAACTTACCCTGCTCATTTAAAATAATACTCATATTGGACATGGTATTGTAATTTTTATTATCGAGTGCAATAGCATGGCGATAATTATTCATCGCAAAGTTATCATGCTTAACTTTTCTGTAAAGTACTCCGAGGTTACCCCATGCAGGGCTAAAACTAGGATCAATTTTTGTTGCCGCTTTAAAGTAGGCATAGGCTTTATCCAATTCGTTATCAAATAAAGCTTGTCCGCCTTTATTACTATAATACATAGCTATGACAGTATTTTTACTAATAACTTTGCTAGGAAATGATTTTTTTGAAATAACCGGATCAAAATCAATGGTCAAAATATTTCCACCAATAAGCAACAACTGATTAGGCTTTATTATTTTGGTTATTCGCAAATTAACATGGCCACTAAGCATATTATTGTCCCCATCACGAACCCAATATTCAGGAATACTAACCTCTTGAAATTCTATGTTTAAGTTAGCTTCTTTCGCGAGTGAATATGCCATTATAGTTAAAGATAAACAGTTGGCTTGTTGATTATGATAGGCTTCTCTTGCAGATACATTCGCACCTGAATCATAAGCTAATGCAATATTTTCTTTATCAAAAATATGCTTCAGTAATTTCATTGAGCGCATACGCGGATCATATATTGGTTTTAATTTATTTTTTACCATTAAGCGCATTTTTTCGTCTAATAGAAAAATATCTTCTGCTGTTTCAATTATGTGACTTTTATAAGTCGGAAATTGTTTATCTAAATATAAATCATCGATGTTAACTAATAATGCATCATCTATCTCAAGGCCATTTTGGCAGCCATTCAGCAATAATAAGAATACCGCAGTAATATTTTTTAGTTTTCTTAAGTAAATAACCATATCGCCTCCATACAGTACATTTAAAACACATTTGCTGGCTAGTAATTAGACTTCTACTTATCTACTATTAAATATATACTAAGACTGTCGTATAAGAGTATGTTGTAGCAAGCCATTAATAGTTGCTTACAATTTGTGCAGGTATGATAAAGCTGTATAGCTTTAAATTTAAGGATGTATTGTAAAGTTAGCGTTTGATATTGCTTGTTGCAGAGGTATATCTGGGTAATAGTTTTCACGCAAGCTATGAATAAACTTGAGTGTTTTAAACGCATCGAACCAAACGATCAATTGCTTATTGAATTGTATTTGATCACTATTGATTTGATTGGTAACAAATTTTTCAAACTTAATCGATTTTAAGGCAAAGCACGCTGGTTTTGGGAGCTGCTCTAGCCAAGCATCTAATGCTTCCTTTTTTTGCCATAATTGAGAAAATGCTGCTAACGTGACTTTTAATTGCTGAAAAATCTCAGGATGATAATAACAGTAATCTTGTTTGTTTGCTTGCAGCTCAATAATTTTTTGAACTGCGGGGCCAGTGCCAAAAGGCACACGTAGTGAAACTCGCGCGTCAAGCTTTACTGTGACTTCTTCGATGAACTCAACATCACCTAATTTTGCCAGTTTATTTAAAAGATAAAAATCTTCTCCCGCACTTCTCTTGGGGAAGCCTCGTGCTTGTACATAAGATTCAGCTTTGAAGGCTAAAATACTACCGATGGTAAAGAAAGCATAAGGTGAATTGGCATGCTGTAAACCCGCCACGTAATAACGTAACGCCGTTTCATACAGTTGGTTAGCTTGATGTACTATTTTATCATCACTGCGGTGATGAAAATTAAAACAGCAAACGACCGTGCTTTTATCTCGGGCGTGAAGTGCGCTAAAATAATGGTCTGGTAGATGTGCATCGGCATCACTTGAACAAATCCACGGTTGTTTAACTTTATTTATTGATATTAAGTAAGTACTTAAATCGCTACCAATTTTACGTGCCAGCCCTACTCCTTGATCTTTTTCTATGCCTTGGGTAAAGCGGTCAACAACCAATAACCATGCTGTGCATGACGCTACTTTGACTAGCGTTAGGTTTTCATATTGCCAACAAACTTCGCCGCATGAAAGTGCAAACTGGTGGAGCTTTTGCTGAGCGCTATCTTTTATATGGACTTGCTTATCAATAGAGTCTTTTATCGGCTCGTTAATAACGACCACCATTAGCACCGGTGATTGCGCTAATATTGAAGCCAAAAAGCGCTCGATAAAGGCGCTAGTTTCTTGATAGGCAGGCACAACGAGTACATTTTCGACGATAAAATTTTCAGGTAAACAAGATTGATGCGTAATTAACGTATCAAGCTCACTTTCGGCATAACGTGAAAAATACTGAGTAAAATTTTTAGACATAAATGTTTAGCAAAAATCCAAAATTAATAACTAGTGTAATGCAGCTCTAAAAGGAAGCTTTGCACAAATTTCCGCTTCTAAGATTAAAACCTCTTCTAAACGAAGATCTACTTCAGCTTTATCAAAATATTCATAAGCGAGTTCAATAAATAAGTTTTTATGCTTTTCTTCCGACTTTGCGATAGCGTCGTATAGTACTTTATCTTTACCTTCTGGCAATGCTTCGGCAATAAGAGAAAAACGTTCATAACCGCGTGCTTCAATAACACCTGCAACAATGAGTCGGTCCATAAAAAACACTTCAGTACCATTGCGGAAAGCTTTACGAATTTGCGTTATATAAGGGTCTTTAGTATCGGCGCCAAGTTGAATACCTCGAGCATTAATTAGCTTTAAGACTTGCTTAAAATGAATGAGCTCTTCAATGGCTAAATCTGCCATGGCTTTGACCATATTTTTTCTATCGGGGTAATGAGAAATCATCGACATTGCCATACCTGACGCTTTTTTTTCAGCGGTAGCATGATCAAGCAAAAAAGCATTAAAATCGGCCAGGGCAACTTGCGCCCACTCTTTTGGAGTATGGTATTTTAGTTCAAACATAAAATAATAGGGTTTATTGAAGAGTAAATTTGCCCGCTATTTTATAGTAAAATAACGGGCGAACAAGCTTAAATTGCATACTTTTTAACGATAGTTTTTTCGCTTAACTCTCAAACGTAAACTTGCTAAAACTAAAAATAACAACCAATACATACCACCACTGCTAGATTGCTCAGGATCTGTTTCCTTGGCAACCTCTGAATTGGGCACTACCGCAATACCACCTGGGTCGTCGATAATACCGTTTGCAATGCCATCGGCGTCATTCGCACCACCATCTTCGATCAATAGACGAACACATTGATGCCCTTTAGTTAAACCGGCTTGGTACAACGCACTATGTGGTGGTGGACAAACATCGTTGTCAGCGGCACTAGAGGCTAAGTTGTTATTGCTGTTTTCAACAAAATTTTGCCAACCATTTTCTACATTATATTTACGATATAAGGCATGTTCAGGAATACCGTTATTTAGCGGAATAACCACGTAAGCCGATTGACCAAAGGGTAAAATACTATGAATTTCAAAATCAAAATAATCGCTACGGTGATCATAATCGTCAGTGGGTACTAAGCCTGTAGCATCCATTTCTGCCTGACTCATTTGTACGCCATCAGAGAATTGCTGCAAAGCATATTTACCTAAACGTAGCTTCAAACCAGGCTCTGTTTCCATTAACTTGGTTTTACCTGCATTGACATGTAACGGTTGTAAATAGGGTATATCGTTATTATCAAGAAATGCTGGTATGCCATCGCCATCACTATCATCATAACCTTCAATATTATCAGCGATGCCATCACCATCAGTATCACTGCCATCTAAACGCGCTAAGCTGTCGTTTATTGGAATATTAAGTCGGTGTGTTTGCGATAACTCGCCGGTACCGTTGTCAGTTACACTCACTTCTATCGTGATTAAATTTTGAATGTCATCAGGTAAACTCATCGAATCAGGCGTTAAGTAAACGGTTAGTTGATTCGCACTTATTTCGGCATTGAGATAATCGGGCAATACCCAATTAATAATATGTAAATCATCGGGGTTAGCATCGTTAACCTTCAGCGTTATTTTTACTTCGCCTTGATCTTTACTAATAGAAGATACTGCAATTGCTTGCTGAATAACGATCAGCTCTGTTGTTGGCACTAGATTAGTTTCAGTAATAACAATGGTATGCGAGTTATGCACACCCGCATTTATTTCATCGCCAAAACTAAAAATTAGCTGTTCATCATCTTCCGCTTGGAAATCTTTATTGATTAAAATTTCAATAAAGCCAGAGGTTCCTTCATAAATGACAATTTTATTATCCGCTAATTGATAATCAAGCGAGTCAGCATTACCTGAAATAGCAAAAGGTAGCTCAATGGGATACTGAGGAGCGTCACCAGAAAGTACCACTTCAACACGAGCGGTAAGCCCCTCTCCTACTGTTTGAGCAGCGTTGAAATTCACTAGCGGGTTGACATTAAGTATTTGCGCTATGGTTGCAACATTACCAGCTTCATCAACTGCTCGCCAAATAATATTGTATTGGCCGGAAGTAATATGTTTTTGGCCTTTTTCAAAACCAACAGGTGTTAATGCGCAACAATTTGCTCCATCACGCCCATCTTCAACATAAACTTCGGTTAAATCAACCAACTGTTCTAAGGTCAATGCTGTAAAGGTATGATCCGCGTCAAGATGAACTGACAGAGGTACAGTGATCACTGGCGCATAATCATCAATTAATGGATTAGTATTATTGAGTTCCTCATCAACATTTATAGTGCCATCAGAATCAGTATCGAGTAAAGCATCAGCGGCATTAAGTGGGTCAAAACCATATTTAACTTCAAAAATATCGCTCATACCGTCATTATCATCATCTGGATCAGCATTATTCCCTAATCCATCAGCATCAGAATCAAGTGACTCTGTTTCATCTAATGGCAGTTGGTCAATATAATCGAGCACGCCATCATTATCGTCATCAATATCGTTAACGTTGCCAATACCATCACCATCGGTATCAACACTTTCTATCGGATCCAGAGGAAATGCATCATCAATATCAAGAACACCATCATTATCATCATCACTATCGGCATTGTTACCAATACCGTCATTGTCACTATCAAGTGATTCATTAGCGTCAAACGGAAATAAATCAACATTATCTAATACACCATCGCCATCGTCATCGGTATCAAGTACATCACCGATTCCATCACCATCAGTATCAAGGAATTCACTTGGATCTAAAGGAAAAGCATCATCTTCATCAAGAATATTATCGTTATCATCATCGCCATCGGCATTATCACCAATACCATCACCATCAGAGTCTTTCCACTCACTAGGGTCTAAAGGGTATAAGTCGTTACTGTCGATATAACCATCACCATCATCGTCGGTGTCAGCATTATTTCCGATTAAATCACCATTAACAAAATTAGCGTCAGTATTTAAATGTTCATTTGCATCTAACGGGAAGTCATCAAGTTCATCGACAAAACCATCATTGTCATCGTCGCTGTCACTATTATTGCCAACTAAGTCGCCATCAGTATCAATTGTTTCAGAAGCATCCAGTGGAAATGCATCCATAGAGTCAATAATGCCATCGTTGTCGTCATCGGTATCTGTACTGTTACCTATTCCATCACCATCTGTATCTAAATACTCATTTACATCTAATGGGAAAGCATCTGAACCATCAACGAAGCCATCATTGTCATCATCAGGATCGGAGTTATTACCGATACCATCACCATCTGTATCTTCCCACTCACTTGCATCAAGCGGGAAAAGATCGCTGCTATCTGGGATATTGTCCCCGACATTTGTGCCATCATGGGTATCATCATCAGTATCATAAATGTTAGCAATACCATCATTATCAGTGTCGGTTGTTGCTGCTGGATCTGTCGGTTCTGGATCTAAAGCGTTTGGTACGCCATCACCATCAATATCAGTATCTGAATTATCACCAACACCGTCACCATCGGTATCAAGATATTCTGTTGCATCTAAAGGAAAAACGTCATCTAATCCATCAATGATGTTGTTGCCATTAATATCATCTAAAACACCATCGCCATCAACGTCTGCATCTGAATTATTACCAACGCCATCATTATCAGTATCTAACCATTCACTTGCATCAAGAGGAAAAGGGTCGTTAATGTCTAAGACACCGTCACCCACGTTAGTAACATTATGTGTATCGTCATCGGTATCAGCAAAGTTACCAATACCATCACCATCGGTATCAATATATTCGGTTGCATCTAGAGGAAAAACATCGTTTACATCTAAATGACCATCACCGTCAGCATCGGTATCGCCATTATCGCCAATTCCGTCGTTATCATTATCTAACCATTCTGAAGCATCCAAGGGAAAATCATCACTTACATCAGGAATACCATCACCGACACCTGTTCCATCATGAGTATCATCATCGGTATCAGCATTATTTCCTATACCATCACCATCAGTATCAAACCATTCAGAAGCATCGTTTGGCCAAACATCAATACCATTTGCATAACCATCGCCATCACTGTCGTTATCTGCATTATTACCAATACCATCACCATCGGTGTCTAATGATTCCGAACTATCCAGCGGAAAAGCATCATCGCCATCTAAAATAGTATCGCCATCATCGTCAGTATCGGCATTATTTCCAATGCCATCTAAATCAGTATCAAGTTGCTCAGAAGCATCTAAAGGAAAAGCATCATAAGCATCGATAACGCCGTCACCATCATCATCGGTATCCGTGTTATTACCTATGGTGTCACTGTCTGTATCATCCCACTCCAAAGGGTTAAGTGGGTAAACATCAATAACATCAATAACGCCATCGCCATCATCATCAAGGTCAATAGTATTGCCTAAACAATCACCGTCGGTGTCTAACCATTCAAAAGAGTTTTCAATAAAAGGATCATAAGTATTTAGTACCGGATCACCATCACGGTTAAAATCAAATCCGTCAGGTACACCATCGCCATCATCATCAGGGTCAGCATTATTACCTATGCCATCTAAATCGGTGTCATACCATTCCAAGGGATCGGTAGGAAACAAGTCATAAGCACCACCAATAACAACGGTATCATCGTAACCATCACCATCAGCATCAAGAAGAGGTGTTGGAGGACCACATTGTGGTATTACTGCATAAGCAGAGAAGTTGACTGTGATCGCTGATATGAGTAAAAAAGCGATTGAACGAATTTTTAATGGCATATGTTTTCCCACCAATAACAATATATTTATAACTTGCTTGTACAAATTATGACATTTTAAAATTAATCCTACTGGCCAGTTTATTAGGCCGATATGATAAATTATCTATTACAACGTTTAACCAAAATAATGAAAATGACTGTAACTGCTGTGTTAAATCATTCTCTTAAACCAACGGCTAATCAACACCACGACCGAAACGGTAAGTTAAACCAATATATGCTGAAGAAATATCTCCAAATTCTGAAAAATTTGGCTGGTACTTAACACCAAAATTTATTGAAGTATTTCTATCAAGTTTATAGCGAGCACCGACACCAATAACGGCATTAATATCATTATCTTCCGAAAAGTAGCGAACTTCTTCTTCTAAACCAGGAGTTTCTGGCCAAGTAAATTTATTCTCAGTAAGCGCAATAGAAGCACCTGCTTGATATTCAATAGTAAGATTTTTAAAGAAAGCATTATAGCTTTGTATTTTGTGTCGATAACTAACCAGTGCATCTATGGTGTCCACTTTAAAAAATAGCTCATCGTTGTTCCACTCAACTTTGACTTTATCTAAACTATTATAGGCAACAGACCAGTAGAGATTACCGCCTTTACTAAATTTATCAGCCAAAACAAAACTAAAACCTGTAGTTTTTGATTCGTCACCTTTATGAAAATTACCTGAAACTTCAATAGCACTAACATTACAAGTCAGAAAACTAGCAGAAATTAGCACACTGCTTGCGGCAAATAAATTCCGTAATTTAAAATGAGTCTGATTTAAGTCCGACACGTTTAAACTCTCTTGTTCATTGTTATTAATATTATTTTCCACTACTTGATACCACCATCAAAAAATTGACTGTTTACTTCATTCACGACGAAGAAGTTATCGTTTTCATAAATATGCAATTTTTACACCATAAAAATCAACATGAATAATAGCAAAGTTATGTTACTGTTGATTGCTCTAAAAGTTACTTAGCAAGCTTTAATCTATGTTTAGAATTATTAATAATATTATTGACCGATGCTTTTTCACGGTAACTTTTATACTTGGCGTGCAACTGCCAGAATTAATAATTCAATATCAACATCGATTATCAGGACACTTAACCGAAGCAAAATTACATTTATTTCAGTTTCAAACGATTGCAGATAGGCATTTCCAAGGGGACTTATCTGCGATGGTCATTAAGTATCAGGAAAATACTGAGCCCTCTATTGTCAGTACCGCCAACATTATCAATCAAGTAATAACTAGGGTTGATTATTTACAACAACAATTGAGTATCATTACCGAGTCTAGCTATATAGAACAAGTTATAAACACTATAATGTATGCAGACAGAATAATTATCCGACAAACTATTATCGAATTTTCAATGGCTATTCCGTTAAGCCTAAATGCGTTAACTACCGGTGCAGTCTTCGCGATAGCCGGGTTATTAATAAAGGAAACCCTTAGTTACGTCATTCGTTGCATCACTAAAAAACTTTGGCCTGAACTTTCCTCTCCTCACTAAGCACATCAAGTTCAATTACTGATAAAAAACCAACAAAAAAGGCTGCCGAAGCAACCTTTAGGTTCTACAAGCTAACCGTATTAAAAATACGAAGAGCATTGTAATTATTCTATTTAAACAAATTAATTAGCCGTTACCGTCTTCAACGCGACTTTTCAATTTTTGTCCCGGACGGAATGTCACAACTTTACGCGCAGAAATTGGAATATCTTCACCCGTTTTAGGATTACGACCTGGGCGTTCGCTTTTTACACGAAGATCAAAGTTACCAAAACCTGAAAGCTTAACTTGCTCGCCACCTTCCAGTGTTTCACGTATCTCTTCAAAAAACACCTCAACCATATCTTTCGCGTCGCGCTTACTCAGCCCAACTTTCTCAAATAAATGTTCTGCTACTTCTGCTTTAGTAAGCGCCATTGCCTAATTCCTCAGTGATGCATTTAGCTCTGTTTCTAATGTGTCTACGACACGTTCAACGACTTCATTAATATCTTTTTCTTCAAGGGTTTTTTCACAATCTTGTAAAGTCATCGCTATTGCTAAGCTCTTAAACCCTTCATCGATACCATTTCCTTGGTATACATCAAACAAGTTTAGATCAACTAAATAATTTCCGCCAACCTTTTCAATAAGTTGTAAGACATTTTTTGCATTTATTTTCTCTTCAACTATCACTGCGATGTCACGTCTATTCGCCGGAAAGCGAGATATATCACCAGCTTCAGGGATTTGTTGTGTTGAGATTTCAGCTAATAAAAGCTCAAAAATAAATGTGCGACCATTTAGTCCTAATTTTCTTTCTAATTCAGGATGTAAGGTACCAACATGCCCAACTAACGTACCATTCCTATGAATAGCGGCTGTTTGTCCTGGATGAAGCGCTGAAATTTCGTCTTGTGAAAATTCATATGATGCAGCATCTCCAGTTAAAGAAAGTAAAGCTTCAACGTCTGATTTTATATCGTAAAAGTCAGCCGCAGGCTTTTCCATATCCCAATGTTCTTGGTTACGTTGGCCACTAATGACACCAGCAAACATTTGCTGTTGACGAACTCCGTTTTCTGCACTTTCATCAGGCACAAAACGTAAACCTGTCTCAAATAAACGTATTCGAGTTTGTTGACGGTTTTGATTATAAATTACTGACTGTAATAAACCTGTCCACATACTTAGGCGCATTACTGACATTTCAGAAGAAATTGGATGAGGTAAGGTCATCACTTCTTTTTCTGGGTGAATTAACGCCTGAATTTTCGGATCAACAAAACTGTAAGTGATCGCTTCTTGATAACCCCGACTCACCATTACATGACGTAAACGCTTTAACGGAATGAACTTTTCTTTTTGCTCACGCATCGCTAATGTTGCTTTTGGTGAAACATTAGGAATATTGTTATAGCCAAAGATACGGGCAACTTCTTCAATTAAATCAACTTCGATTTTAATATCAAAACGGTATGCAGGTACCACCACAGTCCAAACATCTGCAGAAAAAGCAACGTCGAAACCTAAACGCGTTAAGATTTCAGTAACTTTATCATCTTCAATATGATGACCAATACGACCATCTAATTTTTGACGACGTAAAGTAACCGTTTTAGCTTTAGGTAAATGTTCTTCACTTAATGCTTCAACGATAGGTCCAGCTTCACCACCAACAATTTCTAGTAATAAAGCCGTGGCACGTTCCATTGCATTACGTTGCAATTCAGGGTCGATACCGCGTTCATAACGATGTGACGAATCTGTGTGTAAACCATATTGGCGCGCTTTACCTAAAATAGCTAAAGGGGCAAAAAAGGCACTTTCTAAAAAGATATCTGTAGATTTTTCTTCATCTGATGACTTAACGCCACAATGAAGACCACCAAAGATACCTGCCATTGCTAACGCTTTACTTTCGTCAGCGATGACCAGTGTTTCTGTTGAGAGTGTCACTTCTTTACCATCTAACAAGACAAGCTTTTCATCTTGTGTTGCGAAACGAACGTTAATGCCGCCGTCTAGTTTATCTAAATCAAAAGCATGCATTGGATGCCCTTGTTCAAGTAAAACATAGTTAGTTACATCAACAACGGGGTCAATTGAACGAGTACCACAACGACGTAGTTTTTCTACCATCCATAAAGGTGTTTGCGCGGTTACATCAATATTTTTAATCACTCGCCCTAAGTAACGAGGGCAAGCTTGTGGCGCAGATAAGGTAATTTCACGGGTATCGTCAATAGTAGGCACTACCGCAGTAATTACCGGTTCAGTAATATTTAAGCTATTTAATACACCGACTTCGCGAGCTAAACCTTTAAGGCCTAAACAATCGCCACGGTTGGCTGTTAAATCAACATCAATAGTAACATCGTTCAGATCTAGGTATTCACGAACACAGACACCTAATGGTGCATCTTGTGCTAGTTCCATGATGCCTTCTGAACTATCAGACAAACCAATTTCAGACTCACTACACAACATGCCATGAGACGGCACGCCACGTAATTTAGCTTTTTTAATTTTAAAGTCACCGGGTAATACGGCGCCAACAGTAGCAACCGCAACTTTAATGCCTAAACGACAGTTTTTAGCACCACAAACAATGTCAACTAATTCGCCATTGTTAAAGTCGCTGCCTAAATTTATTTTTGTTACTTGTAATTTATCAGCGTCAGGGTGTGGGCCACATTCAACCACTTCGCCAATTAATACACCGGTAAATTCCCCAGCAACAGGTTCTACGGCGTCAACTTCTAGACCAGCCATAGTAATTTGATGAGCTAACTCATCAGAAGAAATAGCAGGGTTTACCCACTCACGTAACCAAGATTCACTAAATTTCATTGTTGGCTTTCCTACTTGAACTGTTTTAAGAAGCGGAGATCATTTTCGAAGAATGAACGTAAGTCATTCACACCGTAACGCAACATAGTTAAGCGCTCAACGCCCATACCAAATGCAAAACCAGTGTACACTTCAGGATCTATTCCAACGGATTTCAAAACATTAGGGTGAACCATGCCACAGCCTAATACTTCTAACCATTTGCCATTTTTTCCCATAATATCAACTTCAGCTGAAGGTTCAGTAAACGGAAAATATGAAGGGCGGAAACGAATTTCTACTTCTTCTTCAAAAAAGTGATGTAAGAAGTCATGTAAAATACCTTTAAGATGCGTGAAGCTAACATCTTTATCGACCATTAATCCTTCAACCTGATGAAACATCGGCGTATGCGTTTGATCGTAATCATTACGATAAACCTTGCCTGGAGAGATAATACGTAATGGCGGCTGCTCTTTTTCCATGGTACGTATTTGTACACCTGACGTTTGTGTACGCAATACTAACTTAGGGTTAAAGTAAAAAGTATCGTGATCTTGACGAGCAGGATGATGCTCTGGAATATTCAGCGCGTCAAAATTATGAAAGTCGTCTTCTACTTCCGGGCCTTCTTTGACAGAAAAACCTAAATCGCCAAAAAAACTTTCTATACGCTCAATAGTGCGCGTTACTGGGTGTAAACCACCTAGGTCGTTACTACGTCCTGGTAAAGTTACATCAATAGACTCAGCGGCTAATTGTATAGCGATAGCTTCTGCACGTAATAATTCACCACGTACCGTTAATAATTTTTGCACTTGCTGCTTAGCAATATTGATCACTTGGCCTGCTTTAGGCTTTTCTTCTTTAGGTAATTTACTTAACCCTTTCATTTGCTCCGTGAACAAACCTTTTTTACCTAAAAAGTTAACGCGAACTTGATCAAGTTCTACAGGATCTTTTGCAGCAGCAATCGCTTGTTCTGCTTGCAATATAATATCGTCTAAATTCATGAGTTCCTCTAAAGCGGCTCTAAAACCTCGTACTATATTTCAAGGCTTTGGCTAGACTGATTTAATTAATAAAAATGGTGAGTGATTCTACACAAAAACGAACAAAAAATGTAGGGGGAGAACGTGATTTCAGGGCTATTTAAGTAATTAAATTTTAAATTTATATCTGCAAGTGTTTAAAAACTAATTTCAATTATAAAATTTATGATTTAATCAGAGCAAGTTTTTTTAATTAGCAATGACTATAGGGTTTATTAGCGACGGTTCAAAATACTATACTCTATGATGACTCTTTATTAAGTATCAATTCTCCAAAGAATAAATGAATACTTCAATCCATTAATAAATATATACAATAACTAGATAGATTATTACTATGCGACTTATTACATAAGTTGAACTAAATTTAAAGGGCCCGTTATACTAATTAATGAGACTAAAATAATGAAAAGTAAGCTAACGAGCATTGTTATTGTCAGCTGTATTTTATCAATTTTAGTGAGCGTTTCATCTTTCAGTTCATCACTAGGCTCATCAAAGCTTATAGCGAAGAGCACAGCTTTAGCTTCAATGAATAACTCAGCAATCCCCGATGCAGTACCCCATATTATATTGGGCACGACAAATCATGCAGACACTCCATTGTATCAGCAAGCGAATAAAATTCTCTCTGTCGCACTGCTAAAATTAGGCTATCGCTTAACGATTAAAACATTACCCAATCAGCGGAGTTTGTTTTGGGCAAATAATGGTACTACCGACGGTGATTTATTAAGAGTAAGTAAATTGAATCTTGAGAATTTTCCGAACTTGCAACAAGTGACTGAGCCACTTTTTACCATTGATCAATCAGTACTAAGCAAGATTGAAATCGAAGTTGATGGCTGGAATAGTATGAAAAAATACTCCATTGCTTATGAAAGAGGCACAAAATTTATTGAAGAAAATGAAGATAAATTTAAACATGTTTATTTAGTTAATCGCACTGAGCAAGCTATTTCAATGGTATTTAATGACAGAGCAGATCTCACTATTACCAGTTTTAGTACGGCAACTAAATTTCTAAGTAAGAACAAAGCACATGCAGAAACTATTAAAATACTGAAACCGCCAATAACACGCATCACTCTACATGTTTATTTAAACAAACAGCGTCATAAAAAATTAGCCCAAGCACTTTCGCTCGTTTTAAAAGAAATGAAAAAAAGTGGCCAATTTCAGCAGATACTTGAAAATAAAGAAAACAATGGCGCTGAAACAATAAACCCTACTAATAAGTAGGGTATATAAAGTAACTATCTACAGTTAACACTTAATCAATTAATTGATACTGTTCACGTAAAATATCAATAACTTCAGCTTTAGGATTCGCTGATAATACAATTTTCTGGCCGGTAATTTTTTCAGCAATAGCGATATACGTTTTTGATACATCCATTAATACCGATTGAGGTAATTCATTATCACGTGCTAATGCTTCACGTTCTTCCATACGTGATTTATTTAGTAATATATCGGCATCAGGGAAATGTGTTAATAACAATTGGCGGAAACCTTCTTTAGAGTTTTCAACCACTTTACCAGCACGGTACTGTTCGCCATCCCAGATACGTGACGAGTCAGGTGTGCCCACTTCGTCCATATAAATTAACTTGTCGTTACCGGCTTTGTCTTTTACATAGCCAAATTCAAACTTTGTATCGACAAAAATTTGATCTAGTTTTTCTAACGAGTCAGAAATAACGTCAAATCCTTCCGTTAATAGCTTTTCGTATAAGGTAATATCATCTAGTGACTTGAAGTTAAATGCTGCAAAGTTATCTTCAATGTTTTTGCGAGTAATATTTACGTCATCTACGGCAGGTACGCCTGGAATACCTTCTAAAATACCTTTTGTTGATGGTGTTTGTAATAACTCAGGGAGTTTTGAATCTTTGCTTAAGCCTTCCGCTATTTCGATACCACAAAATTCACGTTCACCTTTTACATATGAGCGCCACATTGACCCCGTAATATATTGACGACAAATAGCTTCAATCATTACCGGTTTAGCTTTTTGCACGATCCAAACAAATGGGTGCGGAATATCAAGAATATGGCTATCGGCTAAACCTTGCTCTTTAAATAACTTAAACCAATGGTTAGATATAGCATTAAGTGACGCACCTTTACCCGGAACACCTTTCATGCCACCTTCACCTTGCCAAATACAATCAAAAGCAGAGATACGGTCACTGATCACCATAATGGCTAAAGGCGTATCATCAGCAACATCATAACCTTTTTCTTGGATTAGTCGTTTGCTATCCGCATCGGTTAACCAATAAACACTGCGTACTTTACCACTATGAACAGGTGCATCAGTGCGAATAGGTAAATCATTGTTTACCGCTAAAATTTGATCTGCAAGACTCATAATTCAACTCTCAATTTATATATAAATGTTTAATTAATATGACTGCCATACTCTAAAAAGCACCAGTATTAGTGATATTAATTAAACATTCAAAAAAAGAAAAGGACGCTAATGCGTCCTTCTCTCAAAGCTTTTTCAAATTCTATGCAGCTAAAGCAGCTTTCGCTTTTTCAACTAAGAATGTGAATGTTACTTTGTCGTATACTGCAATATCAGCTAGGATCTTACGATCGATTTCAATAGCAGCCTTTTTAAGACCATTAATGAAAACACTGTAAGATAAACCATTTATGCGAGCTGCTGCATTTATACGAGTTATCCAAAGCTGACGGAATTGACGTTTACGTTGACGACGATCGCGGTAAGCGTATTGACCTGCTTTAGTTACTGCTTGGAAAGCAACACGATAAACACGGCTACGTGCTCCGTAATAACCTTTAGCTTGCTTTAGAACCTTTTTGTGACGTGCACGAGCTTGTACACCACGTTTTACTCTAGCCATTTTCTATATCTCCTAATTAACCGTGACGTAAAAGTTTTTTAACTGACTTAATGTCAGATGCGGCGATCATGCTTTTAGCACGAAGATGACGCTTAACTTTAGTACGACGCTTAGTCAAGATATGACGAAGGCCAGCTTGTTTGAACTTGTAGCCATTGGCTGTTTTTTTAAAGCGCTTCGCAGCACCTTTGTTAGTTTTCATTTTAGGCATGAATATTACTCCGCATTCATGTTTATGTTATTACACATAAACATTGCCATTGAAATTTAGCAACTTAGGCGAAAAACTTAATGCGTTTATTTTTGACGAATCAACAATAAACGTTTAGTTTTTACTTTCAGGCCTGAAGTTACCCGTTAAAAACAATAATGGTGAACTTACTTTTAATTTTCATAAAAATAAGTTACTTGCAAATACCAGTTATTGATTATTTTTTAGGTGCTAATACCATCACCATTTGTCTTCCTTCCGCACGACGCGGGAAGAATTCAACTACAGTTAACTCTTCTAAATCTTTTTTAACACGAGTTAGAATTTGTAAACCAAGTTCTTGGTGAGCCATTTCACGACCACGGAAACGCAAAGTTACTTTAACTTTATCGCCCCCTTCTAAAAAGCGTTTCAGATTGCGCAGTTTTACCTGATAGTCGCCTTCATCTGTTCCAGGACGGAATTTAATTTCCTTAACCTGTATTTGTTTCTGGTTTTTACGCTGTTCTTTCTGCTCTTTAGCTTTTTCGTAAAGAAACTTGCCGTAATCCATTACACGAAGAACAGGAGGCTTAGCTGTTGGGCTAATTTCAACGAGATCTACGCCAGCTTCATCAGCTTGATCCATTGCTTCGTCTAATGTGACGATGCCACCAGGCTCTCCGTCATATTTAATCAAACGAACTTCGTTATCTACGATGCCTGTAATCAACTCATTTAAACGATGTGCTGGCTCTTTTTGCCCGCCTCGTTGTCCACCTTTAATAGCCATGTTCCTCCAAAGAACTTTGTTCCAAGTAATTGGTGTTATTTTTTAACTTAACAATTACTCAGATTAATAAAATTTTATGTGTGTTTTAATAAAAAAAAAGTTTAACTACGTGTCTTAACTTCTTCTGTTAACTTCGAAATAAAGTCATCAACAGACATTTTTCCTAAATCTTCACCACTTCGCGTTCTGATGGCAATTTCGCCAGCTTCCATTTCTTTGTCACCTACTACTAACAAATATGGAACACGCTTCAAAGTGTGCTCGCGGATTTTAAAGCCTATCTTCTCATTTCTCAAGTCTAGTTTTACTCTAAATCCACTTTCTTTTAGTTTTTTTACAACTTTTTCACAATATTCGTCTTGTTTGCCGGTAATATTCATCACAGTTGCATGAATTGGAGATAACCACGTTGGAAATTTCCCCGTGAACTCTTCAATCAAAATTCCGATAAAACGTTCAAGTGAACCTAAAATAGCTCGATGAATCATTACTGGAATGTATCTTTCGTTGTCTTCACCAACATAAGTTGCGCCTAAACGCTCTGGTAAAGCAAAATCGAGTTGCACTGTACCACATTGCCAAGCACGACCTAAACAATCCATTAAAGTAAATTCAATTTTAGGACCATAAAAAGCTCCTTCACCGGGTAAATACTCAAATTTGATGTTGCTGTCGGTTAATGCTTGCGCTAAACCTGCTTCGGCTTTGTCCCAAATTTCATCTGAACCTATGCGATTTTCTGGACGAGTAGACAATTTCACGACAACATCTTTAAAACCAAATGATCCGTATACATCATAGACCATTTCGATACATTTTTTCACTTCGTCTTGAACTTGCGATTCCATACAAAAAATATGAGCGTCGTCTTGAGTAAAAGCACGTACGCGCATCAAACCATGTAAAGAGCCCGAGGGTTCATTACGGTGACAACAGCCAAATTCAGCGATACGTAGCGGTAAATCGCGGTACGATTTTAAACCTTGGTTGAATATTTGTACATGGCCTGGGCAGTTCATTGGTTTTATCGCGTATTCACGCTTTTCAGATTCAGTAGTAAACATACCGTCGGCATATTTTTCCCAGTGACCTGATTTTTCCCAAAGACTTCTGTCCATCATCATGGGTGCTTTAACTTCGTCGTAATCATATTCGTGTAATTTTTCACGAATAAATTTTTCTAACTCAGTGTAAATTGTCCAACCATCGTTATGCCAAAACACCATGCCCGGCGCTTCTTCTTGCCAATGGAATAAATCTAATGTTTTACCAATTTTACGGTGATCTCGTTTTTCAGCTTCAGCTAAACGAACGATATATGCTTTTAATTGTTTTTTGTCAGCCCATGCTGTGCCGTAAATACGTTGCAACATTTTGTTGTCTGAATTACCGCGCCAGTAGGCACCGGCTACTTTCATTAATTTGAACTGATGACAATGACGCATGCTAGGTACGTGTGGACCACGACACATATCAATGTATTCTTGATGATGATATAAAGCAGGCGTATCCGTTTTCTCAATATTTTCATCAAGAATTTGTAATTTGTAAATTTCACCACGTTCACTAAACGCATCGTAAGCGTCTTGCCATGAACCGGTTTTCTTAACGACTTCATAACCGGTACGAGCAAGTTCGGTCATACGTTTTTCAATTTTGGCTAAATCGTCTTCAGTAATTGACTCTTCAAGGTCAATATCATAATAAAAACCATTTTCAATCGTTGGACCAATCGCCATTTTAACATCTGGGTATAACTGCTTAATCGCATGCCCTAATAAATGCGCACAAGAATGACGAATTATCTCAAGACCTTCGCTGTCTTTATTGGTGATAAGTTGCAAAGAGGCATCTTGGGTAATTAATTCACAAGCATCAACAAGGTTTCCGTCGATACGACCAGCAATGGTTGCTTTGGCAAGGCCAGGGCCGATATCTAATGCAACATCCATGACAGATATTGCATTATCGAATGAGCGTTGTGAACCGTCAGGGAGAGTGATAACAGGCATTAATTTTCCTTTATTTCAGTGGCGGCACATACAAAGTGACGCATGAATATATTTTCAATGGTTGAAGCTATTTCTTTTGGGAAATATTTTAGCTCGCAAATATAGGGGAATTCCCCTGTATTTGCAATATGTGCTGCGACTTTATCTTTTTAATTAGCCTTATTTTTCAACTAACATCGCCAAAGCCATCGCTTCGGCTACTTTAATGCCGTCAATACCCGCAGATAATATACCACCCGCATAACCGGCACCTTCTCCTGCAGGATAAAGCCCTTCAACATTAAGGCTTTGAAAACTTTCTTTGTCACGGGTTATTTGAATAGGTGAAGACGTTCTTGTTTCAACCGCCGTTAATGTTGCGTCATTCATTGAAAAGCCTTTGATTTTACGATCAAACGCAGGTAACGCTTCTCGAATGGCTTCAATGGCATAATCAGGTAAGGTTTCACTTAAATCACAATACTTAACACCCGGTTTATAAGATGGCGTTACTTCGCCATGGTCACCACTTTTACGACCTGCAAGAAAATCGCCGACTAATTGAACCGGCGCATCGTAATTTTCACCACCAAGTTTAAAAGCAGTTTCTTCTAAACGACGCTGAAACTCAATACCAGACAACACATCTGAGGCGTCGTCTTTATTAGCAAAATCGACAGGGTCGATACCAACAACAATCGCGCTATTCGCATTACGTTCGTGACGAGAGTATTGACTCATGCCGTTGGTTACTAAGCGCCCTTCTTCTGATGCTGCGGCAACTACGGTTCCACCTGGACACATACAAAAGCTATATACGCTGCGACCATTTTTACAATGATGCACCAGTTTATAGTCTGCAGCACCTAAAATGGGGTTACCGGCATTATCACCAAAACGCGCGTCATCAATAACAGATTGCTCATGCTCGATGCGAAAGCCTATAGAAAACGGTTTAGCTTTTACTGAAACTTTATTTTTAATCAGCATTTCAAAAGTGTCACGAGCACTATGACCAATCGCCAAGGCAACATAGTTTGTATTAATACGTTCGCCACTTGAAAGTGTTAAACCGTTAATACGTTTATGACCATCTTCACCTTGTTCTTCGTCAAAGTGAAATTCATCAACGCGTTGCTCAAAACGGACTTCACCGCCAAGCTCAGTAATATTAGCGCGCATTTGCTCTATCATGGTCACCAGTTTAAATGTACCTATATGCGGTTTGCTAACAAACAATATTTCTTCAGGTGCGCCAGCTTTAACAAATTCATGTAAAACTTTACGGCTATAATGTTTTGGGTCTTTAACTTGGCTATACAGTTTACCGTCAGAAAAAGTACCTGCACCACCCTCACCAAACTGCACGTTTGATTCAGGGTTTAGTATTTTTTTCCGCCAAAAACCAAACGTATCTTTTGTGCGCTGACGTACTTCTTTGCCACGCTCTAAAATAATAGGTTTAAAGCCCATTTGCGCTAATACTAAACCAATAAACAAACCACAAGGGCCAAAGCCAATTACTACCGGACGTTGTGCTAACTCATTAGGGGCTTGAGCAACAAAGTTGTACTTCATGTTGGGTGTTGCTTTTACTTGGCTGTCTTTTGCAAACTTCTCTAATAACTCATCAGTAATCGAGGTGTTCACATCAAGGGTATAAATTAATAATATTTTTGATTTTTTCCGTGCATCATAACCGCGTTTAAATACAGTGAAATCAAGTAGCTTGTCTTCAGAAACTAATAATTTATCAAGAATAGCTTGTTTAAGCTGTTCTTCTGTATGATCAAGTGCTAACTGGATATTTGTTAAACGCAACATAAAAGCGGGTCCAAAAGGAATAAGTGGAAATTTCCGGCATTTTACCTGAACATACCCACTAGTTAAATCAACAATTGAAATTATTGCTAAGCTAGGTATGATCAGCGCGAAAATAGTTCACATTATCCACATTAATAAGAAGAGTAGGTTATGGCGTTTGTAGTTACCGACAATTGCATAAAATGTAAATATACTGATTGCGTAGCAGTATGTCCTGTAGATGCATTTTTTGAAGGCCCTAACTTTTTAGTTATCAGCCCTGATGATTGTATTGATTGCGACTTATGCCCGGTAGAATGCCCCGCTGGAGCTATTTTCCAAGAAGATGAAGTTCCCGAAGACCAAAAAGATTTTATAGAACTCAATGCTGAATTATCTCAAATATGGCCAAGAATTACCGAAGTAATAGCCCCGCCGACCGATGCAAAAGAATGGGATGGCATACCTAACAAAATATCCCACTTGATCATTGATGATAAAAGCTAATTCAAACAATAAACACATTCACCAATTATTAACTATACTCGTACAATAGGCTCAATTAATATTTGGTGCATGTATGTGGCAATGTATTGAACAGGCAATAAAAACTGAAATTGGTGAAAATTTCACGATTGAAAAAAAACGTCTTATCAGCACAGGCGAAACCAACTTAGCTTATCAACTAAGCGATTATCAGCATAATTACTTTGTTAAAATAAAAGATAAAGAGCATTTCAATCATTTCGAATCAGAAGCCTATGCGCTTGAGCAAATTCGTTTACTTAAACAAGTAACCTGCCCTGAAGTTATTGCAACAGGCACCAGCTTAGATAAAAGCTTTATGGTGCTAAGTTATATTCCTTTTTCTACCGCAACAAACAAACATTGGCATCATTTAGGTGCACAACTCGCCATGATGCACAAACATTCTTCCCATGGACAATTTGGTTGGCAGCACGACAATTATATTGGCGACACTTTACAACCCAATAATTGGCGTAGTAATTGGAAAACATTCTTTGCAGAGCAACGAGTCGCTTGGCAATTACAATTGCTCAGTGAAAAATCGATTAAACTGGGCAATATTGATCACATAACCGATATTTGTCATGACGCACTAAATCATCATGAGGTAAAACCTTGCTTAGTACATGGCGACTTGTGGCAAGGAAATTTAGGCTTTACTGATTCATCATCGGTAATATTCGATCCCGCTTGTTATTACGGTGATCGCGAAGTAGATATTGCTATGACCGAACTTTTTGGCCAGCTCCCTTATGACTTTTATCAAGGTTACCAAGAAGTTTTCCCATTAGATCCAGGTTACGAACAACGTAAGTTGATTTATAATTTTTATCATATTCTAAATCACGCTAACTTGTTTGGCGGTATTTATATTGACCAGTCTAGGGCGCTATTGTCTAGAATATTTTCTCTACACTAGACTAACCCTTAAACTTTACTTAGCACAACGAGTTAAATGATTTACACATATTTATAGTCAATTTAATTAGCGAATATTACAATATTGTTCATACTCTAACTAGTATT
Organism: Colwellia sp.; assembly: GCA_013215385.1. Taxonomy (GTDB): domain Bacteria; phylum Pseudomonadota; class Gammaproteobacteria; order Enterobacterales; family Alteromonadaceae; genus Colwellia_A. Next base: position 414,132 of record JABSOY010000007.1, read on the forward strand.
ATATAGTGGAATTTAGGTGGTAAAATGTCACAAGAATCAAGCTTACTAGAAACAAAAGACAAGCGTATTAGTTGTCCTCATTGTGGTCATCACATGCATCTAACTTTAGATCCATCAGCGGGCGATCAAGACTATTACGAAGAATGCCCATCTTGTTGTCGTGACATCCATCTAAGTATGCATATTGATGAATATCGTCAAAAAATTCAACTTGCTATAGACAGTGATGACGAACAAGTTTTTTAACAATAAAGACTAGCACGGCCAATAATATTTCCTTTGTTTTAAAATGTTAATTCACGAGTGAAAGCATTGCACAACTGTCTTAAATCTATATCATCGGTCTATTGATCATTTTACCTCTTAAAATGATGACGTGATAAGTATCCTTCCCAATGAAAATTAGTGAATTTAAAACCAACACCAAAAGCCTAATGAAGCTGGCCTACCCTATTTTAATTGCTCAACTCGTACAAAATTTAATGGGCTTTGCTGACACTGTAATGGCAGGTAGAGTTAGTGCTATAGACATGGCAGCAGTTGCCGTAGCAAGTAGTGTATGGCTACCACTAATATTAACTATTTATGGTTTAGTGATGGCACTTGCCACCATTGTGGCGCAATTAGCGGGTGCGAAAAAATTTGCAGATGTTGCCAAAGTAACCTATCAAACGGCATGGATAGCGCTAAGTTTAGGCTTACTGTTAATCGCCTTATATTATGTGATCACGCCTTTCGTTATAGATCAAATCCCATTAGAAGCCCATTTAAAACAATTACTGTTCGACTACTTAGGTTATATCGTTTGGGGTGCCCCTGGTTTTTGCTTATATTTAGTATTAAGAAATTATTCAGAAGGTCTATCGCATACTAAGCCGACAATGATCATTAGCATTATTGGTTTACTCATTAATATTCCTGCTAACTACATTTTCATTTATGGCGAATTTGGTATGCCAGCGCTTGGCGGCGCAGGTTGTGGTATTGCCACTGCCATTGTTTATTGGGTAATGTTTTTATCCATGCTCACCTATTGCTTTGTGTCTAAACAATTGAAACATGCACCATTATTTGAGCGCTTTTATTGGCCGCAATGGTCGGCAATAAAAGAAGTACTCGCTATCGGTTTTCCTATTTCAATGGCATTACTGTTTGAAGTGAGTTTATTTGCGGCCGTTGCCATTATTTTAGTCCCCTTTGGCGCAGAAGTGGTAGCGAGTCATCAAATAGCCATTAACTTTTCAGGGTTAGTGTTCATGGTGCCATTAAGTTTAGCAATGGCTGTAACGATTCAGGTAGGCTTTGCTGTTGGTGATAATAATTTAGCGAAAGCAAAAGAAATTTGCCATTACTCACTTATACTATCTCTTATTATTGCTGTTGGTACCGCCTTACTCACCGTAGTATTTCGCCATGAAATTGCACAAATTTATACCATAGATAAAGAAGTTATTGAACTGGCCGCGAGTTTGATGTTTTTAGCCGCTTTGTTCCAATTTTCAGATGCCATTCAGGTTATTTCTGCGGGAGCATTACGGGGTTATAAAGACACGAAATCAATTTTATATATTACCTTCTTTTCATATTGGGTTATTGGTTTAAGTTTAGGGCTCGTTTTAGGTTTAACCAATTGGATAATTGAGCCTATTGGCCCCTACGGTTTTTGGATAGGTTTTATTTTTGGTTTAACCGCAGCAGCAATTTTATTAGCTTGGCGGTTACATATCATTCAAAAAAGAGTCGAACTGGCGCATTAATAAGCAAACGAACAGCTATTTAAATGAAAGTGCTAAAACTACTTGCAACTAAGATTTCATATCGCTACCATAGCGCTCGTTAGTTAATATTACTAACAACCGCTCGCTTAGCTCAGTTGGTTAGAGTACTTGCATGACATGCAAGGTGTCACAGGTTCGAGTCCCGTAGCGAGCACCATATACAGGTTCATTAAGAACCAATAAAGACCCGCAAGACCATAGTTAATATGGGTTTGCGGGTTTTTTATTGCCCATAACGTCCATTACAGCCTAATGACATCCAGTAAAAAAAGCGGTATCGTAAGCGGTACTCGTTTCAATTACATAATCTGGTACCGCTTTATGGCTAAAGTTACCCCTCTTTCTAGCACCGCCGTTAAACAGGCTTTGTCTAACTCTAAAGTAAAAGAGTCCCATGCTAATGGGAAAGTTCATAAATTACGTGATGGTGATGGGCTACACCTGAGAATAAGACCAAATGGTTCAATGTCTTGGGTATTAGATTATGTGCAACCCTATACAAAAAAAAGAACAAGTATCAGCTTTGGTACCTATCCCGAAATTTCCTTAGCTCAAGCAAGAAAACAACGTACTGAGGCTAAAGAACTCCTAGCACAAGATGTAGATCCCAAAGAACATAGAGATGATAAACATCGTGAACAAGTACTTGCTGCCAGTCATACATTAAAAAGTGTGGCTAATGACTGGTTTGCGATTAAGAAAACGACCATTGCAGAAAATACCGCAACAAGCTTATGGCGAAAGTTTGAAAATCACGTATTCCCTAAGCTAGGTCACCGCCCTATTGATAAAATCTTAGCGCCTGAAGCTATTGCAGCATTAAAGCCATTAGCTGCTAAAGGTAATTTAGAAACGACAGGCAAAATTATCGGGCATTTAAACAATGTAATGACTCATGCGGTTAATACGGGAATATTACACCATAACCCTCTATCTGGTATTCGTAGTGCCTTTCAAACGCCTAAAGCAACGAATATGGCAACCATTAAGCCATGTGAACTTGGCAAGCTAATGAATGATTTAAGTTACGCCAGTATCAAGTTAGTTACGCGATGTTTAATTGAATGGCAATTGCATACCATGACACGCCCTAGTGAAAGTGCAAAAGCCCAATGGTCAGAAATTGATTTTGAAAATAAACTTTGGATTATACCTGCTGAACGAATGAAGATGAGGTTAGAACATAAAGTCCCTATAACACCACAAACCATTGAAATATTAACTCGCTTAAAACCCATGACAGGCGATAGGAAGTATCTATTCCCTTCTTACATTGATCATAATAAACACTGTAATGTTGAATCAGCGAATAAAGCATTAGGTCGTATGGGTTATAAAAACAAGTTAGTGGCTCATGGTTTACGCGCTTTAGCCAGTACAACACTAAATGAACAAGGACATGATCCTGACGTTATTGAAGCAGCTCTATCACATGTAGATAAAAACGAAGTTCGCCGCGCTTATAACCGCTCTGAATACCTTGAACGTAGACGTGTATTAATGTGCTGGTGGTCACAGCACATTGAAACAGCCGCAAGTGGAAAAACTAATGTAGAAGATAACCTTAAGCATTTAAAAGTAGTTTAAATTATAAATACTGTAGTCTTTTGGCATTAAGCATCTGTCGGGTAAGGAGTGATCAATACTGTTCACCCCTCCTCTAAGAATCGTACTCATGAATTTCCGCATACGGCTCAAGCTCTCATAAATCAGTATCTAAGTACAGACCAACGACTAACTTCCTATAAAATTCAAAAACTAAGCTTGCTAATAAACAAACAACTAGTTATTATCCTGCCAATTCTAGCTCCCATAGGCGCGGTTAAAGTTGTGCAACAGGTCCATCTGTTACACCACGGAAGAAAGATAGTAAATAACTATTTAAGTTAACTCTAACTTTCGCGAGGTTCCCAACGGTTTTCCGCTGAGTTCCTTAATTTTAACCACAACCAAAGGAGATCCTATGACTATCAAGATAACAATTAGAATAGACCCTGTAGTTCTTGCACTTGCGCTGAAAATCGCCCTGTTGCTCCTATAGTCAGTCGATAGGCGTGGGGGGGAGAGACTCCCCCCTCCCTACTCTTACATATAATTGCCTTTGACAATTAGGGCGAACAACACTAAGTTACTCAGTATTACTACCACCTTTTCCCGTTCAACAATCTGATGGATATTCCATCCTGTCGTTTTAGTAACTAGTTGGCAGCATATAGCACAACATTGCTGCGGTCTGAGCCAAAGCATTAACAAAAGACGTTTACCCTGCATTGAATTCCTCCAAACTATCTATTGGCGATTTTTAGAGTATTCTTCAAATGCTAAGTCAAACGGATTTTGTTCCGCTTTCATCTTAATGTGTCGCTTTACCTGTATACCATTGGTGTATAAGAATATGACAGTTTTATCATCAGGAATTACACCTAAAAACGTCCAGTTTCCTAGCCCCACTGATTTAAAGTATTTAGCTTTACCCTGCGTTTATAACGATTATCATGTCGTCTGCACCACTGCCACAATAGTTTCCACACCCGATTTACGATTGAATATCTATGAGGTTCATCTTATTTACTCTTTAGTTCGCTGATAGCAATCGTGGCTTATCTGACGGTAAATTAGGTAGACTGACATTCGATTTATGTATTTTTTGATCGATGACTGAATAGTCTCGTTTACAATTATAAAACACAATTGACGACCACCTCTTAAAAAAGAAGTGACCAGCAATAGGTTTGACCACTCATTGCGGGGGCGATTACTATAATTGCAAGTTGCGCAATGAGCCCCGTTTGTTAGGTTCATTGACGAAATAGCTTGCTAGGTTAGTGAGCTACGCGACTCCCACCGCACTACATCATGCTACACCAATCATGTAACGTATTGATTTACAACAAAATAAACCTTGACAGCTTTATTGTACCCCTCATAATACCCTGCATATATTGATACACCATAATATATGGACACCTTTTAAAGAAGTGGTAAGAAAGCTTTGATCAAACCTGTCCTCCCACCCCTTTGAACTTATCAACAAAAGTAGCTATTTTTTGGAACACGCTTTGTTTTTTCGTTTTATACTGCGGGTTCAGAGGACTCATTTTAGGAAGAGCGGAGTTAAGCTCAGTACCATTCTCACTTGCATACTCTCGTTTCAACGATGCTTTGATATAGCGCCTAGCGGCTTCTTCTTTTAAACCTTCTGAGGCTATTAGCTCTTGAATTTCACGCTGTTGTTCCGCTTGAGCAAATTTAAAGAATACATCAATTATACTGGCTTTATCAATAATCTCGTCCAAGTTGGTTTGATTAATAAAATCTACAATCAAGCTTTCTTTGGCACGGTTACCAAGACTGGCACGAATTAATCGACGTACTTCTTCAATAAGATCAGTCTTACCTTTATTCTTCTTGTTGTGTTCAAAAATCAGCTCAAGAATGTACTCCAAGTTAATCTCTTGGGACTTAAGCAAGTCAACTTCAAAAACCACATCATCCCAATCAATATTGGACTCATCTTTATGGTTTGCGGATTTTTCACGGAGTAACCAATCTCGCGTATCATTATAAGTTGAGCGATAGTCTTGAATTATGCGTTCTGATGGCATATCGATAACTTGCAGGGCGGCTAAGCCATCGTCATCGAGATAATGTTTATCTTTAAACGCTTCGACTGCTTCCTGGTCTTCCATATCGACGTGTTGAAAGGCTTTTAAACCCGAAAATTCATCATAGTTTTGCAGTACATTTTCAACGCGCAGGTATTCACCAAATAGTTTGGCGAAGTCTTTCTTATCCTGCTCTTTTTCAATTTCGTCAGGGTTAGGAAAGCTTCTTTTTAGCTCTGCCACGACTTCCAAATAACCTCGCCGTGCCTCGCCAGTGACTATATCATTGAAGCCTTCCATATACTCTTGATAGCTTTTCTCCAGCACTATATTCTTAGTGCTATTATTGCCAAACAAAGTAATGGCATCGACAGTAGCCTCTTCTAAATCACGGAAGGTAACGATATTACCAAAAGTCTTGGTTGCATCATAAATGCGATTGGTACGCGAATAGGCTTGCATTAGACCGTGATAACGTAGGTTTTTATCGACAAACAAAGTATTCAATGTTGGGGCATCAAAGCCAGTCAAAAACATACCTACTACAATTAGTAAGTCCACTTCTTGTTTTTTGACCCGTTGAGCAAGGTCGCGATAATAGTTTTGGAAGCCCTTGCTATCTATGCCGAAGTTAGTTTTAAAGCTAGCGTTGTAGTCGTCAATCGCTGCACTCAAAAATTCTTTAGCACTGCTATTCATTGCTGAAACTTCAAAACTCTCATCGAGAATATCGCCAACGGCATCTTGTTCTTCATTAGCAGCAAACGAGAAGATCGTAGCAATCTTAATAGGTTTAGCTGTAGCGGTTTGCTCTGCATCATTCTGCAATCTATTGAACGTTTCATAGTACGCTTTAGCTGCGTCTACGCTGCTGACGGCAAACATAGCATTAAAACCTTTACCTCCAGCATTAATACGATGAGTTTTTATCCTAAAGTTGTTTAAGATATACTTTGAAATCTCAGAGATTCGTACAGGATGCAAAAATGCTTTCTTCTTATCGAGAGCGGTTAATTCTTGCTCATCGATTTCTGATTCAATACTCTTAAATTGTGGTCGTACATCGTTGTAATCAACTTTGAACTTCAATACTTTTTCATCACGAATAGCATCGGTGATCACGTATGAGTGAAGTTCACGACCAAATACACTCGCCGTATCTTCCGCTCCTAAAGAATTTTTTCCTGCAAAGATTGGGGTACCAGTAAAGCCAAACTGGTAGTACTTTTTAAATTTCTTCTTGAGGTTCTTTTGTGCTTCACCAAACTGACTGCGGTGCGCCTCGTCAAAAATGAATACGACCTGCTTATTATAGATGCTAAGCTCTGTCTCACCCTTGATTAAGTTATTAAGCTTTTGGATAGTGGTTACGATGATTTTGTTATCATCTTTATCCAGGTTGCGTTTTAATCCTGCTGTACTGTCTGATCCATTAACACTATCGGGAGAGAAACGCTGGTACTCCTTCATAGTTTGATAATCCAGATCCTTACGATCCACAACAAAAAACACTTTATCAATAAAATCTAGTTCTGTGGCTAAACGTGCAGCTTTAAAGCTGGTTAAGGTTTTTCCTGAACCTGTAGTGTGCCAGATATAACCGCCGCTCTCTGTGTTACTCCAGTTCTTACCCTGATACGTACTTTTTATCTTCCGCAAAATACGCTCAGTAGCAGCAATCTGATAGGGTCGCATCGCTAACAAAGTATCGCTAGCATCAAATACACAGTAGTGAAGAAGCACGTCGAGTAACGTATTTTTTTGGAAGAAAGTTGCTGTGAAGTCTTTAAGATCTTTAATCAGAGAGTTATCCGATTTCGCCCAGTTCATAGTGAAATCAAAGCTGTTCTTATTACGCTTAGTGGTATTGGCAAAATAACGAGTATCCGTGCCATTAGATATCACAAAAAGCTGTAAGTACTTAAACAAAGAGTTGTCGGCATTAAAACTCTCTTTGCTGTAGCGGTGTATTTGGTTAAAGGCTTCACGTATAGCGACACCGCGTTTTTTAAGCTCAATTTGCACTAAAGGTAATCCATTGACCAAAATCGTGACATCGTATCGATTTGCTTGTGTACCAGTCTGTTCAAACTGCTTTATCACCTGCGCTTTATTACGAGTAATCTTTTTTTTGTCTAGCAGATAAATATTTTCGATATGACCATCATCAAACACAAAATCAAAGATATGGTTATCATGTATCTTGCGTGTTTTGTCGATAATGTTATCACTAGGTTTATCTAAATACTGCTCAACAAAACGTTGCCATTCACCGTCCAAAAACTCAACGCTATTCAAGGCTTGCAACTGAACTCGCACATTAGATAACATTTTTTCGGGTGTGTTTAAGCCAGCTACATATTCGTAGCCTTGGTTTCTAAGGTCTTCAATAAGCTCACGTTCAAGATCAGCTTCACTTTGATAACTGTCGGCTACTTGCCATTCCTTTGTATATTTATCTAAAATGATGAAGTTATTGGATTCAGCAATGGTTTTATAGTCTGTCATATCTATGCCTGTTAATTTATGCTCAGCTTGATTTAAAGCGATACAGTTCATGAATTTGTTTTATTAAGAAATCTAGAACTCGTTTATCATCTTCTTTAAGCTCAATCACTTCTTCTCCCGCATGTTTAGAGTGACTTGATATGTTAATCAATCTCGTTTCATAGGAACTACGCTCCCCCCTAATTGGTTCTAATAAATCACCCCAATTAGAATGCCCAAGAAATGTAGACATTTTTTCTAGAATATTTCGAAGGTAGTTAAAATGGTACTTATGTAATTGACCGGTCTCTATTGCTTTTTCAATTTCGTACTTAAGGTGAAGATGATAAGAAAATGGTGAATCATTCGACTGAGGTTTCAATTCATACTCCCCGTCTTCAAGTCTTTTTAAGATATACTTCTTGTGCGCTATTTTTCTAAACTCGTTATGCAAAACATTATAAAAAAGAGGGTTATGAGTAGTGATAATGAACTTAAGTTCTGATTTACTCGATTTTATCAACTTAGCCAAATTTACAGCTAATTCAATTAAGTGGTTTTCATCTAGCGAACTTACTGGATCGTCAATAAAAACATACTGTAATTGATTGAAATTTTCTGTATCACGATCATCCTTTTCAGCGACATTAAGGGTTTCAATCACTTGATCTAATAAGGTATAGAAGATACTCCAGATAAAATTACTTTCTTCACCTTTGGATATTTTTATATTGTCTTCTTGTTCTTCGTTACCACGCTCAAAAGAAAACGTCACTTCTGAGAACTCTTGATTGAAATGCGGTGTTAATTTCTTATCCGTGTATTGTTGAAAATTGGTAATTACATTCTGATCTTGCCCTTGGTCCTCAAAAACCCACTTAGTAAACGAGTTAGGGTGAATCTTTAGCTTTCTAAGCTCATCATTATTTAAATCGTTATCCCAATAAAATAAATCTTCGGTAAATGCACTGTAATAAAGAATATTTTTCTGGGCCAATTCAGCTTGGTCAATCCCCAAATCACCTTCCTCGTTAGTTCTATTTGGTGCAATTAAATCTTTAAACTCTCTTGATAGCCGAGTTTTCCCCGTACCGTTAAAAGCATAGATTAACTGCACTTTCACATCAGAAGTTTTTTCAGTGACTGCTTTTCTCTTGTGTGTCGCATCCTGCAACTTCTCTGCTATTTCCTTTAACGTCTGGCTCATATTATGCTTCTTCCTTAAAATTAGGCTCTTCTGACTTTGGGAAGCTCAGCAGAAAATCACGGTAATATTCATATTGTTTTTGGCGCAGTTCTATTTCACATGGCAGACCTTCGGTAATATAGTTGGTGAGTGCGTCGAATTTATCAAGGATAGCAACTACATGAGCCTGTTCAACAAGCGATTTTTCGGGATCATCAGGATATGGGACTGGGATTGTTGTCTTTTTGATATTATCGTTATACAGTCGCTTAATTACCCCGCCATCAGATACATGCCAGCTTACTATTTGATAACAGTAGAATAGATATTTATTGAGTACTGTACTTTCGTCATTCTCAAGCCAAACAATATTACTATCCTGAAAATAAGCATCTTTCCCATCAAAGACTACAGTTCTTCCTATAGTGCCACTAGCAGAAATAAGTACTTCACCAACTTTAGGATAGCTATACTTGGCTTTATAATCATCAAACAACTCTTTGTTAATATACGCATTAGGCTTTTTTCCGAACGTTCCTATTTTGAAAAATGGAATACTACCTGAGTCAGTAGTTTGATTCTTTAGAATTCGCTTACACATACGTACGTCGCCAACTTCTCCTAAAGGTTTCCACTCAACGATTCCCTCAGAAAAAGTTAACAGCTGATCACGATAGAAGCTGTATTGTTTTTTACGTGCATTTAGTTCGGTGGTTAGCTCGGAGGTTAGCTCGTTAAATGCGTCCAAAATCCGGACAAGTTCTGCTTGAATTTCTAGCGATTTTTCTGGGTTATCAGGGCTAGGTATTGGCACTAACATCTTTGCCAAGTTATCTTTAGATACGCGACGAACTTTAGCTCCGCTAATGTATTTGCTTTTTTGAACCTGGAATCCTCCTGCTTGAAAACAGTAGGCCAAATACTTTACGTTTTGGTCATGTCTAAATAGCATCATATCACCAGAGATAACTGCCTGCTCTCCAAGCCATGCCAATGGCTTAACAACATCTTCATCATTTTCTGATGTTGTCGCTAGTAATAGATCATTCTTATTCGCCTTCCTCAATCTGCTCGCCAGTTCTTCTGACACATAGGTAAAAGTTTTATCTGCTGTTAAGCCATATTTAGTAAAAATTTGACCATAATGAATAGCAGGAAAACCTGTTTCGACAAAGTCCTTCTTTTGCATTCCATTTCCACGAATAAATTCACCAAAGTCTCCTAACTTTTTCCATTCTACTTCAGAGTCTTCAAGTAGTTTTTCCATAAAGTTAGAAAGAGTCATGCTCCAATCTCCGCAATAATGGTATCGATATCTACACGCAGTTGGTCGACTTTTGTAACCGTAGCTTTTAGCTCGGCATTCAGCGTTGTAATATCAATTACTTCACGGGTGTCTTTGGCTTCTACATAAGAGTTTACCGATAGGTTGTATTCATTTAGGGAGATTTTGTCATTGTCTATTGAGATGGCCACGTGATCTACATCTTCCTTGCTAGCGAATACCTCCATAATCTGCACAATGTGAGCATCGGTTAGCACGTTGTTATTTCTTTCTTTTTTAAAGAAATCACTACCACTAGCATCGATGAACTGGGTGGTGCTGTCATTTTTATGCTTAGACAACACAAGGATATTTACCGCAATACTTGTTCCAAAAAATAGATTAGGCGCTAATGAAATAACGGTTTCTACATAGTTATTATCTATTAAATACTGTCGAATTTTCTGCTCCGCACCGCCACGATAAAAAATACCAGGAAAGCAAACAATCGCCGCTCGGCCTTTACTCGATAGGTAGTTTAAAGAATGAAGTACAAAGGCAAAATCAGCTTTGGATTTTGGTGCTAACACGCCAGCGGGAGCAAAGCGGTCGTCGTTAATCAGCGTTGGATCATCCGAGCCAATCCATTTCACTGAATAAGGCGGGTTAGAGACAATAGCATCAAAAGGTTTGTCATCACAAAAATGTGGTTCCGTTAATGTGTTACCCAGCCGCATATTAAATTTGTCGTAGTTTATGTTGTGTAAAAACATGTTCATACGCGCAAGGTTATAGGTAGTGTGATTGATCTCTTGACCAAAAAAACCGTCTTCAATGATGTGTTCTTCTGTGAAATGTTTTTTGGCTTGAAGCAATAGCGACCCTGAGCCTGCTGCTGGATCATAAATTTTATTAACGCTTGTTTGCCCATGCATGGCCAGCTGTGAAATTAGTTTAGATACATGTTGTGGTGTGAAAAATTCACCACCAGATTTACCAGCATTAGCTGCATAGTTAGAAATAAGAAATTCGTAGGCATCACCAAACAAATCATTTTGATTATCTTTAAATTGACCTATATTCAACCCTGCCACACCTTTTAAAACAGCAGCTAAGCGAGTGTTTTTATCTTTAACAGTATGACCTAAGCGATTACTGGTGGTATCAAAGTCGGCAAATAGTCCCTTGATATCGCTTTCTGATTCGTAGCCATTAGCTGAGCTTTCAATAGCGGAAAAGATGTTTGCTAAATCAGTGTTTAGATTCTCGTTTGTGTTTGCATTTTTGACAACATTAACAAACAATTCGCTAGGATAGATAAAATAACCCTTGGTTCTTACTGCATCATCTATTGCTGCTACAATATTTTCATCATCGTCAACCATTGCAGCATAATCCACACTGTCATCACTCCCCGTGATGTAGTTGGTAAAATTTTCACTAATAAAACGGTAAAACAGTGCACCGAGAACGTACTGTTTAAAGTCCCAGCCATCTACTGAACCTCGCACATCGTTAGCAATTTGCCAGATTTGGCGCTGTAGCGCGGCACGTTGTTGGGTACTGTTCATGGTTAAATTCCTGTTAAAATATTTTTTGAATAGTTGTCAGATTATTAGAAGTTTTAGATTATAACGATAAAAGACGTACTAATCTAACCACTTGTGGCAAACGAAGTCCCCTAATGTTTGTAGATCTCTTTTCTCTGAGCCAGAACTTTCACACTGTGTAGATAAAGCTTTCACCTTTCTATGAGCAATATACTTTATAGCTAATCTAAATATTTTACAGCTGTGTAATTACCCTCACCTTTTTAGCCACTACAAACTAGAATAAATTTAAATAAAAATTAGCTTTCGCTTTGTACTCAAAGTTTCATAAAGAGCTTCAAAACTAATGTATTCTTTACCAACTTATACTTTATAATTTAAGATGAAAGAGCCTTATAAACAGTTGTCCGAGAACAATTGAGCTGTTTAGCTATTTGAGATTTGTTAATGCCAGTATTGGCAAGGGCACAGATACTTTCATTTAATTCAACATTGATTGGTTTGCCTTTATATTTCCCTTTCAGTTTCGCTATCGCTATACCTTCACGTTGACGTTCCAGCATCATCGAACGCTCAAACTGATAGATACCACCTAACATTGTTAGCATCAGTTGCTGCATTGGGTTATCTTCGCCAGTGAACGTTAGTGATTCTTTGTGGAATATAAGCTTAACGCCTTTATCAGTTAACTCTTTAACCAAGGTGAGAAGATTTTCGGTATTACGAGCCATTCGGCTTATATCATGCACATGGACAGTATCATCCTTTCTAACAAATTTTATAAGCTCCTTCAGAGCAGGTCGGTTTGTATCTTTACCACTACACTTATCAGTGAACGTTTCATCTAGTGGGATTTTATTTAATTGTCGTTCCGTGTTTTGTTCGATTGTCGAAACACGAATATACCCGATTTGTTTACCACTCATATTTATTCCTTGGAAAGTGTTCACTTTAAGTCTCAGATGTCATAAGAATATACGTACACTTAATGAAATACAACTTAAAATGAACACAATAGCAATTAATGATGAACGTACACTTTGACTATGCTTTAAATGAACACTTTCAAATTTATGTTCAAACTATTTCAATTCTTTTAATCAACTCAAAAACACCCTCGCTATCCATACGCCATATTTCCATATAAGCCCCAAAATTAACTCCCACAAAAATCCTAAAAACAGTAAAATCAAAGTGCGTAAAACACTTACCCATTGTAACCTATAGGATATAGCGAATCATGATAGTCCGCTTAAACTCGAAATCCCCCTCAAAAATACCTTAAGTGTAATTGCTCATCGGCGGAGTTTCACACTGAGTGAACTATACTTTTTTTAAGATAGGCTGAAAATCAAGCACCATTCTGCACTTGGCATCTTTGAGGGTATTTCTGTCAGTCATTTACGCTAATTTTTTGTAGTTGAGACCTTATCTCGAAAATTTAGAATAAGATCTATTTGGTAACTATCGAGGTGGAAGCATTCTGTTTTCTCCCTCATTGAATCAAATGAAAACAATATCTACGAATTGATGACAATTCCGATTTAATTAGTTTACAAGGTGATGTATGGGTGAACACAAGAAACAGCCTAAACCCAGAGGGTATTGGACTGAGAAGCGAGCAATTGAAACAGCGAGGAAATTTACTGCTAGAAGTCAATTCCAAAAAGCACATGGTCAAGCCTATAGGGTTCTTTCAAACCTAGGCAAGCTTGATGAGGTGTTCCCTTACACATTTAGGCATGACAGAAAGAGATGCGTTTATGCCATTACTTCAATGAGTAGAAACTTAGCATACATAGGCATTACATCAAACTTTGAGGCTAGAGAGTATGGTCACAGGAGGGGCGATACACCTTCAACAAGGGATCTTTCTCATTTTGAGGATGTAGAATTTATCAAACTTACTAATTATTTAAGTGAGAAAGTAGCGGCAATAAAAGAAGCATATTATTACAAAAGATACAAAGCTGATGATTGGGATTTGCTAAACAGTGAATCTCACCTAGGCGCTTTGGGTGGTAGAGCTAGCAAATGGACTGAGGCGACTGTGAGAGAAGAAGCGAAGAAGTATAAAACAATAAAGGGGTTTGAAATAGGTAGTAGCGGAGCTTGCCAAGTAGCGAGAAAATTAGGGTTGATAGATGAGTTATTTGAAAGGCAATTAGTTTTAGGTGACCACTGGAAAAGTGAGTCTAATGTAAGGGCTTTCGCTAAAAAATGCGAGACTAGACAAAAGTTTTATAAAAAGTCTAGTGCAGCATCGCACGCTGCTTTAGTTATGGGAATCATGGATGAGCTATTTCCTAGGCTTCTTAAGAACTCAAGCTGGTACACTTATGAAAATGTGAAGCCAATCGCTAGCAAGTACAATTCAATAAGTGAATTTAAAGAGAATGAAGCACACATCTATCATCTAGCTAGAAAAAACGGACTTATAGATAAGTTATTTAATCGCAAAATGTTGCCTGCCGGCTATTGGTTTGATGTAGAGAACATAAAAACAGCTGCAAGTGAGTGCAACACTATTTCTGAGTTCTCCAAGAAATACTGTGGAGCATACCGTATTGCAGTTGATATGGGAATTTTACATGCTCTAATTAAGCCAACTTGTAAGCCCGACGGCTATTGGGAAAATGAAGATAACATTAGAAACACTGCCAAAGATTTCTCTTCAAAAAGCGAGTTTAAAGCAGCTTGGAATGCAGCGTATAATAGTGCAAGAAAGAAAGGAATGCTTGATAAACTATTCCCTAAAAAGCCACTAGAGAGTGATGACAGCATTTGGGAAACCTCTAAAGGGTACAGCACAAGAGGCGATTTTAGGAGAGGTTGTCGACAAAGTTATGAAAAGGCAAGAAATAGAGGAATGCTTGATGAGTTGTTTCCTAAAGGATCAAAATTTAATAAATGGGATTGTGATCAAAAGGTAAGAGAAGCAGCTAAACCATTTAATTCTAGGAGTAAGTTTAGCCGAGGGTGTCGTGGTGGTTATTGTATGGCGTTGGTGAGGAGGTCCCTCAAGATGACAAAAAATCACTTAAATGGTAACTAAAAGCGGCTGAGCAAGGTTATCCAGAAGCTCAATATAATCTTGGTCTCATGTATGCTAATGGGCAAGGAGCCCTTAATTATAAGACAAAAGCCGTTAAATGGTATCTGAAAGCAGCACAGCAAGGTTTTACAAAGGCTCAATATAACCTTGGACTAATGTATTTTAAAGGGGAAGGAGTGCCTCAGTATTATAAAAAGGCTTATTCTTGGTTTGCTTTGGCCGCTATGGACGGGCATAAAAAAGCTTTAAAAAATAGAGATATAGTTGCCGATAAGTTGTCTCCATCAGGATTAGAACAAGCGCAAGAAGAAGCCGAAAAACTCAATGATAAAATCAACAGCCAATATATAAGCTTGTAAGACTTGGTTAGGTCAACCGTATTATGGAATTTGAGCTAGCTTCAGAACAGATGGTTTACTAGCTCAAACTAGCACGGAAAGCACTATAGAGAAGTTGCTGATTTTATCAATTGAAGTAATCCTTTAAGATTGATTAAAGCAGATGGCACTAATGGTGAACCAATAATACAAGGATGCTACATGACAAGACTTTCTAACATACCCGATATTGCAGCTTGCCCTCAATGCAAGCAACTATACAGCCAGCCTCGCTTATTGAGTTTTAATGATTTATATGATTCATTTTACTTGGATGGTTACACCGACAGTTGTGTATCAAGTTTATTCACTATACTTGTTCAGTGTGATAGTTGCGATTCAGTTTTCAACCGTAAAGAACTTATTCACATTGACGCCAATGATGTTGATGACCCACATAGAGAAACTTTAAAACGCATTGAACAAGCAGGCATTGAGCAGCATTACCAGTCAATTATTTTTTCTACAGACAATACCGAAGTTGAATTAAAGCAGCGTTTAGAGCTTATGTGGGAGTTTAACCATCCCTTCAGAAGTGGCTATTGTGATCAAGAAATTAAACAAGCGCATCACTTGAAGTACTCAGCACAAGCCAAAGAAAATGAGCTTCGATTACTCTCGCTATTAAGTGACAGTGAAGAGCACATATTCATTAAAGCAGATATTCTCAGACGGCAAAAACGTTTTGACGAGGCTAAGCAAGTTTTTAGGCAAGTTGTATCTCCTGAAAGTCAGAATATTAGAGGCTTGCTCAGCATATTATGCACAAGAAATATCACATCAATAGTCGATACAAACTTTGATGTTGATCTGCATATCACCAAATGCCTCAAAATAGATAAAGACCGTTACTACCTAGATAACCCTCAGAATTTAAGAGCAGCAGCGGCAAGGTATTTAACTTTTGCTACTTCATCACGTTTCAGTTTCAAAGAGTTGATATTTATGTCGAGTTTTACTATCGGGATTATTTATGCCGTCTATTTATTTATCACCTAATTATGTCTTACTTTTAGTACTTTAATTTATGTCAGCATAAGCTCCATTTCTAACTTACCATTTTAGCTTGAAAAAGAATCAAAAATAGCAGTCGCGCATTTCCGTGCATCAACTGTTATTCAAACTGCGCACTTTTGTTTATCTAATTGTTTTTACTACTCTATATAGAATTTTACCTCATTATAAAAAGTGCCGTAGGGTGCGCGAAACTCAACGTAAATCCTTAACACTACATTGAGCTGTCATTACTTTTTGTTGATGAGAATGGAGGGAATAGCCTGCTTTATGCGTAACTTTTAGTTCGAGGATGATTCAATAGTACATTAGGGTATAACTGCTGTAGCTTGTAGCTCAGTAATCGGTTTTGATATTCCGTTAATATACCGGTCACTATTTTTAGGCTACCTTTGTACCTGTGCAACAGAAAATGATGGTTTGGGTAAGCCAAGTTCCACTAAACTATCTCCCCATTGCACTAAAGCTTCACGGCATAAGTTCATCGCAGTTGTTTGGATATAGCTTTGGTCTAGTTTACTCAGGCTATGATTTAGCAACAATTCACCAATGAGGTAGTCAACACCGTTTTCGAGCCAACTACTTCTCGCATATTTTCGTATGTCATGTGCTGTCCACTCCCCTTTACCAATACTACTCATTAGTCGTGAGCTAACATTAGCGCTTTGTGGTTTACGTTTATTAGTCTTTTGTGGAAACAGGTACTTTGAACGATTACTCCTGTATTGGTATCGCCTGTATGCTTTTAGCCATTCGATTGCTATGGGTGACAAAGGTAAAGTATGTGGCTTCTTTGTTTTAGTATCACTCGCCGGTATTCGCCAAAGGCAGGCTCTAAAATCAAAAGCATCCCATCTGGCATTAGTCGTTTCACCGATACGGGTTCCATGTAGCAATAACATCACTATCAATAGCTGACTCTGCATAGGCAGCTTATTCAGTCTTTTTAAACATAGTTTGAGCTTCACATCAGTTAATCTGCCAACTTTAGTTACCGGTCGTTGATGGGTAAAGTTAGCAATTGATAACTTATCTACTGGGTTCTTGCTTAAAAGCTTTAGTTTAGTTGCCCATGTAAACATCGCATTAAGTGTGACGAGTGCTAGCGCTATGGTTGAAAGCGCTAGCTTACTTTGAATAGGTGTAAACCAGTTTTGGTCTATCTGCCCTTCGTTTACTTCATCAATCACTAGGTGCGCTAAATAAGGCTTAATGTGGTTAGTAATTAATGACACCGTTTGCTTGGCTGTCTTAGCTTTAATTTGTTTATTGCAATTGGTGCGATTGATATACCAATCACATAACTCCGCCATCGTCCTAAGCTCATTATGTGAAAATACATCATCTTTTAAGTGGATGTTAGATATGGCCTTATGTGCACGTTGAGCACTTATCTCAGGGTATTTACCAATACGTACTTTCTTATCTTCACCATTTTTATAGATGCGAGCATAGAAAACACCTTTATCTCGATTAACTTTGCTGTAGTGAAAATACAGTGATGTTTTAGGGTCACGTAATAGCGTGACCGTCACGCTATTTTTATAAAGCTGAATGGCGTTATTGCTTATGGCCATTACTTGAGTGCTCATCTTCTACCCTTTTTTAAAAGTGGATTATGACCTTCTACCAAAGCAATGAAATCTTCATTAAAGCTTGTGCCATCACCGTCAAAACTGTTTTCTTTTATTTGAATTTCGTCAAGATATCTAGGTAATAAAAACTTTGTGGGACTTCCCTTTCGACCCATAATCCTTAAAGCTAGCCCATCATCACCGACTAATTGAGCAACTTTAGCAATGATACGCCCGTAACTGTACTTACAATAAGCTACTGACTTACTGAGTGAATTCGTTAACTCTACAGACTTCTCACGAACCACACTACGCGGCTTCACATTTTGAATTATCCTGCGATGGACTTTTTCGTAAGCACTAACAAAATAACAGTCAGGATGCGTTAATACATCAAGTCCTATTAGGTGTTTACTTTTTCTTCGAAGAGTAAGTTCATGCCTTGTCCATAGCTTATACAAGGGGTGTGACTTAGGTAAGCCAAGCTCCCGCCACTTCTCATAAATACACATAGATTTATGCGAACCACTGTTACCTAAGTACTCAGTACCTGGATATTTCCCCTTAGGATTACGGGTAGGCGGTTGCCCTCTTTTGGGTTTATAATCACCCGCTGAAAAAGCCTTTTGAAAATAGCGTAAATTAAACTTTCCCGTATAGTCATCTACAGCAATATCGACTTCAGTAATTTTACCTTTGAAGTGTGTGAGCAAAGCATACACAGGCAAAAAAACTCGTTGAGATACGTTAACGTAACTACAACCTGCCCCTGTAAGCTCTAACTGCAAAGTGCCTTTATTTTCATCCCACTTTAATGAGCCACAACAATCCCTACTTTCATCAAGGGGAAATAACTTCAGCCCATGACTATGATGTCTAAGTGTTGCTTTTGTAGTTGAGATTGATATACCAATTTCTCGTAACCAGATTGATAACCAATGCTTAACTTCGATTATTTGCTTTTTATCTTTTATAGGAAAAACCACTTTGACGAGATCAATTAAAGACTTTCCTTTTTCAGTCTGAATATCCGGACAATGTGTCTGTATTAAGTACCCTATACCATCAAAGCTAAACTCATTGCTTTCATTGACCTTATAGGATGTGATTGTCTCTAAGTATGATCCAGTTGTGATCTGGGTGGGTTTAAATGGTTGGTTCATTATTACTGGCTTCATGCTATTCCCCTTAAACCAGTTCACTACGTTTAGCGACTAGCTCAGTAACAAGCTGTTTGATTTCATCAGGGGATTTACCGGCGCACATTGCACGTAAAATAGCTTGTAGCTCGTGATCAGGCCATGCGACACTTCGACCACCTAAAGACACTGGCGGTACAATTAGTCCTTCTTGAATACGATTATATAATGTCGATTTTTTGAAACTAAAAGTTTTAAGTACACTTGGCTGGCGGGATAACGTTAATTGGAAGTTATTGATCATGTTTGTTCCTATATGGGGTTAGGTGGAATACATGACGGATTATGTAGATATGAATCGACGCACCACCCGTGGCTGCGTCGATTTAAAGATTTATTTTATTTTATTTTTTATTTGGTTATAAAAAAAACGTACTGATAGTTTGAAATCTAATAAGTTATTAGGTGGCTCAGGCGATCCATGTAATGTGCCATCATCAGGTAACGACCTTAATTCTTCATCCGATAAATCTAAAAATGAGTTTTCATTTAGGTTCAAGTCCTTCATTGCCATTTGATATAACCATTTATCTGCTGCATTAGGCCCTTTCGTTTTAACTCTGATTTTTTGTCCCGACGCTTTTCTTTGTTCACAATCAAGACTGTATGTCCTTATTGCCCATTCCTTTAACTCAATTAAATATTCATCAAGTGATTCGATCTCTTCATGAGTTGCTTCTTGGGCTTTAAGCTTTCGTGCTTTTTGAGCTAATTTAGACACAAACACATCTTTAATATTTGTTACTAGCTTCATTTTTGCTAGCATTAAATCAATCGCCTTAGCACGATTAAACATACCCGCAGCTTTCAGTTCATCTGAGAACTCTTTGAAATAAATAGAATCTCGCTTAAAGCCAGAATGATCCAAATCAACTGAGCAAACATCTGCCATTAACAGTTTTTCGTATATGAGAGCTTGTGTGACGATTACACCTTTTTCTTTTGATGTGCGCTCATAACTTATTACAAAAGCGTCCCTAGCTGATATTTCAGCTACGCTCGCTAAAGCTGTGAGGTCTAGGGATTCACTGATAGATTTATGCACGGGCTTAATAAAAGTAACTAACGCATTAAGGTTGTCTTTTCTTTTATCTAGGCGGTGTTTTTTTGTCAACTTAGTCATATTGTTAATTTTTTGGAGTTAATTAGCATTGAATAATAAAACGAATGCCGTAACAGCACTACTCATTAAATGCTGCTATGACAGTAAAATAGCTAAGACTTCATGGAGGGATTTTATGGTTAGGATTGTAAACTTATATTCAGTGCTGGTGATTTTTAGTATAGGAGGTTGTAATATCAAAAAAAATAATCATTTGTTTTTAATAATATATCTATGACCTTACGACAAAGCGGTACTAAAAGCGGTACCAATAAAAATAAAATATATTTAATAGATATAAAACAAACCATTACATACCAAGAAAGAGTCCCGTAGCGGCACCATATTAGGGTTTTATAACCCACTAAAAGAACCCGTAAAGCCCATAACCAAAGGTTTTACGGTTTTTTTTATGTCTAAAGCTATTTAATACGGTTCCGTGACATCCTCACTTTTTAGGAGTACCAGCATATAAGCATCGAAAGTGGTACTACTTAAATGGCTCGAACTACTACATTAACTAACACCGAAGTAAAACAAGCTAAACCAAAAGATAAAGTTTATAAACTTAGTGATGGTGGTGGCTTACAACTTAGAGTTAAAACCAACGGTACTAAATCTTGGTAACTTGACTACTTCAAACCGTTCACCAAAAAACGTACCTTATTGGGCTTAGGTGCTTATCCTGAGGTTTCATTAGCTGAAGCTAGAAAAAAACGAGTAGCCGCAAGAGACCTAAATTATAGCTCGAATTCATTCAAATTTACGATCACTTTGAAACATAAAGCTGACGTTATATTTTACTTATCTAATAGAAACTGTTCCGGCAAAGCAGATATAAGTGCGTATTAATAAATGTCGTGAATGGATTAAATTTTTTCCACGTAAGAATCCAATTTTTTCACCTACTAGCAGGGAGAGTAAAGCAAAAATATTATAGCGCCCCTAGTTATCAACTTCATTCTTTTAGTATAAAGTGAACTACTTTATACTACTCTTAGTGTGAAAAAATTCTAAAGCCTAGTAAAAATGAAGACAGTAGCTGAATATAGCGAAAATAATATATTAGTAATTCCTCAATCACTATTTTCAATGACCGATGTCGTACCATTATTACATGATGGTAATTCAGCCATTTTTTATAAAAATTTAGAACATGATTTAGTCGATGTTGAATTTTATACTAATACACCTTGTATTATTTATATCGAAAATGGACAGGAAACGATTACAACCTCTGAAAATAAAACCTATGAGTTACATGCTAATACAGCATTTTTTCTCCCACAAGGCATAAATCTTCATTCTGATTACGTTCAAACATCAGGTAATTTGAAAGCCTATTTGATTTTTTTTAATGACGATGTCATCACTGACTTTCTCAGCACAGTGAAGCATATTGATAAACAGATTCAACCGTCAGAACTTATCAAGATAAAATGTGGAAACTCAATTGAAATGTATTTTTGCTCTATTCAGTTATTAAAACAAAATGGAATAAATTCAAGGGAGCTTGTTAGGGTAAAGTTACTTGAACTATTACATTTATTAACTTTATGCGATAAAGATTTTTTTCAAGCTGTTCTACTTTCAAAAAACATAGTTAAATCGCCAAAAAGAAATCTTAATCGTTTACTAACAAACGCAGATACATCCACATTAACAATCAGCGATTTAGCTAATTTATCAGGTAGAAGCATTTCAACTTTTACCAGAGACTTTAAAGCAACATTTAACATGACACCTAAAAAATGGTTGCAGGATAAAAGATTATCCCGTGCTCATGAATTATTGATGCATACAGAGTTTACGGTTACCCATATTGCATTAGATCTAGGCTATGAAAATGTATCTCATTTTATTAAATCTTTTAAAGATAAATATAAAACGACCCCCAAACAATTAAAACAAAATAACTAGTCAAAATAGTCCATTTAGTTATGCAATGACTATTGTAACTTTGAAGTCAAAAGCTTCGGATTAAAAGAGTCACCTTCCTTTTGTACTATAAATATGTGTGTACTGTTGATTATGTTTTGTGCCATGTGTTCTGATAATTTTATTTCATGGCACAATCTTTCTAAATTATACGTCTAAAGGCTGATAATATTTAATTGTAGGTGGTTTTTCTAAATAAGATAATAACTGTTTCATCACCCCATTTTCTGAAATAAACTTGATATATTTTCCATGAGCTTTTTTGGATGCCCAGCTTTCTGTTATAATCATTTCATTAGTAGTGGCATCAAAATAAAGTTGCACATTGGTATTCCCCTCAAACCCTCTTACGTTTGGTATGCTCATATCTAAAAAATCCATGAATTCATTTTTAGTTTCTGCTTTTACTTGAAAGTTTAAAGTAACCAGTTGCTCTGTTGATTGCTCTGCGCTTGTATTTAAACTAAATACTGAGATTAGTGTAGCTAAAAGTATTAAAACTGAATTTTTCATTCGCTTTTTCCTAATATGTAAAATTGATCTAAAATATGATTAAACTTAATAGTTGTATTACTATTAAAACTTAACTTGATTGCTCGTTAATAAGGGTATTTTTTATTTGACTAGACATCGATCTAATCGTTCATCAATCGATGCAATATTATGGTATGCGCATGTGTTATTCCTTTTATAAGTTTTGATAAATTTTAAAAGGATTAAAAAGAATAAATACCCAATATTACTAATAAATGCTGTTTTTTCGTCATATAACTGTTTTATTATTTTACAAAGTATTAAAAATATATTATCTATTTTAAAGTTGGAGTAGTGAGTTATATCTAGGCAGAGATATAACTCACTTTACAAAGAAAGTGTATTTAGTGCGCCCCTCCTAACGACTACTGTAGGCTTACAGTTGCCATTAGCTACATTAAGTTTAACGTCAGCTTAATAGCGTTCAGTTGACCTAAAAAGCAACCGATTGCTAATGACTTATATGCGCACTTTTTTGACGTTAGCTTTTGGTGAGGGCAAAACTACTAGTGTTCATTTTTCTAAGGTCACTAGCTGCCACAATGTATGGACTCCTCCAACCTATGAGCTAGGTTTATTAGTGTCTACCAAACACA
>JABSOY010000008.1 GCA_013215385.1 Colwellia sp.
TTCGCTATCTGTTTCTAGAATAAACTCAGTACCAAAACCTGAGTATTCTTCAGGTTTATCTGACTCCCAAGTATTAGACATACCAGAAGTAACATAAACCCAAGTATTACGTTCATTTGTAGGTGCGCATTTAAAAACACCGTAGTGTAACCAACGAGGATCAATGTCATCGATACCAAATTGATTTTTGAATAAAGAAGCATCTAGCGGATAAATACCTTCGCCTGTCCCACCAAATAATTCAGGGTATATTTGTTCTTCTCGTTGTTCCCACGAATCTTCCAGCAGACTCATAATATTCCTTTAGTTATAACGCCCATATTAAGCGGAAAAATATAGTTGGTTATACTGTTGAACGGAGTGAAACAACCAACTGTATTTTGTCCGTTTGAATTGCTTGTTAGGTGAAGTTTATCTGTAAATACAAAAACCTAAAGCAAACTGTTACAACAATATAACATTCGCCACTTTAAAAACACAACTGTTAGATTTTGAGCCACAACACCAAACATTTAAAAGCCAATTCGCAAGGACATTTTGTTTTTAGGTAATGCCCGAAGACTATATTGGCGAGAGTGACGTAGAGCCTGGCGAAACCCACCTAAACATTTTATGAAAACACAAACGCCCTATTAAAATTGGCAAATGCTTTAAACAATAAAACGAAGTGGCGATTACACCTAACGCCCCATTAAGAGGCTTTTAATTGTTGGCTAAAATGTGAAGCGAAGCGGAACCTAGCCAACTGTTAAAAGTCCTGCTTGAATGGCTTGTTATACGAATACTGGCACATTGCCTGAAGCATAGTAACCCCATACACGATACATCCCATTTTCAATAGAGTAAGGGATATTATTTTGGCTTAGTATTTCCAGAACATGAGTAGATAAATCTATTTCTTTGTCTGGAACTAAGCCACCAATACGTATCTTTTTAATTGGGTCGATATCAATCCATTCAAACAATGTGCAATTGTGATTTTCAAAGTTCCAATCCATCAAAGAGTAACCTGTTGGTTCGTCCTCAAATAAGAATTTAACACGTACACAAGGTTCTTTGTCTTCGTCAGCCTCAATCGCTGCACCCAACTTATTCCATTTCGTATTATTCATTACCGAAACGTAATTATTTTCATCAATAAACTTAAATATATCTCGGTGCATAATCTATTCGTATAACGCCCCATTAAGAGGCAAATAATGGTTGGCTAAAATAAGTGAACGTAGTGAACAAATAGCCAACTGTTATTTGTCCTGCTTGAATGGCTTGTTATATTTTTACTACACCAAGTCTTCGCTTTTTGTTGAAACAGCTAATAAAGATATTGAAGCGGCATAAGTCGAAAAGAAAACAATATACGCAACAAACAAACCGATTAAACCAAAAACATTACTTTCGATTGAAATATCATAAATTAAATAAGCAGATATTGGTAATGACAAAATTGAAAAAGCTTTACCTTGAGAAAGATTAACCAATTTATTTTTAATATAGGGGATAGCTAATATCAATACCGGTATTAATAACAATCCAGCAAACAATATATCTACTTTGACTTCTGAATTCATTTATTACTCCAATTCCATTTGAAAATATAACGCCCACTTAAGCGGACAAAAATTGTTGGTTAAAATGTGAAGCGAAGCGGAACCTAACCAACTGTTTTTGTTCCGTTTGAAGTGCTTGTTATAAGTATTTTACTCAGATTCTGTTGGCTGATTAGTTAAAATTTTAAGTAGTATTTTCTCAAAAGAATAAAAACAAAGATATAAAACAGTATACAGCCCCATTATTGTTGTTCCCCAGATAAAACCTTGGTCGCTACTTGTATAAGGTAGGCCCAATTCTGCATGCCGATCTATATTGCTGTTAATCAAATACCAATTTGCAAAAATTGCACACATCAAAAATCCGCCTAAACCTGCGGTCGCCCTACGTTGATATTTCTTAAAAATTGATTTTATCTCATCCTGTGACATATACGCTTCCCTTTTGAATACTTATAACGCTAATATTAAGCGGCAAAGTAACGTTGGGTATAATCGCGAAGCGGTGGCCAACTGTTACGTGTCCGTTTGAATTTTCTTGTTATTTGATGGTAGCGGAAAACTACTAACGAAAACAAGAGCTTTTAAAATAATGGCAGCCCGACCGTAGAACTAAAAAGTGCCCAGCGAAGCTACCCACCAAACCATGAATTTTGAGCCAAACACTAAAGCTGGAACAAGCTAATGGCTTTACAACAAAAATGTCTAAAGCAGTAAAGCCTATTAGCGGTGAACACCGAAACGTTCCGGCGAAAACTGAGGCGTAAAATACCAAACTTGTTTAGAAAATACCGCTCTTACACATAAATATTTAGCTTGAATTAGCGAAGCCAAATAACAGCTTATTAGCCCGATTAATTCCGCACTTACGGCTGAAATATTTCCGACTAAATTATAATTTAATAATTCAATTGTAGCTTTTTACTCACACATCATCAATAGGTTACAAATTTAGCACTTTGTGATTTCCCGTTAAAAGGCGGAATTTATCTTTATTTGTGGTGGAAATCCGTTTCTTTAATTCAGTCCATATGTTTCTAATTAAACATTAGAAAAAGTATTGATTTTTTTTGATGGTTTTGTTCCGCTTAGCGCACATTCGAGACATTAACCAGTAAGGGGTTAATGTTTATTTGGATTAGATTTATTAATCAAAAACAATATTTATGTGGTTAACTACCCCGACTGTGTGAGGTAATTAGATAAAACTATAGGGTATTTCTGATTTCCGGATAGATATTATGCCTGTTTTCTCATTTTTAAATATGTAAGTATGATCAGCTCGTTGAAGAACTGACCACCAATAGCTTACCCCCTCAACTGCTTTATCTTGAACGGGACTGGGACCAACCCAAATAGCACTTAACTTTGAAATATCAATGGGGACTTTTACATAGGGCACCATAATCCCCTTACTTACTCTCATCTCCATTTGAGAATCCCCCCTCCCATACCATCTGCATTCTTTCTCTTCTAAAAAGCCATGATGTTTGAATCTATATTTCAAATCAGATAATAAATCTACTACATCGGACAAAATATGACTTTGTTTTTTATCGGGTTTATTAATATTTAAAATTACCGACTTTATTTTCTCTATTTGCGACCTACGTTCGTATATGCATTGTTGAAGCTCGTGACTATCAAAGCCTGTATGTAAGTCGGGGCTGATATTATTATCATCAAGTAATAATGGGGATTCTGAGAATTCCAATGCATAACCTGAAAATTGTGGGCAATATTCCATCCATTGACTTTTACAATCTGGAGTTTGAGAAAATGATATTATGAAACCAAGTGCATCAATTCTTTTTCTATCAGAAGGTTTTATGTCCTTTAATATATCTTTATGATTTTTATGAATTTCATTCCCAAAATGAAAAGGTAATTCCAATTCATTTATAGCTTCATAAAGAATACTATCTAAATAATCAAACTCCTTTTGATCGTTTAAGAAGTTTATATGAGTTCCCCACATCTCTTTATTTTCAACAATACCTTTAATTCCTTCTAAGCTTGTATAATGAAAAAATGACAACGGTTCACTCCTTGATTTAGGGTAGAAAGTGAATAAATCTCAATAATATAGACTTAATCTGCTTGACTTCAATATCACATATTTTCAACAAATTAGAAAGAGCATAATAAATAATTGATATTTAGCAGAGTAAGGTGTTTTCTAATGAATTATAAATAATATTTCATTAGAAAATATATGGGAAAAGTTTGAAGTTTAATGTCTTCAATGCGCACGAAGCAGTCCATTTCAACAAGTTAAATTCACCATAATAAGCTCATTTATAAGACCAAAAAATCATTAAGGTTCTTTATAGGCCTTTAGAAATGAGGTTAGTAGAAAGGTACAAAAATACTTTACCCCCGTATTACTATGCAGGGGAGAACGCCTCATTAAAAGGCTAAAAATAGTTGGTTAAAATAAGCGACGAAGGAGTAAAATCAACTGTTTTTTCCTTTTAAATAACTTAGTTATGTTTTGTTCTCATTACAATTCGAGGTGGAATTTCAATTTCGATTCAGAAAATATTATTTATGCAAAGTGAGAGGGTTGACACTCTCTATTTTAAAATTTAGCTCTTATTATTCCCTGCCTTTCGTAGTATCGGTATAGGCGCGCAGGGCTAAAGCCTTACGGGCAAAAATCCTCACTTGATCATATTCGTGTCGAGTGTTATCACGTAAAAACTCCAGAGATGTTTCGTCTTTAACGTATCCTGCAAGACCTGTCGCAACATAACGCAGTCTTTTGTTATCGTCGGCTAAGTATGCATAGAAGCTGCTTTGTTTTGTACCTTGGTACGTTTTCTCCCATGCACTTTGTTGATCTCTTAAGGCATCATGACCACACTCCTGTGAGAATAAGTAAGCGTAACCACTAACAAGAACATTATCTTTGGTGATGAAAGCATTCACGAACTCTATACATGCTTTCTCATTCGACTTCTCGATAGTATTTGCCAATGCTCTCACTAACTGAGTTTTTACGTACACATTGTTATCTTCCTGCGCACTCTTAAATAGCTGATTTCTGAAGTCAGACTCTAGTAGTAATGCGCGCACGGTAGAGGCGCCCGATGTTACGAAATAGCACGCGAGGAACTCTCGAGCTAATTTCTTGTTCTCGAGATCTGTTTGCGAGCCTTTGGAATCGTCACTTGCTTCATTGAATAGCTTCACGAGGTTTTTTGCCGCTTCGGGGTTCTTCGTGATCCGAGAGTCTAGAATTTCGTCAATCTCACGTGTCGTCCCACTATTTTTAACTTTGGTCATGTCCATAGTCACGATACCTGAAAAGATCGTGTTTGCCTGCGATAAATCACTTTCCCATCGCGCTTCTTCGTGAACAATAAATTTTTGACTCTCTTCCACGGTTTCAACTCTTGATGCGTCTTCTAACTGCAACCCTTGATATTTTTTATAAACTATGAAAAGTACCGCCCCAAGTACAAGTAACATACCAACAATCAGCAGTGTAAAATCAATCCCTTTGGCCTTTGCTGCAAGTAGCCCTAATATGACCTCTGCCACAAGTACAACCAGCACCAACAATCCTAATGGGTCTTTTACAGCACTTATTACATCTACGTTTTTCACTGGTTTACTGTCCATAATTTCATCCAATTATTTTTTAAAAACATAACGATAACTCAATAAGCGCGTTTTTGGCGTATTTTTCGACGTATTGTTCAGTATTATTTTCTTCCGAGAAGTTTCTTTTATTTCGCTTGAAGAATAGTGTTGCGCCTTATTTAGCTGCTTCTACGAAATATAATAACCAATGTATAAAATAGTTTTACTCTATTGCGTGAACTTAGGCCATTCTAGAGCTTCTACTTTTGGTAGTTTAAATAAATCAATAGAAGGCGATTTTTGGGTGACTTTAATGGCTGCTCGAGTTCTAGTGTAGCCAAAGGGTAGTATATGCTCTGTGATAAGTGGAACTCCTTGGATTTTTTCCATTACCTTATTGTAATAAGATAACTTTTTATATTGGTAACTGTTTTTATTTAGCAACAAATTTGCACTACTCCAATATTTGTCCTTACTGCCGTCTTCAAAAACTACTGTAATTCCACTCAAGTTCATACCCATACCTTTTCTAGGATTGGTTTTTTCTACTGAAATTAAATTATTATCAGGAAATCCAGTAGGAACTACCTTATCTTGCACCTCGTACCTTAATACTCCACTTTTAAAAAATGTATACTCAATATTGCTTTTTGAAAAATACCATATTTTATTTAAACGACTGGAGTCATTAAATATAAGAACCCAGTCGCCACTAGAACTGTGACATAAGCTTTGGCTACTCCCATAGTTCTGTAACATTGTATCAAGTACTAAGTCTAACTTTTCTTGATCATCAAGACTCTCTCCTTTCCTGATAGAATGACTGACCTTAAAGTCTATACAGCCTGAAAATATAGTTGCCTCTTCTTCGCTACTACTACTAGCGTTTTTTGGCAGAGGCTCAGATTTTTGAGTCAACTCTCCACCAAATACATTTGCACAAAAGAGTGCTACTGACAAACAAGTATATATTTTTATCTTCATTTTACATTCCATTCCATTTACTTAACGCCTCAATAAGAGGGAATTTGTAGTTTGCTAAAATGTAGGAGTGCTAGCCAACTGTTAAAAGTCCTGCTTGTATGGCTTATATTACGACTTGAACAAATTTATTAGTTCACCCAACGAAAATGCAAATTTACAGACTTAGTAAAAGGGTCTAGATTATTGAAAAAGCAGTCCTCTCCATCTAAATAAACACCATCTTCTTTTAGTACTTTTTGTTTTACTTTGGTATTCGTTAGCGGAGTGACTATTTTTGCCATTTTAGTCGTACCAGAAATCTGTGTTTTGTGTGGTACTACTAACAGTACTACTAACAGTACTACTAAAAATTGCGAATGTCACCGTATGGCAAAGTACAGAGGAGTACACTAAGTATTGAGGTTTTAACGTTTTTATTGGGCTACAGGATAATATGGAACGAAGTAGAACAAGAAAATGGTGGCCCCTCCCTGACTTGAACAGGGGACCTGTCGATTATGAGTCGAATGCTCTAACCAACTGAGCTAAGGGGCCATCTTTTATCCGCTTTGAATTGAGACTTCAACTTAAAGCGGCGTGAAGTATAAGCATTTTTTATTTTGTTGTCACCACTATATTGAGAAAAAATGAGTATAAATAGGTTGATAGTTCAATAGTTGAACAATAGTCTCAATGAATTATAAAAATCGTTGTATTTATGAGCAAAAAAAAGAGTATGTGAAGCTTACACTTTTTTATAGTCGTAATCTGTCCTAAATAAGTTTGATACTTTGCTAGCGATTAAATGGCGATTGTTTTGCATTAACAACTAAATCTACTCAAAAATATTATTCCCTCGCCTTTAATTTAGCTTGGTAAGCATGGTCGGTGTTATTGCTCTAAAGAAACGTCCGTTTTTTAACCCAAGGTTTTGTTATGACCAAAAAAATGCTTTAGCTGGGCGTATCAGCGCCATAGTGAAGAATGAATATTTACGGGGAAAACCTAAAGACTTGAATAAGGTAACGAAGAGGGGTGTAGAGTCAGTGATAATTTATAATTAAAGGCGGTTACACACCGCCTTAAAATACAAAACGCCTGATGAGCTACACCAAGCGTTTTAAATTAAATTCTGTCAACCGGTACTAGAACGGGTCACATATAAGCAGAAAACAAAAATCTTAATTATAAGTGTCTATAACTTATTTGTAATAAGACAAACAAGCTTCTACTTCGTTTTTAGAACCCATAATAACTTCAACACGTTGATGAATGTCGGTTGGCTCTATATCCATAATACGGCCTTCGCTAGTCATTGCTAAGGCACCGGCTTGTTCAAGTAAAAAAGCCATTGGGTTAGCTTCATACATTAAACGCAATTTATATGGTTGTTTGGCATTTTTACTGTCAGTAGGGTAAGTGAATATACCACCACGACAAAGTACACGATGAATATCGCCAACCATGGCAGCAATCCAGCGCATATTAAAGTTTTTACCGCGAGGCCCGGTATCACCTGCTAATAAATCACCTATATAATTTTGCATTGCTGGTTGCCAGAAACGCTGGTTTGACATATTTATGGCAAACTCTTGTGTATCTACCGGAACCTGTACATTACGTTCAACTAATATATAACCACCATGAGTACGGTCAAGCACATAAAAATGTGTACCACGGCCAGTGGTCATTACTAACATAGTCGATGGACCATACAAAACATAACCCGCACAAACTTGTTTGTGCCCGGCTTGTTTAAACATATCTGGGTCGCTGGCATCCATATCGCTTGGCGCTTCATGGATAGAGAAAATTGTACCAATTAATGAGTTGATATCAATATTCGAGCTGCCATCAAGGGGATCAAAAGACACCAGATACTTGCCGTCTTTTTCTCCAGCAACCGAGGTGTCTTCTTCTTCAGAAGATATCGCTTTTACAAAGCCTGATTCTAATAAAATATCTTTAAATAGGTCATTGGCGACCACATCGAGTTTCTTTTGTACTTCACCTTGAATGTTTTCATCCGAAGTTGAGCCCATTATGTCACCTAGTTGAGCTTGGCTGACACGAAATGATATTTCCTTTGTTGCCGCTAATATGGTTTTTATTAGGGAAATTAAGTCTAATGGCACATTATCTTCGCGTAAAGCTGGTGCTAGTCGTTGCATCGGGTTACCTAATTGATTTAGAGTAAGACTCTTATAAATTGAGTCATAAAATTGTTAGCTAATTAATGCCGTAAAATAGCAGATAATAGCGGGTGCATTTTAATTCATTATATTTATTTATTTTGAAAGGTAGCGATGAAAGCTTTCAGCGTTACCTACGAGCTAATTATAACAAAAATAATTGACTGACTTGAACAAATATTTCTGAATCTAAAAATAAAATAGGGAAAAATCATGAAATTCACGCTTCGTTTCTTTTTAATGTTTATTTGCAGTGCGTTTTCAATAGCCGCATTTAGCGAAGAAGCTCAAAGTTATAATGACTTTGTTAAAGCTAAAGATCATCAACAAGGATACTTTTCTTTTTTTCATGACAAAAAGTTAGGAAAAATCTATATAGAAATAGATCAATTCGAACAAGAATTTTTATTTCAAAGTGGTTTACCACACGGAATCGGTTCAAACGATATTGGCCTTGACCGAGGCCAACTTGGTGCCACTCGATTAGTACGTTTTGAAAAAGTAGGAGAGAAAGTATTCTTACGTCAATTGAATACTGACTATCGTGCGAATACGAACAACCAATTAGAAAAACAAGCGGTTGACGAGGCTTTTGCTAGCTCTATTATTTGGGGCTTTAAAGTTGCCAAAGAAAGTGAAAATGGTAAAAAAGTATTAATTGATTACACGCCTTTTCTTTTATCTGATATTCATCAGTTATCAAGCAAATTAAAAAAACGCAAACAAGGCAACTTCAAAATTGATTTAAGCCGCAGTGGACTTTACGCCAAACGAAGTAAGGCGTTCCCTAATAATACCGAGCTTGAAGCAACGGTAACTTATAAAGGCAGTGGCGCGGGTAACCACTTACGTTCAGTAACACCAGACTCAACGGCAATTACCGTGAATTTACATCACTCTTTAATAAAGTTACCTGATGCTAATTATAAAGTACGTGCATTTCATCCCAATAGTGGTTTCTGGTCAAATAGTTATGCCGACTATGCGAGTGGTATTGACCAGCCATTAATTAAACGCAGCATTCCTCGTCATCGCCTTAGTAAAAAAGATGCCAGCCTTGCCTTAAGTGAAGCGGTAGAACCTATTGTTTATTACTTAGATGCTGGCGTGCCAGAGCCGGTAAAAAGCGCGTTACTTGAAGGCGCTCTTTGGTGGGATCAAGCATTTTCAGCAATTGGTTATAAAGATGCTTTTCAAGTGAAAATGTTACCAGCAGATGCTGACCCTATGGATATTCGCTACAACGTTATTCAATGGGTGCATCGCGCAACAAGAGGCTGGTCTTATGGTGCTTCAGTTATCGACCCAAGAACAGGAGAAATACTAAAAGGCCATGTTACACTGGGTTCACTGCGGGTTCGTCAAGACTACTTAATTGCTTTGGGTTTAACCTCGCCGTTTAAAACCAAAAACACTGACACATCGCTAATGAAAGAAATGGCACTGGCACGTATTCGTCAATTATCAGCTCATGAAGTAGGGCACACCTTAGGTATTGCACATAACTTTGCCGCGAGTGCCAATAACCGTTCTTCAGTAATGGACTATCCTCACCCGTTAATTACTTTAAAAAATGGTGAAATTGATTTAACCAATGCTTACGCTACCGATATTGGTCGCTGGGATAAGTCGGTTATTGCTTATGGTTATGCTGATGTAGCTGCGAATAAAGAACAAGCGTATCTCGCTAAGGTAATAGCGACGGCGCAACAGCAAGGTTTGCAATATATGTCAGACCCCGATGCTCGCTCTAGTTCTAGTGCACATAGCACTGGGCATTTATGGGACAACGGAGAAAACGCAGCTGACGAGTTAAATAGAATTTTAAAAGTGCGTGAAAAAGCGCTAATGGACTTTGGTTTAAACAGTATTGCTATCGGGCAGCCATTATCTGAAATGGAAGAAGTTTTAGTGCCAATTTATAATTTCCATCGTTTTCAGGTAACCGCTGCAGCGAAATTAATTTCAGGTACCGATTATAGCTACCAACTGCGCGAAGAAAGCACTAAGCGTCCAGTAAAAATAGTTTCTGGTAAGCAACAACGAAAAGCCTTAAATGCTTTATTAGCCACCTTAGACTCGAAAATATTGACCTTACCTGAACATATTGTCAAATTGATCCCGCCAAAAGCGTATGGCTATTATCGTAATCGTGAAAGTTTTATTGGTAATACTGGGCTTACCTTTGACCCCGTTTCTGCTGCTGAAGCTAACGCGAAACACACAGTATCGTTACTTTTAAATGGCCAACGCTTAGCACGATTACAACAACAGTCTGTTATGGATAATAGTATTCCTAGTGTACAAGAGCTTATAGACTCTCTTATAAAGCAGTCAATTAAGCACTCGGCTGAAAAAGGCTTGGCACTCTTGGTGCAACAGCGTGTAAATCAACAAGTGGTTGAGCACTTATTGTCACTTTGGCATAACAAAGAATTAGTCACCGAAGTGCGCTCAGAAGTGTATGTCGCTTTGCGTAATTTAAAAGAATGGTTGGCTGACAATTATGATGCTAGAAAGTATAAGCGTTTATCTGCCCAGTTTATGTTACTAGAAGAGCAAATTGCTTATAGCCTTCAGCAAGGAAAGTTAGTGCATCCGGTATCAACAATTAAAATGCCACCGGGTTCACCTATTGGTAGTTAATCGATAAATCTGGTCAGTGGTCTTAGTTTGAATAAAGTCCACTGACTTCTTTTTTAGTCTTTACTTTTAGCACTTATTTCGATTGTAAATATTTATCGGGATCAGCTAATAGCTCAATTAATACCTTAACGTTATTACTTAGTTGTTGTTCGACACGCCCTGGAAATATTTTATTCAGTTGTTCTAAACTATCAAATTTAGTGTGCCAAATATTGCCCCAGTTTTTCTCTGCTTTTTTATCACAAGCGCTAGCGTTTTTTTGATCATAACAACTCCACAATTGCTCTGCGGTAGATTGAGAATATCCATCAAAGCCATCTTTGCCATTAATGGCAAAATTAGTTGATTCCACATAAGCAATGGGAATACCAGCACAGGCAAAACTCGCATGATCAGACCAAGAGCCCGTTACTCCTTCTGGGTAACCTTCGTAGTCAGGGTGAATAACATATTTATTATCTTCGCCTAAAACGTTAATTGACGCAGTAAGCAATGCCGCACGTATTGAAGTGTCGCTACTGTAATTTTCGCTTTTACATCTTGAATAGGGCGTTATATGTGCGCTATGTACGTAAACATTGTCACCGCCGGCAATGGTATCAAAGTTGATCATCGCGGCAATATTATTGAGTTTGTTATTTTTGAATAAATCACTGACGTAGTAATTTGAACCTTGCAAACCTATTTCTTCTGCGCCAAACGCGATGAAACGAATATTATAGTTTTTAGGGATTTTAGTAGTTAACGCTTTCGCAATTGCTAGCATTGCCGCTACACCGGCGCCATTATCAGTTGCTCCCATTGAGCCTGACTTCATTGCCGTTGAATCGTAATGTGCAGCCAAAATTATGGTTGGTTTTGTTGGATCCCCCAACTCGGCAATAATGTTTTGTGACTCACCTTCACTTTTTCTACTTTTAAATGAAAAGTCTTGTTCTATAGTGCGGTAGCCAAATTTTTCAAACTTAGCTTTAATATAACTCGCGGTTTGTTTTTCTTTGTCGGTTCCTGCTTCTCGGGCGCCTATTCCTTCGGTAGGGGATACTAGTTGCTTAAGATAGGTATAAGCAACTTTATCACTTGTGTCTGCTGTCTTCTGGGCTGATAAAGAACAAGGTGTTACCAGTAATAGTGAACTGGTAAGCAAGCAAGGTAGGGCTAAGGGGTGTAAATATTTCATATTTATCCTTACATTATAGGATGAGATCAAAAGACTATTATTTTAAGGCGATAGAATAATTGAGTTACTTATTATTAACAATGTTATCGCCTTAAAAACCGTCCAATGACTTGTTCTTGAGGTGTGTTGCCTATAATACGGTATTTTTTTCTGCTGCAATATCCAGTTTTTTACTTTTTATAGGTTTAGTGAGTACGACAATATTACCGGCTAAAATAATCAACAAACCGAATACGGTATAAATATTCCAGCTAAACCCTTCGACAACCGATGAAATTACCACAGCAACAGCGGGGAACATTACGCTTGCGTATGATGCCTTATGAGCACCAATGTTGTTTAATAGTGTTAGGTAACTGGCAAAAGCAATAATTGAACCGAAAATGGATAAATAAATAAGTGAGCTTATATAGGGTAAAGTATATGAAAAGCTGAAAGATTTTCCTTGTACAAGTAATAATATCGTCATAAATACTGAGCCATAAAACATGCCCCAAGCATTTGCTTGCATCATAGGTAAATTCATTAATTTATTCTTCATTGAAACCATATTACCTGTAGAAGCGAATAAAGTACCAACAAAACAAAGTGATAGACCAAGCAGGGTTTCTGCGCCTAATTCTGTGTCATTAATTTGCGGCCAAAATAAAACCATAATACCGGCTAATCCAAGCATAGCGCCAAGATAAGTTTGTTGCGTTATTTTTGTTTTAAACCAAATGCGGGCGTTTATTACATTAAAAAACATAATCATTGAAAAAGCGATAGAGGTTAATGCTGAGTTGATATGTTGTTGTGCTGAATATAAAAAGAAGTAATTACAGCCAAATAACGTTAAACCGAAAAACATAAACTGTAAATGCTGTTTTTTATTGAATGTAAGCGAGATCTTTTTAAAACGGCAATAAGCAAACAAAATTAATGCTGCTAAGCCAAAACGATAAACAATTGATGCTTCAGGTGGAACATCGCCTAATTGATAATTAATGGCGATCCAAGTTGTTCCCCAGATAAGCACGGTGATCACATATAAAAAAGTATTGCTCATTGCTATTCCTTGAGAATTGAAAAAATGAATGGCTTCATTTCGCTGATGAAGCCTATATAGTTTAGGTGTTAGTACAGCATGTCGTATCGTTAGTCTTTTTATTAAGCGCTAACATGGATAAAGCCATTGTAGGACTTTCTTGCATAACTAACGCTTGAGCTAAATTATTTTTAGCCATTATTTTGATCCATTTTTCAGTGATTTTTTTCAGTATGTATACGAAAGTCATGTGGTATTCCTTAGTTGAATATGTTGAGAAAATACATTGTTTTATTATTGAATGGACAGTGTATATATTTTTTGTTTTAATAACATATACAGAAAAATGAAAATGCAACCTATACAGTTTTAATTGGGTAAATTAAGACAATTTAGGAATAATTCAGAGGTCATTTATGCGTTTACTTGATAGGTCATCGACGGAATTTTTATATCAACAAGTTATCGATTTTGTTGAACAGCAAGAGAAAAGTGGCGCGTTACGTGCGGGCGATAAACTGCCAAGTTTACGAAAATTAAGTCGCCAATTTGAAATTAGTGTACCGACCGTAAAGCAGGCTTATATTGAACTCGAGCGGCAAGGCACTATTTGTGCAAGACCACAGTCTGGCTATTATTTAAAAGCGAAACAAGCAAGAACACTAAGACCTATGAGAGCAAAATGGGCTTGTTGTGAACCGGCTGAAATATCCTGTAGAAGCTTAATCGAACAAGTTTATGATGCAGTGCATTTACCTGACTCTGTTGCTCTTGGCATTTCAAACCCGGTTAATGCTCATCCGCCAGATAAAGCCCTCGCTAGATTAATGCGTTCGGTGTTAAGTAAAAATGCTGAAAAAGCGGTCAGTTATGGGCCGGTAAATGGCGATCCAAAATTACGATTAAATCTTGCCTTTCGTTATCAAGAGCAAGGCGTTGCGATAAATCATGACGATATACTGATTACTAGTGGTGCTCAAGAAGCTCTTTCTATTGCACTGCAATGTGTCGCTGAACGCGGCGACATTATCGCTGTTGAATCACCTTGTTATTTTGGTTTAATTGAATTAATCGAATCGCTTGGCATGAAAGTATTAGAAGTATATACCTGCACAGAAGACGGCGTTTGTGTTGATGAATTGGAAAAAGTGATACGACAACACCCAATAAAGGCGTGTCTATTTTCAAGTGCGATTTCTAATCCGCTTGGCTCTATGATGACAAATAAACAACGTCAAGCTATGGTTACTTTATTGGAAAGTCATGAGATTCCACTGATAGAAGACGAAGTATACAACGAGTTGTACTTCGCAGAAAATCGCCCAGTGCCCGCACAACTTTATTCAGAAAAAGGCTTGGTATTAACCTGTTCGTCGTTTTCTAAAACCGCAGCTCCGGGTTATCGGGTTGGCTGGTTGTTACCAGGGAAGTATGAAGAGGCAGCTAAACGTATTAAACGAGCACAATCATGCTCGACACCTATGTTACAGCAATGGACGCTTACTGATTATTTAATGAGTGGTGAATACGACAGACATCTACAAGTTTTGCGCAAAACGTTACGCTATAACAGTGAACGTATGCGTTCGTTAGTTGCCAAACACTTCCCAAAAGAAGTTTGTATTTCACAACCTCAAGGAGGCAGTGTGTTATGGATACGCTGTCGTTCACATGTTGATACTAGCAAGTTTTTTACGCAAGCTATTGCCAAAGGCGTCAGTTTTGCGCCAGGCGAGATATTTTCACCCTCAGGAAAATACAAAAACTTTATGCGTATCAGTTATGGGGTTAAATGGTGCGAAAAAGTGGATCAGGCAATTGCTGATTTAGGCAAGCTTGTTTATGACTACCCGGAAAAGTAATGAATCAAATAAAACAGGATAACCAAGCTGAGTTGTCGTTAAAACTATTGTTGCCTTTATTGGCGGCGATTATTGCGATTTCACCTTTGGCTATCGATATGTACTTACCTGCGATGCCAATACTTGCTGAACAATTATCTACCGATATGCCCATGGTACAGAATAGCCTAAGTATTTACTTGTTAGGTTATGCTTTAGGTTTATTGTTTTTTGGCCCGCAGGCCGATAAACACAGTAGAAGAAAACTTGTTATCTTAGGTATTTCAGGCTTTATTGTCATGAGCATAGCACTCATTTTTGTTACCAGTATTGAACAGTTTTTATCATTGCGATTTCTACAAGCTTTTATCAGTAGTGCGGCAACGGTAGTTGTACCTGGCACGATAAAAGAGCGTTATGGTAAAGACACCGCGAAAGGGTTTTCTTATGTTGCGATGATCATGATGCTGGCACCTATGATCGCACCTGGTATTGGTGCTGTTTTACTATTACATAGTTGGCAGTTAATATTTTTTGCTTTAGCCGTATATAGCGCGGTTATTTTATTTTTGGCGTATCGATTTTTGCCGGAAGTGAAAAGAGAAAAAAGCGTCGTACCGGTCAGTTTTTTACAGCGTTATAAAATTGTTTTATCGCATAAAAAATCACAGCTAAATATCGTCAGTTCTATGGTGATCTCATTAGCATTTTTTGCTTATATTACTGCTATTCCTTTTGTCTATTTAACGGTTTTTAAGGTGTCAGAGTTTGAATTTAGTCTGTTGTTTGCCATTAATGTCTTGGCATTAATGGCGGCACATTTTATAAATACCCGTTTAGTTGGCCGTAAAGGATCGACGACAATGCTAAAATATGGCCTTATTGTCGCGGTAATTTTTTCTTCGATGTTAGTACTGGCCAATTTTTTACAATTGCCAATGGTTTATACCGCTATCGCCGTATTGCCGTTAATGGGCAGTTTATCTATGATCGCTGTTAATGCTGATGCGTTAATTATGCAAGAATTTACCCGAGAGTCTGGCACCGCAACTGCGGTTATTGGTACATTACGTTTTGGTATTGGCGCGCTAGCTGGACCTATACTGGCATTCTTTTACGATGGCAGTGCCTTGCCATTTGCTTTGTTGATGTGGTGCGCGATTATAATTGTATTATTATGTCAATTACCAAGTTTTATTAAACATAGGGATTAGAGAATAACATGAAAAAAATAGCGATTATTTTATCGGGATGCGGCGTTTACGACGGTAGTGAAATTCATGAAAGTGTTTTAACATTATTGGCAATAGAGCAGCAAGGCGCAGCTTATCGTTGTTTTGCCCCTAATATTAACCAGCACCATGTTATTAACCACTTAACGGGTGTTGTTAGTGAAGGTGAAACACGTAATGTTTTAGTAGAGTCTGCTCGTATTGCCCGTGGCGACGTTGAAGATATTGTTGAACTGTATCAAGAAGAATTTGATGCCTTAATTTTTCCTGGTGGTTTTGGCGCTGCCAAAAACTTATGTGACTTTGCTATTAATGCCGAAAACTACCAAATAAATGCTGAGGTTTTGGCCGTTACTCAAACCTTTATCAAAGCAGATAAACCTGTTGGTTTTATGTGCATAGCACCTGCGATGATCCCACTTATATACGGGGATGACGCCCAAGGTACCATAGGTAAAGATCGCGATATTGCCGAGTCACTGATAAATCGTGGGCTAACACATGTAGATTGTGAAGTAGATGGTATCGTTGTTGATGAACAGCGTAAACTGGTGTCGACACCCGCTTATATGTTGGCAACCTCATTAGTTGAAGCGGCAAGCGGTATTGATAAACTGGTGAAAAAAGTTATTTCACTTACTTAGCTTTCTTCATCGCTTGTTTCTTTATTGGCATGTTCTTTAGCTTGTAACTCGACTTGCTGTAGACGCCATTTTTTACGCTCAGCATAGTAATGATCCCATACACAAGGATTACAAGCTCCACCACCACAGCAATCATCATCGGCAGGTGGGGGTGGTTTGTTTATTAATTCATTCATGTTTTATTATTCAGTTAGTAAAGTATAGATCATTCATTATCACCCATGATACCACGACATTGCCAATATGGATGTTGCTACTTAGGATTTTTAGGAAACCTAAAAGCAGACATATCAGCTCTTTCACATCGACGCACATGGATGTGCTAATGCCATGAAGGTACGGATACCTAAGAATGGCCATGTGATCGCTTAATACCGTCATCCATGACATAACAGCTCTTTCATGTCCATATGATCGCTTAATACCGTCATCCATGACATAAAAAAGCCCTGCAATGCAGGGCTTATATTTATAATGAACTGAGCATATTAAAATATGTCTGAAGATTATTCAGTTTCAGCTAATTTCTGTTCTAAATAATGAATGTTCGCACCGCCGTTAACAAAACCTTGATCATTTAAAATATCTTGATGCAAAGCGATGTTAGTTTTAATACCGTCAATCACTAATTCATTTAATGCGTTACGCATGCGCGCCATAGCTACGTCACGGTTATCACCCCAAGTGATCAATTTTCCGATCATAGAGTCATAATGTGGCGGCACAGAGTAACCAGCATAAATATGAGAGTCCCAACGCACACCTAAACCACCTGGTGGGTGGAAGCGAGTAATTTTACCCGGAGAAGGAATAAAGCTACGTGGATCTTCAGCATTTATACGACATTCAATTGAATGACCCGCAACTTTAATATCTGCTTGGGTATAAGATAATGGCTGACCAGCAGCAACGCGTAATTGCTCTTTGATCAAATCTACACCGGTGATCATTTCAGTTACTGGATGTTCAACCTGAATACGGGTATTCATTTCAATGAAGTAAAATTCACCGTTCTCATACAAGAATTCAAAAGTACCAGCACCACGGTAGTTAATGTCAACACAAGCCTTACAACAACGTTCGCCAATTTTAGCGCGCATTTCAGGAGTAATACCTGGTGCTGGAGCTTCTTCAACCACTTTTTGATGACGACGTTGCATTGAACAATCTCTTTCACCTAAGTGAATAGCGCTGCCTTGTCCATCGGCCATAATTTGAATTTCAATATGACGAGGATTTTCAAGGAATTTCTCCATGTAAACCATGTCATTTTTGAAAATAGTGCCGGCTTCTTTTTTAGTTAATGCAATCGACTCAATTAATTCATCTTCGCTGCGCACAACACGCATACCACGACCACCGCCGCCGCCAGCAGCTTTAACGATAATCGGATAACCAATGCGTTTAGCATGAGCTTTATTGGCTGCTTCATCGTCATCTAGTGGGCCATCAGAACCTGGAACACAAGGTACGCCGGCAATTTTCATTGCTTTGATGGCCTGAACTTTATCACCCATAATGCGGATGCTCTCTGCTTTTGGACCGATAAAGGCAAAGCCAGAGTTTTCAACTTGTTCGGCAAAATCAGCATTCTCTGCTAAAAAACCATAACCAGGGTGGATAGCTACTGCATTAGTTATTTCTGCTGCAGTGATTATTGCAGGGATATTAAGGTAACTATCAGGAGCAGATGCTTTACCAATACAGATGGTTTCATCTGCTAATAAAACGTGCTTCAAGGTACGATCGGCTGTTGAATGAACCGCAACCGTTTTAATACCAAGTTCTTTACATGCACGTAATATTCTTAGTGCAATTTCGCCTCGATTGGCGATAACAACTTTATCTAACATGGAATGAGCCTTATGTGTTGATATATCGGGCTTATTCAATGATGAATAGCGGTTGGTCGAATTCAATAGCATCTTCATTAACCGCTAAGACTTCTTTAATCACACCAGATTTATCTGCTTCAATTTGGTTCATCATTTTCATGGCTTCAAGGATACATAAGGTATCACCAGCATTTACGTGCTGACCAACTTCTACAAATGACGGAGAATCAGGTGATGCTGACGCGTAAAAAGTACCAACCATAGGAGAACGCACAACATGACCAGAAATGGCAGCAGGTGCTGCGGCTTCAACTACGGCAGCAACAGGTGCTGCTTGCATCATTGGTGCTGCTTGCATAACTGGCGCAGCTTGTACTACAGTAGTACCACGACATATACGTACTGATTCTTCACCCTCAGATATTTCTAATTCATTAATACCTGATTCTTCTACTAATTCAATTAATTTTTTTATTTTACGAATATCCATTTGAATACCTTTTTATCTATGTGTAATGTTTGTTTAAAAAGAATAAGTCTTTACCTATTCTACTTATTTCTATTGTTTATTTTTGCTGAGCCATATTTTTGCTGAGCTCAGTGCATGGCTATAGCCATCTGTCCCTAACCCACAAATTACACCGATGGCTTTATCTGAAAAAAATGACTGATGTCTGAAGCTTTCTCGGGCATGAACATTTGATAAGTGCACTTCTATAAAAGGGATGTTTACGGCTAATAAAGCATCTCTTAAAGCAACGCTCGTATGAGTAAATGCTGCGGGATTAATAATAATAAAGTCAATTTCTTGATAAGCATTATGAATAGCATCAATAAGGGCGTGTTCAGCATTGGACTGAACATGACTTAGTTCAATTTTCAGTGACTGTGCTGCTTTGGTTAAGTTTTCGATAATTTCAGAGAGTGACAAGGCACCATATATTTCAGGTTCACGTTTACCTAACATATTTAAGTTAGGGCCATTTACTACTAAAACTTTAAACATTGTTGCCATTATCTGTGAAAACCCTGCTAAGTATCAAATTGGAGAATATAATCACATAAAATATGCGAGAATGGAACTCCAAATAACGAAATCGAACATTTTCTACTGTTAGGCGCATATTATCGTGTTTTCGACGAATATAGCAACAAAATACTGGTCCAATCACTTGTTGTTAATATTTTATTGATAGAGCACTAATAAAATTTTGTTTTTCTGTGAAAATTCACTACACTAATGGTTATTATATTTATCATTTAATTCATTGGTTTAGCCTGTTTTTTATGCGTATTTATCTCAGATAATGAGCTTCATCACTCAAAACGAGTAAATTTACCTATTGGCTAGTAGTAAATTAACGGATAGTTCCTCATTAACAAGGATTTAGTTATCAGCAAAATTCTCATCAAGTTAATGGTTTTTGCCATACTCATTGGCAGTCCAGTAACTCATGCTATTGATGTTATCACCAATATCACTGCTGATACTGCGTCAATAACAACAGCACAGTTACGTCGTATATATTCAATGCGCCAGGTAAAGTGGGCGAACGGAGTACCAATCGCTGTGTTTGTCTTACCGAGTAATAATATTCTCCATCAGAAGTTCTGTAAGGAGACTCTGCGTTTATTCCCTTATCAGTTAGACCGTATATGGAATAAGTTAACGTTCTCAGGCATGGGAATTGCCCCAACTCCTGTAAGCAACATGGAAGAATTAATTAAAGCTGTTAAATCTACAACAGGTGCAATTGGTTATATCGAAAATATCAATGAGGTAAGTGATGTCAATGTCCTTAAAATTGATGAATAAATATTGTTACGCATTTATATGCTTATCAGCACTGTTTACGTTTAGTGTGCTCGCAGCTGATGACAAATCAGCAAACCCTTTAAAGGTACATGGCTTTATCGCTCAGGGTATTATTGATGTTGATGGCAGTAATTTTGTCAACGACGACGGTGAGCTTTCAACGGAGTTAACCGAAATAGGGCTCAATACCTCTTACCAATTATCAGATGATTTTCGTTTTGCGGCACAAGCTGTCTATCTAAATGGCGGTAATCGATATAACGAAGGTCTTCGAGTTGATTATTTTTTAATAGATTGGAACGCATATAGTTCTGAACAGTGGCAGGCAAACTTATTTGTCGGGCGTTTTAAAAGTCCTCATTGGCTTTACTCAAGTACCCGTGATATCCCGTTTGAACGTCCCTCAATTATTTTACCACAAGGCCTTTATTTTGATGGTTTTCGCGACATAGCTGTTGGTGGTGACGGAGCAGCATTTAAATTAACTTATAATAATGATGAGCTTGGTGAATTTGACTTTAATTTTAGCCGCGGTAAAAGCCCTATTAAGAGCGAGGATGCAGAAGTTATTCTTAGTAAAATTTCTCAAGGTGATATTGAGCATAAACTTGATAGTCAGGTGAGTGTTTATTGGCGTCCCGTATTTTCACAATGGCGGTTTGGTTTAACTTTATTAGATTCAGAATTTAACTATACAAGTGTAAGTTCCGAATATTATGTTGATGGTGAATTTCAATTCCAAAACTATACAATAAATGCGATTTATGAAGGAGAGCAGTGGGAATTTACTAGTGAATTTTTGCAAACAAGATTTTTGACGGAAGGTTTTTATACAGCACTATTTCATCAAGATAACCTGGGGCAAGGTGGGTATTTTCAAGCTCGTTACAAAATTGACCAAAAATTGACAGTTATAGGTCGTTATGAAGAGTTTTATGCAGATAAAGACGATAAAAAAGGTCATAAATTAGAAGAACGTAGTAATGGGATCGTGCCGAGTTATTTTGGTTTTCAAAATGATGCTATGTTGGGTTTTTCATATAAATTTTCTAATAATTTACAGATTAATGCTGAACATCATTGGATGAAAGGTGCAGCTCGTCTTAACCCTATTGTTTTACCTAACCCGCAAGTAAACAAAGAGCATTGGAAAGTGTGGGCTATACAATTAATGTACTGGTTTTAATTGATGAAAAAAAGATTTG
Organism: Colwellia sp.; assembly: GCA_013215385.1. Classification (GTDB taxonomy): domain Bacteria; phylum Pseudomonadota; class Gammaproteobacteria; order Enterobacterales; family Alteromonadaceae; genus Colwellia_A. Next base: position 21,717 of record JABSOY010000008.1, read on the forward strand.
TTAGTGTTCCTGTTAAGTTATTAGTGTTAGTTGTTGGCGCTTTATTGTTATTAAGCGCTATTTTTTCTTATTTATCTTTATCTAGATTAAATCAAGAGTTTACACAATATCAAAGTGATACTTTACGTAAAGGCAATGCTCAGTTTTCTGTACAGAATCGTGTTTTACGTGAGCAACGACGCAACTGGCTCGAGTCGTTTTCAGATATAGTTCGTTTAAAAGAACAGCAAAACTTTGATGTGCTCGTTCAGGAATTTTCCGCGCAATTTGATACCTTGCAAATGAACCAAAATGTTGAAAACGTGTGGATCGTCTCGGCAGAAAATAAAACGTTATATTCATCTAATCCTATTCCTGCTTATGTCGAAAAAAGTATTCAACAGGTTCAGCAGCTCCAAAAACCTGTATATCAAATTTATTGTCGTGGGCAATGTTTTCAGCTAATTGCTGTACCCGTTTTAAACGGTAAAGGCGATATGGCAATCGTTGCAATGGCAGTTTCCTTGGTTGATATGATTTACTCGATTAACCAAGCGCTTGAAAATGAACTCGCCATTATCAATTTTCCTTCATCAAAAAAACATACGTCACAACAAGGTAAGACGAGTTTAGTACTTGCTGATGCGAGCTTTATTTCTTCTTCTGACACGCAACTCGTTAGTCAGCTATTTAATGGCAATAACAAAGAAGTGCAGCTTAATACCTTAAAAACACAGGGGATAGAAGTTGGGCTAAATGAGAGCAGCTACTTAATAAACTTGATCCCTATCGCGAGTACCACAGAGCAAGATTATTACCTTGCGTTAATAGATGATGTCACTGCTTTTACTCTTAAACATCAACACAATCGTCAGCAATTTTTAGCTTTTGCTTTGGTCATACTCATCGCTTTAGCGATAGTTGTGCATTTTGTTGCGAGCCCATTAACTCGTCGCTTATTGGTGTTGTCTGATGTGTTACCGCTACTTGCCAAGAAAGAGTTTGATCAATTTAGGCAAGCAAAAATTAAACGTGAAGGCACATTCATCGACGAATTAGATATTTTAGCCGCAGCCACCACAGATCTAAGTTTTGAATTGGAACAGTTAAATATTGAAGTTGAGCAAAAAACCAAAGAATTAGAAAATATTGCCATGTACGATTTGTTAACAGGTTTGCCTAATCGAAACATGTTGAACTTTCATTTACGTAAATCAGTGATGAATTTATCACGAAGTAATGGCAAATTAGCGGTGTTATTCCTTGATCTTGACGACTTTAAAAAGGTTAATGATAGTCATGGTCATACCGATGGCGATAAACTGCTGATTCAAGCCGCTAATCGCTTACGGTCTAGTATCCGTCAAGTTGATCTAGCTTGTCGCTTTGGTGGTGATGAATTTGTTGTGGTATTAGGGCATATCGATGAATACCAAGAAGCTGAGCAAGTGGCAAAAGAAATTCTTGAATGCTTTAAAGAACCGATAAAAATTAATAGTAGCCTATTTTACGTAAGTACCAGCATTGGTATTGCCTTTGCTGAAGATGAAGTTGTTAAGGCTGAAAGTTTGATCAGCCATGCTGATATAGCTATGTATGAGGCCAAAGATGATGGAGGTGCGCAATATCATATTTATCATGAGTCTATGTATGAGAAAGTTGCTCAGCGGGTAATGATGGAAGGTGAAGTTAGGCAAGCACTGGCCAAAAACCAGTTTAGCTTAAGTTTACAACCTCAACTTGAAGCAAAAACGAAAAGACTTTATGGCTTTGAAGCCTTACTGCGTTGGCAGCATCCTGTACGGGGCATGGTTTCTCCCGAAGACTTTATTCCTATCTTGGAAAACTCAGAGCATATGATAGAACTCGGTTATTGGGTGATAAGACGCTGCTTCGAATTATGCCAAGAGTTTATAGAACATGGACTATCTGATGTACGCATTGCCATTAATTTATCGGCAGGGCAGTTTACCGACACTCACTTAGTGGAATATTTGCAAGGATTGCTTACCGAATTTTCATTGGATGCCAAGCACTTTGAATTAGAGTTAACAGAGCAAACGTTAGTGAAAAATATTGATAGTGCAATTGACATGATGGATGAGTTAAAAGTTATCGGCTTTAGTTTTGCTATTGATGATTTTGGCACCGGCTATTCTTCATTAGCCTATTTGAAAAAGATGCCGGTTGACGTGATAAAAATCGATAAAAGTTTTGTTTTTGGTATGTTAGAAAATAGGGCAGATTACCAAATTATAATGTCGACGATTGCCATGGTTAAAAATTTAGGTTTAAAAGTTATTGCTGAAGGGGTTGAAACCAGTGCGCAACTGAGAAGCTTAACTGAAAATGACTGTGACATTATTCAAGGGTACTACTTTTCTAAACCTATTCCTGAGGCTGAACTTTTTGAGTTTTTGGAAAATATGGTTGTTGATGGTTATTGGAAAACATCAGCACTTTAATCGACTTATAGTAGTAGATTAACGTGCTGAATATAAAAAGTCCTTAGTATCAGCTATTAGAAGATACTATTTAGGTGTTGAGTAAACTGCTCAGCTCCCATAAAACCGGTAACGCGTTGCTGAGTAAGTTCTTTACTATTCTTATCGAAGAACAAAATTGAGGGTAAACCAAGTACCTGATACTTCTTAGCAAACTCAGCATTGTTCGGCGAATCAAAGTCACTCATATCAATTTGAATAAGTACTGTGTTCATTAAAGCTTGCTGAACCAGAGGTTCATTGAAGGTGTACTTTTCAAACTCTTTACAAGCAATACACCAGTCGGCGTATAAATCTACCATCACTGTTTTGCCTTGTGAACTAGCTTGTTCAACGGCACTAGTAAGCTCTGCAACGGTTTTAACTTTGATAAAATGTTGCTGTGTTGCTTCTTCAGTCGTGGCTATTTTTAACGCTGGGTTGATTAACTGATAAACTTGATTGGCACCAAATAATATCATTACAAATATAACGATACTTCTTAAGCCAAACCAAAAGTTTTTTTGGGTTTGTTGATTAACCGTATAAAAGTAGCCCGCACTCGCCAGAACTAAAATAGCCCACAGAGTCTGAGTAACCATTTCTGGAAGAAATCGTTCCATCAAAAAGATGGGGACGGCAAGCAGTAATAAGCCAAAGACATTCTTAATGACAGTCATCCAAGTACCTGCTTTAGGTAATAATTTACCACCTGAACTACCCAATACAAGTAAAGGTAAACCCATACCTAAGCTAAGAGCGTATAAAGCTGAAGCTCCTAACCAAATATCACCAGATTGTGAAATATATAAAAGTGCGCCGGTTAATGGTGCTGTAGTGCAAGGAGAAGCGACCAAGCCAGAAATAGCCCCCATAACCACCACACCGAAATATGAACCGCCTTTTTGACTATTACTAATATTGTTCAGTTTGTTTTGCCAGCTGCTAGGTAAGGCAAGGTTAAATGTGCCGAACATAGATAGCGCTAAAAAGATGAATAAAATACTTAACGCTATTAATACCGCAGGGTGTTGGAACATTGCTTGAAATTGCGCGCCAGCGAGTGCGACAACAATTCCTAATAAGGTGTAGGTTATAGCCATACCTTGAACGTAGGCAAAAGATAAACGAAAGGCTTTAGCGGTTGATAATTTGTCACCCTGACCGACAATAATACCCGTTAAAATAGGATACATAGGAAATACGCAAGGAGTGAATGAAAGCAGTAAACCACCAACAAAAAATGCTGCAAGTGTTAACCAAATACTATCACCCTTTAGCATATCTGCTAACTGGTATTGTTCACTAACTGCTTCTTTATCTACTTGAGAGGAATCGTTAATCGCTGCAAGGACGTTGCTGGGAACGGCTATCTCTTGGGCACGAATTTCTGATAATTCGACAATTTTATTTTTCGGTGGAAAACATAATCCTTTGGCCGCACAGCCTTGGTAACGAATTTTTATACTCGCGTTATTATCAACTTTCGTTAGTTTAATAACAAAAGCCAGTTGCTCAGTATATATTTGCTGAACACCAAAAAATTCATCATCATGATCTTCACCGCGGGGTAACTCAACGGGAATTATTTCAGCATTTTCGACACTGAATTTAAATTGATGACGATACAAGTAATAGCCTTCAGCAATTTTAAAATTTATTTCTAACTGATCGTTTTTTTGATAAAAATTAAATTCAAATGCTTTGTCGACGGTAAGGAATTCATCATCATTGCTAAACAAAGAAGATGATGAGGTATCAAAAATTGATTCTTGCGCCTGAACACTAGGTACTTGCCAAAAAATACTGGTTAAGATTAACCAAAAAAGTAGTGTGATTTTTTTCATAACAACTATTTCAAAGACTCGGTGATCCAGTTTAAATAATTATTGTCGCCTTGCTGGATGTTCATGGCGATAATTTCAGGGGTATCATAACGATGTAAGCGTTTTATTTCATCAGCTACATCATTAAATTTATCTGTTCGTGTTTTTATTATTAGTTGTATTTCGGTATCGTTTTCAACCTCGTTTTGCCAACGATAAACAGAAATAACATTAGGTATAATATTGACACAAGCCGCGTGTTTTTCTTTTACTAAATGTTGTGCAATACTTTTAGCAGATTCAATATCAGGACAAGTACACAGTATTATTTGAAACATGAACGAAGTTCCCTTAATAAAAACTTAAGTCATTTTAGTGACATAAATAACTGAGCATACGCTATTCATTATCTGAAATCCCTTGTCATTAGCTGATGCTTGAAAAAGACCCGAACAACCCCATATATGTTTCATCTTATATAAATTTTTTTTAATGACGAGATTTTAAATGTTTCGATTTCTATTTATCCTTTTTATTGTCGTTCCTATTATTGAAATTATGGTGCTGATGAATGTAGGTGCATGGCTTGGCGCATGGCCGACTATTGCTATTGTTATTATTACCGCATGGCTTGGGGCAAAAAATGTTAAACAGCAAGGAGTTGCCACATTAAACTCTGTGCAAGCTAAAATGGCAAAAGGCGAAATGCCATCAGACGAAATTGTTGCGGGTTTACTTTTACTTGTCGCTGGTGTGCTCTTAGTGACCCCGGGCTTTGTGACAGACTTCTTCGGTTTATCACTCTTAATACCTAATGTACGAAATATGCTGATAAAATATGTACAAACCCATTTAGTTACCAACAGAAATGCTGCGGGTTTTACTTACCAAAGCTCTGTTCATAAACAACAGCAAGAGCCTTTCTCACAAAGTCCATTTCAATCAGATTCTCTTCGTAAAAAACCTATTGAGCATCACCGAGGTGAAACGCTTGAAGGTGAATTTGAGCGGAAAGAATAAAAAATATTTTATCGGGACTTGTGAAGTTTTAAATCAGCCCCATCTTTAATTGCAACAAAGTTTTATAACCAATTTATTTTAAATTTATTGAGAGTATATAAACTCTCAGGAGAGAAATTTATGAGCATTCGTCCATTACATGACCGCGTAATTATTAAACGTCAAGAAGCAGAATCAAAATCAGCTGGAGGTATCGTTTTAACAGGAAGTGCCGCAGAAAAATCAACACGTGGAGAAATAATAGCTGTTGGTAACGGCCGTATTTTGGAAAATGGTGAAGTGCGTGCATTAGACGTAAAAGTTGGCGATCAAGTTATTTTCAGTGAAGGTTATGGCGTTAAAACTGAAAAAATTGACGGTGAAGAAGTATTGATTCTTTCTGAATCAGATATTTTAGCAATTGTAGAGTAATTGAATTTTTATTAATAACTTTATATAAACTGTAGGAATTCGTTAGGCTAAGCCTCAACTTACAGTGAATAAATTATTGTGAGCCGAATTTTAGTTCGGCAATCTAACAAAATATAGGAAGAAATAACATGGCTGCAAAAGACTTATTATTTGGAAATGACGCACGAGCAAAAATGCTACGTGGCGTAAATGTATTAGCCGACGCGGTAAAAGTAACATTAGGTCCTAAAGGCCGTAATGTTGTTATCGACAAATCTTTTGGTGGTCCAATCATCACTAAAGATGGTGTAACGGTTGCTAAAGAAATTGAATTAGAAGATAAATTCGAAAACATGGGCGCTCAAATGGTGAAAGAAGTTGCTTCTAAAGCCAATGATGAAGCCGGTGACGGAACAACTACTGCAACGGTATTAGCACAAGCTATTGTTAACGAAGGTTTGAAATCTATTGCTGCAGGTATGAACCCAATGGATCTTAAACGTGGTATTGACAAAGCTGTTATTGCTGCTGTTGAAGCACTTAAAGATTTATCGCAAGAATGTAGCGATAACAAAGCGATTGAACAAGTAGGTACCATCTCTGCTAACTCTGACGAAACTGTTGGTAAAATCATTGCAACTGCAATGGATAAAGTAGGTACTGAAGGCGTAATTACTGTTGAAGAAGGCCAAGCATTAACTGACGAATTAGACGTTGTTGAAGGTATGCAATTTGACCGTGGTTATTTATCACCTTACTTTATCAACAACCAAGAAAATGGTGCGGTTGAATTAGAAAACCCATTCATTTTATTAGTAGACAAAAAAGTAGGCAACATTCGTGAATTACTTTCTACTTTAGAAGGTGTGGCAAAAGCTGGCAAGCCATTATTAATTATTGCTGAAGATGTTGAAGGCGAAGCGTTAGCAACATTAGTTGTCAACAACATGCGTGGCATCGTTAAAGTAGCGGCTGTTAAAGCACCTGGTTTTGGTGACCGTCGTAAAGCAATGTTACAAGACATCGCGACTTTAACTGGTGGTACGGTAATTTCTGAAGAAATTGGTATGGAGCTTGAAAAAGCAACACTAGAAGATTTAGGACAAGCAAAACGTATAGTTATCACTAAAGATAACACAACTATTATCGATGGTATTGGTGAAGAAGCCGATATCCAAGGACGTGTTAGCCAGATTCGCGGCCAAATCGAAGATTCATCTTCAGATTACGACAAAGAAAAATTACAAGAACGTTTAGCTAAATTAGCGGGCGGTGTTGCGGTAATTAAAATTGGCGCTGCAACTGAAATTGAAATGAAAGAGAAAAAATCACGTGTTGAAGATGCATTACATGCAACTCGCGCTGCAGTAGAAGAAGGTGTTGTTGCCGGTGGTGGTGTTGCTTTAGTTCGCGCTGCAGACGCAATTAAAGATCTTGAAGGTTCAAACGAAGATCAAACACACGGTATTAACGTTGCTATTCGCGCAATGGAAGCCCCGCTTCGTCAAATCGTTGCTAACTGTGGTGATGAGCCGTCAGTCGTATTAAACGAAGTACGTAACGGCACAGGTAACTTCGGTTACAACGCAGGTAACAGCACATATGGTGATATGTTAGCGATGGGGATTCTTGACCCAACTAAAGTAACCCGTAGTGCATTACAATTTGCAGCTTCTGTAGCAGGCTTAATGTTAACAACTGAAGTGATGATCACTGATTCTCCAGTGAAAGATGCTGGCGCTTCTGCAATGCCTGATATGGGCGGTATGGGTGGCATGGGCGGTATGATGTAATAGGGTTTTAACTCTAAAAGCATACTGTTCCAACCATGTAAACGTAAGCCCGAATAGCATTATTCGGGCTTTTTTTTTGCTATTTTTCTTGATTGATGTTTCCATTTCACTCTATTTATTTTATGCCTAATCAGGCTCATTTCTGGCCGGTATGAGCTGATGGAATTAGAGAGCATTTTTTGAAAATGGTCAAACTTTTCCCTGAGAACATATCACGATACAGCATGCTGAAATGTGGTGGCGTGATCAAGGTAATTGTTAGTATTGAAGATCCAGTTGTTATTGAGAAGTTCCTCTCTCACCTTAATGAAAATAATTGAGTAGTAGTACCTGATTTTTACGTGAAGATAATAGGGCATTAAACTGAGTTTGTTATACTATGACAGATACAAGGTAATACCTGATATTGATGCATACAAGCCTCAAACTGGTTTTTGATGTCTGTTGAAATTGATAAAATTGGCGTATATATTACTTGTACTCAATCGATGTTATGCGGAGAGAATTAATGAATATAACGATATTGGGAGCCGGTGCAGGTGGTTCGGTTACAGCCTTCGATTACGCCAATCACGGGCATTCTGTCAGGCTTTTCGATTTTCCTGAGTTTCCTAGTAATATCGAGGCGATAGCAAACCAAGGAGGTATCTATGCAGAAGGAGATATTTCTGGATTTGGCCCTGTAGCCTACGCAGGACATGACATCGATAAAGCGTTGGAAGATGCCGAACTTATTTATGTCATAGGGCCGGCATTCAGTACATTACCATTCGGTGAAGCCTGTGCGGGCAAACTAAAGCCTGGACAAACCGTTATTATTAGCCCGGGGTCTTGTGCAGGTGCTCTAGTCTTCAAACAAGCTGCTGGACTGAGGCTTGAGGATGATTCTGTACGGATTGCGGAAACCCACACACTACAATATGCCGTTCGTCTGCTCAAAGCGGGCCGAGTGCACGTATTTCTCAAATTGAAAGCTGGCAATCTTCTGGCGGCCCTGCCTAGCCGCCATACAGCTGACATATTACAATTGATTACGGATGTATATCCGGGAATGGAACCAGCACACAACGTGATCCAAACCAGTCTGCAAAATGCCAACCCCGTTATTCACCCTGCCGTATCATTGACTAACGCGGCACGCATTGAAGGGGCTGGCGATTTCCTGTTTTACGAAGAAGGTGTCAGCGATTCTGTGGGACGGCTCATTGAGGCGGTCGATCGGGAGCGAATTGCCATCGGCGAGCGTCTGGGTATTACAGTACTCTCTGATCCGGAAATAGGCATACGTCAGGGCTATATGCGGGAAAATAACTACGGCTCAGCTTATCGAAAAGCGCCTGGTTTCTTGGGTATTCCTGCCCAACCTCAACTTGATCATCGCTATATTAATGAGGATGTAGGTTACGGTCTTGTGTTTATGTCTGGGTTGGCGAAGCAGATCTGCGTAGAGACTCCTAGCATTGATGCCATCATCCAGATCACGTCGGTACTCATGAACCGTGACTATGCAGCAGAGGCGCTACGCACACCAGAATCATTAGGTATTTCAGGCCTATCCGTGGAAGAGCTCGGCAGCCTTTAATTCAACTATAACGATATTGGTTTATCTGTATGGGATAAAGCCAGATTAAAGAGATGGTTAAGCAAAGCTAGTTATAAAACTTCAAATGTTTGGCTAATCATACTTAGTGACATCATATAAAAATTATAAGAACAGGTAACTGTTCAGACATCTTTGGAGAGTATAGGTTATAATGTATACACAAAATTCACACTGACTATTTTACTACCTGTAGTGATCTGTTAAGTCACTGGAATTAGGTGTTTTTAACTATATTTTTAGATGATTAACTCAAAACACCCATCTACATTTCTACATTTCTACATTTCTACATTTCTACATTTCTACATTTCTACATTTCTATATTTACTGTTTTATGCTTTTAAAGGATGGGTATTTAATCCTTTGAAATAAGATCAATCATTAAAAGGAATAATAATGAAAATTACCATAATTGGAGCTGGTAACGCAGGTTCTGCTTGTGCGTTTATGGCTGCCGAGGCTGGACATAAAGTAAGACTATTGAAGACATCAAATCGTATTACACATGATGAGCACTTTGAAGCAATGGTCAGCAATAAAGGAATATATTGCGTCAATAACACCAACAATGGCCATTTTACAGACAGTGCCGATGATGCCGAAAAAACTTTCCAACCATTGGAAATGATCACGCGAGATCCCAAAGAAGCGATTGAAGGAGCAGATGTTGTGATGATTTTCATTCAAACAACATACCATCAAGCTTTAGCTGAACGGATTGCAAAGTATTTTCAGGATGATCAATTGGTCATGTTAGTTCCAGGATACGCAGGAAGCTTGTTTTATCGTCAATTTTGCGATAATAATCCCATCTTTGCTGAGGGTGAATCAACCCCTAATGATGCAAGAGTAGTATCACCTGGTACGGTAAAAGTTTTATTTAAAAATGTCAGAAACTCTCTATCATTTTTTCCAGCTTCAAGAACTACTGAGGGCATGGCGATTGCCTCCCGTTTATTTCCTGCCTATAACATTGAAATGAACAAGGTTCGAAAACATATATTCGAATCAGCGCTACATAATCCCAATATTATTGTTCACACAGTGGGCATGTATGTTATGTACCCGATGCTTGAGTATTGTGCCAAACACCATCCTGATGAAGTTCCATATATGTACAGAGACGCACTTTCCACAGACATGGCATGGCTGATGATAGAGAAATTAGACGCGGAAAAAATGGCGGTATTAAGTGCACTAGGATGTGAATCAACCCCTTATCTAGATGCCTGTTTATTTAGAAACGAGGAAGATCTCACACAAAATTCAAGAGATGTATTTGAAAGTTATAAATTATCATCACCACCCGGTCCCTATAGTTTTGATAATCGTTACATTACAGAAGATGTTCCTATGGGATTGGTTTTATTCGCATCATTAGGTGATAAATTGAATATTGCTGTGCCTGAATGTCACCGCTTAATAGAGATGTGTGGTGGTATTTTAAAAAGAGATTTTTATAAAGAAGGAAGAACCTTAACTTCATTAGGTTTAGGTGAGTTATCCATCGAGGACCTATTATCTTTTGTCAATGACGGTATAGTACCAATCAAAAACTGATTACATAATGATAGAGGAGGTAAGCATAAACTTTATACTTAGCTCCTCACTATACAAACCAACTTATTTTGAATAATTGCTTTGTGATCCTATACCTCACGCTCGTTTATTCCTTAAAGCGAGTTAGATTTCTAAGCAGTATTGGAGGTTAACCTTCTAATGTCAGCTATTATACAGATAGTAAACCAAAGATAGTAAACCAAAGATAGTAAACCTAAGATAGGGCGTTGTTATAATTGCTCTTGCCACAAAAAGTTAGCAATTTTAATTAACTCACCAATGTCAGCCTTTAGCGATCAGTTGACCTAAAGAACAACCAGTAAACTAATGTCTCTTATGCGCACTTTGACCTTTAATTCAAACATTAGTAACGACCACTTTAGTTCTAGAGTAGTTGTACGCTGTGGTAACTACTGCTTGATATTCATTACTTGTCACAGACTCTGCTAATACCATTGATGATGGTAATAGGCATAACGCCGCGATAAAGCTCAAACTAAATAATGCGCTAAAGGTCATGCCATCAATAATTACTGCGGCTAAACCACGATATATTTCAGCGCCTTCACCGGGTAATAACATCAGTGGCAATATACCGAAGATACTGCTCGCCATACTCATATAAATCGGACGTTTCCTGCTATCAATTGCTAGGATAATGGCTTGATATTGGTTAAGGTTTTTCTGTAATGCACTCTGGTATTTACTCGCTAATAAAATGGCGTTATTAATCACTTAACCTAATAGGATGATAAATCCAATCATGGTAATAATATCTAGCGCTTGATTCACAAATAAATTTAATAGCTGTAAACAAAGCATGTCTCCGGCAAAAGCTAACGGCATACTTAACATTACGGCAATGGCTAGTTTCCATGAATTTAAGCTTAACCAAAGTGAAAAGAGTAACAGTGATACTCGGCTTTTTAGAGTGTGTCGATCTATTATATATCTAATTTATGTCGACCAACATTGGCAAGCGCATCATAATGTAACGATCACGTAAACCAAAACTAATATCATAATTGTTAAATACATCATTCCAACCTTGAAATTTATGATTACGGCCTAACGGTATTTAAATGGTTATTGGAAAACTTAAATCTTCTAGGCTATAAAAAGGTGGGTATTAACTCACATAAAACTAATACAGTAAAAACAAATAGATACATGAGTTATGGGCGATATGTCGCAATCGAGTTTTAATTCTATAAAAAATAAATAGTAATATTTATATTTTATTTATTTATAAACTCATTAGTGAATAAAGCGAGTAAATAGATAGCATATATTTTTAGTACTTACTCTTGTCAGCTTTGTGATAATTTTATGTTTTTTCTTTTTGTTGGATATTTGTTATAAAGAAGTTTTTGAGCATCTCTTATTAATTTCTTACTTTTATCCAAAGATTTTTTGTTGTTAACAGCGGGCTTGGTGATGATTATCATGCCATGTGGCAGCAATTGTTCATAAAGCTTGGTGAGTAAAATAAGTATAAATTCACTTGAGAAATTTACTATGATTGAATTATCTAGAATAATAGAATTAACGCCTAAAGTTTTTTTCCACAGTGGAGTCATAAGTTTATTTAGAGCTTCGGAACTAATTTTCTTATCGATAGTGAGCACAGGTGTCGTATGTTTATTAGGCGTACAGTCTGTGATAACGGAGCTTTGATTATCAGAAAATATTACTATGTTCTCACCATTGACACTAGCAAATAATTGTTCATTAATTTTTTTACTTTCTTTTTTTATTCGTTTTAATATCATCGAGTTAACTTTAAATCCGGCGCCGAAAGTCATCATTAATACTTTACTATTTATGTTAGGCTGACTATTTTCTATTTCTTTGAGAACATAAAATACTGACGGTGAACTCATATTTGAACGACGCATAAAAACACGGTGGCTGTGTCCTAGGTCTCCACAGCTAAGGGATAAACTGTCTGATATACCATGTAATATTTCAGTTCCTCCGGGATGAATCGCCCAGTAATCAATTAATTTTTGCCATTTAGGTGTTTTTTTATTGAACAGGTATTTTAGCTTCATACTCAAAGGAAGTATTTTAGGTATTAGCTGCTTTAAATTTTTTGCAATAGGTTTTCCTGAAATAATGGCAAGCTTTCGAGATAACTTTATCCAAGGGCCTGCTTCACTTTCCTGAAATCGTATCGCATTAAAGCTGTTGTTATCGGCGCTGATGGTTCTTACTGAATGCTTTATTTGGTAAAGAGCTGGCTCGCTATGTGTAGAGAGAATAACAGCTGCACAACCTTCGCCAAATAGCGAATTAGGTGCGATATTATCTTCAGATAAATTAAAAAGATTAGTTACCGCTTCAAGACTAATGACTAGAGCTCGACTGGCTTTATTCTCTGATTTTAAAAATCTCATTCCAGCATCTAAAGCTGCTAGGCCGCTAGAACAAGACATTCCCCCTAGATTTAAAGTGACTAAGTGGTCACCAAAATTAAAAGAGTTGGCAACTATGCTGGCAGCACTGGGCATGGTTAAACCGACACTACTTGTGACAATAACAAAATCAATGTCAGCGGCTGTGAGCTTACTCTGCTCAAATACGCCATTGATGGCATCGCACATTAGTTCTCTGATAACTTTTTCATAGCTGATTAAACGTTGTTCCCGCGTATTAAAGTTTAAAACTTCATCTAATTCAGGAATAAGTTTTCTTTGACGTTCGGGCGTAGCTTGCAGAATTTTATCATAAAACCATAACATTTTTTTTGAGTTGTTTTTTGACTCGCTTTTGGCAAGTGCATCAACTACATGTTGAAATACTTGCTTATTATCAAGAGATTTCCCCTTTTCTGAACAATAAAAATTAACAATGGAAACTTTTTTCTTCATTATTTATTGTCTCTTTATAATTGATTACGGTTCTAGTTGATTTTTAATTAAAAATGATATGAAAATGTAACTTGAATAAAGTTTTGCCGAGCATAAAGTGCAGCTTGCTTTACTAATGATTGATTTTTTAATCCTGCATTGATAAATGTTTCTGGAGATATTGGCTTGCCAGCATCAATAATAAAGCCGTCAAATTGAATTTTTATATTATTACTATGACGCCAGCTAGATTCCATGCCGATAATTTTTTCTTTACTTTTTGAATCATAAGTCACGCTAAGTAATGCTTCAGTGCTTGCTTGATTATTGAATGCTATTCGAGATGCAAGGTATAAGTCGTCCTGATAAATACTCGATTGTGAGCCTTCTCTCGAATCATACAAATATTCGAGTATCCAGCTAATATCTATGTTTGTTGTGAATATGCTGTTAGCGTTATATTCCAGACCTATATCAGCGGCATAAAAAGTTTTTCTCCCGCCTGACTGCGTAATTAACTCTGCTTTATAGCCCCAGTTACCTTTAAGGTAAAGGGCTTCTATACCTGTTTGATCTATGACTGGATAAAAAGGAAATAGCGTAGGGTTATCATTGCTTCTAAGTTTCCCTTCAGTTAAAAAGTTGTTTAAGTCGAATGAGTCTGTAGCTAAGGTAAGTACGGGCTCTCTAGCTGTACCAATGAACTTTGATAGTGCAATTTGCCAGTTTCCTAACAGGTGCTGCCAACGAAATGCAAAATCAATTCGCTTATTTTGAGCACTAGATTCATATTTAGCATTATCAGTGTTTACTAACAGAGGTAATCTTGGACGTCCCATCGCACTTGGGAACTTCTTTTCTCTCAAGCCAACTAGGGCATAAATGTCAAATATACCATAGTCACTAACCCTGGATAAATTAATCATTGGTTGGCCTAGTTTTTCATCTCCATCTATCTGGTCGATATCATCTTTTTGATTAATAATGTCGACTAAGTTTATGGCTTCTGTGACTCCCCAGTTTTCAATTCTAATCCCGGTTCTGTATTCCCAATGGTTATCAATATGGAGCCATGAGAGTTCTTTAATATCAAAATGTGTGCGTTCGTTATCATTCTTATCCAGTCGGATGAAAGGAGTGAATGCGAATAGATTTTCACCGTTATTTGATTGCTCATAAAAAGACACTTTTAAGAATAACGATGGCGATTCTTTTGAATCATAACCTTCTGTACGTTGATTGAAATGCCTATTTTCTAAGCCGACCTCACCCAATATCTCAACAGCTGCAACCGATTTAATATTAAGTGTAATGAGTCCTATTAAGGTCATTAATTTCACATATTTCATCGTGATCTTTTTAAACTATTAGTGGTGAAATTCATATCGGATAAACCTAAATTAAACTTATATTTATTCCAAGATAAAATAGTATACCGTCCTGTTATATTATTACTCATCGTCATAGTACTGGCGCGCCAGTATTTATCGTTATACTTTTTATAATCAGAAATAATAAGGGTTTTGCTATGCGTTGCTTTTCGATCAAAATAATGGATTTTTTGAATGAGATATTCTTCATTATCAACCCATAGTATTTCCTTGGTATACCCTGAGTTTTTGCTTTTTGGAAAGCGAATCAAAACAAAACAATTTAACTTTCCACAGGCTTCATTTTTGAGGTACTTATAGGTGAATTTTTCCACTTTTTGTGGGGTCATATCTTCATAACTGAATTCACTACCAATAAAAGACCCGGCTTTGTTTGAAGACGAAATAGCTTTTACTCGTTTAATTTTTGGTAAATATAGCCACTGTTTATCTGGTTGTTCAGTGTAGCTCCAGGTAAGTAGAGCAGTTCCTCGTATATCATTAGGAAAGGTGAAAGAAAACAAGGTCTTATCACTTTTTAAACTATCATGTTCTAGTGTTTGTATTTTTAACTTTCTTGAAACGCGATCCCCTTGTTTAGTGATGAGGGTCATCTCCATATCAGCATAACTGTCGCCAAACCCTGAATAACGCTGGTATGATTCAGTAGCAATAATGAAGCCTTGATCTACTTGTGTAAATCCATAGGCAAGATTAGTAACTAAGGCTATACCTATTAACATCACTAATATTTTCAAAGTGTTCATCTTTAACTGCCTTCTTGAATGCTATTATGAGACTTTTCTTTTATTAGTTTTTTGTACAGTTTTTTACACATAGTTTTAATGTAATAAATAGGGAGGTCAATAATAGGTACCCCACAAACGAATACTAATACACCATGTGAAACGTCACCTTCAATGTAGTCCATAAAAACTTTGCCTTTGTTGTCCATCAACGCTAAATCTGTTTGTTCACCCTTTATTTGAAATTCGAGTGCTTGCATACGATTTCTAAGTATGCCTTTTTCATTAACATCTGCTGCACCAATTACCTTGGCAACGGTTGAATATAAGGCTTGATATTTAAATTTTCTGTCTGGATTTTGGACATTTGGAAACACTGAGCCACCTAACGACAGCATGTTGTAATAACTTCTAGGGTTATTGGATATGGTAACAAAGGAATTTAGTCTAAATAGCCCCTTAAAAGAGATAACGTATTTATAAAATAAATAACTACCAAGCTTTGTTTGTACTTTTTTAAGCTGACCAGATTTACCACTTAAGCTAAATTGCAGAACGGAATTACCAGCGATTACTTTTTGTTGATAAAATAAAAAAGCTTCAGGTTTGTGATCGTTAGTATAAAGAATTAATACACTTTCAATACTTTGAATATAGTAATCTAAGTTCTTAAGGGTATTTTCAGAATCAAAAGCATTATTAAAGATAGTGATAAGATCACTTTTTTCATTCATCGTTAATTTGTTGCATATATAATCTTTAATCATTTTATTACTCCTGTGTGTTCACTGTTTTGTCTCTCCTTAACTGGATTCATGATTAAGTACTCGGGTCATCAGTTTATGACGTTGGTCAAATGTGTAATTGGTCATGGGTTTGGCGAACAAAGGATCGAATATCCCTAAGAAACCTGCACTGAAATTTAATTTATCTCGGTAAAGTGTTCCTTGTTTAGTTTCTTCAAAATGATGCTCATGTATGAAATATTTATAAGGCCCAAAACGCATGACGTCGACAAATACTTTATTGTGCTCAAATTGAGTTATTTCGGTGTGATAGAAAATAGGGACTTTGGCGATATAAAACTTAAAAGTCAGCTCTATGCCAGATTGAGTCCATTGTTCTGGACCAGTCAACCAAGTGACTCTATAAGGAAAGTGTTGTAAAAATCCACTTTTGGATGCACAAAAAGCAAAGACCTCATCAATAGGTTTCTGGAGTAATACCGATTTTTCCAATTTCATTAACTTACTTCTCTTTTAAATTGATGGTTTTAAATTGTGATTTAATATATAAATCAACAGGATCTTTAGTTCGTAGGTAAGCGGAAAAAGCAAGAAAAGAGACGTCGTTATAATCTTTGTTTTTAGGAAATTCCTGCATCAATTGAGTGACCTTAGGTAAATTATGCCAAGGTACAGTAGGGAAGTAGTGATGCTCTGTATGAAAGTTAAAATTATAACAAAGTAACGTAGAGCCGAATGTGAAAAAAGTTGATGATCGCGTCACACTATCTTGCTCATGCAAAGGGATCGGCTTATTTCTTGTTTTGGAAGTAAAAGGGAATAAGCCTGAATGATGAGTAAAATTGATAGTTTCAAACCAAATAAAAAAACAGATAATGATAGGTAAGACATAAATAAAATATGCTTTACCTCCAAATGTTGCTAGTAATATTGCATGTGGCAAAAGGCAAATCAATATACTGAATAGCCCTTTTTTTGCTTCACTGTGGTCATGCTTAATCAAGGCTTTAAATGGATATGCCCAGAAGACGGTGAAAATAAGTTGTATTGAAGGAATTGGAATACATAACCACCAAACTAGTCTGAATAAATTACGTTTAACTATTGAAGCTTGTCTTAACTTTATTAAACCGACTTGGGTAGGATCTTTGTCTATGACACCCACCCATTTATGATGTTGAATATGTAAATCTCGCCAAGGAAAATAAGGTATAAAACAAAACATGCTACAAAATAGGCCTGCCCAAGTATTTCGTGATTTAGTTTTAAATAAGGTTCTATGACCACAGTCATGTAATAAGGTAAAAAAGCGGAACATACCAATACCAGATATGATTATTAGTGACCAATAGCTGAACGAAAATACTTCGGTGTTGATCAGGAAATAAAATAAGATGATAAACATTAAAGTTTCAAAAGTGATTATCAACAGGCTAACCTTTGGAGAGGTTGATAGTAAACCCTCACTTTTTACTTTGTTGCGTAAATTTCTAAAGTCAATTTTATCCATGGTTATAACCTTCCTGTAGCGTATTGACTGTCCGTTCAGAGTCTTTTTTATCGATATAAAGTAAAATGGAGGGTAAAAATAGTAGGTCGATTATTAATGCAGTAAAGATAGTTAAGGCAAGTAAATTTCCCATATGAGCGGTAGGCTGAAAAGGAGAAAATCCCATGATCACAAAGCCGGCCACTAAAACTACGGTAGTAATCACCATAGCTATACCAACTGTGCTAAAAGCATATTCAATTGCTGCTTCAGGTGATAGGTTTAAAGATTCTCGGGCAAATTTGTATTTGGTTAGAAAGTGAACGGTATCATCGACAATAATCCCGATGGCCATACTGACTACTGCGGAAGTCGCTAAACCAATTTCTGAAATCGTTAATCCCCAAACACCAAAAGCACATATCGCAGGTAAGATATTTGGTATTAAGCTAATTACACCGTATTTAATTGAACGAGTGATGCAGCCAAGCATGATTGAAATCACAAAAAATGCCAACAGAGTTCCCCACAACATGCTATTGGTATTTGAACGAGCAATATTAGCGAAAGCTATATCTAAACCACTGGCACTGCTGACTTGAATAGAATCAGGAGTGTTGTCCTGTAACCAGTTTTGAGCTTTTTGGGCTAAAATAAGTACCTCTTCGGATGAAGTTTTATAAACTGTTATAGAGACTCTAGTTGCCGATTTATTGAAGCTCACTTGGTTATTTAATCCAAGCCCATAAGGCAAAGACATTTCATAAAAAAGTAAATATTGTGAGGCGAGATCTGTATTTTCAGGTAGTTTATATGCCAGCTCTTGGTCAAAATGCATATTTTTATTTAGGCGTTTAAATATATCCGTAATGGCGGAACTATGGGCTACATTTGATTGTTGTTGATACCAGACTTTGAATGACTCAACAAAGATTAAAAACTCTGGGTGGGAAATCCCGCCATCATATTTAGACGTCAGCATATAATCTATGCGATGAAGTCCTGTAATCTCTTCATTTATTTTTTCTGTCGCTATACGCAGATCAAATGATAAATCAAAATAATTATTCCAGTTATCATTAAGTTTATTGTTAAACATTTGATAAGCGAATAATGAAGTGATACATAAACACGCTGGTAGATAATATCGGTAGCTACGACTAACATGACGGCCGAGCTTTTCCATTAATTTATTCAACAATGGCTTTTTAATGTTTTTTGCTACGGGAAGTACAGCAAGCAGAGCAGGCAATAAAAATACTGATAGGAGAAATGCAGCCAAAGTGCCAGTTGCAACCATGTTACCTAGATCACGATATGGTGGCGAGTCATTAAAATTAAGGCATAAAAATCCCACGATAGTAGTAAAACTGGTCACTGTAACAGGCATAAAGTTTATTTTAAGGCTATTACTAATTGCTGCTTCTTTATTCTGGCCGCTTTGTAGGTTTTTATAGTATGTGCTTAAAATATGGATGCAATCAGCTATTGCTATGATTAATATGGCGCTAGGAACAAATCCAATTACCGGAGCGAGTATGCTGTCAAGCCATCCATAGATGCCTAGTACTAAAATATTAACTAAAGAAACTATAAACAGTGTAATTGCTACTGCCCATATATTTCTCAATAGCAAAAAAAGTAACAATGTAATGATGGCATAACATAATGGTACTAAAGTTAAAATATCTTGTACTGCAGCCTCTCCCATTACTTGATTCATCATTATTGAGCCCGCTAAATAAAAATGAATATTAGGGTAACGCTCTTGATATTGAGCTATTACTTGACGAACAAAACTCACTGCTTGTGGCGTTTGCGTCATACGTTCAGGGAGATCGTCACTCAAGTGAAGGGTTACTAATAAACCAGTCGATAGACCATCTTCAGATAATAGAGATTTCTTTAGTAAAGGCTCGGCTAATGCGATCTTTTTGAGTTGAGCAAAATCATAGCTTGAATCAAGTTTTTCGGGGATAAGATTTTCAACAGAAATATCGTCTTCTATGGCCTTTGAAAATTGGAAATTACTTAAAGAGTCAACTCTGACTGAGTGTGGTGTTTCCCATAATTTTTGGGTAAGTTGGAGTAATGCAGTAACGGTATTCTTTTCAAATACGGTACCTGATGTTGGTTTAAGGGCTATATAGAGAGTTTCGTTCTTAGTAAACTTGTCTTCAATTCGTTCTATATTGAGAACATCTTGACTATTGTCATCCAAATAAACGCGAAAATCTGTACTGATTTTCAAACGAGTAACTCCAATAGCGGCAATGAAACATATCAACAAGCTGACAGCAATTACACGAATTCTATTACGGATCAGCCAAGCTGAATACTTCTTTATCATGAAGGTCAACATTCCCTGTTGCAGGTTTATATAAATTGGCTAGCCGCTTATCTGATTGTCGGCTAGCTATTATTTTTTATAGTGTTTTTTAGTTTAGAGTTTAACTATCTTTGGGACTAGGTTATTTCTCAGTCAATGCTTAATAATTTTATTGTTGATCACCAGTTGCAGTGGCTTTTTTAAAAATTAAACTTACATTTAAACCACCGAACGCAAAAGAATTACTCATCACATAATTGATAGCCATACTTCGAGATATATTTGCTACATAATCAAGGTCGCACTGTGGATCACCGGGTACAAAATTTATGGTCGCAGGAGCTGTTTGGTGTTCAAGTGCAGCTATACAAGCTGCAGCTTCCACAGCTCCAGCGCCGCCTAATATATGACCATGCATAGATTTAGTGGATGAAATAGCAACCTTTTTTGCATGTTTCCCAAAGACATTATGAATAGCTTGGGTTTCAGTAGAATCATTTTGTACTGTTCCAGAGCCATGAGCGTTAATGTAATTAATATTTTCAGGTGAAATTTGTGCGCTAGCCAAAGCTTTATTCATAGCGCTTGTCATGCCATTTACACAAGGGGCGACTACATGATAAGCGTCAGAGCTCATTCCAAATCCGACTAACTCAGCGAGAACTTTTGCCCCTCGGTTTAGTGCGTGTTCATATTCTTCCAAAATAATTGTGCCACTACCTTCTCCTAATATCACTCCTCCACGTCCAGAAGAAAACGGTTGACATTTATCTTTAGAAAGTACTCGTAATGCTTCCCATACTTTAACACCTCCACAAGTTATAGGAGCCTCAGAGCCTCCACACAGAGCTATTTTTGCCTGTCCCGTTTGTAATAACATCGCGCCAATAGCAATTGCATGGCTCGAGGATGCACAAGCACTGTTTGTACCAAAACTTGGTCCAGTGATACCAAATTCTAAGCTAATTTGACTAGCTGCAGAACTAGGCAATAATTTAGGGAGAGTAAAAGGAGCAAACCGTTGAATATTATCTTTAAATAAGCGTTTATAGCCTTCCTCTAAGGTATTGAGTCCTCCAATACCGCTACCAAAAGTTACCGCTATGTCATCACTATATTCACTATTAATTAATCCAGCTTGTTTAAAGGCTTCGCGAGAACTGATCACTGCGAATTCAGCAAACCTGTCAAGATAAGGTAGTTGTTTTTTAGTATCAAAATGTTCTTCAGGGGTATAATTCTTTACTTCAGCAGCATTCTGGCGATTAACCCTAGAGCGATCAAATAGAGTGATGGGTGATACCCCATCAACCCCTTCTAGTAAGTTATTACTAAATTCTGCATAGTTGTGTCCAATTGCACTGATACAGCCTATACCCGTTATTGCAATTCTCATGAAGGGCAACCAACACTTTCGGCTGACTTCTCTATCTCTTCTTCAATTCTTAATGCAAGTTCAGAGATAGTACCTAAATTCATGCGCTCATTAATTTCATCTGAATCATCGATAGAGATATCATATTCATCCTCTATTTCGAAAAGTAAGTTAACAGCGTCAAGTGAGTCAAGTTGGGCTTCTGACATTGACATACTCGGATTAAGTGAGGATGGATCGGTGTCATTAATTTCCGAGATTAGTAATATTAGTTTTTTTTCAATCTTAGATGATTTAGTAGTCATTTTTGTCCTTGAATAACCTAAAAGGGTTAATAATTCCATTATATTCACGGAGCATATGTTGAATAAATGTTAATGGCAAGCAAATGAAATGAAATCAATGTGTATTTGTTTAAATTGACTTGTAGGGGGAGGCGATAATGCCGTTAACATTTATTTATCTTTTAATTGATGTGTTATGGGGTTTTAAATAACATTTTTGCAGCTTTTTGCTAACCAATTAAATAGGATTACCTAACCTAGAACATCATAAAATTAGCTTTATGTATATTAAATTGAGACTGACTTATGTTATTTGAAGCAATATGCTAGCAGCTCAGTCATTAGGTTAAGTCTAAAATCATTTATACGTGATGTTTCGAGTGTTTAATAACCGAAATACTCTTTAGTTGGTTGTTAGTTATTTCAAGGATAGATAGCGTTTGACCACGTTATTTTATCTCATGATGGCATTGCTTCTCTTTCAGTCTTTTTCAATTAAGAAGTGAGTCTGAAATAAGTAAATCTTTGGGCGCGTTTATTCTATTCAAATATCTGGTTAAGTAATTTATTACGTTCTTTTTGAAGTCATTCAAGGTAAATTTTATAGCCATTTTCATCACTTGCTCGTTTAGTCT
Organism: Colwellia sp.; assembly: GCA_013215385.1. Classification (GTDB taxonomy): domain Bacteria; phylum Pseudomonadota; class Gammaproteobacteria; order Enterobacterales; family Alteromonadaceae; genus Colwellia_A. The sequence goes on from JABSOY010000008.1 coordinate 44,197, forward strand.
TTTAAAATGAATACCAAGTTTCAAATAAGTTTAGCACGGGGTGATTTTTTAATTTTTCATAGGTCATGATCATACGGATATTTTTTCGTATTGCTCCTTTGCTATTTTTTCATTGCTGGAAAAAAACAAGGGCGATATAATTTATCTATGGATAAAAGTACTGTAAGTTAACCCGGATTGAGGTTAACTTAGTATGTTGTAATAAATGAATTATGTAATGTTTTTTAGAATATAGGACTTGCACTATATCAGCATTTTCAACCTGTAAAAGTGTCACTTTTCTAAGCTGTTTGATAGAGGATATTCAAAAATTACAGAAACAGAAAAAACTTGGCTATATTCAACTTCCAAGCGATCAAGTTGGGATTTTGGCTTATCACTTATTGAAAGTAAGTATCAAAGCCAGTTCAATCTAAAAAACAATTCAAAGACAGCCCAAAGAACAAATACTCAGAATCGAACAAGTAACTGAAATGATTGGGCTCTCACGTAGCACTATATGGAAACGACGGGGACGCTCCCAACAATAGTACCATTAGGAAAAAGAAGTGTTGACTGGCGAAACATTCAAATAGAAGAATGGATAGCAAATAGATAAAATATTAAAGTTTATTTAAATATTTTTTTGAAATCTTGATGTTTAGGGAGGGAAGTGGGGGGCTAGGTTTTTAATATTAAATAAATCACCTATAAATCAATGGTATAGCTACTACATGGGCGGTATGATGTAGAGATAGAGTTAAACTCTACTTCTACACAGTTCCAATCATTTAAACGAAAGCCCTCATAGCAATATTAGGACTTTTTTATTGTTAATTAAATTAATAAATATTTTCAGACAGCCTTATATCTTTATTTATCCTATCTTTTGTTTCGATCTGGCATAAGTCTTCGTGGTTTAGGGAAGATGGATTGGCAAATAATTTCGACTTTCTATGATACCTCAACTATCAATATTAAAGACTGAATTTAAATAGCTAATTTCTCATAAAAAAGACATTAAAAATTTGTATATGTTTGGTAGGCTTTTAGTTACTTTAAACTATCTACGGAGCGAAGCGGAATATAAAAACAAGAGCTAATAACGCTTAAATAAAATTTAATTCTTTTTGTTACCTCCTAATTCAACTCCGTATTTTTTAGCTTTAGCTTTCCATAAACGCTTGGCCAACTTTTGCATATCAATATCTTTGTCACCTTCATCGATTATTTCATGACCGATTAAGGTTTCCAAAATATCTTCCAGTGTTAATATTCCCCTAACAGTGCCATATTCATTTACTATCAGTGAAATATGCGCTTTGCTAAGTAACATTTCCTTCATCGCATGTGACAAGGACATATTATCTAGCAAGGTTGGCATCTCCCGGATATAGTTACCTAAACTTATGTCACTATTACCGCGAGCCTGAGCTAACAATAGGTCGGCTCGAATAACAAAACCAACAATGTCATCTAGGTCTTTGTCATAAATGGGTATTCGAGTAAAACGATTTTTTTGATGCTTATGAAAAAACTCACCCACTTTAAGCGTTTGTGAGTTAAAGAACATCACCGTTCTTGGGGTCATGGCTTGTTTGATTTTAATTTCTTTTAGTAAAAAGAGGTTTTTTAATATAGTGGCTTCTTGGCGGTCTATATAACCTTCATCTGCACTCATCTGTGCCATGATGGAAAACTCATTGCGCTTAAATCCCGCGGCTTCCTTTTTTAACATATTACGAGTAATAATTTCTAAAATTTTGATAAATGGATTTAATATATAGATTAAAAACTTTAGACAGTAGGCGGTAACAGGAGCCAACTCCTTGTAATATGAAGCGCCTAGTGTTTTAGGGATAACCTCTGAAAAAACTAGGATCAGGAAAGTTAATACTGCTGAGATGACTCCTAATGAAAGGTCTCCTAAGACTAACGTTGCTTGAGCTCCAACCCCTGCCGCACCGACAGTATGCGCTATAGTATTCAAGGTCAAAATAGCGGCCAAAGGTTTATTTATATCTTCCTTTAACTCATGCAGAATTTTCCCTGCTTTTTGTCCTTTTTTTTCTAGTAACGCAATATGTATCCAAGAAACACTCAATAATACCGCTTCGGCAATAGAACACAAAAACGAGAAGAATAAGGCAATAAATAAATATAATCCTAAAAGAAACATAGGTGCCATTGTGCGCTATGCGCAAAGTAGTTAGATTAATATCTCATTATTAAGGTAAGCTCAATTTTACCTGATAGTCTATTTTTGATGACATTTATCACGACACAATTTTTATCAGTAGTACGCTGAACGTAAATTGCTTAATCGGTTGGCTAAATAACCGAAAACATATCTATTTGATAGTTATCTCTTTGTGCTATTTTCATGATGAGTTATTGATACTCTGCCCCTTACCAGAGAAATAACGAAGCCATAACTTAATAAATATAGGAACTGAAATATTTAACGAAAAAGCCGTAAACATTAGGGTATAAAAGACTTCGGTGGTAAAGATATGATTGTGAATATATCCTATGTCCATGACGATAAAAGTAAGTTCAGCACGCCCCAACATGCCAAATCCTATCATTATTGATTCTTTATCATTAAAATTAGCCGTAAAGCGTGCGGCTAAACTTGCTGACAGTATTTATGCAAACATGATGGTCAAGGTTAGTACTAGTGTAGTATTAACAATACTGAGTAATATTGCTCCATCTAGCACTATTTTAGCCCCCCAAGTTGACAAAGAATACCGGCCATATCCAAGCAAATGCTACATTATCAATGATCTTACGAGTTTTTTTATAGGTATTTATAGTCCCCCTAGAATCTTCGCCGTAGAAATACTCCTTGCTCATAATCAAACCAGCCATATAAGCGCCAACAGCTGGGTGTAGGGAAAAGTAATGAGCCAAAATTGAAAATAATATAGCAATGGTTAGGATAGCCAAAGTTGCCACTTTTCCATCACTAAATGCCAACAAATTATGCAAGCCAAACTGGGCAGATAAAGAACGTCCCCAGGTTTTCGAATTGCTTACAGGTTTCGGAAATATCCAAACAGCAAAAACAATAACCCCTGCAAAGAAGAGCAATGCTTTGCAGGTAGTTAACATTATGCCAGCTAACGACAACTCACTCTGACCACTGACTAAGGGGAGTAATATTGCGACAATAGATAAGTGAAGCTGCATTATCGAGAACCGCAGCTGTCATGATGTCCGTTGCCGCTTTGGTTAAGTGAAGATTTTCATGCTTAAGAACCGCCATGGGTAAAGAAACTGTGATCGCAGCCATTGCAAGACCAACCAATATGGCAATGTTGGTGTTATGCCAAAAATAAATAGCACAAAAATATGAAGCAATAAAAGGCCCTAAAGCGGCAAATAATGCTATCCCCCAGGTACGTTTAATACTGCGCATAAATACAGTCGCATTTTCTTCGAACCCTAAAGCAAACATGATCAAAATAATGCCAAGCTCAGAGAAACCAGCGATAAAAGGTGTCGCTTTGACCGGAAGTAGACCAAAGGTAACTAAGATACTTCCCATCACTAGATAGAAGAGCAAGGGGGTTAAGTGAGTTTTATTAGCCAAATAATAAGACACAAAAACACTACACTAAATCAATGCTAAATAGTTAAAATCTTGCATGGGCTAATTTACACCCTTAAAGTTTTTTCCAACAGATTAAGTTTAGCTTCTGAAGTCTATTTTTTCTTTTCAATCCAGCTATTTTATGAGTTTATTGCTTTATGTGAATAGAAATATTAACGCTGACTGAATAGGGCAACCTATGGCGATATAAAGAAATATTGTTGATTTTTCTGATATGAAAAAATGGCGGCTCACCATCAATTTACTGTGCTGTTGCGTTTAATCGTCACTTTGTTATTTAGTCGAAATCTGTTACTCAGAGACTGAAAAACTAAGAATCTTCTTCATGCATTTGGCTGTCTATAAGGGTCATTTGTTCAACAAATTTCACATCATGTCTGGCTAACCGATAGGAGCCATCGCACATATTTTCCAAAAATATGCTTGCCCCCTCTTTGGCACCAAGCTGTGCTAGCACCTCTAGTGGCAGTTGCACCGCTAAACCCTGTTCGAAAGCTAGTATTTTTAGTTCAATCATTATTTCAGCTCACCATATAGTTATAATGTTCAGCATTGTAGACAACGTTTAAGTACAAGGCGGATAAACTTAAATTGTAGTTGCTAAACTTCATAGGTACAAGGGAACCTAAACATAGGATAAAAGTATGATTGTTTTTTCATTTTAGGAAACTTGGTCTTGCCATTGAACTGGTCTAAAAGCTCTTTTGGTATATGCCTTTGATACCGCCAGTTGTTGCGCATAGCTCAAGATGTTTTGTGTTTATTGATGGAATTTGTTCAGCTTTATAGTCACTAATATAGACAGTTATTATTGCACAAAGCCCTATATAACATTACCTTAATGGTTTGGGTGATGGATGGGGGATGATGTAATTTATTCTTGATTAAGTCTCCTGTAACTTTGTTGTTTATTTGTTCGTATCAGCAGAAACTATGCGTCGCTTTATATGCCTTGTTATAGATAATTTACTCTGCGTATAGATAGTCATAAGCTATTTTACACTACTTGATAAAGCTTACTTCGATGGGCTTTTTTATGTTCAGGAAGAACGGTATGGCATGCTCACATGGATGTGAAGAAGTGACGATGTTCAGGAAGAACGGTATGGCATGGTCACATGGATGTGAAGAAGTGACGATGCTCTCCTGTTTCATAAAACATCAATTTTTATGGGGATAAAGTGAGAAATCGAAAGTCTTACCTTGCGGACAAAGGATTAATATCACTTTTGACGTTTTTAGCATTCAGTTGACCTTAAATACAATCAGTAGCTAAAGCCTCCAATGCGCCGCTTGCGTTCACATATACAGCGAGCAACGTCATGAATGGCAAGCAGAGTGTACTGCTTGCCATTCATAGCTCTTATAAGTGACCACTTTTATCATTCACTGGTAACTAACGACTTGATATCAAATGCAGACTTATTGAATTTATTACCGAAAAAATCACCTTGATTCCAGCTGGGACGTACCAAGCTATTGGCTATTTCCTCGCCAATAGTAAAGTTAACTTTGGTAAAAGTGACTCCAGCTTCGTAACTAATTGGTAATGAAATATCATCTGAAGGCTGGTGATAATGTTTGCCTAAGAATTGCATAAATAATTGACCACCATTAATCTTTGGATCTTTTGAAGTGAGGCCAGGAGACAATTGAATTGAAGGTATGCCTTGTTTTACGAATGAATAATGATCACTGCGAGTAAAGAACGCCTGCTCAGGCATAGGATCAGCAATGAGCTTTAACTCATGTGCAGCTGCAGCAGACTGCACATACCCCTGCATCGTTGAGTGCTGGGCACCAAAGGCAACAATATCTGCAAATGGGTAAAGAATTAGTGGCATATCAAGGTTGATATTGGCAACCATTGAGGTGACGGGGACCGTTGGGTTATGGACAAAATAACTGGATCCCAGTAAACCTTTCTCTTCAGCCGTTACCACCACAAACAAGATGGAACGTTTAGGCCTTTCGCCTAAACTAAAACGACGAGCCGTTTCAAGTAAAATGGCAATACCGGAAGCATTATCCAGCGCGCCATTATGGATCGTATCGTCTCCATTACCTTCAATGCCAAGGTGATCTAAGTGTGCAGAATAAACTACATATTCATTCTTCAGTACAGGATCACTTCCTTCCAGTACGCCTATCACGTTTGAGCTAAAAATCGTTTTATGGGCACTTTTTCGTTTGAGAGTAATATCTATATTCATATCAAAGCCAACCGGTATTCGACCGGCTTCAAGCTCTGAAAAAATTTGTGCTAAATCTGAACCTGCGGCAGAAAATAGTGTTTTCCCTGTATTTATTGTCACATAGGCTAGTCCCTTAAGGCCAGGGTAAGAATCGAAAACGCCGCCTCCTTTCATTTGCCAATTTAATAGTGGCCTTTTAGCAAAAGCACTGAAATTAGGATAAGAACCCATTCGCTGTCCTTGCGGTGTTTCCAGCATTATTACGCCTATAGCCCCCCTATCTTCTGCCTGCTGTAATTTTACACGAACATTACTAAAATGGGCTCCTTCTTCACTTGTAAAAGAGGCTGGTTTGCCCGCAAGCATTACAACAATTTTTCCTTTTACGTCAAGATCAGTATAGTCATTATGTTTCAATTCTTTTGATGCTATGCCATACCCGACAAAAACCGGCTTGGCTCGAATATTGTCTTCACTGGTGAGTGCACTTGGTAGCGAAACGAATTGTTGTATAAATTTAAATTCAGTTTCTTTGTCACCATTATGCAGTACCATCTTCACTGAAGATTTGTCAAATGCACTTTTGGTGAAAGGCACTGATTGAAACCAGCTATCATTTTCACCTGCTGGTTTTAACCCGAACTGCTTGAATTGACTGGCGACATATTGTGCTGCTATCTCATATTCAACACTTCCTGTATCTCGACCGTTTAACCTATCATCAGCGAGAAACTCGATATGAGCACGTAATGAGTTCTTCATAGTCTTATCTGAAACAGGCGTATTTTTTTTATCACTATACGATGTTGATTGAGCGTTGCTAGAGGCAAGGAGTAATAATATCGGCAAGCCGAGTAAAACATTTGTCATAATTTTCATAATATTGCTTTATCCATTAATAATAATTTTTACAAAATTCTGGGATGTTTTGTTCGGGAAATATTTAAACACCCAATAATGGTTAAAGCGTCTGAATGGGACGAGTTGGATGTGCGATTCGGACGAATCACACATCTTTGAAAGGTATGTACTTGATTAAATAGTTAATTGCTTGCGATATTGGCTAGGGGTTAATTTGACAAACTGTTTGAAAACGGCGTTAAAGGTGCTTCTTGAGGAGAAACCTGCGCTCATCGCAAGGTCAAGTATCTTAATTTCATTATCATCCTTCATCTTTTCGCAGATATAATTTATGCGGTATTCATTCACAAATTGGTAAAAGTTTTTCCCCTCGTGCTGGTTTAATACTTCAGATAAATGATGGGTACTGATGCCAACGATTTCTGCCAAACGAGTGAGTGTTAACTGATTATCCAGGTAGGTCTGCTGCTCTTGCATATTTTGCCTGACAACCTTTAACAAGCTACTTCTGATACTTGGGTCTAATGCGCCTGAATTATTAGCAGAGGTGGCAGCATCAGCTATACTCTTAGTTTCAATACTTGCCTCAATAGCTGCCACTTCTTCAGACAGTATTATATTACTCGCAGCCAGCTCCTCTTGAGCAATAGTACGTGTATTCAATTGTGCAATCTTAAATAAGACTGGGTTACGCCATTGCGCCATGGCGATGCTATAAATCATGACAATAATCAGCACGTCACCTGCAGTAGAAAAAATAAAAGGATATTCCGCAGTGCCCATCATTTCTTTTAAGGACCAGATGACTAAGGCTAAAAACAGCAATTTCCATAACCAGGAGAACATTTCAGGGTTAAAGTTTGACAATGTTTGCTTGGCTTTATTTTGAATGCGCCGCACCATAAACATACTAAAGCCTAGATAAGCAAACGCCTGTATTGACTCTATCGCTTCAGCTATATTCAAGTATTTTAAACTTTCTGTGCCATGCAAAATGATATCGAGCTTTACTTCAGGTGATGATAAAAAGAATTCAATATTGAGTAAATAACAAACGACTAATGGCAGTAGGTGCCATAGGTCTTTCAGAGCAAAGGAGCGGTCAATAATAGCATGACGGCAATATAAATATAAAAGAGCCCCAAAACAAGCAGGCAAAAACGCATGAAAGCCAATCAATGGCGAAAGAACATTAATTTCGCGTTGCAGGTATATAAATGGACCCAAAAAATTAAAGGCCAGAAGCAGACAAAAAATGCCCAATATGCGACTGGCAGTGGATGTTTTAGTGCCAAAGATAAGTAGCCCCGCAAGTAACAGTCCCTGAAAAACACCTATAACGTACAAGTATTGCGTTAAAATTGACATAAACTCCCTTCAACTTCACTGAATATAAAGCCAGCACTGATAGTATTAAGTATTTGGCATTTTATGAATGAAGTGGTGTTCTATTGATATTCACTACCAGACAACAAAAAAACAGTTTTTAATCGGTAACTTTAAACCTGATGAAAACCAAAATTATTATTAACTTAAGAGCAGTTAAGCTTTCTTAGATAAACAAGATGAAAAATTTATAACATAATATGATGTATGCAAAAGTATGTCTTGTTCAATTTGATAAAATCATTAAAATTTTCAATTGTATTAAGCAATAATAAACATCTTCAAAAGCTTTGTAATGCATAAAATATGATGGGTTCGGTCACTTTTTATCAAGTTAATATCCATGTAACATCTTCTATACTTATAGAAAAAAATCATAGAAAAGAATCATTGAAAAGTATTAACATGTCTTCAATTACAACTAATTAATTCTACTTCATTAATGCTGAATGTCAGTTTTTAGGTATTAGCGGCCCTTTACGAAGAAATCGATTAGACATGATTGCATGCTGTTGTCGTAAGGTTAAATATCAAGAAAAGGAAACTTTTACTTTAGCAAACAGGGAGATTAAGTTAGAACCGGAAATTGAGACAATAAATAAAGCAGTAAGATAATTTTTTAAGAAAAGGGAGCTATTTGCTCCCTTTATTTGTAATGCTTATACCTACATACAATTGTATGAAGGAGGGCAGTTATCGCTGGGTACACAAACGCATGTTATACAATTGACAGTTTCTATTTGAAATCTCATGCCACCGCCAATATTCGGTGTTAAATTATCAGGTAATATTTGCGTATCTTTAGAAAGATTTTTAAGTTTTTTCTTATTTAATTGTAATTTCATTAATATAATCCTTATTTTCCATTTAATGATTGAAGTGTGTTTAAAATACACAACATATATTTACCGATAAAATAAAACAATGTCAATCTATTGTTAATTATTACTTACCGATAAAATAAAACAATGTTAACCACTTGTTAATTATTGAGTTTTGATGTTAAATAAATTGCTTGAGCCCATGGGAGAAAATGCTGAGATTAATAAAATTGAATTATTTACCTATGAAATAGAAATAGAAATAGAACGATACCGAGGCCTGACTAAATAGAGTTAGTTGAATTTTTATTTATGGCTGATAGTAAGCTTCTAGCAAGAACAAGCCAATTATTACAGAGTTATAGTGAGGATATACGCTGGCGATTCACGTTTTTAGTTGCCGATAAGTTACGTGATTTGATTGAGGATACATATACAGAAAAGCTTACATTGATTTCTCAACTGAGAACTGACTTTGGTATGAGTTTAATGAAAGCAGTACGCTGAGAAAGCAATTGTGCAATAGATAAGGAAAATTTTAAATTTTTTAAAAGGATGATGTTAATAAATGGTACTCAAAGCTTGGAAATGACTTACCTGATAGTCAAAAATAGACTCTGTAACAGATATTGTGTAACTGCCAGTTTTTCAGTTTTTTAAGCATTGTCCATTTTTTTGATGCTACATCCATCGCAAGATAAACTACAGTCTTTGCTGATTTATCTGAAGGAAATAACTTACGCCTCTTAATCGCCTTTCGAATAACACTGTTAAGTGATTCTCTTGCATTCGTTGTGTGCGGATATCTTGAGGGCATTTTAACTACGTATTTAGATTTTCCCAATGCGCACGCCATGAACGACTGAATTGTCGGTAGTTATCATCGCAGCGAGCGGACAGATTGTCGCGTTTAAGTAACGCCTATTCTTTAGTCCCTAATTTATCCATGCGCTTTAAACCAGCTGTGCCAGTTTTGTAATCTTTCCGGGCTACATATTTCATCGAATTACGCACCATAGCACAATACGGAGCTGAACTTGTCTCTGGGGGTAAGGTGTTAATCGCCTCAGGAAAACCTTTAAAATCATCATTACAAGCGATGAGAGTGTCATTTACGTCTCGGCTGTTAAGTTCCGTATGTATGTTCAAACAGAGCAAAGTCCCTTCGTTTTCTATATCCACATCTCTAGCAGCTCGTTATGGCCTTTAATATTGGCCCAAAGCCAAATAAATTTCTTTATTGATAGCCTGCTTATCTTAGCTGATTTTAATGACTAAACAATTAAGGTAAACAATGGAATAAACTGAATCTAAAGGCCTGGCTTGTCATTCTATGACTTGGTCTCTAACCATCACTTCTCAATAGGTCATTCCAAGATTCACAAGGAAATTTAGTTTCAAACTATTGGCAAAAAATTTTTTACAGAGTTAATTCGCCCTATCTCAATATGTGATGAAAATTACAATTATCGAAACGCTAAGGTATTGTCTGGTAGACTAGGCGGTGTATATGAGAAACCTAATCCTCTTGGTCTATCGACGCTTTTATTCAGAGAAAAGTGAAATTCTATTCTGATTGAACATGTATTTAATAGTTGAAGATTTAACTGTTTGAATCGTAACTTATTGAAGGAGTTAGGGGCTAGCCGCTTGACCAGAACATTATGGTATTGAAGCGGCGATAAAAAAGGCTTGGATGAAAAATACCAAGCACGGCAAGATAAGCCAAAACCCATACTCGATAAAATAAATACGTGGAAACGAATAATAAAGAAAAAATTCCGCCGAAGGTTAACTATGTGAAGCCTTAAACTATTGGTATAACCAAGCCCAAACTAGTACCTACCTTAAAGATGGACGTATCAACATAGATTATATTCGTGCAGAGCGAGCAGTGAAAGCGTTTGTTATTGGTGGTAAACGTTGGCTATTCTCAAATGAATCAGTGATGCCAATGCCTGTGCAATACTTTACAGTTTTGTTGAAACAGCCAAGGCCAATGGTTTGTTAGTCGATAGCTATTTTCAAACCTGTTTAAATGAATTAGCTAAAAAGCCTAGAGTACCAACTACTTTTGAATATCAAGCAAGACTAGACGCCATTCCCCATACGCTTACGGTCTTTTTACCGTATATTTTATTGATGATGATTCAAAGTGCATTGTGATTATTAATGTTATCGACTCTGAGCAACACTCTAAAGCTTCAAAATTTATAACTCCAGATTAAAGCTAAGAAAAATTACTATTATATTCTCTTCTAATAAAAAATATAAATTATTATTTGAAATCTAATTAAGTGATGATATTTCAATGGATTGGTTGTTCTTTGTTGGTTTTAGGGGGGGGAGTGGGGTATCAGCACTCAATCCTATGTAACAAAGTTAGCAAAAACAATTAGATAATAGCTATATGGGTATGATGATGTAATTTATATTACATAACGTCTTATTTAAGCGAAAGCCCGAATAGCAATGTTCGGGCTTTTTTTTGCCAATTACAGTATCCATTTTGAAATTTAGGGGGAGCCTATTTGATTTTTTGGTAGCCCTTAACGAAGAAACCGATTGAACTGATTGAATGCTGTTGTAAGTTTATATTTTAAGAATAGGACGTTTTTATTTCAGCAGAAAGGGGATTAAGTTAGAGCCGGAAGTTGAGACAACAAATAAAGCAGTAAGATAATTTGTCAATAAAAGGAGCTATTTGCTCCTTTTATTTGCAATGCCTACATACAATTGTATGTGGCAGGGCAGAGATCGCTGGGTCTACAAAAGCATGATACACAATCGTTAGTTTTTACTTCTTCTATCCTACCACCGCCAATATTCGGCGTCATATTATCAGGTAATATTTGTGAGTCTTTAGAAAGATTTTTAAGTTTTTTCTTATTTAATTGTAATTTCATTAATATAATCCTTATTTTCCATTTAATGATTGAGGTGTGTTAAAAATACACAGTATATATTTACCGATAAAACAAAATGATGTCAAGAGATTGTTAATATTTACTTGCCTATAAAATGAATTTATGTTAATGAGATGTTAATTTTAAAGTTACAGTGTTCAATAAATTACTTGAGTCCACGGTGAAAATGGCGGTATTTATAAAATTTAATTCTTTACCCATCAAAGAGAAATAGAACGATAGTGAGGTTTTGACTAAATGGAGTTAGTTGAATTTTTGTTTTTGGCTGCTTGCTGAGAAAATACTTCTAGTTCTTTTTTATTCATAGTCTGCCTATCCTAAACCCTAGTTGGGTATTAATGACAGGCAGTTACACAGATTTTGTTACAGGGCGTTTAAAAATAAATTGTGTTAACCCGTACTAGGACGGGTCATCGTTAAGTTATTTAAGTTATTTAAGTTATTTAATTTATCTATTTTTACGTATTCGTAATATGAATAGAAGAGCAAACAAACTGTAACCCAAAGTACCACCGCCTCCTGTGCTTGGTGTTACTGTTATAACGTCTACTGGCGGTGCAATAACTGCTATTGATATTGTACTTGAGCTGAATGCTCCATTAACATCAGTAGCCGTTACAGTAACCTCTATTGTGTCTGGTATATTTGGTGCAACAAAGGACGTAGCTTGTTCGGTTGTTGTTGAAAACGTGACGGGTGTGCCGCTTTTTTGCTCCCACAAATAAGTGACTTTATCATTTTCTGCATCAGATGCTGTCGCCGTTAATGTAACTGCCTGCCCGGTATTTACTTGAATGTTCTCGCCGATAGATACCTGCGGTGCTGTATTCGTTTCATCATCTGTTATTGATATTGTTATGATTTTATTTTCACCTAACAAATTATCAATAGTTGACGCCAATATTAACTCTAAGGTTTCTGTGTTTTCTTCGTCACTATCATTAATTATTGTCAATAATATTGTCTTGTTTTCACTATCACCGTCTTGCCATGTTAATGTTCCTGAAGCATCGTCAACATCGCTGCCAATGTCGGCACTTATTCCATTTAGAGAATAAGTCACTGAAACCTCTCCAGAAGAGTTACCACTTCGTGAAACATCAATAATTAAGGTTTCTTGGTTTTCTGGTACTGAAACCTCGTCTAAAGTAAAGCCGACTTTCCCTTGATCTAATTGACCATTAATATTGACGGTCAGATAAGAAGGAGAGGTTAAAGTGGCACCATTACGTGGGTCGAAAAGTCTAATAAAAAAACTTTCTTCATATTCTTCAGTATTAGTTTGTTCTGCAATAGCTACAGAGAAGGATTTTTTACTACTATCGTTCCCAGACCAAGTTAATGTACCCGTTATTGGTGTGTAATCTTCTTGCTGAATAGCGCTACCGGGAATTAATTCATATGATACTGAAACGGTGGTTGCACTATTTTCCGGGGTATTTCGAAAGACATCAATTTGCAGGTTAGTATCTTGTGCGGTAGAAACGCTTGACTGGTTAAAAGACAAGCTGCCTTGAGCAGAGTCCAAGGTATTGTCTTTTAGTACGAACAAGCCGCCAGTGATATCGCTAACTATAATATTACCTGATGGTAAAAATGGGTATACGCCCCAAGCTCCATCAAAGCTTGCACCATTTGAAGTGGTAAAAGTGTCAAAATTCCCTATATCTACTGGAGTCGCCGGGTCAGTAATGTCTAAAACAGTTAAACCATTCATATAAGTCGACATATAATAACGGTTGCCTCGAACAAAACCATTATGGTCAATCGCTTTAGTTTTACCTGTCCAGGTACCTGCTCGCTGAGGGTTCTTTAAGTCTTCAATAGAGAAAATACGAACAGTAGTATTAAGACCTGCATTGCCTTCAAGTTCATCAAACTCGTCATGAGCAAAAAAGAACTTATTGTCTTCACTTGCCCAACCTGAATGGACATATTGATCGGCTTGAGAAATCTCATTATAACTAACAGAACTCAGTAATTTTGCATTATCACTTTGCGTGATGTCCCACAACTTTATTACATCAACATCAGAAGAATTAGAACGACCTTGAAAGTCTATAAATACAGTACAGTTTCCTTGTGTTTGAGAACAGTCGGTAGTTTTACGATCATCTTTAATGATGATTGAAGTGCCATCGTGTGTGTATCCGTCACCTGCCGAATTATTTGAGATTAAGGTGATGGTGTCAGGGTTAGCAAGTGAGTAACTATGAAAAGCGCCTCCTAACTTGTTAGTACCTATCAATTGTAAACTAGGGGTCACATCTGCTTGGGCTATGTTGAGTGTGTGGTCGATATTAGAAATGTAAACATTATGGGCATTGCCCACTGAGAAATTATTCTCTGCTAGCGTGATAGATTCGGGTAAATTGTTTAAATTAATCACAGTGACATACTGATCTCTTTTGTCTACTGTTGCGTATGCATAGGCACGCCATAAATTGAGCGTATGATCAAAGTATTGATAAACTTTTATATCGCGCCATGTACTATTGGCTCCCGTTATAGTGCCAACTTCGACCGGGTTTTCGGGATCGCTAATATTGATAACGGAAACACCATTGTTCAAACCTATTATGGCGAACTCATTGCCGGTATTTAAGTCAACATGACCCCAAATATCATTGGCATCTGATGGCGAAGATGAAAATTTGTTCAATGGCATATGAGCAAGCAAATCAATATTGGTACATTCGAACGAACTCGCTAAATTATTAACACACTGTTCAGCAGCATGAGAATTGCTCATTTCGTTAAAACTGGCAATTTTACTTTTAAATAATTTGCTCTGAATCTTTTCACTGCTAAGTGAATGTTTGCCATCTATGGCAACCACAAAACCCATTTTTTCAATTTCTTCACGCATATTATTAGGTACACCAACAAGGGTGACAATATTGGACTGAGGACTCTGACTTTGAAAATGATCGAAGCGGTTATAACCTCCTTTAATAGGTACTAAGCCACTTTTAAAGGAAAATAAGTCGTTTTGATTATCAATATTGTATGTGCCTGAGGCAACAAGTACCTTATCACCTTTACTCGCTTGGCTAACTGCATAGGCGATTGTTTTACATGGTCTCAGGGCATTATCACACCGATTTTTGTCTACTCCATTAGCCGCGACAAACCGAGACTTATCATGCTCTGTATGAGCAAATGAATTTAAGGGAAGTATGAAAGACGATATTGAAATAATTGCAATTCCAATAGGTAATGATAATTTAACCATAATGTGCTCTTTTGGGGTTAGGTGATTATTTAATTTTCTATGGCTTTACCATAGCAAGGTAAAGTACAATTTAAAACCAGTCAGTTAACAGTACTTTAACTTTTTGTAAATTTAACTTTGCATTACCGATTAAGCCCTATTCAAATGATTTGTCATATACTAAAAAAAACGCTATGCGGCGCTACTATTCTATGTTTTTGCGTAACTATACTGTCAGGGTGTTTTCAACAACCACTGCCAACAAAAATTTCATTTCAGGTTGTTTATGGGAATGAGGCTTTGAACTGTAAAAGCAACTTTTTTCATGCCGGTCAAAAAAAGACAAAAAAAGCAGAATTGCATAAGTGGCAATATCAACAGCTGCAAATGTTTATGTATGGTGTTGAGGTTAATACCAAAAAAAATGGTTGGCAGCCATGGTTAATGACAACAAATTCACACCAAGCAAACAACGTCGCTTTATTAGGAGAGGTTTGTAATGAAGATAATGAGCAAAGCTATTGGCAGCTTGAATTAATGCCTTTAGATGATGCTGTTACTATTACCGATATTCGTTTTACATTAGGTGTACCGTTTGAACTTAACCATCTTAATCCATTAACACAACCTAGCCCATTAAATGACGCTTCAATGTTTTGGGGATGGCAAGGTGGACATAAATTTATACGAGCAGAGTTAGTTTCTAAAAATGATGATTGGCTATTTCACTTAGGCTCCAAAGGTTGTAATACATTAAGTCCCGTTCGCGCTCCTAAAAGTGAATGTCTGTATCCTAATCGTGTCGCGGTTTCTCTACCTTTTACTACAAAAACAACGGTAATCGAATTTGATCTAGCGGTGCTGATTCGTGATATTGAATTAACACGTAAGAATAGTTGTCAGTCATCGGCAGATAAAGAAAGTTGTCAGATGTTATTTAAACGATTAGGTTTAGAGTCTAATAGTAGTAATGAATCTTTGTTATTTAGGGCAAAAAATAATGGGTAGCCGACTTTTGCAAATATTTAAATTGCCAATACCTAGCTTGATCGTTGTGAGTCTATGCCTAACGTTGCAATCGTGCAGTGAAAATAAAAAACAAGAAAGTGATTATCAGTGGCCTATTATAAAGGGGTTTCCTAAGCCGCAAGTTCCACAAAATAATCCTATGACGGTAGCAAAGGTAAGTTTGGGCAAAGTTATTTTTTTTGACAAAAGTCTATCAGCCAATGAACAACAAGCATGTGCCAGTTGTCATCATCAAGCGTTTGCTTTTGGGGAAGATATTCCACAATCAATAGGCAGCACTCAACAAAAACATCGTCGTAATGCGCCAGCTTTAGTCAATATAGCGTATAACAAAACCCTTACTTGGGCACATGACGGCTTAATGTCTATTGAGCAGCAAATTCTTTTACCTATGTTTGGTGAATTCCCGGTGGAATTAGGCATTACTGGCCATGAAGAGGAGGTTTTAGCACGATTTAAAACCTTAAAGTATCAAACGCTATTTGCTGAGGCTTTTCCTCAGCAAAAGGTAAGTTTCGATTTAATTGTAAAAGCGTTAGCAAGTTATGTGCGTAGTTTGATTTCTTTAAGCGCACCTTTTGATCGTTATGCTTATTTAGGCAAAGATGATGCTATTTCAGTATCGGCATTACGAGGGATGAATTTGTTCTTTTCAGAAAAACTCGAATGCCATCATTGTCACGGTGGTTTTAATTTTACCCAATCGACTAGCCACGAAAAACAGCTAATTGACAGAAGGCCCTTTCATAATACTGGTTTATATAATGTTAACTTTGCTGAGGATAATAAAGCGTCTGGTTACCCAAAACATGACACGGGTTTAGCTGAAATCTCAACTTTAGTAAAAGATGATGGCCGGTTCAGAGCGCCAACATTGCGGAATATTGAAGTGAGCGCCCCTTATATGCATGATGGCAGTATTGGCAGTTTATCAGAAGTCATTGATTTTTATGGCGCAGGTGGTCGTAATATCACTGAAGGAGACTTTCAAGGTGATGGTCGTAACAATCCATTGAAAAGTAAGTTTATCAAAGGGTTTACCTTAACGGGAGAAGAAAAAGAAGATCTGATTAATTTTTTGAAAACATTAACGGATTGCAATTTTCTATCTGATCCTCAACATGTTATTTCCGAGTAAATGATTATGAAAAGACCAAGGTTAAAAGGTAAAAGTTAAACCGAGCGATAGTTCGCTTTGTGTCCAGATATCACTAGAAATAGCAATTTTACAGCTATTATCATCACAAAACATTGCGCTGTCAGCATCAAGGAAGGTCGCATAAAGTCTTGCTCCTAAACGAATGGCTATACTGTTACTTAATTTAAATTTACTATGAACACCGATATTAGCCGAAAATTTAGTTTCATCATCGAGCTTCTGTTCATCGGGAGAAAAGTGAGTAATACCAACACCGCCAGAAAACCAAAAAGGCACTAAACCATTTGAAAGTGGAACATTGCCACCAATATGTAAATAGGTTACCGATAAGTCATTCGTATTAGGTGTTAATAAACTCGCTGGGCTTAATTCACTTTTGTAATGACTCAATAATAATTCTCCTTGGCGTTTATTGTCATAAGACCAAGCAATAATCACCCCGTAGCTGGAGCTATCATCTATCTTAACTGTTAATTCTTGCTGATTAGACATGCCGTAAAACTCACCTTTTATATCAAAGTTCCCCCCAAATCGATAACCTGCAAAAGGAGTTACTTCTATCGGAGCCGGCTTATTTGCGTAACTTGGTAGCGTTAAAAGTAAAGCGAGTAAGGAAATAATAAAGCGCATGACGGATCCTTTCGTTAAGATAATTTCTATTATGTAATTGTTAACTCAAATTTAAAACAAAAAAAATCCAGTAACTAATTACTGGATTTTAGATGATTACTTAATAGTAACGTTTTATTCGCCGTCTAAGAAACTTTTAAGTTGTTCAGAACGAGAAGGGTGACGTAATTTACGTAACGCTTTTGCTTCGATTTGACGAATACGCTCACGTGTAACGTCAAACTGTTTACCAACTTCTTCTAACGTATGGTCAGTATTCATATCGATACCAAAACGCATTCTTAATACTTTTGCTTCACGAGCTGTTAAACCAGCTAATACTTCATGTGTTGCATCTTTTAAGTTTTCAGAGGTTGCAGCATCAACAGGTAATTCACCACTACCATCTTCAATAAAGTCACCTAAGTGTGAATCTTCGTCATCACCAATAGGCGTTTCCATTGAAATTGGCTCTTTAGCGATTTTCAACACTTTGCGAATTTTGTCTTCCGGCATAATCATGCGTTCAGCTAATTCTTCTGGTGTTGGTTCACGGCCCATTTCTTGTAACATTTGACGAGAAATACGGTTTAATTTATTAATCGTTTCAATCATATGCACTGGAATACGAATAGTACGCGCTTGGTCAGCAATTGAACGAGTAATTGCCTGACGGATCCACCATGTTGCGTAAGTTGAGAATTTGTAACCTCGACGGTATTCAAATTTATCAACCGCTTTCATTAAGCCGATGTTACCTTCTTGAATTAAATCTAAGAATTGTAAACCACGGTTAGTGTATTTTTTCGCAATTGAGATAACTAAACGTAAGTTAGCTTCAACCATTTCTTTTTTCGCACGACGAGCTTTTGCTTCACCGATAGACATACGACGGTTGATATCTTTTATGCCGTGTATGTTTAAGAAAGTTTCTTGTTCAAGCATGTTAAGCTTGTAGATACAGCGTTCAACGTCTAATTCAATGTCAGACATTTTAGCTGAATACGCATGACCAGCAGCTTTTTGTTCAGTAAACCAATTTTTAGAGGTTTCGTTGCCCGGAAAAATTTTGATAAACGTTGTTTTAGGCATGCCAGCACCAACAACACAGTGCTTCATGATCAAACGCTCTTGAATACGCAATCTGTCCATCACACTGCGCATATTTTTAACTAACTTATCAAAAAGTTTAGGAATTAAACGAAACTCTTTAAATACTTCGGCTAAAGCATCAACAGCTGTTTGGGCATCGGCATGACCGCGTCCTTTAGCATCAATAACTTTATTGGCATTTTCATAAGCATCGCGAAGTAAGGTGAACTTTTCTTTAGCAAGTTCAGGACAAGGACCGGTATCTTCCTCTTCTTCGTCTTCTTCTTCGGCATTTGCTTTATCTTCATCGCTCAGATCTTCTTTTGAAAGCTCAGAGCCAATATGAGTTGCAGCAGCTGGAATTTCTTCTTCTTCAGCATCCGGGTCTAAAAAGCCAACAATAATATCGGTTAGACGTAATTCTTCAGCTTCAAAGTTGTCCCACATCTCGAGCAAGAAATTGATTGCCGGCGGATATTCAGCAACACTGCGCTGAACTTCTTTAATGCCTTCTTCAATACGCTTAGCGATAACAATCTCGCCTTTACGTGTTAATAGTTCAACCGTTCCCATTTCGCGCATATACATACGTACTGGATCTGTTGTTCTACCAATTTCGCTTTCAACCGTAGCAAGTGCTTGGGCCGCTGCTTCTGCAGCGTCTTCATCAGTATTACCTTCTGCCATCATCAAGGTGTCTTGATCAGGAGCAGTTTCAAATACTTGAATACCCATGTCGTTGATCATTCTAACAATGTCTTCAACTTGGTCTGTATCGATTATATCTTGCGGAAGGTGATCGTTAACTTGTGCAAATGTTAAGTAACCTTGCTCTTTACCTTTGGTAATGAGCTCTTTGAGTCTAGATTGTGGGGCTTGATCCATTGACGAGTGTCCACCTAAATTAGGGCTATCAAAATGAAAACAGTAAGCCAGAAATTATAGCTAATTGCTTAGTAAATTGCCAGCTTTAAACTATGTTCAACTTATTTTCTCTTTTTACGCACTTAACAAAGCATGTAATTCTTGCTTTTCATTTTTACTTAAACCACTCGCATGTTCTTTAGCGAGTAATTGTTCTGTGCGTTCTTCTATAAATATATTTAAAAAACTTTCTATTACATCAATAAACATCGATTCAGCATTCTCAGGTTCAACATGGTGTTGTATGCACATCAGCTTAGTTAATTGATTACCTTCGGTTGTGCCGCGAAAATGTTCAATTAGCTGTGCACTGTTAATTTCTGAATTTTGTTTACATAATGCTAGCAGCTGATTTAGCAAAGGAATCCCTGGCATATCTAGCTGCTGTAAAATAGTAATGTCAGGTAACGCATTAACTATATGGGGATGCTCAAGTAATAATGCAATAGCAAGACGTAAAGGGGTAATCTTAGTTTGCTTTTTAATCGGTGAGTTTTTATCCTTTTGGCTATTCTTCCGTCGTAACTCTTCTAAGCGTTTCTCGTTGCCCCGAGCGAATTTATTGGCCAATTCACTTAAAATAGAATCTTTAAAGGTGCTATCAGGAAGCTTATTAAGGTAAGGCTGAAATAACTCAATCATTTTCGACTTCCCTTCGAGCGTGCTCATATTAACTTGCAGCGAAAGGTGGTCAAATAAAAATACCGATAATGGTGTTGCGTTATCTAAAATATCTTCGAAAGCTTGTTGGCCTTTTTCTCTAATTAAAGAGTCAGGGTCTTCACCGTCAGGTAAAAAGACAAACTTTAGGCTAGTACCATCGTTAATTAATGGCAGAGCGTTTTCCATAGCACGCCATGCTGCATCTCGGCCCGCTCGGTCACCATCGTAGCAACAAATAACTTCTTTAACGGTTCTATAAAGTGTTTGACATTGTTCTGGTGTCGTTGATGTGCCTAAGGATGCTACAGCATAGTCAACACCGTGTTGTGCAAGAGCAACAACATCCATATAACCTTCAACGACCACTAAGCGTGTTAATTGTTTATTGGCTTTTTTTGCTTCATATAGGCCGTAAAGTTCTTGGCCTTTATGGTAAATCCGAGTTTCTGGAGAGTTTAAATATTTAGGGGTGCCGTCACCTAAAACTCTGCCTCCGAAACCAATGACACGACCACGTTTATCGCGGATAGGAAATTGTATGCGACCTCTAAAACGATCGTAAGGGCGATTTTTATCACCTTGAATTGCCATGCCTAAGTCAACCAACTGTTGCGTGATTTGAGGATTAGTGGCAAAAGTTTTCATCATGCCATCCCAAGCATCACTTATATAGCCAATACCAAATCGTTTAACAATTTCGCCACTAAGTCCTCGGCCTTTTAAATATTCAATCGCGGTATCTTTATCTGTGGCTGTTTTTAATTGCTGTTGATAAAAGTGACTAACTTTTTCCATTAACTCATAATCATTTTGTTTTTGATGATGAGCCTGTTGTTGTTGTTTGAGCTGCGCCGGACTTTGATTGTTTTTTTCGCGCGGTACTTCCATATTATATTGAGAAGCAAGTTCTTCAATGGCATCTGGAAACTCTAAACGGTCAAACTCCATCAAAAAAGAAATAGCGTTACCATGTTCGCCACAGCCGAAG
Source organism: Colwellia sp. (assembly GCA_013215385.1). Classification (GTDB taxonomy): domain Bacteria; phylum Pseudomonadota; class Gammaproteobacteria; order Enterobacterales; family Alteromonadaceae; genus Colwellia_A. The sequence continues at coordinate 65,663 of JABSOY010000008.1, forward strand.
CAGTGATAAAATTGCTTATCTTGGCTAACGCTAAATGAAGGAGACTTTTCGGTATGGAAAGGGCAGCAGGCTTGATAATTCTTTCCCGCTTTTTTTAAAGGTACGCGAGAATCAATCAACTCAACAATATCAGCACGCGCTAATAAGTCATCTATAAATTGTCGAGGGATCATGCCAGCCATTATATTCTATTTCTGTATTTGTTTAGGAGTGTTCATTTTAAACTTTTTTTAGCGATGGGGTATAGATGTTTTTCTTGTTTCTATAAGAGGGGAATTTTTATAGTAGGGTATAAATAATAAAACCATGAAAATTTATGCTTTCATGGTTTTATAAAACGTCATCTTTGATGAAATAAGTAAACGTTTATGCGTTTAATGTATTGCGAACTTGGACACTGACTGCGCCTAAGTCTGCTTTACCTTGCATTAAAGGTTTTAATACCGCCATTACTTTACCCATGTCAGCCATTGAGGCTGCGCCGGTATCAGCAATAGTTTGAGTAATTAACTCGCTAATTTCGCCACTTGAAAGTGGTTGCGGAAGAAAAAACGTTAACGCGGTTATTTCTTCAGCTTCTTTAGCTGCTAATTCATCTCGACCACCATCGGTAAACATCTTGATGGACTCTTTGCGCTGTTTAACCATTTTGGTTAAAATTGCAATGACATTGTCATCAGTTGCTTCGAGCTTATGGTCGATTTCGGCTTGCTTAACAGATGATATTGCCATGCGTATAACACCAAGACGACATTTGTCTTTAGCACGCATAGCGATTTTCATTTCATCTCTGAGTTGAATTATTAAACTCATATTTTACTCGATAGTCTTAAATACAACTAAGGTATCTTAGTACATGCGAACGCGGCGAGCGTTTTCACGAGAAACTTTTTTAGCAGCGCGTTTAACGGCAGCAGCTTTCTTACGTTTACGTTCCCAAGTAGGCTTTTCGTAAGATTCGCGACGGCGAACTTCTGAAAGAATTCCTGCTTTTTCACATGAACGTTTAAAACGACGTAATGCAACGTCAAATGGTTCGTTTTCTCTAACTTTAATTACTGGCATGTACTTGTTACCTTAATATGTATCTATATAATTGGTGTATCGCTTAAGCAGTATCGCTTCGCAAACACCCACTCTATCAAAATTGGGTGACATATTCTAAAGCGAAGCACTAGTTAAAGTAAAGCCTAATGTTAGTTAAAACTAAAATTAGGTGGTGTAATATTTAATAGGGCGTTAAAATCGCCGTAATAAAATGAATCAAACGTTATTTAGGTCTTAGGTTAAGGGTATTATGCGAATTTTAGGTATAGAAACATCTTGCGATGAAACAGGTATCGCTATTTATGATGACGGAAACGGTGATTTACCAGAAGGTATTGTTGCACATCGTTTATATAGTCAAATAGCGGTTCATGCCGACTATGGTGGTGTTGTTCCTGAATTAGCATCGCGAGATCACGTACGTAAAACTATACCTTTAATTAAGGAAGTTCTAAAAGAAGCCAACTTAACACCTGCGGATTTAGATGGTGTTGCTTATACTGCCGGACCTGGATTAGTTGGGGCATTATTAGTGGGATGTTCAATAGGAAGAAGTTTAGCTTATGGCTGGGACTTGCCCGCTGTACCTGTTCATCATATGGAAGGTCACTTATTAGCACCGATGCTTGAAGAAAATAGACCTGATTTTCCTTTTGTCGCTTTATTGGTTTCTGGCGGACATACCATGCTAGTGCGTGTTGACGGTATTGGTCAATATGAATTATTGGGTGAATCGGTTGATGATGCTGCTGGTGAAGCTTTTGATAAAACGGCTAAATTACTTGGGCTTGATTATCCCGGCGGACCTGCATTATCTAAAATGGCAGAAAAGGGTACAAAAGGGCGATTTAAAATGCCACGCCCCATGACCGACAAACCGGGCTTGAATTTTAGCTTTAGTGGCTTGAAAACAGCCGCGGCTACGGTTATTCGAAAAGAAATAGAGTTGCAAAAAGCGCAGGGCAATGAAGGCATGGATGAACAAACGCATGCTGATGTTGCTTATGCTTTTCAAGAAGCTGTCGTTGATACCTTAGCGATTAAATGCCGAAGAGCCTTGCAACAATGTGAATTAAAACGTTTAGTCATTGCTGGTGGCGTTAGTGCTAACACAGCACTACGAGAAAAATTAGGGCAAATAACCAAGAAGCTTGGCGGAGAAGTTTTTTATCCACGTCCTGAGTTTTGTACTGATAATGGTGCGATGATCGCTTATGCCGGCTTGCAGCGTTTAAAAGCAGGCACTGATGCCGACTTATCGTTTAAAGCCTCGCCTCGTTGGCCTTTAGATACCTTGCCAGCCGTTTAATATTATAGCTATTAATCTTGGTGTTTTTTTGAGGGGGAGAAGGATACTTTGCTTTCTTGCCCTTTGATTAGTCGCCAGATGTTTTCTTTGTGGCGAAAGATAACTAAGACCGATAACATCATTACGGGATACATATATAAAGGCTTTAACAGCCAAATATAAAAAGGAGCCAGAGAAACCGTAACTATGGCAGCTAAACTTGAATATCGAGTGAAATATATTACGCTTATCCAAGTTAAAATTAATAATCCTCCCAAATCCAATCCTATGGGTAACATCACGCCAAGTGCTGTTGCAACAGCTTTGCCTCCTTGAAAATTAAAAAATATAGGGTACATATGCCCTAAACAAGCAGCAAGTGCAATAAGACCTAAATTAAGCGGGTCTAAACCGAGGAAATAAGCGCCCCACACAGGAATAGTGCCTTTGAGAATATCAAAGGCTAATACCAATGCCGCTATAAACTTGTTACTTATACGCAAAACATTTGTTGCGCCGGGGTTGTTTGAGCCAGTAGTACGAGGATCAGGAAGTTTTAATAATTTACACAATAAAATAGCACTAGAAATCGAGCCGACCAAGTAGGCAGCAATGATCATCATCAATGTTAGTAATAAAGCGCTAATACGAAAACTCCAAGTTTATGAGGAAAATTATTGTTATTTACAACAAATTGTTAACAACTTTAGATATTCTATCCTGTCGTAATAGCAATGCAAATAATTTTATTTTTACAATCTATTAATAAAAAAAATGAATTGATCTGTGAACTACTAGTTTTTATACCATTGCACAGGTAAAATCGCCCTTTATTTTTAGTTGTTTTCAGCTTATTACTAATTAAAGACGAGTATATGTTAATGGATAAAGTTTATATTGAAGGCTTGCACATTCAAACCACGATAGGTTTTTTCGAATGGGAAAAAGAGATCAAACAAACTTTAGTGATTGATTTAGCTATGGGCTGGAATACTGCCAAGGCGGCAGAAAACGATGAACTTGCTAAAACTTTAGACTATGCAGATATATCGATAAAAATAGCCGAGTTTGCTAATAATAATCCGGTCGATTTAATTGAAACGCTAGCTGAGCGTTTAGCCAAGTATTTAATGGCAAGTTACCAAATACCTTGGTTAAAATTAAAGGTTGCTAAGCCTAATGCTGTTCATAATGCGATAACAGTTGGCGTTGAAATTGAACGTGGCAGCCAAATATTAAGTGATTTACAAAACTAATGGCGCGCTTATATATATCATTGGGCAGTAATGTTGATCGTCAGCATCATGTGAAATCTGGTTTAACTGCACTTGAACAGCTTTTTGGTCAGTTAACGTTATCCTCATTGTTTGCGAGTAAAGCGGTAGGCTTTGATGGTGCTGAATTCTATAATATGGTGATAGGCGCAACCACCGAACTTAATATTGAACAAGTAGCAACAGCTTTGCGTGATATTGAGTTTGCTAATGGTCGACAAATCGACGCAAAAAAATACAGCCCACGGACACTTGACTTAGACCTCTTACTTTTCGATGATTTAATTTTAGAGCATCCCGTACAAATTCCTCGTGCCGAAATTAACGAAAATGCTTTTGTGCTGTGGCCACTTGCTGAAGTAGCACCAGAGCTGCAACATCCTATTTTAAAGCAATCGTACCAGCAACTTTGGCAAAGCTACGATAATAAACAACAGTTAACGAAAGTGAGCTTTGCTTGGCAAAGTCAATTAGAGCAGTCACCTACCCAACAACAAAATTGAATTATAAATAAGGAATATAATAAGCAATGACCATTACAGAAATATTTATTTTAGCTATTTTACAAGGCTTAACGGAGTTTTTGCCGGTATCAAGCTCTGCGCATTTAATATTACCATCAGCAGTTTTAGGTTGGAAAGACCAAGGATTAGCGCTTGATGTTGCTTTACATGTCGGTACTTTACTCGCCGTTGTTTTATATTTTCGTAAAGAAGTTGCCACAATGGCGGTAGCTTGGGTCGGTAGTATAAAAGGTGATCGAGATAACTTTGATGGCAAGCTCGCTTGGTGGATATTATTTGCGACTATTCCCTTAGGACTATTTGGTTACTTTGGTAAGGATTTTATTGAAGAACATTTACGTACAGCATTAGTTATTGCTGCGACGACCTTAATTTTTGGTTTCTTTCTCGGCTTAGCCGATATTAAAGCAGGTAAAAGGAAAGCTTCTGAACATGCAGATTTCGAAAAACTAGGTTTTAAAGGCGCTATGCTCATCGGGTTAGCGCAAGTGTTGGCGTTAATCCCTGGTACCTCTCGTTCAGGCATTACCATGACTATTGGGATGATGTTAGGGCTAAACCGTGAAAAAGCCGCGCGCTTTTCTTTTTTACTGTCTATTCCTGCTATTGCGATGGCGGGCAGTTATTTAACGTTAAAGTTAATTCTTGAAACAGGACCTGTTGACTGGAATGCCATTGGCCTTGGCAGTGTTCTTGCCTTTTTCAGTGCTTATGCTTGTATTCATTACTTTCTGATTCTCCTCGAGAAAGTGGGCATGATGCCATTTGTTATCTACCGATTAGTCTTAGGCGTAGCATTACTTTGGTTTGTGCTTGGTTGAGCTAAATAGCTTTTGCTATAATCGAGCCATTAAATAAAAAATTATTATAATAATAAAGCGTTAAATAAACTTTTAGCGCTCACCCCATACAAATTACCAATATAAAAGTGAGTAAATAATGAATTTATCATTAACCGAAGAACAAATGATGATTCAAGACATGGCAAAAAAATTCGCTGAAAGTGAATTAGCTCCAGTAGCTGCCGAGCTTGACGAAACTCAGGATCAAACGATTTTCTTAAATAACCTTGCGCAATTAACTGAACTTGGTTTTATGGGCTTAAACATAAAAGCTGAATACGGTGGAGTAGAAGCGGGATCAGTTGCTTTTAGTTTGGCCATTACGGAAATAGCCAGAGCTTGTGCTTCAACGGCGGTAACAACCTCGGTAACCAATATGGTTGCCGAAGTTATTCAGGCGGTAGGCAATGAAGATCAAAAGCAAAAATATTTACCTAAAATATGTAGCGGTGAATATAAAGCTGGTGCTTTTTGCTTAACCGAGAATAGTGCCGGTTCCGATCCCGCGGGCATGAAAACCTCAGCGGTACTTGACGGCGACGAATACGTACTTAATGGCAGTAAACTTTTTATTACCAGTGCAAGTTTCGCTGATATTTTTGTTGTTTGGGCGGTAACTGACGCTACTTTACCAAAAGGTAAGGGTATCTCATGCTTTTTGGTTGAAGCGAATACCCCAGGTATTACCGTGAGTAAAGCAGAAGAAAAAATGGGACAAAAAGCGTCACCAACCAATGAAGTAAACTTCAGTAATTGTCGCATTCCAGCATCCGCTATGATGGGTAAAGAGAATAAAGGTTTTGGAGTTGCGGTCGGTGAACTTGCTGGTGGCCGTATTGGTATTGGTTCTTTAGCATTAGGGATTGGCTTAGCCGCCATGGATTACGCTCGTACATTTATCACTGAGCGTAAACAGTTTGGCCAAGCATTATCAAACTTCCAAGGCTTACAGTGGAAACTTGCCGAACGTTATACCGAGTTAGAAGCGGCGCGTTTATTACTGATGCAAGCGGCTTACACCAAAGAGCAAGGATTACCGTTTGGTAAAGCAGCTTCTATGGCCAAGTTATTTGCCACTGAAAAAGCAAATACCGCTTGTTACGACGCTTTACAATTAATGGGCGGGGCAGGTTACATCAAAGAATATCCATTAGAGCGTATGGCGCGTGATGTTCGTGTTACCACTATTTATGAAGGTACCAGCGAGATTCAGAAAATTATTATTGCCCGTGAGTTATTGCGCGAAATTTAACTCTATTCGTCTCTAAAAGCTAAAGCTGAACCGCCAAGGTTAAATTGGTGTTCAGCTTTTACGTTTAGACCTGCTGATAAACTTACCTAATGACCAAACTCCCTCTATTACTTAGAATTTACCCCACCATAAACATCAATAGCGAAACCCCGTTGTTGGGCGTAATCGTTTGGTGTTAAATCAAGATGCTTTTTCAAGTAACGAATAAGATGGGGTTGATCACTAAAACCAAATTGATAGGCAATATCTACCCAATCAATGTCGTTTTGTTCGCGCTGATAAAGATATGCTAAGATTTTCTCAAGTTTATTCATCGACTGACATTGCTTAAGTGACAAGCCTGTTACTTTTAGAAAGCTACGCTCTATGGTGCGCTGTGAACAATGCAATAATTCACCTAGCTCATTAATAGCTGTAGTAGCGAGCAAGGGCAGTATTTTTCGGGTGAGTTCACTGTGTCTATCTTCAACGGACTTTAATAGCCAAGGTTTTAATAATTCGTCTAACTTTTCAGCGCATTTATCGGATTGGTCTTTTACAAGTGCCAGTATATCATTGACTTGATTAACGTCTTGAACAGGACATTGCATCTGACCAGTTTTCAAATCATGCACGGTATTTAACAAAGGTTGAACGGTATTGGCGTGGTTTAAAGAGTATAACGCGCCGACATGAAATTTAATGCCCAAACAAACAAGTGGCTTTGAATGATCTAGCTGCAGGGTTTTACAATAAGGGTAAAGTATATGGCTGCCTGTACCCTGATGTATTTCATTATTGATGTTATAGCTGTATTTTTGATTTGGTGGAGACAAAATTAAATGAGCCGAAGGGTCTGGGTTTAGCTTTGGATACTCATGAGCTTTCGCATCGGCAGTTCGTTCAAGAAGCCAATAACATTCGATATATTTAGCAACGTCGAGTGATTTTGGCGTTTTCAACCAAAGTATCATTATATGCTCCGATAATGATTAGCTAGCTACTTTATAGCCATTTTATAAATGATAATAAGTTAATTTTGCTTAAATTCAAACTGAACGATACGGTTATTAGATAAAAAGCCGACAGCAGAAATTGCTTTTTGGGCTGCTTTATTACTACTTTCAGTAGAGCAGATAGCGGTTAATCCTTGTTTTTCGGCTTGTCGAACCAAAGTGCTTAACACTCTTTTAGCTATTCCCTGACCACGTACTGATTGGGAAACTATAACTCCTATATCGGCATATTCAGTTTGATAATGATCAAATAGTCGACATTCACCCGCGGCTATTATTTGCTTATTATGCCAGTAGCCGAACAGTTCCTTTCGTGCGATTAAATTACCGTAATAGCCATTAAGCCATTGTTGAGGGGCGCTAATATTAGTTGCTGCAAACTGCACAAATTCAGCTAACTGAACTTTTGTGGCAAGCTGCAACTCGAGACACTTATTTTGTTGGTTGGTTATTTTGCTCGTTTGTTGATACATCAAGGCATTAACTGTAAATGTTGACGAGTTATCTAAACATAACGATAAGTAATGCGGCTCTGCGGTACTAACAAAGGCACCTTTAATATTCCCTATAATAGCACTGTTTTGCTCAGCAATAAGGGTAAACAGTGGTTGGCAGTTTATTTGACAATCAGCTTGCAGATAAAACTGTAGCATATAAGCTTCTTCATTTATGCAGCAAAAGCCGACTAAATTCTCATGCAAATAAAAGCCAAAATGCTTAGCCATTGGCACAAAACCAAAGTGCCACATACCATCAAGTGGCGCTGTCGTTTGTTGAAAATAAGCCTGCTTAAGTTCACTTAATGCGCTTAGCGACTCAATACTTTTAATTTTTATCATGGCTCGTTACCTTTACATTTGAAGAGAAAACCTATTGTAGAGATACAGATATTTTAAATATTGTATAAAAACGACAAAATAGTTATTTATCAATAAACAAATTGAAGAACTTATCGCCATTGATACTAAAGTTTATGGTTAGTTGTTATAAAAGCATTATAATCATCGTTTGATTCTTCGTTTACCATTATGAATAAGGCCACAACATGAACACCAAAATATACAAGAGAGTGCTTGCTCTGACTGATAACTTATTAGGGGCCGTTCAACAACGAAATCAAACAAGCTTCGATGGTTATTATTTAGAGTTAAAGCAACTTTGTGAAGAACATGAAAATACCGATAAAGATCACCCTGTACAGTGGGAAACCCTTGCCGATTTTACCGATGATTTAACATTAGCGGTTACCATTTATGAACATGCATTAGTTAAGGCCGAAGCGATTAACTCTAAGGATTTTCGTTCATCAATTAGCTTTTCGGCAGCGTCTCTAAAAGTTGAGCTAGGTGATACGGTAGGTGCAATTGAGCATTTAGAGAAAGCTAAAATTAGCTGTAATAAAATTGTCGATAAAGAGTTAAAAGCTGAAATTCATGATTTATTAGAAGAATTAAAGGCGGTTTAAAATAAACTTAACCTAAATGCGACGCTATACTTGAGCTTTTTATAATCGCCCCAAAATAATCAATATAGCGATATATTCAAAAACTAAATGGAACAGAATGTGACGACAAATGGCATTGAAATAACCTTAGATAATTTTCAACAAGTAATTTTAGATGAATCAAAAACTAAATTAGTCTTGGTCGACTTTTGGGCAGCGCAAGTACCTGAGAGCATTGAGTTAAAAGATAAACTGGCCGCTGGTTTGCAAGGATTTGAAGATCACATAATATACGCAATGGTTAATTGCCAAACCCAACAACAAATTGCCCAGCAATTCGGAATTCAAAGTTTACCGACCGCAATTTTAGTCAAAGATGGTCAGCCACTTGATGGTTTAACTGGCCCACAGCCCGATGAAGCCATTCATAGCTTTTTAGCAAAGCATTTACCCAAGCAAGAAGATTTACTGTTAGCACAGGCGCAACTGCTCGTAACTGAAAACAAAGTTAATGATGCTTTCTCTGTAATCAGCCAGGCGCATCAACTTGATAATCAACGTGCCGATATTAAATTACTATTGGCAGATGTTTATTTACAGTTAGGAAAAACTACTGAAGCCGACGCACTATTAACTACTATTCTTATGGTAGATCAAGACAGTAATTATCATGCTTTAATTGCGAAGCTAGAACTTGCGAATCAAGCTGCAGACTCTCCTGAAATTAAATCGCTAGAAGCTCAGCTAAAAAATGACAGTGATAACGTCGAATTGCAACATCAATTGGTGGCGCAATATAGCCAAGTGAATCGTCATGAAGAGGCGTTAGTCTTACTCTTTCGCTTAATGCAAAAGAATAGCAGTGACGCGGTCAGTAAAGATTTATACCTAGATGTACTTAAAGCGTTGCCAGAGGGCGATCCATTAGCAAATAAGTATCGCAGAAAGCTATATACACTAATGTATTAATTTTAAATGTATTGAAAAGTTTGGCAATAGCCCGTTAATGTGAATTAACGGGCTATTTTTTATGAGCTGGTTTTTAATTTAGCAACAAAGGTTTTGCGAAATTTCGCTAACTTAGGAGAAACGACTGCCTGGCAATATGGGTTTTCAGGGTTATTACTAAAGTAATCTTGATGGAAATCTTCGCCAGAAAAGAAGGTTGAACAAGCGGATACTTCAGTAACAACGGCAGAGCTATACACGCCACTCTCATCTATTTCTTTAATAATATGTAACGATAAAGCTTTTTGCTGTTCGTTGTGATAAAAAATTGCCGAGCGATATTGCTTACCAATATCATTACCTTGGCGATTGAGCTGGCTGGCATCATGTAAGGTGAAAAAAATTTCTAAAATTTCACGACCGCTAATTTCTCTATTATCAAAAGTAAGCTCTACCACTTCAGCATGCTCAGTATTACCTGAACAAACATCTTCATAAGTAGCAGTAGCCGCATCGCCGCCCATATAACCTGATACTGCCGATTTAATACCAACAAGCTGAGTGTATGCGCCTTCAATACACCAAAAACAGCCACCAGCTAGGGTGATTTTTTCTTCGAATGCCGACATGTAATAACCTTTGTAATTAGTGAAAAAATCAGTTTATATTAATAGACGTTTAGATGTCTATTGGTTTTATTCACAGCAATGAAAAAATCCGCAATATCTTTGTGAATCAGGTGATTTAAGTTCACTTACCTTAATCACTGGTGTTGTTGATTATTTCGTTTTAATCCATAGCTACTATAGCGAACTATGTATATTTTCGTCAAAATAATGGAGAAAATAAAAACGATTTTTGTGGCAGGTTTTTGCTGATATTTTTATCACATTATTATTGCCATAGTTGTTGATTAAATAGCACGAAAAATATTGAAAAAGTAACTCGTCATTACAGCTTTCAATGCATCGCGAACGTTACAAAGAAAGCTGAAAAAGTGGAGTCTAACACTATACGGCTTTGTCAAAAAAACTACAGGTTGTAAGCTATGTGCTGATGAAATCTTAATGTTAATTCATCTTTATTTGGTGGGATTTCAAGTTCAGTAGCTAATAGACGCATCGCCTGTTCAATTTGATTAACGAACTTTCCGTAACCACTATGTTGCGAGTCTTCGGTGGTGGCAACAAAAATTAATTGTACATTATCAACCAACTCATCCGCTTTCCATTTGCTCACTAAACCACAAGGGCTTTGTTTCGGGTTATAGCCTAGCATTTGCAGTTCACCTAATTTTGATATGATTTCATGTAGGCTATGACGAACAATAGGGACTAAACCATTGGCAATTAGGGCGCCGTTATTCAAATTAAAGCGTTTCGCCACTAAAGAAAATGTATCGCTTAAATAGGTATAAAGTGGGTTGTATGGATCGATAGAGTTACTATCAATATCGACTAAGCCTAATAAACGATTATCAATGGTTAAATTGATCACCGCGTAACTTATTGCGGAACACTCTCGTGGAATAACTGTATTTTGTGAATGATAACGATCATATATCGGGCGTAATTTATGAGCTTGGCTACCTAAGCAACCTTTATTTTTAGCAAAAATATCGTAGGTGAGGTGCTGATGATCTCGTAAACGAATATCATTGGCTGACAACTGCACTTGTTGTGCAAAACTAGCGACTAAATTGGTAACTTTTTGGTGAAAAAGAGCGGCTTTATAACGAATGTCATCCCCTGAAGCGAGAAATAACAAGGTGATCTTTTTTGCACGAACGCTGGCATCAAAAAATGAATTTTGTAATTCATGACTTTGAGGATCGTAATAAAATAAAATTTGCTGGCTGGTTTGCCATTGGTGCATTTCTTGGCTATAACGAACCCGCACAAGTTTATCGTTGGCAATAAATAAGCTACTTTTTATTGCATAATCATTACTAAGTGTGAACAGTAATTGTGACAAACTTTGATAAAAATCGTAGTAGGGCTGAGTGCTATCGGCTGATATATTCGGTGATATAAAGGCTAATAGTTTATCTGTGATGGCGAACTCAGCCAATATATATTGATTGTCGCGTGCATTGGAAGGAATGTAGGCTTTATTGGCCGCACTGCGTTTTCTCACTATAGACATATCCGTTTCCTATTTGAATACTAAGCATGATTGGTTAGTTTTATGAGGATTATAGAGCGATGTTATGACACTTTTATGTCAAAAATAACGATATGTTGAACAGGTATGTTAACTCTGTTTTAGCGAGGAGATTTTTTAACTGTAAACGCTATTGTTGGTAAGTACTTAATTGGTTGCGACCACTTTTTTTCGCTGCATATAAAGCCGTGTCGGCTTCGATAATATAAATGGCAAAAGCCTGTTGATGATTTTTCTCACTGTTTTTAATAAAACTGAGACCAAAACTGGCACTAACTGCTTTTGATATACCAAGTGGGGAGGTGTCAAATTGATAAATGTTTTGACGAATATTTTCTACTTTCGTTAAAATCTCTTGACGATTACTTCCTATAAGAACGAACATAAATTCTTCACCGCCCATCCGACAAAAAATATCTTGCGGTGACAATTCTTTGAGGGCAAGGTTAACCGTTAATTGAATAACTTTGTCACCGATATCATGACCATAACTGTCGTTAATATTTTTAAAATGATCGAGATCCATCATAACAACTGAAAATGATTTTATTGTAGGTGAATTCATATGCTTACGAAATTTCTTTTCTGACAGTTCAATGCCATAACGACGATTATTAATGCCAGTTAAACTATCGGTATTAGCGAGTACTTTCACTCTTTTTAATAATGAATAGACCCATACGAGTAAGCTAATGAATATAATACATAACAGGGAAAGCATGACTAAGAATTGATTTTTCTTAACAAGTACCTCCTTAGAGAGTGTTAATTCTTTTTGTTGAGATATGTTGTCCTGAGCAAGTGATTCAACGACTATACTTTGCTCTTCTACATGGGCTGCATTTTCAGCACGGGTAATACGTCTTTGACTAACGTTCGCAAGATTAGTGCCAGGAGAAGTGATATTAGCGATTAAACTTTTTGCTGTTCGATAAAGCCCTGCTATATCATTATCTTTATAAAGGATATCAACATTCAAATTATCAACATCAAAAAGTCCATAGCGGTCATTCTTCTGTAAGAACGAGACTTTAGCTTCGGCAAGTAACTGTGTTGCTTCTTGATACTGTTGGACTTCAAGTAGTGCTTTAGCTAGCTGCACTTGACTCGCTGCAATGAATTTATGGGCATGTTTTTTGGTATAGTTAAGCACCTTTCGAGAAAAATAAATGGCTTGCTTATAGTCTTTCAATTCAAAACTTAAAAAGGCTAAATTAGAGTGTATACCTGTTTTTTGATGTGCGCTTAAAGTAAATGTAGGGTTAGCTAATAAACTCTCTAAAAGCGTATAAGACTGTTTAAATTCGTTATTAATACCTAGTATGCTTGCTTTTAATACTTCAATAGAAACTAAATACCGACTGGCTTCTAGCGACTTTACTTCTTTGCCCAAAGCGATAAGCAGTTGTTCAGCATTTTCTTTATCAGATAAAATAGTGATACGAATAGTTGCTATATTAAGCTGCATTTCTAAGGAAAAATAATATTCTTCGAGTTTCTGCCATTGTTTAATATTTTTAATTGCTATATCGAGTCCGACATCAATAATGTCTTGATTCATTAGTGCGTAATAGAGTGTTCTATAAAAATAAGCACTGAGGAAGGCATCTTTGTACAATAATATTTCAGTCTCTAAAACTTGTAATTCATTTAATATTTTCGGTGAAGAAGGCGTTAAAGTAAGTGCAACATAGACAGAAAGTAATTGCCGCCAATGGTGGCTCTTTTTATCTGAGCCACGAATTAATAAAGGGATCTTTGCTTTTAACGCCTCTACTGCATGATTGTTATGATTTAGTATTGAAATGTTTAGGCTAGTGATTAACCATTTTAGTTTTTCGTTATTGCTGGCGGAAGGTAATTGTAATGATAAACTATCGATTAATTTTTCTGCAGTATTGATATTCTGATAAGTAAGTTTTTCAGCTTGATTAAGTGATTGGCTAAAGGTTTCTGCTTGTAATGAAAGACAATGAAAAGAAAAACAATAAAGAATAGTTTTAAAAAATAAAGTCAGTCTATTTCTTTTCATAGCCCAATCAATCAAAACTATTCCCCTTTTTAACCATTGCAATAATTATAATATAATATAGCAGTATTTCCGTTTATATTTGTTATATCATTGTTATTGAAAATGTATAACAAACAATATTATGAGACCTTTACATGTTAGCTGATCAACAAGCCTTATTAGCAGCGGTTAATCAAATTATGCCATTTGGAAAATATTCTGGCCGGCCATTATTAAAATTACCAGAGCCTTATTTAGTTTGGTTTAAATCAAAGGGCTTTCCTGCAGGGAAATTAGGGCAACAGCTTGAGTTAATATATGAAATAAAGCTCAATGGTCTTGAAGGTATGCTCGAGCCACTATTAACTTCTAGCCGGCTAGGCATCCCAGCTCATTAAAATAATTTTATCTAAATAAGTACGTTTTAATATTTATAAAGAATAACAGCTGAATGTAACAAATTGTTTTATTTATTTAATATTGTCATGATACTTTTTTTTAAATGATTTATGAATCCGTTCCATTTTTTACCAATTCAATTGCTTGATTTAGCCTCCTATTTAACCTTAACTTAACTGTCGATTGCTGTTTATTTCGACGGTAATAACAAAGCCAAACAAGACAATGACGGAGAGTTATCAATGAGAACAAAGAAAAGAGATCGCTTAGGTAGAGCTCATTCAAATGGTTATCAAGCAGGTCTTACCGGTAAAACAAAAGAAAATTGTCCTTATCAAAATACAGATGCAAAGTCAGAGTGGCTTGGTGGTTGGCGAGAAGCCCTTACCGATAGGAATATGGGGGGATTTAGGTCGTAAAAAAATATTAGCGTTAATATTATAAATAAAGCCCTTTTTATATAAAGTAAAAAGGGCTTTTATGTTCAGGATGAACGGTATGCTGTGGTGCCAAGGCCGCTCCTAAGCATCCATGCTTACGCGGCATTAGTACATCCATGTGCGTCGATGGGCAAAGAGCAGCGATGTTCAGGATGAACGGTATGCTGTGGTGCCAAGGCTGCTCCTAAGCATCCATGCCTTCGCGGCATTAGTACATTCATGTACGTCGATGGCAAAGAGCAGCGATCTTGATAGTAGATAGTTAAGTATCTTATGATAAATGCCAATTTATTATTGTTTTGTTGTTGGCTGACAACCACTCGTTTGTTTTAGAAAAATGTTGGCAACCGAAAAACCCCCGGTAAGCTGATAATGGCGATGGATGAGGGCCACTTAATACTAAGTGTTTATCGTTATTAATATTATTTCCTTTCTTTTGTGCATGAGCCCCCCATAAAATAAAGACACAACTGCTATTTTCTTCGCTAATTTTTCTAATTACGGTATCGGTAAATTTTTCCCAACCGAGCTTTGCATGGGAGTGAGCTTGTGCTTGTTTTACCGTTAATACAGTATTAAGTAATAAAACCCCTTGTTGTGCCCACTCGGTTAAACAACCATGTTCAGGTATATTGAAATCACTGTATTCATTGGCTAATTCTTTATAAATATTAGCTAAAGAGGGAGGCACTTTGACACCGGGCTGAACTGAAAAAGCTAAACCATGTGCTTGTTTTTCACCGTGGTAGGGGTCTTGCCCTAAAATAACGACTTTAATATCGGTAAGATCTCGATAAGAAAAAGCATTAAAGACATCAGCTTCAACGGGGAAAATAACATCGCCATCATTGCGTTGTTTGGCAATTTCATTGTTTAGTAGGCTAAAATAAGGTTTGTTTTGCTCTGCGTTAAGCAGTTCTTGCCACTGTGGTTTAATTTTCATAATTATTAATTTAACAAATAAAAAAGGCCGTTAATAAATTAACGGCCATTGTAAACAGTTTTATAACTCGTTGGTATCTTGTTAACTCACTAAGTTAGCAATCACGATGAGCTTATCCATTTTCAGATGAAAGTAGCGAGTTATTTATTGATTATTTGTTAATAAATGATCACGTAAAGCGACAAAGTTTGCCGCCATATCTTTGGATAAAATCGTTTCACTGGCACAGTCGGCTAATTCTTTCGGCAAACCTATCGGTTGTCCTAAAATACTTTCAACCACATCTTTGAATTTTGCTGGATGTGCTGTCCCTAGAAAAACACCAAATTCGCTTTCGTCAGCATTGTATTGCAGCGCTTTATAAGCAACGGCGGCATGTGGTTCGCTAATATAACCAAGCTTAGCAAGTTGTAAAACTGTTGACTGTGTTTGCTCTTCATCAATAGAAACCGAGCTAATGCAGTCGTTAGGTACAATACCTGATTTTAGCATGTGCTCAATGCGCGGCCAGTTACTTGGATCACTGACATCCATCGAATTTGAAATAGTGGCAACCGTTTCATTAGGTGACCATTCACCTGTTTCAAGGTAGCGTGGCACGGTATCATTGGCGTTAGTTGCGGCAATGAAGCGTTTTACTGGTAAGCCTAAGGCTTTAGCAAATAAGCCAGCAGTTAAATTACCAAAATTACCACTCGGAATTGAAAAAACAATATCGTTAAGTTCGGCTTTACTTTTTTGGCGTGATAACTGTGCAACTGCTTCAAAATAATAACAAATCTGCGCGAGTAAACGACTAATGTTTATCGAGTTAGCTGAGTTCAAACCTATGCTTGAAGCAAGTTCTTTATCATCAAAAGCTTTTTTAACAAGTGCCTGACAATCATCAAAGCTGCCATCAATAGCAAGTGTTTCAATGTTATCACCTAGGGTAGTGAACATTTTTTCTTGTAATAAGCTAATTTTCCCTTTTGGATATAAAATAACGACACGTATATTTTCAATGCCGTGAAAGGCGTGCGCAACAGCTGCGCCAGTATCACCAGAGGTCGCTGTTAATATCGTTATTTTTTTATCTTTGCTAAAAGCCTGTAAACATTTAGCCATAAACCGCGCGCCAAAGTCTTTAAAGGCTAATGTGGGCCCATGAAAAAGCTCTAATATTGCACGGTCTTTACTAATAGGCTGTAGCTGTGCAGGAAAGTTAAATGCACTCGTTACTATATCAGTCAACTGCGCCTTAGTTAAATCCCCTTCAACGAATGGGAAAAGTATTTGTATGCTTCTTTCGACTAATGGCATGGTAAGTAATTCGTCGATATTGTCTAACACAGGGATTGTTTCAGGAAAAAACAAACCCTGATTTTTACCTAATCCTTGCTTTACGGCACCTGCGAAACTAACTTGCTCGTCGTTTTCTTTTAAATTATAAAATTTCATTATAATATTCCTATCAATTCTGTATTTATATATCTAAGTAAAGTCGTTACGGGGTAAGTACGCCGGCACCCGATTCATCAACTTGGCATATATGGACAAAGCCTAAGTCGGTTTGTAAATAGTTTTGTTGTAACCAGTCAGCTACATTGGTAGCTTTTTCAAATGACTCGCAAACACAAAATAGGGTTGGCCCAGATCCTGAAATACCGACAGCCAAATGACCTTCTTGAGTTAAATGCGCTTTAGCCTGCTCAAATTTTGGTAATAAATGCTGACGATAAGGTTCGGCAATAACATCTTTTACTACTGAGAAGGCTTGCTGTTTATCACCACGATGACACGCATCTACAAAGGTTGCTAGATTTTGACTCGAAGCGATTGCATCAGCGCGACTATATGTTTTAGGTAAAATATCTCTAGCCGCTTTGGTTGATACGTTAATACCTGGGTAGGCCATCACGTAGAAGCAATCATCAAATTGCGGTAAGGTTCTGCTGATAACTTGGCTATCCGGCACCATTAATTGTAGGCCCCCTAAGTAACAAGGTGCCACGTTGTCGTAATGTAAACTTCCGCTGATTTTAGCTTCCATTTCACCCATCATAAAAAGCATGGTCTTTTCATCAAAGTATTGTTGATAAAACTCATTAAGCGCAACTAAAGCGGCAACGACAGAACAGGCACTTGAACCCAAACCACTACCCACAGGCATCTTTTTATCTAAGGTTAATTGTACTTTCTGGATTGGCTTTTTGGCCTTTTCAAGCGAAAAATTATACAAGTCCATACAATGCCAAACAATATTCTGTTTTGGGTTTTGAGGTAATTTATGAGCAAATTCACCAGTAACTATAAGTGTATTTTCATCTGCTGCTTCAATCGAAACAACATCTCCTAGCAATGTACCGTCAACAGGCCTAACCGCTAAACCTAATACATCAAAACCAACACTAAAGTTACCAAGAGAGGCAGGGGCGAAAACTGAAATACTCATTAGTGCTGTTGCTCCCATGCTAATGTGCGTAACAAATCACCAAAAACACCCGCAGCTGTGACTTCGGCACCAGCGCCATAACCACGTAGTACAAAAGGCAATGGCTGATAATAACGGCTATGAATGGCTAAAGCATTTTCGCCATCTTTAACACTGTAAAGCGGGTGTTTACTGTCAACGGCTTCAATGGAAACCTTACATTTTCCGTCAACAATATTACCAATGTAGCGTAATACTTTATCTTCCTTTTTCGCGTCAGCTACACGTTGTGCGAATTCTTCATCAATTTTTGTTAAGTTAATCATAAACTCATCGATATTACCGCTAGCATCGAAGCTTTCAGGTAATACTGCCTGTATAGAAATATCAGATAATTCAAGTTGCATTCCTGCCTCCCGGGCCATAATAAGTAACTTACGAGCTACATCCAACCCACTTAAATCGTCACGTGGATCAGGCTCAGTAAAACCATTTTCTTTTGCGATGGCCGTTGCTTGAGAAACGGTCATGCCTTCTTCTAACTTGCCAAACATATAGGAAAGTGAACCAGATAAAATACCTTCAAAACGAACTAATTCATCACCAGCCTTTATCAAACTTTGTAAAGTATCAATAACTGGTAAACCTGCGCCAACGGTAGTTTCATATAAGAAACGTCGATTTGTTTTTTGAGCTGCGCTACGTAGGGCTTGGTAATACTCCCAAGAGTCAGTGTTGGCTTTTTTATTTGGAGTAACAACGTTAAAGCCTTCTTCAAGGTAGTCTACATAGCTCATTGCTAAAGACTCATTAGAAGTAGAGTCGACTAAAACAGGGTTAATTAAATGATTTTCACGCACAAAGGCTTTGATGTTTTCAACATTAACAGGGGTTGGATCTTTATTGATTGCTGCTTGCCAATTTTCTAAATCGATGCCCTCATTATTGAAAACCATTCCTTTGCTATTCGCGATACCATAAACTTTCAACGAAATATTTTGTTCTTTCAGTTTGGGTTGCTGGCGAGCTATTTGTGCAATAAGCTCACTACCAACAACACCACAACCGACTAAGAATACATCTATGGTTGGTTTATGAGTGAAGAAATTTTGATGGCTAACTTTCATTGCATCGGTACATTTACGTTTCTCTACCACTACTGAAATACTCCGCTCTGAAGAGTCTTGGGCGATAGCAATAACATTAACACGTGCTTGCGCCAATGAACTGAAAAACTTTGCAGCAACTCCTTGCTGATGATGCATTCCGTCGCCCACAAGTGAAACAATTGATAGTTCATGTTGTAATTTTAACGGTTCGAGTAAACTATTTAATAATTCAAGTTCAAATTCTTGCTGTAAACTGTGTGCGGCTAATGCAGCATCAACGCTATGAATACAAAAGCTAATACAATATTCACTCGACGATTGGCTAATTAATACTATTGAAATGCTCTCTTGGCTCATCGTTGCGAAAACACGACTCGCCATGCCAACCATACCTTTCATACCAGGGCCTGAAACATTAACCATCGTTAGGTCGTCAAGATTAGATATAGCCTTTACTTGTTTCGTTTGATCGTCTTCATTAGATATTAACGTGCCGGGTGCTGAAGGATTGCCAGTATTTTTAATTAAACAGGGAATATGGAACTGAGCGATGGGCCCAATAGTTTTTGGATGAAGCACGCTAGCGCCAAAATAAGATAGCTCCATAGCTTCCTGATATGATAAATAATCAAGTAACTTTGCTTCTTTAATAAGACGAGGATCAGCGTTGAAAACACCATCGACATCGGTCCAGATTTCACAGCAATCTGCTTGTGCACAAACAGCTAAAACCGCCGCTGAATAGTCTGAACCATTCCGACCTAAAGTAGTCACTTGTTGTTGATTATTAACACCAATAAAACCAGGCATTAAGCTTACTCTATTGAGGTCAGTGTAATGACGCTGAAAGTTTTCTTTAGATAAAACTAAATCTGCAACTGCATTGAGTGAAGCATCATTAGTGATCAAAAATTTCTCAGGTTCAAGTACAGAGACATTTATTTCTTTGGTGTTTAATACAGACTCAAGCAAGGCGACACTTATGCGTTCACCGACACTAATAATAATGGCGCGAATATGATCAGGGCAGTAAGACAACATTGTTGCACCCTGTAAGTAACGAGAAAGCTTGTTTTCCCAGTTCGTCAATGTTTGTTCTACATGCAATGGGTTAAACGTTGGCAAACTAGCACTTAAGTCGTCAATAATTGTCATGATCGCTTTTTTGAAATAGGTTAAATCTTTTTGTAATTTTATTTCATCACTATTATTTTCAGCCATAGCGACTAAGTGATTAGTCACGCCTTGTGGTGCCGATACAACGACTGCGACAGCCGAATCGGTACTTTTATCTACTATGATTTTGGCAACCTGAACAAAACGTTCAGCTGATGCTAGCGATGAGCCGCCAAATTTTAATACGCGCATTTTAATTCCTCTTTATTACTGACACTTTGCGAGCCAAAGTGTGTAGTAATTATTTAATATTCTAAAGCAAAAAAGCCCGGAACCTTAAAGGGTCACGGGCTTTTATTTAATGTGTTTATTTACACGTCAGCCGATGACCACCATCCCAGTGAGGGTGGTAGTGGTAATAATAATGGTAATACGGCGGATAAATGTTTTCATGGGTATAAAATGCCTGAGCAGTGTTTTTCTGTCAATAGATTTTTATGAATAAAAAGTTATAGTTTATGAATAAAGTGTGTTTTTGCTAAATTTTTATGTATAAAGGTAAGTGTTTATTCATATATTATAGTCTTCAGCCAACTTTTTTGCGAAACAAACAACATTCTTTCCTGAAGCTTTAGCATCATATAAAGCAAGGTCTGTGTTAGCTATCAAGTGTTCATAGCGTAAATCGCTTTCGTTAATAATCGCGACACCAACACTGGCCGTTACTTTTATTTGAGTTTCTTGAAATTTTATTGCATTTTCACTAATAGCAATACGAATACGTTCTGCAACATCAAGTGCACCCGTTTTATCAGTGTCAGGTAATATTATGGCAAACTCTTCGCCGCCGTAACGACCAAATAAATCACCTAAACGTAAAAGTGAACTGATCACTTTTGCGGTTTCAACCAGCACTTTATCACCACCTAAATGTCCATAGGTGTCATTCAGTAATTTAAAGTTATCTAAATCGAACATGATCAATGCTAAGCCATGTTGATAACGACGGGCTCGTGAAAACTCTTTCTCTAAGCATTCTTCCCAATGCTTTCGGTTGAATACTTGCGTTAAGCCATCAATACGATTTGCCTGAGCAAGTTCCTCTAACGCTTTGTTAAGCATGGTTTGGTAATGACAAACATCGGTAACATCTTCTATAAGGATGCAAACATGCTGCTGTCCGTTTTTAGGTTCAAGCGGTAAAAACGTACAATTTTGCGCCATAAAATGGCTATTAGTGGTTATCGGACGTGTATGCTGTAACTCAAATAGGTGGTGTCTTTGTTCCCATGAACAAAAAGATTGGGCATTTAATTGAAAAACACTCTCTACTTTTCGTTTAAACCACTTCTCTGGCAACTCAGGGAATATTTCAAAGATGTTGCTACCGGTAACATTAGTGGTATTTTTATTAGCATGAATTTCTAAATATCTATTCCACATTACGATGTTGAATTGATTATCAATAATGAGAATGCCAGTATTTAATTTGTTGGCAATGTCAGTGCAAATATCATCAGGAGACATTAGAACTCTTCCAGGATTCGATCGATAACCGTTTTTATGTTGTTAATTGCGGATTCCGGTATAAATAAAATCATGTCGCAGTTAAAGGAGTAGTCAGTGACTTGGTAAGTTATTTTAACTTTCAGTGCTAAGTCCCAATTAAAAGATTGTTGAGCAAGATGATCAGATACCGCACTTTGTGAACCTGTTAACAAACGCGGAGCACTGTACGACATTTGATTATCTATTTGTTTTGCAAATACATTTAAAAAAGTGGTCGTTAAAATTGAACTTAAGTCGATGATTTGCTCTTCATCGGATAATTCATCGGGTTCATAGCCGAGCAAATCGGCAAGGCGGTCAGAGTCTTTCGGTTTATATACTAATAGCGCTTCACCGCGAATACCTTCATAACCAAAGAAACCTTGACTTACAACTGCTGCAGAGCTTTCGTTAGTGCTTAAAGTCTCAATAAGACTGAGTGTGCTGACCTGCTCAATGCTAGGTACTTTTAAATAAACGAAGGTATCTAAATACCGTGCAAGTTGATCGCTGGCTTGACCCATAGCAACATTAATTATTTCTTGTAAACAATCTTGCTGGTCTTCGTTTAAGTTAAGTTCGCTCATAAAAAACCGTGATTCTTTAAATTTTGATTAAGTACATCTAATTGAACGGGTTTACGTAAGAAAGCTTTCGCGCCAAGTTCAATTACTTTGTTTTGCATTTCAGGCTGAATATCGGCAGAGATAACAAAAATTGCTGGAGTGATACTTTCATCTTTTAATGTTTGTAAAACCCCTATACCATCAAGTACCGGCATGGTGAGATCAAGAAATAGAATGTCAAACTTTTGACTACGTAGTAAATCAACTGCTTCTTGGCCATTTGTGGCAAGTTGCGCATTTACAGATAATTGCTCGGGTAGACTACGCAAAACTTGTTTACGTGCCATGTTTGAGTCATCACAGACAAGAACTGAAAAGCTCATGTGATAATTAATCCTTTATTTTTTATTTTATGTCTCTAATCTACCCTAAATAGCGGGCACTGTTAATCAATAAAGCGTCAAAAAGTCGTTTTTTTACGCTTTAAGTGCAAAACTTGTAATAATTAGACGTAAAATGATAAAAAGTAAGGATAATCTCTTTTATTTACCATTGCCGCTGCGGCAGTTACCAGCCGAATACTACTTTGATTAATATTATAGACATCGCTGTTGATATGGCATAAATGGCGGTAGCTTTCCAACTGTAGGTGTTTAATTTCATGTATTCCCCCTTGTTTATTTTTAATGGAAACGTCAGTTAACGATTGCCATTACTTACTAGGTTGTTATTAATGCTTAAAACTTAAGCGATATTCATGCCAAAATTAAATGGTAAGCTAAGGATTTAGCTTACTTTTATTTTAATTTAATGTTTTTAGTTGTCGCATTAGCTAAAGCCTAGTGGTTTTAGTTAAATTCAAGGAGAGATTTTAAAGCTGTTAACTGAGGAATACTGTACTAAATTTTTACCCTAGTGATCTAATATGTAACTCTTGCTATCGAACTGATTATGTCGACCATCAAAATTATACTGTCGGCCAGTGAAGTTGACTGTGATGAGTTTTCAACCAAATTTTTGCTGATTGATAATTAGGGCAATGAATGGCGACTAATTGCCAGAATGCTGGTGAATGGTTCATGTGAATTAGGTGACAAAGTTCGTGTATTATTACGTAATCAAATACCCAGTCTGGGGTCATTGCCAATAGTGAACTAAAACTTAATTCAGCTTTACTATTACAGCTGCCCCAGCGTGCTTTATAAAGGCGTACCTTAAATGACTTAGGAAAAACACCCACTTGCTCGGCTTTATTACTTAACTGCTTATCTAGATAATTAATGGTTTGTTGTTTAAACCAAGTTTCAAGTTGTTTCTTAACTTGCGAGACTTCGCTCTTTGCTGATTTTACACGATTAGAAAGGGTAAGTTGAATAGTGTTATTATCAATTACTATTTCGCTAAATAGGCCAAAATTTATATCTAGCGTTTTCAGTTCGCCATTGATGAACAATGAGCTGTTTTTTTGAAAGGCATTATTTTGTAGTTTAGGGCGGTCATTTTGCTCTGCGACTTTTCTTTGCAACCAAGCGCTTTTTGCCTTTACAATATGGGCAATGTCTTGCTCGCAAACATAATGTGGCGCACGGATAATAATACTTCCGTGCTTCACCTGTAAGCCGATAGTTTTTCTTTTGTTACTGCGAATAAGTTGATACTGCAACATAAACGGTTCTTATTTATGTATTATTCTGTTAAGCGGCGGTCTTATTTGCTTTAGCTTTACGTGCTGCTTTAGGCTTTTTCACTTCGGTCACTAATTTAGCGGCAACTTCATCGCTTGCTGCAACCTTTGCTTCAACTTTTTTATCCTCATTTACTTCGGTAACAACTTTGGGTTGTGCTTTTTTGACGACGGTCGCGGGCTTAGCTTTTTTTGCTTGTAGCGCAACAAGTACATCATCACGGTTTTTAGCTAAGTAAATGCAAAGTTCTTCACGTGTTTTTTCATCAAGATCCAATGTAGTGCTTTCAAACATTTCGGCTAAGCTATCAGCCATATCAAGCATTTTGTCATACTCGTCTGCTGCTTTTTTATCCATGAATGTTGCTACCTCCACACCTTGTCTAATGACGACAAATCGACTTTCAACTGCCATTGTTTTTCCTTACCTAATCAATATTCCGCTTGATGGTTTTATCATATACGATATAAAACCGCTTATACAATCAAAATTAACTGTACAAAACAACAGTATCATACGAGGTTTTTAGTTAAATGCCAATGTTATTTAACTAAACCTCGTTGTTTCTGAATAACCTATAATCCGTACTTTATTTTAACAATCTCACTCTAAACTTACGGCCTTTTAATTTTCCGTCACTGAGTTTCTTAAAAGCTTGCTTGGCAAACTTACGGCTAACCGCAACATAAGCCCAATTATCAGAGAGTTGAATTTTACCGACTTCTTTACCCGATATAGTTTTATCGCCAGTAAGTGCACCAAGAATATCGCCAGCACGTACTTTTTGCTTTTTACCACCGTCAATTTGTATAGTCGACATCTTCGGCGAATATACCGAGGAGTTTAATACACTAGCATCAGGTAATAATTCGCCTTCAATAGTACGGTCAAGATAATCTTCTAATAAACCAATTTTATAGCTTTCTTTTTCACTGAAAAATGAACAAGCAATACCCGTACTGCCAGCTCGTCCTGTACGACCGATACGGTGAACATGAATTTCACTATCACGTGCGATATGATAATTAAATACCGCATCGAGTGAGTCAATATCTAAACCGCGAGCGGCAACATCAGTAGCGACTAAAATAGAAATACTCTTATTTGAAAAGCGAACTAATACTTCGGTGCGATCTCTTTGCTCTAAATCGCCATGTAAGTCTTGCACATTAAAGCCATAATTACGTAGTTCATCGACGACAATTTGTACGTCCTTTTTGGTGTTACAAAAAACGATACTCGATTCTGGTTGATGCTTTAACAATAACAAACGTATGCCGTCGATACGTTCGCTGTCATTTTCTACTTTATAAAAATGTTGTGAAATAGTACTTTCTTCGTGATTTTCTTCTACAGTAATTTTTGTCGGTGAACGCATTATCTTTTTAGAAATTTCAGCAATTTCTGCTGGGAAAGTAGCACTAAATAATAACGTTTGTCTTTCTTGTGAAATTTGAGAAATAATATAATCAACAGAAGCTTGAAAGCCCATTTCTAGCATACGATCGGCTTCATCGAGTACCAGCATATTCACATCATCTAATTTTAAGGTACCTTTACCAAGATGATCTTCAATTCGTCCTGGCGTACCGACAATAATGTGAGCGCCGTGTTCTAAAGAACCTACTTGCGGGCCAAAAGGCATACCACCACATAGGGTTAATACTTTGATGTTATGAATGGCACGGGCAAGTTTACGAATTTCTTTCGCTACTTGGTCAGCTAATTCACGTGTTGGGCAAAGAATTAATGATTGAATACGAAAGCGCTTCACGTTAAGTTTTTCTAAAACACCTAAGCCAAATGCGGCTGTTTTTCCTGATCCTGTTTTTCCTTGGGCGATAACATCACCGCCAGAAATAATGGTCGGCAAGCTTTGAGCTTGAATGTCGGTCATCTGTTGATAACCCATAGAGTCTAAATTTTGAATTAACTCAGGTTTGAGTTTTAAGGTGGAAAAACTAAGCTGGCTCAACGGAAATTCCTTGGCATAAAAATAATGGGCTATTTTACCTTGTTTAAGCGCTTATACCAAGTCCATGGAATTGGTATTATTACTCGATAAAAAAATTGTTCATCTTTAGTGCACATTTCTGCGGTTGCTCAAGCGGTAACATATGGCCGGTATTGCTAAGGACGATTAGTGAAACATGCTCTGATTGCCCTAAAATATTGCTAATTCGACTGAGCTTAACCAATGAATCGTTATCACCAATTAAGAACTGAACAGGAAAAGAAAGCTTGGGCAGTTTTATTAATAAGTTTTCCCGCTGGGTAGTCACCGTTAATTGATAAATCAACGTTGCTTTGCCAAGACTTGTATCCATTTCACGAATACAATGAATGATGTCTTGGTTGTTACGGTTATCTGGGTGCAGTAACGCTGTGATACGTTTAGTCGGGATCCCGGAGTAACCATGGGTTTTTAAATAGGCGATAGTACGGCTGCGCTCTTTTAATTCAGCCTCGGGTAATGAGTAAGACATATTTGAAATAAGGAGTAACTTGCTCACTTTTTCAGGATACTTCAATGCATAAGCTGACGCTAAATATCCCCCTAACGAAAAGCCAGCTAAATTGACTTTCCCCTTTGGAAGTAGCTTATCAAGCGCTGTTATTATTTCATCAATACTCTTACCCATTGGAATGGCAAGATGAATAAGCTCAACATTTTCAGGTAAGTGTTTAATACAAGCTTGCCATAAACGTTGATCGCACATGGTGCCCGGTAGGCAATATATTTTATTTTTCATAAGCAATGTTTATCAATGTATTTCTCAATTGAAGCCTTATTGAATGACTTCATCAAATAACTGTACATCAACTATTTCGTTTGCCGCGACTTTCCCTTGGCTCGAAGGTAAAACAATATAACAGTTGGCAGTAGACATACTGGTTAATATTCCAGAACCTTGGCTACCTGTGCTAGTCACGATCATTTCACCTTGTTCATTGGTTGATAATATCGCGCGCTGAAAGTCCATGCGTCCCGGGCGTTTATTTAAGGGGGTCGCCGTTTTGACTTTCAATAAAGGCAAGTTTTTTGGTTGAGCATTCTGTAATTTTAACAGAGCAGGAATCGCTAATTGGTGCGCAGTGACTAATGCTGAAACGGGGTTGCCGGGTAAGCCAAAAAAATAACTGTTCGGTAGTTTGCCAAAGGCAAAAGGTTTACCGGGTTTCATGGCTATTTTCCAAAAACCAATCTCTCCTAATTGTTCGAGTACCAGTTTTGTATAGTCGGCATCGCCGACAGACACCCCACCAGAAGAAATAACCACGTCGGCTTGTTGGTCTGCCTGTGCAAAAGCATCACGTATTGCCTGTTCGTCATCGGCTATAATACCGAAGTTAATAACATCGACATTGAGTTTGTTTAACATCGCAGTTAATGCATGACTGTTACTTTCAAAAATATCACCTTCACTGAGTGTTTCGCCAGGAGACTTTAATTCATCACCGGTAGCTAATACTGCAACGGTAATTTTTCTAAAAACTTCGATTGTCGGTACGCCTAACGATGCAAGTACGCCAATGTCGATAGCAGACAGTTTTTTACCTTGGCTAAATACTTGCTGGTTTATAGCAATGTCTTCGCCTGAAAAACGTATGTTATCGTTAAAGTGTCGGTCTTCTAGAAAAGTAATGCTGTCTTCGTTTGCTTGGCAATTTTCCTGCATTTCTACTGTGTCGCAACAACTTGGTAATTTTGCACCTGTCATAATACGGATACATTCACCTAAGTTACATGACCCTTTAAAAGGTGCGCCAGCCATTGATCGGCCTACCATGGTTAAGGTGTTTTTATCTTGTAAGCTGGCTAATCTAAAAGCATAACCGTCCATCGCTGAATTGTTGTGTGGAGGGACATTTAATGGACTGGATATCTTGCTGGCTAAAACGCGATTTAAGCCTAATGCGAAAGGAATAAATTCAGTTTCAGTAATCGGCTTTATCGCCGACAACATTCTTTCCATCGCTTGTTCAAACGGTAATAGTCCGGGAGCAGAACAACAATCAACCATAAGTAACTCTTCTGTTTAGTTTGTTTTTTATGCAGTAAATTAAACCGCTGTATGTAGAACATTATGACTCAAGTTGCCCTACGAAGAATACGGATTAAGTAGTGATTTTTTGATGTAAATTAAAATTACTTAATGTCTAGTCGTATTTTAATAGTGAAAATAGTTTACTATAGTTAAACAATTAAAATGAATTATTCGCCGAGCTTTTCTAGCTGAATCTTTAATTAGAATGCTATTCAAGCCGTGGTTACTGCAATATTGCTATAACCGCCAGGGTTAACAAGGAAACGCGTTAGCCTCCCTACATTTGGAAAGGTGATATGTTAACAGACAACTTCGGTCGTAAGTTTTATTACTTGCGCCTATCGATTACTGACGTGTGCAATTTTCGTTGCACCTATTGCTTGCCTGATGGTTATTCATGCGACAATGACCGTGATTTTCTCTCCTTTGATGAAATCAAACGTGTTGCTAACGCTTTCGCGCAAATGGGCACGGAAAAAATTCGCATCACCGGCGGCGAACCTTCGTTGCGCAAAGACCTACCTGAAATTATCGCTGCTTGTAAGCAAACCCCTGGTATTAAAAAAGTCGCTATAACGACCAATGGCTATAAATTACCTGAGCATTTACAAAGCTGGTTAGATGCCGGCATTGACGCGATCAATATTAGTATTGATAGCCTTGACCCGCGTATGTTTCATTCAATTACTGGCCATAATAAGTTACCGCATATTTTAAAAGGCATTGATATGGCGTTGGCGGATGGTCGTCCAACGATCAAAATTAATACTGTATTAATGCGTGAATACAATGGTCATGATATTAAAACCTTTCTTGATTGGCTTAAAGAGACTCCGGTGACCTTACGTTTTATTGAGCTAATGCAAACGGGTGATAACCAAGAGTTTTTCGATGCACAGCATGTACAGGGTGCGCGTATTAAACAAAATTTAATACTCGATGGTTGGTTACCTGTGATAAATGATAAAGCGGCGGGACCTGCACAAGAATTTTATCATCCAGATTATTTAGGTAAAATTGGTTTGATTATGCCGTACAGCAAAGACTTTTGTAACACCTGTAATCGTTTACGAGTAAGCTCGTTAGGTAAATTGCATTTGTGCTTATTTACCGAAGCAGGTTTACCGCTGAAAGAGTATTTACAGCAAGACGATATTGAGCCTTTGAAAGAACAAATTCGCGCCATGATGACCGATAAAAAAGCCACTCATTTTCTTCAAGACAAACTAACAGGTGCCACTAAAAACCTGGCTATGTTGGGCGGATAATATGGTTAGGAATATCTCGGGAAATATGAAGGGGAATATGAGCGGCGCTTTTTTGAATCAAGATTGTTTAGGCGTGGTGTTAGCCGGCGGGAAATCTGCTCGCATGGGGTCTAATAAAGCTTTGTTAATGCGTAATAGCTCGACTTTAAACGGGCAAGCGCGCGGCAGTGAAAACATGCTCAGTTACAGTAAAAACTTACTTAAAAACATAGGTATAAATAACATTGTTGTTAGTGGGTCTGTTGAAGGCAGTAGTAATGATGACAGTGGCAACGCCGAATATTATGTAGCAGACCAATTTGCTGAGCTTGGCCCAATGGGCGGTATTTACAGTGTCATTAAAAAATACCAACCTAAAGCATTACTCATTTTACCGGTGGATTTACCGCTAATGACCAAGCAAACGCTTCAGCAGTTAAAAATGAAAGGTGAATTAAGCCAGAAGGCGTGCTTCTTTACCGATCATTTTTTACCGCTTTATTTACCCAATAATGCTTTTGTTGAGCTATTTTTTACGACAAATTTTGCGCAATATCAGCAAGGGTATAAAAATGCGGTAAACGAAAAAGCTGATAAGAAAAAAAATGGCCCATCGATTCGTTCGATGTTCGCACAAGTGCCGCATCAGGCTTTAGCGCTAAAGTCGCCACAGTGTTTATTTAATAGCAATACACCAGAACAATGGCAACAAGCACAACAACACTTTTAGTGTTTAGACGAAAATAAATTGAAAAAGTCGTCATACTGAACTCGTTTCAGGATGACGAACACTAATTGTATTAGAAAATAATTTTAAAATTATTAAACTTTAGGAAAATTTATGAGCTCTTCACATGGCGGTAACGCTTTTATTCCCTTATCAATTGCCATATTAACTGTTTCTGATACCCGTGATGAATCTAACGATACCTCTGGGCAAGTGCTGGTTGAACGCTTAACTGAAGCGGGCCATAAACTTGCCGATAAGGTTATTGTTAAAGACGATGTTTACCAATTACGTGCGATTGTTTCTAAGTGGATAGCTGACGAAAATGTGCAAGTTATAATTTCTACCGGCGGTACTGGTTTTACTGCCCGTGATAATACGCCTGAAGCTTTACTGCCATTATTTGATAAAAATGTTGAAGGTTTCGGCGAGGTTTTTCGTGCTATTTCGCTCGATGAAATTGGCACATCAACGATTCAATCGCGTGCTTTTGGCGGCATTGCCAATAGCACGGTGATTTTGTGTGTACCTGGTTCAACCAACGCTTGTCGTACGGCTTGGGATAAACTGATTAAAGAACAACTCGATGCTAGCCATCGTCCTTGTAATTTTGTGCCACATTTGAAAATGGCCGAAATTGAGCTTTGTGAGACGCGAGACTAATGGGCCATTCTAAAGAACAAGTAAAACCTAGCCTTAGCCATGTAAATAAACGTGGTGAAGCTAATATGGTTGATGTCACTGAAAAAGCCATGACATCACGTTCTGCAACTGCAGAAGGTTATATTCAAATGTCGGCGCAGACCTTATCGTTAATTAGCCAAGGCGATAATAAAAAGGGCGACGTATTTTCTGTTGCTCGTATTGCTGGTATTCAAGCAGCCAAAAAATGTAGTGACTTAATTCCACTTTGTCATCCCTTAATGCTAACGAAAGTTAAAGTCGATTTCACTATTGATGAAAAAAACAGCCAAGTGCATGTGACAAGCTTATGTAAATTGACCGGACAAACCGGTGTTGAAATGGAAGCGTTAACCGCGGTTTCAATTGCTTGTTTAACCTTGTTTGATATGTGTAAAGCGGTGGACCCTTTAATGGAAATTCACGGTATTCGTGTGATAACCAAAGAAGGCGGGAAATCAGGCTCTTGGCAAGCAAAAGCTGAGCAAGCCAAAGCCATACAAGCTAGATAATGAAGGAAAAGCTATGATCAAAGTAATATTTTTTGCCGCATTACGCGAGCAGTTGGGCAGCAGCGGTACTGAAATCAGCGCTAAGTGCGCGAGCACAGTTGCTGAAGTCAAAGATGCTTTAGGGAAAAAAGACCAGGGTTGGAAAAATTATTTAGCCAATAACTCATTACTTTGTGCGGTTAATCATCAAATGGTGCAGGGCGACTTTTCAGTGAAAGCTGGCGACGAAGTTGCCTTTTTCCCTCCTGTTACCGGTGGTTAAAATTGTGAATATAGACACTGTTATGAATAAGTACGCAGAAATAAGCATTCAAACGGAAGACTTTGATCATGGCTATGAAGTTAACTTGTTAGAAAGTGATAATGTTGAAGATGGCGCGGTCGTGACTTTTAGCGGGCGCGTGCGTAATAATAATTTAGGTTTGAAGGTAAAAGGTTTATTCCTTGAACATTATCCAGATATGACTGAAAAGCTCTTGGCTGAAATTATTCAAACGGCTAAAACTCGTTGGAATATTGGTCGGGTAAAAGTTATTCACCGTATAGGTCAGCTAGCCATTGGTGAACAAATTGTTTTTGTTGGCGTCACCAGTAAACACCGCCAAGATGCTTTTGCGGCTAACGAGTTCATCATGGATTTCTTGAAAGTAAAAGCGCCGTTCTGGAAAAAAGAACTCACTGAGTTGGGTGAAACATGGCTTGAAGCGAAAAACAGTGATAAAGAAAAAGCACAGGCGTGGAGTAAATAGGCTTGGGTTTATTGCCAGCTCGAATATTAATTAGCTTGATATGTATCGGGCTAATGTTTTGTTCATCACCTTTAGTTGCGGCTAAAAATTTTGTAAGCCTCGATGAAAAAAGCTTAGATGAAAAAAACTTAGATGAAGAGCCTTTGCGCATTGCGGTTGCCTCGAATTTTGCCCCGACCTTAAGAAAATTACTGGCTCGCTACAATACAGAGCAAAACGAATTCATTAAGCCACTTATTATCGTCGCATCTAGCGGTACCTTATTCCTGCAAATTCAGCATGGTGCAATGTTTGATCTCTTCTTGTCTGCAGACAGTAAACGACCGCAATTATTAATAGCAACTGATTTAGCCTTTAAAGCTAGCCAGCAAACCTATGCTTATGGGCAGTTAGCGCTTTGGTCAGCAAGAAACAATATATCTACTGACCCACTTACCGCGCTTAAAAATAACAAGCAACGCCTTGCTATTGCTAACCCTAAAATTGCACCTTATGGTAAAGCAGCGAAACAAGTGCTAGAAAACCTACAGCTGTGGCATGATTATAAAACGCGGCTAATTCAAGGTATTAATATTAGCCAGACTTTTCAGCAGACGCGTTCACAATCGGTAAATTTAGGTATGGTTAGTAATAGCCAATTAGTGCTCAATAATTTAAAGGGTGTATTAATTCCTGCGCGTTTACATCAGCCGATAAAACAGCAGTTAGTTATTTTAAAACGCAGTCAAAACAGCGAACAGGCAAAACGCTTCGTTAAGTTTTTGATGAATGAACAAAGTCAGCAGTTTATTGCCCAGTCAGGTTATATAAAATGGAACGTCGTTAAGAGTGAAGGGAGCTCAAATGAATAGCACTCACCCTGATATGCTCGCACTCATTACCACGCTAAAAATGGCGGGTATCACCACTGTTATTCTGATGTTAATTGGTACTCCGCTCGCTTGGTTTCTCGCTAAAATGAAAAGCCGAGGTAAAGTTTTTATTGAAGCTTTGGTTGCTTTGCCACTTGTTTTACCGCCAACGGTACTGGGCTTTTATTTATTACTGTTATTTTCGCCGCAATATTTACCCGGACAAATTTGGCAAGAAACTACCGGGCAACAACTTGCCTTTAGTTTTTCGGCCATTGTTATTGGCTCAGTTTTATATTCACTGCCGTTTGTTGTTCAGCCGTTGCAAAAGGCCTTTGAACAACTCGGCGATGACTTATTAGAAGCCGCGGCCATGTTAGGTGCTAGCGCGTTCGATCGGTTTTTTACCATAGTATTACCCATTACTAAAGCAAGTTTTATTACTGCAGCCAGTTTAGGTTTTGCCCATACGGTCGGCGAGTTTGGTGTGGTCTTGATGATAGGTGGTAATATTCCCGGCGAAACCCGTGTGCTGTCTATTGCTTTATTCGATCATGTTGAAGCGTTTGATTACGCACAAGCCCATGTTATTTCAATCAGTTTAGTTATCTCATCGCTTGTTTTACTGTCGTTGATTTACTTACTCAATAGACCTAATAAAAGTCGTCCTAAAAGCTCTAAGCCAGCTATATCTAAGTCAGTGATCTCAAAGAGGCATAATTGATGGCTGATTTATCAATAAATGTTAGGGTTGAACATGAAGATTTTGTCTTGTCTATCAATGAAAAAATATCGTTAACAGGTATCACCGGAATTTTTGGTCATTCGGGCTCGGGTAAGTCGACACTTTTAAAAGTAATCGCGGGGCTTGATAAACACGTGCAGGGTAAGTTAGCAATTAACGATTTACCTGCAGCGGATGCTTTACTTGATAGCGAAGCAAAAATATTTGTTGCAGCGCAGCAACGTAATATTGGCTTAGTCTTTCAAAATAGTCGTTTATTTCCGCATTTAACGGTAGAAGAAAACCTGCGTTATGGACAAAAGCGGAGAAATAATACCTCGGTGAATAAGCCGTTAGACTTTGCTGAAATTGTGGTATTAACCAAATTAGATAATTTACTGTCGAAATCCGTAGCTCAACTTTCTGGCGGTGAACAACAGCGCGTTGCTTTAGCGCGTGCCTTATTAGCTGAACCACGCTTATTATTACTTGATGAACCACTGAGTGCACTAGACGATAAAAATAAAAGTCTGATGCTGACCTTATTAGCTAAAGTACAAAAACAGCTGAATTTACCTATGTTATACGTCAGTCATTCTTTGGCTGAAATTCAGCAGTTAGCCAATAACCTGTTAGTGCTATCGTCAGGTAAAGTGACCCATTATGGTGATATACATCAGGTGATTCACCTATTAACCACCAATAATGAGATATTGCACCAAACCAGTTTGTCATTAACGGTGCAAGAACATTTAGTCGAATATGGCTTAACGAGTTTAGTGTTAGGCGACCAGCAGATATTAATGCCACTTAATCAGCAAATTGAAAGTGATGCCAATACCAACACCAATGTTCGTTGTATTATTGCCGCTAGCGACATTAGTGTCACTTTGCATGAGCCTAGTGAAAGTTCGATTGTTAATCATTTACAGGGAACAATAACGAAGTTTGAGCCCTGTAAGTCACAAGTACTGTTAACGGTTAATTGCTCAGGCCAAGACTTTTTTGTCAACATTACGGCTTGGTCAGCTAAGCGTTTATCGTTAATCGTTGACCAAAAAGTATTTATTCAATTTAAAGCCAATAGCGTGCGTACACTGCGTTAATTTTACTTAAGAAATATTGACTAGGAAGCACTTCAGATCATGTTATCTCCAAACGAACAATTACGTTATAGCCGACAAATTATGCTCAATAAAATTGGTGAACAAGGCCAACTGGCATTACGTGATGCTAAAGTCCTGATTGTCGGTATGGGCGGCTTAGGCAATCCGGTCAGCTTGTATCTAGCCGCCGCTGGCGTTGGTACTTTGTTTATTGCTGATGGTGACCAAGTTGATATAACCAATTTACAGCGACAAATATTGTTCACCGAAAGTGATGTCGGCAATAATAAAGCAGATGTTGGCGCTGAAAAATTACAACAACATAATAGTGAAATTACCATTGAAGTGGTTGACGAAATGCTCGATGCAGAATTAGCTCATTATTATATTGAACAAGTCGATGTGGTGATTGATTGCACCGATAACATCGCGACACGTTATTTATTGAATCAAGTGTGCGTTGAACAAAAAACGCCATTAATTGTCGGTGCAGCAACAGGATTTGACGGTCAGCAGTTAGTGGTTGATCCCCGAAATCCAGAAAGTGCCTGTTACCAATGCTTATTCCCTGCCAGTGAAAAAGCGCCGACAAATAACTGCCAAACTGTCGGTATAGTCGGTCCGGTATTAGCTATTGTTGCAGGTATGCAGTCGTTACAAGCGATAAAGCTGCTAACCGGTAATACGATACATATTAATCAGCTTAATATGTTTGATGGTTTGTCGAATCAATGGCAACAATTCACTTTGAAAAAACAAGCAGATTGTCCGGTTTGTAGTGTTAGCTAAGTCATATCGTATTATGCAGACTATATTCGAAATATATCAATATTTCGTTTTGTAGCTATTCATCTCTCATCGAATATTTGTATTAATGATGTCTATAATAACTCTGAGCAATAGAGCGGCCGATACATTGGCTGCTTTATTACTCATTTAAACAATCGGTGTTACTACATATTAAGTGCTAGAAATCGTAAGTCATACGAATAGTCATAGCTCTTGGCGTTTGATAGCCAGAATCTAATAAGAAGTTAGGGTTTTGTTCACCAGAATCTCTGCTGATATCACCTTTCTCATACTTTTCTGTCACTTTCTGTGAATTAAATACGTTGCTAATCATCGCAAACAATCTTAAACCTTCAATAGCTTCTGGCTTGTAAGTAACGTTTAAGTTGGTATTAAAGGTCCAAGGTGTTTCACCATAAGCGCCTTTACCAGAAAATATCTGCTCGCCATTTTCATCACGACAATAGTAGGCAGAATCACCGTATCGACCAAGTCTTTCCCATGTTCTATGGTTAGGGCTCGAAGGGTTATCTAGATCTTTAAATTCATCACGTGGCACGAAACCTTGACAACTAACTGCACGACCTGAAGTGATTGATGTATTAATCGCTACGGTTAACTCATCGTTAATTTGATAAGCGCCGAAAAGTTTGAATACATGTTCACGATGGTTTGGAAGGTCACCGTATATATTTTCGTTATATAAACGATGATCGAAATCTTGCGTAATACCTGCATCATCTTGATCTAGACTCGAGTTAACGTAGCCTTCTGCGTTACCTTGGTTTTTAGACCAAACATAAGAACCACCCACATACCAGCCATCGACAAAAGCACGATTAAAGGTAAATTCTACCGCTTTATAGTCACGCTGGTACTTTGGTAACCCAATTGAACTATTTGGTACTGTTACTGCGGTTAAGTTACCTGAATGGTCTAGATCTAGATCCATTTTTAAGTCTTTACCCGGGTTTAATACAATACAACCAGGGATATCATTAAAGTTAATATCAGCATATCCAGCGTCCAATGCCCAGCCATAGATGTCAGCAGCGTTACAGAAGTCATCCATACCGTTTTTAAGTTTGCGGTAAATACCCTTTATGCCAAGTGTCCAGTTTTCATAAGCCTCTTGCTGATAACCAATAATAATTTCATCTTGGTACATAGGTTGTAAATCAGTTACAACAATCGAACCGGGGTTAGGAGCTTTTCTTGATTCAATATTTGGGGTACCAATTGGACCTGTGATGTGTGGAACACCCGTTACTGGGTCAATAGAGTCAAAGTTGTGGTATGCGACATCTCTATAACTTACACCTGATAATTTTTCATTGGTATTGCCAGCAACGGGTACAAAGAATCGACCGGCAGAAGCAAAGAGTTTCTTCGTTGAATCACCCTCTACGTCCCATGAAAACCCAAAACGTGGTGCTAATTCATTTTCAGCATCAACGAAGGCATTACCTTCACCATTTAGGTTTTCGAAACTTTCCCAACGTAAACCGCCGTAAATCAATAAGTCGTCAGTCATTTGCCAGCTGTCTTCTATGTAATATGCTGTATTGGTAGATTTGTACGTTGCAGATAATGTTGCGCCATCCCAAGTACGAACATATTCTTGCCCTGGAATTAACTCAATACCATTTACAGATGTTGCACTGTGGTTCGCGCTACCTTGCTTAAAGTAACGGTAGTATAAACGGTCTTCGTCGGTACCAACATAAACATTGCCACGTTGATTATTTTCCCAATCTTCGGTGTCGTAACCGGCTCTTATTGTGTGATCACCCCAGACGTACTCTAGATCGAATTTAACGCCAAAACGCGAATCGAAATTTTCTTTTACATCTGGATCAATAATTGATGATGTGCCTTCTTCCCAACACCCCATGTGTACAAGTGCACGTTTGTCTGAACGAGAATCCCAAATACGGTTGCAAGTAGTTACGTCACTTGCTACATCAGGATCTCTTTTTGCTCTTATACTATAACTATCACCTACAACTGCAGAAATAGATAAGTCATCTGCGATCTGGCCGCTATACTTTAATATAGCAATATGCCCTCCATTGGTTGAACCATAGTCGTAGCGTTTTTCGCCGTGCTTACCTGTTTGTGACAATCTTGAACTGCCTGCGCCATCAGAATAAGGGTTGTCATAAATAGAGTAGTCGTCTTTGCGTTCATTGTATACGCCAGTGAATTCAAGTACGTGTTCTGGTGTTACATACCAATCTACTTTCACCAAGCCTTGTGGTGCAGATCTAGAGACAGTTCTGCTGCTGGTTTTAAAGTAACTTTCGTATTCATTAACATCGTATTGTATTGCGGCAAAGATGAATAATTCATCTTTAATTATTGGTCCACCAGCCGAAAATTCATATTGAGTACGATCGGTATTATTTGCAGTACGGTACTTAAGGTATCTGCTTCCTGTTGGTGTGTCATCATCTGGGTTAAGGCTAAGTACATCTTTGCCTTCAGCTTTTAACGAGTCGGGCATCCAGTTAATGGAAGTACTAAATTTCCATTCGTTAGTACCACTTTTTGTTACTTGGTTAACGATTCCACCTAATGCGCGACCATATTCTGCGCCGTAACCACCGATTTTAATCTGCTGAGAGCCAATAGCAGAAAAAGGAACATTAGCAAAAGAAAGTAAAGAACGATTGTTTGTAATATTGAAGCCGTTTAAGTAGTAACCATTTTCAGCAACAGATGAACCACCGAAAGCGGCTAAATTACCGAAAGCTGAATCACCTTGTACTGTAGTAGGTGCAAGCATTGCAACATCCGTAATGTTTCTGCCAACTGGTAACAACTCCATATCTTCTGCAGAAAATATAACACTAGACTCTGAAGTTGAAGTATCAATCGTAGCAATGTTAGAGCCAGTAACAGAAATTGTTTCTATATCATCTGATACAAAGTTAACATTAGAGCCAGTACCGATATTAACCCGGACAAAACCTTGTAGTCCATCCGTTGTCATAACTGTGTACTTACCAACGGGTAAGTTTTTAAATGTAAACTTGCCATCTTCGTTTACGGTTATTTGGCGTGTTAATCCAGTATCTACATTCTTAATTGTGACTGTACTGCCTGATGCATTTTTCCCGTAAATAGAGCCTTGAGAGTTATCTGCGGCCATTACTGAAGTTAATGGCATACAACCAATGACTACGGCTGCAACCATTGAATATTTAAATAATTTAGTATTCATGTCTTCTCCTGATTTATTTTTAATTGAGTGATTCACCCTTAAGGGGATGATCCCGAAACTCTTATAATTGTTTTTTATGTGCTTAAGCACGTGTCTCAGGATGCAATTAAATGTTACAAAATAAAGATATTTGTTACAATATTGTAACATCTCATTAACAATTTACATGTAATTTAAATTTTATTCAACAGTTTATTTACTGGATGTTTAGTCGGTTTTTTCATGAGGTTGGAGAATAGTTGACACAGCCATGAAGCGATATTTTTATTTTTACATTGCTCGCTTATTACTCTTTTGATTGAGATTTATTACCGTTTGATAAGATTTTTTACTCGAGTATTTATTTCGGTTGAAAGTTGTAGAACTTGTTCCTGCCATCAGATGATATTGGATTGTTTTCAACTGGAGTAAGTCGATTTTTTGGATTGCCCTGCATGTACTTTTTTG
This sequence comes from Colwellia sp., assembly GCA_013215385.1. Taxonomy (GTDB): domain Bacteria; phylum Pseudomonadota; class Gammaproteobacteria; order Enterobacterales; family Alteromonadaceae; genus Colwellia_A. Next base: position 104,778 of record JABSOY010000008.1, read on the forward strand.
TCGATTACAGCAAGATTGATCCTTTTTAGAATCACTCTATTCGTATTATTGCTAAGCTGTAAATTAATAAATGTTGTTATCTGCTAGACCATTAGTGTCAATGTTTTTTGTAGTTTTGATATTTATTGATTCAAAGTAAAATGATTTTGTATCATTGGGTACTATATTTTCTGCGAGGGGGGGAGACAAAAAATAAAAATATAATTTGTTGTTTATCTCAGACTTTCATAAAAATACTTTTGTGTTATTTAAAAAAGAATAAATTAATTTGTAAGGTAATTAATAACATTAAAACGAGCCATCGGCTCGACTCGATTCTTTCATTCATCACTATCTGTTCATCTTAACTGAGCGATAAGGCCGTAGTAAATTAAACATGGCGAAGGAAAATCATCGAGAATTTGTCATTATCCATATCTTATTTCGATATAACTGCGCTGAGCAATGCAAAATGTTCAGCGACATTAATAAAGATAATAATAGGACAGAATATCATCACAGCTTCAATGGCTTACTTAACTTTTTCTACTTTGCGTTTTTCTTTAGCAATTTTAACTAACGCTATTTCAATATAAACTGAAATTTGGTCTTCAAGAACCTTTAACGGTACCGAACCATTTTTTAAAATTTGATAATGAAACTCTCGAACATCAAAGTCTTGGCCTAATTTAGCTTCTGCTTTCTTACGGAGGTTTCTGATGGTTATCTCGCCAATTTTATAAGATAACGCTTGTCCTGCCCATGAGATATAACGGTCAATTTCTGTTTTCACATTATGTGTTGAGAGCGCGGTGTTATCGGTCATAAATTTCATGGCACGTTCCCTTGACCATCCTTTTACATGTATACCAGTATCGACAACAAGACGAGCCGCACGCCACATTTCATACGTAAGGCGACCAAAATTACTGTAGTGGTCTTGGTAAATTCCCGCTTCAATACCTAACCATTCTGAATACAAACCCCAACCTTCACCGAAGGCAGAAATATAAGCATGTCTGCGGTATGCAGGTAAATTATCTAATTCGCCATTTAGCGATATTTGCAAGTGATGACCCGGCACACCTTCATGTAAGGTAAGTGCAGGTAATACATAAAGTGGACGTTTGTCTAACGCGTAAGTATTTACCCAGTAATAACCTGGCTGACTATCGTTTTTCGCGCCAATATAGCGGCCGGTAGTATATTTAGGGGCAATACTATCTGGTACAGGTGCAACGCCATAAGGTGACCGTGGTAAATGCTTAAATAATGACGGCAATTTAGCATCCATTTGCTTAGCAATATACGCAGCTTCTTTAAGTAACTCTAACGGCGTTTTAGCATAAAACTGCGGATCCGTTCGTAAAAAATGGGTGAACTCAGAAAAACTGCCTTTAAAGCCAGTTTTGACAATAATCTCTTTCATTTCTTGACGAATACGTTTTACTTCACTTAAACCTAATCTATGAATTTGTTCAGCTGTCATCTCTGTTGTGGTGTAATGTTTAATACGATTGTTATAAAACTCAATACCGTTAGGTGTTTCGGAAACACCAATGGTTTTGCGAGCATTGGGGAAATATTCTTGGGTAAAAAATTGATAATAGCTTTGATAAGCAGGAATAACTTTAGCTTTCAATATTTCAATAAGCTGCTGTTTTTTTTCAGCCAGTACTTTAGTGTCAATTAACTTAGATGCTGTGGTAAATGGTTTAAGAAATTCAGAATCTTCAGCATACTGAGGAATAAAGGCAAGTATTGACTGTTCATAGCCAATTAATACCGCTTGAGGTTGGGTAATTCCGCTTGCTAATCCTTGACGCATCCAATGAATATTTTGCTCGAAATAGCTAGGAAGAGCCGATAGCTTATTCAAATATGACTCGATATGCTTCTCTTTGCTAAATTGTGTATTGTTGATGACAAAATTTAAATTTGAATGGAAACCTGACTCCGACTTGAATGGCATGTAATGAGCTTTGAAATGATATTGAGCAATATTATTATCGAGTTGAGCCTTAATAATCGCATAATTAATTTTATTCTCGGCTGACAGGGAATGTTGCTCTATTGCTGTAAATGTTGCTGCGATAACAAGACGTTGTTGATATTTCTTTTCTAATGCTTGTGGCGATAAATCAGGCCAATACTTTTTTTCTTTTTCGGTTTTATCTTGCTGATAAAGTCCCTTGCCTGAACGATGATCTAATAGTTGCTTAACCGCACCATCAAATTGTACGTTGGCTATTTTCTTAGCCGATTCCATATTATTGCTTGTTAGTTGACAAGCGTTAAGTGTAAATATAATGGCTAAAAAAACGAGCCGTTTACCTAAAGAAAAATTCATACTTATACATTTTATAGTGAAAAACCGACCATTAAAGTAACGTAATTCTTTACAAGTAAATAGGTTTGTACGACGAATTGTTTTACTTATCAGATCAAAGGGTAATAACTTAGATGTTATCGCATTTTAAGGAGCTTAATATTTTCTTGGGCCTGACAGATATATTTAGTGTATTAAATCAAATATGGCGATTTAGTTAATATGTTGCCGGACAAAGTATGGAAATGTATTTGTTTTATATATATATTTTAGGGAAGAGTAACCTGTCAGACTATTTTACATTCTAGTCTTTTAATAAATACGGTTAAATGCTAAGTACTTGGTTTTTATGGTTAAATAGGTAATGGCCTGAGTTTTGCTAAGCATGGCTAGAATTTTTACTTTTAATCATTATTTATCATAAATGGAGTTTTAAACATGATAGTTAAGAACAGAAAAAAATTGGCCGGCATCGTATTTGGTATATTCGCGTTGTTATCAACATCAGCTCAGGCGCATTTAATTTACTTTGGTTACAGTGATAATGGCGATGGCACTGTAGATTACTTTGGTCAACACTATCATTCAGCATCTCAAAGCACAGGAAGTGGTTTAACTTTTACCGATACGACTAACACTGCTATTACCTTTACTGGCTTATGGAATGATACTGTTGCCAGTCAGTCGGTTAATGATATGTTAGCTACGTTGACACAAGGTTGGGATTTAACGAGTGGTTACTCTGATACAACGCAATATAACTGGTTAGTCTCTCGTAATGTTTCGTTAGCTAATGGTGTATATCAAGTGTCTGCAACCAATCCTACTGTCGTTGATACTGCTATTTCAACATTACCAGAGGTTACAGTAACTGGTGTTACCCCTGTGCCAGAGCCAACTAGTTTAGCCATTTTTGCTCTAGCATTGGTAGGCTTTGCTGCTCGTCGCGTTAAAAAATAACGTCAAACAAAATTATTTAAAAAAGCACCACATATGTGGTGCTTTTTATTTATTTTTTTACAAGTTAATGTAAATACCTCTTCAAAATTTATCAGCTGCTAGTTAGTTTAGGAATAAACTTATAATCCGTTTTACTGGCCTCTATTATATGTATGAACAGCTTTATTTTAACAAAAAATAATCCCGTAACTGATCATTATTAAAAGCTAATGATCATTTCTGCAGCAACACAATGACATTCATTTTCGCATGCCGGACAATCATAGCCATGCTTGCTTAATTCATTCCAACGTTCTGCATGTTCTTTTATTAAGATACCGCCACACTTAGTAAAATACTTAACCGCGCTATTACCGGGGCTTTGTTTCCATAAGTGACTAACACCAGCGACAGCACCTTGTTCAATAGCTGCTTTTGTCGATAGTTTGAGCAATTGACTACCGACTCCATATCCACGGTAGTTTTCATCTACCGTATTGCATTTAAAGTAACAGACTTTATCAACAGAGTGCGGCCATAATTTAGGACTACACCATTCATCTGTTTGCCACTGATTAACCGCAAAGGTCAACCGAAAGCCAATCAGTTTACCTGCAAAATAAGCGACAAAATTAGCATTTACTATCGTTGAGTCTTCCTGCTTAGTTAAGCCTTTTGCATACCAATTCACTATAATGTCGTGATCAATATAACCCGCACCATGTACTGCAGTGCCTAAATTAATGATTGCTGAGAAATCTTCGGGCAACATTTCTCGGTAAGTTACTTGGACTGCCTCTGTGTGTTTTTTCATTTTAGACATTTAATTAAATATAATGTTTTTTTGATTATTCAGCTTAGCAAATTTTTTATAAATGGGGTAAAATTTCTCTGATTCTCTTCATTAAAGCACCCTTAAAAATGTACGATCCTTTACACGATAAATCTCCTGGCTGTGGCGTTGCCTATCCACAAAGTTATTGGGCTGAAAATGCTGATACAAAAAATAATGCCCCAATAAGTGATGGGCAAGTTATTCAAGACTTAGACGTTGATGTTGCAATTATAGGGGCGGGTTATACCGGTCTTTCTTGTGCGTTACATTTAGCGCGTGAGCACGGCATTAAAGCGCATGTATTAGAAGCTAATCAAACAGCTTGGGGTTGTAGCGGCAGAAATGCCGGCTTTATTTTAAAGTCTTCAGGTCGAAAGTCTTATAGTGATATGGCGAAAAAGTGGGGCGAAGAAGTGATGCGTGGCATTTATGATGAAATGTGCTCGGGTGTTGAAACCGTTAAATCACTTATTGCCGAAGGCATTGACTGCGATGTACAAGCACGTGGTTTTTTAAAAGTTGCTCATAAGCCTAGTAAATTAGCAGAACTTATCAGCCAAGCTGAGTTACAACAAAAAACCTTTGCCGGTATTAAGAATAGTGATGTCGAAGTGTTGACGAGGAATGAAGTTCGTCAACAATACATGGACGATAAAAATGCTTATGGCGCTATTCGTTATCAAGACGGCTTTGGTTTGAACCCATTAAAGCTTGCGTGGGGCTATCAAAAATTAGCGCGAGCAGCTGGCGCTAAAGTTCACACAAGTTCGCCCGTTTTAAACTTTATCGACGAAGGTCAACATCAAAAGCTGATTACACCACTGGGGGTTGTAAAGGCTAAGAAAGTGGTGATTGCGACGAATGGTTATACACCGAAAGGTTTTCATTCATTAACGACCGACCGTACGTTACCGGTACTTTCACAAATTATTGTTACTGAACCTTTGTCAGAGCAACAATTAGCTGAGTGCAACTTTTTAACATCGAATGTTGTTATGGATACCCGCGCGCTAAAATATTATTACAGAAAGCTACCCGATAATCGTATTTTATTTGGCGGCCGCGGAGCTATTACCGGTAAATCTGCCGATGATCCTTATTACGCTCAGCGATTGTTAGCTGTGTTAAAAACCAGTTTTCCACCTCTGGGGAATTTAAAATATCAATATGCTTGGTCAGGCTGGATATGTATGGCCTTAGATGACATGCCACATATTTATCAAAATACGCAACAGAATATTTTTTACAGTATGGGCTATTGCGGATCGGGTGTGTCGTTTTCAGTACAGGCAGGTAAACGGCTAGCTGAGAAAGTAGCCGAAAAGGCTATAGATAAAAAAATCGCTAATTTGCCATTATATAACAAAGCGTTGCCGAAATTTCCATTCGCGCCTTTAAGACGAGTCGGGCAATGGGGCTATTTTCATTATGGTAAAATAAAAGATGAGTGGTTATAACTGGAGTGTCCATAAATTTTACACAATTGTTTTTTATTTACCTGCCTTGGTTTTAACTCATTGATCTTTTGTGAAAAAATCTTTAGGAATGTTTCTTGCAGTCATAATCTAAGTATCTATTCATCTATCTATGCCAAATGATATTTCGATGATAATAAGGAAAAATAAATGGCTGACATCAATAAGAAAAAATCAACATTAGCACTTGCCGTTGGTTTACTCTTGACCGCTGGTCTGAGTAATTTTGCATCAGCAAGTACTACAACCAGTGATACCGAGCATTATTTAGTGATTGCTACTGGTGGACAAAGCGTATCTCAAGATCATTTTATTTTGTCAAATGCTGAAATTGGCGCTAACCAAGAATTTTTATCTGTTGGAGAACCTCCTAGTGGCGGGACCCAAATATTAGGGAAATTCCATAGTGACGATTTGGAAGGCTTTGGTGGCGGTGTAACGTTAAATAATAAAGGCTTTAATATTTCTCCTGACAATATTACTGCTCTACAAGGTAAAGATTACAGTGGTAATGCTGCTTTAATTGGAGATAATGCCAAAGCAAACTTTTCAAATGCAGATGTCAACGCTAAAGATAATAGTGCTAATAGTGGGGTTTTATGTGCTAATTCTACAAATAGTGAATGTGCACAAGATAGCACTGCGTTCTTTGAAGAGTCTGATCCTAATAACCGAGCAGCTTATGATATTGGTAATGGCGCTACAAGTGGCGTTGATTTTACCCTTGCTAGTGGTAACGGCTTAATCAATGACTTGGCGCAACAACGTGATTGGATCCTTGATCTAGCAACGGATGTTACTTGGGACATGTCAGATATTAGTCAATTTGTTAATGGTAGTATGAATGATATCACAACATCTATAGATGGTCTTAATAGTAATACAAGCGGCGAAAATGCTGATTATGTAGTCATAGATTTAGACTTAGGTAATAGTGGTTACTTTAATCTTAATAATGTTAACTGGGTCATTGAAAGTTTAACTGGCTTAACAGCCATATTTCGCATGGTTGATGGCCAATATTATAGCTTTGATAACGCTTCTGTAATGTTAAGTGATGGTACAGAAAATCTTGAGAAGTTAGGCAATGGTGAATTAGGTGCTATCTTTTACCAAGATGCCTATAAAGGAACTAACGAGATATTTAATTTAAGTAACGTTGTACTTGGTGGCATTGGCTTATGGGACTTTACCGACTTTAATCCAGGAGGGAAAAATGGTCAGTTGATGAAAGATATTGACTCTGTATGGACAGATCATAGTAGTACCAATACTAAAATAACCATGGATAATGCCCAAGGCTGTGGTCAGTTCATCAGTAATACCATTAATATGCAAAACGCTCGTTGGGCTCGTTGTGCACTAGGAGCCCCTAGCGTAGATGTACCTGAGCCAAGTACCTTATTATTATTTGCTTTAGGTTTATTTGGTTTAAGATCACGTAATAAAACAGTGTAAAGTTTAAATCTTTGGAAAAACGGTCAATTTATTGGTCGTTTTTTTTGCTAAAAAGACTATGCTTAATATAGTTATCTTCTATTTTCAAAGGCTTATATGCTTAATTTTCCCCGTGTCAGGCAAGTTATCAATAAAGTAGTCACCATAGGGCTATTCACATTTGTACTTATTGTTTCTACGTTCACTTATGCCGAAGAAAAAAATAGTGTTTTAGAGCAACACGAGCTGGCACAACAAGCTTTTAATTATGATAAAAACGAAACAGCATATATTCATTTAAAAAACGCTTTGCAACAAGATGGTAACTATATTCCCAGTAAAGTGCTGATGGGAAAATTATTGCTAAGGTATGGTTATATCAATGATGCGGTGCTTGAATTTGAAGAAGTTATTAATTTAGGCGCTGATATAGCACTCTTTATTCAACCCTTTGGCGAGGCTTTATTATTATCGAATAAACCACAAGCAGTGTTAAACTTGGCGAAAGATGTAAGGCTGTCAAGTCAAAGTCTAACGCAGTTATATGTCTTTAGAGGCAAAGCGCAAGCACAGCTTAAAAATAATGATCGAGAGCTTGCTGAATATAAAAAAGCACTACGACTTAATCCAAACAGTAGTATCGCACTCAATAGTATTGCGGGTTATTATTTTAAATTGCAACAACTTGAAAAAGCACAGCAGTTTCTTGATAAGTCATTTCAAAATAGCAAACAAGAATACCTGACCTGGCATTTACAGGCACAAATATATAAACAGCAGTCGTTAAATCAGCAAGCAATTGATACCTATTTGAAAGCTTTAGCGATAGCGCCAGAATTTCTTGATGCCAAGCGTGGTATTGCCAGTGTCTATATTAATCAGAATGATGATGAAAAAGCACTTGAATTAGTCAAGCAGGTATTAGAAAAATCCCCTAACGATCCTCGGGCCAAACTATTACATGCAAATTTATTATTTAAACAAAACAATAATAAAGAAGCGAAAGCGATATTAACTAGCTTAAATCAAAAAATAGCGCTAATCCCTGAAGATGTGCAATTAAAAAATAACTATTTATTTTTTATTAACGCCTTAAGTCAATATTTACTGGAGAACTATCAGTCGGCACTACGCAATATTAATAAATTTTTGCGAGATGAACCGGATAACTTTCAAGCTATTTCTCTCGCGGTTAATATTTACCTTAAGTTGGGGCAATACATCCCGGCACGTGATTTACTTGATAAACATGTCGTAAAAGTTATGCCAGAAATCGACATGGCGGTAACACTATGTCAGCTATACATAGATAATCGAAATATTTTTAAATGTGAAGAATTATTACCTAAGTTGAAAGCCCTGTACCCACAAGCTAGCCAATTAATATTAGTAGAAGCAAAACTTTTGGAAAGTAGACGACAGGCGTCTATAGCCGTTACTTTTTTAGAACAAGCAAATGATAATAATCGAAATATTGCCTATGAAAAAGCGTTAATTCGACTCTATATGCGAACCGAAAAAGTAACGAAAGCGGGCCGATTAATCGAAAAGTTGTTAAAGGAATACCCACAAAATATAGAATTGATGAATGCCTTAGCTGCATCGTTAATTAAGTTAAAAAAATATCCGCAAGCTCTAGGGGTGCTAAAGCATATATTGCTTAAACAACCTACAAACTATAGCGCTCGTTTCAATACCGCCTCAGCCTTGTTAGAAGCTGGAGCTGCCGAACAAGCGAAAGCGATGTTATTAAACTTGCTTGATCAGAGAGCGGGTCAAGCAAACGCGAGATTACTCCTAACCAAAGCACAGCTAGCTCTTGGAAATTCACCGCAAGCAATTATTGAGCTGCAAACATTGATTAGCTATCACCCAGATCATGTTAATGGCAATGAAATGTTGATGTTGTTATTAAAAACAACAGGGCAATTCGAGCAAGCACTTATAGTGGTAAATAAATTAAGTAAATTTGATAGCTTGAATGAAAACTACCTTAAAGAAAAAGCGGAGCTTTATTTATTAATTGGCGATAGCAAGCAATACCAAACGCAGGTGAATAGGCTACAAAGCTTATGGTTTCAGCAAGCCGATAAGCTCACTTATTTAGCAACGATGCAAAGAAATTATGGCGACATTAAAGGAGCCAGAACAACCATTAATTTAGCAAATAAGCTTAAACCGAACAATGCTCAAGTAAATTATGAAAATGTTAAAATAAGTTTGTTTGAAAAGGATCTTAAAACCGCAAATAAGTATTTAAGTCGTTTGAAGAAAAGTACTTTAGAAAAATCTAAAATACTGTTGCTTGAAGGCGATTACTTGTTAGCGACTCAGCAAGCAAAACCAGCTCAAGATAAATATTTAGCAGCATTCGAGTTAAACAATACTAATAACATGGCATTAGCCAAAGCATATAACTTAGCATTGCTCGGCCTGAATGATGAACGATTTGAAGCTTTACTCGTTGCTGCCATACAGCAACAAAATAGTAATATTTATCATCGAAATATTTTGGCAGACTTTTACTTAAAAAATAAGCGATATGTTGAAGCTGCTGAACATTACCTGTTACTTGAAAAAGCCAAACGTTTACCAAATCGGGCAAGTATTTTAAATAACCTTGCGTTCTCTTTAATGGCTACTGATAACTTAAAAGCACAAATTTATGCGGAACAAGCCGTGAAATTACAACCAAGTTCAGCGGCAATAGTTGATACTTACGGCTGGATTTTATTCAAAAACAAACAGTTTGAACAAGCGCTGAAAACACTTAATCAGGCTAAGTCGATTGATTCAACTAATACAGAAATTCGTTATCATTTAGCTGAAACATTAATGCAATTATCACGTAAAGCTGAAGCTAAAGTTGAACTCACTTACGTACTGACAAAATCTCGGAGTAAAGCTGAATTGGCACTAGCAAAAAATTTGTTTTCTCAGCTTTAGCTAATTTGAATAGTTGACGCTGTGTGGCGGGATTTAGTAAATAAAAAATAAAATCAGTGAGCTTATACGTGTCAATCTTGCCATAACTTATTTTTATTAAGCTGCGGTGTTCTCTTTTTCACCCAAATAAATCTTCACTATTTCCACCCCCGTTTACTGTGCGTTAAGCTATGTCTATCTGCAGTGAAATAGCTTAACGGCTTTTATATTAGTTTAAAATTATAAGCGTGAATTTAGAAAGGCAGCGGGATGAGCTTTTCATTCACTTTAAATTGGCTGTCCTTTAAAAGAAAATCTGTGGTGTAATGACTATCTGTTGCCACTAATAAGCCTTGCTGCGTTAACATGTCTAACATTTGCGGGACTTGTTGAGCGGCCATTTTGTCAATTTCTTCTGCTGACATATCTTGTGCTTGTGGGTTGGCGAGTAATTGCTTTTTCATAAACTGTTTAGCAAAAAATTCAATGACTGCTTTATCACCCGTTACTTTGCCATTAATTAGGGCATGCGCTAACCAAAACTTTTGATCTTCAATCGGCATTGGCAATGTTGAAACACCAACTAAACTGGTGTGCATTGTGGCATTAATTTTTCCTTCAGGAAAAGTACCACGTAAGCTGGTAATATTAATTTGTGGCTCAGTGCTAAGTAAGGTAAGTAAGTTATCTTGAGCAAAGCCCAGCATTTTTGCTTGCATATCTTCAGCGTTGACATCACCAAGCGTTTGACTGAACACTTGGTATGCTTTAACAAATTTCCCGCTAATATTATTCACTGCTATATCAAGCGCTATATCTTCGACATGATATTCATTAATATCGCCAGCTTTTACCCCGTATGATAATTGCATGTTAGCTTGCTGTTTTTCTTTATCCAAAAATGAAGAAGCAGCAACATAAAGGTCGGTAAGATTGATATTTTCATCTATATTGTCGTTAAATTTAATAGAAGAAAAATTTATCATTGTTTCAGAATCATAAAGGCCGCTATTATAAATTTGTTCTAATGTGGCTGTTATTTGCATATTGATGGTGAGATCTTTCATGATCAAATCACCTGCTTCCGCAGTCGCCGTTAAGTCTGTTGCGCCGCCTTTATAGGAAAACTCTTGCCCATCATATTGCCCACTACCTTGGTAACCACTAAATATCATGCTGACCATATCAGGAGTGTCACTTGTAGAAAATGCTGCTATTTTATCTTGGTAGTTATGGTCGCCGAGCAGGCCCATTAAACCATTAACTTGGTAGAAATCTGTATTTTCTGCCCAGACAAGGTGTTCTCTTAACGCTTGACCATCAACACTTGCAGTCCATGATATCAAGGCTAAGTTGCTTTGTTCATTAAAGATAAATGGGCCATGTTCGGCTTTTATTTCAATGACTAAAGAAAAGTTTTCGGTAAATGTTGTATCGGGTACTCCAGTTAAACCTGCGGTATCTAAACTGACAACTAATGAAGCATCAGTAGAAAACCATTGTGAATTAATTGCTTGAACCTCTAAAGTGTAACCGGGGGTATTATTAACTTTTTCAGCTATAGAATAGAGGGTAGTTGAAAACTGATTACCCACTAATTTAGGAGCGATTATACCAATTGATAAAATGGTAATTATGACTATTGCGAGTGTTTTTTTCATATGTGAATCCATATTAATATACTAGATATAAATTATTTGATAGTAATTACATCTAGCTTTCCATTGAGGGCGTCATCATCGCATGTTTTTAATTATTTGTATTTAAAATTATCACCATAGATAATGCTTTGTTTTTTAACAGTAATTCGTTTGAATCATTTTGGTGTATTGCAATGATTTTGAAACTATTCTTATCTAAACGATAAGGTAAAGACTGCTGCTTATCTTGATAAATATTAATAATATATGCCATGTCGTTTTCTGAGTGTAAAGACCACAACCATTGATTTTTAGCGTCCAACGTTTTGTTTGAAAGTGTGTATTGTTGAAACTGCTTAATGGATAGGGACATTATTGTCTGCTTTTTCTCTAGCGCTGGCCCTATTTTAGCGAAGAACTTACCTGCAACAGGGGCTAATGTCACCATTTGTGCCACTGGTTTTTGTTTGGCCAATTGACTATGCTGTTTATATTGCATGGCGCGTAGCGTTCTTTCGTTAACGGCTACTTTCGTATTATTGGCTACCGAATTTGCCATTTGTCCAGATCTAGCTGAATAGCTAGCCTCTTCTTGGTAATCAATTTGTTCAGCTATTACTTCTTGAACCGAAAAAGACTCTATGTCAGAGACTGCATTAATAGGATTTTTAAGGATAAGATCTTTTTTCAGTATGATGTCAGCTTGTTCATTAGGCAGTATATTTGCTTGTTGAAGAACAACCAAGCTTACTACTAGTGTTATAGATGCAGCAGTAGCTAGCATTGAATACCAAGTAATGTGATTGTTTCGTTTGGATTTATCCGATTTATTAATAGCTTTATGTGCAGCACTTAGAATACGTTGATCTAATAATTCACTAGGCTGGCTTTGCTGTTCTTGTGATACTTCATCATAAAGTTCATCAATAAACGCTTCGTTACTTTGCTGTTGAAGTGTTGATTTTTGAGTCTGTTTGTCGTTATTGCCAGTATGATTAGTTGACATAATGCTGTAACCCCTTACGTAAACGTTGCAAAGCATAACGCCAACTGCTTTTGACTTTTTCTTGATGCTGCGCTGTTATTTGTGCAATTTGTTCGATAGAAAATCCAGACTCTTGCTTTAACAAAAAAACTTCTCGTTGCGTTATCGGCAATGCTGCAATATTAAGGGATAACGCTCGCTGTAACTGCTGTGTTTGTTGTTGCTCACAAAGCTGAGTTGCTGCTATTGTGGCCGTTAAATCATTATCATCTGTATTATAGTTACCTTCATTTTGAGTACTTTTTTTCTTGTAGTGATCAATTAACGTGTTTCTCGCAATAGTAAACAGGTAAGTTTTAAATAAGGCTTGCGCTTGATACTTTTCTCTAGCATTAATTAATTTTAACCAAGTATCGTGGCAAAGCTCTTCAGCAATAGCGATTGGTAATCCTTGTTTAACAAAAAAAAGATAAACCACTTGTTTATGCCTCTGATAAAGGGAGTCAAATGCTGATGCTTGTCCTTTGGCGTAAGCAAGCATCAGCGCTTCATCGGCAACCGATTGTTTTGAATGTTCAGTCGGTAATACCACTTGATTCAATAGCAATTACTCATTGTTAACACTAAGTTGTGGTGATAATGCTTGTGCAAGTTTTACCATGTTAATAAACTCTGCTCGATAACCATGTACATCTTTGCCTCTGCCTTGTTGAGCTAAAATAATGATGTTGCTTAGCTCCATTGTAGAAAGATTTACCCCTCCTCGCAATAGTTGTGCAAAACCCGCAACGGCGGCAGAAAATTGAAAGTTATTACTGGTATCAGCAAGTTTTTTAATTATTTTGTTTTTGTTGATCGCTATTTCAATGAGTTGGCTATCTTGCTCTGTTGGTGCTTTGTATCGTAAGCGCAAAAAGGCTAACTCACTGTTGTTACCTGTTAGCGGCTTATTATTACGCTGGTAACGTAACGGATCGTTTGCCTTATTCGAGCTGCTGGTTAAACTGACTTCGTAAATAGCGGTAACCGTATGACCTGCGCCAATGTCTCCAGCATCCACGTTGTCGTTATTAAAATCTTCTCGGTTCAACGTACGTGTTTCATAGCCAATCAGTCGATATTCACTGACTAATTGCGGGTTAAATTCAACTTGAACTTTAACGTCTTTGGCAATGGTTACCAAAGTTGATGACAGCTCTGCTACTAATACTTTTCGTGCTTCATTTAAGTTATCAATATAATAGGCATTACCGTTACCATTTTGAGCAAGTTGTTGCATTAATTCATCATTATAATTTCCACTACCAAAACCAAGGATACTTAAATCAATACCTAAATTTCGTTTGCTTTCAATCAGATTTTTTAATGCTTGGTTATTGGTTGTGCCGACATTAAAATCGCCATCGGTTGCCAGCATGATGCGATTAATGCCATCTTTGATAAATGATTGCTGAGCTAATCTATAAGCGGCTTCAATACCTTCTCCGCCGTTAGTGGAACCACCCGCTGAAAGCTGCGCTAACGCGTCAATAATTGCTTGTTTGTTATCACCTTTTGTTGGTTTTAATACCGTACCCGCTGCGCCCGCATAAACGACGATAGCGACACTATCTTGTTGGGTAAGCTGATTGGTGAGCATTTTTAAGGCATTCTTTAACAGACCCATTTTGTTGGCTTGATTCATAGAACCTGAAACATCAATAAGAAAAACTAAATTAGCCGCAGGTCGACTGTCTGCCGACATTGCTTTACCTTTAATCCCGATATGCAGTAAATGTTTGTCCGCATTATAAGGACTTGGTCCTATTTCGCTATAAACAGAAAAAGGTTGTTCGGTGGGGGCAGGATAATCATAAGAAAAGTAATTAATTAATTCTTCAACTCGCACAGCGTCATGTTGAGGTAAAACACCTTGATTAAGAATACGCCTTATATTGCTATAAGACGCTGTATCGACATCAACTGAAAAGGTTGATATCGGTTGTTCATTGACCACTAATACACCATTATTTTTTCTATGATCATATTTTTCATTGTTGGTTTTTTCTAAAGAGTTAGCGGGTGGCATGGTAAACATTTTTGTCGGACTTTTAACTTGATGGTATGCCATCCCTTTGTAACTTATCGCACGAGCTACTCGCGAATTCTCTTGAACTTGGCTTAATCTTTTATGCACGAGTACTTGCTCAACCGCAGGCTCAGCTAGACTAATTTCATGTAAAACTTTTATCTCTGCGTTATGATCAGCTTGCTCTTTTTTTTCGGAAGCTTCTTGAACACAGCCCGCTATAAATAAAGCAGTGGTGATTAATGATATAGAAAATATTTTTTTCATATTCTTCTCGCTTGATGAGTTTTTTGAAAGCATGTATAGAGTTAAACGAGTAAGTAATAAAAAAGGGTTAATTAATTTTTATTTAATGTGTTTATTTAATTGACCGACCGGTCTGCGAAAACTAGAATTAAGCGACTTATCTCTCTAAATTGTAGTTTTAATGGTATTAACACGAAAAGAAACGGCACAAGCCACAAGAAATAAAATAATTACCGCGGCCTTTGTTATTGTTGGTGAAGAAAGTTTTGCAGGTTTAACCAGTAATAAGCTTGTTAAC
The DNA here is from genome assembly GCA_013215385.1 of Colwellia sp. GTDB lineage: Bacteria > Pseudomonadota > Gammaproteobacteria > Enterobacterales > Alteromonadaceae > Colwellia_A. The sequence continues at coordinate 119,934 of JABSOY010000008.1, forward strand.
GTTGCAGGCATCGCGAAGGGAACCTTATATCATCACTTTAATAGTTTGGATGATGTCGTGTGTGCAATGATGCAGAAAGTTATTGATGAATTTATGCAAAATACTCCCATTGAGCAGTTCGACACTATGGCTGATTATCTTGCGGCTTTAGGGGATTATCAAATTAACACTCTAGTAGAAGATAAGGTCATGATGAATGTTTTTTATGGATTTCTGCCTAAAGGAATTCATGAGGAAAAATACCAACTGCTTTGTCAGCAATTACTTGAGGGAGCCTGTGGGCAATTAGTACCTGCTATTGAAAACTTTTATGGTGCAAATATCACCACAGAAAAAATTGAAAGAACGATTAGAATGATAGATGTTTTTTGCATTGGTTTTAATTTTCATCTTAAAGTTTTTAATGATAAACAGGCTTATAAAAACCTATGGCAAGATTTTAGTATGCTGCTCATTCATTATTTACAGAGTGAGTAGCGGAGCAAGCGAATTATTTAGAGCAGCGCTGTATATTTACTTTTATAAGTTTGGTGACCAACCGGTCGGTCAATGGTATGATTCCTTATCTTTTATAAACTAGTACTAGTTTTAAAACATAACTTTATCTGTAATAGGGAAATTAAACGTGAAAACCACTGGTACAATTCTATCTTCAATCTTATTTTCTACTTCGATATTAACCGTTTCATTGCTAAGCACTTCTGTGCATGCGCAGAAGCATGTTTCGATTCAAACAGCAGAGTCATTAATTATTTTTCCTGAACGCAATGCATCAGCGCAAGTTGTGGCTTTAAATAAAAGTAAAGTCCCGGCTGAAATATCCGCGCTGTTAAAAAAGTTAGTGGTGAATGTCGGCGATGAAGTGCAGCAAGGGCAGTTATTAGCGCAACTTGATTGTTATAATACCCAGTTACTTTTTTCTGTAGAACAAGCACAACTCAAAGTCTTAGCTAGCCAATTAGCCTTTGCTCAACGCGAACTTAATAGAGGTAATAAATTAGCCAAACAAAATAACATTGGCGAAGTGGAACTTGATCGTCGACAAACAAAGATTACAGAAATACAAGCGCAAACCTTAGCTCAGCAGTCACGATTTTATTTGGCGGAAAAAAATGTTAGTCGTTGCCAAATTCATGCCCCTTTTTCGGGTATTGTTACTAAGCGGCATGCGGCTGAAGGCGAAATGCTGGTAACAGGACAATCAGTGGTAGAATTATTACAACTGAATGATTTACAAGTATCAGCGAAAGTATCTTTAAATGATCAAATCAGTTTTCTGGCGGCAAGTCGTTATATATTTTCGGTAGATAAACAAACTTATCCGCTCGCTTTACGCACACTTATTCCTTTGATTGAAAAAAACACCCGCAGTCGAGAAGCACGATTTAATTTCGTAGAACAAAGCGCGGTTGTAGGGAGTTCAGGACGATTACGTTGGCTTAGTGCTCAAGCACATTTACCTGCACATTTATTACAATCGCGACAAGGTAAAAAAGGTTTCTTTATTTTTAATGAGCAACGAGCTCAATTTATTCCGGTAGATTCAGCAGAAGAAGGACGACCCGTTCCTTATACTTTGGACAAAAAACAATTACTTATTATTGAAGGTCGACTTGGCTTACTTGACGGTGAAAAAGTATCGTTGATGAAGCAAACTATAGTCACAAATACTTTACGTAATAGCCAATAGGAGGTTTTGAATATGTGGTTACGTAATCTGATTCAAAACCATGTTTTAACTAATTTAGCGTTTGTACTTATTTTGGTTATGGGGGTGATTGTTTATCAACAATTACCGCGAGAGCAAGACCCCTCAATCAACTTTAACTGGGTACAAATCACCACTTTTTTACCCGGTGCGTCAGCGCGTGATGTCGAACAAAAAATTACTGATGTCATTGAAGAGTCGTTAGAGCGTATACAAGATATAAAGTTTGTTTCTAGTTCAAGTCGAGAGGGCTTGTCGAGTATAACGGTCAGGTTTAACGACATAGATGAGCAAAAATTTACCAAGCGAATGGCCGATTTACGCAGGGAAATTAGTAATGTTGAAGACCGACTACCAGCTCAAGTTGAAAGCCCTTATATTGTTGAATTAACATCAGCCAATGCTTTTCCAACGGCATCAGTTGTGGTTTCAGGCCCTGCTGATGATGAAAACTTACGTCGTCAAGCTAGGGCATTAGAGAAGGACTTAGCCCGAATTCCAGGGGTTGATCGTGTGCAATCAACCGGTCAACGAGCGCCAGAATTACAAGTACAGTTTGACATTGAAAGAATTCAAAATTTAGGGATTAGCCCAGTTGACATTGCAAACAGTATTCGTGAATTTTTTGTGGATACCTCTGCGGGTAGTGCACGTATCGCCAATGACCAATGGTTGATCAGAATTCAAGGAACGACTACCGATCCAGAAGTCTTAGCTCAACTACCTATTTTAACTCAAAAAGAACAATATGATGGTACTGAACTACGTTTAAAAGATATCGCTAAAGTAGTACGTGCTCGTGAAAAAGCCGATCGATTAGTGAGCTTTCAAGGCCAGCCAGCCGTGCTCTTTGTTATTATGAAACAAGATCATAGTAATACACTTGAGTTGGTTGAACGAATTAATCAATTCGTCTTGAACAAAAATAAAACCGAAGAACAGCTTGGCGTAAAGTTTACGCTGGTCGATGACCAAACGTTAAATACACGTAGTGCACTTAATACCATGCAAACGAATGCGGTACTTGGTTTGGTGCTCGTTTTCTTTGTTACCTGGTTATTTTTAGGTGGCCGCATCAGCTTATTGGTGACTATCGGTATTCCTTTCACACTTGCGGGCACTTTTATTGTTTTGCAAATGCTTGGACAAACGCTTAATACTTCGGTGTTATTAGCTATTGTGATCGCGCTTGGCATGCTTGTTGACGATGCAGTGGTGGTGGTAGATTCTATTTACACTAAATTACGCCAAGGGTTGCGAGGCGTAGATGCCGCATGGGCAGGGCTTAACGAGGTTATTCGTCCGGTAACGGCATCGGTATTAACTACCATGGCCGCATTTTTACCCTTAATGTTATTACCGGGTTTTTTGGGTAAATTTATGATGGTTATTCCTTTGGTGGTAACTGTTGCCTTAGCTATCAGTTTAATTGAAGCCTATTGGATGTTACCTGGGCATATTACCGCCGCTAAAATAAACTTTGATCAACCCAGTAAATTTGATGTAAAGCGTCAAAAAGCTATTCGACGACTAAAAGTTAGGTATGGTTTTACCTTAATTAAAGTGATGCGTCATCCTAAAAAGACATTATTTGCCTTATTCTTGTTGTTATCTTCAGCAATTACCGTGGTGCATCAAGGCCTTATTCGTATAGATTTTTTTGCTGCTGACACGATTCGTTTGTTTTATATTAATGTTGAAATGCCCACGACAAGTTCAATTAATGAAACCATGAAAAAGGTAATACAAATTGAACAAGTGGCGAATGAAGTGCTCAATGAGGACGATTCCCGTTCTGTGGTCAGTTATGCGGGGCAAATGTTTACAGAGATAGCACCAAAATTTGGTGATCACTTAGGACAAGTAATGGTCAGTCTTAAACCTAGAACTGGTGATATGCGTACCGTTGAACAGTTAATTGAAGAAACACGCATCGCGGTTGAAAATAGTATTATAGGCGCTAGTAATATTTCATTTTTGAAACTTTCAGGAGGACCTCCTGTGAGTAAACCCATTAATGTAAAAGTGCGCGGTGATGATTATGCAGAACTTAGGCAAGCAACCGATAAGTTAAGCACCTTCTTAAATGCTGATGATCGTTTTCGTGACATCAGCGATGATGATAGCCAAGGTCGCTTTGGTTTAAACTTAACCTTAAATAGTGATGCGATTAATCGATTAGGTATTCAGCCCTCAGACGTACAACGTACCATTAAAATGTTGGTAGATGGTGAAATTGCCAGTTATGTTCAACATAAGGGCGACAGAGTGGCGATACGAGTGAAGTCGAGCGCAGCAGTCACCAATCAATTTGATGATATCGAAGCTTTATTGCAAATATCAATGCCAACACGCAGCGGCGAGACTGTCTTACTTCGTGATTTAGTTAACATCAATACCATACAAGTGAAAAATAACCTTAGGCACTATAACTTTAAAAGAACCATTTCACTGGAAGCTGATATTGATAAGCTTCGAATCGACACAGTTGCAGCCAATAAACTCATTCAAGATTACTGGCCAACGATTGCTGAAGAATTTCCTAACGTCAGTTTAGATTTTTCTGGCGAGTTAGATGATATTCAAGAAAGCCTTGATGCAATTGGCGTTTTATTCTTATTTGGACTTGGTTTAATGTATCTTATTTTGAGCACCCAGTTTCAGAGTTATTTTCAACCATTAATGATCTTGATGACCGTACCTATGGCTTTTGTCGGTGTGGTAATAGGCTTGCTTGTTTCCGGGGACCCGCTAAGTTTATTCACTATGTATGGCATTGTTGCCTTAGCAGGTATCGCGGTGAACTCTTCTATTATGTTGATCTCAACCGCGAATAATAACTTGGCAAAAGGCATGAGCTTAATTCATGCCATATTTTATGCAGGCCGCCGCCGGGTTTTACCTATTTTAATTACCACATTAACCACGGTTGCTGGTTTGTTTTCATTGGCATCAGGCTTAGGTGGCCATTCACTGATTTGGTCTCCGGTCGCTACATCAATAGTGTGGGGATTAATATTTTCGTCAATGTTAACGTTATTTGTTATTCCAACCCTGTATCAAATGGTGATGCAGCGTACGTATACAAAACGTCGAAAAGATCAGGAAATCAACATCAATGCTAGTGACAATCTAAACGAAATCGTAAATATCACATCGATTACAGAAATTAAAAAGAGTGTTACTAAGTAATATTAATCAAAGAGGCAGTGTATCGTTGGTATCGATACGCTGAATTTTTTTAATATTTATACTTGAGATTGAATTTGGGGATTTTGATATTTGAAATTTTAAAGGCAGTGTTGCTAAATTTATTTACCTTGAAAGTAGCGATGAAGAATAGTTTGAATTTCCCCCGTAGCTTTTAAGTGAGTCACCGTTTTTCTCAATGTTTGACGAGTCGTGATTAACACTTCTTTTGAGCAAACTAATTGAACTTCACCTATCAATAGGATAATAGCAGGAGCCAAGTCTTTGTTGGTCATGCCGATACTTTTTGCTATTAATTTTAGACTGTCTATTGCCCCTGCTACGGCATCAACTCTACCGACTTTTAGCATCTGCATAGCATTGATGTACTTGGGCGGAAATACTTTATCAATGCTTTTGTCATTATGAAATACTTTATCGAATTGAACGCCTAGAGGAACCGCGACGATTTTTCCTTGCAAACTTTTGTAGTCAGTAATACCGCGACCAATTCTTGGTAAAATGCCTGCCTTTAATGAATAACCAATCGGGGTGATAAAATCTAGCACATTACCAATATCAGGAGTGTCGGCTACCAGTGAGCACGTGGGGCTACCCGATAACATTGTTATTAATAAGCGTTTAGATGGAATGATAGTGTTCTTTTCACCAATGCCGCTAGCCTGCATAATGGTATTCATTATTTCAAATAATATGCCGGTATCTTTGCCATCTTTATCTTTATAACCATAGGGGGCTTGATCCATGGTTAACATGGTAATATTAGCTTGGAGGGGGGCTGACTCGGAGACTGTTGATAAAATTATTGTGCAAACAGTTAGCCGTTTTAATAAGGATATCAATTTAATTCGGTGTCTCCTCCAATAACATATTTATTATATTAACCTTTCGTTAAGCATAGTCAATTGACTTGGAGAGTCTTTATTGTTTTTGCACAGTAGTGGGTAGTATTAATTAACAATGTTTCTAATTTTAATTATTTTCAAGGTAACGATTAAGAATAGTTTGGATTTCTCCCGTCGCTTTCAAGTGTTCAACCGTTTCCTTTAATTTTTGACGAGTCGTTTTTAATATTTCTTTTGAACAGATTAAATACATTTTATTTTGCGTTAAGATAATAGGCGCTGCTAAGTCTTTATTTTGCATGCCAACAGCGATTGCTATTGATTTTAGGTTTATTAATGCACCCGCTACAGCATCTACTCTACCTACCTTTAACATTTTTATAGCATTGATGTACTGAGGAGGAGAAACTTTGATAATACGCTTATCATTATGAAATACAGTGTCGAATTGCACACCTAAAGGAACCGCGACTGTTTTCCCTATTAGGCTTTTATAGTCGGTAATACCCGTGTCAATTCTTGGCAGAATACCCATTTTTAAAGAATAGCCGATTGGTGCTATTAAAGATTGAATGGTAACGTCAGGTGTATTAGCGACAATTACACAAACAGGGCTACCTGATATCATCTTTATGCCTAAACGTTTAGATGGAATAAGCGTATGTCTTTTACCAATGCCGCTAGCATGCATAATGGCATTCATTATTTCAAATAAAACACCGGTATTCTTCCCGTCGCTATCCTTATATCCGTATGGAATTTGATCCATTGTTAACATAGAAATATTAGTTTGAAGGGAGGCTGACTGAGAGCCTGTTGAGAATATAAGTGCGCAAACAGCTAAACGTTTTAATAAGTATATTAATTTGATCGTTTGCCTCCTCCTACAGTAAGTATGTTATATAAACCTTTTCATTAAACATAGTCAATTGACTTGAATAATATTATTTCTACGTTGGCAGAGGAAAGTTTTTAATGTTCGCTGCAATTAAATCTATTAATCGTTGCTGAGATTCAATACTAGCCCAAGCTATATGGGCAGTTAAAGATAAGTTATCTATCTCGTTATGGGCCAAGGCCTTAATTAATGGATGGTTAGGTAGTGGGGGTTCTTGTTCTAATACATCAAGTACCGCATGAGCTATGATGTTATTTTTTAATGCGTGATGTAAATCATTACTATTAACCAGTGCGCCGCGTGCTGTATTAATTAGCAGCGCTGATCTTTTCATTAACGCTAAACTTTCACTGTTAATTATGTTTTCCGTTTCCAGTGTTTGTGGACAGTGTAAACTGATCACATCGGCTTGCTTTAATACGTAAGAAAAACTGTGGCGACCTTCTCTAATTTCTGTGGCATTAGGTCGTTCAGCAATGAGTATTTCCATACCAAATGCTTGTGCAATATTAGCAACCGCTTTACCTAAATTACCATAGCCAATAATACCTATTTTTTTACCTAATAATTCCTGACTTCCCTGACCGTGATAGCAAAAAGTAAGGCTGTTTTGCCAATGTCCTTGCACAGTATTTTTATTGTGATGAGCCGAATTATTAAAATAAGCTAACATCTGAGCAAACACATATTGGCTAACAGAGGCTTGCGAATAACCACTGACATTCTTAACGCTTATACCTAGAGCTTTTGCGGCACTAAGGTCAACATTATTCATACCCGTAGCGGCAATACAAATTAGTTTTAGTTGTGGTAATTGCTGAAGAGTATGCTCAGATAAAATTACTTTATTGGTAATAATAATATCAGCACTTTTGCTACGTTCGATAATTTTGCCGTCGCTGGTTGTTGCATAACAGTTAAGTTGGCTGACCTGCGACTCGATACTCGTTAAAGAAATACTCGAACTAAAAGTTTGTTGATCTAAAAAAACGGCTTGCATAGCTGAAATTCATAAAGAAAGTGATAGAGCTAGCTTAATGGAATTAAAGATAAAAAAAAACGACAATCAGTATTATTACTCTTTGGCGTTTTAAGATATTTTATAGATGAGGATATTGGCTTATCCGGGACGGCCATCTTCACGCGCTTTTAATAATATTGGCGCGTAGTAGAAAGTAAAGAGACCAAAGGCAACTAACCAACAGAAACCACTAATATCAATAAATAAAAGTGTTTTCTCAGGCATCAGCCATGGGCCAAATGAGCGTATTAAGGCTGCTATTGTGATAAAAGCAAAAGCAAGCGACATTAACTTAGGCGGTGTTAAGGGGAGCCCTGAATGGCCTAAAGATACTCGCGAAATCATCGCGAGTATAATACCGCCCATACCGCCAACTGTTAATAAATGCCAGATATGATTACTCGGGATTTCATCAATAATATAACTAAAGCCTAATAGAATTAAGCCAAACCAGATAAACTTAAGCGCAAAATGTATCGACCATAACAGTGGCACACCTAATGTTATCCATGGACGCCACCTTAACCAGCGGATCAGCTGAAAGATGCCTGCAAATATTAATAATGCTCCAAAGAACATCGGCACAAAACCAATGAAGGGGTGTAATAATAACATCAGCATGGTTAATAATAAGCTGCCATTGGCGAGTTTATCGAGGAGAGGTGCAGGTGTTGCCTTAGTCGTTTGTGTACCGTTGGCGGTAAACATAGGAACAACCCGGCCCGCCATAACCGATATTAAAAAAAGTACCAATAATATGCCCGCATAACCCGAGTAGCTTACCGCAACACTTTGTGGGTAAAAACTGGCTAAGTGCATTTCGGCATTGGCAAGTGTGAACATTACTAATAGTGGGACAAAGAACAAATTCTGGTATTGCTTTTTCGCTAAAATGGGTTTTGCTAACACATAAGTAACCGCTAACAAAAAGCTTAAATCAATAAGTGAGCTAACGAATGTGCCAAGTAACTCCGGCATAAGCATGAACAGACGTCCAGCAAGCCATAAGAAAAATAATGCTGCTAATGGTTTACCTTTTACGCTAGGAATACCGGTCCAATTTTGGACTGCGGTTAAAAGAAAACCGGCAATAATGGCACTGCCAAAACCGAAAATCATTTCATGAATATGCCACCAATAACCACCACCATAAGGGGAAAGGCTTATGGTTCCTTGGTACATAAGTAGCCATAGCGTAATAGAGATTAAGCTGAACACGGCACCACCTAGAAAAAATGGACGAAAGCCTAAACGAAATAGCGGCAGAATATTTTGCTCTTCTTGTAAATCGGTAATTTGCATGATGGTGTGTACTTTAAAAGTATCATAATATTATTTTAACGTATTAATGATAAAAATCGTTGTGGCAAATCAATTAAATTGGAGAATTAACTGATCGGTTTTTCTAACTGGAACATTTCATCTGAAATATAATCGAGCTTTTCTGCTAATAGCCGTTGCGCGTCATAAATTCCTTGGTTGTAAAAATGATTGCCCATTTCCTTGGTAAAAAAATCAAGTAAAAAGTCAGCATCAAACTGAGCAAGTTCCTGGTCTAATTCATTTGAAAAGTATTGTTGCAGTTTGTGAATGAGTAATTCTTTTTGTGAAGCTGAAAATTTAATGACACTCATGATTATTCTCTATTGTTTTTGGTATATTCTATTTGCTAGATTATAATCATTACAAACCGTAAAGGTGAATCGATTTGTGAAAGAAAAATTGAAAAAATGGTGGCAAACTGATTGTCAGTTTTGTCTAAAATATCGCCGAATGTTTATTTGGTTGCTTGTTATGATCACCATGGATGCATTGTGGTTTCATCTTTTATTTTAAAATAGGAAAAAATTATGGGTTATCGTTGGACAGATTCACTAGATTTAGCGCTCGATTTAATTGAGGAACATCCTGATGTTGATCCGCTAAAATTACATTTTACAGAATTAATGCAATGGGTCATCGCATTAGAGAATTTTGATGACGATCCAAAGCATTGTGGTGAAAGGGTGTTGGAAGCGATTCAATTAGCATGGATTTCTGAAGCTGATTAACAACCTATTCAGCCTAGGGTCTATTCCTTAGGATAGGCGTTTCAGTATTTGTCATTACGGTCAGGCCTAACTTCCTAATACAGCGAGAAAACAGTATTGTAGCGCAAGAGGGAGATGGATTAATTAATTTGTTATTTTTTGATCTGGTTGAGCTAATTGACTGTTTTATAAGCCTGTCTTGAACTATACTCTCACCATATCAATTTTATGAATTATCAATATTCATTAACCATATAGTGCATATCATTAATTATTATGACAACAAATAAAAAACGCCCGTTATACATTCCTTACGCTGGCCCTAGCTTATTAGAAACACCATTACTAAACAAAGGTAGTGCTTTCGATGAAGAGGAACGCGCAAATTTTAATTTAATTGGTTTATTACCTCCTCGTTATGAAACCATTGATGAGCAAGTCGAACGAGCTTACATGCAGTACAGTAAGTTTCAAACCAACTTAAATAAGCATATTTATTTACGTGCTATTCATGATAATAATGAAACCTTATTTTTCCGGTTAGTACAGGCACACTTGGTTGAGATGATGCCTATTATTTATACGCCTACTGTCGGTGATGCTTGTGAGCAATTTTCAGATATTTATCGTAGTTCGCGTGGCTTATTCATTTCTTATGAAGATAGACATCATATGGATGACATACTTCGTAATGCCACGAAAAACAAAATAAAAGTTATTGTAGTTACCGACGGCGAGCGCATTCTTGGCCTAGGCGACCAAGGTATTGGTGGTATGGGGATCCCCATTGGTAAGTTGTCACTTTATACCGCTTGTGGCGGTATTAGCCCAGCATATACTTTACCGGTAATGTTAGATGTTGGTACTAATAACGAAAAACTCTTGAATGACCCTATGTATATGGGGCGTCGTCATAAGCGTATTAATCAAGAGGAGTATAACGAATTTGTCGACATTTTTGTTCAAGCAGTGAAGCGACGATGGCCACATGTTTTATTACAATTTGAAGATTTTGCACAACCTAACGCAACACCATTATTAAACAAATATCGTGACCAAATTTGTTGTTTTAATGATGATATTCAAGGCACCGCTTCGGTAACCGTGGGTACTTTATTAGCGGCATGTCGTATTAAAGGGCGTCGACTTAACAAAGAGACGAAACTCTCACAACAAAATGTTGTATTTGTTGGTAGTGGTTCTGCGGGCTGTGGTATTGCTGAACAAATTATCGCACAAATGATTAATGAAGGTATTTCAGCAGAGCAGGCACGTAGCCAAATATTTATGGTGGACCGTTTTGGTTTATTAACAAACGGCATGGCTAATTTACGGGATTTCCAACAAAAACTCGTACAATCTCCTAGCGCACTTGCTAGCTGGGAAATTTCAGGCGAATATGCTTCATTACTCGAAGTAATGAACAATGCAAAGCCTGATATTTTAATTGGCGTTTCGGGTGTTCCAGGCTTATTTACCGAACAAGTAATAAAAGCGATGAAATCTCATTGCCCAATGCCGGTTATATTCCCGTTAAGTAACCCGATTAAACAAGTTGAAGCAACACCAGAACAAGTGATTAACTGGACGGCAGGTGAAGTTATTGTTGCTACCGGAAGCCCATTTAAGCCTGTTGAATATAAAGGCAAAATTTTTCCGATAGTACAGTGTAACAATAGTTATATTTTTCCTGGTTTAGGCTTGGGCATTGTTGCTGCCAATATAAATCGTGTCACAGATGAAATGTTAATGGTGGCGAGTGAAACGCTTGCTGAAGCATCACCGCTAGCTAATACCGGGCAAGGCGAATTGTTACCGCCATTAACTGAAATTGCGAGCTTAAGCAGAAAAATTGCATTTGCTGTCGCTAAAGTTTCCTTCGATCAAAATTTAGCGTTACGAATCGATGATGAAAGCTTGCTGGCGAAAATAGAGAGGAACTTCTGGAAACCAGAATACAGACAATATCGCCGCATTAGCGTTTAACGAGAGTTCTTTTGCAATTAATTATTCTTAAACAACAGGCCTTATTAGGTCTGTTGTTTAAGGTAAATATCAATAGCAGTTAATACGATTAAAACCTAATTTTCATCTTTAACAAATACATACAGAAGATAATAACTCGGTGTCTTAAAAACGTCATAAAAAAAACGCCTATAAGTTTTGACTTCGTTAATATATTTAAGGCATAATTTATTCACATATAACAAGGACTGTTAATGATGACTAAATATGATTTTGAACGCTTAAATATCCTCTCTGAAAAAGCCCTTAGTGAAACAGCCTCTCGACGTGAATTAAAAGAATTTTATGGACTGTTTGAACGCTGGAACGTCTCTGTAAGATTTAATTTGATTAATGGTTTAAGAAAATAATAAGCTTTTTTCTTTTTTTTATCCTTACTTTTTTGCTTTAATTATCTGATTGTTATGGTCTTCAATGGCGTATTATTGAAGTAAGAAGTAAGAAGTAAGAAGTAAGAAGTAAGAAGTAAGAAGTAATTTAACTTTAGCTGTTAACTCGATAGCAGTCATAGTTGTTAAATTTATAACGCTATTTTTTAGGCTTTAAATACAATTCATTCCAGCATTGTTGGAGAGAGAAATTTATCTTTTATGGCGTTGAATTGTCTAGTGAAAGCTGCGAAGTCTACATACATGTAGGTTGGAAAACTTGAATTATTGATTAATTGTGCAAAACTAAATTGAGCATCTTTAATCTAGGTATTCTCAATGAAACTATTTTCAATTGCGCTATCATTATCACTGTTTCTTATATATAACAATGACCTTCTTGCTCATCCGATAGAAACTGAAGCTGAATATAAAGAAATAATAGTTAAACAACATAAAGATTTATTGGCTAAGTTTTCTCAATCCTCATTGGTTGTATCAAGTTTATTGGAAGCGAACAAAAAAAACGTTGGCATTGTAAAGATCATGCAGTTAGACGCGAATTGGCAATTAAATAGAAAATTGCAAAAATCGGTGATGCAAACCTCTTTAGCATCCCAAATAATCGAATTTATTAAAAACCCAACGTTTGATATTTCTGAAATGATGGTACTTGATAAAAATGGTGTGTTAGTTGCGGTTTCCCCCAAACCAACAGACTATTGGCAAGGAGACGAAGATAAATTCCAACAACCTATACGTATTAATGGTGATTATATTGGCCCGACTAAGTGGGATTCTAGTGCCAGTACCTATCAGTTTTTTTATTGTCTTTTAATTAAAGATGAAGACCAAAAGGTGATCGGTGTACTGGTGACGGGGTTGGATGTCACAAAACAATATTTAGAACATCAGTCAATTCAAAATCAATAAACTCATTTAAAATTGTTACTGATTCAGATATGACCGAACAAAGTAATCAATCTTACTAGTATTTGTTATTAGATAATTGTCTTCTGCGTGCGTAAAGGGGACGTTAGAGGTGGTAACATCAAAGCATCTACTTCTCGCTAACAGCGGCTATTTACAGTAGAAAATAAAACAGGTACTTCCTAGCTATCTATAGCTTTAAGGGCTGGCGCTGTGCGAGGAACTCCTATCTTTGAACAATAAATCCCAAGGGATTTACGCATGAACAAGTTGTTTACCAATTTCGGCTAACAATTCATAAGAATGTAATTTTTCGTTTTGATCAAAAATTCCGGCGCTCACTATCAATTCATCAGCTTGAGTTCTATTAATAAAGTTTTGAAGTTTCTCTTTGACAGTTACTGGATCACCTATAAAAGCACAACTTAACATACTTTCAACCTGCGCTTTTTCCATGGGATGCCAACAGTCTTCAATATTATTAATGGGTGGTAATAATTTACCTCGTCGATTTCTAATCATGCCTAAAAAGCGCTGTTGCATGCTGGTAAATAAATATTCAGCCTGTTCATTAGTATCTGCCACAATCACAGAAATGCATGGCATAGCATAAGGTTTTGTTAATTGACTGGATGGTTTAAATAAATGGCGGTACTGTTCAAATGCATGATCCAGTGATGCAGGAGCAAAGTGTGAAGCAAAGGCATAAGGCAAGCCCAGTTGAGCCGCCAATTGTGCACCAAATAAGCTAGAACCTAACATCCAAAGGGGGACTTTTAAGTTTCCTCCTGGCACAGCTTGAACGGATTGATTTTCTTTAACGGGATCAAAATATCCTTGTAGTTCTTGAACATCTTGTGGGAATTGCTCTGAAGATATTGGATCTCTGCGCAAAGCTCGCCATGTTAACTGGTCAGTTCCGGGGGCTCTGCCTAAACCAAGGTCAATCCTATTAGGATATAATGACTCTAAAGTACCAAACTGCTCAGCAATGACTAAAGGTGAATGGTTAGGAAGCATGACTCCGCCAGCGCCAATTCTAATATTTTTAGTCCCAGCTGCTAAATAACCAATAACGACGGATGTTGCAGCGCTGGCTATTCCAACCATATTATGATGTTCTGCCACCCAATACCGCAAGTAACCTAAACCATCAGCGAGTTGCGCTAATTCGAGAGATTCTGTTAGTGCATCTGCGGGTGTTTTATCAATTTTTACAGGGACTAGATCAAGAACAGATAAAGGGAACATAGGATTTAAGAATTTGATAAATAGATAGGTGGAGATTAAAGACTCTTATGTTTTTGTGCAAGGTAGAAAACGACTATTGCCATAAATAAGTTAAGGGGCGCTTTTGAGCACAAAGCTATCTATTTTTGAGACCGTTTCACATTGAAGAATACTTCCGCTAAGTGATAGTTAGTCGACGTAAACCGATTTAGATCCCGACATAACTATTTGACTACATCTTTTGTGGAGAAAATAAATAATATTAATTATGATGTTTCATTTGCAAAGAATAAAGCCATCACTTCTTATTACCCCTCCTTACTAAAAGTATAGTGGCAATACCACCATTAATTTACGTTCACTTGCTGCCAACACAAATAAATGCAAAAAGAGGGAAAATGAATAAAATTAGTTTTTTCGCGCTAATTCGTCTATAATCGCGCCAAAATTTATACCATCTATTTTAATTTAAAATTTATATAAGGGCTTATCATGGCTATCGAACGTACTTTTTCTATCGTAAAACCAGACGCAGTTGCTAAAAACTTCATTGGTCAAATTTACAACCGTTTTGAAACTGCTGGTTTAAAAATCGTTGCTTCAAAAATGGTTCATTTAAGCCAAGAAAAAGCTGAAGGTTTCTACGCAGAACATAGCGAACGTCCTTTCTTTGGCGCTTTAGTTTCATTTATGACTTCTGGCCCAGTAATGGTTCAAGTTTTAGAAGGCGAAAACGCTGTTCTTAAAAACCGCGAAATCATGGGAGCTACTAATCCTGCTGAAGCACTTGCTGGTACTATTCGTGCCGACCTTGCTGATAGCATCGACGAAAATGCTGCTCACGGTTCTGACGCTTTAGAATCTGCTGCACGTGAAATTGCTTACTTCTTCTCAGATGACGAAATTTGCCCACGCACTCGTTAATTTGATTTTAACGTCGTTAATGACGAAATTTCAGCGATGAAAGTGCTCACTTACTAACGTAAGCTCCGCGCTATCTTCTTGAACTATCGCCATTATCTTTGTTAATAATAGAAATCGAAATATGAAAGGGTTTTACTGTTTCCAGTAAAATCCTTTTGTTATTTTTAGGCTTATAGTAAACCTCAATGTTCTTAACTCGCTAACGCTAGCTGCTAAGTCAAAGAGAATAATGAAGTTTGTTATAAATTGATCTGCAAATTGTCTACCTTGTATGAAAGTTGTACAATTTGTTTTCTGTAATATTGTTGTTTGAGAAGTAGAAATCATGAGTGAAGTGACTGAAGTGGTAAGCCCAACCGTAGCTACGGTAAATAAGAAAATAAATCTATTAAACTTAGATCACCAAGCGATGCGTGAGTTTTTTGCTTCAATTGGCGAAAAGCCATTTCGTGCGGATCAAATGATGAAATGGATTTATCACTTTGGTTATTCAGACTTTGAATTAATGACCAACTTGAATAAAAAGTTACGTGAAAAACTACAGCGTTTAACTGAAATATCAGCACCTGAAATTTCAGAAAAGCAAGTATCTAAAGACGGTACGATAAAATACTCTCTACGCCTTGAAGGCGGACAAGAAATTGAAACTGTGTGGATACCTGAAAACGATCGGGCAACATTATGTGTATCATCACAGGTAGGTTGTGCGCTTGAATGTACTTTTTGTGCAACCGCGCAGCAAGGCTTTAATCGTAACCTTTCAATGAGCGAAATTATTGGTCAAGTATGGCGTGTTGCCAATGATATTGGTGCGACACGTATTGTTGGTAAACGTCCTATTACCAATATCGTTATGATGGGCATGGGCGAGCCGTTATTAAACATGAAAAACCTTATTCCAGCGCTTGATACTATGCTGAACGATTTCGGTTATGGTTTATCAAAAAGGCGTGTAACAGTAAGTACCTCTGGTGTTGTACCTGCGCTTGATATGCTAAAAGAGAAAATAGATTGTGCTTTAGCTATTTCAATTCATGCGGGAAATAACAAACTGCGTGATGAATTAGTACCGATAAATAAAAAGTACCCGTTAGAAGAGTTCATTGCTGCGGCAGGGCGTTATATCGACGGTTCTAAAGCGAATAAACAAGCGACCATTGAATATGTAATGTTAGATCATGTTAACGACAGTACAGATCAAGCGCACGAACTTGCAATTGCCTTGAAAGACTTACCAAGTAAAATTAACCTGATCCCATTTAATCCTTACCCTGGTTCGCCTTATAAACGTTCAAGTAACTCTCGTATTGATCGTTTCGATAAAGTTCTACAGTCTTATGGTTTAACAGTTATAACTCGCCGCACTCGTGGTGACGATATTGATGCTGCTTGTGGGCAATTAGCGGGCGATGTAATTGATAGAACCAAGCGTACGGCATTAATTTCTGCAAAAAATGACAGCAACAAACAAGAGATTTCAGTAAAGCTTGTTTGATGCTTTATCTCTCAAGCAATTAGGTATAATCTGTAAACATAACATTAAGATAAGTGACTTTTATTCTCTATGATTAAATTTATGCCACGTTTATTTTTTATATTGTCATTGTTTTTACCCCTTTTGCTTGCTGGGTGTGTAACTCAAAGTTATGAAAATGACAGTGATACGCCGGTCATACAAAATGGCGCGAATAACAATGAAATAGCCATGACTCGTATATCATTGGGGCTTGGCTATTTGAAAATGGGTAATACCACACAAGCGAAACTAAACTTGGAAAAAGCGAAACGCTTTTCACCAAGATTGGTACAAGTTTACACGGCATTTGCCCATTATTATGATGTCGTGGGAGAGCCTGAACTCGCTACCAAATCATATAAAAAAGCACTGTCGATAGATTCAGACGACGCTGACACTTTGAATAACTATGGTGTTTTTCTTTGCCGAAACGAAAAATATCAAGCGGCTGAGAAATATACTTTACAAGCTATTGCCATATCTACCTATTTAATGGTCTCACAAAGCTATGAAAACTTAGCCTTGTGTCAATTAAAAGCAAAAAAATATCTTAAGGCTGATAAATACTTCACAAAATCAATACAGCACAGCCCGAATAGAGCTTCACCCTTATTACAAATGGTGCGTTTGCAGTATATATTTTCAGAGTATAAAAAGGCACAAGAATACTTACGTCTTTATGAAAAATCTACTCGTCGATTTACTCCTGAAGCATTAGCTCTAGCATATAAAGTTTTTCAAAAACAAGGCAATAGGAAAGTAGCTAAAAATTACGCCGGTATGTTAGTGAAACTATTCCCGAATTCATACCAATCGAAGCAATATATATTGAATGCATTGTCTTATATTGAAGCCGATGATTTAGCGAAAGATTATCAGCGTACTGTTTTGGGCTCTGAAAAAGTGCAATCGAAAAAACGAGTTGTTGTTTTATCGCCTAAAAATTATCGAAAAAAATCAACGAGTGCAGCACCAAAAGCACCAGTAATTAAGAAATCAGTAAAAAGTAAAAACAATACAAAAGTCTCTGCTCAAAAAACAACGGTTAAAATGAAGAGCGATAGGTTAAAAGTAAAAAGTGACCATAATGCCTTGATACATATTGTCGGTGTTGGCGATAGCTTATTTTCTATTTCATTGCACTATAATATTCAGATGCAAGCATTAGAGAATTGGAACAATATGTCACGTAATGATGTATTAAGACTTAAGAGTAAACTTTATATTTCAGATCCCGAGCTTGTCGAAAGCATTCCCATTAACAACAGCAAAAATACTGAACAAGAGAAAAACAAATGAGCCGTGTTGAAAGTCCTAATGAAGTTTTAGAAGAACAAACTGTTGAATCAGCAGAAGAGGCGAGTGCTGAACTTTCTGAAAATATGGAAGTTATGGGGCCAGGACAAATACTTGCAGAAGCTAGAGTTGCTAAGGGCCTTACCCAGCAAGATGTTGCCGACAAATTAAATTTTCGCATCGCACTTGTTAATGACATTGAAAATGAAGTATTTGATAAAAAATTACCTGAAACGTTTAACCGAGGGTATTTACGAAATTATGCCAAGTTTGTTAATGTTTCCCAAGAAGATATTTTGGTAAGTTATGAGCAATTAAATGTCGCAAAAACACAAGCATCTGAACTGCTAAGTTTTTCTAAAGGCACTGAGAAATTGGCAGAAAGTAATCGAATTAAGTGGGGCAGCTATTTAATTTTAGCGATATTAATCGGCGCGAGTGCTGTGTGGTGGATGCAAAATACCACGACGAACGATGAAACTCAACCAGTTAAAACTACTGAAAAAGTTGCAACCGTCGAAGATGTACCGGCCGAGACTGAACAAAACAAGTTACCTGAAACCGTTTTAGAAGTGCCGGTAGATACTATTGTTGATGTAGATACCATTGCTTCGCTAGGTACTGATAGCAGTGTTTCGGAAAATAGTGTGCAAGGACAAGTGATAACTCCTGTTGAATTAAAGACAGGAAATAGCAGTGAAGCTGTACCCACCATAGTTGAAGATACGGCCTCAGCCGAAATCGCCCAACCTGAAGTGACTATAACGAATGTTACTTTTACATTTTCGGGTGATTGCTGGGTAAATATTTCTGATGCTACCGGTGAACGTATTGCTTGGGGGGTGAAAAAACTTGGTTATATTATGAAAATATCTGGTCAAGCTCCTTTTAATGTTACTTTAGGGCGGCCTGAGTTAGTGGCAATAAACTTTGCAGACAGAAATATTGATATGGCGCAGTTTAATGCAGGTAATATTGCCAAATTTACTTTACCGATTACTAACTAGTCGAATATTGTATAAATAACGTTTTATCACGCTTGCGTGATCCACGAGAAAAATTTGTGAACCATTATGTTTAAAGAATCTCCGATTATCCGCCGTAAGTCTCGCCAAATAATGGTAGGTAATGTACCTGTTGGCGGTGATGCCCCGATAACTGTTCAGTCAATGACTAATACTCTGACGACTGATGTAGCGGCAACTGTCGCTCAAATCAAGGCATTAGAAGCCGTTGGTGCTGATATTGTGCGAGTCAGTGTACCAACCATGGACGCAGCAGAAGCCTTCCGTGAAATTAAAAAGCAAGTGAAAGTACCACTTGTTGCTGATATTCACTTTGATTATCGTATCGCTTTAAAGGTGGCTGAATACGGAGCAGATTGCTTGCGCATTAATCCTGGTAATATTGGACGTGAAGACCGTGTTCGAAGTGTGGTTGAATGTGCTCGTGATATGAATATTCCTATTCGTATTGGTGTCAATGGTGGTTCATTAGAAAAAGACATTCAAGAAAAGTATACTGAGCCAACACCTGAGGCATTATTTGAGTCAGCAATGCGCCATGTTGATATTCTCGATAGACTTAATTTTAATCAATTTAAGGTCAGTGTTAAAGCTTCTGATGTTTTTCTTGCGGTCGAGTCTTATCGTTTATTAGCAAAACAAATTGATAACCCTCTTCATTTGGGGATCACAGAAGCGGGTGGACTACGCTCGGGGTCAGTAAAATCATCAGTAGGTTTAGGTTTATTATTAGCGGAAGGTATTGGTGATACATTACGTATCTCATTAGCGGCGGATCCGATAGAAGAAATTAAAGTCGGTTTTGATATTCTAAAATCATTAAAATTACGTAGTCGAGGCATTAATTTAATTGCTTGTCCAAGCTGTTCACGCCAAGAATTTGATGTTATTTCAACGGTTAATGCACTAGAACAACGTATCGAAGATATTTTGACACCCATGGATGTATCCATTATTGGCTGTATCGTTAATGGCCCAGGTGAAGCACTTATTTCTGACTTAGGCCTAACAGGCAGTAGCAGAAAAAGTGGCTATTACTTAGACGGTATTCGCCAAAAAGACCGCTTTGACAATAAGAATTTGGTCGATGAACTTGAACAAAGAATTCGTGCTAAAGCAAAATTACTTGATGTAGCCAATAAAATTGAGATTAAAGAAATTGACTAATATTATTCATTTTTAAATAGCGCAGAAAAATGGCAAAACTAATACTATTTACGTTTTGCCTCAAACTGCCTATAATGCGCGCGGCATTTAACTTTTCCCGTTCGCCTAGATCAACAAAAGAGAGAATTTCATCGTGAGTAAAACTTTACAAGCCGTCAGAGGAATGAACGACTGTTTACCTTCTGAAACTCCTATTTGGCAAATGGTTGAGTCGGTATTGCGTCGTGTGGCCAGTAACTATGGTTTTGCTGAATTACGAACGCCTATTGTCGAGTCTACAGCACTTTTCAAACGCTCTATTGGCGAAGTTACCGATATTGTAGAAAAAGAAATGTATACTTTTGACGATCGTAATGGCGACAGTTTAACGTTACGACCAGAAGTTACTGCATGTTGTGTGCGAGCAGGTAATCAACATGGCTTACTTTATAACCAAGAACAGCGGTTATGGTATATGGGACCGGTATTTAGACATGAAAGACCACAAAAAGGTCGTTATCGTCAGTTCCACCAATTTGGCCTAGAAGCCTTTGGAATTGCAACACCTGATATAGATGCAGAAATTATTATGGCAAGTTATCGTCTTTGGCGGGAACTTGGCATCAATGAGTTTGTCACACTAGAGCTAAACTCATTAGGTTCAAATGAAGAACGGGCAAATTTTCGTGATGCATTGGTAGTTTTCTTAACCGAAAAAGAAGATCAACTTGATGAAGATTCTAAACGTAGAATGCATACTAATCCATTACGCGTTTTAGATTCTAAAAATAGAGATGTACAAGCTGCCTTAGTTGGCGCACCAAAATTAAGCGATTATTTTGGTGAAGAATCTAAAACACATTTTGCTGGCGTTTGTCAGCGTTTAGATGCCGCAGGGATAAAATATGTCATCAACGATCGTTTAGTACGTGGTTTAGATTACTATAATCGCACGGTATTTGAATGGGTAACAGACAGCTTAGGCGCACAAGGAACAATTTGTGCTGGTGGTCGTTACGATGGTTTAGTAGAACAATTAGGCGGTAAAGCAACCCCTGCATTTGGTTTTGCTTTAGGCATTGAACGTTTAGTTTTAATGCTCAGTGGCCTTGAAAAATCTGCGGACATTCGTGCAAAAGTTGATGTGTATGTCATTAGCCTAGGTGAGGGTGTTGATATTCATGCAGCACAACTTAGTGAACAATGGCGTGATCAAGTTAAAGAAATTCGCATACAAAACCACTGCGGTGGTGGTAACATGAAAAAACAAATGAAGCGGGCAGATAAATCTGGAGCACAAATTGCAATTATCATCGGTGAAGATGAGCTTGCTGAACAATGTGTAACGGTAAAATATATGTGCGGACAACAAGAACAACAAAAGGTGTCGCTTGAACAAGTGCCAGCTTTATTAAACAGCATAATCTAAGGTGAAGTAGTGGACGTTTATCAAACAGAAGAACAACAAGTAGAAGCCATCAAAGGTTTTTGGAAAGAAAATGGTACTGCAGTTATTGCTGGTTTAGTACTAGGCTTTGCTGGTTTTATTGGTTTTAATTATTATCAAGACGCGCAACTTGCCAATGAAGTTGCTACGTCAGATGCATATCAAACCGTTATGGAAAGTGCCGAAAAAGATGGTAAAGCCTTTACAGAAAGTGGTGGTAAATTCATCGCTGAAAATAAAGAATCAAGCTATGCCTCATTAACGGCTTTAGCGTTGGCAAAAGCAGCGTCAACTCATAAAGATTGGCCTGAAGTAGCTAAGCACTTAACTACGGCTATTGAAAGCTCAACTGACCAAGGTATCAAAGCTATTGCCAGTGTTCGTTTAGCACGAGTGCAAATACAATTAGAGCAATATAGTGAAGCTTTAGCGACTCTAGCCGTGGCGTTACCTGAGTCATTTAAAGCCGCAATTGAAGAGACCAAAGGTGATGCGTATTTCAAGCAAGATAAAATAGAACTTGCTCGTAATGCTTACCAAGCGGCAATTGATGTCGAAGGCCAAGCAAATAATGGTACTTTGCAAATGAAATTGAATGATTTAGCTCAAGTATCATCGATTGTTAATTAAAGAGGCTCGTCATTCATATGCTAAAAAAAATACTCTTGAATAAAAAACTATTAGCCGTAGCCTTCTTGTCCATAGGTCTAAGTGCTTGTTCATCAACTGATGAAGAAGATGAAGCAACAAAAGTTGCTGAATTAACAGAAATTACTGAAGCTTTTGAAGTTGATGTTTTGTGGGAATCCAGTGTCGGTGACGGAGTTGGTCAATACTTCTCTCGTTTAAAGCCAATTGTTGCTTATGGAACGCTTTATAGCGCAGGTCGTGATGGCGATGTTATTGCTTTTGATATGGAAAGTGGTGATAAAGTTTGGTCTACAGATTTAAGCGACTTAAATGCTGAACGTGGTTTTTTTGATAGTCGACAATCTGCATTACTCAATGGTGGTCCGATTGCTGGTATTAAAAAGCTTTTTATTGGTAGTGAGAATGGTGATGTTTACGCGTTAAATGCTGAAAACGGCGAGATTGAATGGCAAGGAAAAGTTAAAGGTGAAGTTATTGCTGCACCTGCTATAGATTCTGGCATTCTAGTCGTTAATACTGCATCGGGTGTAATGAAAGCATTTAATGCATCTACCGGAAAAGATGAGTGGAAAATAGAGCAAGAAGTACCACCATTAACATTACGTGGTGTAAGTGCTCCTGCGATATCTGCTGGTGGCGTACTTGTTGGTTCTGCTGATGGTTCGCTTAGTGTATATCTACTAGAAAGTGGTCAGCAAGGGTGGAGTCTCGAAGTAGGTGAAGCTACGGGTTCTACAGAGCTTGAACGCGTGATAGATGTTGACTCTGCGCCATTAATATACGGTGATAAAGTCTATAGTATCTCATCTAGAGGTCACTTGATTGCCGTTGATCTTCGCACCGGACGAATGGTGTGGGAACGTCAATATTCATCATATCGTCAATTAGCTATTAGCGGTAATACGATCTTTTTAACCGACGTAAAAGGACATGTATATGCAGTTGATCGCCAAAATGGTTTTGAAAAATGGGGCCAACTAGCGCTAACAAATCGTGGTGTAACTGGTCCTGCTGCAGTTGGGAAATATGTTGTTGTTGGCGACTTTGAAGGCTACCTTCATTGGTTAGACCAAGAAACGGGAGATATTGTTGCTCGTCATGAAGTTGACAGCAGTGGTTTACATGCCGCAGTGACGGTTCATAAAAATATTATATATGTACAATCACGTGATGGTGATTTGCAAGCGATAAAAACGCCATAAGTTTTTTTATCAGCTAGAATTAAACGGCTCCATTGCGTAAAGCATTGGAGCCGTTGTTTGTTATTAAACAGAGTGAAAGTTAATGCGTTTAGCTTAACTATCTTTACTCTATAAATTAAGTTTAGAGGTAAACATGCTTCCTGTAGTTGCACTTGTTGGACGTCCTAATGTTGGTAAATCAACGTTATTTAATAGATTAACCCGTAGCCGAGATGCACTTGTTGCAGATTACCCTGGCCTTACGCGTGATCGTCAGTACGGGCAAGCTAAAGTTGAAGAACATCCGTTTATTGTTATTGATACCGGTGGTATTAATGGTGATGAGAAGGGCATTGATGTCTTAATGGCAGAGCAGTCGTTAATGGCGATAGCAGAAGCTGATGCCGTTTTATTTATGGTTGATGCTCGAGCGGGTTTAACATCTGCTGATATTGGCATTGCGGATTATCTTCGTAAACAAAATAAAAAAATATTTTTGGTGGCGAACAAAGTTGATGGTATTGATGCTGATTCAGCTGTTGCCGAATTTTATGAGTTATCGCTTGGTGATACCGTACATAAAATTGCTGCCGCGCATGGGCGAGGCGTTACCCAGTTATTAACATTAGCGCTAACACCACATATAGAAGCTTTAGGGCAGACGAAAGACGACAATGACGAGTTTGATGGTGAACAAGAATTTTCAGGTAAAAGTGATGAAGAGAAAATTGCTGAAGCGCCCTTTGAAAATGACAAAATAAAACTTGCTATCATCGGCAAACCTAACGTGGGTAAGTCAACACTGACTAACCGTATACTGGGTGAAGATCGAGTTGTTGTTTTTGACGCACCAGGTACAACGCGCGACAGTGTTTATATTCCGATGGAACATAATGGCCGTGAGTACACCTTAATTGATACCGCCGGTATTCGTCGTCGTAAAAATGTCACGGATATTGTTGAAAAATATTCAGTGATCAAAACCTTACGAGCGATTGAAGATGCTAATGTCTGTTTATTAATTATTGATGCTCGTGAAGGTATTTCAGATCAAGACTTAAGTTTACTTGGCTTCATTTTAGAAGCGGGTCGTTCATTAGTGTTGGCAGTCAATAAGTGGGACGGTTTAGAAGATCATGTTAAAGATCGCATTAAAACTGAATTAGATCGCCGGTTAGGTTTTATTGATTTTGCTCGAATTCACTTTATTTCCGCATTACATGGTACCGGTGTTGGTCATTTATACGAGTCGGTTGAAGAAGCCTTTATTTCTGCAACTAAACGTATCTCTACATCAATGGTTACCAAAATTTTAGATATGGCTGTGTTTGACCATCAACCACCTATGAGCCAAGGTCGCCGAATTAAGCTGAAATATGCTCATGCGGGTGGTTATAATCCGCCAATTATTGTTATTCATGGCAATCTAGCGAAGAAACTTCCTGTTTCTTACAAGCGCTACTTAATGAATTATTACCGTAAGTCATTAAAAATCATGGGAACACCAATTCGCATTGAATTTAGAGAAACGAGTAACCCGTTTGCAGGTAAGAAAAAGTTGAATTATACCCAGCAGAAGAAAATAGCTCGCGCTACACAAGGTTATAAAAAGGACTAGTTTTTAGCCTATCGTGACTAAATTAGCATTATCGAAGCCAATCATTTGATTGGCTTTTTGCTAAGTGCTACATTTGAAAGACTTATTCTAAAACTTTAACATTATGCCTGTAACCCCTCAAAAAATAACAACAGCTAATCGTCTTGACCGAAACTTGGGTTTAATACAATCAGGGTCAATGATCACATTAGATATAGCGACTCCTGCAGGGCAAAAGGCAAAATTTCGCAGTACATTTATTGGCTATTTACCGAAACAATATGTGTTAGTGCAATATCCAGATTCGAATAAATTAGGAAATTTTTCTCAGTTTATTACCCAAGGTATGGGGGTTACTGTTCGTGGCTTAATAGAAGGGCATGAAGGCGCTGTAGTTGCTTTTGTTAGCAACGTAAAGCAAACACTTCAAATACCGTCAAGGATAATAGTACTAGAATTTCCTCGCTCGGTTAGCCTGCAAAGTTTACGCTCAGCAATGAGAATCGACACTGATATTATTGCAAAAATAAAAATTGCGAAAGAATATTGGCAAGCGACCATTATTGATATTTCTGTAAGTGGTTGCCAAGTATTAGTGAATAATGGCGAGTCTTTAGTTATGGAAAAAGATAAGTTAATTGAACTTGTTGTTGAAGACTTTCAAGAGCTTCGAAACTTAAAATTCACTGGAAAAATCTGCAGCATTAAACCACAAGCCAACGGTGTTTGTATTGGAATTCATTTTGAAAATAAAAGTAAGGCGTCGGTGATTAAATTACTTCACCATGCAATTATTATCGAAAGTTAAAGGTTATTGCTAACTAATGACTTGAGCGTTAATACTGCCATCACTGACTTGAATAGAAATATTATCACCGACCTTTATTTGTCCAATTGAGCGTATCACCCGTGCTTTGCTATCTCTACTAACGCTATATCCTCTAGCTATTGTTGCCAAAGGGCTGACAATATTTAGTTGTTCAATAACGCTAATAAACTGCTCTGATTTTGAGCTAATTAAGTGTTGCATCGCCCGTTGTAATCTTTCATCAAGCTGAGCAACTTTTCCTTGCTGAACTTTGATGTGCTTTAGTGGCGTAAAGTGCAATAGCGCAACATTTAATTTTTGAGGGGCTTGTTGGAAACGCTGAACTTCTCGCGTAAATGCACTATTCAAACGCAGGTTAAGCTCGTCAGCTTTTTGTTGATGCTGTTGTAATTTTTGTTCTGGATGTACTTGCGCTAATCTATGTTGTAGCGTGGTTAAAGCAAAAGTTTCTTGTTTAACCTTATAATGCAGTAAATTTTCGGCACGTTTTGACAATTCGGTGAACTTGTTATTTAATTCACTACTATCCTGCGAAACAAGCTCTGCCGCAGCAGACGGTGTCGCTGCCCGCAAATCAGCAACAAAATCACTTAGTGTGGTATCTATTTCATGACCGACTGCGCTGATGATAGGGATCCTGCTATGAAAAATAGCGTTAACAACATCCTCTTCGTTAAATGGCCACAAGTCTTCTAATGAGCCACCGCCGCGACCAACAATAAGTACTTCACATTCATTACGCTGGTTAGCTAAATCAACTGCATGGACAATATCGTGCTTGGCATGGTCACCTTGTACAAGTGCAGGATAGATAATAATATTAATTAACGGATTACGGCGTTGTAATACCGAAATAATATCCTTCACTGCAGCACCGGTTGGTGAAGTTACAATGCCGACTGTGGTAATATGTTTAGGTATGGTTTGTTTAAATTGTTGACCAAACAAGCCTTGGGCATTCAGTTTGCTTTTCAGCTGCTCAAATTGCTGACGTAGCAAACCTTCACCCGCATCTTCCATTTGTTCAATAATCAATTGAAAGTCACCACGGGGTTCATACAAGGAAACTTTAGCGCGTACTAATACTTGTTGACCATTTCGTGGTATACCGTTTCCGGCTAGACGGACCCGTCTATTGTTACCTTTAAACATCGCACAGCGTACTTGTGATTTACTGTCTTTGAGCGACAAATACCAATGACCAGAGCTAGCGGCAATGAAATTAGATATTTCGCCACATAACCACACGGTATTGAGTTCACTTTCTAGCATGAACTTTACTTTTTTTGTTAGTTCACTTACCTGCAAAATGTGCTGTGTAGCCATAAAATACTTAATTTCTCAAATGTTAAAGCGATATTAACCGTTATTATATATTTCTGTAAACTATCTAGGGACATTTATTTTTACTTTATCACTAAATTTAGGTTGTTCTTAAGGGGCAAAACGGTTAAAATTCTGCCGCAATATTACTCCCCATACCTATGCCTTTTGAGAGATGTTGCGATGCTAAGAATTGCCCAAGAAGCACTAACTTTTGATGATGTACTACTTGTACCTGCCCATTCGAAAGTTCTACCCCACACGGCTGATTTAAAAACTAAATTAACCCGTAAAATCAACTTAAACGTACCGATGATTTCTGCGTCCATGGACACAGTTACTGAATCTCGCCTCGCTATTACTTTAGCGCAAGAAGGCGGTTTAGGTTTTATTCATAAAAATATGACCATTGCCGAGCAAGCAAAAAATGTTTCTCAAGTTAAGAAATACGAAAGTGGCATTGTTTCAGATCCCGTTACGGTTAGTGCTGAGTTCACCATTGAACAAGTCATGCATAAAGCAGATGATTTAGGCTTTTCAGGTTTTCCCGTTGTTGATGAAAGCCAAAACCTTGTCGGTATTATCACAGGGCGTGATTTACGTTTTGAAACGGACTTAACAAAACCAGTTTCAGCGTTAATGACAACAAAGAAAAACTTAGTCACCGTTAAAGAAGGTGCTGCCCGCGAAGAAATTTTAGGATTAATGCATGAAAACCGCATTGAGAAAATATTAGTCGTTGATGATGCTTTCAAGCTTGTCGGCTTGATCACTGCTAAAGATTATCAAAAAGCAGAAAATAAGCCTGATGCCTGTAAAGACGAGTTAGGTCGTTTACGTGTTGGGGCTGCCGTTGGTGTTGGTGCCGGCACAGATGAACGTATCGACGCACTGGTTGAAGCTGGAGTCGATGTTTTATTAATCGATACTTCACATGGTCACTCACAAGGTGTATTAGACCGGGTGAAAGAAGCGCGTATTAAATATCCTGATTTACAAATTATTGCTGGAAATGTTGCCACAGCGGCTGGTGCAAAAGCAATGGCTGATGCCGGAGTAGATGCCGTTAAAGTAGGCATTGGCCCAGGTTCAATTTGTACTACACGCATTGTTACGGGTGTTGGTGTACCGCAACTAACAGCTATTTCAAACGCAGTTGAAGGCTTAAAAGGTACGGGTATTCCAGTGATTGCTGATGGCGGCATACGTTTTTCAGGTGATATTGCTAAAGCATTAGTTGCTGGTGCTCATTGTGTAATGGTTGGCAGTATGTTCGCTGGCACGGAAGAAGCGCCGGGCGAAGTAGAACTTTACCAAGGTCGTTACTACAAGTCATACCGTGGCATGGGCTCTTTAGGTGCTATGGCGCAAAAAGATGGCTCTAGTGACCGTTATTTCCAAAAATCTGATGGCGAAGCTGACAAATTAGTACCAGAAGGTATTGAAGGTCGTGTTGCTTATAAAGGACCCGTTTCTGCAATTATTCATCAGCAAATGGGCGGTTTACGTTCATCAATGGGCTTAACGGGTTGTAAAGATATTGAGACGATGCGCACCAAGCCTGAGTTTATGAAAATAACTTCAGCAGGCATGGGCGAGTCTCATGTACATGACGTAACCATAACCAAAGAAGCGCCAAATTATCGAATGGGTTAGTCGAAAAGCTGATTTTATTGCTATTTAACATAATGGCGGCATCATAAGTACTCATTGATTAGCGTCAACTCCGTGCTTATTCTTTGCCATAATGTGAACTAGCTTCAAACTCAACTCTCCTTACGTTTTTATTGATGTAGGAAGAAAAAATTCAAGCAGGCTGAGTTGACATCTCATTGAGATATTAGCTCGGCCTGTTCATTTATAAATAGTTAAATAAAGTAGGAAAACAACCATGAGTAAAGACATTCATGATCACCGCATACTAATATTAGATTTTGGTTCTCAGTACACCCAGCTTATCGCACGTCGCGTACGTGAAATCGGCGTTTACTGTGAACTTTGGTCTTGGGATGTAACAGAAGAGCAAATTAAAGGTTTTAACCCTACCGGTATTATTCTTGCTGGTGGCCCAGAGTCAGTAACAGCAGCTAACTCTCCTCGTGCACCTGAATATGTATATACCGCAGGCGTACCTGTGTTAGGTATTTGTTACGGCATGCAAACAATGGCTGAGCAACTTGGCGGTGGCGTTGAAAGTTCAAGCCATAAAGAATTTGGTTATGCTGCGGTTGAGTTAATTGCTAAATCAGCGTTATTCAACAATGTTGAAGACAGCATTGGTGATAACGGTAATGCTTTACTTGACGTTTGGATGAGTCATGGCGATAAAGTGTCAGCTATCCCTGAAGGCTTTGTAACCGTAGCACAAACAGCAAGTTGTGCTTATGGCGCAATGGCGAACGAAGAAAAGAAATTTTATGGTGTACAGTTTCACCCTGAAGTAACGCACACTAAACAAGGTTTACGTATTTTAGAAAATTTTGTTGTTGAAATCTGTCAGTGTGAAAAATTATGGACTTCAGCATCAATTATTGATGATGCAATCGCGAAAATGAAAGCCCAAATAGGTGACGATGAAGTTATCTTAGGTCTTTCGGGTGGCGTTGATTCATCTGTTGTTGCTATGTTATTACAACGTGCTATTGGCGATAAACTTACCTGTGTATTTGTTGATAACGGCTTACTTCGTTTAGACGAAGGCCAGCAAGTAATGGATATGTTTGGTGACCACTTCGGTTTAAACATCATTAAAATTGAAGCGGAAGACAGATTTTTAGACAGGTTAGCAGGTGAAAGTGAACCAGAAGCAAAACGTAAAATTATCGGTAATGTTTTTATTGACGTTTTCGAAGAAGAATCGAACAAGCTTGAAAATGCAAAATGGTTAGCACAAGGTACTATTTACCCAGACGTGATTGAATCTGCTGCCTCTGCAACGGGTAAAGCACATGTGATTAAGTCGCATCATAACGTTGGCGGTTTACCTGATTACATGAAATTAGGCTTAGTTGAACCATTACGTGAACTCTTTAAAGATGAAGTACGTAAAATTGGTTTAGAACTAGGTTTACCCTACGACATGCTTTATCGTCACCCGTTCCCTGGTCCTGGGCTAGGTGTACGTATATTGGGTGAAGTGAAAAAAGAATATGCTGACTTATTACGTCGTGCAGATGCTATTTTCATCGAAGAATTACACAACCATGACTTATACACTAAAGTAAGCCAAGCGTTTACCGTGTTTCTACCCGTGAAATCAGTAGGCGTGATGGGTGATGCCCGTAAATATGACTGGGTAGTATCATTACGTTGTGTTGAAACGATTGATTTCATGACAGCGCGTTGGTCACACCTACCTTATGATTTCTTAGGCTTAGTATCGAACCGTATAATTAATGAAGTTGATGGTATTTCTCGCGTTGTTTACGATATTTCTGGTAAGCCGCCAGCGACGATTGAGTGGGAATAACCCCTTCTTATATACCTTATGAATAACCAAATCCTTAGCATTTAAAAAATGCTAAGGATTTTTTTTGTCTAATCCACATTTACTCCATGTTCTGATACTGCTTTCCACATCATTTCGATGTTTTTTTCTGTAGTATTTAATAACTTGTATTCACATTCGATTTTATTCTTATTGTCTGCTCTCTTCTATAAAGTGCATCGCCATCAATTTTCATATCCCGCTCTAAAGCTCATAGTCCCCGTTAACATAATGATGTAGAAAATTACAGAAATTATCAATTCAGGCTTTTACTCGCTATTTACAGTGCCATCACTTGTTATCTACTAATATCGTCGTATGTTTATAATTCGGGAAATCAAACGCAAGCCCATTGAAAATTCGGTTTTTAAAGCCTTGTATATACAATCTGCAAGTTATTGATTTTATTCTTTGTTCGAACTTATTTGTTACATTTGTTAAATGATCGTTGATCGTTGTCATTTTGTACAATATACTCGAGCTCAATATATTGTATACAATATATTGAGCTAATATAAAAATAAACTGTTATGAACAGTAATTTACGTGCCGTGCACGTTCTATTAAGGGTGAATGATATGAATCTTAAAAACCGTGGTTTTCAACCACAAAAAACACTAGCAGCACTTGCTGTAAGTACAGCGTTAATGCTTTCAATGCCTGCTGCTATGGCGGCAGATAAAACAAGTGGTGCTTTGATCGGTCACGTAATTGTGTCGGCTGGCTCTACACTTTCTAATGTACAAGTTACTATAAAGCATCAAAGTAAAGGTCTTACACGTACAACGACTACCAACGAAAAAGGTGACTTTAATTTAAAAGCACTTCCTATTGGTAAATATACTGTTACCTTCAGAAAAAATGGCTATGAAACTGTAGAAGAGCAAGAAGTTGTTGTTAAAGCGGGTAGTTCAGCGAAATACAACATCTCTATGTATGAAGAAGGCGTAGAAAGAATAAGCGTTACTGGTTCAAATGTACAAATGGTTGATTTTGAAAGTTCAACTACGCAATTAGTACTAACCAGCGAAGACTTAGCAAGATTACCTATCGGGCAAGATCTTACTTCGGTTGCATTATTAGCTCCAGGTTCATCTCTAGCGGCTGATCCTGATGCTGATTATGGTCGTGGCGCATCTTTTAATGGTTCATCGGTTGCTGAAAATGGCTTCTTCTTAAACGGTTTAAACATAACTGATATCCGAAAAGGTCTAGGTAGTATAGATCTTCCATGGGAAGCAATCGCACAAACCAATATCGTCACCGGTGGTGTTTCTGCTGAATACGGTCAGTTTATCGGTGGTGTGACAGATTTAGTTTCAAAGTCTGGTGATAATGAATTTAAGTTTGGTGTAACAGTTGATTATATTCCAAACAGCATGGCGTCTCAATCGCCTGATACTTGGGGTTACAGTTTACAGTCTGATGACGATGGCAACTATCCATTCGACCCTATCATGATAAGCAACAATGGTGACAGCAGTTACGAGGAAACTCGCTACAATATTTATGCTAGTGGTGCCATTATCGAAGATACTTTATTTTTCTATGGTATTTTTAATCCTCAAGATATAAAAGATGAATACGCCAACGCAAATGTCATTGAAACTAGACAATATACTAAAAAAAATAAGCAAGCCGACTATTGGTTAGCTAAAGTTGATTGGTTTATCAACGATGAACATAACATTGGTTTTACTGCATTAAATAATGAATGGGAACAGTCTCGCTCAATTCGCTCAACGGGTGATGATAAGTTTTCAGCGCCAAACGAGTCTACTTGGGGTGGCTCAATGTGGTCAGCAAATTACTCTGGCATTATTACCGATGAAATAACTATCAATGCCATTTATGGTGTTACTGAACAGACTTCAGATTCTATTAATCCTACGGCTGATCATTCTCCTGTTTGGGATAGACGTGATAACTGGGGCTGGGAAAAAATTGGTAGCTGGGTTGGCGATTACAAACAAGAGTTACGCGATGACCAACGTACGCAGTTTCGCCTAGATTTAGATTGGGAAATTGGCGATCACACTATTCGTTTTGGCTATAGCCAAGAAGTCGTTGAAACCAGTGATAATATTGCTTACGCGGGTGACGGTAAAAATTATGAATACCGCATAATGAGCCAAGGAACTTTAGATTGGCTTAATGGTAAACGAGCAGATATAGGTCAAGGTCCAATTACCGGAATTTCAGCTGGCGATGAATATTACCGAGCACGTAAGTATGATCGTGTTGGTACTGCAGAATCTACCAATACTGCTATTTACATTCAAGATACCTGGAATGTAACGGATAACGTTACCTTAAATATTGGTATACGTAATAGTTCATTCGAATCAAAAACGGGCGAAGGGGATGTTTATGCTGATATGGATAACCAATGGGCACCTCGCTTAGGCGCAATTTGGGACGTCGATGGTAATGGCACTACTAAAGTATCACTAAACTACGGTCGTTACTTTATGCCTATTTCTCCTAATACTAGTGTTCGAATGACATTAGGTGAAACTAACCAGTATGATTACGCTAAATTTGATGAAATTGGCGCAGGCGGTTTACCGACTAATCCTGAATCAATGTATTTACTTAACTACGGCGATGGCACTTTTACTCAGCCGTATGAAACATTAGTTGATGCTGATCTTGACCCAATGTACAGCGATGAAATTTCTATTGCAGTTACTCATGAATTAAATGAAAATTGGATTGTTGGTGCTCGCTATGTTTATCAAGATCTTAAATCTTCAATTGAAGATACCAACATGAAGTTTGTGTTAACCAAGTGGATGGCAGAGAATCCTGAAGAAGCGGCTAAATTAGATCCTAACTGGGATATTAGTGGCTCATGGGTAGGTTTTGTATTGAATCCTGGCTCTCCAGCTCATTTGTCATATGACCAAGATGGAGACGGGACGATAAGCAGTGGTGAAGGTGTAACTTGGTCTGCTGATTATATTGGTTTACCACAAGCTGAAAGAACGTATCAAGCACTTGAGTTTACTTTAGAAGGTAAGCCAAACGATAACTCTACTTTACAAGCTTCTTATACTTATTCTAGATCAGAAGGTAATACTGAAGGATTAGTGAGTGGAACGCATTCACAGGCTGATCCTGGTTGGTCTGGTTCATTTGATAGCCCTGAATTTACCGATCACTCATACGGTAGAACTTCAAACGATATTCCACATAAATTTAAAGTATTTGGTACTTATGACATTACTGAGAATTTGAATGTTGGTTTAGTTTTATTAGCTCAAGAAGGTCGTGCCCGTAATATTCTAGGTTACCATCCTAAAGATGTTGATTCATGTGCAGCAGATAAGAATATTACTTGGTGTGATGATTGGGATCGTAATAACTTCTACGCTGACGGACAACCTTCAGCTCGTGGTGCTGGCGGTCATGGCAAGTGGATCACTAGTTTAGATATGAGCGTTAACTACAGTATTGATGTTGGTGATGCTGGGCAAGTTAGATTATCTGCTAAAGTATTTAACTTACTTGATTCAGATACAGCAGCAAGTTATAACGATATGACTGAGTTTGATAAAACTATTGGCTCGAAAAATCCTAACTATGGTAATGCTACTAGCTATCAAGCAGCACGTAGTTTCTTATTCACTGCGCGTTACGACTTTTAATTATAGTAAAAAATAATTAATATAAGTTAGAATCAAAGCCGCTTACTCCAAGCGGCTTTTTACGTACAGGAGGTACCGTATGTCGTGTTGCCATGGATGGGAAAGAACGACGACGTACAGGAGGTACCGTATGTCGGTTACCCATTTTTTATGGTCATAGCTCACCTTTTTTAACGATGTCTAAACAATTTATAAACATAAATTCACTTTTCTTTGTAATAAAATTATTAAAAGGAAGACTAACTCTTTATTGCTGATAAACAGTTAGTCAAAAACCAAAGGAAGGACAATCGTTAATGAATAAAATAACTCTCGCACTTTTAGCTACATTAGGTAGCACGGTGATCTCATCATTTTTTTCCCCGCAAGTAAAAGCAGAAGATTCGTTACAAACCATTGAAACAGAGCATGCCCGCATTCATTTCCATAAAGATTATCAAGCATTTGCACAACAAGTAGCGAGTAAGTTTGAACCTATTTATGCAGATGTTAGCGACCGGGTTGGTTTTGAGCAAAACGATAAATTAGATTTCCTTATTGGCGACGATTTTCACCAAGCGAATGGTTACGCTATTCCATTAACAGCAGGGAAAATAGTTAAAATATTTTCAAGTTCGCCGCGTTCTGAAGAAGCGCTTGGCTCATATAGCGACTGGCTTGACTTAGTGATAAGTCATGAGCTAACCCATAAAATTCATCTGTCAGAACCAAGCCGTAGTTGGCGTTCAATCTTAGATTCAAGTTTACTTGACTCTGACATACTTAATTTCTCTCGCTATCCGCGTTGGGTAAGCGAAGGGTACGCTACGGTCATCGAAACTGAATATACTGAGCAAGGGCGAGTAAAGAGTGATTACATCAAGGCGATGTTGCAACAATGGGCTACAGAAGGTGAACTACCTAGTTACGATACCTTAAATGGTAACAGTAGTTATGAAGGTAATCGCATGGCGTATTATCAAGGTAGTGCATTTTTATTTTGGTTACAGGCAAATTATGGTCAAGAAAAACTGCAGCAATTGTGGAAGCGTTCAACTGCTAAAATTCACCGTGACTTTGATAGCGCTTTTACCGGTTTATTTTTGGATAACCCAAGAACCTTGTATAAAAAGTTTGTCGTTGACCAAACGGTATCGGCTAAAAAAACACCGCCTTTAAGCAACAACACTGGAAGTTTGTGGCAACAAAACAATTTTAAAGTGATCAGTAGTGAGCCTTCTCCACAACAAGACAAATTATTGCAACTTGAAGTCGACCAAAAAGGTTATACCACACTGAGTACTTTCTCCTTAGCAGAAAACACCAAAGCGAAGGATGAATTTATCGAAGATAACAAAAAACTGCTTGAAGGCGATGAGTATGATGTTACTAATAGCATGCCTGAAGTCTTTAACCGTGAAGCTGAAATCGTCATTAAACCCAGCAAAAAATCTCGATGGCGACAAGCGCGATGGTTAGACGACAATCATGTTTTGATTTTACAATCACAGTTACAAGACAATCAAGAGTTAGGTTTTGAATTAGCTAAGGTTGAGTTAACAACGGGCAAGGTCGACAAAATAACACAATCTTTACGTCTTCATGATTTTACACTTACCCCAGATAAAAAATCAGTGATTGCGATTTCGCATTTTGCAGGATTTAATCAACTGATAAAAGTTTCCTTAGCTGACGGTAGTTATCAAGCACTTGATAGCAAAAGGCTGAACCAGCCGATGGACAATTTAACCTTAAGTCCTGATGGTGAAACACTCGCATTAATGGCTATTCATAAAAAGCGCTGGCAAATACATTTTTACCAATTAACGACTCAAAAATGGCAAGTGGTGAATTTACCGTTTAGTGGAAATTATACCTCGCATTTACGTTGGCAATCAGACGGCTTATACTTTTCACAAAGCCATAGTAACAATATGCAAGAAGCGAGCAAGGGCATTAAAAGCAATGTTGCGGTTGATGTATACCGTTTACAACCCGAGACACAGTCTTGGCAGCAACTGACCCAAGGAGACAAGCTTGCCACCAATGCTTTTACTATTAATGACCAGCTAATTTACTTGTCAACTACTAGCCAAGGGCAAGATACTTATAGCCAAACACTTACTAAAAGTATAGTTGAGCAAAAGCTACCAGCAGGTAACTATGAACTGTTAACACTTGATAAACCGATACCAAAAATAAACTTAACCAGTGACTTACCGACAAAAAATTATGGTATAGGCCCACAAACAGGGCTTATGACGTTGACTACGGGCTATGCCAGTAATGATGATAATGGTATTGATTTCGTTATTCGTGGCGGCGATCCGTTAGGGCGTTTACGTTGGCAGGCGGCAGCTACTATCGGAGACCAACAAAATCACGGCGCGGTATCAGTTAAGAGTAACTGGCAAAATATCGAATGGTTTGCTGAATTCATCGATAGTGAGTATGAAAATGATTCGTTCAAACGCGAAAACCAGTTATTCAATATCGAGTTGGCAAAAACATTTATAGTATCAGACAACAGCAGGTTGAAAGTCCAACTAGGAGCAGGTAGTGATGATGTTGACTATTTTTCTGAAAGTTTACTCACTCAAGCTGACGATGAAATTAATCATTATCGTCTGCAGGGTCAGTATGATTTTCAGTATAATTTTGGCAGAATTAACTACGGTTTTTCTCTAAATGCCGCACTTATAGACTATGAAAGCTCAAAACAAGAAAAACATAAGTGGCAACGAAATGAATATGGTATAGGTGTATTTGTAAGTCATGAAGATTATGCCGTGCAATACCGCTATCAAGACAGTGAAGTTGATGATGACACGCCATTCTATTCACTTCTGACCCATGGTGGACAGTTATCAACAACAACGAGCCAAGTATTAACGAGTCATAAAGTAGACTCAAGAGTGCCACTTGCATGGCAAACGGGCTTTCATTTTAAACAACATAATGTTGAAGTAGATGTAGAAGGTTTCACCTTGTTCTATTTACAACATGAAGCTGACGATAATGACGCTCTTGCGGCTTATGGTGTTGAGTTAAATATATCTATAGCAGAGAACATGACACCATTACTTGATGGCTTAGCCGTACAGGCAGGAGTCTCATGGTATGAAGAAAGAGGTGCTTTCACTGATTTGGTTGAAGACCAAAACCAAATATACTTATCAGTGACTTATCAATTTAAATAAGTGTTAAATATCGAGCCTATGATCATTGAGGAAGCGGTCATAGGCTCGGTCATACTCAGTTAATTGATACTGAGTAAATCGTCATTAAAGAGGGGAATACTAAAAGCTATAAACTAAAGTGATACCCGTTTGCGTATTGGTATTCTCTTTACCGTCTTCAACTTCAGTATTATGGTCAACTTTAAAGCTTACTTTTAATTGTAGCGTTGAAATTAACTTAGTCGTTAAAGAGCTTTCTGCTTGATAGTTACTATTCTCACCACTTTGTGTTGCATACTTTGCGACAAATAGTTGTTTAAATTCAACATGCTCATTTAAATTACGAATATATACTGCTTGAGCTTGAATAATGAAGTCACCTTTAGTTTCTGTGTTTTCATTACCATTTGCATCTTCAAGGCGAACAACATCTCTTTTATAACCTGGACCAATATCAGCATCGAAAGAGCCTGTCTTACTCTCAAACCAGCGACGACCCCAACCAGCAGAGACAGAACTTTGGCTCTCGAAACCACCGAAGCGATTATCATCATATGAAACATTGCCATATATGTAGTTTGAACGTTCAGTGTCTATCGTATAGTTTGTCTGAAGTACTAATTTCCATTGCTGATCCGTCGTTTCAGAGTGTTGATCACCATTGTCGTCTTCAATTTCAGTTTTACGTGCAAGAAGATCGAAACGTAATGAACTACGCCATAGGTCTTTTTCATAACCTGCATCGAAGCCCGCTTTTACATCGGTACTTTTAGTATCACCAGATTTAAATAATGCGCCTAACTCTGCTGACATATTTAATGGATTTTTAGGGACTTCAGCTTCTTCAGCAAAAGCATTAAGTGATAAGCCGCCTAAAAGGGCAGCGATTGCAAATTTATTGTTCATTTGGGTTCTCTTGATTAACATGTACAGAAAGTTGTGGAAATGGGATTTCAATACCAGCTTTGTCTAATTCAATTTTAATCTCTTCTAATAAATCAAAATGTACTGTCCAATAGTCTGGTGTTTTCACCCAAGGACGAACGACAAAGTTTACCGAGCTATCGGCTAATTCGCTAACTCCTATGGTGATAGCTTGATCTTTCAATACTAAAGCATGGCTGCTAACCACGTCATTTAGTATTTGTTTTGTTTGTTTTAAATCTGCGCTATAACCAACACCAATAACTAAATCTACTCGTCGAGTTGGTTTGGCTGAATAGTTGGTAATAGTGCCATTGGTGATGCCACCATTAGGAATAATAACGGTTTTGTTATCGCCTGTTCTTAACTGTGTTGAAAAGACATGAACTTCTTCAACAACACCCGCGGTACCAGCAATTTCTACAAAATCACCCGCTTTAAAGGGTTTTAATGAAATGAGTAAGATACCTGAAGCAAAGTTTGATAAAGAGCCTTGCAAAGCTAAGCCTATTGCAAGCCCCGCGGCACCGACAATCGCAATTAACGAAGTCGTATTAAAACCTAAGTGAGAAATTGCAGCGATAAAGGCAACGATTACCACTAGGCCATAAACGAGGTTAGCGATAAAAGAAATTACAGTATCATCGACTTCTTTATGTATGAGGATTTTTTTTGTTGCAGAACTGGCGAGTTTTGCAACAAATTTACCGATAACAAAGATAGCTATCGCAACAATAAATTTGATTAAATATGCTAATAGCATAGGTTGGTTTTGCGTAAACCAATTAATTATGTTGTCCATTTTTTATACTCTGTTGAAAATTGCGGGTGATTATAATTAATTTGCAGAATAATACCTAATAATATTATTCAATTTTTATAAAAAACGGATATAAAAAAAGGGCCTAAGCCCTTTTGATAAAATATGATAAGTGGAGCTTATTTTACAACAGCGTTAAGCTCACCGTTATTATATAAATCAACCATAACATCTAATGAGATAGGCTTAATTTTCCCCGCGTTACCTGCGGTACCAAAGGCTTCATAACGGTTGATACAAATTTCTGTCATCGCTTTAGTAGTTTCTGCTAAGAATTTACGTGGGTCAAATTCACTTGGGTTTTGCGCAAGGAAACGACGAGTTGCACCCGTTGAAGCTAAGCGTAAATCGGTATCTATGTTGATTTTACGTACGCCGTGTTTAATACCTTCACAAATTTGCTCGACAGGAACGCCGTAAGTTTCAGGAATATTACCGCCAAATTCATTGATAATAGCTAACCATTCTTGTGGCACTGAAGATGATCCGTGCATGACTAAGTGAGTGTTCGGAATACGCGCATGAATTGCTTTAATACGGTCAATCGCTAAAATATCACCCGTTGGTGGTCGGCTAAATTTATAAGCGCCGTGTGAAGTACCACAGGCAATAGCTAAAGCATCAACTTGAGTCTTCTTAACGAAATCAGCCGCTTCTTCTGGGTCGGTTAACATTTGTTCAAGTGTTAATTTACCAACAGCGCCTACACCGTCTTCTTCAGCTGCTTCACCGGTTTCTAATGAACCTAAACAACCTAATTCGCCTTCAACTGAAACACCACAAGCATGTGCCATTTCAACTGTTTTTTGGGTTACGTCAACATTGTATTCGTAGCTTGACGGTGTTTTACCGTCAGACATTAAAGAGCCATCCATCATGACTGATGAAAAACCTGATTGAATTGAACGCTGACAGACACTTGGAGAAGTACCGTGATCTTGATGCATAACAACAGGAATATGTGGAAACTCTTCAATTGCCGCTAGAATTAAATGACGTAAAAAAGGAGCGCCAGCGTATTTACGAGCACCAGCAGAGCCTTGAAGAATTACCGGGCTATTGGTTTTATCTGCGGCGATCATGATTGCTCTAACTTGTTCTAAGTTGTTAACGTTAAAAGCGGGAATACCGTATCCGTATTCTGCAGCGTGATCTAACATTTGGCGCATAGAAATTAAAGCCATTGAACTACTCCTAAGTATTGTATGTGTCGTAAAGTATTTTCGTTAAATGTCAAAATGCAAGTTTCATTGTGAAATTTAATCTTTCGTATCGTAAGTATAACAGATAAAAAAATAACATGACAAAGGAAAAGCTGAGGAAGTAATTGAATTTTATAGGCTCGTTTTCTGCTTACTATAGATAATGTTCGATTATTACTAAATAAAACGTCAATATCTTTGTTATCAGCGAGAAATAAAGCTTTTGTTTTGTAAGTTTACAACGAAAGAACGAAATTTATTTAAAAGGTAATTTTATGATAAGTAAAATTTTTCAGCTATTGATGTCAGGGAAATAAGGTAGATACAAAAAAGCCTCAACTTAAACTAATTGAGGCTTAACTCTTTAGCTATGCTAAGTCATTTATTTATGACTTAGCGCGCTCTTCTAAAATAGCAACAGCAGGCAACTTTTTACCTTCTAAGAATTCCAAGAAAGCGCCGCCGCCCGTTGAAATATAAGATATTTTATCAGCAATACCGTATTTATCAACGGCTGCTAAGGTATCCCCGCCACCGGCAATTGAAAAAGCTGAGCTGTCAGCAATTGCTCTTGCTATGATTTCTGTACCTTTACCAAATTGGTCGAATTCAAAAACACCCACTGGGCCATTCCAAACAATAGTGCCAGCATTTTTAATAATCTCGACTAGTGCTTGTGCAGAATCTGGACCAATATCAAAAATCATATCTTCGTCAGTTACATCATTCACGGACTTTAACGTAGCTACGGCAGTTTCTGAAAACTCAGTAGCTGTTACTACATCTGTTGGTACCGGAATATCGCCATCATTTGATATTGCTTGTGCGGTTAAACGGTTAGCTTCATCAAGTAAGTCTTTTTCATATAACGACTTGCCAACATTGTGGCCATTTGCTGCAATAAACGTATTGGCAATACCACCGCCAACAACAAGTTGGTCAACAATTTTAGCTAAAGAGTCAAGCACTGTCAGTTTAGTGGATACTTTTGAACCACCGACAATAGCCACTAATGGACGAGCAGGGTTGTCTAGTGCTTTCCCCAATGCTTCTAATTCACCTGATAATAATGGACCTGCACAGGCAGTTGCAGCAAATTTTGCTACGCCGTGAGTACTCGCTTGTGCTCGATGGGCTGTGCCGAAAGCGTCCATAACGAAAACATCACATAGCGCGGCTAATTTTTTAGCTAAAACGTCATCATTTTTCTTTTCGCCAATATTAAAGCGAATATTTTCAAAAATGACTAATTCACCGATATTTACTTCTACGCCGTCAAGGTAGTCTGTTACTAAACGTACCGGAGCATTTAAGGCAGCAGCTAAATAATCTGCCACAGGCTGTAGTGAAAACTCTTCATTGTATTCACCTTCAGTCGGACGACCAAGGTGCGACATTACCATAACTTTAGCACCCGCTTCTAACGCTAATTTCAGCGTTGGTACTGCGGCTCTTAAACGGGCATCGGAAGTGATCTTCCCATCTTTAATAGGTACGTTCAGATCTTCACGGATCAATATTCTTTGGTTGGCGAGTGCCAAATCGGTCATTTTAATTACAGACATGTCTAGTTTCCTATAAGATAAATATTTGTTTAATCGTTGTGAGTTTAGGTCATACTCATGGCTTTTGCCGTGTCTAACATTCGGTTTGCAAAGCCCCATTCGTTATCACACCACACTAACATTTTTACTAAGCGTTTATGGCTAACGCGCGTTTG
This sequence comes from Colwellia sp., assembly GCA_013215385.1. Taxonomy (GTDB): domain Bacteria; phylum Pseudomonadota; class Gammaproteobacteria; order Enterobacterales; family Alteromonadaceae; genus Colwellia_A. The sequence goes on from JABSOY010000008.1 coordinate 162,095, forward strand.
ATTACCGTCAACAATACAAGAATGTGGGTCATGATTAAAATCGATAGAGACTAAGGGTTCTTCGGTATAACCTAAAATCCCTTGTAAGCCATTATTTTGTGCTTTAACAATCGCTTGGTTTATGGCGTCAATATCTACATCTGTTGATATTGTTAAGCTTAAATCCATGGCGGTAACATTAATGGTCGGCACGCGTACCGCTATGGCCTCAAAACGTCCGGCAAATTTCGGCAGTATTCTTTCAATGCCCGCGGCTAATTTCGTATCAACAGGGATGATAGATTGGCTTGCCGCACGACTAAGGCGTAAATCAGGATGATAAGCATCAATCACTTGTTGGTCATGCATTGATGAATGAATAGTGGTAATGGTGCCACTTTCCACACCAAACGCTTCATCAATCACCTTAATCACGGGTACAATACAATTGGTTGTGCATGATCCGTTTGAAACGATTTTATCAGTTGCGCTGAGTTGTTGATGATTAATACCATAAATAATGGTGGCGTCAACATCGTGCTCACCAGGATATGAATAAAGTACTTTATTAGCGCCTTGGCTCAAATGAATATTGCCTTCGCGTTGATTGGCAAATTTACCGGTACAATCAAGCACAATATCAATGTTATGTTTTTTCCAGGGTAATTCAGCTAATGACTTTTCGTGGCTAAGCGCAATAACATCGCCCGCGATAATAAGCTGGTTGTCTGCTAATTCAACAGCAAAAGGAAAACGACCATGGGTAGTGTCATATTTTAATAAATGCGCAATGCCTTTAGGTTCGGCAAGTTCATTAATAGCGACAAGTTTTAAATGGTTGTTATCAGCATTCTCATACAAAGCACGAGCAACACTTCGGCCAATGCGACCAAAACCATTAATGGCTATATTTATAGACATAAGTAGAAAGTTATCCGGAGTAGAAATATCCTCAAACTACTCATTAGTGTAGTTTGAGGAATTGTGCAGAGAACTATAGTTGGTTTACGGTATTAACTACGTTTTCTACAGTGAAGCCAAAATGCTCAAGTAAAACATTACCTGGTGCAGATTCACCGAATGTTGTCATACCGACAACCGCACCAGAAAATCCTACATATTTATACCAGAAGTCAGTGTGGGCTGCTTCAATAGCAACACGCTTAATGACCGCTGATGGTAATACCGACTCTTTATATTCGCTTGATTGCGTGTCAAAAGTATTGGTTGAAGGCATAGAAACTACGCGAACTTTTTTACCTTGCTCTGCTAATGATTTTGCTGAGTTCATTGCTAAAGAAACTTCAGAACCGGTCGCAATCAAAATAACGTCAGCACGCCCTTCACAGTCTTGTAAAACGTAAGCGCCTTTCGCGATGTTTGCTACTTGCTCATTATTACGTGCTACTGCCGGTAAACCTTGGCGAGAGAATATTAATGATGTTGGGCCTGTTTTACGTTCAACAGCTGATTTCCATGCAACGACAGACTCTGTCGCATCACACGGACGCCAGGTATCCATATTCGGTGTAGTACGTAAATTGGTTAATTGCTCAATAGGTTGATGCGTTGGACCATCTTCACCTTGGCCAATTGAATCGTGGGTATAAACAAAAATATTTTGAATACCCATTAAAGCAGACATACGCACCGCGTTACGTGCATATTCCATAAACATCATGAAAGTAGCGCCGTAATTAATGAATCCGCCGTGCAATGAAACACCGTTCATAATACCGCTCATACCAAATTCACGTACACCGTAGTATATGTAGTTACCAGCAGCATCTGTTTCAATGCCTTTAGACCCTGACCACAATGTTAAGTTAGAACCGGCTAAATCGGCAGAGCCACCTAATAACTCAGGTAAGATTGCGCCAAAAGCTTCAATGGTGTTTTGCGACGCTTTACGTGAAGCAATGTTCTCGCCTTTTTCTTGGGTCGCTAGTATCAGTGCATTCGATTTTTCTTCGAAATCGCTTGGTAAATCACCTTTAATTACACGGCGTTCATATTCAGCGGCAAGCTCTGGATGAGCTTTTTGGTAAGCGACAAATTGCTCATTCCAAGAAACTTGGCTTGATTGGCCTTTTTCTTTTTGATCCCATTCAGCGTAAATGTCGCTTGGAATTTCAAAAGGAGCATGTGGCCAGTTTAATACTTTACGTGTTGCTGCAATTTCGTCATCACCTAATGGTGCGCCATGACAACCATGTGTGCCTTCTTTATTAGGTGAGCCGAAACCAATAATAGTTTTACAACAAATCATTGAAGGTTTATCGGTTACTGACTTAGCTTCAACAATTGCGGCAGCAATTGCGGCAGAGTCATGACCGTCAACACTGATTACGTGCCAACCGTAGGCTTTAAAACGTGCCGGTGTATCATCGGTAAACCAGCCCTCAACGTTGCCATCAATTGAAATGCCGTTATCATCCCAAAAAGCGATTAATTTACCTAAACCTAATGTACCTGCTAATGAGGATACTTCATGTGAAATACCTTCCATCAAACAACCGTCACCTAAGAAACAGTAGGTATTGTGATCAACAATTTCATGACCTTCACGGTTAAACTGTGCCGCAAGCGTTCTTTCAGCAATAGCCATACCGACAGCATTAGATAGACCAGCACCTAATGGACCTGTCGTTGTTTCAACACCTGGCGTGTAACCATATTCAGGGTGACCCGGTGTTTTAGAATGTAACTGGCGGAAGTTTTTTAATTCTTCAATCGGTAATTCATAACCGGTTAAATGCAATAGAGAATAAATAAGCATAGAGCCATGGCCGTTTGATAAAACAAAACGATCGCGGTCAGCCCAGTTAGGATCTGTTGGATTATGTTTGAGAAAATCGCGCCATAATACTTCGGCAATATCTGCCATGCCCATTGGGGCTCCAGGGTGTCCTGATTTCGCTTTTTGTACGGCATCCATACTTAAAGCTCTAATTGCATTGGCCAAGTCTTGACGAGACGGCATATTAACTCCAAATCTTTATTATATTCATACTTAAGTAAGTTAAGTATGTGAGGGTGAAAGTGGCGCTATTTTCGCCTAGACCGTACCTAAACTGCAAACTATATTATGCAAAAAAGTGTTTTTTTTACTATTAGTTAGATTTAATCGTAAAAAAACAGCAGTTGTTAATAAAATGTAATGTAAAACTATTTGTATTTTTGATTAATATTTGATTTTAAATAGTTGAATTTCGGTAATTAATCAGATAGATTGGTTGCGTTTTGTACAGATGTAACAATAATAACAAAACACCTGACACAGGAATATGTATGAACAGGTCATCTTCATCAGGAATTAAGCTGACAACAGTGATTTTTGCAGTTATTGTTTTAGCTGTTTCAGCAGCTTTGAGTAATATCTCAATTGCAGGTGACAAGGACGTTACAATAGAACAATCAGCCAACGAGTAATATCGAGTGGTTTATTGTCAATATTTTAAAAAAAGCCTCGTTTATCGAGGCTTTTTTATGTTCAGGATGAACGGTATGTCACGATCACATGGATGTGAAAGAGTGGCGATGTTCAGGATGAACGGTCAGCTTTTTAGTTCCAGACAAAAGCTAAGTACCTACATCCATGTAGGCAATGTCACGATCACATGGCCGGTCTTTGACATCCATGTCATCACGGCATTAATACTTCCATGTATGTTGATGTGAAAGAGTGGCGATGTTCAGGATAGCCTTTCTCAGACATCCTGTCTTTCAAGGCATTAGTGCATCCTTGCACGTCAACGGTCATGATTTTTGCTCCAGGCAAATCATAAGTACCTACATCCCTATAGGCAATGTCATCACGGCATTAGTACTTCCGTGTATGTCGATGTTAAAGAGTGACGATGTTCAAAATAATAGCTATGAAGTCTATGAGAAAATAATAAAAAGAATTGGTGTCCCTGAGACGATTCGAACGTCCGACCTAGCGCTTAGGAGGCGCTTGCTCTATCCAGCTGAGCTACAGAGACAATGATGAAACTACGCCGCACAAGTTATCTTAAAAACGCTGCTTGTTCTAGCATTATTTCAAAATCAGATAGTTAATTACAAATAACGGTTTATCATTCACTTTAAATCGTTTTATACTGCTACTAAAATTCATCAGGCTATCACTAACAATATAAATAAGGGGTTGAATTTGTTAAATAAATGTTACATTCAAATTACTGTTACCTTTTATTTGTTTTTTAGCTGTTTATTAGCGTCTGTGGATGTTAACGCCGATGAAAGCTCACTTAACCGTGATTTCATTACCTTTGTCGAGCGTGTTGAAACATTACAAAACACCAATATTACCGACGCCTTAGTGTTTTTGGATTCTTACTCAATGAGTATTAATGCGTTAACGGTTGAGAATCAAGTGAAGTACTATCAAGTGCTCTCAGAACTTCATATGGAAACTTCTCAATATCAGCTAGGACTATCAGCAACGGCTCAAGGTTTACAGTTAGCTAAGTATTTAACCGTTCCTAGTATTTTAATTGCAGAGCTGTCTTATTTACGTGGTTTTGGATTCGAAAGTTTAGGGGATAAAGACAGGGCGGTAAAAAATTACCTGAACGGCTTAGAAATTGCTGAGTCACTCGAAGAAATGAAATATATTGCCGAAGGGCTAATTAATTTAGGCGCTATTTATTATTTAAGTGAGGAATACGAACAATCACTTATTATGCTTAATGACGCGCTTACTATTGCCAACACTCTTGATAACGAAGAGCTAAAAGGCTCAGTGAACAGTGAGTTAGGTATTTTATATGCTTATATGTACCAACCTAAAAAAGCGATAAAGTTTTATCAAGCATCATACTATCATTTCAAAAAAGCGGGTAGGGAACTTTATGCCTTGTATAGTTTACAAAATATTGCGGCTAACCATATGGAAGAAAACCGTTATGAGCAAGCCATTCCATTATTAGAAGAATTAATCGAAAACGGTGATAAATTTAGTAATAATGAAGTGTTAGCTGAGGTGCATATTCGCATGGCAATGGCTCATGTAATGAAGAAAGAGCCCAACAGTGAAGCCGCCTATCAATATCTTATTATTGCTGAACAGTATGTAAAAGATGTTGAACAACACAATGTGCCGATGTATTTTACGGTTAAAAAAGCTTATATTCTTGAAGCTATGGGGCGTTATGAAGAAGCATTGGACAGCCTGCGATTGGCAGAAGAGTTATTAGCAAAAAACAGTAAAACTAAAAACACCTACTCCCACTATAATCTAATGTATTTACAGTCAGAAATTTATTATAAAACTGGCAAGTATCAACAGGCTTATGAAAAGCAATCACAGTTTCTAACACGTTTGTTGAACGATGAAAACAGTGTAAATATGGAGAAAGTAGAAGAGTTACGCTTAAGCTATGAAAGCAAACAAGCAGATTTACAGAAAAAAATTCTAGAGCAAGAGCTTTCGGTTCAAGTTATGCAACTTAATGATGTTACCTACCATGAAAAAAACCTGCAATTTCTTATTTTCTTTGTTGGCTTAGTTCTTCTAACGCTTGCTTGGTTTTTGCTTAAAATTACCCAAGGTCAAAAACATTTGGCTAAAGTGAGTCAGATGGATGAATTAACGGGTGTTGTTAATCGTCGTCATTTAATCGCACTTGGCGAAAAAATGTTTAGTCAAGCACAACAAGAAAACAATTGTTTAAGCGTATTAATGTTGGATGTTGATAACTTTAAAGCGATTAACGACACGTTTGGTCATAAAGTTGGAGATGATGTATTAAGAGACATCGCTAGACTTAGCCTAGATACCATGCGAATAACAGACTGTTTTGGACGTTTTGGCGGGGAAGAGTTTATCTGTTTGTTACCCGATACTTCTCAAAAGCAGGCGTATGATATTGCCGAACGATTACGTCTCATCATAGAAAATCATCAATGGCACAATAAAACCCTTGAAAAAGTTACTGCGAGCATAGGGGTAGCAAGTTTTCAAAAAGAGCATACCGACAGCTTTTTAACGTTATTAAAAGATGCCGATATCACTATGTACCAAGCAAAGAGTCAAGGTCGAAATAGGGTGTGTTCGTGATGAAAAAAATGTTTATGTCACCTATTATAACCCTGCTAACTGTAAATAGTCTTTACGTCTTTTATCTTGCACCACTATTTGCCACACCGTATGTAGAAAGTGAACTTAATGAATCTACTCAAGATAAAGAACAAGCTACAATTGATATTACCGCGACAATTAAGCCTAGCAATCTTTTAAAAAGCGATGAACCATTACCGATTAACGCTCGGATTTTATCTTTGCTTGACCTGTTAACAGAAGAACCGAAAAAAAATTTAATAGAGGTAGAACGTATACTTCCTCAAATTAAAGCCATTGATGAAACGTTTAATAGCGCAGAAGTTTATTTGATGCATTTTTTACAAGGGTTAATAGAGCATGATGCTCAACGTGATAAAAAAGCCATTAGGGAACTCGAAAAAACCCTGCCATTGCGAAAGAATATTCCCAAAAAACAGTTGTACCTGCCTGAATTTGCTGAAGTAAACCTTATTTTATCAAAATCTTTTTCTAATGTCGGGGACTTTAAACAGGCTTTTGAATACCAAGACAAATATATTATTGATGGCTACCGATATTATGATGCGATACGCAATGAAAGAATAGCCGAACTCGATAAAACTTATGCAACGGATCACAAACTTAAACAAAATGAATTGTTAGTGAACCAAAATAAAATTGAGCGCTTTAAAATAAAAGATGCTGAAAACAAGAGGTTTGCTCAGCAACGCAATATATCGATTCTAGTTACTACAGTTGTCGTATTCCTTTTACTTTTGCTCAAACAATTAAAAATTCGAAAACGATTGAAATCTTTAGCAAAAACAGACACTTTAACCAGCTTGTATAATCGGAGAACATTATTTGAGCAAGGCGAACTTCTCGTTGATACGGCAATAAGCGAACAACAGCCGCTAAGTGTTATTTTACTTGATATCGACTTTTTTAAAAATATTAACGATACCTATGGTCATGATGCTGGCGATCATGTCATAAAAGCCATTGCGCAATTAGGCAGCGAAACCATGCGTTCTCGGGATGTATTTGCCCGTTTAGGCGGTGAAGAATTTGCCGGGATATTGCCAGGCGTTACTTGTGCCGAGGCTAAAGCCATTGCCGAACGTTTACGTGAAAAAGTAGAGAATATGGAATTGTCCGCGCTGAAAATTAAACAGCAAGTCACTGTTAGTATCGGCGTTGCCTGTTTAGACTCGTTATCTTCTGATTTCGATGAGTTACTCAACGCTGCCGATATAGCCATGTACTTTGCTAAAGCCAATGGACGTAATCGTGTTTGTCTCTATAATGAAAATATCGAGCAGTAATGTGACTAATTTAAGCTAATTGTCAAAGAAGTATTTTCCCTTTCTGTATAATCATATAAGCTAGAGCTTAGTCTTTTAAAATCTAAAAATAATAATTAAAGTCACAGGTATAACTGTCATTGTGCAGGGTGGCTTATCAGGAAATTAATTCATGTCAGACGCGCTTAATTTTAGTCTTGAAGGTATCGAACAACGACCACTTCGACAGTTTACTGAAGAGTCTTATTTAAACTATTCGATGTACGTTATTATGGACAGAGCCTTGCCACATATCGGTGATGGTTTAAAACCAGTGCAGCGACGTATTGTTTATGCCATGTCTGAATTAGGTTTGTCGGCAACGGCTAAGTATAAAAAGTCAGCACGTACCGTTGGAGATGTTTTAGGTAAATTTCACCCGCATGGCGATTCCGCTTGTTATGAAGCTATGGTATTAATGGCACAGCCATTTTCATATCGCTATCCGTTGGTCGATGGGCAAGGTAATTGGGGCGCACCAGATGACCCTAAATCTTTTGCTGCAATGCGATATACAGAGTCACGCTTATCACGCTTTAGTGAAGTATTACTGGCTGAATTAGGACAAGGCACCGTTGATTGGTCACCTAATTTCGACGGTACCATGAAAGAGCCCAAAACATTACCTGCTCGTTTACCTCATATTTTACTCAATGGTATTACCGGTATTGCGGTAGGTATGGCAACCGATATACCTCCTCATAATGTGCGCGAAGTCGCTAATGCTTGTGTTCATTTAATCGAGCAGCCTAAAGCTGAGATTGGCGATTTACTTGAATATGTTAAAGGACCTGACTACCCAACTGACGCTGAAATAATTACCCCTAAAGCCGATATTGAAAAAATATATCGCACCGGTAAAGGCAGCATAAAAATGCGTGCGGTTTATGAAATGGTTCAAGGTGATATTGTTATTACCTCTTTGCCACATCAAGCTTCAGGTGGCAAAATTCTTGAGCAAATTGCCGGGCAAATGGTCGCTAAAAAACTGCCAATGGTCGTCGACTTACGAGATGAGTCTGATCATGAAAACCCAACGAGATTAGTTGTGGTACCACGTTCGAACCGTATCGACATCGAACAATTGATGAGTCACTTATTCGCCAGCACAGATTTAGAAAAGAGCTATCGTGTTAACCTGAATATGATTGGCTTAAATAATAAACCTGCGGTAAAAGATTTACGTGTTATTTTATGCGAATGGCTTGAATACCGCCGTGAAACAGTGCGTCGACGTTTACAGTATCGTTTAGATAAAATATTAGCACGTTTACATTTATTAGACGGTTTACTCATTGCTTATCTTAATATTGATGAAGTTATCGATATTATTCGTACTTTTGATAAGCCCAAAGTTGAACTTATTTCACGTTTTGATTTATCAGATCGACAAGCTGAGTCAATCTTAGAAATAAAGTTACGTCAACTTGCCAAGCTTGAAGAAATAAAAATAAGAGCTGAGCAAGATGAGTTAAATATAGAGCGTGAATATTTAGAAAAAATATTAAATTCAAAAGCGCGTATGAATACGCTAATGAAAAAAGAAATTCAAGAAGCTGCAGAAGTATATGGTGATGACAGGCGTTCAGTATTAGTTGAGCGCAGCGAAGCAAAAGCATTGTCTGAAAAAGACTTAGTACCTAGTGAATCCGTTACCATAGTTGTTTCTGACAAAGGTTGGGCACGTTGTGCGAAGGGACATGATATCGAGCCTGAAGCGTTAAGTTATAAAGCAGGGGACGGCTATTTATGTTCAGCGAAAGGACGAAGTAATCGGCCTGTGGTGTTTATTGATTCAACCGGGCGAGCATACACTACCGACGCTCATACGCTTCCTACTGCACGAAGCCAAGGAGAGCCATTAACAGGTCGCTTTAGCTTATCGACAGGTGAAACCTTTGTCACTACATTAATGGCTGATGACGACAGTAAATACCTACTCAGTAGTGATGCAGGTTACGGATTTGTCGGCTGCTTTTCTGACATGATAAGTAGAAATAAAAATGGTAAAGCACTGTTAAGTTTACCCAGTAACGCTAAAGTTATTACGCCATTACCAATTGCCGATTTAGAGACTATGTTGGTGTTAGCAATAACATCTGAAGGACGTATGTTAGTCTTCCCAATCAAAGACTTACCTATACTTAGCAAAGGTAAGGGCAATAAAATTATTAATATTTCATCAGCAAGAGCGAAGAGTAGAGAAGAGTTTGTTAGCTTGCTTGAAGTTATCTCAGCTGACAGTGCAGTAACCTTACATGCCGGAAAACGTAAGTTAACACTTAAAGCTAGCGACGTTGAACATTATAAAGGTGAGCGTGGCCGCCGAGGTAATAAACTGCCGAGAGGATTACAGCGTGTTGACCGTATTGAAGTTGAAGTCACTGAAGAAACGAAACCTGATGAAGATGTTGAAGAATCTTCTGAAAATAAAGATTTGTAGATAAATCTATTACCGAGCTCCATATTCATTGCTGATGAAAATGGAGCTGGTGTTATTTGACTGCAATGATTATTGCGATAGAGATAGCTTAAGGCAGTTAATGGCCATTTGATTCGACATTAATATAAAACAAATCTTCCAGCACCGCTATATCATCGCTATCTGCCATGACCTGCCAATCAGTTGTCGGATAGATACGAGCCACTTTTCCTTTTATTTTTACATCTAATGGCATGTCAAAACCTGCAACATTAGACCTCCAACGATACTTGAGTTGATTTTTTTCGTTTGAGAGCATTAACGTGGGGATTTCATTAAAAAATAAATACTGATCAAATATTTTCTCAAAATCATCATCAAAATAGTCATTAAAAAAGTTTAAAACATCTGCGGTATTAAGTTGTGACTTTTTAAAGGTGGTGGTGAACGCTTTTACACCCGCCCACCACTTCTTATCATCGTTAATAATATGCCTTAAAGTATTAATGAATAATGTTCCTTTAAAGTAAATATCTGACGTAGGCCAATGGCTAACCGATGGAGGACCGATGATGGGAAATTTATTAGCGACTTTATTTTTATAGCCATTGAGATATTTCATCGCATCAGAGTAACCAAACTGGTCTTCTACATAAACAGCCTCGGCGTAAGTGCACCAGCCTTCATGAATCCAGGCATCAGAAAAATCATAACTGGTTAAGCTATTGCCAAACCATTCATGGCCCGACTCATGAATAATAATAAAGTCAAATTTTAAAGAAATACCAACGCCAGTCCAATCTCCCTTACTGTTATCGTTTCGGGTATAGCCGTTTTGAAAGCCATTACCATAAGTGATGGCACTTTGATGTTCCATGCCGGTATATGGCGCTTGAATGAGCTTATAACCGTCTTCGATAAAAGGATATTCACCAAAGTATTTTTGATAAGTCACCATCATAGGTTTTGCTTGTTTGAATTGCTTTTTAGCTTTAGCTAAGTCTTGCTCTAAAACATAATAATCAAGGGTAAGATTGTCGAGTTTCTCACCAAAATGAACATAGTTTCCAATGTTAAGTGAGACACTATAGTTATTAATCGGATTGAGTGTTTGCCAAACATACTCGGTATAACCATTATCTTTTACATGGGTTGCAATCAACCGACCATTTGAAATATCTTTTAAAGCAGAAGGCACAGAAACTCTTATGATCATGCTTTCAACTTCGTCGGATTGCTGATCTTTATTAGGCCACCAAACCATAGAACCTACGCCTTGGCATGCGGTATTTATCCAGTCTAACCCTTGGTCATCTTTATTAAAGGTAAAACAGCCGAAACGTCCTTTAGCTGTAGGGTGGCCCGAGTAATGAAAATCAATTTCGTGAATGCTGGCGTTTTTTAATGTGCTAGGAAATGAGATATAAACAGCATTCAACTCTCGTTTAAAATTAAGCGATTTTCCTTGATGTAAAATTTTATCTATTGCTAAGTTTTGATAAAGATCAATTCTGATCACGTCATCATCTTTGATCATCTTAAAACGAATTTTATTATTACCCGTAATAAATTTATTATCGGGCTCGACCGTTAGTGATAAATCATAAGTTAATAAATCATTATTCGACCTATATTTATCATGCGCTCCCCATTGAATATTTTCTTTCTTATGAACAAGCGCTTGATCGTCAACCAGTAAGTTTTCATCATATTTTAAGGTGATTGACTGAGCTGTTTCTCCGGTCAGTATTAATAGTCTGGGCTGATGGTATTTCGCTTTTATTTGCAGATCATGACTACTCCCTTTTAAAATGACTAAACCTTGATGGTCTGATTGGTAGGCTTTTAAATTTTTGCGATCATAAATAATAGCTCCTTCAATAGGTAAATTTTCTTTTGAACTCAAGACAAGTAGCTTATTTTCAGCAGCATGCACTTGTTGAAAAAATGGCACATTAAATAAAACCATAATGATAAAATAAATAGGATATAAAAAATTCATATAATGACTCTTAGGTTATTAAAGCAACGACTAACTCATTATTCCGCTGATGAAAACGATAAGTATGGCAAGGGGAGCAACAAACTTAATTAAGCATTGCCATAAGAAAAATTGACGGTTTGATAAGTTTAATTCTGCTTGCATTGTTTTTGGAGAGACTTTCCAACCGACAAAAATTGCCGTTAAAAAGCCACCAATAGGTAGCAATATACTGGCTGAAATATAATCTAAACTTTCAAAAATAGACTTGTTTTCAAGTAAATGAATGAAGTCAAAAGGGTGAAAGTCTTTGAGTATATTAAGCGAGAGTACGGATAAAATCCCTAACAACCACAATACGCCACCTGCCAAATAGGTTGCTTTTTGACGAGATAACTTTGATCTTTCAGTGGCCCATGCAACGATAGGTTCAAAATTACCAATACATGATGTCAAAGCCGCAGCGATTAGTAATAAAAAGAAAATAGCACTGAATATTTGCCCGCCAGCTAAATCACTCAATGCGATGGGGAGAACCTGAAAAACAAGTCCAGCTCCAGCATCAGGTGTTAAGCCATGAGCAAAAACAAGCGGGAATATCGCAAACCCAGCTAACATAGCGACAAAAGTGTCAGCAAAAACAACAATAAATGAATTTTGTCCTATAGATGCGTCTTTATCTAGGTATGAGCCATAAGTCACCATAACCGCCATCGCAATACCAATGGAAAAGAATGCTTGCCCTAACGCTAAGAGAAAAGTTTCTCCAGTGATCAAACTAAAATCAGGTGTTAATAAAAAGTTTAATGCCGCTTGCATGTCACCAACAACGGCAGAGTAAGCCACCATAATCAGTAAACATACTAGTAATGAAGGCATCAATATTCTTACCGCTTTCTCTATACCTCCTTGTACGCCTTTAGAGTTTACAAATACGGTGATAAATACCACAACAGAATGCCAAAAAATCAATCGTAAAGGATCAGACATTAAACCATCGAAAATTGCCGCTGATTTTTCTGAGGTCATGGCAGTAAACTCGCCCATGACGGCCATTGAAAAATAGTCGAGCGTCCAACCGGTAATCACAGTGTAAGTGAGCATCATCATAAATACCGCGATAATGCCCATGCCACCAACGCCCGCCCATTTAGTCGATAATCCTTCACTTGTTGCGACTTCTTTAAAACTAGCCGCTGCTGATGCGGCATCTTTAGCTTTACGTCCAATTGCCCATTCAGACATTACCAGCGGTACACCAATACATAAGGCACAGGCTAAATAGACAATGATAAAAGCCGCACCACCATTTTCCCCTGCAACATAGGGGAATCGCCAAATGTTACCGAGCCCGACAGAAAACCCGATGGACGCCATTAAAAACGTAAATCGAGACGACCAGTTTTCTATTTTTGGTTTTTGAGATACTGCCACCATATGTTTCCTTTTATTAGAATAATTCTTGCTATGTCTATTATGTAAAAACACAAATTAGCGATAATGTTATTGACTGATATTATTATCAAAGTATCAAAGTTTTATGAAGGGTCTTGGCTATTAATGGCTGATCAAGTGTCATAAAAATCAGCTAGGCTGTTATTAATGGCAATTAGAACATAATTAAAATCATTGGTTTTGTGCGGAAACTGTAGGTATTTATGGTTTAATATCTTTCGTTGTACTCAGTAGTTTCTTGCCTGCTATTTAAAATAAAATATTCCCAGCTTATTAAAATCAGCATCATAAAAGTAGGCGGAAAAATCTCCGTACCCATTATTACTCGGTTTACCCGCACAACGCCCCCCTAACCGTAATGCCGCATTATAAATTAACCTAACTTCATTGGGACTGCTGGCGGAAAAGCCTATGATGGTATCGTTATATTCGGTCTTGGTACTGTGGGCACGTTTATGGATGACTATCGCAACTGAATTACCACTATTTTTCCAGGTGATTGAATTTTCGCTTTTTAGACGTTGACTTGCGCCAAATAAACGCAGAAAACCATCATAAAAACATTCAGCTTGAAGAATATCAAACGTGGGAATTAATATGCTATTAATCATAATGAGCTACCAAAAATACAAACCAATAAATATTTGATAACAAAATTGATTATCTATAGGAAGCGTATTTGGCACAAAGGACGATTAATAGGATATGAAGTAACTGTTATTTGACAGTAATGGAAACTTCATTTGATCAAATTTTCACTGGGTTCTATTTTCGCTCTTCTTTAATCTGATGATAAATTTCTGAATAAATGACTAAAGCTTCTACTGATGGCAACGGGGTCTTTCATGTTGTTCATATAAGCTTGTATTTGCTCATGATCTATATTTTTTACATAATCTAAATGCGCTACATTCATTACCGTACTTCGGTGAACCTGCCAAAAAATATCAGGATCTAATTGTTCACAAAGGTTTTTAAGGGGCATACGTACTAAGGCTTCTCTTTCTTTGGTTAATACTTTTACATAACGACCACTGGCTTTTAAACAAATGATGTCTTCTACGGGGATCAGCCAAATCTTGTTGCCAATTTGAATTTTTAATCGCTTGATAAACTGTTCGCCAGCGCTATTAACATTGAGTAAAAGTTGTTTTAAATTTAAGGGGACTGATGACAATCTGACATTTACCCGTTCAATGCATTCTTTTAATCGTGTATCAGAATAGGGCTTTAATAAATAATCAATAGCTCCTGCATCAAAGGCCTGAATAGCGTATTTATCATAAGCGGTAACAAACACAACATGACAACAATGATGAGTTTGTTTTACGACATCTATACCTGATATGTCTCCCATTTGTATATCAAGAAATGCAATATCAGGTTTTAATTCATTTAACATTTTTAGTGCTTCAGAACCAGAAGATACCGAAGTAATGCTGACTGTTTGTGGCCAATATTTTACCAGCTTGTTTATTAAACTTACCCGCAATATTTCTTCATCTTCAGCCACTAAAATATTAATCATTACTGGGTACCTCGTCTATTGTTGCTACCGTCGCTATTGTTTCATTATTAGGTTCACAGCTTAATGATAAATTGGCTTGGTTGTCATAGGTTACTTTCATTCTGGCTAGTAAATTATTAATCATTACTGGGTACCTCGATTATCGCTATTGTTTTATTATTAGGTTCACAGCTTAAAGAGAAACGGGCTTGGTTGCCATAAGTCACTTTCATTCTAGCCAGTAAGTTACTAATGCCGGTACCGTAGTTATTATTGGTCATTAAACCGGCATTATCTTTTACCATCACAGATAACATATTTTTATTATTGATTTCCCCGGTAATAGAAATTAAGCCATTGCGTTGTTGTTTTTCAATACCATGTTTAATTGAATTCTCGACAAGGGTCAATACTGACATAGGAAGAATAGGGTGATTGTATAAATTTTGTGGGATAGATATCGTGTAATTTAACTTGTCGCCAAACCTAATCTTTTGAATGTTGAGGTAACGTCTTATCATTTCCATTTCATTATCAAGCTTTATATATTTTTGCCGGTATTGCGGTACCGTTGAACGTAAATACTCGGTTAATTCTTCAAGTAATGTTTTAGCTTTTTCAGCATCAAGGTCGATTAAGTTATGTAAATTGGCCAAAGTATTGTAAAAAAAATGCGGTTCAATTTGGGCTTGTAGTAAGTGCATTTCCATTTCGACCTTTTCTCGCTCAATAGAATGTTCGACAACTTGCTGTTTAAGCATTTGAAATTTGGGCTGAGATTCTCTACTTTGCACATAAATAATTAACATGATTGCCCATGCTGAAAAAATTAACGTGGATAAGGAATAGATGCTTACTTGCAATAATGGATGTAGTGAACTTTCGTTCCAAGGGCTCCCAGTAAGATAAATAAAAGGAAAACTGATCACAAAGGAAACCAAACCTATCATGGCAATACGAGTAATAGACATTTTATTGTCAGGACCCAAAGACAAAACTAGGTACGACAATGCCAATGAAAAGCCAAAAACATTCATGACTTTAAAGTAACCATAAAACTCAGCAAAGAAAAAATCAAAACTACTTTCAACAACGGTTAAATGGTATATCGTTTTTAAAAATGCACAGATACTATTAATTAAAAAGATAACCAATAACATTTTTATTGAAATCAATGAGGTAATAGCTTTTAAACGACTATTTATATGATACATAAAACACCGCCTTAACAATTAATAAAGCTATGATTATCTTTGCTTTTAATGACAACAGAGTAGCCATTAATTATAACCTTTTACAATGTTTGACTCTTCATTATCTAACGTCAATAAATAGAAAGGGTAGCTAGTTGATCTGGCTTTATTGCTCGTTTTAGGTTGCTGTTGTTTTTGGCTGTTTTTTTCTACTTCTTGCTTCTTAGGCTGCTTTTTATCACACATAAATAGTCCTTTGCTTAAGGCGGTTGTAAATTTATATTTATCGTAGTCATCTTGATAGCTTATAAAACTGTAATGACAAACCAGAGATGTTACCAGTCACCGATTTAAAGGTATAAAGACAATATATTCATTCATCAATATTTGCAGCGACTGATAAATAAGACAAACGGGAAAATAATTTGATAACGGCTTAACGGCATTTTAATCACCAGTTTCGTTACTTGATGACTTTCTTGCTGTTATCACTTGCCAAATTCATCTTTACTTTTATCAATAATTTAAACGTTGACCCGTGAGAATTGTTATTTTTAAGCAACAAAGTACGTTTTATACCTCCCTTACAAATCGTGCCTTTTATTTAATCCCGCCTATTCATTTAGGCGTTTTTTTTCTTAAAAGCTCAACACCTCAAAATCAATCAAAAAAATAATTTAAACCTTGTATAGGTGCTTTCATTACCTCTTTCTCTTATTTCATGACATTTCACCATGTAACAACATTGTAAGTCTGATAATTCTTTATACGGTTATACAATATACAATAAAATATGGGAAAGTCATGAAATATAATAAAATAAAAAAAACAGCCATCGCATTAGCTATTTTAGCCAGTGTCGGAGCCCCAGCGAGTTATGCTGAAGAAATAAAGGAAGAAACCAAAACAGTTGAAGTGATTAGCGTTACCGGTTCTCGTATTGCTCGTACCGATATCGAGGGCATTGCTCCGGTAATAGTATTTACTCGAGCTGATTTAGATGCATCAGCCATGACCAATGTAGGTCAGTTTTTACAAAAAATGCCGTCTATTTCAGGGCCAGCAGCAAATCATGCGCAACAATTTTCTGGTGGTGTAGCAACAGCCACATTACGCGGGTTAGGCTCTAGAAATACGCTAGTTTTAGTTAATGGTCGCAGACTGGGTTCAGCGGGTGTCGGCGGATATTCAGATTTGAACTCCATTCCAATGGCTGCGGTAGAAAACATTGAAGTACTATTAGATGGCGCTTCAGCGGTTTATGGTTCTGACGCTATCGCTGGTGTTGTAAACGTAATAATGAACAGTGACTTTGAAGGTATGAAGGTTAAAACGAATTACGGTATTAGTGATAGAAATGATAATGCGGAGAAAGGCTTAGAAATAACTTACGGTATTGCTACTGATAAAGGCAATCTTTTAGTCAGTTATTCACGTACCCGTGTTGATGGTTATAGAATGGCTTCACGTAATGTGCAAGCAGACCCAGATAAACGTGGCATCGGTGGTGTTAACTTGCGTGATCCGCTTTCAAGTACTGGCTCAACTTATAATATTGATGGTGACTGGTTTGTCCTTAAAGATAGCTCAGATCGTTTTAACTCTATGGATGACCTTCGTGAGTATAATCATCCGTGGGATGAGTCATGGTTTCCTGGTGATGTTCCTGTCGGTGATGAAGATGGCTTTAACTACTGGTTGTACGATATGGGTTCAGCAGACTTAGATGTTGAAAACTGGTGGGTTAGTGGTAGCAGTGAAGTTAATCATGACGTAGAAATATTTTTTGAATATTTACAAAATGATCGTAAGTCATTGTCACAATCTCAACCTTATGCCTTTACTTCCGATTTTGGTGATCCGGTCACTTACTCAGCTGACAATATGTACAATACGACAGGTCTAAGCTTTAACGTAGCTCGTGCTTTCATGGAGTTAGGAGCTCGTGATGTTAACAATATAGATGCTTCAACAACACGTATGGTTGTTGGCGCTAAAGGCGAGTTTCATGATTGGGATTGGGATTTATCGTTTAACCGCCAACGTACAGAGTCTTACAATAATATTATGGGGGTTTCGTATAGCAGAGTACTTGCCGCAGCAGGTAGTTCTGCAGAGTGTGAAGCGCGAAATGACGGCTGTGTACCTTTAGATTTAATGGGTAAGGTCGGGTCTATTACACCTGAAATGCTAACTTATTTACAACGTGATGCTAAATCTCGCAGTGAAGGTTCAATGGATTCGTACCAATTTAATATCACAGGTGACGTCTTTGAAACCAATGCAGGTATCATTAAAGCGGCTTTTGGCGCTGAATACCGCAGCGAACATGCGATATATGATGCTTCAAAAATGGATGAAGATGGTGATCGTATTTTCCAAGGTGGTTTAGCTGATACAAATCCTCCTGAGGTTAACATCACTGAATTTTATGCTGAAGTGGTCGTTCCTTTATTATCAGATGTTTTTATGGCCAAATTATTAGAGGTTGATATGGCCGCACGTTATTCTGACTACAGTGACTTTGGCTCCACCACAACGCCTAAGTTTGGTTTGAAATGGCAACCCATTGAAGGCGTCTTAGTTCGAGGTTCATATAGTAAAGGTTTCAGGGCGCCAGGCTTTGACGAGCTACATTCTGGTTTAGTTGGCGGCTGGGGTAATGCACCAACAGATCCTTGTACCGGAGCCGATGGCTATGATTATACGATCTTACCAGGTTGTCCACAAAATTTGGGTGGCCCAGCTCCTGTAGGTAACGGTGCCTTCACCTACTCAGGTGGTAATTCAGAATTAGAACCTGAAAAGTCTGAAAGTATAACTGCAGGTATTGTTTGGGTACCAAGCTTCTTTGACGGCTTTACGATTTCAATAGATATGTTTGATATTGAGAAAACCAATGTTATTCGTACCAGTAACACCTTCGAAACAATACTAAATAATGCTGAGGGTAAAACAGGTTTTGAAAATATGGTTGACCGTGCGGCTGATGGTCATATCAGTAATGTATATGTTTTGTATGAAAATACCGGCTACCAAAACATCACAGGTTTTGATACTGAAATAACCTATGCATTTAACACAAATTCTTTTGGCGCCTTTGATTTCAATATTCAAGCAGCCAAAATGACTGACTACAAAAGTGGCGATTCTGAAGCAGTTGCTAAAGACTTTGTCGGCAACTGGTATGAGGGGTCTTCATTTCCTAAGCTGAAAGTAAACATGACGGCTACTTGGAATTACGACAACTTAGCTGTTACTTGGACCACACGGTATGTTGATGGTGTAACTGCTGCGCCTGGTCAAGGATTTTGGTATACGGAATCACAAAAAGTTATGGATTCAAGTGTTAAACATGATGCACAATTTAGTTATGACATTGTTGATTTAGATAGCAATATTAGTGTCGGTGTTGAAAACGTATTTGATGCAGAGCCACCATTAGTTGTCGGTAGTTACCGTAATGGTTACGACGCGACTAATTTCACCTCACGTGGACGATATTTCTATGCGCGTATATCAATGAATTTTTAACATGCAGAGCAGTTAAGTTTTTTCTTTAATTAGAGGTACGTCTTATTTGTGAGTAATTCATAAATAAGGCGTTTTTACTATTAGCTTTATAAATATTGCAATTAATTATAATGTTAGCCTTTAGAGAAGAATAAACGAATTTAAAGCCTCTTAATGAGCGCCGCAGTTTATAGATAAAAGGTATTTCAATGAACGTAATATGTGCAACACAAAGATTAACTATCCGACACGACACTTTACTCTCTCTGATACTGACTATATCGTTCGACTGCTAAATGAAGAATCGTTCATCCGTAATATAACCGATAAAAACGTAAGAACTAAGGGCGATGCGATGAACTATCTTAGTAACGGCCCAATATCTAGCTATCAAACTTATCAGTTTGGCTTAAGTTTAGTGTCACTAAAAGAAACGAACACACCAATAGGGATGTGTGGTTTACTAAAAAGAGCAGAACTGAAATATCCAGACTTAGGTTATGCATTTCTTCCTGAGTTTTGGGGGAAAGGTTACGCAAATGAGGCGGCAGATTCCGTTATCAAAAAAGGTATGACTGCTAATGCGCTAAAAACGGTTTTGGCGGTTACCTCACCTGATAACTTAAGTTCTATGCGCTTACTGGAAAAGTAGGCTTCAGCTCAAAAGGCAACATTGAACTGTACGGCGGCCAAACTAATTTGTATCAATATAATGTATAAAAACGATTAAGCTAAATAAACTCCGCAGAACATCGTTTATCTGGCTTAATCGTATATGCGCCTTATTGCTGAATATCCCCCTAAATAAGGCGACTAATCGACAGCAAAGGGATTATAAGTTTTCTTCAGCAAACGATGCTAGTCGGCTCCTCACGACGCCATTGAGGTTTATGGTGGCACTGCCAGGAAAGTCTTTAAATCGTTCAACAATATAGGTTAACCCTGAAGTGACCGCGGTTAAGTAATTACTGTCTATTTGGGCTAAGTTTCCTGAACACACTATTTTTGTCCCTTCACCGCAACGAGTAATTATCGTTTTGAGTTGTGATGCCGTTAAATTTTGGCATTCGTCGAGTAAAACTAAGGAATTTTGAATACTGCGACCGCGCATGAAATTAACCGACTTAAATTGAATATTAGCTTTTTCCATAATGTAATCAAGGCTACCATTCATATTTTCATCTTGTTTGTGTAACACCTCTAATGAATCCGTAATTGCCGCTAACCATGGCGCCATTTTTTCTTCTTCAGTACCGGGTAAAAAACCAATCGACTCGGCAATTTCAGGCGTACTACGCGTAACGAGCACTTTATCGTATAGACCTCGTTCAATAACTTGTTCAAGCGCAGAGGCGAGTGCTAATAATGTTTTTCCGCAACCGGCCGGCCCAGTTAAAATCACTAAATCTATAGTGGGATCTAGCAAAGCATCCATCGCCATGCCTTGGTAAATGTTTTTAGGGTGAATGCCCCATGCTTGTTTCGCCATTAAACGCTCGCGGCTTAGGTCCAATACTGCCAGCTTTTCATCGTCCCAGCCAGTCACTTTACCCGCAAAGTGCTCACCATCATCAATCAGGTATTCATTCATGTAGGTATTAGGTAGCACATCACGTTTAATATAATGAGTGGTATTTCGACCTTCGGTTTCACTTTCACAGTCACTAACATGCTGCCAAAAGTCACCATCAAACTTGTGAAAGCCTTTGGTTAAAAATTTAATGTCGTCAATAAGCTGATCGGTTCGATAATCTTCGACATACGCTAAGCCGGCGCCCTTTGCTTTTAAACGCATATTAATGTCTTTTGTCACCAGTACGACTTTACTTGGCGATTTTTTCTCTTGGATGTACAAAGCGGCATTAATAATACGATTGTCATTTTCATTGAAAGATAAACAGCCAGCCTTTTGCTCTAACGTGTAATCGTTAAAAATAGACAAACAACCACTGGGGTGCTCATCATCATTTTGTGGCAGCTTAACACCGGCCAGAACTTCTTCTGGACTAGCATCAACCAGGGTATCTTCGAGGGCACGAATTGCTACACGAGCATCGCGGCTGACATCTTTACGTCGGTCTTTAATGGAGTCTAATTCTTCAAGCACTGTCATGGGAACAACCACGTCGTGCTCTTTAAAGGAGAGAAAAGCGAAAGGTTCGTGTAATAATATATTGGTATCTAATACGTAAATAATTTTTTCTTCATTCATACTGAGATCTCCGATCTAAGTTAACGGACACAGAAGAATCGTTAAGTTAAGCATAGGCTTAATCACGTAGTATTCAACTGCTAACTAAAAAACCAAAAACAGTAACTATACTAATTGAAACCATCACCTCTTTACCTGAATGATAATTCCACTTTGCCAGCTAAATTAACTACTGGCAAGCAGCTTTTTGTCATTATTTATCTTCAATCAAGCTTTAGTGAAAGACAATTGCAATTACTCGACTTTTTTTAATGATCACAACTATGATTAACGTTACTATAGCGCCCTTTTTTAATGCCTTAGCTGGTATGTCTGTTGCGAATGTCTTTGAACGTCGCACAAGTGTTTAATTTTGGAGTTTTTTATATGGTATTTCACCCTGGTCAACGATGGATAAGTGATGGAGAGTCCGATCAAGGATTAGGCACGGTAATGGCAGTTGAACATCGCTTTGTTTCTGTTGTCTTTACCGCTACGGGTGAGTCTCGCCAATATGCCATAGCCAATGCACCATTAACCCGTGTTATCTTCAACCAAGGTGACAGTGTTCCTAGCCATGAAGGCTGGATGTTAACGGTTGACGATGTCGAAGAAATTGACAACTTACTGACTTATCATGGTAAGCGACAAGACACAGGTGAAGAATCGTCATTAAAAGAAGTGATGATTGACCATTTTATTAAATTTAATAAACCTCACGACCGTTTGTTGAATGGGCAAGTTGATCGCTTAGATTGGTTCCGTTTACGTAAAGACAGCTTAAAGCACCAATACACCCAGCAACAATCGCCTTTAATGGGGTTAAGTGGCGGTCGCGTCAGCTTAATACCTCATCAGTTATATATTGCTGAAGAAGTCGGTAGTCGATTTGCACCTCGCGTATTGCTGGCCGATGAAGTGGGTTTAGGTAAAACCATTGAAGCGGGTTTAATTATTCACCAGCAATTAGTTACCGGTCGCGCACAACGTATTCTCATTATTGTGCCTGAATCGTTAATGCATCAATGGTTAGTTGAAATGTTACGTCGCTTTAATTTGCATTTTAGTATTTTTGACAGCGAACGTTGCCAAGAAATTAAAAATGCTGGCGATCAAGAAAACCCATTCAGTGCCGAGCAATTAGTCTTAGTGAATTTAGACTTTGTTACTAATAACCCTGAATGTTATGAAGATTTAATTGCTGAAGATTGGGATCTAATGGTTGTTGATGAAGCGCACCATTTAAATTGGCATAAAGACGAGCCAAGCATCGAATACCAATGCATAGAGCAATTAGCGCAAAACATTCCTGGGGTATTACTGTTAACAGCAACACCTGACCAGCTAGGTCATGAAAGTCATTTTGCGCGTTTACGTTTACTCGACCCAGACCGTTTTTATGATTATCAAAAGTTTACCGAAGAAGAAAGCCATTATACCGAAGTCGCTAACGCCGCAAATGCACTTGTGGCTAAAAAAGCATTAACGAAAGAGCAGCAAGCAACGCTTACTGGCTTATTAAAAGAAACCGATATTAGCCAACAATTAGTCAATATAAATCAAGTTGCTGATAATGATGAAGCGTTAGCTAAGCAAGAAAAGTCCCGTGAGCAAGTACTTACCCAACTACTTGACCGCCATGGTACTGGCCGAATTTTATTCAGAAACAGCCGGAATACTATTAAAGGTTTTCCAAAACGAGAACTGCATGCAACGGCTTTAGCGTTACCAGCAGCTTACCAAGAGCAGATGAATGAATTTTTGTTGTCAGACAGCAGTGACAATTTAAAGAGCTCAGCACAAGCCAAACTAATTTTCACACCAGAAATTATGTTTAGCCTAAATAGTCATGAAAATTGGACGGATATTGATCCGCGTGTTGATTACTTAATTGAATTACTTCAAGAGCTTAAAAAAGAAAAACTCTTGGTTATTTGTGCTAATGCGCAAACTGCGATTGATTTAGAAGCCGCATTACGGGTTAGAGAAGGTATTCGTGCTGCGGTTTTCCATGAAGGGTTAAGTATTTTTGACCGTGATAAAGCTGCTGCCTATTTTGCTCAAGATGAAGACAGTGCCCAATGTTTACTCTGTTCAGAAATTGGTAGTGAAGGAAGAAACTTCCAGTTTGCTCATCACTTGGTTTTATTTGATTTACCACAAAACCCTGATTTATTAGAACAGCGTATTGGTCGTTTAGACCGTATTGGCCAAACACAAACCATACGTTTACATGTGCCATACTTTACTGATTCTGCGCAAAGTTTGTTATTCAACTGGTACCAAAACGCTTTGAATGCTTTTGAGCATACTTGTATTACTGGCCGTGCTGTTTTTGAAAGTTTTGGCGAACAGTTACTCGACTTATCACTAACGGCACAATGGCAATCGACCGCTGCAGAGCAATTGATTGACGACAGTCACAACAAGCATTTATCACTGAAGGCGGAATTAGAATCAGGAAGAGATAAATTATTAGAACTACGCTCTTCTGGGCAAGGTCGTTCACACGAGCTTGTTGAAGAAATTACCGCCCTTGACCAAGAAACGGCCTTACCACAATTTATGTTTCAAATACTTGACGTATTCGGCATTGGCCAAGAAGACAAGTCAGACAATGCCATTGCACTACAGCCAAGTGAACATATGCTTTGTAGCAACTTTCCTTGTTTACCTGATGATGGCACAACCATTACTTTTAACCGTGATACTGCTTTGGCTTGTGAAGATTATCACTTATTAACCTGGGATCATCCTATGGTACGTGGCGCTATGGATTTAGTGCTTAGTGACCAAACAGGTAATGCCAGTATTGGTTTATTGAAAAATCCGGCGTTGCCGGCAGGTACTTTCTTTATTGAATGTATTTTTACTATTGAAGCGACGGCGCCAAGCCACTTACAATTGGGTCGTTATTTACCGACAACGCCGATACGTGTTTTAGTTGATAAAAATGGTAACGACTTAGCTGATAAAGTCAGCGAAGCGGTGCTTGATCAACAGCTTTCTCCAGTGAAAAAACAAGTTGCTCTACAATTAATAAAAGCGTTGAAAGACCAAGTGACACCATTAGTGGCAAAAGCTGAAACGCATGCCCAGCCGCAAGTTCTAACTATTCAGCAAAAAGCGCAAGCTAACATGCATAGTGCACTTGATGATGAATTCCAAAGATTAACGGCCTTAAAAGCGGTTAACCCAAGTGTTCGTCAGCAGGAGCTTGATTTTATAAAGTTACAACAGAGTGAGTTGAGCCATTATATCGACAAAGCACAGCTAAAATTTGAAGCCGTACGTTTAATTGTAGTGAGCAACTAATCATGTCAAATGAGCAAGAAAATCAACAGCAACCCCAAAAGTTAGCCGCCGTGGCTGTTAACCCTGAGTTTGTTTATAACCCGCCAATGTCGCCTTATATTGAGATTATTTATCAAGATGAAGACATTGTCGTGTTAAATAAACAAAGTGGCTTATTAACGGTTTCTGGTCGTTTACCGGCTCATAAAGATTGTTTACAAAGTCGAGTGAATAAAGTTTTACCGACGGCAACTGTCGTTCATAGATTAGACATGGCAACGTCTGGCATTCTTATAATGGCGCTGCATAAGCCTGCTCATGTAGCGATAAGTCGAATGTTTCAACAACGTGAAACGAAGAAAAGTTATATTGCTCGTGTTTATGGCCATATGAAAGACGACACCGGCTCTGTTGATCAACCGCTTATTTGTGACTGGCCTAATCGGCCAAGACAAATGATTGATCACGAACGGGGCAAGCAATCGTTAACGCACTATAAAGTACTTTCGCGTGATATTGATGAAAACGAAGTGCCAAGTACGCTAGTTGAATTAACACCGATAACAGGGCGCTCACATCAACTACGCGTGCACATGCTATTTTTAGAACATCCTATTCTTGGCGACCGATTATATTCACATCAAGCGGCAGTTACCGCGAGTTCACGCTTATTGTTACACGCACAAATGTTGGAATTAGCACATCCAATGCGCGAAGAATTATTAACCTTCAATGTCCCTTGTCCATTTGTTTAGCGATAGCGATTAATTGCTATCAATAAAATGATTTTTATGCCGATAATGACTTATATCATTGCTTATTATCGGCAATAACGAACAATTGGAGCTTACTTTGTTACGACTTTTCTCTTGGCTGGTATTGATCAGTTTACTTACCTTAAGCTCTGCGGATAGTCTTGCTTTACCTTTTCAAGACCAAGAAAATAACTCTCAAGAGCAAATCGAAGAAGCTAAAAAAAAGGCAGATGATACGGCTGATACATCTGAACAAACGTTAAGTAAAGCCAGCAACAAGCGTGCTAAAATTTTTGCCCCGGTTGATGCTATAAGTCAAAAAGAACAAGATCTCAATCATTACCTCACCAAAGATAATATTTTACCGATGTTGGCTGGCGCCGATGATTTTATAACACTTATTCATGAAAATACCGCCAGTAACCAAAAAGGCGTGATGATCTTACTACCTGATTGGCAAATGAGTGCTACCAGTAGCAATGCGTTAAACTATTTAAGGGAAACATTACCAAATCAAGGTTGGACAACGATCACTATTCAGCCACCTAGCAAACCTGACGGTTACCCGTCAAATGCCTTAAAACTAATAAAAAAAAATGAAGAGAATAAAAAAAACCTTGACCTATACCAAGATAAGCTTGTCTTAATCATGAATGCAGTCATGGATAAAGCTAAAAATTATCCCGGCATATTCGTTGTTGTCTCAGAAGGCAGCAATGCGACATTATTGGGTGATTTGTATAGTACAGGGAAATTAGCAGCTCCAAGTGCAATGGTGATGCTAAGTAGCTATATGCTTACCGATGCGCAAGCGTTCGCTGAAACACTTGCGCAAAGCGACGTGCCGATATTAGATCTTTATTTATCACGGGAACAACAGCTTGTTGAGAGTAATACGGCGCTTAGAAAAGCCCAAGCTAATAAAGAAATGAAAGTGTATTACCGACAAAAACGCCTTCACAATAACCAAGCAGGTTACTATCCTGAAAAAAGTCTCCTAATCGCGATTAACGGATGGCTAAAGTCTATTGGCTGGTAAGGATGATAGGAAACATAACATGCGCTCTTTATCTTAACGGCTAAGTTATCAGTGTTTTTTAATGTCATGAAGATAAACACTAGTTATCCTTGATTATTATGAGTAATATTAATTATTGGTATAATTTTCAGATCAAAAAAGGGGTTGTAGCAGTGTTTAATAAAGGTTCTAAAGAGCAAGTATTCAGTCGTTATAATCGCTCGGTATTAGCTGTATTTATTGTTATTACCTTAATAGCCGCAGCGATCTCTTCTTACCAGTATTATACAGAATTGGACTCTCATACCGACCAAGAGCTTAATGTATTAAGACAACAAGCACAAATACTTGAAAATACATTGGTATTGAGTTTGAAAAGTATTGCCGGATTGAAAAAATTTGCTAGCTATCACCTAACCTTTCCTGAAGAACTACTCGCTACCACACCGCCGCTTGAGCAAGACGGTGCAGAGTTTTATTTGAAAAAAAATAATCGCGACAATTTTGCTCAACGTAAACATTTTCGTGGCAGTATTACTGGTATTGGTCAAGTAGCTGATTTTGATGAGTTACAAAAACAAGAATTAGCAATGGCCAATGCGTTAACACCCGCTTTTATTATTGCAAAAAATTCAATAAAGGAATCAAACTGGTTCTATTACGTTTCGTTGAATAACTTTGTCAGTCTCTATCCTTGGGTAGGACGAGATAGTTGGCGATTTTCAAAAAAAAATATCAATAATAATAATATTGATGGTATTAAAAACTTAATGCCAGGTAAAAATAAATTTTTCTGGTCACCACCTTATCTAGACTCAGCAGGAAAAGGGCTAAGTTCCTCGTTAGGCACGGCGATTTATCGAGATAAAACGTTAGTGGGGGCGGTATTGATGGACTTTAACCTATCAAGCCTGCATAAAAGCTTACCGACATTAAATGAACCTGAACATGGCGTGTTATTACTCGATGAAAAAAATAATGTTTTGGTGCATAAAACGTCTACCAATAAAGCATTATCGAAAAAAGCGGTATGGCAGGACGTAGTGCCAAATGATTTACTTCGCCATTCTTATCAAAGTATTAACGCGTTACCAGACACGGTTAAAGTCGGTGATTGGCTTATTCAAAAATATCAATTACCCATTAATGGTTGGGTGATGTTGAAATACCAACCTTATAGTGATTTCTCTGCGCTCATTTTAGAGCGTTTTATTATAATGTTTATTTTACTTTTTCTTGGTTTGTTCGCACTAATGAGTATTATTTATGTGGTGACACGCAATACCTTTATGAAACCCACTAAAGAGTTTATTAATCATATTGAGCATTGTTCACAGGGCGACCCCGGTAAAGTAAAACCACCGGCTGATTGGTTACATTGGTTTAAAATTGTAGAAGATATTTTTGGCCAAAATAGAACGTTATTACAACAACTCAAAGATCAGAATATTCTTCTTGATATGCGAGTTAATGAAAAAACCCAAGCGCTTCGTTTAAAAAGCGAACAGCATCAACGAGATTATGCCTTGCTTCGTTCTGTGATGGACGCTATCCCAGATTATATTATTTTTAATAGCCTCGATGGCCATATGATTGGCTATAACAAAGCATTTGAACAATTCATCCGACCACAAGAATCAACGCTGATAGGAAAACGTAGTGATGAAATAGTGACTAACGAACTAGGTGAAGCATTAGTCTCTATGTCTGAAAACTCTTTAACGCGTCCGACAGACCAGGGGCTAGAGCAAGTTGTGGTAACGTCAGACAGTACCTATGAAGT
The DNA here is from genome assembly GCA_013215385.1 of Colwellia sp. Taxonomy (GTDB): domain Bacteria; phylum Pseudomonadota; class Gammaproteobacteria; order Enterobacterales; family Alteromonadaceae; genus Colwellia_A. The sequence goes on from JABSOY010000008.1 coordinate 190,575, forward strand.
TTTTAGTACACAACTATATAGTCAAACGGCTGAAGTTGTCGGTACGATAAATTTAGTAAGAGATGTAAGTGTGCAATATGCGGTGAACGTCGCCCTAGAAAAAGCTAAAAATCAAGCCGAACATGCCAACCAAGCTAAAACTCAGTTTCTAGCGAATATGAGCCATGAAATTCGTACCCCAATTAATGCCATTAAAGGCATGTTGTTTTTGTTAAAAAGAACGCGCTTAACCAGTGAACAGAATCAACATTTATTAAATGCGGAAGGAGCATCAGTTTCCCTTTTGCATTTAGTTGATGAAGTGCTTGATTTGGCGAAAATTGAAACGGGAAATATGTCGATAGTTAAACGGTCAGCAAATATTAACGCGATGGTTGATCAAGCAGTAAAATTGAATATTGGCTTGATTAACCAGAAAAATTTAGTGCTCAATATACACATTGATTTTGATGTTGCTAACTTTGTTGATACTGATGATATGAGGGTCGTGCAAGTGTTAACTAACTTGATCAATAACTCGGTTAAGTTTACTCATCAAGGCGAAATTTCAATTTTAGTAAAATGTGAAAACGAAGATAATTCTAAAGTAGTTAATGATGAAATACAGCAAGTATGTTTCACTATATCAGACACTGGTATAGGTATTGCTTGCGACAAACAGGGGCATTTATTCGAAGCTTTTCGCCAAGCTGACGAGTCGATGACACGAGAGTATGGTGGTTCAGGGCTGGGCTTAGCTATTTGCCATCAAATTGTTGCTTTGTTAGACGGTACTATTTCCTTCAATAGTGAATTAGGTAAGGGCAGTGAATTTAGCTTTACGCTGCCTTTTAAGGTGCTTAGTCAGTATTCAACGAAAGCATTGCCTGAACTAATGTTATATGATTTCTCTCATCGCTTACCTGAGCCATTACAAACTCAGCTATTACAATACAATATCACCTCAATTGCAGCATCTACGGCAGCTGATATTGGCAAGCACCAGCAAAGTGATAATATTGTGGTACTGTTCGATGAATATAATATGGCTGAACTTGATGAAAGCCTTCTTCAAACCTGTCTCGATACCAGAGCATTATTAGCTATTTGTCATCCTATGGAGCAAGGAATATCGAGTGATCTTATTGAACGTATAGAATTGCTTAACCTCCCTTATGTATTGTTAGAAAAACCTCTTTATCGTCGATTTATAGAACAGTTAACTGATGCTAAAACAGCTAACTTTCAAGATGATATGTATTTTATAACCAAGGAAGATCAAGCGTTATTGTCCCAAGGAAATTTACAGGGAGTAACTGTGCTACTCGTTGAAGATAATTTAGTTAACCAGTTAGTAGCGAAAGAATTATTAAAAACTATGCAAGCAGACGTTATTATTGCTGAACATGGAAAAAGGGCACTGGAAATACTGGCAGAAACTGATATCGATGTCGTATTGATGGATATTCAAATGCCGGTGATGGATGGGTTAACTGCCACAATGAACATTCGTAAACATGTAAAATTTGCTCAACTGCCTATCATTGCCATGACCGCTCATGCTCGCCAAGAAGATAAAGAGCAAAGCTTTGCAGCAGGCATGAACATGCATATGGCAAAACCTGTAAAAGCAGAATTACTCCTTGAAAATATTTTATTGGTATTAAAAAAGTAAGACCGTTACTGTATAAAAAACACTAATTATTAGGCTGGTCTTTACTGGTTATGACATTTTTTAGCTCTTGCTCAACAAGGACTTCATCCATCTTTGATACTGGAGTAGGGACCGGTTTAGGGATAGCATGAAAAGGCTCTGCAACATAATGACCATTCCCTATCGCTAATTCTGATTCATGCGCTATTTCTCCTAAATTAAAAAGAGCAGGTCCTGTCGGTTCGGCTAAAACATAAGAAATTCCGTTTACCATAACGGTTAAATCATCCGCTTGAACAGGAATTTCAATACCAATTAAGGCGTGATTATCAATAAACACCAGTATCATCTTAATGCGCGGCATTAGGGTTCTTAAAATTGCCGCGGTAAGTGTTACTTTACTATCGCAATCACCTTGATTTTCCCATAATAACTTTAAGGGAGGACTAAAGCCGGCGCCCGAAGCAGTGACTCGAGATTCTAAAGTAGAATAAGGGATATTTTGCACAAAGCCTAAAACATAATTAGTAACTCTGCGGATATTCTTAATAGAAAATTTCTCAAGAATAGAAGGTTTTATTGACTTGATGTCTTCGCTAGAGATATTGGCAAACCGTACGTGATCAGGTTTTACCGCATTAATTCGATCATGAGTGACAAATTTTTGATAAAAATTATCCGTCAAATAATCGGCCATTAAGCTCTGCTTTAATTGATAAACTTTGCGATATGCGGCATTAACCGTTTGACTGTCCCGACCTCTTATTTTTATTTCATCATCCGACGAATTCTTACTAAAGTCTATCATGACGCCTTTAATTCGCTCAGAACGTAGTTGTTTTTGTAAAGCATTGTTAATTGAAATTTTTGCCATTTCAGCTTTGAAACTTTTGAAGTTTCTAAATCGATCGAATATTGCGTCTTTATTAAGTATAAAACTCAGACTTTGAACTTCTCCTTGTTGATCAAGCCACTGGTAGTTGAATTTATAATCCGTATCTTGCTCTTTTTTTGAAAATAAAACTTGTTTGGCGTTGGCGCCAAGCGACAATAATAGAAAAGAGAAAAAAACAATAATTAAGATGAGTCGAATCATAAGGTGTTATCAAACCAGAACAATGGCGGTATATACTAAGCTAACAGTAACGTATTTTTACAGCCCATACCAATAAGTGTCGTTATTGGTATGGGTTTTATTTTACCAGAAGAATATTTTGGGATAAATTACAGTGCTAGTTTATTTAAATAGCGCCGATTAAAACCGTTAAATGATATTTCTTATGTTTAAATCCATTTATTAACTGGCCTTTTTATAAGTGCTTTTTCGTTTTGCTTTACGTTTAAAAGGCACTTTCGGCAATTGAGCAAAAGACTGTTGTTCAGCTTGAGCTACCATAGCGGTTAATGTTGTTGTTAATGGTGTAATAAAGTTTTGATAGTTACTTTTTCGTTCACTAATATCATTTAAGGTCGCCTCCCATTGCGCAGTCATATCAGGGGTCGTAGCCATTTTAGGCAGGGCGTTGATAAGCGATTTACCAATTTCGGTCGCCGTAATATTTTTACCGATACGCTGCAAAAAACCACGCTTAAAAAGTAAATCAATAATGCCTGCTCGTGTTGCTTCTGTGCCTAAGCCATCAGTTTCCTTGAGAATTTTTTTAATCGCATTATCTTGCACAAAACGAGCAATACCTGTCATGGCTCCTAGTAGTGAAGCATCTGTGTATGCTTTCGGCGCTTGGGTGATTTTTTCACTAAGACTGCCATGTTCGCAATGTAACTGGTCTCCTTCTGATAATTCAGGTAAAACTTGTTCAGTGGCCGACGTTTGACTTTCATTCGTCGAGCTTGTTTTTTTAGCCCCTTGAAACATTATTTTCCAACCCTGTTGCTGAGGAACCTTAGCATTAACAGTAAATTTTCCCTGTGCTATATCTATTTCAACTTGTGTTTGATGATAACAATAAGGCGGATAAAATTGAGCAAGGTACTGTCGAACAACTAATTGATAAATATTTTTTTCAAAAGAATTTAAAGCAATATTATCGGCTGACTTTTCAGTAGGGATAATCGCATGATGAGCGCTTACTTTGGCGTTATTCCATGCTTTATTTTTTAGGGAGGGATCAGCTGCTTGAGCAAACTTTCCATATTCACCCGGTGAACGCGATAAAATTTCAATAATACTTTTAGCTTGTTGGTGGTGTTCTAGGGGTAAATATCGACAATCAGATCTTGGGTAAGTAATTAATTTATGTTTTTCATATAACGCCTGACAGACATCAAGCACTAACTTTGCATTCATCGAGAAACGTTTAGCTGCGTCGATTTGTAAAGAAGATAAATTATACGGCAGGGCTGCTACTTGTTGTTTATCTTGTTTAATAACAGATGTGACTAGAGCTGGCTGATTGGTAATGCGTTTAACAACATTTTCGGCCAAGGCTTTATTGATCACCTTCTTATTGTCATCCATATAAGGTATGCAAGCCTCACTCGGCTGCCATTTTACTTTGAAGGTTTCGTTATTTTTAGTGCAGACTGTTGCATAAACATCGAAATAATCATGAGGGACAAAGTTAGTAATTTGGCGGTCTTTTTCTACGACTAATCCTAAAAGTGGTGTTTGTACCCGACCCACAGAAAGCACCCCGTTATAACCCACTTTCTGTCCTTGTAAGGTATAAGCTCGAGTTAAATTGATACCATATAACCAGTCGGCACGCGAGCGTGCTAATGCTGATATCGACAGAGGCATAAACTCTTGATTACTTTTTAGGGCATTTAATGATCTCTTTACTGCGGGTAAGTTTAAATCGCTGATCAGTAACCGTTTAATTTTTTGTTTTTTTGTTTTTGAAACCTTCAAAAAATCAATGACTTCATCAACCAATAGTTGCCCTTCACGATCAGGATCGCCAGCATGAATAATTTCACTGGCACTTTTTACCAGTTTACGTAAAACGCTAAGTTGGGAACGTGTTTGTGCTTTGGGCTTTAATTGCCATTGCTCGGGAATTATCGGTAGGTGCGACATATGCCATTTTTTGAAGTCGACATTATAAGCTTCAGGATCGGCTTGCTCAAGAATATGTCCAATGCACCAACTTACTACGTCACCATTACCGAGTTCAATATAGCCCTTCTGGTTTTTATGGGGCTTGGGCAAAGCGGCTGCAATAGCACGTCCTAAACTTGGTTTTTCGGCAATATATAGTTTCAAAAAGGCTCTCCAACAATGGAAAATATCCGTAAAATAAGTGTAGCATACTAACTGGTGTTTTATACAGTGTTGTTTGTTGCGATAATACTGAGCACTTGTAAGGTTTATTATTACTGCTTGTTCATTATTGGTATTGACTGAAGTTTTGGTCGTATAACTATTTTCTCTACGGTATTGATAGCCGAATAATAGCGTAAAGTTTGGGCAAATGGGGACAGATCAGATAAAATACTTAATTGATATCTATGATGATTTACCTTGAATAGTGCAGAGATGCTGAGAAATAAAATGAAAAAAGTTGTGTTATATACTATGAATAACTGCCCACATTGCGATACAGTGAAAAAATACTTTGAACAGCACAAAATAACTTACCGCTTATGTAATGTAAAAACAGCCGCTGGTCAGAAAGAATTTCGCCGGGCAAACTTTAGATCGGTACCGGTAATTAAAATTGGTAATGATTACTTGCAAGGATTCAAAGTGAGTGAATTTACAAAAATGTATAATGAATAGCCTTAGAATGAATTAGCTAAATACTTTAGTCTGATCAATTATATGTTTTAAATTGGAATTCAGTACAATTTTACTAGCGATGCTCGTTTTAAAAAAAAGTCTATGGTAAAGTTGGAAGATGTAAACAATCGATAAAATAAAGTAACAGAATCATTAATCACGGATGTGTAATGAAGTTTGATTTTTATAGAGTTATTTCCTTTATTGTTGTTATGTTTATCTTGGTTAGTAGTCAGCTACATGCCAATCAACGGACACAACTAAAAGCCAGCAAAGTCGATGTGTCAGTTCGGCTAATACATATGAATGATGAAATTCATCGTCAGCCCCTGCAATCGTATAAACAGCTATTAGCCATTAAGAGCCAATTTGTTGACATGCCTACGGAACAACAATTATGGTGGTTATTGCGTAAAGCTCAAGCCGAAAACTTGCTGTATTTTTATCAAGAATTTAATCAAACGGTTGCTCAAGCTAATGCGCTTATTGAACCTGATACACCATTAAAGATTAAGAGTAGCTTGAGTATCTTTCAAGGCCTGATTTATCGTCGTGATGCTCAATATATTGATGCAACTCGTATCTTTCGCCAAGCGATGTTACATGCTAAAGAGGGTGAGTTAACCTACCTTTATATTTTAGCTAAACAAGAGCTTGCCTATACCCAAAGTCTAACGGAAATGTTTGAGTCTTCCTTGAAAGATATGCAAGAGGCGTATCTCGAAGCTTACGTACTAAAAGATCATTTTCTTATCGCGATTATCAATGAAACCTATGGTGCTATCTATGGTTATATGAAAGATTATCAAAAGTCGATTGAATACTATCAAAAAGCATTAAATACCTACGAAAACTTAGCTTATCCTGGCCATGTTGCTGAAGCCGTTTATGGTCTTGCGGCCACTTATCGTTATTGGAAAAAATATGATTTAGCGATAAATTATTTTGAGCTTTATCAAAAGAAGATTTATTATACGCCCAATACCGATATTTCTTTTTATTCAGCTTATGGTTTAGGCATGACTTTAGCTGAAAAGGGTGAATGCTTACGCGCTATTGAAGTGATGGACAAAGCACTTAGTTTACATGGCATGATTGATTATGACGCTGAGTTATATAAACAAAGAACGCATTGTTTCATTGTATTAGGTGAGCATGAACAGGCAAAACTATCCTTAGGTAAAGCTGAAAAAATATTCCTCGGCTTACCAGAATTGATGGGAACACAATGGCAATTAGAGATCATTGAATTAGCGGCTGAGCTAGCTCATGTCAATAATAACGATAGTAAAGCGTTTCAATTATTGAAAGAATATTCTAGAAAGCATACTCAGTTATTGCTAAAACAATCGAGTCATAAACTAGCCAGTGCACGTGTCGCGATGGAAGTTGACCGAAAACACATAGAGCAAGCCTTAGTTAAGCAACAGAATAAGGTTAATAGGCTAGAAGGTGAGTCTTTAGACATACAAGAACGTAATAGCTTTTATTTTATGATCTTAATGGCTTGTATCAGTATTGTTGTTATTACTGTCATCGCAGTACAATATCGTAATAATAAAAAAATGTATGCTTTATCCATTAAAGATCCGTTATCTACTCTATATAATCGTCGCTATGTCTTTGAGTATTTATCAACATACCTCAAAGGTGTTTCGATAGAAAAAACAGAGTTGTCAGTTATTTTACTCGATATTGATGATTTTAAAGCAGTGAATGACCAATATGGTCATCCAGTTGGAGATGATGTCATTAAAAAAATAGCGGCCATTGCCCAAGAGGTTTTTCGCTCTGAAGATGTTATTGGCCGTATTGGTGGCGAAGAGTTCTTATGTGTATTACCCCGAACTGACACAGATCAATGTGAAGCTATCGCTAAGCGTTTCTTGAGAAAAGTAAGTAACCAAATATTTTTAGCAACGCCGAGTTTACGCATCACGGTTAGTATTGGTATTGCAAGTTTATCTCAACGTAGCCCTGACTGTGATTCGTTATACTTGCACGCTGATAAAGCACTTTATCAAGCAAAGCATAACGGTAAAAATAATATAGTTATTTATTAGTTATGTGCCGATACTTTTATGAAAACTACTATGTCACCTGAAATACAAGCGATTAACCTTTTACAGCAATATATCCAGCATCTTGGTTTTAGTCCTGCTATTCACTTTGAGCTCGAAGGTTGTTTTCAAGTTAATACCAAAGAACGAGGTTTCTCCTTAAATTATCCTGAAATCAATCAACAACTTGTACGAGCTGATATCGATGGCGAACTAGTCGCCGAATATTGGCATAATCAGTGGGAGTATGTTTCTTTATTTAATGGCCAATCGCCATTAAAAGAAGCCGAAAACCTGACTCGGGCAATAAAAATAATACCTTTTATACTCGGTAAGCAAGGGGTTATTAAAACCTTGATCAAACCTGTTGTTTGGGCCGGTGATAAAGGAAAATTAGTTAAGGGTAGTAGTGAAATCTTTACTAACGAAACACGTGCAGTACATATTCCTAATGCCGTGCAGTTAAATGTTAGTGCTACTGATAGCTTAGGTGATAATATTATTTTCGATGGTGGTTTTGGAGAGTACTTACAGCAATGTTTTATTGATACTAGTTTGAATTGTTGTTTACTTTATCTGCCCGAAGAAGAAGCCTTTGAACGTCTCGCATTGAAAAGTAAATACGGTTTAGCCGCTGAATTATGCTCACCTATCGATATTTCTGGTGGGCATCAAGGCAGTATTGCTTTGTATAAAGAGGTGGGTAAGCATAACCAAGCTATGGGCGAAGAACCTTTACTGTATGACCATAATAATAAAGTATTAATTAGCCAACAAAATTGGCAAAAAACGGCCCGCATAGAACATAGATTGGGGGCTTCAAGCTTAAAATATAATGCTTATTTTAATATTATTTATGCATTATTGAACTTAATTGACGCACTTGAAGTATATAAACAAGGTAGATGTCGAGAGTTACTTCGTAAAAAAACTCCTCGGCAAGACTTACCTTGTTCATTATACGATAATGCCCTGGGTACAAACGTTGGGGCAATATCATTATTTGAAAACGATTCTTGGTTTAGTGAAAGCTTAAATAAAATATCCTGTCGAATGATCGATGCAAAAAATAATCAATTGCCGGATCAAAAACAACTAGGTGATAAAATCAAACAAATGGTTTTAGCGTCATATCAACAAAAACTTATTCTCAGTAGTTAAAATATGAATATTATTAATAATCAAAAAACGACCCCGCAACTTTCTGGCAACTCGGTTGAAATAAAAAGAGCCGAGCTGAAAGAATATTTTCGAAATACATGGGCGACATATGAATCACTATTTTCTTTAATTAACCATGATGACGTTTATTATTTGCGGCCTGAGCCATTACGCCATCCATTAATTTTCTATTTTGGTCATACGGCCACTTTTTTTATTAATAAGCTGATTCTGGGAAAACACCTAACGCAGCGGATCAATAAAAAAATTGAAGCTGTTTGCGCTGTTGGTGTCGATGAAATGAGTTGGGATGACCTCAATAGTGAGCATTACGACTGGCCAACTGTTGATGAAGTACGTGAGTATCGTACGCAAGTTTTTATGTTAATAAACCAGCAAATCGACACCATGGAATTGTCATTGCCGATACAACAAGACTCGTTAGCCTGGTTAATTTTAATGGGCTGTGAGCATGAACGTATACATTTAGAAACCTCGTCAGTAATTATGCGTATGCTACCAATGGCTTCTTTAACCGAACCTTTCAGTGAAAATAAGCAATGGCAAAGTTGTCCTGATTTTTCATCTTCTCCTCATAATGAATTGCTTAGGGTTCCTGAACAAGCAATGATATTAGGCAAGAAATCAGCAGATAAAACCTTTGGATGGGATAACGAATATGGTGAGTTAGCTTTAAAGGTTACAGAGTTTAATGCGTCGAAATATTTAGTATCAAACCAAGAATACTTAGCTTTTATTGATGCGGGTGGTTATCAAAACGCTGCTTATTGGACGAGCGAAGGACAAGAGTGGTTAATTTTCAGTAAAGCTGAAATGCCGCGTTTTTGGCGAAAAAATTCGGGTGAATATTTTCAGCGTAACTTGCTCAATGAAATTCCTTTGCCGATGAATTGGCCCACAGAAGTCAATTACCTAGAAGCGAAAGCATTTTGTCAGTGGAAAAGTCAGCAAAGCCAATTGAATATCGCTTTACCAACAGAGGCACAGTGGCGATGTTTACGTGACGGCTTAGTTGGGGATACCAATGATTGGCAGCAAGCACCTGCAAATATAAATTTAGCGCACTATGCATCGTCTTGCCCAGTAGATAAGTTTTCAGCGGGTGAGTTTTTTGATGTTGTTGGTAATGTTTGGCAGTGGAGTGAGTCGGCAATAGATGGCTTTGATGGTTTTAAAGTACACCCACTTTACGATGACTTTTCAACCCCCACCTTTGATGGCAAACACAATTTAATTAAAGGTGGTTCATGGGTTTCTACAGGCAATGAAGCCATAAAATCAGCACGTTATGCTTTTCGTCGGCACTTTACTCAACATGCTGGTTTTCGTTATGTAGAAAACTTAGATGGAAAAATACCGACAACGCCAGTTAATCGTTATGAAACTGATCGTGACATTTGTCAGCAACTCGACAGTCATTACGGTAAAACGCAACTTAGCCAGACTAATTATCAACGACAAATAAGCACTTCAGTGCGCGAAAATATGAAGAAGTACAAGGTGAGTGCTGATAAATGTCTTAATGTAGGCTGTAGTGTTGGGAGAACTGCATTTGAGTTGTCTCCCTTTTTTCAGCATATTGACGCAATCGATTTTTCTGCACGGTTTATTCAATATGGTGTGCAACTTCAGCAGCAACAATCGGTACGCTATACCTCAGTCGTTTCAGGGGACATAGTCGATTTTAATGAAGTATCTTTGGCGGAATTACCGATAAGTGGCAAAGGCGATAATATTTTATTTAGCCAAGGTGATGGTTGTAATTTAAAAGTAAACTTCTGTGATTACGACGCGGTTGTTATTGAACACGCCTTAGAGAAAAGCTATCAGCCTAAAATATTATTAGCTACAGTTTCACAGCGCTTAAAGGTCGGAGGTTTACTGTTTGTGATAAGCGACTTCCAATACTCAACAAAACACACCGAGAAGAGTCATTGGCTTGGTGGCTTAAAAGTGAATGGCGAAAATGTCAGCGGCTTTGATGAACTAAGCTTGCGACTGTCAAATCATTTTAATTTACTCAATGAAATTCAGTTAACGCGTGTGGTGAAACAAAACCAGTGCACCTATATTGTAACGGAAACTCAACTGAGTGTTTGGCAGAGAATCAGTTAATCGAAGGGTAAGAGAATAATGAATATACAGCTACCTGCCCATATTGCTTTTGGTCAACGCCTTGCACAAAACCCTAAGGTGAATATAGAGTTTAATTTAAGTGATTCATGTGCGCAAAGCCTGTCGGTAAATGCTTTATGTCAACTTGCCAATAGCACAGTTGAAAGTGTTTTAGGCAAGCAAGAGTTATCTTACGCGCCGTTATGGGGGGGAGAAGCTCTTAGGCAGTTAATCGTTGATTTTCACCAAAGCGTGAACAATCATGAAATTAAATTAACGTTCGAAGACGTGCTTACTTTTTGTGGTGCACAAGAGGCACTCTCTGCTATTTATCAATGTTTATTTTCAACCAATAGCTTGTTTACATCTAGCGAGTTAGCCGAAAGTGAGATTGTCGTGATAACGCCTTGTTACCCGTCATTAGTAACAATGGCAGAACAACTGGGGATCAAAGTTAATTGTTTATTGCTAGATCCTGAGCAAGAGTGGCAAATAACATTTAAAGAATTAAGCTGCTTGGTGAATGAAAAAACGCGTTTAATTGTTGTTAACTCACCTCATAACCCAAGTGGTAGCGTAATAACCAGTGAACTTGCTGATGAAATATTGGCACTGGCTAAAAAGTTTAATTGTTATTTGTTAGCCGACGATGTTTCACAAATGAGCAATTATCATCAATTGCCATTAGCACATCGTTATCTTGATTATGACAAAGCGATTGTAGTTTCAGTTTTATCAAAAAGTTTTGGTTTATCAGGTTTACGCATCGGTTGGGCGGTAACGAAAAATAAAGTGCTACTTAAGCAATTGTTAGCATTTAAAGCACAGTCTTCGATTTGTACTTCGGCTGTTGATGAGAAACTTGCAGAGTTGGCGTTAACTCATCACCAGAAAATTATTAATGACAATAATAATATTACTTATCAAAATATAATATTATTTCAACAGTTTATTGATGATAATCCGCAATATTTATCTTGGCAACCGCCACAAGCCGGCTTGTTAGGCTTGGTTAAGTGTCATAGCCAAACACCATTGCTTGAATGGGCCGAACAACTTGCTGAACAAGCGGGCATACTTGTTTATCCCGCTTGTTTATTTGGATTAAACGATCAGTATTTTCGTATAGGATTGGGGAAAACGGACTTTTCATTGATACTTACACGGTTACAACTTTTTATAGATGGCAATCTCTCCGCCCAATAAAGCCTATTACTAATTATTTTCATTAAGTTTTTTTGTAGGCTATTTTATATATAAATCAAGGTATTAAAATTATTCTTAGCAAATAATCATAACTTGTTACATTTTGAAATAAACCTTTTGCACCTTAACTACGACAATAGGTGTAATAAAAATGTAATTTGAGAAATTAATGTTTGTTAAAAATAATAATAAATCGCCCGATAAAAATAACAATGCTAAAAATGATCAACTGCACAGCTTCAATAAAACCCTTGTATCTTGCTTAGCATTATTTAGCTTTTCGGCCACTAGTATAGCGGCTGAGTCAATTAAGCAAAATTACGCCTTAACCTATCAGGAAGAAAAAATTACCGTTGATGGTATTATGGATGAAGACGTCTGGAAAGAGGCGACTAAAATGGTGCTTAAATATGAGAACAATCCTGGCGATGGGGTTGATGCCACGGTAAGTACTGAAATGTATTTTTATGAAAATGGCGAATCCTTAAATGTCGCCATTATTGCTTATGATCCAAACCCTGAACTAATTCGTGCTTCACTACGAGACAGAGATGCGCTGTGGAGCGATGATAATGTTGGTATTGTTATCGACACATTCAATGATCAACGTAGCGGTTATGAGTTCTTTGTTAATCCGTTAGGTGCCCAAGCAGACATGCGTATGGACGACACAAATGGCTGGGATGAAGACTCGTCATGGGATGCAATATGGGCAAGCGCTGGACGAATTACTGATATAGGCTACATTGTAGAAATGAGCATTCCTTTTACCGCACTTCGTTTTCCACAAACCGATGGTACTTTAACTTGGAATGTCGCTGGTTTACGAAATTATCCACGTGATGTACGTAAACAAATGGCGACTTATAAAAGCGACCGTAATATTAAGTGTAACTTGTGTCAGTTCGACCAATTAGCAGGTTTTGCAAGTATTAAGACGAGTAATAATTTTCAATTAACGCCAACGTTAACCATTTCGCGTAAAGATGAAAAACCGAATGTTCCAGGTGAGTGGCAAGATGGAGATACTGATGTTGATCCTGGCCTAGATATTCGTTGGGGAATTACCCAGGACATGGTCTTGAATGTCACGGTTAATCCAGACTTTTCGCAAGTAGAAGCCGATTCTGGGCAACTAGACGTTAATAATACCTACTCATTATTTTATCCTGAGAAGCGGCCATTCTTTTTAGATGGCGCTTCTTATTTTGACACCAGTAATTTTAATTTTGTCCATACAAGAAATATTGCCGAGCCTGATGTTGGCATAAAACTTACCGGAAAAACCGATCAACATAGTTACGGTTTAATGGTAGCAAACGACAAAAATACTTCGTTCTTAATGCCGGGGAACAGTGGCTCAGGCATTGCTACTTTAAATGAGGAATCAGATGTTGCTATTGCGCGATATAAAATAGACGTTGGTGAACGCAATGATATTGGTGTGTTAGTGACGAATCGAGAATCGAGTCATTATAATAATACGCTAGTGTCGGTTGATGGAAATTATTGGTTCAGCCAAGCTGATAGTATTCGTTATCAAATTGCCCGCTCAGAATCAGACAACCCTACACAAGTACAAGAAGATTTCGGGGTAGCAAAAGAGCAGCAAGGTAATGCATATAGCTTGAGATACTCGCATCAAACGCGCGATTACAGATTAAAAGCTGATTATACTAATGTGGACGAAAATTTTCGTGCTGATTTAGGGTTTCAGTCACAAGCAAATTACGAAAAACTGGTACTAGGAGGAAATAGAACTTGGTACGGCACCGAAGATGACCTGTTAACTGAATGGGGATACTTTGGTGATTGGGATAAAACCTATGATCAAGACGGTAAAATGTTAGAGCAAGAATATGAACTATTTGGTGAAATTCAAGGGCCTATGCAGTTATATGGTAACTTTGGTTTTACCCATCGTGAGAAATTTCACGATGGTGAATATTTTTACGAAAATCAAATACGTAGTTATTTCAGATTTACACCTATCTCGGGATTGAAACTACAATTTTTCACCCGAATGGGTAAACAGATAGATTATGCTAATACTCAATTAGGTGACGTATTTAACTTCGAAACAACGGTAACTTGGGATGCCAATAAACATATTAATCTTGATTTTAGTCATAATTATAGTCAACTTGATATTGGCAGTAAGCGCCTTTTTACCGCTAATCAGTACGATGTTAGATTAGGTTACCAGTTTAATATGCGCAGTATTTTAAAGTTGGTTGTCCAATATACTGATATTGATAGAGATGCAGGCATGTATAGCTATGAAGATATTGAAGATCGCCCACATGACACGAATCGTCGTTTTTCAACCCAGCTGATTTATTCTTATAAAATCAATGCACAAACCCTATTCTTTGTTGGTTACTCTGATGGCGGTTTTCAAGATGATAACTTAAATGAGTTAGAGCGTGACCAACGAACGATTTTTACCAAGTTCAGCTATGCTTGGCTGTTATAAAATTAGCAGTATGTTTACAATTTTTTAATAAAAACAGCATCATTTATATTTTATAAACAATGAAGTGACAGCAGCGGCTATTCATTGTTTATAAAGTTTCTCTCAAACGGTATTTTCCCAAATAGTCATGTTATGGTATCGCTCAACACAAAGGAAGATGAGTTGCTATGTCATTAAAGAAAGAAGATTTAATTGCCTTAAATCGCACCGGTGAAAACCTTAAAAACCTCTTGCGCAATATTATTGTTAAGTTTCCTCCCACAGCCCAAAATATTACTGGCATGTCTAAATGGCTTGATTTTAACCGCTCTAATTGTCAGCGCATTATTAATGGCGTAAAAAAAGCAAAAGACGGGCAAGAAGTTTTATGTTTCTTACCGGGCATTGCCGGTTTAGAAGACTTTATTGTGCAAGCAGAAATGCAAGAACATGATCAGCAATTACTCCTCGATGCTAAAAAAGCGATTAAGGTCTTTGATAACCAGATAAAAAAGTATGCGCGTAGCCATGCCGATTTAAAACGCTTATTAGATAGTCGAACAACATCGTTAAGTTCTAGAAGCGCAAATTTAACGGCAGAAGAAAAACGCGAGCAACATTTTTTAGCATCGAAACAACTAATTGACTCTTCGATAGGGACACTTTTTTCTTGTTACATATTAACTGAAAACCAGCAAGATAAAGAGTTCTTGCATGAAATTGCATTGATAAGCAAACAACAAATAACGCGCTCTGAAGCATCTCCGCCTTTTGTGCAGTTTTATACTCACCCTCACCCGGATAATTTCACTGCACCCGCAGAGATAACTAAAGAGTCGACTCTTAGCGCTTCTGGCTTTCTTGTTGGTGTGTCAAAGGAATATTCAACAATAGGCCTACTTGATGCGTATTCTAGTTATTCACCCAGTAATTCAGGCATTGTTTTTAATGGTTTACCTTCTGATGAGCCTTTTGATGCAACTTTTATTTTTAGTAACCCGGATGAATTAGCAAATCCTTTAGTGAATAAAAGTCAATGTAGTTCGACCAGTATTTCAATTAAAAATCCGACTAAAAAATTAGTGATGTTAGTCTTTTTAGAAAAAAAACTCGACATGCGTAGTACAGTAAATGTCGGTTGTTATTCTGGAAATCAAAAAGTTGAAGAAGGAAAACTGCGTGCTGATGATATGTGGACGGAACGTTTACCTGAATTTCCAGAATTGAATGTCGTACACCCATCTTCCCCCCGAGCCAAGCAAAGTGCAGATCTTGAAATGGGTAAAATGACAGATTACCTTTTTAACTTATCTGGGCTTAATAAAAATGATTATGTTTGTTATATGGTGGAAGTTGACTATCCTATTTGGTCATCAACTTACCGTTTGTATTTCGAACATTCTTAATCGCGCTAAAATGATAGTTTTATAGATAATAATAGATCATAAAAAAATGGCAACTGGCACCGGCTAGCACAAATAGGTGCCAAATCGCATGATTAAACACAATACGTTTTTGTACATAAAATATCACACCAAAACAGTAAATAGCGCCACCAATAGCGAGTAATGTCAGTGCTTGGCTGGTTAGTTTTTGCTGTAATTGTTCAATAATGGTGATAGATATTAGTCCCATTCCTAAATATGTTGCTAGCGATATTTTTTTATAGCGATGGCCGAATTTCAGTTTGAAAAAAATGCCGAGAATGGCTAACCCCCAAATAATTGCGAGCATAATCATACCGAGTTGATCATTTAACGATACCACCATTAATGGTGTGTAAGTTCCTGCTATCAATAAATAAATTGCACAATGGTCGAGTAGTTTAAAAAACTTTTTTTTATGAATGTTTTGGCTTGCATGATAAAAAGTTGACGCCGAGAATAATAAAAATAAGCTCACACCATAAATTGAATAGCTAATTATTTTGCCAAAGTGAGCTTCGGTAAGCGCAGTGGTAACTAAGATATAACAAGCAACAATGGCAAGAACAGCTCCAATCGCATGACTGAGCGTATTGGCGATTTCTTCATTTCGGCTATAACTGGTTTGGCTTGACATTATTTATCCTAATCTATTATTTCAGTGAACACTTGTACGCTGAAATTGTAACAGAAAATAAAATAGAAACAAGAGGTCTGACCATCGGGTTTTAGGCATAAAAAAAGAGCTTAACTAAGCTCTTGATTTGGCATTAAATCATGATTTTATATTGTGAATAAATGCTTTGGAAAAAGAAACAGTAACCTTTAGCCAACTAAAGCGCTAATTCAATCACCATAGCTTTAAGCTCATCTTTTGAAATAGAGTTATCATGATTGGTATCGAATTTATTAAAAATGGTTTCGCACATACGAATACCTTTATCTTGTAATAGACAGTCGATTAACTCGACAAACTCGCCTCGATTAATCACGCCATCTTTATCTACATCAAACACTTCAAATAATTCGTCAACCCACTGATTAATTTCCATCAGTTATCCTCTTGATAAGTATTGCTTCTAATAAAGACTGTATCGTTTATTGATCTGTTTGGGAATGATTAATTGCAACATTTAGCGAATATTCGATTTTTAATCGCTAATCGAAGAAAGTTTATTCATTGCTAGAATAATTTGGATACATACTTATGAGGCTAAGGTATATACTTTAACAAAATCAATAATTACTGAGTAGAAATGACTATTACAAGATTAGAAACTAAGCCTAGGATGAGCCGTATTGTAAAACATAATGGCGTTATCTATTTGTGTGGACAAGTTTGTAAAGATGCCAGTCAAGGTATTACCGAGCAAACGAGCTCTATGTTGGAAAAGGTTGATGAACTTCTTAGCCAAGCAGGTAGCGATAAAGAACATATTCTTTCGGCAACCATTTATGTAAAAGACATGAATGACTTTTCGCAAATGAATGAAGTTTGGGATGCTTGGGTGCCAGCAGGTTATGCGCCGGCAAGGGCTTGTGTTGAAGCCGCTATGGCGCGTGATGTTTTATTGGTAGAGATATCTGTAGTAGCGGCTGAAATCGCATAAATATCCATCATTTAATTACTTACCTCTATTGAGTCCGTTCGATAAAAATCAACAGAGATGTTTACTTACAATCATAACTTAAAAAATAGCACTGTAAAAATTGACAGTGCTATTTTTTTTTGTGTATGCTATTGCCATAAAGTTAATAAGCCTAATTTATAATAAAATTTAAGGATGAAGTATGATTAAACTCTATGGTTTTGGACAAGCATTTGGTGTGGCTGACGCTAGCCCATTTGTGGTTAAAGTTGACTTGTTTTTAAAAATAGCTGGTATTGAATTTGAATATATTGGTGATTTTAATCAGTTAAAAAAATCGCCTAAAAATAAACTTCCTTTCATTGATGACAACGGCAAAAAAATTGGCGACTCTGCTTTTATTCTAAAATATCTTACTGATAAATATGACGTTAAACTTGATGATCATTTAAACGAAATACAAAAATCGCAAGCAACACTTTATGCTAAAGCATTGGATGAAAGTCTGTATTGGTGTTTAGTTTATTCTCGCTGGGTGAAAGAAGATACTTGGCCATTACTTTATCAGGCATTCTTTAGTCAAATCCCAATTCCTTTTAAATGGGTTATGCCGGGTATTATCCGTAAGGATGTAAAAAACACCTTAAGAAGACAAGGGTATGGTCGCCATAGCGAAACTGAGTTATTAAGCATAGCCGATGATCATTTTTCGGCACTTTCTATTTTATTAGGCGAAAATAAATATTGCTTTGGCGACCAAGTAAGCTCATTTGATGCCATCGCATATGCAGCATTGTGTGAATTTATTAGTGTAGATTTTCCCAATAGTTTTAATCAACAAGCCCGAAAATATGACAATTTAATCCAGTATTGTCAGCGTATAGAAGCAGAATATTATAGCTAACCAAACTTAGGCTGAACTTCTTGGAAACTTGAAAACGATAACTTATCAAAAATAAGTTATCGTTTTTATATTTTGCAGGTCAATTCGTTATTTGGTCAATATGTCTAGGTTAATGAAAAATTTGCTAACAGTTTCAAAAGCATTGGTATTAAGCAATATGATAATAATGGCACTATAATGCCTACTGAAATTAAGCTAACTAAAAACCTGTCTTCGCTAATATAGAGAGCAACCAAACTCGGGATAAAATAAACCAGAGGTAGCAATAATAAAAAAGTTAACAATGCCATAAAATGTTTATTTAGCTTCAATGATGTTTCTTTCATGGTAACTCCTTTCGTTACAACTAGATTATTAATAAAAACTACTTAGCAAAATGACTATTCATCACGTAACCATATTTAGTGGTGTGGGCAGCAAGTACTTCACCTAAAGCCGAACCATGCTCACTACGCCAATCATTCATTATTTCAGCTAATACTGAGGCCCAAGTTGTTACTTTTACGCCCGCTTGGGTTAGGCGATGTAATGTCACCTCTTGCACGGTTTTGTTCCAAGTGCCTGATGCATCAATAACTGCATAGACATCGTAGCCTTCAGCAACTGCAGAAAGTGCAGGAAACAATAAACACACATCGGTAACGATACCTGCCATGATTATTTTTTTACGACCAGTTGCTCGTATTGCATCAGTAAAAGCTTTGCTGTCCCAAGCATTAATCTGTCCTTCTCGTTCTATTATCTCTTCACCTAAGATATTGGTTATTTCAGGAATAACCGGGCCATTTGGACCTGCTGGTAAACTTGCAGTAATAACCGATGGAAGATTGATCGCTTTAGCCGTTTTACATAAACCTTCAATATTACTTTTCAGCACTGTTGGATGTTCATCACCTACGGCGACCATCAGACCCGCTTGATGATCTATCATGGCAAGAACGGCATTTTCACTGGTTAAGAATTCTGAAAAACGTTGATTGTTCATTATATTATCTCTCTTAAATTTTTAGATGGACTAGCTAGTTATTTAGTGGCGTATATGAAAATTATTTGCGCATCAGCAAGCACGCTGATCTCTAAGCCTTTAACATCATGTAATAAGCTTCTCGGTGGAATAGTTTTGCCATTAGCGATAACATTACCCTTACTTATGTAGGCCATGACTTCCCCTTTATGAGTAAATTTTTGTTCTTTTAAAGCGTTAACCATGGAGATAGAGGTTTGGCTATACATAGTTTTCGTTTGATTTTTATTACCACCATAAATATGAACAAGTTCGCCTGCTTTCGGGCTATAAGCCTTATAACTGGCTTTCTCTCCTGATTTATCCGGTAATGCCCAAATTTGTATCAATTGATTTGGTTTACTGTCAGGGTTTATCTCATTGTGCGAAAAGCCTTCAGCGCCTGCTCTTTGCACTTGTGCTTGACCAATTGATAAACTTTGACCGTGTTCAAGTGAACCGGCATGGCTGACATTGCCATCGGCCATAATTGAAATCACGTCAATTTCTTTATGTGGGTGCATACCTGTAGAGCCATTAGGTAAAAAGTTAGCATCTGCTAGGTAGACGAAGTTTTTTAATCCATTAACGGTTTCAGCGGTTTTTCTTGCACCAAAGACACGTTCGTCCATAACAAACCTACGTTCTTTTAATCCTGCAAAGCCGCCTTGTGATAATTGTTTATAACTTAAAATGTCCATTTACTTTCCTAAATACGGTTGTCTTTCGATGAGGTCATTCTATTACTTGGGTATATCTAGATAAATAAGCAAAAAAACAACTTACTGTTCTATTTAAGGTTACAATGATTTGTTTTTATACCAAGGATAAGTTGATAAATAGGAGGTAAAATGACTGAGTTAAATAACTTGAACGATATGATGGTTTTTTTGAATGTTGCTGAGCAAGGGAGTTTTACCGCTGCGGCGAATAAAATAGGACTTCCTAAGTCAAACATTAGCCGAAAAATTTCCCGCCTGGAAGAAAAACTATCGGTGAAACTAATCGAGCGGTCTACGCGTGCTTTGCATTTAACGGAAATAGGGCAAGTGTATTTTCAACATTGCCAGCGAATTTTTGAAGAAATGCAAAATGCGCAGTTATGCGTTGAAAACCTATCGGCGACACCGAAAGGGAAAATCAAACTTTGTACTTCTGTGGGAGCGGGACAGGGCTTATTGGCAAAACCTCTTGCTGACTTTTATCAGTTGTATCCTGATATCGACATCGATTTAAAATTAACTAATCGACGTGTGGATATTGTTGAGGAAGGATTTGATCTGGCTGTGCGTGTTGGTGAATCGCCAGACTCTACTTTGCTCTCTAAAAAGTTAGTGACAGTTAAATTGGCACTTTTTTCTAGTCCAACTTATATAAAAGAACATGATAAAATAACGTCACCGGAACAGCTGTCTGCTCACCAATGTTTGTTAATGAACAGTGTTAATGACAAAGCTATTTGGCAACTTTATGCCCAGAACGAGCAATGCAGTGTGCGTTTTACTCCTCGAATCAGGGCTGATGACTTTAATGTCCTTAAAACAATGGTAATTAATCATTGCGGAATTGGTTTATTTCCCGAATATTTATGTAACGATGAACTAAAACAGGGGCTGATGCAAAGAGTCTTACCGCACTGGACCGGCAGAACAATTGATATCTATGCAATATATCCAAGTAGAAAAGGTGTCACGCCAAAAATTAGAGTATTATTAGACTTTCTTGCTGAACGTCTGAATTAACCTATAGCGACTCGTTACCACTTTCCAAAGGAACGTCATGAATAACTCTCCAATACCGCCATTTTATTCGACATTAAAGCAAACATTTGGCTTTGATGAATTTCGACATGGGCAAGAACAAACAATCAGCCAACTATTAAATAGTCATTCATCACTGTCTATCTTTCCAACCGGCTCGGGTAAGTCATTATGTTATCAATTAACGGCGTTACATTTACCGCATTTAACCTTAGTTGTGTCACCGTTATTAGCCTTGATGAAAGATCAACTAGAGTTTTTAGCAGGTAAAGGAATTGCTGCCGCGAGTATAGATTCAACTTTAACTCCGGATCAAAACCAGCAAGTTATGGCTGATACTCGTTCTGGAAAAATTAAAATACTTATGGTCTCGGTAGAGCGTTTTAAAAATGAACGTTTTCGTCAGTTTATCGACTCGGTTAATGTGTCAATGTTAGTCGTTGATGAGGCACATTGTATTTCTGAATGGGGGCACAACTTTCGCCCTGATTATTTGAAACTTCCTGCTTATCGCCAAGAGTTAAATATTCCTTTGGTGTTATTACTTACCGCGACAGCAACGAAAAAAGTAAAAAATGATATGGCGGGTAAATTTTCCATCGCGCCGGAGCATATTGTACAAACCGGTTTTTATCGAGCTAATTTAGATTTAGCTGTTGTACCTGTGTCTACTCAATATAAAAACCAGCAATTATTAACCAGCATTCAACAGCAGTCAGGCTGTGGCATTGTTTATGTGACTTTACAACAAAGTGCTGAGCAAGTGGCTGAATTCCTAGTGAGAAACCAATTGAATGCCAAGGCTTATCATGCTGGGTTTGTTAGTGATCAGCGGCAAAGTATTCAAAATGAATTCATGTCGGGCAAGGTTGACATTATTGTTGCGACTATTGCTTTTGGTATGGGGATAGATAAATCGGACATTCGTTTTGTTATTCATTACGATTTACCTAAATCAATTGAAAACTATAGCCAAGAAATTGGCCGAGCAGGGCGCGATGGTTTGCCATCAAACTGTATAACCTTAGCCAATTTAGACGGTTTAAATACCGTTGAAAATTTTGTTTTTGGCGATACACCAGAACTCAGTGGTATTGAGCATGTTTTAGCTAATATTAAAGCTGAGTGTCAGAATGGTCGTTGGGAATTACAAGGATTGTCGTTGTCAAATGCCAGTAATATTCGTCAACTACCGATGAAAACTTTGCTGGTACAGCTTGAACTCTATGGTGTGGTAAAACCGTTATTCTCATATTTTGCCGATTTTAAATATAAATTTACTACCAGCAAAGAAGACGTTTTAAATACTTTCAAAGGTGAACGCCGTGAATTCCTACAGGCTGTTTTTCAACACAGTAAATTCAAGAAAATATGGGGGGAGCCAGACTTTGATGCCTTATTCAAACACTATCAATGCGAACGAAGCCGTGTGGTTACTGCGTTAGAATATTTACAAGAATCTCGATTAATCGTTTTAGAAACCAAAAAAATTACCGAAGTCTATCGTGTTAATGAAATGGAACTAGCAGATCCTTCGCTAGCGACAAACTTACAGAAATACTTTTTTGACAAAGAACAAAGTGAAATAAAACGCATAGCGGCATTAGTTCGTTTTTTTGAATTAGATAAATGCTTAAGTAGAAATTTATCTTTATATTTTGACGACAATCAAGTCACTGAAAACTGTGGGCATTGTTCTGTTTGTCGCAAGCAAGTTGCCAAACTTGATTATTCTTCGCCAATTAATTGGCCTAATGATCAACAGCTTAAAAGCTATTTAACTGAGTTGATTGAACATATGAAACATAAAACTAGTGCTGAGCTTTCAATAGAGACCCAAAGCCGGTTCTTAACCGGCTTAATGGTGCCACTTTTTAGTCGAAATAAAGTCAAGCAATTATCGGGTTTTGCTTGTTGTGAGAATATTCGTTATCAAGATGTGCGAAATAAAGTCGCGCAATTTTAGGTGGTTGGTGGTTTATACAGGCTAAATAACAAGGGTTAAATAACAGGGATTAAATAACAAGGGTCTATATGTATTGGCCACTTAACTATTAAAAAAGACGCATTAGGCGTCTTTTTTAATTCGATTTTGAACATAGGTAAAAAAAACTAGTGTTCGTGACCACAACCGCCTTCACCATGAACATGGCCGTGGGTTAATTCATCTTCTGTCGCATCGCGAACTTCTAAAATATCGACATCAAATTTTAAGTCCATACCCGCTAGAGGATGGTTGCCATCAACCGTAATTTCGTCATCGGTAACATCGATAACAATTACTGTTTGCTCACCATCATCCGTTGTTGCGCGCAATTGTGAGCCTACCGCTAGGTCTTCAACACTGTCAAACATGCTTTTCGGTACGGTTTGTACAAATTCGTCATGTCGATCGCCATAAGCATTTTCTGCACTGACTGCAACTTCAAATTTGTCACCAACGACATGGTCAACTAATGCGTCTTCTAAGCCCGGAATTAAGTAACCTGTTCCGTAAATAATCGATAATGGTTTGTGATCATAAGAGCTATCAATTAAGGTATCTTCGCTGTCAGATACGGCATAATGTAATACGACAACTTTGTTTTCTGAAATTTTCATTTATTATCCTAATTTTCAACTTCTTTGTTTTTTATTCAAGCATATAATTAAAGGTTATAAGGTAATTCAACGACAGTGAGTGATGACTGTTCTTGTTTTTTGATGCGTAACTTAGTGGTCGCATCAATATCGCTGGCTAATACCGCTTGTAAGTAACAACAACCGTCATCACTGATATAACTTGCTAATACATCGCCGGCTTTACGCCAGTTTTCACCTAATTGTTGTTCAATAATATCACCAGCTTGTATTGTGTCATTACTTGCCTGTGGCGCTGTTCCTTGCAAAGAAAATAAAGCGCGTTTGTTTTTACCTAAATACTGCATGCGAGCAACAGTTTCTTGGCCTAAATAACAACCTTTAGTAAAACTAATGCCGTGAATAGCCTGTAAATTGAGCATTTGCGGAACATAAGTCGATACAGTTTCGGGTGCCAATAATGGAAAACCTTCGTTGATTTCAATTAAATCCCACAAGCTTTGTGAATAAGTAGCTAGATTGAAATCTGTAATTATTCTTTCTATATTTTCTTTGTTATCAATAAGCAAGTAACGCGTTTGTTTGCCGGCTAGGTAAACAATACTGGTGCTTCCTACTTCTAATACCGGCGTTAAACTGTTTGGCAATTCAACAAACTTCTTATGCAACACGTCAGTAGCATTCTTACCAGCAATCGCATAAAACGTTAAGTCTTCAGCTTTATCGATGGTTACTTTTGCAAAAACGGCAAATTTTTTCAATTCTGCTAATGATGCGTTAGTACTTGTTGCTGGTTGTAATAATAAATGTGATTGCTGACGGTTTATCATGCGAAATACTGAGAATACTTTGCCCTTAGCGTCACAATGCGCACCAATTAATAGGTTATTATCATCAAGTGTATTTACATCACAAGTGACTTGCCCTTGTAAGTATTTACTTTGTTCTTCGCCAGATAAGGTAATTGCGCCATATTCAGCTAAGCTAATAGCGAAAGCATCAGGTAAGTTATCGTAATCAGGTAACGTGGTTACAAGGGGATTTGTCATATTAATATCGCGCTATCATTCTAGGGGTAATCAAATAATGAGGACTTTATTAAATATTTCAAGGTGATTATTCTGAATCAGTACTTTATTTTAATTGAACACCCAAACATTATTGTATTGGTTAATGACTTTGTTAGAATACGCGCAGATTTTATTTTTAATGGTGTTATATGTCACTTACCGATAATAAACCGCGTTTGAGATGGGCTTGCCGTCGTGGAATGCTTGAATTAGATGTACTTTTTATGCCCTTTATTGAAGAGGCTTATGATTTGCTTTCGACAAAAGAAAAGCAAGTTTTCGAACGTTTATTAGCAGAGCAAGACCCAGAGTTATTCGCTTGGTTTATGGGGCATCAAGTTTGTGAAGATAAAGAGCTTAACGACATGGTCCAGTTTATTCTCGGTCGCGTTAAAGTATAATATTGATGTTGATAAAACATGTAAAAAGCTAAGCTTTTTACATGTGCATTGTTTATTATCTAAAAGTTTCACTTTAACACTCAGTGGCGAATGTAAATTTTCTGTGCAAGAAACAAAACAGTTAAGCGGTTTAAGTAGAATTGGTTTTTGGGGCTGCTGGTTAGCTTTTGAAGGTGAAGACTTGAAAAACTTACCTTTTCTTAAAAAACTACTGAAAAAATTAAGTCCATCAACTGTCTTTATACCTAAAAGCAGCGTAACGCCGAAGCAATATGCTAGGTTATGCCGTGTCGTCATGAAACTAAATGCTAACTCTAAAACCGAGTAAGCATGTCGGTAAGTTAACTTTTAGGTACTAAAACGGTTGCTGTGGCTGTTTCAGATAGTTCGGGATGATCTAAGGTGTAGTGTAATCCTCTACTTTCTTTTCGCTCCATAGCACAGCGAATAATCAATTCAGCTACTTGTACCAGATTTCTTAATTCTAATAAATTATTGCTGACACGAAAGTTTTGATAATAATCATCCATTTCTTTTTGCAGTAATTCAACACGATGCAAAGCACGTTCTAAACGTTTTGTCGTCCGAACAATACCGACATAGTCCCACATAAATAAGCGCAGTTCGTGCCAGTTATGCTGTATTACAACTTCTTCATCTGAATTAATAACGCGGCTTTCATCCCATGCTGGCAGGTCTTTAACAAGTTCTTGGTGATCAATGTTTTGCTCAATATCTAAAGCCGCCGCGCGGGCAAAGACTAAACATTCTAACAATGAATTACTCGCCATGCGATTAGCGCCATGTAAACCCGTATAGGCCACTTCACCAATGGCATATAAGTTATCAATATCAGTTCTACTTTGTTTGTTGATCATGACACCACCACAAGTATAGTGAGCGGCTGGAACAACTGGCATTGGTTGTTTTGTCATATCAATACCTAACGATTTGGTTTTCTCATAAATATTGGGGAAATGTTGCTTGATAAATTCCGCGGATTTATGGCTAATATCTAAGTACATGCAATCAGCGCCAAGACGCTTCATTTCGAAATCAATAGCACGAGCCACGATGTCACGGGGGGCAAGCTCGGCACGTTCATCAAAGCTAGGCATGAAACGACTACCGTCTGGTCGGCGTAAAATTGCGCCTTCCCCTCTTAATGCCTCTGTTAATAGGAAATTTCCTGCGTCAGGATGAAATAGGCAAGTGGGATGGAATTGGTTGAATTCCATATTGGCTACTCGACAGCCTGCACGCCAAGCCATGGCAATACCATCACCGCTGGCAACATCTGGGTTCGATGTATATTGATAAACTTTACTTGCGCCACCCGTGGCTAAAATAGTTTTTTTAGCAAAAATTCGTTCAACGCGCTCATTGTTGCGATTCCAAATATAGGCACCAATGCACTTTTTCTCTGTTGTTTGTGTGTTATCAATCGGCTCACACACTAAATCAACCGCATTATAACGTTCGAATATACGTATTCGACTGTGGTTTTTAACTTGATCAACTAACGTGGTTTGAATTGCTTGACCCGTGGCATCGGCAGAATGAAGAATGCGTCGATGACTATGGCCGCCTTCCCGTGTTAAATGGTAACGTAATTCTCCGTTGGCGTCTTCTTCCTGATCAAAGTCTACACCTTGGCCAATAAGCCATTCTAAACAAGCTCGAGCATTTTCTGCGGTATATTGCACAACCTCTTGATCACATAAACCAGCACCAGCAATTAAAGTATCATTAACATGTGCGGCAATACTGTCGTTTTCATCAAATACGGCGGCAATGCCTCCTTGAGCAAAAAAAGTAGAGCCGGCATTGACCAAGGCTTTACTGAGTACAACAACATCAGAATTTTTTGCTAAATGCAGAGCAAGTGTTAAACCAGCCGCACCACTACCAATAATTAGTACGTCACAGTTATGTTGTTTGTTCATAAAGTTTTGATTTTGATGTATCCTATATATAGCAGGAATCTTAACGGTTATTCGCGCTTGGGAACAGGAAAAACAAGTGGTATTTAAAGATATTTATAAGTTTTTTGAAATTAAATGAATATTTTTAGAACTTTTTCAAATAAGTGCAGTCCTACTTGATGTGTTTGCCATGAGCCAGATGTTAAACTAGATTTTAAAAGTGTAATTGAAAATTAGGAGTATTGGCTCAAATGAGCGAAATAAACGTTGACCAAAAATTGGTTGAACGAGTACAACGCGGCGATAAAAGTGCTTTTAACCTTTTGGTGACAAAGTATCAGCATAAAGTAGCAAATTTAGTGTCGCGTTATGTAAAGAATCAAAGTGATGTACCGGATATAGTTCAAGAAGCATTTATAAAGGCTTATAGAGCCTTACCTAATTTTAGAGGTGACAGTGCTTTTTATACTTGGCTTTATCGAATAGCAGTAAATTGTGCAAAAAATCATAATGTTGCTAGTAACAGGAAACCACCAGGTTCAGATATAGAAGTAGAAGATGCAGAGATTTATGATTCAGGTGAAGCACTGAGGGAAAACGCTTCCCCTGAAAAACTATTATTAACGAGTGAAATTAAAAAAGTTATTTTTGATACCATTGATCAGTTGCCTGAAGATTTACGAACAGCAATTAACTTGCGTGAATTAGAAGGGTTAAGTTATGAAGATATAGCGACTATCATGGATTGTCCTGTTGGTACTGTACGTTCGAGGATATTTAGAGCTCGTGATGCAGTAGACAAGAAAATCAGGCCATTACTACAACACTAATGAGCGACATAAGTTTGTAGTATTAACGAAAAATTTATTATAATTTACACAAGCAAAAGTGTTGATTTTTAAGGTGTATATATGAGTGAAAATAAGTTTGAGACAGTGTCATCATGTGTTGATAATTTCCAACATAATGAAAGTACATTCGATGAAATCATCAAGGATGAACATTTGTCTGCTACTTGGGATCGTTATCATTTGATTGGGGATGTTTTACGAAATGATACTCCAGATATTTTTCAATTCGATTTATCTGCTGAAATAGCAAGTGCTATTGCAGATGAACCGACAATTTTAGCTCCCAAAGCCAAGAACGTTTTCACACTGAAATTCAAAGCTAAAGTTGTAGAGTTAGCCAAACCTTTTGGTCAACTAGCCATCGCTGCATCTGCGGCGGGTCTGATGGTATTAGGTGTACAATCTAACGTGGCACAAAATAATGACACAATTTTGCCAAGTCAAATAGTGCAAACTATTCCTATGGCAGGCATAGCTGAGCCGGTAAGCTTGAATTTTCAACAGCCAGACCGAGCTTCACAGAAGAAGGCTTATATCGAGCAACAACGACGTTTTTATGCTTTACTTTCTGATCATCAGCAACAAATCAAGCTAGGATCTGTTACTGTGAATGTCGTAGACAATGCAAATAAAAATACGGAAACTGATACGAAAAAGGTTAATGAATATAATAAATGAAATTATTAAGTAGTACTTTACTGCTGTTAAGTCTGAGCTTCTCAGCAGTTGCCGATGAAAGTAAGTCAGCTAAAGTTTGGCTAGACCGGTTATCCTCTTCACTAAAATCATTAAATTTCAGCACATCTTTTGTTGTTATTAAAAATAATCAAGCACAGCCGTATCATTGGTTTCATGGTGTGGATGAAAATGATACACAGTTAGAAATTATTTCTTCACTGAACGGTCCGCGCCGCGACATTTTACGTATCGGTGATATTGTCAGTTATATTGAACCTGAATCACCGCCTTATTCGGTAACATCTAAACAAATTAGTGGTCCAATTCCTGCTATTTTATCCGGTGATATAACACAACTGGAAAGTGGTTACGATTTCATTTCTGTAGGGCGAAGTCGCATTTTAGGTCGTCCAGCTCAGCTTATTAGAATTGAAGCTAAAAAGGCTTACCGCTATGCCTATTGGCTTTGGTTAGATCAAAAGTCTGGTATGTTATTGAAACTATCTATTGTGACTAAAAAGGGTCAGCAGTTGGAGCAGATCCAATTTACCCATTTAGAAGTGACTCAAAAACTATCTGAACCCTTATTACAGCTGCAGTCAACGGAGCTGCCAATCATAGTTGATATCCCGCAACAATATCTGCAGCAAGCATTGCAATGGCAGGTGAATTGGTTGCCTGAAGGATTTAGACAAGTTAATTCAAATCGTCATAAAATATCACTGACTAAACAGCCGGTTGAGTTTATGTTGTTTAGTGACGGTTTAGTCGATATTTCTATTTATGTAAACGGGACTAAAGAGAAAAAACGAGATGCTGATTTTGTAATGGACGGTGCTACCGTAGTGCTAAATCAAGTTAATAAAGGTATTGAGGTTAGTGTTGTCGGTAAAATACCTTCACAAACAGCGAAGGCGATTGCCGATTCTATTACAATCATGGCGCCTAAAGCACCATGATTGAAGAAAATGCCATAGTTACGTTACTTTATACAAACAGTAACGATTCCTCATTAAGCACGACACTCAATACCGTTAAAGTAGAAAGTGAGATAAAGTCTAGCTGTAGCGGTTGTAAGCAAGTTGACAATTGCGGGACTGGTCAAGTGGCCAAGGCTTTTCCTCAAAAAAAATTAAGCTTAGATTTAGAAACGAGCCTACCTGTAAAAGTGGGGGATACCGTCGTGTTAGGCTTGTCAGACAAACATTTGTTACTTTCTGCCTGGCAAGTTTACCTATGGCCGATACTTGGGTTAATACTTGCGTCAGTACTTGGTCAATGGTTTGTTGAACAGCAAATATTTATCCATGAATTACTTGCTATATTGTTAGGCGTTTTTGGTAGCTATGTCGGTTTTTACTTGGCAAGACATCAACAAAAGCGTGGTAAGTACTGTAAATTATTAATTCCTCGTATTTTACGGATAAAAAATTCACCAATAAATATTGTTGAAATATCGTAATAAAAATCTTAATCGACAAGTTAACACAACATAAAGATAGCCCCAGCGCGCTAAATTAGCTAAAATCTCGCCATTATTAAATTAACCACAGTATTATTTGAACTTTCATTTATGAAAAATATACGTAACTTCTCAATTATCGCCCATATCGATCACGGTAAATCTACTCTTTCAGATCGTTTGATCCAACATTGTGGTGGCTTACAAGAACGTGAAATGGAAGCACAAGTGCTAGATTCTATGGACATTGAACGCGAACGTGGTATCACCATTAAAGCGCAAAGTGTTACTTTAGATTATAAAGCTAAAAATGGTGAGGTTTATCAACTTAACTTTATCGATACACCGGGTCATGTTGATTTTTCCTATGAAGTTTCACGATCACTTGCTTCATGCGAAGGTGCTTTACTGGTTGTTGATGCCGGACAAGGGGTTGAAGCACAAACGGTAGCTAATTGTTATACCGCCCTTGAGATGGACTTAGAAGTTTTACCTATTTTAAATAAAATCGATTTACCGCAGGCTGATCCTGATCGTGTTAGCGAAGAAATTGAAGATATTATTGGCATTGATGCAACTGGTGCTGTGCAGTGTTCAGCAAAAACAGGTCTCGGTATTGAAGATGTTTTAGAAACGATCGTTGAGAATATACCTGGACCTGAAGGTGACCCTAAAGGCAGTTTACAAGCCTTGATCATTGATTCTTGGTTTGATAATTACCAGGGCGTTGTTTCATTAGTTCGTGTTATGAATGGTGAAGTGAAGAAAGGCGACAAAATGGTGGTTATGTCTACAGGGCAAGTCCACCAAATTGATAAAGTCGGTATATTTACGCCTAAGCAAGTCGAGACCGGCATTTTAAGAACCGGCGAAGTAGGCTTTATTATCGCTGGCATTAAAGAAATTCATGGTGCGCCTGTTGGTGACACCATCACCATCAGTAAGAAAGAAGCGACTACCGCGCTTGCTGGTTTCAAAAAAGTTCAGCCACAAGTTTATGCGGGTATCTTTCCTATAAGTTCTGAGGATTTCGAAAATTTCCGTGATGCATTGAACAAACTAAGCTTAAACGATGCTTCATTATTTTTTGAACCAGAGAATTCATCAGCACTTGGTTTTGGTTTTAGAATTGGTTTTCTTGGTATGTTACACATGGAAATTGTTCAAGAGCGCTTAGCACGTGAATATGATCTTGACTTAATAACGACTGCTCCTACGGTTAACTATGAA
The DNA here is from genome assembly GCA_013215385.1 of Colwellia sp. GTDB lineage: Bacteria > Pseudomonadota > Gammaproteobacteria > Enterobacterales > Alteromonadaceae > Colwellia_A. The sequence goes on from JABSOY010000008.1 coordinate 221,845, forward strand.
GTTGCTTGTACTAATGGTGAAGTTTTATCTATAGATAACCCTGGTGATTTACCAGCGGTTAATAATATTGATGAAATTCGTGAACCTATTGTGCAAGCCAATATTTTAGTACCACAAGAGCATTTAGGTAATGTTATTACCTTATGTATTCAAAAGCGTGGTGTACAAAAAGATATTATTTATCACGGTAATCAAGTTGCCGTAACCTATGAGTTACCGATGGCCGAAGTGGTGATGGATTTCTTTGATAAATTGAAATCTACTAGCCGTGGTTATGCTTCTCTTGATTATAACTTTGTGCGTTTTGAACCTGCAGACATGGTACGAGTTGATGTGATGATCAATGGCGATCGGGTTGATGCACTCGCAATGATCACCCATAGAGGTAATTCAGTTGCTCGTGGTCGGATGTTGGTTGATAAATTAAAAGAACTTATTCATCGCCAAATGTTTGATATTGCGATTCAGGCCGCTATTGGTAATAACGTGATTGCACGTACAACGGTGAAGCAATTACGTAAGAATGTTACCGCGAAATGTTACGGTGGTGATATTTCACGTAAGAAAAAACTATTACAAAAGCAAAAGGATGGAAAAAAACGTATGAAACAAGTTGGTAACGTTGAAGTACCGCAAGAAGCGTTTTTAGCTGTACTTAAACTAGAAAGTTAATAGGGATATTATGGCTGTTTATTTTTCAATATTTTTAGTTATTCTTACCGCTATTACCGGATTAGTTTGGTTGGCTGATAAGTTTTATTTAGCCTCACGACGCCAGTTCAAGTTAACGGAAGCTCAAGCACAGTGCAAAGAAGACTTATCTGACGACGTGGCTGCTAAATTAACGGAACCTTCTGCAGCTGTTGATACTGCAGTACAAATATTTCCTGTTATTGCTTTTGTCTTAATATTGCGTTCATTTTTATGGGAACCCTTTCAAATTCCATCAGGCTCAATGATGCCAACTTTGCTTGATGGTGACTTTATCTTAGTGAACAAATTTAACTACGGCTTACGTGATCCTGTTGCTCGTAATAAGTTTTTTGACGTTAACCTACCTGAACGTGGTGATGTTGTTGTTTTTAAATATCCTCGCGATCCTAAAATTGATTATATTAAACGTGTTATCGGTTTACCGGGGGATAGAATTATTTATCGTAATAAATCGATATATATCAAACCTGCATGCCAAGAAAGTGACGAAAAATGTCCTGATTTTAAGCAAGTTGTTCAAACCCTTAAAAAAGAAAGTGAATCTCCTGATGGTTCATATGGCTTAAGCCGTTATTCGTCAAAAATGCCAAATAAAACCCACGATATTCTAATTGATAATCAAATATTGCCACGTACTCAGCATTATTTTCAACAACAGGGCAGCCAGCGTGATGAATTTGTCGTGCCAGCAGGACATTATTACGTAATGGGTGATAATCGAGATAATAGTCTCGATGGCCGTTTTTGGGGCTTCGTACCCGAAGAAAACTTAGTCGGAGAGGCTGTTGCTATATGGATGAGTTTCGATTTTGATCGTGATGAAAATAGTGTGTTACCCAAATGGATACCCACTAATGTACGCTTTGAACGTTTAGGCGGAATAAACTAATTGTGAAAAGCTCAGCATTAGCACTTAAAAGACTTAGTAATAAGATCGGCTATACTTTCAATAACATTGATTTATTACTGCAAGCTTTAACGCACCGTAGCGCTAAAGGAACACATAACGAACGCTTAGAATTTTTGGGCGATTCAATTTTAGGCTATGTTATTGCGGAGGTCTTATTTCAAAAATTTCCTACAAATGACGAAGGTGATTTAACACGTATGCGTTCAACGCTTGTCCGTGGGGTCACTTTAGCCGAAATTGGACGTGGCTTTAATTTAGGTGAACACCTTATTTTAGGACCTGGTGAGTTAAAAAGTGGTGGTCACCGCCGGGATTCCATTTTAGAAGATGCAGTAGAAGCGATAATCGGCGCAGTCTATTTAGACTCTGATAACGATACGGCGAAAGCTTTAGTGTTAAATTGGTTTGCAGACAGGCTTGATAAAATCAAGCCTGGTAATGAGCAAAAAGATCCTAAAACGCGATTGCAAGAATATTTGCAAGCACGAAAAATTGCTTTACCACTTTATGATGTTGTTCATACCAGTGGTCAGTCTCATAATCAACAGTTTACCGTTCGTTGTACGACAGCACTGCTTAAAACTGAAGTTATCACCAAAGGCACGAGTCGCCGAAAAGCCGAACAAGCAGCAGCGCAGCAAGTACTTGCGCTCATTTTAGATAAAAAATAACTTAGCGAAATATCATCATGACAAGTGAAAACAAACGTTGTGGCTTAATTGCCATTGTTGGCCGTCCTAATGTAGGTAAGTCTACCCTGCTAAATAGCTTATTAGGTCAAAAAATCAGTATTACCTCACGTAAACCACAAACGACTCGTCATCGTATTCTAGGTATTTTAACCGAAGAAAATAATCAAGCGGTATTAGTTGATACTCCTGGCCTGCACTCTGAAGAAAAACGCGCGATAAATCGTTTAATGAACCGTGCGGCAAGCAGTTCTATTGCAGAGGTTGAATTAGTTGTCTTTTTAGTAGAAGGGACGCGCTGGACAGCAGACGACGAATTAGTGCTAACCAAAATCAAACGAAGTGATGCACGATGTATTTTAGTCGTCAACAAAATTGATAATATTCAAGATAAAGATGAGCTATTACCACATTTACAAGTCTTAGGTGAAAAGCATGATTTTAGTGATATAGTGCCAATTTCTGCGGTAAAAGGTCACAATGTTGATACTATTCGTAAGCTTTGTATCGACTCTTTACCTGAAGGAGACTTTTGGTTTCCTGAAGATTACGTTACCGATCGCTCTGGGCGATTCATGGCGTCTGAAATTGTTAGAGAAAAGCTTATCCGCTTTACTGGTGATGAACTTCCTTATTCAACAACGGTTGAAATAGAGCAATTTAAAGTTGACGATAAAGGCATTATTCATATTAATGCCTTAATTTTAGTTGAAAGAACAAGTCAAAAACGCATGGTTATTGGTAATAAGGGCGCACGACTGAAAACCATTGGTCAAGAAGCCCGTCGTGATATGGAAGCCTTGTTTGAACAAAAAGTTTTTCTTGAAACCTGGGTTAAAGTTAAATCGGGTTGGGCAGATGACGAACGAGCTTTACGTAGTTTAGGTTACGGAGATGATTACTCAGGCTAATTACTATAGTTGTACACGGATAAGGTTTGGATGAATAATAATGGAAGAACTTGAGCAAAGTGCATTTTTATTACACTCTAGGCCTTATCGTGAAAATCAAATTTTACTTGAATTTATAACGGCTCAACAAGGTAAGATATCAGCGATATCTTACTTGGGTAAATCGTTAAAATCTAATAAAAAGGCACTTCTCCAACCATTTACACCGTTAAGAATTGTTTTGAAAGGGCAAGGAAACCTAAAATACTTAAAGCGTGTCGAATCCGAAAAAAAATCTTATCAACTGGTTGGCAATTACCTATATAGCGGCTTTTACTTGAATGAATTACAAGTACGTTTATTGGGAGAGCACATTCCTTACGACGAACTTTTTTGCCAATATCAACACAGTATTGAAAGTCTTTCACAGCAAGCTCCGATAGAAATAGTGCTCAGAAAATTTGAGAGTATATTATTAGAAGAGTTAGGGATGACCATTGATTATTCCCCTGTTTTTACTGAAAACACCCTAAACTATTATTACTATCCTGAACAAGGCTTTATACCCGCAGTCAACAAACTAGCACAACCCTGTTATAATTCACTTCACCTGCAAGAAATAGCTCAAGATAATTTATCGGCTAAAGAAGTGATGCAAACTTATAAAATACTGATGCGGCAAATTATTAATCATTTACTTGATGGTAAACCGTTAAATAGCCGAAAATTATTTATTCAACATTCATAAATTTAAGAGACAAAATAATGAGCGAACTTTTATTAGGTGTAAATGTAGACCATATTGCAACATTACGTGAAGCTAGAGGGACAAATTACCCTGATCCTGTTTATGCTGCGAGTGTCGCTGAGCATGCTGGTGCAGACGGAATAACCGTACATTTACGTGAAGATCGCCGGCATATTCAAGACCGAGATATTCATGTTTTAAAGCAAACTCTACATACACGTATGAATTTAGAAATGGCGGTAACTGACGAAATGCTCGCTATTGCCTGCGAAGTAAAACCTGTATTTTGTTGTTTAGTACCAGAAAAACGTGAAGAATTAACCACTGAAGGTGGTTTAGATGTTGCAGGGCAATTAGACAAAATAACACGTGCCGTAGAGCAATTATCAGCAGCAGGTGTTGAAACAAGCTTGTTTATTGATGCTGATAAAAAGCAGATTGATGCTGCCATTGCGAGTAAGGCACCTTATATAGAAATTCACACGGGTCATTATGCCGATGCAGAAGATGAGCAAGCACAAAAAATAGAATTGATTCGTTTAATTGAGGGTATCAAATATGCTCATGCTAACGGACTTAAGGTGAATGCAGGACACGGATTAAATTATTTTAACGTCAAGCCAATTGCCGCGATTGAAGAAATTATTGAGCTTAATATTGGCCATGCGATTATTGCCCGTGCGGTAATTGATGGTTTAGATAAAGCCGTACGCGACATGAAACAGCTTATGTTAGAAGCTAGAAGATAGTTGCTATGCTCAGAGCTGATTGAGCATAACGGTAACGTTTTAATATCGAAGTGTTGGCTAAGCTCAATAGTCTTAGTTATTAACTCATTAATTTATAGAAGAAATTGATATGTCTGTAGTGGGTATTGGTACCGATATTATTGAAATTAGTCGCATAGGAAAAATGTCGGATAACGTACGCGACAAATTAGCCATTCGCGTACTTGTTCCTGTTGAATATGAAAAATATAAATCACTAAAGAATCCAACGCTATTTTTAGCTAAACGTTGGGCGGGAAAAGAGGCTGCATCAAAAGCATTAGGAACAGGTATTGCTAATGGTGTTTCCTTTCAACATATTGAAATTAAGTCATTACCGTCAGGCCAACCGCAACTTATTTTGACGGAAAGAGCCGAAGAAATAGCTTTAGAACTTGGTGCCCAGTCATGGTTGATCTCTTTGTCAGATGAAGCCTTATATGCCACTGCTTTTGTGGTACTTTCAATATAATACTTTTTAAAATTTCGTAATAGTAAAATATGTCCTATACTTTTAATAGAGTCAGCAAGTTTTTTGCTGACTCAATTAAACTGGTGGATGTGTTATGCAGTCACAAATACAGCCGATAGTAGATAGGAGGCAAGAACCTCCAGAGCACTCAGTATGGTGGAAAAAGTTATCGTTAGCACAAAAGTTCTCAGCAAGTAGCCTAGGTAAGTTTGGCTACGAATTACTTTTTGTTAGAAATGAGCAAGGTCGTAGCATTGCTGTTTTAGATAACAGCACCGGAACAGTTACTATCACAGAAGATGGTGAAATTAACTCCTCACCGGATCTTGTAATACGCTGATTGCGTTTTATTGGTTTACAGACATTTATTAAATAATACACATTTAGTTGTGTATTTTTTTGTGAAAAAATGACAGCGTTGTCATTTTGTAGTATCAATGTTAATGTAATTAATGAATAACGTCAGTTTTTCATTTATTGAGCTATATTCGACTTTAGTTGAGTAGTCGCACTAAATAACTTCCTATATGATGTTGCTCATCGTTTATAAATTTAACGCTTAAAATAAAGTGATGCTAATCATTAACATTTAAAAAGCATCAGTAATAATTAGAAAATACCAAATTAAGATGAAGGACTTACCATGCAAGAGTTGAAAAGTTGTTATCCCATTTTAGAACAAGCTAAGGCACATACTCATATTGATAGTGCAACTTATGATGTTATGTACAAGCAGTCAATTGAACAGCCAGATGTCTTCTGGGCTGAACAAGCAGAAAAGTTTCTTGATTGGTATAAACCATGGGACAGTGTTAGCAAGGTTGATTTAAAAACGGCTGACATTAAATGGTTTTCTGGCGGTAAATTAAACGTTAGTTATAATTGTATCGATCGTCATTTAGCGACTAAAGCAAACGATACAGCAATTATTTGGGAAGGTGATGACCCGAGTGATGATAAAAAAATTACATACCAAGAATTACATGATCATGTTTGCCGTTTTGCTAATTTATTAAAAGCACGTGGCGTAAAAAAGGGTGATCGTGTTTGCATTTATATGCCAATGATACCTGAAGTAGGTTATGCAATGTTAGCCTGTGCACGAATTGGCGCAGTACATTCAGTTGTGTTTGGCGGTTTTTCCACGGAAGCTATTCGTTCTCGGGTTGCCGATGCAGATTGCCAAGTGGTTATTACCGCAGATGAAAGTTTGCGTGGTGGCCGTGTTATACCACTTAAGATAAATGTTGATGCAGCTGTAGCTGACTGTCCAAATGTTCATTCTGTTATTGTTGTTGCTCGTACGGGTGGTGATGTAGCTTGGAATCATAAGATTGATATTAATTACGAAGAAGAAGTTGCTAAACAGTCTGCCGTTTGTGAACCGGAAGTAATGGACGCAGAAGACCCATTATTTATTCTTTATACATCGGGTTCAACCGGAACGCCAAAAGGTGTGTTGCATACCTGTGGTGGTTATTCACTTTATGCGGCAATGACCCATAAATATGTTTTTGATTACAAAGATGGCGAAATCTACTGGTGTACTGCAGATGCAGGTTGGATCACTGGTCATTCTTATATTTTTTATGGTCCGTTAGCAAATGGTGCAACCACCTTAGTTTTTGAAGGGGTGCCAACGTATCCTGATGCTGGACGTTTTTGGCAAGTATGTGAAAAACATAAAGTAAACATATTTTATACCGCACCTACCGCTATACGCGCGTTAATGAGTGTTGGAGATGAGCTTGTTCATCAATCTGATCTTTCGTCCTTACGAATTTTAGGGACTGTCGGTGAACCAATTAACCCTGAAGCTTGGCATTGGTATTATGAAATTATTGGCAAGTCTAATTGTCCAATTGTTGATACGTGGTGGCAAACAGAAACCGGTGGCATTATGATTACCTCACTACCTGGTGCTGTTGATATGAAGCCTGGTGCAGCAGGTAAACCATTTTTCGGCGTACAACCCGCTTTATTCGATAAAGAAGGTAATACGCTTGAAGATGCAAACCAAGGTTTATTAGTAATGACGGGTAGTTGGCCAGGTCAATTACGTACTGTTTATGGCGATCATGACAGGTTTTATCAAACGTACTTAAGCCAATACCCAGGCAACTACTTTACCGGAGATGGCGCTCGACGTGACGAAGATGGTTTTTATTGGATCACCGGTCGCGTTGATGATGTATTGAACGTTTCAGGTCATCGCTTAGGGACAGCAGAAATAGAGAGTGCGTTAGTTCTTCATCCTGCTGTGGCAGAAGCTGCTGTTGTTGGCTACCCGCATGAAATTAAGGGCCAAGGCGTTTATGCATACGTTACTTTAATGGGCAATGCTAGCGAATCTGAAGAGCTTCTAAAAGAGTTAACAGAGTTTGTTGCTAAAGAGTTGGGCCGTTTTGCTAAGCCTGACTATATCCAGTATGCTCCGGGTTTACCTAAAACGCGTTCAGGTAAAATTATGCGTCGAATTTTACGTAAAATTGCCGAAAATGATATTGATACCTTAGGTGATACCTCAACATTGGCAGATCCTGCTGTAGTTGATAACTTGATCAGTAACCGTATTGTTCATGGTGGTTAATTAAGCATTCACACTGATTCTGAAATTTTAAAGCGCCTTAGGGCGCTTTTTATGTTAATGCCTTTCTCAGACATCCTGTCTTTCAAGGCATTAGTGCATCCGTGCACGTCGATGAACGGTCATGATTTTAGTTCCAGACAAATTTCATAAGTACAGGCATCCATGCCTGCAATTTCACGCTCACATGACCGCTCTTAGGTATCCATACCTTCTCTGCATTAGTACATCCATATACGTCGTGTGAAAGAGTGAAGATGTTCATGCCTTTCTCAGACGTCCTGTCTTTCAAGGTATTAGTGCATCCATACACGTCGATAAACGGTTATGATTTTAGTTCCAGACAAATCATAAGTACAGGCTCCATGCCTGCAATTTCACGCTCACTTGACCGGTCCTAGGTATCCATCCCTGTAACGTTACATCAGCTATAAATTAAATAACCTAGAATAAAAACACTAAAACTTCTGTACCTGTCAAAAAATAATCTGTAAGATATTCCTTACAAACTGAGTAAACTTTACTTTACACGTGGAATTTAGGTAGGCAGACAATGAAAATCCTATTCAAAATATATGATGACAACCCTTTCTATTGCTAAATTATATTTAGCTCTTTATGCCCACAATTTAAATTAATTAAAATAACCTCGCGATAATGGAAATCACTATGTCACAACCTTTACTTAAAACTATTCCCCATGTAAAAACGTTAAACGATATTCATGTAAATTCTGAAGAGGTTTTGATGACCCCCGACCAACTGAGGGCTGAACTACCTTTATCCGAAAATGGACGTGAATTTGTTAAGGCTGCTCGAAGGGTTATCGCTAACATTATCCATAAAAGAGATCATCGTTTGCTTGTTATCTCAGGTCCTTGTTCTGTACATGATATCGATGCGGCAAAAGAGTATGCGAGAGCATTAAAAGCCTTACACGATAAACATCAAGGTAGCCTCTATATTGTTATGCGTGTTTATTTTGAAAAACCGCGAACAACAGTTGGTTGGAAAGGGCTGATAAATGATCCACGTATGGATGGCAGCTTTGATGTCGAAAGTGGCTTACGTAAAGCGAGAGAATTACTGATTTATTTAACTGACCTAGGCTTACCATTAGCTACAGAAGCGTTAGACCCAATTAGCCCACAATACCTAGCAGAGTTGTTCAGCTGGTCAGCAATTGGCGCACGTACTACTGAATCACAAACTCATAGAGAAATGGCATCGGGCCTTTCAATGCCAATTGGCTTTAAAAATGGCACTAATGGTAGCTTAGATGTTGCTATTAATGCTTTGCAGTCGGCAGCATCTGCACACCGTTTTATGGGAATTAACCGCCAAGGGCAAGTGGCATTAATTAAAACTTCAGGTAATCCTGATGGACATGTGATTTTACGAGGGGGTAAGGAACCAAATTACGATTCTTTAAATGTTGCCTTGTGTGAAAAAGAATTGCAGGCACAGAGCTTAGCGCCAGGCATTGTTGTAGATTGTTCGCATGGTAATTCAAGTAAAGATTACCGGCGCCAACCTCTAGTAGCTGAAAATGTTTTTAATCAAATTGTGGCAGGTAATAAATCCATTATCGGTATCATGTTAGAAAGTAATATCCATGAAGGTAATCAAAGTACAAATGTTGATAAAAGTGCACTAAAATATGGTGTTTCGGTTACTGATGCGTGTATCAACTTAATTGAAACTGACAAATTATTGTCAAATGCAAGTAAAACACTTGCTGTTCCCCTTAAGCTACGTTTAACTTAGTTTGCTATTTTTCGATGCAGACGGTTTGTAAACAGAAAAATTATCAATATCAATTGATGTAAATGAGTAAAATTAATGGATAAAAAAAGTATAGTGCCACAACTGAAAGTATTCAGAAATGAAATTGATGAAATAGATAGTCAGTTGGTTGAGCTATTAGCAAAGCGCCGCGTTGTCACCACAAAAGTTGGTGAGCTTAAAAGCCAAGTTGGTATGCCAATATATGCACCTGAACGAGAAGTTGAACTATTAGCTTTACGTCGTCAGCAAGCCATTGATGCGGGTGTATCACCTGAACTGATTGAAGACATTTTACGGCGTTTAATGCGTGACTCATATATCAGTCAAGACGCTAGTGGTTATCAATGTATAAACCCTGAGTGTAAAAAAGTTGTTATTATTGGCGGTGATGGGCAGTTAGGAAAAATATTTGTCGATTTGTTCCATCGTTCAGATTATCAAGTTAGCGTACTTGAACAAGCCGATTGGCCAAGAAGTGAAGTTATTTTGGCTGATGCTAGTGTTGTTATTGTTGCTGTTCCTATTCGGTTAACATCGATGATTATTCAAAAGCTAAACATCCTACCTCTCGATTGTATTTTAGCCGATGTGACCAGTATTAAAGAGATGCCACTGTATGAAATGATGAAAATTCATCAAGGGCCTGTGGTTGGCTTGCATCCTATGTTTGGTCCTGATGTATCAGGATTAATAAAACAAACGATAATTGCTTGTGAAGGACGCTCTCCCGAACAATACAATTGGTTACTTGAGCAATTCAAAGTATGGGGGGCAAAAATTTACCCTGTTGAAGCTTCAGAGCATGATCAAGCTATGTCTATGGTGCAAGTGATGCGACATTTTTCAACTATCGCTTATGGCTATCATTTAATGACTGAAGGCGCTGATATTTCGCAATTAGTTGAAATGAGCTCGCCTATTTATCGTTTAGAGTTGATTATGGTTGGCCGCTTATTCGCTCAAGATCCGGTGCTGTATAGTGATATAATATTCTCTAACCATGATAACGTCGCCATGATGAAACGTTTTGCTTATCGCTTTCTAGAGTTACTTGAAGATGTTGAAATGGGAGATAAAGACGCATTTGTGACAATGTTCTCACAAGTGTCTGATTGGTTCGGTGATTATGCAGATATCTTTTTACAAGAAAGCAAAGCCATGTTATTAAAAGCTAACGAGTTAAAAAAACATTAAAAATAAAGAGCCACTATGAAAACGTATCTTATAAAACTATTTAGCCTAGCCACATTAAGTTTGTTAGCACTATTTGCTAACGCGAATGATAATGACAATGAGGACTTTGCCTTTGGCATGATCAGCGCAGAAAGTTTACTTACCGATTATGCTGAATTTAACAATAACTTTCAAGATTTCACCTTAAGTGCAGAAGAGCAAAACGTGATTGCTGATTGGCCAAAAAACTTAACGATAGATGTCTATTTTGGCACTTGGTGTCACGACAGTCTTCGTGAAGTGCCAAAATTACTGAAAATATTATCGGGGAATAAAGATATTAACTTATCACTCATTGGCCTTGATCATCAAAAGCAAGATCCTAAAGACTTAGCCACTACCAATAAGGTGAAATACACCCCAACTATTATTGTTTACCGGGATGCGGATAAAAAACAAGAGATTGGCCGCATCATTGAGCGACCTAAACAAAGCTTAATTATTGACATTAATCAGTTTTTATAGAATTTAAATCAGCTTAAATCAGCTTAAATCAGCTTAAATCAGGTTTAATGCTGTGTACTGTCTAAAGACCAAACTGCAAATTCATTCCCACTAGGTTCGATAAAGTGAAAACGTTTGCCCCCGGGAAAAGAAAAAATAGCCGTTGATATTTTTCCACCCGATGATTCAACTTTGGCTTGAGTGGTCTCTAAATCATTACTCTTTAACACAAGTAAGGCTGCACCTTTAGATACAACAGACGTTAAATTTGATTGATAAAATCCGCCATCAAGCCCTTGGTCTGAAAATGCTGAATAGTCAGGGCCATAATCTAGAAATGACCAACCAAAGGCTTTTTCAAAAAATAGCTTGGTTGCTGGAATATCTCTTGCGGGGAACTCTACATAATTCAATTTCAAATTGGATGACATGGCCTAAATAATCCTTATTATATATTGTACTCTTGATGATTAGGGGAAGCTTTATTTAGCTTAGCAGGATAGCAATGGTAGCCTAAAGCTATAAGTTATCAGACTTGAGTTGGTTATCAAGCTAAAATAAAGACGATCTAATTCTACTAATTCAATAGTCACATATGGCGCTTCTAGCGGTTAGCGCTCTGCTGATGCTAAGCTTAATAAAAATAGTTTATAATAAACAACTTTTTTATTTCGTTGATGAGCGATGATCTTTTGAAACATTCTTTATTGATAGACATTAATTGTTGTGATCTGGAAAGTCCTAGTCATAGCCATGATTTTCATCAACTAATATTGCCGATTAGTGGTGATTTACAGCTTGAAATAGCAGGTCAGCAAGCTAAAGTTAATAACGATGTGATTGGTTATGTTTCTGCTAGTAATAAACATACCTTTGTTGCCGAACAAGAAAATAGATTTATTCTCGCCAATGTACCTTTAGCATGGCGAGAAACCTTAAGAGAGCTGCCGCCATTTTTACCTCTAACACCAACGATAAAAAGTTATATTTTTTTTATAAGCTGCCAACTACAAGATTCTGCCGTATCTGCGCTTAATCAAGAACAAATTCTAGCGATGTTATTAGACTTAATTTCTACGCCTTTAAGTACCAGCGAGCAAATTGATAAACGAATTTTATTGGCTAAAACATTTTTAGACGACCATGTGGCAACGAGCGTTTCGCTGGACCAGGTTGCTGTGGCTGCACATTTAAGTGTGCGGCAATTATCACAGCTTTTTAAAGAGCAGTTAGGCTTTACGCCGTTAAATTATTTAAGAGAGCAAAGAATGAAAAAGGCGTTAACCTTACTTACCCACTCAACATTATCAATAACAACTATTGCCGAATCTGTGGGTTACCGAAATTTGTCTGCCTTTAGTGACAGGTTAATAAACATTTTGGTCGCAGTCCAAGAATTTATCGCCAGATTGGCAAACAATAACTCCGGTTAAGCAAAGTAACTTTAGCTGTTCTCATTTATAATGACTACTTGGTGATGCAATACCAAGCTAATAAAAGAGAGGTGAACGCGTGATAGAAACCAATAGATTAACTTTAAAACCTTTAACGTATCAACAAATGTTGAAGTACATTAAAAACGATCATTCTTTAGAAGCCGAGTTAGCGCTGAATAATTCGTCAATGGTGCTCTCGTCCCTATTGAAAGAAGCGTTAGAGCAATCAATCATACCTAGTTTACAAGATGAGAGTAAAAACTATTTATTTTCTACTTTATGGACAGTTATCGATAAAGATGAAAATAGATCTGTAGCTGATGTTTGTTTTCAAGGAGAGCCTAATGAACAGGGCGAAATTGAAATTGGCTACGGAACATACGAACAGCATCAGGGCAAAGGGTATATGACCGAAGCCGTAGAGGCTATGATTAACTGGGCTGCAAAGCAAACAAAGGTTAAAGTGATAATAGCCTCGACGGACAAGTCGAATGTCGCTTCTTATAAAATTCTTGAAAAAAATGCCTTTATAAAGGTCAGTGAATCGAAGGAACAATTTAATTGGCGCTTTGGCGTTAGTTAATTTTCTCCGAGATACAAAGCAAAGATAAACTCGTGTTCACTAATTTTATCAAGCTAAGTGGAGCTAACGCCATAATGAACATTTAATACCTGTGTTCTGATTCTTACTTTTAATTTAGGCAAAACAGGGTAGTGGGCGTGCGCAAGCTTTCTGATCTTTTATCATGTTAAGTATTTAATCCAATACTGACTTAATCTTTAGCATAAACACTTTCTTGCATTAAACAGGAGGCCGTTGATGCCCGCATTACAAGTAAACAAACTCTCTTATCAATTAAATAATGGCATAAAGCTATTTGAAAACCTTTTTTACCTTACCTAAAGGATTAAAGGATTAAAGGATTAAAGGGTCTTATTGGAAAAATAGGGTTGGAAAATCATCTCAAAACACTGAAAAAATTAAAGCTAGCCACAGACGTTGAACGTTTATGTTTATCGTTAAGTGACGGAGAAAGAGCTAAATAGGGTCTTTGGACATTATTTCAATCTGCTGCTCAACTGTTAGGTTGGATGAACCGAGTAATCAGCTCGGTAAATCCGGCAAGCATTGACTTATTTCTCATTACCGCACGCACTTATTATGATACCGGCTTATTTTGAAGCTCTTGCTGAATTCTATCGAAAATAATAAAATCGGATTCATTTTTCTATTACTTTTAGAGCACCGCTTTCACTCCTTTAAAAGGTAAACCTCTACTATTTCATTGACCATTTCGATATTGAGTATTTCAGCTAGGTTAGTGACTTTTCCAAGTCTGCTAAAAAACTAGCGGCTTGAGCAATAACATTATCAAGATGTTCAAAAAACTCAAAAAATTCAGGCTCTAAGTCATCAATCATTATATCATTTTTAAGTTCTGTTTCTATATGGTGTGTTACCCGGCCTAAATTTGGTACTCCGGAATAACAACAAGCGCCGTTGAGTTTATGGACGAGTATTTTTAATTGTTCAACATCTTGTGACGTTAATGCTTCAGAAATATGAAGTTTAGTTTCTGGTAAACTTTGGACTAAGCCCTTTAACATTTCTTTGGCGAGATCTACTTTATTTCCTGCTCGTTTTAATGCTAAAGGCCAGTCGATTACCAAGTGGCTTAATTCCTTAACCGTTTGAATGTTGCCTGATAGGTGTTCATTCATCATGGTCTGTATGTTTGAATTGTTTAAAGCGTGACCTTTTTCCGCATTAGTGGCTAATGGTAGCGTTAAATCACAGTATTCATATATAGTATGACGAAGCATAGCTTCGTCAATGGGTTTGGTCATATAAGCATCAAAACCCAATTTTAAAAGTTTGTCTTTTTCTTCGTTGAGTGCATGAGCGGTAACCGCAATAATTGGTGTGTTTTCATTGAAAGTTATTGCCTTGATACTTTTAAGTGCAGATATACCGTCCATTATCGGCATTTGAATATCCATGAATATCATGGCAAATTTTTCATGTTTGCAAACCTCAACAGCTTCTTGACCGTTAACAACCGTAATTACTTCATCAACCTGCTCAAGTAAAAGCTCGTTAATCAACTTTAAGTTTGCTTCGTTGTCGTCAACGGCCAAAATTTTTACGGGAATTTTATCTTCATTTATTGGCGTGGATGAAATACTAGGTAAATGTTGCTGGGGTATTAATACTTTATACAGTCTTTCAGGAGTGATCGGTTTACTTAAACAGCTTGTTGCACCACTACCAATTAACGCTTCTTGTAAATTGGCAGAGTTGCTATTGATTGCTAAATGGATCTTGTCAACATAAGGTTTTAGGGAGGTAATGAGTTCTTTTAGTTCAACCAAAGAGTTGGGGGAGATGTCATGGCTGATTAAGGCAAAATCAAAGTGAGAATTTTTCTTTATCTCTTGGTTGATTTGCTCCAAGTTATTAACTGGATAAACATCCATATCCCAGTTTGCTAATATCTCACTGCTAGCCATTCGGCTGTGAGCATGTTGCTCGAAATAAATAATACTTTTTTTGCTCAGGCTGTGACTATCAAATATATTCTTGATTGAAATAGGGTTTATTTCACAGCGAAAGGTAAACCAGAATGTTGAACCGCGGCTTTGTTCTGTAACAACCCCCATACTACCGTTCATTTCATTAACAAGGCGTTGCGAAATGACTAATCCTAATCCCGTGCCACCATAGAGTCGGGTAACACTTTTGTCGGCTTGACCAAAGGCATCAAAGATAGTTTTTTGCTGTTCTTGATTCATACCTATGCCGGTATCAGTAATGGTGACTTTTAACATTGCAACATATTCGTCTACATGTTCACTGTCAATATCAACTTCTACTGAGCCCTTATCGGTGAACTTTATTGCATTACTGGTAAGGTTAATCAGTACTTGTTTAATACGCATAGCATCACCAATTAAGGCGTCGGGAAGTTCAGGGTTAACGCGAACTGAAAGTTCGATATTTTTTTTATGGGCGGTCGGCGCTAATAGCGTTAGGGTTTCCTCAACAGCGTCACGAATGGAAAATGGAATATTTTCAATCACCATTTTCCCCGCATCAAGTTTGGAAAAATCAAGAATGTCGTTGATAATAGCTAATAAGTTTGCGGAAGAACGCTCAATGGTTTGTAAGTAATCACGTTGAGTCGTGGTGAGAGGTGTTTTTAATACCTGTCGGGTAAAACCAATAACGCCATTTAATGGTGTTCTAAGTTCATGGCTCATGTTGGCCAAGAACTGAGATTTAACTTTATTTGCCTCTTGTGCTTTACGTTTAGCAATATCGAGCTCAACGTTTTGTATTTCGAATTGCTCTAAGCTCTCTCGTAAATCTGTGGTTGTTTGATCGATACTGCCTTGCATTTCCTCTTGGTAATCACCAAGGGATTGAGCCATAGCATTAATCCCTTTTTTCAAAAAGTTAAGTTCGCCAATAAGTTGACCACTTACGCGACTATCAAGCTTTCCTTCTCGAATTCGCTCAACCGCTTGCACCATTGATACTATAGGGCGGGTGAAATTTTTTATTAGTCGATAAGAAAAAAAAGCACTAATAATACAACCTAAAAAAACAATAAATAGTGCAAAAAGCATTTGGCTTTGTTGCTTTAATTGTACTTTGCTGGTGTCTATTTGCATGGCAATGTAGCCAATATTAGCTTGTGTGACGGTACGGCTTAATTCAAGGGCGATATTTTCATTAATAATCGGGCTTCGAAAAATGAAGTCGTCGCCTATTTTTTCAATAATCGTGTGATCAGGAATGTTTTCTCCTGCTTTTAAACGTAATAAATTAGTATCGCCATGATAAGAGCTAGTGACAAAAACTTGGTTGTCTTTGGTAAAAACAGCGATACTTTTGATGATAGAAGATTGGCTTCTATGGGTGAAATTCATTAAGTGACGTAATTGAATACGATTTTTATTTAACAGTGGCAAAGTGCTGGCAATAGCTAAGGGTTCAATAATGCTCTCTGATCGTAAAACAAGAAAGTCATCTAATTCTGCATAGCGACTATAGGAGAAATAACTGGCGATCGTAAATGCGATGACAGTTGTGGGAACAATGGTAAGTAAAATTACCCAATCTTTCAGACTTATTTTATGCATTTTTTGCTGAACTTTAGTGTAAAATCATCATGTTGAATAGTCTCATCATGGCACATCACTAAACATTTTTATAGCGCTTAACTCGGGTATATTTCATCATGGCAAATTTTTTTAAAGTAACACCTAAAAAACAACAAGTAGGGCAAGAGGTTAATGTCAATATTACCCGGCTTGATTTTAATGGCTGCGGTGTGGGTCAGTACCATAAAAAACCTATATTTATAGAAGGCACACTCGTCGGGGAAACCGTGTCAGTTAAAGTGATTGAGCAAAAGAATAAATACGGTCGAGGCAAGCTCGTAGAGGTTTTATCACCAAGCGATAACCGAGCAGAGGCAAAGTGTCAGCATTTTTTAAAATGTGGCGGCTGTGATTTACAGCACATAAAGCCAAGTGCTCAACTTGATTTTAAACAACAAAAAATTACTGAGTTGTTTGCTCGAAATGGTTATGCCCAAGCACTACCCTGGCAAGAACCTATCGTTAGTGAACCCTGGCACTACCGCCGTAAAGCACGTATCGGCGTACAGTATGATAAAGCAGGGCAGGTAACTGTTGGTTTTAGGCAACGTGGTAGCAATCAATTAATTAACATTAAAAATTGTGCAGTATTAGTTGAACCGTTAAATAAAATATTTGTACCGTTAAAAAAATTACTCACGAAATTGTCGGGGAATAATGCTATCGGGCATATTGAAGTTATTTCGACCGACAAAATAACTGTGGTAGTGAGACAATTAGAAAAACTCACCAGTGAAGATGAGCAACACTGGCAAATCTTTAGTGATAACTATTCATGCGAAATATTAATCGACAAGGGTAAAACCGTCACGCCGTTATTTGTTCATTCACTAGCACCGTTAACTTATGATTTAGACGATAATATTAATATAAAATTTAGCAGTGAACACTTTATTCAAGTGAATCATGATGTAAATAAGCAAATGATCGCCCAAGCGCTTTCATGGTTAAATTTAAACAAGCAGGACAGTGTTTTAGACTTATTTTGTGGTTTAGGTAATTTTAGTTTACCGATAGCCAAAAAAGTTGCGCAAGTTATTGGTATTGAAGGCGTTGATCAAATGGTCATCAAAGCACAAGAAAATGCACAGCTCAATGGTTTAACAAACTGTCAATTTTATCAGGCTGATTTAAACAGTAATTGGCAAAGTGAGTCGTGGTCAGAGAAAAAATATACTAAACTCTTGCTTGATCCTGCCCGTGCTGGTGCTTACCAAGCACTTGAGCAATTAATTAACTTTAATATACCAACAGTTTTATATGTGAGCTGTGATCCGGCCACGTTAGCGAAAGACAGTCAATTATTATTAGCACATGGTTATCGTATTGAAAAAATTTCACTGATGGATATGTTTTCTCAAACAAAGCACATTGAGACTATGGTATTGTTTGTAAAATAAAGCTTTCTCCTTTTTTATTACCTAATATTAGGCAGGTTTTTTCATGGTTTCGGTACGTAAATCTCATCAAATGTCGGAAACAAATTTTGAACAATGGTTAAGCTCACTTGAGCTTAACCAACAAAAGCATCAGGCACTTGAAAAACTTTGGCTGCAAGTCAATCCGTACTTTGATGGTCAGCAAGAATGCCAAACAAAATCACTAGAAATGGTTGAAATACTTGCGAGTTTAAACTTAGATAAAGATTCTTTATGTGCCGCTTTTTTACAGCCCCTATACGAATACCAACGCATTTCGCTTGAATATATTGAAGAAAACTTCTCTCAACAAATAGTAAACTTGTGTAATGGCGTTAGCCAAATGAAAGCCATAAAAGCGTTACAACAAGGACAGTCAAACCAAATTTCGGCAAACCAAGTGGATAACATTCGTAAAATGTTAGTGGCAATGGTTGATGATGTGCGTGCTGTGGTGATAAAACTGGCCGAGCGTGTTTGTTATTTACGCATCGTAAAAAATGCTGATGAAGAAACTCGGGTCTTAGCCGCGAAAGAAACCGCGAATATTTATGCGCCTTTAGCTAATAGACTAGGTATTGGGCAACTGAAATGGGAATTAGAAGATATTTCTTTTCGCTACCTCCACCCGAAAGTTTATAAAGATATTGCCGAACAGTTAGATGAAAAACGCCTAGCGCGCGAACGGTACATGGTTGACTTTGTTAACAACCTAAAAGCGCAATTAAAAGCGGTAAATATTAGCGCCGAAGTTTACGGCCGGCCTAAGCATATTTTTAGTATTTGGAAAAAAATGCAGCAGAAGTCTTTAGATTTCGAACAATTATTTGATGTTAGAGCAGTAAGAGTTGTTGTCGATGAAATTCAAGATTGTTATGGCGCCCTCGGTATCGTTCATACCAGATGGAAACATTTGTCTAAAGAGTTTGACGACTACGTAGCGACGCCTAAACCGAATGGCTACCAATCAATTCACACGGTGGTTTTGGGACCCGAAGGAAAGTCGGTTGAAGTTCAAATTAGAACCCAGCAAATGCATGATGACGCTGAGATGGGCGTTGCTGCGCATTGGCGTTATAAAGAAAGTGGCGGCAGCGGAAAAAACTCTGATAAAAAAACAGGCTTTGATGAAAAAGTAAGCTGGTTAAGAAAAATCCTGCAATGGCAAGACGATGTCAGTGAAAGCGGGGAGTTGATTGAAGAATTACGTAGCCAAGTTTTTGAAGACCGCATTTACGTTTTTACCCCTAATGGTGATGTTATCGATTTACCTGCCGGATCAACGCCACTAGACTTTGCCTACTACATTCATTCAAATGTTGGGCATTGTTGTATTGGCGCTAAAGTATTTGGTCGAATTGTCCCCTTTACTCATCGTTTAAAAACCGGCGATCAGGTTGAAGTCTTGACCAGTAAAACGCCAAACCCAAGTCGAGATTGGTTAAATCCTAATTTACATTATATCCATGCACCAAGAACCAGGGCAAAAATTCAGCATTTTTTTAAGCTGTTAGACCGTGATAAACATATCGCGTTAGGTAAAGAGCAATTAGATACAGAGCTTGGTAAGTTAGACTTAGTTGAAACTGATTTAATGGCGGCTAGCCAACGTTTCAACATTAAGAGTATCGACGATTTATATGCCGCCATTGGTTCTGGTAATGCGCGTTTACAGCAAGTGATTAATCATTTGCAATATCATGCTGACAAAAACAAACCGCCGGTAGAGCTTGACCCACAAAGCTTAGTTAAACCTCAACAAAATCAGCAAAAATCTAAAGCTGATGCCAATGGCATTACGGTTTCTGGTGTGGGGAATTTGTTAACCCATATGGCTAAATGCTGTCATCCGGTCCCGGGTGATGATATCGACGGTTTTATCACCCAAGGGCGGGGCATTTCGGTACATAGAAATGATTGCGAGCAACTAGCTAATGCCTTAAGTCAACAACCCGAACGTGAGGTTGCAGTACAATGGGGTGAGAAAAATCAGCAAAGCTACCTAGTTACTGTAAAAGTGATTGCCAGTGATCGCCAAGGGTTAGTGCGTGATATCTCTACGATAATATCTAACGAGCGGGTTAGCATTGTGGGTATGGAAAGTCGCTCTGATGAGATAAAACAAACGGTGGCGATGTTGCTAAATATCGAGATTGCTAACAATGAAATACTCGGTCGTTTAATTGGTAAGTTATTTCAACTTGATGATGTGATTGAAGTTAAACGTCTGTAGTTTATAAAAATTATAGATAATGGAACGAATAAAATATGTTAACTGAGCAAGCCTCAATAGAAAAACTTCGCTGGGTTATGGCGCAATTACGAGATCCCGAAACGGGATGTCCTTGGGATATAAAACAAACGTTTACCTCTATAACCCCGCATACCATCGAAGAAGCCTATGAAGTTGCTGATGCCGTGATTGATGCGGTTGCGCAGCAAGATTTTTCTGAATTAGAAAAAGAGTTAGGCGACTTACTTTTTCAGGTGATTTTTTATAGTCAGCTTGGCCAAGAGCAAAAGCACTTTGATTTTGACAGTGTTGTTGCCGCCATCTGTGAAAAGCTTATTCGTCGTCATCCTCATGTATTTGGTGATAAAAACCTAAGTTCTGATGCAGAAATAAAAGCAAACTGGGAAAACGAAAAAGCGCAAGAACGCTTAGCTAAAAACAACGATGAAGCCTTGAGTGTCTTGGCTGATATTCCCAAAAATTTACCGGCACTTTCACAAGCGGCTAAAATTCAAAAGCGTTGTGCACATGTCGGTTTTGACTGGCATAATATTGAAGACGTCTTTGCTAAAGTCGTTGAAGAAGTTGATGAGGTCAAGGTTGAAATCGATGAAGATAATCCTGAGGCGTTAGCTGAAGAGTTGGGCGACTTAATGTTTGCCGTAGTGAACTTATGCCGGCATGCGAAACAAGATCCTGAACAATTACTTCGTCAAGCGAATCAAAAGTTCACCAAAAGATTTCATGGTGTAGAAAGGCAAGTGCAGCACTCTGGGATTAAATTTGAACAACACTCACTGGATACTCTTGAAGCTTATTGGCAACAGGTCAAATTTGAAGAAAAAGCGAGTAAAGTGTAACGCCTTGATTATAAAGGACCTGACAGTAAGTAAAGTTCACTGTCAGGTGTTTGTCAGCTAACTGTCAGAATAAACATTAATGTTGTTCGCTAATATATACCCGCACCACTTCAAGATGCAAATTTCAGCAAGTCGAGAAAGGGTTAGCTACAAGGCATTGATTGAAGAGAATAGTTATTCTATTCTCGAAATCAATAACGCCGGAGATGACCCTTTATCGGCTTGCCCGTAGGGAGCTAAGCTAGAAAAACAGTTCTGCGTTGCACTACTTGATAAGGTTCCTACATGGATGTAGGACATTAGGATAATGCAGGAGCAATTATCGAGAATAACCATTATCTTCATAGTGCGCCTTGATCTGATTTCCTAGCTTAGCTCTGAAACTGCATCTTGAGATGGAACGGGTATATAACCGAACAGCAGTAGGATGAAATATATGAATGTACGCGTATTAAGAAATGAAAGAAATTGGTCGCAAGAGCAACTTGCTCATTTTAGTGGCTTGAGTATTCGTACCATTCAACGCATAGAAAATAATGAAAAAGTTGGCTTAGAATCACTGAAGTCGCTAGCTGCTGTATTTGAAATTGATATAACACCATTAACCCAAATAAAGCAGGATACCGATATGCAGATCACCCATGATACTTTAGTCACAGAGCAAGCCGAAAGTAAATTAAGTATTTCACCCGAAAATATAGAAAAAGCAAATAAACATATTGCTGAGATAAAGAGTTTTTATAAAACGCTCGGTATTTACATTTTTTCTTTTTTAATTTGGCCGTTTTTAGCGCTTATTGACGAAGCTAATAATAATGACATGTGGTGGCTGACTTTATATATGGGGGGAATATACGTAGTGCTCATTGCTCTCCATGCTAATAAAGTGTTTCAGCCATTTGGTGCTAAGTGGCAAAAGAAACAACAACAGAAATATTTTGATGAGAAACGCTAATGAATGAACAAGCTCCAAAACTCCAAGACTGTTTACTTAACCTAGATAATAATATTGTCACGCTAACCTTTAATCGCCATGATGTTCGTAATGCACTGACCAGTACCGCTATTGCTGATGATATTGTTAATACCGTTCAATGGATAAATAAAACCCCCTCTATCGCTGTTTTAGTTATTACTGGCGCCGGTTCTGCATTCTCATCGGGTGGTAATATTAAAGACATGGCAGCGCGAGGTGGTGATTTTGCTGGAGATGTTCAAGAGCTCGAGGCTCGATATCGCCAGGGCATTCAACGAATACCTTTAGCGTTGCACAAGTGTGAAGTTCCTATTATTGCCGCTATAAATGGTGCTGCAATCGGTGCAGGTTTTGATGTCGCTAACATGTGTGATATTCGCCTTGCATCAACAAAAGCAAAATTCGGTGAAACCTTCGCTAATTTAGGCCTTATTCCTGGAGATGGCGGTGCATGGTTCATGCAACGTATTATTGGTTATCAAAAAGCGGCTGAGTTAACCTTCACCGGTAGAGTGATTGATGCAAAGGAAGCTAAAGAATTTGGTATTGTGCTTAATGTTGTCGAACCTGAATTATTAATGGCAGAAGCAATGACTTTAGCGACAGAAATAGCAAGTAAGCCAACGGCGGCGATGCGCTTAACTAAACGATTAATGAAAATGGCGCAGCGCACTGATTTACCCGATTTTCTTGATATTTGTGCTGTATTTCAAGGTATGTGTCATAACAACCCTGAGCATTTAGATGCCGTGAATGTTATGTTGGAAAAGTTGGCTAAGTAACTCTTACTGTTTAAGCCAGAACATCGGACTCTTTCACATCGACGTCCATGAATGCACTAATGCTTAGAAAAGTATCAACATAAAAAAAAGCACCATAGGTGCTTTTTTATTGAATTAACTGACCCATACTAGGACGGGTCAAACTTAACTTAATTTAACTATGACTCTGCAATATCTGCATTATGATAAACGTTTTGTACGTCATCACAATCATCTAACAACGCAATAAATTTCTCAAAATTAGCGGTGTCTTCTTCACCTGAAATTTCAGTGTACATTTGTGGTACCCAAGTAATTTCTTCAACTTCTAAATCATACTCTGGCATTGAGTTAGCAAATTCAGTTTTAACTTTGAAAAACTCTGTATGTGGTGCATAAACCGTAATAATACCGTCTTCAAGTTCGACATCGGTAACGTCAATATCAGCCATCATTAATGTTTCTAAAACAGTTTCATCATCTTCACCTTTGAAGGCAAATACCGCTTGATGATTAAACATGTGCGATACAGTACCAGATGAACCAATTTTCGAATGCGTTTTAGTAAAGCATTGGCGTACATCTTTAATGGTACGGTTACCGTTATCTGTTAAGCAATCGATAATCACCATGCAATTACCTGGACCAAAACCTTCATATCTTGCTTCGACAAAGTCTTCACCACCAGCACCTGATGCTTTATTGATCGCATTTTCAATTACGTGAGTAGGGACTTGGTCTTTCTTAGCTCTTTCAATCAAACCGCGCAGTGTTAAGTTACCCTCAGGGTCTACGCCGCCATTTTTGGCACTCACATAAATTGCTTTACCGTATTTAGAATAAACTTTCGTTTTCGCGCCGGCTGTTTTTGCCATTGATAATTTTCGGTTTTGGTATGCTCTACCCATCTGAATGTATCTCGTTGTTCTTAAAATATATGAATAGATTCTACCGCCTGAGATTGGCTTTGACTAGTGCTGTAAAGCCATTATCGACAATATACTCGCAGGAAAAACAAAAAAGCCTGAATAATAAATTATTCAGGCTTTCTTTCTGCGTATTGCTAAAGCAAAACAGGCTTAAAAAGAGCTTATCTTTTTGCCAATTTTTCTTTAATACGTGCTTTACGGCCAGATAGCTCGCGCAAGTAGTAAAGTTTAGCTTGACGTACATCACCGCGACGTTTGACTTCAATAGAGTCAACGATTGGGCTATGTGTCTGGAATACACGTTCTACACCAACACCGTTTGAAATTTTACGAACAGTGAATGCAGAATTGATGCCACGGTTTTTAACAGCAATAATTACACCTTCAAACGCTTGAAGACGTGATTTTTCACCTTCTGTAACTTTTACTTGTACAACAACAGTGTCGCCTGGTGCGAATGTTGGTAAATCTGTTTTCATTTGCTCTTGTTCGAGCATATCAATAATTTTACTCATAATACCTTCTTCCTAGGGTTCACAGGCATCAACACGTTCATTTGTTATCATCTTTAATGGAAGCTAACATTTTCTTTTGTTCTGCTGTCAGAGCTAGGTTAGTTAATAATTCTGGTCTTCTAGTCCATGTTCTTTCTAGTGACTTAAACATGCGCCATTGCTTTATGTGTGCGTGATTACCACTGAGTAGCACTTTCGGTACCGACATCTCTTCTGTTGAAGTGTCGAGTACTTCTGGCCTTGTGTAATGCGGACAATCTAATAAACCATCTGAGAAAGAATCTTGCTCAGCTGATTGATTATGCCCTAAAACACCCGGCACAAAACGTGCTACAGCATCGATCATGTTCATTGCGGGGAGTTCTCCACCGCTCAGTACATAATCCCCGACCGACCACTCTTCGTCAATTTCTGACTCGATAAGTCTTTCGTCTATGCCTTCATAACGCCCCGCTATAAATAGTAGTTTGTTATGCTGTGCTAATTCGCGTACACCTGCTTGGTCGAGTTTACGTCCCTGCGGTGACAAATATATAACCTTAACTTGTTCTTTATCAGAACTACTATTATCACCTGATGCAGAATCTGTAGCGATATTCGCGGCAGATTTTGCGGCTTTAATAGCATCACGTAGCGGTTGCACCATCATTAACATGCCCGGACCACCACCATAAGGACGGTCGTCAACGGTTCTATGTTTGTCGTGCGTAAAGTCTCTTGGATTCCACGTATGAAATTCAATTAACCCGTTACGGATAGCTCGGCCTGTCACCCCATACTTTGTAATGGCGTCAAACATTTCAGGAAAAAGGCTTATCACCCCATACCATCGTTTGTTTGTTAAAACACTATTACTCAAGTTAGAAGCCTGGGTCCCAGTCAACACAAATTTGTTTGTTTTCAGCGTTAACCGATTTTATAACTTGCTCAAAAAGATACGGGATTAAGCGCTCTTTTTGACCAAAGCCATCATTACGATTAGCTTTTACAACCAGTACATCGTTAGCGCCAGTTTCTAAAATTTCAGAAACTTGACCAAGGTCGTAACCTTTGTCAGTAACAACGGACATGCCAATTAAATCGCGCCAGTAAAACTCCCCTTCAGGTAATTTTACTAGTACGCTCTCATTTACAAATATTTCTGAGCCAACAAGCTTTTGGGCTATATCGCGATCATCAATACCTGCTACATGAACAACAATTCCGTTATTATGTTTGCGCCAATCAGATATTTCGACTGATTGAACTTTATTTCCTAATTTTAAAGACCAAGGAAAATAGTCTAAAATAGCTTCGGTTTCATCAGTGAATGAATGAATTTTCAGCCAACCTTTGATGCCATAAACAGCGCCTATTTTACCTAGGGTGACTTCTTTATTTACTTCTTCCACAACGACTCCTTAACTTACTAAATTAATTAAGCTGCTACTACTTGAGCATCTTTAACTAATTTAGCCACACGATCAGACATACCAGCACCCAAACCAACCCAATGGTTGATACGGTCTAGGTCTAAGCGTAATTTCTCAGCTTGACCTTGTGCTGTTGGGTTGAAGAAACCAACTTTCTCGATGAAACGACCATCGCGAGAGTTACGGCTATCTGCAACAACAACCTGATAGAATGGACGCTTTTTGGCGCCGCCACGAGCTAAACGAATGGTTACCATATCGCCCTCTATTATTTAAAGTGTTAAAACGAATTTTCCAGACATTTCCTGACACCTAGGGTGACAGAAAAGCTCGCGTATTTTACGCTTTTTAATATATATAGCAAGCATAAAGATTAAGCAGGGCAGTATCGTTATTCATTTATATTGCAGTAAAAAACAAAAAGGTGGCTAATAGCCACCTTTTAAAAATAAATAAACTGGCTTAAATGTTAGCGGCCAAACATTCCGCCGCCCATTCCGCCAGCACCACCTGGTGGCATCATGCCTTTCATTGAACGCATCATTTTTTGCATACCGCCCTTACCGGACATTTTTTTCATCATTTTTTGCATTTGCGTAAATTGTTTTAATAAACGATTTACGTCTTGTATTTGTGTGCCTGAACCAGCAGCAATTCTACGCTTTCGAGAGCCTTTGATGATATCAGGGCGTTCTCGTTCACCTTTGGTCATTGAGCTAATAATGGCTTCCATACGCAGTGTCAGTTTATCATCCATTTGCTCTTTAATTTTATCTGACATATTGCCCATACCTGGCAACTTATCCATCATGCTGGCCATGCCACCCATATTTTTCATTTGCACAAGTTGTTCACGAAAGTCTTCTAGGTCAAAACCTTTTCCGCTCTTGAATTTCTTGGCTAGTTTTTCCGCTTTCTTTTTATCAACCTTTTGTTCTACTTCTTCAATTAAAGAAAGCACATCACCCATGCCAAGAATACGCGAGGCAATACGGTCAGGATGAAAAGGCTCTAGCGCTTCAATTTTCTCACCGACACCCATAAACTTAATCGGCTTACCGGTAATATGGCGAATTGAAAGAGCAGCACCACCACGGGCGTCACCATCTGTTTTCGTTAAAATTATACCGGTTAATGGTAATGCGTCACCAAACGCTTTTGCGGTATTTGCAGCATCTTGGCCGGTCATTGCATCAACAGTGAACAATGTTTCTACCGGGTTGATAGCTGCATGAAGCTGCTGAATTTCAGCCATCATGTTTTCATCAACATGTAAGCGACCGGCAGTATCAACGATTAGAACGTCGTAGAAGTTCTTTTTCGCGTGTTCAATGGCCGCATTGGCGATATCAATCGGCTTTTGTGAAATATCACTGGGGAAAAATCCAACTTCAACTTCATTAGCTAATGTTTCTAACTGCTTGATAGCGGCAGGACGATAAACATCGGCACTTACCACTAATACTTTTTTCTTTTCGCGTTCTTTTAGAAATTTTGCTAGCTTGGCAACTGAGGTTGTTTTACCTGCACCTTGCAAACCTGCCATTAAAACAACTGCCGGAGGAGCTGCTTTTAAGTTCAGTGTTTCGTTCACTTCACCCATGGCATGCTCAAGCTCTTTCTGAACTATTTTTACAAAAACTTGCCCTGGCGATAAGCTTTTAGATACATCTTGGCCTACGGCATTTTCTTTTACTTTAGCAATAAATTCCCGAATAACGGGTAATGCAACATCGGCCTCAAGTAAAGCCATACGCACTTCACGAAGTGTGTCTTTAATATTATCTTCAGTTAATCGGCCACGGCCACTGATATTTTTTAACGTTTTCGTTAAACGATCGGAAAGATTCTCAAACATGAACGACTCTACATTGGGCTAAATATAAAATATTGCCGCCTATTATACCCGCCAATAAAATAATCGAAAGGTCTTAGCCATAAATAAGCTAACATCGAGCAAATAAGGCATCGTTATTTGATGTAGGCTAATGCACTGGATAATAAATATGATAAGCTGTGATCTTATTTAGCTTTCTTATTAAATTACATAGTGAATGTTTTGGAATATTTATCTGCATTATTGACCAACTTCCTCGCACTTAGTGCTGAAGCAAGTCCTTGGTTATTATTAGGTTTGTTAATTGCTGGTTTAATGAAATCTTGGGTACCTACTCAAATATTAAGCCAACATTTAGGTGAAGGGAAACTCGCCATAATTAAAGCCGCTATTATTGGTGCGCCTTTACCCCTTTGTTCCTGCGGGGTTATTCCTGTTGCTACAGAGCTACGGCGCAGTGGCGCGTCAGCACCCGCTACTTCCGCTTTTTTAGTCGCAACCCCTGAAACCGGTGTAGATTCGGTTTCAGTCTCTTATGCTTTGTTGGGGCCTGTTTTTGCTATTTATCGACCGATAACCGCAATATTGTCAGCAATTATTACCGGCTTACTTGTGGCGACAATGAAAGAAGAACCTGCACCTGTTTCTGTTAAAAAATCAGCAGAACCACAGAGCTGTTGTGCAAGTAAAAAAGTCAGTAAACCTGAACCAGAAGAACAGAAGCCTTCTTGTTGTAGTAGCACTAAAACTAATGATTCATCTGGGAAAACAGCAACATTTCTTAATAAAACTTCTTCTGGCATTCATTATGCGGCGACTAAACTTATAGATGATTTAATTTTGTGGTTATTAGTCGGACTTATTTTCGCAACCTTAATTAAGACATTTTTACCTGCTTCTTTTTTATTGAGTTATGGTAGCGGTCTTGGCGCTATGTTGATCATGATCATTATTTCAATTCCTATGTATATTTGTGCTACAGCTTCAACGCCTGTAGCCGCTGGTTTTATTATGGCCGGTATTTCACCCGGCACAGCGCTCGTTTTTATGATGGCGGGCCCTGCCACTAATATTTCAACATTGGGCGTGATTAGAAATGAAATGGGCAATAGTGTTTTAATTCGCTATTTATTAGGTATTTCATTATCTGCGATAGGTTTTGGCTTATTACTTGACTGGGGTTTAGGTCTTTTCGAGATTAATATAGCTCAGCAAATGCAACATAGTCATGAATTGTTACCTTTTTGGTTTGGGCTTACTTGTGCAGGGTTAATTGCTTTTTTATCGATTAAACCTTTGAGAAAATTAGTTTTATAGTTCTAGTCTATGGTCACTTAAGTTTATTCTGATAGAATTATTTGCTTAAGTTGTACCTGGTTTTTAAATTCTTGTGTGGGAGCACGTTGTGAATTTTTCGGATATTTGTTCTTTATTTGCATTTTTGGCTTATGCCGTTGCGACTTCTGCGATGTTATTACGTTTATTTCACCCTAAAGGTCCTAATTTGGTGTTAGTACTTTTTTTTGGCTGTGTTGCTATGGTGCTGCACACCTTAGGTAGTGGTCAATTTTTAATGGCACAGGCTGATATTAACTTTGCATTGCCCAATGTTATTTCTTTGGTTAGTTTAATAATTTGTTTGTCTGTCTCCGCTTTTGCCTTGCGCTATAAAGTAAACTTGTTATTGCCTGTTATTTATGGCTTCGCGGGTATTTGGCAATTATTAATGTTATTTATGCCCGATATTCAACATGCACCTATGGTGAGCCATGAGTTTGGGGTTATTAGCCATGTTACTTTTGCTTTGTTATCTTATTGTATTTTAGTTATTGCCACACTTTACGCTTTTCAGGTGGCTTATATTCATTTTAAACTTAAAACTAAAAATTTAAATGCCGTTAGTCATTTACCCCCTTTAATGCAAGTTGAAGGTCAGTTGTTTATTATTCTAGCAATAGGTACATGCTTTTTACTGTTAAGTGAAGTTATCGGGTTTTTATTCTTAGATGGGATGATTTCAAATGAAAATGCACATAAAACCATACTCTCCATTCTGGCTTTTATTGTATACTCTCTGACGCTTTTAGGTCATTACAAACTAGGTTGGCGTGGTCATCGAGTGCTCATATTAACCGTTACCGGCAGCGCTTTATTAACCTTGGCTTATTTTGGTAGCCGGTTTGTTAAAGAGTTTATTTTATTATAAAGCGTGTATAGCTTTTTTTTCAATATTTAGACAATCGCTAATGTTTGTCTCTTTTTTAAATAACATAAGGTTCCTTTTTTGGACAACATATCTACAGAAATACTCTTCGCCACACTTGGCATTCTTATTGTTTGTTCAGCCTATTTTTCAGGCTCTGAAACCGGTATTATGTCGCTTAATCGTTATCGATTGCGTCATTTAGAAAAGCAAAAACATAAAGGTGCTCAGCGCGTTAGTAAGTTACTTGATCGCCCCGATAAGCTTATCGGGTTAATCCTAATTGGTAATAACTTAGTAAATATCTTTGCGACCTTAATAACAGGAATAATCGCCGAACGTTTATATGGTGATGCTGGTATTTTTTATGCAGGTTTATTATTAACCTTAGTGATCTTAATTTTTGCTGAAATTACGCCAAAAACAATAGCCGCTTTATACCCTGAAAAGGTAGCGTTTCCAAGTTCAATTCTGTTAACTTTTTTATTAAAATTATTATTTCCACTCGTTGTTGCCGTTAATTGGATCACTAATGGTTTGTTGATGTTAATTGGCGTGAGCCCAGAACAAAGGCAAGAGCATAGTTTAAGTTCTGAAGAGCTAAGAACCGTTGTTAACGAGTCAAGCGCTATGCTACCAAAGCGAGATCAAAATATGCTGGTCGGTATTCTTGATTTAGAAAAGGTCACCGTTGAAGATATTATGGTGCCACGCAACGAATTAGTGGGTATTGATATTAATGACGACTGGAAGAAAATTCAAAAACAGCTAGCTCAGTCAAACCATACCCGTGTTTTATTATATCGTGATAATATGGATGACGTTGTTGGTTATATTCATTTGCGTGACGCCTTAAAGTTATTATTTAAAAACCAATTTACCAAAACCACGCTAATTCGTGCCGTTAAAGAGTTGTACTTCATTCCTGAAGGCACTGCCCTTAATGTACAATTGTTAAAATTTCAACATGCTAAAGAACGTTTAGGTTTAGTTGTTGATGAATATGGTGACATTCAAGGTCTGGTTACCTTAGAAGATATTCTTGAAGAAGTTGTTGGTGACTTTACGACAACGATGACACCCACTACTAGCGATGAAGTACATGCACAGCAAGATGGTAGTTATTTAGTTGACGGCAGTGCTACCGTGCGTGATATCAATAAAGAAATGAATTGGCATTTCCCCACTGATGGCCCTAAAACGCTGAATGGTTTGATTATTGAATATTTAGAAGATATTCCAGAAGCTAATTTGAGTGTGCGCATTGCTGGTTATCCGCTGGAGATTATTGAAGTTTCAGATAATATGATCAAGTCTGTGCGTATTATTTCTGAACTTTATATCGGACAACCCGACGAAGATTAACCTTATTTTTTATCTTAAATTTTCGTTTGATTTGTAAAAGTGACACTCACCGCTTATTCATGTCACTCACCGCAGTTCAGCATTTACTGGAAGTAAACTTTTGTAAAGTCGTTGCGAGTTTTCTTAAACATTGATTACACTTAGGCTATCAAAATAGTCGTAGTGGTTTATCTTTTATGAAAAGTCGTTTTCGAGCGAGCATTAAGCAAAGTGTTATTGTCGGGTTGACAACCGTTGTGTTGTCAGCTTGTACAAGTATTTCTGAACTTGATGACAATATTAAAAATATTGATTTGCCAATAAATTGGCAAACAAATCAAAAAACAATGCCGGTTGAAAGTAACTGGCTAACTCAGTTAGATAACAAACAAGTACAACAATTAGTTAAATCTGCACTAGCCGCTAATCATCAATTAAAAATCCAAGCATTTAGTGTTGAAATTCAAAAGCAGCAATTAATTGTTTCGGGCAGTTCGTTATGGCCATCTCTCGATTTATCTGTGCGCTCTGGTAGAAGTAAAAATAACAGCCTTGCTACGATAAGTAATTCAAGCTCAATTGACTTGGACTTAAGTTATGAGCTCGACTTATGGGGCAAGCTTTCTGCGGCAGATCAACAAGCAAATTTAACCTATATGGCAGCACAAGCCAATTTCGAACAAAGTAAGCAGCAACTCGTCGTTGATGTTGTTACCACTTGGTTCTCTGTTATAGAAGCTGAAAAGTTATTGACTCTCTATGAAAGTAGAGTGAAAAACTCTCAGCAAAATTTAGACATTATTGAATCAGGTTATAACAGTGGCTTAAGTGAGGCACTTGATGTTTATTTAACACGTAATGAGTTAAATAATGAATTAACTCGTGTCTCGGAGCAAAAATCATCGAAAAAGAGATTAATCAGAAAGCTTGAACGCTTAGTGGGCGATTACCCAAAAGGAGAGTTATTAGTTGCAGCTCAATTACCTTTATTAACCTCTGATATTCCTCTAGGCCTACCGTCAGAACTTATCAGTAGAAAACCTAACTTAATAGCGCGTTGGTATCAATTGTTAGCGAAAGATGCCGGTCTTGCTTATGCACACAAGCAGCGCTTCCCGAGTTTAAGTCTTACGGCCTCTTTGGGTGATTCGGCACGTAACATTGATGATTTATTATCGGGTTCGTCGTTAGCATGGTCTTTGTTGGGTAATATTTCAGCACCTTTATTCAATGCCGGTCGCTTAGCAGCAAATGAAGAAAAAGCGCGTTTAGCATTAAAGCAAGAAGAGCAGCTGTACCTAGATACTTTATACAACGCCTTTGCTGGAGTAGAAAATGCTATTAATGAAGAAGAAAGTTTAAAGTCTAGTTACCAAAGTATGTTGGCGGCACAAGAGAACGCGAAAGTTGCGGCAACACTCTCATTTGAACAATATCAAAGCGGCCTAGTTAATTACACTACGGTACTTGATGCGCAAACTCGTTCTTTCGATGCACAAACCACTTTGATCAAGCTTAAAAACCGTTTGATTGCTAACCGTATTCAATTACATCTAGCACTGGGGGGCGACTTTTCTGCACCTACACAAACTTTTGCTACAAGCACCGATACTAAGGCTCAATAATTATGTCCCAAAACATTCAACTTTCCGAACAACCAAGTACCAAAAAGAAAATGATTATTCTCGCTGTGATTGTCGGGGTGACCCTTTTATTAGCGGCCGTTATTTGGGGGAATCCACCACAGTCTAAACGTTTTAAACCGTCGAAAGCTTCGCAAATGACAGTGGCAACAAAACTTTTAGCGCCACAATATTATCAAGTCATCGTTGAAAGTTTTGGCACGGTAAAACCCCGCACAGAAAGCATATTATTCTCACAAGTTTCGGGGCAAATTAATGACGTAAGCATGCAATTTAGAGATGGCGGTTTTTTTGAAAAAGGTGACGTTTTAGTTCAGCTTGATGATAGAGATCACAAGTCAGACGTAAAAGTCTCACAAGCTAATTTATTGTCTGCTAATCAAGTATTACTTGAAGAACAAGCAAGGGTTAGCCAAGCACAAACCGATTGGCAACGATTAGGTAATGGGAAAACAGCTAGCGCTTTAGTCTTGCGTCAGCCACAGCTTGAAGCAGCTAAAGCAAAAGTACTTTCTGCCCAAGCGCAATTAGACAAAGCTGAGTTATCGTTAGAACGGACGAAAATTATTGCACCATATGCGGGCCGTATATTGAAAAAACAAGTGGGTTTAGGGCAAGTGGTTTCAGCTAATACCCAACTGGCTACTATTTTTGCAGTTGATTATGTAGAAATTCGTTTACCGATTAAAAATAAAGATCTATCACTAATTAACTTACCTGAAGAATATCGTGATATTGGTGAACAAGGCAATAAAAACGACGTGAAATTAACATCCGATTTAATGGGGCATCAAGAATGGCACGGAAAAATCGTTCGCACGGAAAGCGCTATTGATGAACAGTCTCAGCAATTATATGTAGTTGCGCAAATTAACCGGCCTTACGATGCGACCACTTCTAATGGAGCCCCGATTAAAATTGGCCAGTATGTTACGGCTGAAATACAAGGTAGAGCATTGACCAGTGCGTTAGTTATCCCCAGTAGTGCTATTTATCAGGGAAGTTATGTTTATACCGTAGAAAAAGGCTTATTAATGCGCAAGGAAATTACACTGGGCTGGCAAAATGGTAAACAAGCGATTGTGAAATCTGGCCTGGTTGCCGGGGATGTCTTAGTGCTAACTTCTTTAGGGCAAGTTAGTTCGGGTACACCAGTATCTATTGAAGGACAACCCCGTGAGATAAACCAAAAAAAATCGAATAAAAAACGCCGGGGAAAAAGCAAAGAAAACCGTGAAAATATAGTAAGGAAAAAGGGTGCCAAGCAAACAGAAGGTGAATCATTATGATCGCATGGTTTGCACGAAACCACGTAGCCGCCAATTTATTGTTAATTACTATTTTAATTGCAGGTTTATTTAGTTTATCAACGCGAATTCCGCTAGAAGTATTTCCGTCATTCGCCACTGATCGCATTAACGTTAATGTTTCATTGCGTGGCGCAACACCTGAAGATGTCGAAAAAAGTATTTCTATACGTATTGAAGAAGCGATACAAGACTTAGAGGGCATTAAACAAATTGCTAGCCGTTCATCTGAAGGTTTTTCAGCCGTAAATATTGAAGTCGATGCCGACTATGACGCTCGAGAAGTCTTAGCTGATATTAAAAGCCGTGTCGATGCCATTAATACTTTTCCTGCTGATGCCGAAAAACCCGTTGTTTCATTAGCAACACGTATACGTGAAGTTATCTCGGTGAGTGTTGCGAGTATTTATGGTGAAAAAGAAACTCGTGAATATGCGGAAAAAGTTCGTGAAGAATTATTAAAAATCCCCACCATTACTCAAGTCGAGCTGAGTGGTGTACGTGATTACGAAATAGCGATTGAAATACCCCAAGACAAACTACAGCAGTACAATTTAACCATAGCACAAATATCTTCAGCGATTAGTAACTCGAGTACCGATGTTTCTGCAGGTAACCTAAGAACCCAAGGTGGGGATATTTTATTGCTTTCTAAAGGGCAAGCCTATCGGAAAAATGACTTTGCTAAAATAGCAATAAAAACCCATGTTGATGGTTCTATTTTACATTTATCTGATATCGCCATTATCACTGATGGTTTTGAAGAAACCCCCGTTAGAACCCGTTTTAACGGTAAGCAAGCTGCTTTCATTGATGTTTATCGTATTGGTCCACAAAGTGCTATTGAAGTTGCAGATGCGGTTAAAAATTATATAGATGAACAGCAAGGTAATGTGCCTGAAGGTGTTGAGTTAAGTTATTGGGATGATGATTCGCAAATCGTTAAAAACCGAATTTCAACGTTAACGACCAGTGCACTGCAAGGGGGGATTTTAGTTCTGGCCTTACTGAGTTTGTTTTTACGACCATCGATAGCTTTTTGGGTGTTTCTAGGCATTCCAATTTCATTTATGGGCGCTTTTATTGCTATGCCTTTCTTTGGTATTACATTAAATATTATGAGCTTATTCGCCTTTATTTTGGTGTTAGGTATTGTAGTTGATGATGCTATTGTTACCGGAGAAAATATTTATACCCATTTAAAAACATCGGAGTCAGGGGAGGAAGCAGCCATTCGTGGCACACAAGAAGTAGCAACCCCAGTAACTTTTGGTGTCTTAACAACCGTTGCCGCATTTTTGCCGTTAGCCTTTATTGAAGGTGCACGAGGCGCTTTGTTTGCACAGATCCCGGTTATTGTTATTCCGGTCTTATTGTTTTCTTTAATAGAGTCAAAGTTTGTTTTACCCTCACATTTAAAACATTTGAAATTACGGGGTCAAAAGGAAAAACTATCTAAGTTTAGTTTATTTCAGCAAGGTTTTGCTGATGGTTTTGAAAATGCAATTTTACGTTTTTATCAACCACTACTGAAAAAGGCGATAAATTATAAAGCGGCAACATTCGTCGGTTTTGTTGGTGTGCTCTTGATTATTGTTACCTTAATTATGAGTGGCTGGACTAAATTCATTTTCTTTCCAAGGATACCGAGCGAAACAGTACGTGCATCACTGACATTACCGGCGGGCTCTCCCTTTGAAGTGACCAATAAACATATTATAAAAATGACGGAAAAAGCAGAAGAACTACGTGATAAATATATTGATGAAGATACTAATGAAAGTATCATTATTAATATTCTTGCTACAACTGGTGGCCGAGGTGGTGTTTCTAATAAAGGCGGCGTGCGTTTTGAAATAACACCACCAGAGTCTCGTAGCTTATCGATTGGCTCTGCACAACTGGTACGCGAATGGCGGGAATTGATTGGACCGATACCTGGCGCTGAAAGTATCACCTTTAGAGCTGAAATAGGTCGTTCCTCTGATCCTATTCATGTCCAACTAAAAGCGAGCTCTATAGATACGCTGAAAGAAATTACCGATAAAGTGAAACTACGACTGGCTACCTATCCAACGGTATTTGATATAGAAGACAGTTTGTCTGACGGTAAAGAAGAACTACAAATTGAACTCACCGAACAAGGTAAAGCATTAGGATTAACAAGAGTAAGCATTTCAAATGAAGTACGCCGTGCTTTCTTTGGCTCCCAAGTTCAACGTATTCAGCGCGGACGAGATGATGTTCGCGTTATGGTTAGGTTACCGTTAAATGAACGACGAACGACTGCTGATTTAGAAAATATTCTGGTAAGTACACCTAGTGGCGGTTCTGTGCCGTTATCTCATGTGGCAAAATTAATTCCGGGTAAAAGCCCATCAACCATTTCTCGCATTGACCGCTATCGTACTGCGAACGTTAGCGCAGATATCGAGAAAGAAAATACTAACATGACGATATTGCAGGCCGATTTAAAAGAATATTTAGATGAATTGATTTTGCAATACCCTGGCGTAAGTCATTCTCTTGAAGGTGAGGCTAAGGAACAAAGAGAATCATTTGGTTCGTTAGCTTGGGCGTTACTGTTTGTTTTCTTCATTATTTACGCGTTATTAGCAATCCCCTTTAAATCGTACTTACAGCCTATTATTGTGATGAGTGTCATTCCCTTTGGTATGATTGGTGCTGTCATTGGTCATTGGATCATGGGCATGGAGTTAACTATTATGAGCTTGCTCGGCATGTTAGCGTTAATTGGTGTAGTGGTGAACGATTCGTTGGTCTTGGTTGATTTCATCAATAAAAAACGCGAAGAGGGCATAGAACTTATGGAGGCAGTACTTACTGCGGGGGCATCACGTTTTCGGCCGGTCATGCTGACAAGTCTCACAACTTTTATCGGCTTGATGCCGTTATTGTTTGAGCAATCAACACAAGCACAGTTCCTTATTCCTATGGCAGTATCTCTTGGTTTTGGCATTTTGTTTGCAACCTTAATTACCTTGATTTTGGTCCCTATAAATTACTTGATAGTTGAACGTTTAAAAGAACTAACTGGTGTAAAACCTATGGTATATGAATTTGAAAGTTAAGTTTACAGGCAAACTTTAGGCAATAAAAAAACCAGTATAAATACTGGTTTTTTTGATTTTGAAATATAACTAAAAATCTTCCAACATAAACTCTAATGATTCTTCATATGCTTTTAATTCTTTTTCCAGTTGAAACCTTTCTTTTATTTGTTCTATTTCGCGCCATTTTCTTTTCTTATTAGTGCTTCCTGAGGACTTTTGTCTTTTACCAAATGAGTCCAATACTTGTTGAAGTTTATCCATAGAACACTCCTTTTTATTTAACAGCACCTTTTTAATACCACATTCAAGGTGATAAGCAAATCATTAAAGCATTAAATAACAACATCTTTTGGCTACTAAATAACTAACAATAGTTCTAAATACGTACTAATTGATTGAAAATTAACGGTTAAAGCATTTCCATTAACTGTTTTTCCAATTTGATTTGGTCAATAGTGAAATTTCTGATCCCCTCGGCAAGTTTTTCTGTTGCCATGGCATCTTCGTTCATTGCCCAACGATAGTTACTTTCAGATAATTTATCTTCGCTAGCGAGTTGTGGTTGTTGACTAAATAGTTTCTGTTCAAGAGCGTCATTGCTGTTTGCTAATTCATCAAGTAAGCCCGGGCTTATCGTTAGACGATCACATCCTGCTAATTGGCGAATCTCATCGATATTTCGAAAACTTGCCCCCATCACTACTGTTTTATAGCCTTTACTTTTATAAAAGTTATAAATACTTGTTACTGACACTACACCTGGATCTTCAGTAGCGGCATATTCACTTTTGCCGGTATCTTTTTTGTACCAATCTAAAATTCGACCAACAAAAGGGGATATTAAGTAAACACCAGCTTCTGCACAGGCTTGTGCTTGGGCAAAACTAAACAGTAAGGTTAAATTACAATTAATACCTGCTTGTTCAAGTTGCTCTGCGGCTTTAATACCTTCCCATGTGGAGGCAAGCTTAATGAGTATACGGTCATTACTGATGCCAGCTTCATTATACATTGCGATTAACTTGTGAGCTTTGGAGATTGAAGCTTGGCTATCAAAAGATAAGCGTGAATCAACTTCAGTAGAAATACGACCAGGAACTGTTTTCAAAATCTCAAGACCAATGAGTACTGACAATTTATCGGCAGCGTCAATAACTTGCTGCTCAGTACTTGATGATTGCTGTTTTGCCCATGCAATGGCTTCGGTAAGTAGATGTTGGTAACTTACTAGCGAAGCGGCTTTTAATAATAACGATGGGTTTGTTGTTGCATCTTGTGGTTGAAATTTTGCGATAGCTTCAATATCGCCAGTGTCAGCAACTACAGTGGTCATTTTTTTTAATTGTGAAAGCTGGTTAGTCATGTCCGATACCTTTTTAACGATAAACTTAAAATTGGAGAAATATTACAACATCAATAGCTAAAAAAGCGATAAATCTTTGATGTAATGCCTGAAACAGCTATATATGTAACAAATTTTCAATATATAGCAAGTATGTTTATGCTTTTTTTAACTGCGCTTTGTTTTGGCTTATCATTTTTCTTCATGTTTAGCCTATTTCTTGTATGATAGCGACACTATATTACTACTGCCATTAAATGGATCATTTATGCTACTTGTTGTTTCTCCGGCTAAAAATTTAGATTTTGAATCGCCTTTACCTACCGATAAGTTTTCGCAACCTGAGCTTTTAGAACATAGCCAAGCACTGATGAGCTATTGCCAAAAATTAACGCCTGCCAATATCTCAACACTGATGGGCATTAGCGATAAACTTGCCGGTTTAAATGCTGCTCGCTTTGGTGAGTGGTCAATGCCTTTTACGGTTAAAAACGCTCGTCAAGCTGTACTCGCTTTTAATGGTGATGTGTATACAGGTTTAGATGCAAAAACATTTAACGACGCTGATTTCGATTTTGCTCAGCAGCATATGAGAATATTGTCGGGTTTATACGGTTTATTAAAGCCGCTAGATTTAATGCAAGCTTATCGTTTGGAAATGGGCACAAGATTAGCCAATGACCGTGGCACTAATTTATATCAATTTTGGGGCGATATTATTACCAATAGCCTTAATGAAGCGCTAGCCGAACAAGGCGATGATGTATTAATTAACCTTGCCTCAAATGAATACTTCAAATCAGTGAAGAAAAAAGGTCTTAACGGGGAAATTATCACACCTGCCTTTAAAGACTGGAAGAATGGCCAATTTAAAATGATCAGTTTTTTTGCAAAAAAAGCACGTGGCTTAATGGCTAGATATATTATCGAAAATCGCTTAACAGACAAAGAGCAACTTAAATCATTTGATGTTGCCGGTTACCAATACAGTGAAGATTTAAGCCAGGGAAATGACTGGGTCTATACCCGCAAAGAAATTTAGTCATTAGCGTTTTTTGCCAAACTAGACTTTATTTCATATTAAAAATAAAAAGACAAATATAACAAGGAAAGGGAATGTTTACCTTATTAGCCAAGTTACTTAATGCTCTGAACTCAGAAAGTTCAACGAGACAAATTTCCCTCGCTATTGCGTTGGGTTTCATTGTTGGTTTATCACCGATTTTTACTTTACATAATTTCGTATTCTTATTTGTCGTGCTATTTTTACGGGTTAATATTGGTGGTTTTATTCTAGCTTGGGGGTTCTTTAAAGGCCTAAGTTATTTGTTATCATCATTGATTGTTAGCGTTGGTGAGTCGTTACTTAACGCTGAATCATTACATTCATTGTTTGATATGCTTTATCAGTTTAGTTTATTTAAATTAGCTCATCTTCATCATACCTATACCTTAGGTGCGTTGGTTCTTGGTTGTATACTCGCTATTCCGTTGTATTTTGTTTGCAATTACCTTATCGAAAAATACCGACTTCATGTCAAAGCCTTTTTTGAAAAATTCCGTATCGTAAAAGCCCTTAAAGCGTCGAAATTTTACCGTGTTTATTGCCAAGTCTCAGGACAAGGAGAAATGTCATGAGCCGCTTATTCCGCTGGCAAGGTTTAGCCGTTTTTTTTGCGGTTATCGCCTTGATTGCTACTTTTGTTTATTTTTTCGCAGACTCATTAGTTAAAAATGGCATAGAAAAATCCGGTGAATGGTATTTAGGAGCAGAAGTTAATGTTGAAGATGTTGAAATTACTTATGCACCATTAACGCTAAATATTAAGGGCTTTCAGGCAACAGATCCTGAAAACCCTACTCATAATTTAGTGAGCTTCGCACAGGCATCTGTAGGCCTTGATATCTGGCAATATTTCTTTGGTAAGATATATATTAGCGAGTTAAATGTTATAGAACTAAAACTTGAGCAGGCAAGAAAGTCAGTTGGTGAAGTGTATATTCTCGCTGATGAACAATCGTCAAATGCTCAACAACCAGCTGATGACTCCGGGTTGCCAAAGCTTGATATCAGCTTGCCGAAAGTCGATGATTTATTAAAAAATAGCGATCTATTGACAGTTAAGCACGGTCAGGCGCTTGAGCAAAGTTATCAAGAAGAAAAGAAAAAGCTGCTAGCGATGCAAAAAAAGTTACCCACTAAAGCAAGGTTAGCGCAGTATAAAAAGCAAATTACCGCCTTGGGTAATACAAAAATTAAAAGCTTAGCTGATATCGAAAAACTTAATCAGCAATTCAACGTATTAAAAAAACAATTTAAAGCAGATAAAGCTTTAATTTCAGCGGCTAAGGAGCAGGTTGTTGCTTCTAAAAGGTTATTAGCTAAACAAACGCTAGCACTAAAAAATTCACCCAGCGCTGATTGGAAAAACATTGAAAGTAAATACCAACTCGATAAAGTGGAAGGCGCTGATTTTGCGCATATGCTTTTTGGTGAAAAAGCACGAGAATACTACGGCTACGCGGATACCGTTTACCAGAAAATAGCACCACTTGTTACTGCTGCTAAAGCGGATACCAAAAATGCAGCTGACAAAGCTAATACGGCAAAAAATAAAGGTCGATTTATACATTTTACTGAACAAAGACCTTTACCTGATGTACTTATTGTACAGGCTAATTTTTCATTAGTCCTTGACCAAGGTGAGTTTGCTATTAGTGGCAAAGAATTGACGCATCAACATTGGGTGCGCGGTATCAAAAGTACCATAAGTGTCGAGAGTACCAATGTACAAGGCTCAGGAGAGCTAAATTTATCTTTGGATTTTAAACTTGATCAAAATAAAATTCTCCACAGTAAAGGTCAATGGCAATTAAATAAGTTGGCATTAGCAGAAGTAGCGTTACAGCAGTCAAGTGCATTTACCTTACAACTTGATAGCGGTTTGCTCTCCGGTAATGGTACCTTTTCATTACTTGATAACCAGCTTATTAGTGACAATGAACTCATGATCAGTCAGGCAAGCTATAGTGGCACTGGAGACTCTCATTTAAGTAAATTATTTATTAATACAATTCGTTCATTACAATCATTGGCTTTAAACATTAGTGCTAAAGGAAAGCTAACAGACCCTAAGCTTTCAATTTCATCTCCATTAGATAAGCAGTTGAAAAAGTCGATGATGCAACAGGTTTCTAAAAAACTCACCGCATTTAAAACGGATGTTAAAGCTCGGCTAAATGCTAAGTTAACTAATGCACTAGGAGTCAGTAATAAAGAAGGCGAGTCATTATTAGATATAGAAGGACTGATAAACGATACCGACAGTACTTTAGATAAGTTTATTCATTCAGATGTAATAAAGGCTAAAAAGAAAGAGTTTGCAGACAAGCAGAAGAAAAAGCTTGAAGATAAGTTGAAGAAAAAATTAGGAAAACTATTCGGCTAACCGATTTAAAGCAGGAAGTAACAATTTTCGACAAGGAGTATATAATAAATCAATATATTACCGAGTGTGTAGGTACTTTTTTGGCTAGTATTAGTAGGATGTAGTAGCCTCAGCTATGGCTATTTGGCTTAACGTCATTATTAGGCGGTTGTTTAGCAATTAAGCTTTATTAGCTAATAGCAGGTAAATTGGTGTTAAAAACCCAAGCAGAAGAATAATTTAGTCATAAATACCAACAAGCCTCAGCATTATTATATGTTGAGGCTTGTTATTTTCGGCGGTTATCTGTTAGCGATTGTTTAATGTTAGCGCTAAGCTTTTATACCTAAACTGCTTAATCCACCGCTGGTTTTTCCCTTTTTATCGTAAGTCATTGATGAGCGATTATGATTTTCAAGCAATGAGTTTTTCATGCGTTCAACGGCAAGAGAAGACTGCTGAATAATTTGACCATTAACATGATTCATATCTTTACAGCGTAATAATGTGGCTTCAATTTCAGCAAGTACTTCGTTGTGAACAGTCGATGCTATTTCATCTTTGAAAAGAGGAACTTGAGAGTTTTTTTCATCAAATTCTTGTATTGTTTGCAACAATACGTTTTTTTGTTCAGTTATATCAACTAAAGCGTCAGGGTTGTGTTTTTTCAATACTTCTTTTTCAACAGAAAGTAACTCTTCAAGCTGTTGTAAGCTTTGTAGCTGTTGAGCAATTAGTTGCCCGACTGTTAACGCTGTCATCACGTATAAACTCCGATGAGTAGGTTAACAGCGAACTATTAACCTAGTTTAAATTCAAAATCTGCAATACTAGCAGCAAGCTTTTCAGGGTTAACTTTATAGTCACCATCAGCAATGGCTTTTTTCAACTGATCAATTTTCTTCTGATCAATAGCCGGAGCTTCATTTGCTTTTTTGCGTAGCTCATTCAATTGTTGAGCTTGTGGCGTCAAAGAAACTGAATCTTTACCGGAAGATTTGACTTGTTCATTACTTACGGCACTTTGTGTGGCTTGTTGTTTCACTTGAACTTGTTGATCAAGTTTTTGCTTTACTTGATTACTGTTTGGCAAGTTATTGATATTTATAGCCATAATACTATCCTAAAGATAACGGGTTTATTTTCACTATCTTGTTATCGGCAAATAGCCAAATAACTTAACAATTATTATAAATTAATTACTACTTTGTTGATAGCGGTTACTCGTCCAGTAACTATTCGGCCACTTTTTTTATTTCTAACTTTGATTTGTTCACCAATAGCACCATCTTTAAGAGCAACACCTGCTGTTTTTATCATGAAATTATTCGATTTAGCAATAAGCGTGACATGGCTACCTTTACATACAAAACAAATATTCTTTCGCGTAAGAATTGCACCTGTTGATAGCTTCCTTTTCGCTTGAGTACCAATGACCGTCTTGATATCATCGATTATCTCTCCTCTAATTCTTCTCGTATCTCTAAATTCGATAGCTGTATTTGTTTCATCAACTC
Source organism: Colwellia sp. (assembly GCA_013215385.1). Lineage (GTDB taxonomy): Bacteria > Pseudomonadota > Gammaproteobacteria > Enterobacterales > Alteromonadaceae > Colwellia_A. The sequence continues at coordinate 265,489 of JABSOY010000008.1, forward strand.
GGCTACCTTTGCTGATAATACTACTTGCAACAACCACAGGAACGACCATTTGGATTCTTGTCGGAATGAAAAGGTGCCATGGCGTAGGATCATTGCAATTTATTTTAATATTTACGTTTCTACCATTATGATTTTCAGGTATATTTGCCACTAAAGATGATAAACATGGTTTGAGAATAATCCTTGGATCTATTGAAGAAACTGTAATCGTCATTTTACCCCGTTCCGGAGTGGTTAAATTCTCTTCTAAAAAGAGCTTAACAAAACTTTTTAGCTGCTCACGGTCTAAAGTTTGGCTATGAGCTAAACTTGATAGTGACGCTAAAAATAGCGAAAAAATGATAAAAATCTTTAATTTGCTCATAAATTAGTAAACTATTTGCTAGGGAAATTTAAATACTCGTCTATGCTTAATTTAGGTCTGCGTTTAAATGTAAGTGAAAAGACGAATTCGTCGTAAACGTCAAAAAATTGAACGTTTACTGTAATATGATAAGCACATTCAAAAAACGTGCCTTTTTGTGAATTAGTAATATGAGGTTTGTATGGCAGGAATTTTAGACTCCGTAAATCAGCGTACTCAGTTGGTTGGGCAAAATAGACTTGAGTTATTACTATTTCGTTTGGTCGGTCCTCAGCTTTTTGGCATTAATGTCTTTAAAGTTCGAGAGGTTATGCCTTGTCCTCGTTTAACTTCATTGCCAGGGCAAGATTCATACATTAAAGGTGTCGCACATATACGTGGCCAGACCATTTCAGTCATTGATTTGAGCAAATCTACGGGTGGACCTGAAATAATACCTGATGATAATTCCTTCGTAATCATCGCTGAATATAATCGTAGTGTACAAGGTTTCTTGGTCGGCGGCGTTGAACGAATTGTTACGCTAAGTTGGACTGATGTTATGCCTCCACCTGAAGGTGCGGGAAAATCTAGTTATTTAACAGCGGTCACAGAAATAGATAAAAAAATGGTTTCTATCTTAGATGTTGAAAAAATACTTAATGAAATAAGTCCTATTTCAACTGATTTAAGTGAAGATGTCGCAGACTCAAATGTGGGTGAAAGTATTGGCGAACGCGTTATTATGATTGCTGATGACTCAACTGTTGCACGAAATCAAGTAAGAAGAGCATTAGAGCCCTTGGGGCTTACAATGTTATTGGCAATAAATGGCAGAGATGCTTTAGATCAGTTAATGGTCTTAGAAGCCGACTGTAATTCTTCCATTACCGAAAAAGTCGCTTTGCTTATTTCTGATATTGAAATGCCTGAAATGGACGGTTACACCCTAACCGCAGAAATAAAGGGTAATGAGCGCTTAAGGGATATGCCAGTTATTTTACATACATCGCTCAGTGGTGTTTTTAATAATGCTATGGTTGAAAAAGTGGGCGCTGAAGATTTTATACCTAAATTTCATCCTGACGAATTAGCAACTGCAGTTAAAAAGTGGCTGAAATATGATGAATTTGAAAACAACACCGAATAAACAACAGCTATAATCTCATTGTGCAATTTCATTAATATATAGCATAACAATAAATTTAAGGCGGAATATCGACGTGTCAGCCCGACAGCTTGATGATAGCAGTTATCATCAGTTTAGAGTTTTTCTCGAGCAACAATGTGGCATAGTGTTAGGTGAGAATAAACAATACCTAGTAAAAAGCCGTTTGGCGCCTTTAATGGCGAAATTTGATGTTACTACTTTAGGTGACTTAGTTTCGCGAACACTTAGCCCTATAGAGCGTCAACTTCGTGCCGCTGTCATCGATGCGATGACAACGAACGAAACTTTATGGTTTCGTGACGAATATCCATTTGAGCTCTTGAAAAAACGCTTATTACCAGAATTTAAAGCACAGCGTACTCCTTTGAAAATATGGTCAGCAGCAAGCTCTTCAGGACAAGAACCTTATTCGATAGCAATGGCAGTACAAGAATTTCAGCAAAGTAATCCAGGCTCTTTTTCTGGCGGCGTTCAAATTATTGGCACTGACATCTCTAATACGATGCTAGAACATTGTAAGTATGGTCATTATGACAGTTTGGCATTATCTAGAGGTTTATCACCAGAGCGTAAAAGAATGTTTTTTGAAAACGGTGATAATGGCATGTCAAAAGTAAAAGATTCCATTAAAAAAATGGTGAGCTTTAGACAACTTAACCTGTTAAATAGTTATAGTTTAATGGGTCGGTTTGATATTATTTTTTGCCGTAACGTATTGATTTACTTTGCACCTGAACTTAAAAAACAAATTATTTCTCAATTTGAAGCTGCCCTTAACCCGAATCGTTATTTGTTTCTTGGTGCTTCTGAATCCTTGTCTGGTTTAAATCAAAATTTTGATATGGTGCGCTGTAATCCTGGTATTATTTATCAGAAAAAGAATTAACTACCTTCAGAATAAACTCCCTTTGGCATAAAAATTGTATGGTTACTTTCATTGATTTGGAGGTAACACGACTATGGCTATCAATTTTGAAAAAGCATTTGGCATTCATCCGCAAACACTTGGAGTACGCGCTCAACGCGCAGAAGTAATTGCCAGTAATATTGCCAATGCAGATACCCCTGGCTATAAAGCTAGGGATATGGACTTTAAGCAAGCATTAGCGCAAGCCTCCCAAAAACAACAATCTGGTATGACTCGTACCCATGATAAACACTTTGATGTTCGTACCGAGCTTAATAACGGTGTGCAATTTCGTATGCCAAATCAAGCCGATACAGGAGATGGAAATACCGTGGATGCACAAGTGGAACGAAACTTGTATCTAGAAAACTCAATGCAGTATCAAGCCAGTCTTCAATTTCTTACTGGCAGGATCCAAGGCTTGAAAAAAGCCATTAGCGGACAATAATTATGAGCCTATTTAACGTATTTACCATATCTGGCACGGGAATGAGCGCACAGTCAGTACGTTTAAACACTACTGCCAGTAACATTGCCAATGCTGATAGTGTTAGTAGTAGTGTTGATCAAACGTATCGCGCACGGCATCCAGTTTTTGCCGCCCAGATGCAAAAAGCTGCCGCAGGACAAAATAGTACCGGTGTCGGTGTACAAGTACTTGGTATTGTTGAGAGTAACAAGCCTTTAACTGTCGAACATGCACCAGAGCATCCTATGGCAGATAAAGATGGTTATATTTATAAACCCAATGTCAATGTGATTGAAGAAATGACCAATATGATTTCAGCATCACGATCATATCAAACTAATGTTCAGTTGGCTGAATCAGCAAAAAATATGCTGAATAAAACCCTGCAGCTTGGTAAGTAACATTTAAAGGTGGAATAAAATATGGAAACTGTAAGTGGCACTAACCTTTTAGATGGCTTGCGCTGGAAAGATGACGTTGTCAAAGAAATTGATAATAATAAAGGCATGTTAACACAGGCCGATTTCTTTGCTTTGTTAACCATGGAATTATCTCATCAGGATCCAACTAAGCCTGTTGAAAACAATGAAATGATCTCTCAAATGACCGCATTTTCAACGACAGATGGTATATCACAGCTGAACGATCAATTTACAACATTTGCATCATCAATGTCGTCAAGTCAAGCACTGCAAGCTTCCTCACTTGTTGGTCGTAGTGTTTTGGTTGATGATAATGTTTTTGGTATGACTGAAGGTGAGGCTGTTAAAGGTAAAATGATCACCGATGAGCCTGCCAGTAACGTTAATATTTACGTTGAAAATACCAAGGGTGAATTAATTCAAACCGTACCTGTAGGTAGTGTTGCCGCAGGAGAATTTAACTTTACTTGGGACGGTAATATGGCTAATGGCGAGCCTGCGCCTGAAGGGGCATATCGTTTTAGGATCGCTGGCTTAGTTAATGGTGAAGCATCTGAGTTACAAGCGATGACCTATCGTAAAGTTGATAGTGTGACGTTATCCGGAGCAGGAGGTAATATTTTATTAAATCTTAATGGTGGCAGTTCCATGGCACTAACAGATGTGGTGGAAGTATCAGAAGGTTAAATTTGAATAGTTAGACAGTACAAGAAGCAATTTAAACCACGGTTATTTCAATGTAACGTGGATACTCGAAAATCGGAAATAATTAAGATAAACAGTTTTTTATATGAGGTGCAATTATGTCATTTAATATAGCGTTGAGCGGATTGAACGCTGCTCAAAAAGATTTGGATGTTACATCAAATAACATCGCTAACGTAAATACCACTGGCTTTAAAGAGTCACGAGCAGAATTTGTTGATGTCTATGCCGCATCTTTACTTGCTTCAGGCAAAACTAAAGTAGGTGACGGTGTTTTGACGGCTGATGTTGCGCAGCAGTTTCAGCAAGGTAGTATTCAATTTACCAATAACGCGTTAGATTTAGCTATTACAGGTAATGGCTTTTATGCAGTAGTACCTGAGCTTGACTCTTTAGAAACCTCGTACACGCGAGCGGGGCAGTTTAAATTAAACGACAGTAATTTCGTCGTCAACTCGGCAGGTGAACATTTATTAGGTTTTCCTGTAAATCCTGATGGAACATCTGCTTCGGTTAGTTTAAGTACCGCAGAGCCAATCAGAATTCCTACAGCATCTGGAGCACCGCAGAAAACCAGTGAAGTAGATGTGCGAATGAACTTGCCTGCAGGCGATTCATATATTGCTACTGCCCCTGGTAACTTTGATCCCGATGATCCACTAACCTTTAATCATTCAACATCAGTCACTATATTTGATTCATTGGGTGATAGTCATATTATGACTTATTATTTTGTTAAAGATAATCCTGCCACTGATTCTAATGAATGGATGATGTTTGCTGGCGTTGATGGTGTACCTATTGATTTAGCTGATCCAGGCGGACAAACTGATCCTGATCCATCTATTCCACCAGCTGTTCCACCTGCAATAACAAATCCGCAAGGTGGTGCTGTTTCAGGGCCGCTATCTGCTGGTGGTGGTGTAACAGGTATACGGATGTATTTTGATTCTTCTGGCGATTTTGTCGCGCAATTACCTATGCCTGCGGACGGAGGCATTACTACTATTGCATTAGGGCCAACCATTTTATCTAATGGCGCCGATCCTACCCAAACTGTTAAAATTAATTTCAACTTAGATCCATTAGGACCTAATCCGAATGAACCTACTCAGTTTGCTTCAAACTTTGAAGTGACCTCATTAGAGCAAGATGGTTTGGCTGTTGGCCGTTTAACGGGTATTGATATTGGTAACGATGGCTTAATAAGAGCAACGTACAGTAATGGCACATCAGAGCCATTATCTCGTATTGCTTTAGTTAACTTTGCTAATGAACAAGGTTTAACTCAAATCGGTAATTCCTCTTGGAAAGAAAGTATCAGTTCTGGAGAAGCGCTTGCAGGTGAAGCAGGATCCGGCACTTTTGGTACCATCAATTCATCAGCGTTAGAGCAGTCAAATGTTAACTTAACGACAGAGTTAATTGATTTAATTTCAGCACAACGAAATTTCCAAGCTAACTCCCGTGCATTAGAAGTCGATAATCAACTCAATCAAACTATCTTACAAATTCGATAAGTAAAGCTATAAAATAATATTTTATAGCGGTTTGAAAGTAGAGATAAAGCATGTGAATGTTTTATCTCTTTTCATTTCCATATCATCATTTCCTCCCCATCATATTTCTTCTGGCACTGTTATTGCATTTCTCATAATAAGATACAATTTTAGAGAACTGTTATGGACAAAATGCTTTATATCGCTATGAGCGGTGCGAAACAGAATATGCTTGCGTTAGCAGTTAATGCTAACAACCTTGCTAACGCCAAAACTACTGGGTTTAAAGCTGATTTAGCCCAAGCTCGTTCTATGCAAGCTTTTGGTGAAGGTCTGCCTTCTCGGGTATTTTCCATGACAGAAAAAGCAAGCCAAAACTTTGACAGTGGTGCTTTACTTCATACCTCACGTGATCTTGACCTCGCTATTCAAGGTCCTGGTTGGTTTGCAGTACAAGCTGAAGACGGTACTGAAGGTTACACCCGTGATGGTCAATTTCGCATGAATCAAGAGGGGGCTTTAGAAACCTCTGAAGGCGAATTGGTTATGGGAGAAACCGGGCCAATCTTTATACCGCTACCTGTAAATAATATTAATATTAGTAAAGATGGCACCATAATGGTTCAGCCTGAAGGTGCGCCAAGCTCGGTACAAGAAGAGGTTGGTCGAATCAAAATGGTCAATCCCCGCGTACAAGAGTTAACCAAAGGTGCTGATGGTTTGTTTCGTCGAAAGGATGGCTTTAATGAAAATGCTGACGTTAATGTCAAAGTAGAGAATGGCATGCTGGAATCAAGTAACGTTAATCCTATCAGAGAAATGACCGCGATGATTTCACTACAGCGCCAGTTTGAGATGCAATTAAAACTAATGAAAACAGCCGAAGAAATCGATGCAAGTTCAGCATCATTGTTGCGTGCTTTCTAATTTAAATAAATAATTTTTGAGGTGATTTATGAACCCAGCATTATGGATAAGTAAAACAGGATTAGATGCGCAGTCTAAAGATATTGCGGTAATTTCTAATAACTTAGCTAACGCGAGTACTATTGGTTATAAGAAAAGTCGTGCGGTATTTGAAGATTTACTTTATCAAACGATTAATCAACCAGGTGGGCGCTCAGCACAAGATACTGAAATGCCATCGGGATTAATGCTTGGTGCAGGTACAAAAGTGGTCGCCACGCAAAAGATTCATACCCAAGGTGACATGCAAACTACCGACAACGCTTTGGACTTAATGATCCAAGGTGAAGGTTTTTTTGAAGTACAGTTACCTGATGGTACATCGTCTTATTCACGAAATGGTCAATTCACCATGGATGATGAAGGCAATATAGTAACGCCAGGCGCGGGTTATTTACTTCAACCACAAATAACTATTCCTGAAGATGCGTTAAGTATCATTATCTCTCAAGATGGTGAAGTGTCGGTCACTTTACAAGGCCAGCCAGATCCTGCCGTTATAGGACAAATTAACACGGTTAATTTTGTTAATCCTACGGGCTTACAACCTATTGGCCAAAATTTATATGTTGAAACAGCGGTCAGTGGCACGCCTCAAGAAGGTGTTCCCGGCTTAGAAGGCTTTGGCATGATAGTACAAGGTGCACTAGAAACTTCTAATGTGAACACCACAGAAGAATTAGTTAATTTGATTGAAAGCCAACGGGTTTATGAAATGAACTCAAAGGTTATTTCAGCAGTAGATCAAATGCTTAGTTATATTAATCAGCAGTTATAGCGTTTAAGGAAATTCTTATGAAAATATCCATGACATTATTTATACTACTTTTATCAATAAGCGGTTGTGCCAGCGTTGAACAGGCAAAAACGTTACCCGATGATCCAGATTTTGCGCCCATTTTGCCAGAAATGGAAGAAGCGTCAATAATTCCTACAGGTTCACTTTTTAAAGCTAATTACGTGAATAATATTTATTCAGATTCTAAAGCGCATCGTGTTGGTGACATAATTTCAGTTATTTTAAATGAAAGTACTCAAGCACAGAAAAATGCTAAAACAGAAGTGAAGAAAGAGAGTAGTGCAAAGTTAGACCCTATTATTGGCTTTGGTGGCTTACCGGTAAATTTTAAAAGTGGTGCCATTCAATTTGGTTATAACCAAGAATCTGATTTTAAAGGTGATTCAAAATCTAATCAGGGTAATAGCTTAAATGGACATATTTCTGTTCACGTTTTACGCGTTTTACCTAATGGTAATTTGATGATTCGTGGTGAAAAATGGATGACTTTAAATAACGGTGATGAATACATTCGTCTAACCGGCATTATTCGTGCGCAAGATATAAGTTCAAGTAATACGATTATTTCTAGCAAAATTGCTAATGCTCGCATTCAATATGCTGGTACAGGTACCTTTGCAGATGTACAGGAGCAAGGTTGGTTATCAAAATTCTTTAGTAGTTCTTGGTGGCCATTGTAGTTTTTGCTTAATTTAGTTTTCTAGAAGGTATTATTATGAACATTTTTTTAACTAACATAAAAGTGGCAATAATCGCGCTAACAGTTGCGTTAAGTTTTATGAGTCACGCTCAGCGTATTAAAGACTTAGCTGATGTAGCAGGCGTTCGAAGTAATCAATTGGTCGGTTATGGCTTAGTCGTTGGTTTACCGGGCACAGGCGAGCAAAGCCCGTTTACCGAACAAAGTTTTAAAACTATGCTCAGTAATTTTGGTATTACTATGCCAGCTAATTTAAAACCAAAAATTAAAAATGTAGCCGCGGTTGCTGTTCATGCTGAGCTAGCTGCTTTTGCCAAACCAGGGCAGAGAATTGATATAACAGTTTCCTCGATGGGGAGTGCATCAAGCTTACGTGGTGGTACGTTATTGCAAACTATTTTAATGGGTATTGATGGTAATGCTTATGCCGTAGGTCAAGGGAGCCTAGTGGTTAGTGGTTTAGGGGCTGAAGGACTTGATGGTTCGAAAGTTATTGTTAATACACCAACCGTTGGACGCATTGCTAATGGAGCAACCGTAGAACGTGAAGTGATTTCACCTTTCTCTATGGGCGATTACATTACTTTTAATTTACACAACTCTGACTTTAGTAGTGCTAGAAGTTTAGAGCGAGTCATAAATAGTGAATTTGCTAATATAAATGACCCTACCACTTTTATTGCCCGCGCCATTGATGCAACCTCCATTCAGGTTAATGCGCCAAGAGATGCGAGTCAACGTGTAAGTTTTCTGGCCGCATTAGAAAACTTAGAGTTTGAACCTTCACGGCCTGCGGCAAAAGTTATTGTTAATTCACGAACCGGTACCATTGTTATTGGCTCTGACGTACGTTTATTACCTGCGGCCATTACCCATGGTGGCATTACTGTCACGATTAATGAATCTGTAGATGTATCACAACCCAATGCTTTTGCTGATGGTGAAACAGTCACTACGAATCAAACAGTCGTTAACGTGAATAAAGATGATAACCGGATGTTTGTTTTTGATCCTGGCGTTTCTTTAGATACTTTAGTCAGAGCGATTAATGAAATTGGAGCAGGCCCAGGCGATGTAATGGCGATTTTAGAAGCTTTGTCTCAAGCGGGCGCATTACGTGGAGAATTGATCATTATTTAATGGTCAATAAACCTTATGACTTCTCCTACTAACTCTTCATTTTCTTCATTTTCGCCGCAAGCATCGGTGACCGCTAATTCGCAGAATTTTTTAGACATCAATGGTTTGAATTCTATTCGACAGCAGTCAAAAGAAACCGATAAAGCCTCAAAAGATGCAGCACTGCAAAACGCAGCTAAGCAATTTGAAGCGATTTTTATGCAAATGCTATTGAAAAGCATGCGTAAAGCACAAGAAGTTTTAGAGTCAGACAGCCCATTTAATTCCGAAAGCACTAAGTTTTACCGTGATATGCATGATCAGCAAATGTCATTAGAGTTATCTAGTAATGGATCGCTTGGTTTGTCTGATTTGATCATTCGACAATTAGGTGGTGATACGGATAACTTCACGCCACAATCACTGTTACGCAGCGATACTCGTTTCAGCAAAAGTAATGGTTTACTTAACGATCTAGAAAACAAGGGTAAATCAATTGTTTCAGAAGGGATCCTTATTTCTGGTGAGGATCGTCAAACAAATGACTCTGCCAACAAACAGAAGACATCATTCAGTATGCCCCAACGACAACCTTCTGCAGACAAAACAATAAATTCATCAAATACAGATAAATCAGTATATCAAACCCTTGCTATGCAAGAACCTGAGTATCAACAGCCTAAAGATTTTGTTCATGCACTTACCGAGGGAGCTAAGCGTGTTGAAGAAAAACTTAATGTTCCATTTGAAGTAGTTATTGCTCAAGCAGCATTAGAAACTGGTTGGGGCCAGAAAATCATCAAGACAGAAAACGGTAGTAGCTCTAATAATTTATTCAATATTAAAGCCGATAAACGTTGGCATGGCGACAAAACGAATAAAGAAACACTCGAATTTGAACAAGGCGCGATGGTTAAAAAGAGCGAACCTTTCAGAGTTTATGAAACCGTTACTGAAAGCATCAATGATTATATTAACTTTCTTTCAAATAATGACCGTTATAAACCAGCATTAGAAAAAGCTAACGATGTGGAACACTTCCTGCATAACCTACAGAGTGCTGGTTATGCGACGGATCCCAAATACGCAGAAAAAATTATGGGAACACTTCGAACCGTAACCAGTTTATTGAATAAGTAAATAGGTAATCCAGTCAGCAAGATAAACTGGATTTTGGTTAGGTTAGGAGTGAAGTCATGTCGGTTAGTTTATATAACACAGGTGTCAGTGGTTTACTTGCTGCTCAGCAACAGCTAGCGACAACAGGCCATAACATTGCCAATGTTAATACCGAGGGTTTTAATCGCCAACGTGCAGAACAAAATTCGTCTGTTGGGGTATATAGTGGCGGAAACTTTACTGGTTCAGGCACTTATGTTAGTGATATCACTCGTATCTACAATCAATTCACTTATAAAGAACAACTCTATAATCAAAGTAATTTAGGTAACGCTGAGACCTTACGTAAGGACTTAGACCAACTTAATGACATCATGTCTATTTCCGGTAGTGCAATTAATAACTCTATCAATAAATTTTATCAAACCATGAACGGCGTTGTCGATAATCCAAGTGATTTAGGTTTGCGCAGTATTGCCCTTAATCAAGCTGAAATACTAGCTAGTGATTTTAGATCGTTGAATGAAAATTTCGATCAATTAGAAAAGTCTGCTAATGGTGAAATAGCACAAATGGCAGACAAAATATCACAAATATCTGTTGAGCTTGCAAAAATTAATGAACAAATATTACAAGGTCGCGACTTAACACTTAATGGTCAGCCCAATGATTTACTCGATGCACGTGATAGATTAGTCAATGAGCTAGGCGAGTTTACCTCAGTAAATACGATTGTTGATGCTAACGGTGTCATGACCGTAATGATTGGCAGCGGTGCTACTTTAGTGGCTGGTATAACGCCTTTATCGTTGAGTATTCGCGCTGGAGACCCGGATCCTAAAGCCACAGAGCTTAGGCTCGTTGGACCCAATAGTTCTGTTGCTATAAATGGCTCTGCGTTGGGTGGTGCATTGGCAGCAAAAATTGAGTTTAGAGATGATCATTTATCGCAATTAAGTCGCGAAATTAATCGTATGGCTATGGCTATTGCACAAACATTAAACCAATCACAATCAGAAGGGTTAGATCTAAACGCTCAGCAAGGTTCAAATTTATTTACTGATATAAATTCTACTGCCTTACAAGCTGGGCGAGTGTTATCTCCATCAACCAATTCAGGCAACTTGGCGGCCAGTGTCAATATAACTGATATTTCCAAAGTACCTACTGATGAATTTGAGATTCGTTACGATGGTGCTAATTACATGATGACAAACATGAATGACGGCAGTGTACAAAATCTTGGGCCACCAGGCTCAGGAACATACACCCCCAACCCTGATTATGGATTTGAATTTACTGAGTTATCAGGAAGCCCATCAACAGATGACAGCTATCTGATCCGACCAACAGAAAACAGTGCCGCATTAATGAAAGTTACTTTTACTGATGGTAAAGGAATTGCGGCTAGTAGTGCAGTCGGTGTTACTTCATCAGCTAATAACGTCAGTGACGGTAATGTAAATATTATCAATGTTACTGACCCTACTGCGGCAAGACTATATACAGATACGACTAATAGCGGATTATTGGTCGATGTTTATGAAAGCTCAGCAGGTGTTTTTTCATATCGTGTTTATGATGCTGATCCATTATCAACGCCACCAACGCCACCCTCAGTTGTCGGTGCTATTGCATCAGGGACTTTTCTCGCGGGAAACAGTGCTGTAGTTGGTATGCCACCAGCAGCAACACCTCCGGCATTTCAAATTGAGATAACCGGTCAACCGAAAGGACAAGGTGCTTTAGCGCCTGAAGAATTTACGATTGGTGATGCCTTTGGTATTGGTAATGGCAAAAACGCTACCCTCATGGCCTTAACCCAAGAACAAGGGGTCGTAAATAATGGTAAAGAAACATTTAGCCAAAGCTTAGCTATTTCAACGTCTGATGTGGGGGGGAAAGCAAGCTCTGCGGAGTTAGTGTCGGATACTGCCGAAGCTTTATATACCCAAGCTTATAACAGAAATCAAGCAATATCAGGGGTTAACCTTGATGAAGAAGCAGCCAATTTGATGAAGTTTCAGCAAGCTTACCAAGCAGCTTCAAGAATTATTTCTATCGCTAATACTATTTTCGACACCTTATTACAAGCGTCTCGCTAGGAAAACATCATGCGCGTATCTACAGCTCAATTTTATTTTCAAAGTAGTCAACAAATTGGCAATAAATCTTCCGAGGTTAATGAGCAAATAGGTTATATCTCTAGTGGTAAAAGAGTACTAACGGCCAAAGATGATGCTGTAGCATATGGCACGTTAGCTGGTTATAAAGATGGTTTGAATAATATTGAAAAGTACCAACGAAATATAACACAAGCTGAAGGGAGAAATAGCTTACAAGAAGTGTCGTTTGCAAATGCTGAAGCATTAATGCAGGAGCTTAAACAGCTATTTATTCAAGCGAATAACGGTACTTTATCAAGTGATGAATTAAGCTCTCTGGGTAAATTAGCTAGCGATAGTCAATCCCAACTACTTGATATTGCGAATAGTAAAGATGAAACGGGGGGCTATATTTTTGCTGGTTTTCAAACAGATCAAACTCCCTTTGTTATACAGACTAATAATAGCATTAGTTACGTAGGTGATAATGGTGTTCGTGAAGTTCAAATAGCTAAAAATGTTATGGTAGCAACCAATCAACCTGGTGACGAAGCATTTTCCAATGTTACTAATGCAATAGGAGACTTTGTCCCTAGTTATATTACTAATACTTCAGGCATTCATGTTTCAAAAGCTGTAATAGTTGATCCTAGTCTGTATGACGATATAAGTAACCCCCCGGATTACACTTTCACTTTTTCTTTACCGAACGATTTAACCGTTACCGATGGTAATAATGTTCAGGTATACCCAACGACTGCATATACCGTCGGACAAAAAATTGCCTTTAATGGTGTTGAAGTGCAAATAAGCGGCAATCCCTTGCCTAATGATCAATTTACATTAGCACCAGAAGACAATATTAGTATTTTTGAAACCATTAAATCGGCTACGGACTGGTTGAATCAAGGGGGAGGTACAAATGTCACACAACGTAAGGTTGATTATCAAGAGATATTGTCGCAATTAGATAATGCTCTCAACCATATGACATTGCGTCAAGTTGATGCGGGAGTGCGAAGATCACTTATTGAACAACAGAAAGATCACCATCTAGATAACGAACTTGTTCTATCAAAAGGTAAATCAAATATTGAAGATTTAGATTTTGCTAAAGCAATTTCTACTTTTGAGCAATCTAAAGTCGCATTACAAGCTGCCCAGCAAACTTTTGTACAAATAAAAAACTTGTCTTTATTCAATTATATTTAATTTATTCAAATTTTGGCATGTTATATGCTTTTATAATTATGTGTCAAAAATTATATATTGTGGTTCCATATAAATGTTGTTATCAGCAAAGGACCACACCCTTACTTTAGGAGATGATAGCAATGGCTTTAGTCGTAAATAGTAATATAGCATCGTTGAATTCCCAGCGTCAGTTGGCAAATTCAACCAATGAATTAAGTACCTCGTATGAAAGGTTGTCTTCAGGTAAACGCATTAATAGTGCAAAAGATGATGCTGCTGGTTTGCAAATATCGAGTCGCTTGACCTCACAAATAAATGGTTTGAACCAAGCGTCACGTAATGCAAATGATGGCATATCCTTAGCCCAAACAGCTGAAGGAGCATTAGATGAATTTACCAATACACTTCAACGTATGCGAACGCTTGCAGTACAGTCAGCTAACGGGTCGAACAGTGTAGCTGATAGAACAGCATTGAATACAGAGTTTTCAGAACTAGAATTTGAATTAATAAGAATTGCCAGTCAGACTAGCTTTGGTGGGGTAAACTTACTAGACGGTAGTTATGCTGCAGAATTTCAAGTAGGCGCTGATGCCAACCAAGTTATTTCTGTGTCAATATCTACTAACTTTTCAACTATAGGCACTTCTGATGCTGTAGATACCGCAGCCAATGCTCAAACAGCTATTGCTAATATGGATATTGCACTAGCTGCTACAACGAGTGAAAGGTCCTCATTAGGTGCTAAGCAAAATCGTTTTAGTTCTGCTATACGCTCTAATGATAATACAGCACAAAATGTTGCAGCCTCTCGTTCTCGTATTGAAGATACTGATTACGCGAAAGAATCGGCATTGTTAGCCAGAAACTCGGTATTACAACAAGCATCAAGCTCAATGTTGGCGCAGGCTAACCAGCAGCCACAAATAGCATTATCGTTATTACAGTAGACTGATATTGCTATAAAAGTCATATAAAGCCTCGTTCGAGGCTTTTTTATTTACCTTTTAGATTATTTTTCTTATAAATCAAACGATTACTTCTTTTTTAAGTGTTTTTTATTCTTTATTGATATTATTTACTAAATAAAATTAAAGTTATTTCATGTGCGTCCGATAACTATTATGAAACGAGTTACTAATGGATATTTCGAGTAACTTTAAATATTTATAATATATAAAGAGTGCATTCACTCGGGAGTTCTTCATGGCTTTATCAGTAAATAGCAATATTGCATCATTAAATTCACAGCGTCAATTATCTAAAGCAACCAATGAGCTAGGTACTTCGTATGAGCGTTTGTCTTCAGGTAAACGTATAAATAGTGCTGCCGATGACGCTGCCGGTTTACAAATTTCTAGTCGTTTAACCGCTCAAATTAACGGACTAAATCAAGGGTCTCGAAATGCAAATGACGGTATTTCATTAGCACAGACAGCTGAGGGAGCATTGGATGAAGTAACAAACACACTTCAACGTATGCGTACACTTTCAGTGCAGGCAGCTAATGGCTCGAATAGTACTGCAGATTTAACAGCATTGAATAACGAATTTACACAATTAGAAGAAGAAATAGCACGTATTGCTAGTCAAACAAGTTTTGGTGGTGTTAAATTGTTAGACGGTTCTTATGCTGCAGAATTTCAGGTAGGCGCTGATGCTAACCAAGTTATTTCAGTCAGTATTAGTCAAAATTTCGCAGGCCTTGGCGATGGTGACATTAGTAGTGTGACCGGTGCACAAACATCTATTGCTACATTGGATGCAGCCTTAGCTACGACTACTTCTGAACGTTCAACTTTAGGTTCGAAACAAAACCGTTTTAGTTCAGCTATTCGTTCTAATGACAATACGGCACAGAATGTATCTGCCTCTCGTTCACGTATCGAAGATACGGATTATGCAAAAGAGTCGGCAATATTAGCAAGAAATTCTGTATTGCAACAAGCGTCAAGTTCAATGTTAGCTCAAGCTAACCAACAGCCACAAATAGCGTTATCTTTACTATAATAAGTTATTATCGATAAAGTAAGTTAATTAAAGGGATCTTTTATCAGGTCCCTTTCTTCGTTTTAATTAATAGTGTGGGAGTAGAATTATGAACAATAATATTAATTCAGCGCCGATCAATACAGATAATGGTTTTATACATAAAACTGTAGCCAATTCGGACTCTACTAAAGGTAATAATATGACATTACCCGTTGACAAACAAACGTCAGTTGGGAATGTTAAAGCAGTTAATTTGGTTGAGAAAGTTAATTTGGTTGAGAAAGTTAATGATGTAAATAAAACCGATGAATTGCAAGAGAAAGAAGCTTCTGAAGACGACATAAATAAAGCCTTAGAAATCGTATCATCATTTATGAAAAGCAGTAATAAACAAATCTCGTTTTCGAATGATAATTCAAGTGGTAAAACGGTAATTACCATCACAGATAAAAAAACACAGGAAGTGATCAATCAATTTCCAAGTGATAAAATAATATCGATGGCAGAAAGAATTCAAGACCTACACCGAGAAGCTGAAAGTATATCTGGCTTGTTAATTGATAGCCGTGTATAAAATATAAGTGTTTGTTTTCAGTATTAACAGGAATAGTCACTTTGTATCAAATGATAAATAAGAGGAATAATTATGGCTAACATTACTAGTTTAGGTATAGGTTCTGGCTTACAGCTAGAAAGTATTGTTGAAGCCTATATTAATGCGGAAGCTATTCCTCAAGAGATTCGATTACAAGAAAAAGAAGAACGTTTAACTCTTGAATTGTCTGGTGTCGGTAGTTTTAAATCAGCACTTTCCAGCTTTGAAGATATTTTAAAAAAGCTGACTAAGGATGATGCTTTTAATAAGCAGGTCGTGTCGTCAAGCAGTGATGCCATCGATGTAACGAGTAATGGTTTTGCGAGTAATGGTAATTTTAAAATCGATGTTACCCAATTGGCAACAGGGACACGCTTACATACCGATACCTTCACGAGTTCTGCTGATACAGTGGGTTCTGGAATACTTACCTTTGGTAATGGTACTGATGCATTCAATGTTAGTATCGATGTTACTGATGATTTATCTACCATTCGAGATAAAATAAATGCTGAAAGTGGTAATTTTGGTGTTACTGCTAATATTATTAACGGTGGGGCTTCTGGCTCATTCTTAGTTTTCGATTCCCAAGTAACCGGTGAAAGTAATGTTTTAACTGTTGTCACCTCTGATACATCGCTGAATGCAATTTCTGCCAACAACTCAGTAGCGCGTATTGCTCAAGACGCTAAAATTACTATCGATGCTGACCCTGATGCCATTCCCGCTGTCACAGGCACAATTGTTTCTAGTGCAACTAATGAATTTAAAAACGTAATTGAAGATATCACTATTACTGCTAAATCAGTCACTGCCGCAGATAGCAGTGCATTACTTTCTATCGCACAAGATAAAGAAAATGGCGAAACATTAATTGATGAGTTTATTGCGGGTTATAATGAATTAGTTAATCAATTAACGGGGTTAGGGGCACCTAAACAAGGGCGGTTAGCCTTCGACCCCAATGTTAGACAAGTTAAACGGGATTTAGCTGATATAGCTATACAAGCTGTCGGGGGCTTATCCGGCTCTTTATCAAGCTTATCGGATATTGGCCTAGAATTAAATCGCGAAGGAGAATTAGAGAAATCAACATTTAATTTTTCAAATGGTGGTACAGGCCAAGAACGGTTAAATAATGCCTTAAATAATGATTTAGCCGATATTGGCGAGCTTTTTGCATCATCTGGTGGTATCGCTAGTCAATTAGCCACAATGATTGAAAGTTATATTGACAGTGACGGAGTTTTGACACAAAGAGAAAAAACGCTAACTGAGCGTGTTGCAGATATTGAAATTGAGTATGAGACGTTAGAAGCCCGTTTAAGGAGCTATGAGGCAACTTTAAGAAAGCAGTTTAGTTTTTTAGATGCTACCGTATCAAGCTTTAACGCAACAGGAGATTTTTTAAAATCAGCTTTGGCTAGTTTATCACCTAAAGATTAAGTTGCTATGATAGCTGACAGCTTAATAGTGTTCTAATAGTTAACAGTAATAGAAGGTCAAGTATATGCGTAGTAATATGAAGCAGTATCAAACAATAAACCGAGAAAGTGGTATTATTTCTGCAGATCCACATACAATAATCTCAATGCTATTTAGTGGTATATTTGAAAGTATATCTGTAGCAAGAGGAGCCATTGATCGTAAAGATTTTGACACTAAGTCTAAGCAACTTAATAAAGCAATGAGTATTTTACGTTCTCTTCAATATTCGTTAGATATGGACTCTGAACCAAAGATATCAGCTAATTTTTTTGAGCTTTATGGTTACTGTATTGATGTTTTGACGGATGTGAGTGTTTCATTAGATTGCTCTAAGCTTGATGAAGTAGGCGAGTTGTTAAAACCGCTTGCAGATGCTTGGAAAAATATACCTGAAAATGATAAGCAAGCAGGGTTTGCTTTATTAAATGCTAAATAGTGTATTATCACTTTAATATTCCCTATCAGGAGATATTTAATGGAAACTCAGCTATTTGAAGAAATTAAAGAGCAAACGCTTCAAGCTATCGAACTTGCTGAATCGAACGAAATAGAACAATGTAATGTTATTTTATCATCGCGACAACAGTCATTAAATAAGCTTCAACATGACTACCTTTCTCATTCAAATGAAAAAGACATATATAAAAAAAAACTTATTGAACTTTTTCTTTGGGTACAAATAAAAGACGCCCCAGTCATTCAAAAATTAGAAGATAAAAAAGAAGAATTTAAACAAATCTTTTTAACTCAAAACAAAACGAATAAAGCCCTTAAACACTATAAAAACATGAAGTAAGAGATATTATTTTGAATCAATCTGATGAACAAACTAGTCAAATTCCAGGTGGCTTGCTTGCTGCTGAAGAACAATTTGAACATATTAAACATAACTTTTCCTCTACAGTGGCTTTAGAAGAAAAGTTACAAGAGCAAGCAAATACAATGTCTTTGTTAGTTTCTTCAGATGAAGATTTAATGGCTCGTTATTTAGATAATCTTAAAGCTTTTAAGTTATATCAGCCTAAAATATATGATTTTTTTAAAAAATTCGAACCTAAAAAGTATATAGTTGATGCGAATGACGGTTTTGTTAATGCAATAAATGTAGAAACAGGTCAGCTTTTTTATGAGTACCCTTCCTATTTAAGTACTAAGCTACAATTCGATCAATTCAAATGTGCACCGGTAATTAAAAAGTTTAATTTTACTCCGCATAGAGGCAATGAAGCTAAATTTATACATGTGGAAAGTATGAATAAAATGCTTGATTTAAAGCAAAAGAAAAATGGCAAACCCTGTAAACCAAGTGAAGATGAATTAAAGAACATTAGCTCGTTGATGGTTTTTGGTGTTGGCTGTGGTTACCATCTAGAATTATTTACACAACAATGTGATATAGGTGCGATATATATTATCGAACCTGATTTAGATTTGTTTTTTCTTTCTTTATTTAGTATCAATTGGCAATATATATTATCTTCTTTTGAAGAAAAAGGTACACATGTTCATATTTCGTTAGGTGAGCAAAAAGATACGTTTTTTGAGGAGTTGATGCACAAATCAAATTTAAATGGCCGTTATCAAATGGCCCATGTTGCTGGTTATATTCATTATATGTCACCACAAATTAGCGATATATTATCAATCTTTAACAAATCCTATCTAGAGATGTGTCATGGTTGGGGATTTTTTGACGATGCAGTTATGTCTATTTCGCACATGTTAGCCAATATTGATCAAAAAGTGCCAATACTAAAAGATAGCGCTAAATTAATTACCGATGTTTTTGATATCCCAGTCTTTATTGTAGGAAATGGACCATCTTTAGATCAATTAATAGATACAATCAGAGCTTACCAGAATAAAGCCATTGTTATTAGTTGTGGTACTGCTTTAAGTGCTTGTTATAAATATGGGCTGAAACCAGACTTTCATTGTGAACAAGAAAGAACTTCTGTTGTTGCAGAAACTATAGACGCTTCCTGTCCTGCTTCATTTTTGGAGGGAATCGTTCTACTTGCTAGCACGATAGTACATCCAACAGTATTTGCTAAGTTTAAACACTCAATAATGGTACCAAAAGCTGACGAACCGTCTTCCGCATTATTACTAAGAGATGAAGTTGGCAAAAAATTGTTCTCTGCTTATCACTTTATGAATCCAACGGTTGCTAATACTGCACTTACTGCAGCTTATCATTTAGGTTTTAAAAAACTATATTTATTTGGTATCGATTTGGGACACAAGCAAGGCGGGGCTCATCATAGTACTAAAAGCCTATATTATTCAGATGATAACGAAGATAAAGCGCTCTTCGGAATCAGTGATGCAGAGTCTGTTGAAGTTGAGGGGAATTTTGGTGGCACTTTTATTTGTAACCATTTTTTTTATCAATCTAATCAAAATTTAAGTAATCAAATTAGAGGGAATACGGATCTTACTTGCTTCAACTTATCTGACGGAGCTTTAATTGAGGGAACTATCCCGCTTGACGAAAAACTTCTGAGTAAGAACTTTGCTACAAGCAATCAAATAAATAAACAAAAATGTGTTGAAGAGCTTTATAGGAACGCTGCATTTCATGATGATGATGGGGAGTTAATGCGCAGAATATCTAATGATCTTGATTATGAATTGTTTGATGATTTCTGTCATAAATTGATTGAAATCAATAGCCTCTCGGTAAGTACCTTTAAAGAAGCAACTACGCTCTTGATAAAAAATACAATGTTCATTCGGTCCTTTCCACAGAATGTATATGATTTAATTAGCGGTACTATCATGCAGATGCAAGTGGTGTTAACACAATTTTTATATAATTCTTCTGCTGAAAGTGAAGGAATTAAATTGTTCAATGAAAGTTTAGTTGTTTACTGTGAATTCTTATCATTAGCAGCTAAATATTATAGAGCCGAAGCAGAAACGCCTCATTATGTAAACGAAAGTTATTGGGGGAAGCGTTTAAGAGGAGAGATCTAATAATAAGTACGTTATGTGTCATGTGAATTCAAGGGTAAAGTTTAGTGTGATAGGGCGAATAACGAATTTTTTTAGTCTATTATTCGTTCTTGTCTTTAATGCTTTAGCCTAAATCTAATAATGTGCGGATAATATATTGTTGTTGTTCGTTGGTTAGTTTTGTGTGCATAGGAAGAGTGAGTGCTTGTTGGTAATACAGTTCAGCCTTTGGAAAGTCACCTAAAGCAAACCCTAATTCTTGATAATAAGGTTGCAAGTGAATTGGAATATAATGAACGTGAACCTGTATTCCTTTTTCTCTCATTTTATTAAAAAGGCTCACTTTTTGATCTTGACTCCAATTAGCGTTTTTTATCACATAAAGGTGATACGAAGATGTGCTGCCATTCATCTGTGTTAAAGCTTGAAATTGGGTATTACTAAACGCTTTATCATATTGCTTAGCAAGCACGTTACGTCGTTGAATAAAGTAGGATAATCTTTCAAGTTGCGATAAGCCGAGCGCGGCTTGAATATCGGTCATTCGGTAATTATATCCCAAAGCTATTTGTTGATAATACCAAGGGCCTTCATCTTTATTTGTCATTAATTCAGGCTCGCGAGTAATACCGTGCGAACGATATAAAGCAAGTTTTTTAGCTAAGTCACCAGATTGAGTTAATGCGGCTCCACCTTCACCAGTGGTTATAATTTTAACTGGGTGAAAGCTAAATATAGTGATGTCTGAATAGTTGCAACTACCAATTGGGTGATTATGATAACTTCCACCAATGGCATGGCTAGCATCTTCAATTACTTTAATATCATATTGTTGAGTAAGTTGATAAATAGCAGCCATATCACAACTTTGTCCAGCCATATGTACAACAATTAGCACTTTAGGTAATTTATTTTCTCTGTCCGCAATAGCAAGTTTATTTTTTAATGCATGAACAGACATATTGGCTGACTGGCTATCTATGTCAACAAAATCAATTGTCGCGCCACAATATAAGGCACAGTTGGCGGATGCGACAAAAGAGATAGGCGAGGTCCAAACAATATCTTGGTTATTTACGCCTAAGGCTAAACAAGAAGCGTGTAATGCGGCAGTGGCATTACAATAGGCAAGTGCATATGGTGCATGGCAAATTTGTGATAATTTTTTTTCAAAAGCAATGCCTACATTACCTTGCGTTAAATGAGACGAAGTGAGTACTTTGCTAACGGCTTCAATATCTTGTTCTGAAATATTTTGTTGCCCATATAAGATCATAGCCCAGCCATTTTATTAAAGGCTGATAGTTGTTCAATGGTCAAAAAGTCAGGATTACTTTTTGAATTATATTCAAAACTCTCGGCTACTTTTTTACCTTTTTCACCAATTACATTCACTGAGAAGTCATTGGTTCGTCGAGTAAAGCTAATGGTCGGCGTAATAACAAAATGATCTTCAAATTCTAATGTATGATAAAAATCGTCAGAAGGGCACATTATTTCGTGCAATTTTTCGCCAGGACGAATACCAATAATTTTAATAGGGAGGTTAGGAGCCATTGCTTTGGCTAGATCAGTAACTCGCATTGACGGTATCTTAGGGACAAAAGTTTCACCACCGCTCATTCGTTCAAAATTCTTTAAAACAAAATCAACACCTTGTTGAAGGGTGATCCAAAAGCGCGTCATTTTTTCATGGGTAATCGGAATTTCAGTAGCGTTGTTATCTATCAGTTGTTGAAAAAATGGCACGACAGAACCACGAGAGCCTAAAACATTGCCATATCGAACAACAGAAAAATAAGTATTATGCCCACCTGTCATATTGTTTGCAGCGACAAATAGTTTATCAGAGGCGAGTTTAGTTGCACCATACAGATTGATGGGATTCGCTGCTTTATCTGTAGAGAGAGCGATAACTTTTTCAACATTATTACTAATTGCTGCGGCAATTACATTTTCTGCACCATTGATATTTGTTTTTATGCACTCAGTGGGGTTGTATTCGGCGGCAGGCACATGTTTCATTGCTGCAGCATGAATGACATAATCAACACCATTCATTGCTTGATTTAACCTATCCCGATCACGTACATCACCTATAAAATACCGCATAGAAGAATGGTTAAAAACTTGCTGCATTTCATATTGTTTTAATTCATCACGAGAGTAAACAATAATTCTGCGAGGTTGGTAGCGTTCTAATAAGGTTTTAACGTAAAGATTACCAAATGAACCGGTTCCACCTGTAATGAGAATATTTTTGTTATTGAACATGAATAAAACCTTTGGTGATGATAAATTATGTAAAATCCCTGTTAACGATAACAGCTGATAATTAAAGTACCTAATTTACCTATAAGAAAAGCAAAAATTGCGCCAATTAGTGAATTTCCAGTGTAAACACCTTTATCAGTTCTGTTAAGTATTTTATCTTCATTCCCATTGTTTTTATTAGTATTGTTTAAATATTCAGCCATTGAAGCAAGTCGGCAAAGTTTTTGCTTGTTTTATCATTAAGTTCAAGCGCACAATAACAATATATAGTCTTACACTTGATACTATGTATTTATAAAGGATATTAGATGATCAATGTTGCCGTTATTCCTGCTCGAGGTGGAAGCAAACGTATACATAAAAAAAATATTCGCGAATTTTGTGGCAAGCCTATTATCGCTTATAGCATTGAGGCTGCCATAAATTCAGGCCTGTTTGATCGCGTTATCGTTTCAACTGACGATCGTGATATTGTAGATATATCAAAAAAGTATGGTGCAGAAGTTCCTTTTATTCGCCCACTTACATTAGCTGATGATCATACCGGTACAAATGATGTAGTAATTCATGCCATAAAAGCATTAGAGGCAGAAGGAGAGAAAATTGCCTATGTTTGTTGTATTTACGCGACAGCACCCTTTTTACAAAAAGAATTTATTCAACGTGGTTTAGAGCAATTACAAGCGGCTGAAAATAAACATTATGCCTTTAGTGTTTGCAAGTTTAATTATCCGGTACAGCGCTCATTTACTATTGAAAGTAATGAACGAAATATTACCTTGCTTGAACCTGAATCTATTGGGGCACGTTCACAAGATTTACCCGAAGTCTTTCATGATGCGGGGCAATTTTACTGGGGGTTAGCACAAGATTTTGTCAATCTTATTGATGGAGGTATGTTTTCACCTTTTGCTATACCTATTGTGCTACCTAATTATCTTGTGCAAGATATTGATGATGAAGGTGATTGGCGACGTGCTGAATATATGTATAAAGCATTAATGGCTGATATTGAGGGTACGCTTAAAATTTAATACAGTTTAAGTGTTTTTAAGGTCATTTTGGGAGTTTATGTGGGTTCTTATTTAATTGTTTCACAGCATCAGCGGCACCAGTCACTTTTTTCCCGGTTACAAACAACATTAGCCGGGCAATGGCAATTTATTTCTGAACCTGCTGAACTTACTGTTGAGCGCTTATCTACAATCGCTCCTGATTATATATTTTTACCCCATTGGTCACATAAAATACCCGCAGAAATTACGGAAAACTTTGCTTGTATTATGTTTCATATGACCGACTTACCTTTTGGGCGTGGCGGCAGTCCACTGCAAAATTTAATTGTTCGTGGCTTTAAAGAAACACAACTTAGCGCTTTTCGTTGTAGCCAGCAACTTGATGCCGGCCCAGTATACTCAAAATTACCGTTATCACTTTCTGGCAGCGCGGAAGAAATTTTTAGCCGTGCCGATAATCTAGTTAGCCAGTTGATTTTTGATATTATTCAACGAAATATTGAGCCATTAGCACAAACGGGTGAAGTGACTGAATTTAAACGACGAACTCCTGAGCAAGGTAACCTCTCACAACTGGCAGCGATGTCTGATATTTATGACTATATTCGCATGTTAGATGCAAAAGGGTACCCAAAAGCTTTTTTAAATATGGGGCCATTCACCCTCAATTTTTCTCAAGCAAAGTTATTACTACTCGCTAACGGTGATGAACAAATAAGCGCGCAAGTGACTTTTAAGAAGAATTACGAAGGATCAAATAATGATAAATAATACTAATAATAACGTAATTATTGCTGGACGAAAAATAGGGCTATCGCAAGCCCCTTTTGTTATTGCTGAATTATCAGGCAACCATAATCAGTCACTTGAACGAGCGCTTGAAATGGTCGAAGCCGCAGCTAAAATGGGCGTTGATGCGATAAAATTGCAAACCTATACTGCTGATACCATGACCTTAGATTGTGAACATGACGATTTTCAAATATTAGAAGGCGACAATCTTTGGCAAGGAAATTCACTACATAAGCTTTATCAAAAAGCCTACACCCCGTGGGAATGGCATGAAACTCTTTTTGAAAAAGCAAAATCTTTAGGTTTGATCGCCTTTAGTTCTCCGTTTGATCATAGCGCAGTTGAATTTTTGGAAACCTTAGACGTACCATGTTATAAAATTGCCTCTTTTGAAAATAACGATATACCGCTTATCGAGCGTATTGCTAAAACGGGTAAACCAGTGATTATTTCTACCGGCATGGCGTCGTTAACCGAAATATCAGAAGCAATAGATTGCTTAAAAAACAATGGTTGTCAGCAAATTATATTGCTGAAATGCACCAGTGCTTATCCAGCATTACCAGCTCAGGCGAATTTAAAAACTATCGCGCATTTACGACAAACATTTGGTTGTGAGGTAGGTATTTCTGATCATACCTTAGGTATAGGTGTTTCAATTGCTGGCGTTGCGTTAGGGGCAAGTGTTATTGAAAAACACTTTGTCTTATCACGTGATGATGGCGGTATTGATGCTGCATTCTCTTTAGAACCTGCTGAATTCAAATTATTAGTTAGCGAAAGTAAAAGTGCCGCCCAGTCTATTGGCCAAGTAGTTTATGGTGGCGACAGCAGCGAACAAAACTCGAAGAAATATCGTCGTTCAATTTATATTTCAGCCGATATTCAACAAGGACAGCGCTTGACTGCCGAAAACATTAAAGTGGTACGACCCGGTTTAGGATTACCGCCAAAGCATTATCCGCAAGTGTTAGGGCAACAAGTGAACCAGGATTTAGCTAAGGGTACCGCGCTTTCATGGGATGTATTAGGAGAATAATATGGCGAATGTACTGGTAGTGGTTGCACATGCTGATGACGAAGCGCTAGGCTGTGGCGCTACTATTGCAAAACATGCGGCGCAAGGTGATGCTATTACTTTGTTAGTGATGACCGATGGTGTTTCTGCGCGAATGAATACTCTGGTTGAAAACAGTTCTCTTGTTGAAAGTAAAAAGGAACGAAAAAGTGCCTTACAACAATCTGCAGACATTTTAGGTATTAAGCACATATGCCAAGCCGGCTTTCCTGATAATAAAATGGACGGCGTAGAGCTATTAACTATTACGCAGTTTATTGAAAAAAATACTGAAAACTTCAGTCCTGAAATTATTTATACCCATAGCCTGAGCGATTTAAATATAGATCACCGCTTAACCGCACAAGCCGTATTGACCGCCTTTAGACCATTACCGGCGAGTAGTGTGAAAACTATCCTTTCTTTTGAAGTACTATCAAGTACCGAATGGCAATTTGGCGAACAGCAATTTAACGCCAATTGGTTTGTTGATATCAGTGACTTTTATGATAAAAAAATTGCTGCTCTGCAATGTTATCAAGAAGAAATACGAGAGTTTCCACATCCACGTTCGTTGATTGCTGTTGATGCTTTAGCTAAATTGCGTGGGGTAACCATAGGTAAGCGTTACTGTGAAGCATTTCAATTACTCCGTCATCAAAGTTAATACGTGTTAATACACTCTGTATTGTTTAGGTTTGACGCAGCTAGTGAAATTGGTTTAGGCCATGCATTTCGCTGTGCCGCTCTCATCGAACATATCAACAACTACTATTCAAAAGACTCCTTGAAGTGTGTCGTTATCTCGAAGGGTTTACCTGGGTTTTTACAAAAAAAACTGACCGCTATGGGCGCTGACGTTGTTTTACTTGATGATTCACTGAGTATAACCGCAGAGCTTGAACAAATTTCAACTATCACCAAAAATTTTCCTAACACTATGTTGATACTTGATGGTTATCAATTTGATCAATGTTATCGGCAGAAGTTGGCACTTTTAAATAATAACTTGCTTAAAATTGCTGTTTTTGATGATACCAATGATCTTGAAAAACTATATTGTCACTTGGTTATTAACGCGTTACCCGACGCTGAAAAACTGGGTTATCAATACAGTGCACCTAACGCACAGCATTTATTAGGCTTGTCTTACAGTATTGTTCGCCAAGAATATTTAAGCCAAAAATCAACTGCTTTCACAGAGCGAAATTTAATCGTGATTAATTTTGGTGGTAGCGATATTGGCGGCTTAACCTTGCCCGTTATTAAAGGTGTTGCTGAAGTATTAAAGACAAATAATCTTGATTATTCAGCTAAAGATATTGTGGTTATTACTGGTGGTGGTTGTCAAGGTATTGAAAATATTCAGTTATTTTGTAAAAAAATGAACTTTCGGCATGTTCATCAGTGTGAGAATATGGCAGAGCTATTGAGCCAAAGTCGTTTAGCTATTTGTGCTCCCGGAGCCATTGTTTATGAATTGGCTTATTGCCAAGTGCCAAGTTTATTTTTAACGGTGGCGGACAATCAACTACTATCAGCAAAAGCACATCAAGAAGCGGGCTGGAGCTATGTTTTTGATGGCAGATGCGCAAGCGGTATGACCTTAGCGCTTAATAAGTTGAGCATACTTTGGCAGGATAATCAGCAATTAGAAAAAATGTCAGCCAGTGCCGCAGATTTAGTTGATGGTAAAGGGGTAACTCGAATTGTTGAGGTTTTGGTGAATATCTTGCACCCTAGCGATATTATCGGCAAAGCTGTAAATAAAAAAGAAGAAATATGATGAATGAGCAATGGCCATTAATGGGCTTTGGTATCGAACTTGCGCCGATAACCGCAAATAAATTAGAAAAAATACGGGCATGGCGAAATCATCCAGATATTGCCGAGTTCATGAAAGATAAAAGTATTATCAGTGCGGCACAGCAACAAGCCTGGTTTGCCAGTTTAGCGGAAAACAAACAGCAAGTTTATTTACTGATCTCATACAAAGGTGAAGATATTGGGGTTATTTATGCCACGACTTGTGTTGATAATAATAGCACTGTTCACGCGAATAGAAATGATGAAGCAAGCACTGAAGTGACCCCTTTAGATCTTGCTATCGTGATTAATCCTGGTTTGTATATTGCACCTGACTGTAAATATAAAAACAGTGTTTTGGCGTTTTCACCGTCATTAGTATTTATCGAGTATTTGTTTAAACAAGGCCGCTGTAACTACTTGCAAGCGCAAGTTTTTAAACACAATAATAGTGCTATTCGTTACAATGAAATGTTAGGATATCAACAAGATGAGATGAATGAACACGGTTTAGTCACCATGACGCTTTCATTAGAAAATTTTACTTTAGCAAAAGCTAAATTAAGTAAAATACTTAGGTTTAAATAAATAGATTTTAAGTCAATAAGTGTAAGTTATTGGTTTTAATTCAGAAGGTTAAATAAATGACTGCAATCACGATATTAGTCGATGCTTTTGTAACAGCATTAGAAGTACCACGCTCAGAAGTTAACGAGTCGCTAGAATACAATAGCCATAAACAGTGGGATTCAACCGCGCATATGATCCTTATTGCTCAACTAGAAAATGATTTTGAGGTCATGTTTGATATTGATGACATTATTGATATGAGCTCATTTACTAAAGCAAAAGAGATTTTAACGAAATATAACGAAAGTATTTCTTTTTAATTTTTTAGCAATTAAACCACAGCTTCATAAAAAGGTAATGCCATGATCGTGTTAATTACGGGTGCATACGGTGGCATAGGCAAAGCGGCGTGCTTTTCTTATGCAAAAAATGCGACAAGGCTTTTTATTACCGGTAGAGATCAAGATAAGCTTAATGCTTTAGTCGCCGAGTTAACGCAGAACTTCTCTATCCCTATTGATGCAATTGCTGCCGATATAAATGACAATGCGCAAGTTAAAGTGCTATTTCAGCATATAGCTAAAACAACAAAACGTCTTGATGTGTTTCTTCATTGTGCGGGAACCTTAACCCAGCAACCGTTAATGATGAGCCGCTTTGAAATGATACAAAATGAAATTGCCAGCAACTTAACCAGTGCCGTACTTTTTTGTCAATTCGCGAGTAAGTTAATGATGCGAAATAAACAGGGTGTTATCACCTTATTAAGCTCGATAGTGGCAAGCCAAGGCAGTGCCGGACAAAGTGTTTATGGCGCAGCAAAAGCAGGTATTGAAGGTTTGGTTAAATCGTTAGCAAAAGAGCTAGGCAGTGTCGGTATTCGTATTAATGCGGTAGCGCCGGGTTTTATAGAAACCCCCTTAGTTGAACATTTCTCTTCAGAAGAAAAAACCATGATAGCGAATAAAACGAGTCTCGGACGTTTAGGTAATGTCGATGATATTGTACCTGTCTTGCAGTTTTTATCGTCAAGTAATGCAAGATATATTACCGGGCAAGTACTTGCTGTTGACGGCGGCTTAGTACTGTAATTTTGTTGGAAAAATACATAATGATGAATAAGTGATGAATAAAACTTTTTGGCAAACTAAGCAATTAGCTGAGAAATTTGGCGATAATACCGCGCTCATTTGTTCAAGCAATATCGATAACACTGAAGCTCGCGTAGAAAAAGTGAGTTATCAGCAATTACATCACTTAGTTCAGCAGGCAAAAATAGCGCTAAAGAAAATTGTAGTCGGTCAAAAGTCACTCGTTCAAAAAAACAATAAGCAACTGATCATGTTAGTGGCTCATCAAAACATCAATAGCATTGTCTATTATCTGGCCGCTTTGCAATTAGAGTTTGTCGTTTGGTGGCTAGACAAAGACCTCGCGCAAGAAAAAAAGCAAAAACTCATCAACCATTATCAGGTGAACCTTCTGATTGATAATGGCGAAATAACCCCTTTAAACACAAGGGATCATGAACTGCATCAAGAGCTTGCTTTACTCATCACGACATCGGGTAGCACGGGGAGCCCGAGCCTAATTAAATTAAGTTATCAGAACCTACAAAACAACTGCCAAGCTATTTGCGATACCCTCGAACTACAATCAACCGATACCGTGATAACGACCTTACCATTACACTATAGCTTTGGTTTGTCTGTTTTGAATACCCATTTAAATCAAGGTTCTACATTGGTCTTGAACGAAACTGGCCTGTTAACACGTGAATTTTGGCAGTTATTCAAACAGCATGAAATTCGTTGTTTATACGGAGTTCCCTACCATTACCAGATGTTATTAAAGTTAAACTTAAAGCGACTATCGCTAACTTCATTACGCTTTTTTGCCGTAGCGGGAGGCAGATTGTTGCCAAAGCTAGTTAGCGAAATCAATAATTGGTGCTTAGATAATAAGAAACATTTTTTTGTGATGTATGGTCAAACTGAAGCAACCGCAAGAATAAGTGTTTTAGCGCCAGAAAAAGTAGCCAGTAAACCTTATTCAATCGGCCAAGAAATCAGCGGTGGAAAGCTATGGTTAGAGGGGGGGGAACTCTGCTATTCTGGCAAAAATGTCATGATGGGAATAGCTAAAAATATTAACGCACTTAGCTTACCTGCACAGAAGAAAATACTGCATACAGGAGATCTAGCTATTTGTGATGATGATGGCGACTATCAAATCATTGGGCGCTTAAAGCGGTTTATTAAAATTATTGGCCAACGCATTAATTTAGATGAAGTAGAGCAATTCTTTTACGAAAAAAAATTAACAGTAGTTTGCAGTGGTCAAGACGATTTATTATCTTGCTATATAGTTAAATCGTCAATGACGAGTGAATACTCTACAGATATTTGTCAAAAATTACTGGGCCTATTTTTAAATATACACTCTAGTTATTGCCGGTGTTTCTTGATTGATAAAGTCCCCTATTTCTCATCAGGAAAAATAAACTACCCGGAACTGACTTTGCTCAAAAAAGATCAAGAGAGGAGCGAATAATGAATTGGGAGCAATTAATTACCCTGCCGGTATATCAGCTCAACCAAGCTGAAAAAATGCCCTTGTTTAATCAACAATTAGTTGAGTTGGCTCATTATCATTATCAACACAGTGAAAACTACCGCGATATTATTGATTTTCTTTATCAAGGAAAGCTCCCTGAAGATGAAGTGCCGGCTCTTGCGGTACGTTTATTTAAACATCATCTCCTTAAAAGTATTTCAACAGAAGATATTTTTAGAATAACGACCTCATCGGGCACCACTTCTCAACAAGTGTCACAAATTGTCTTAGATAAAGAAAATGCTTTACGTCAGCAAAAAGTATTAGCTACGATTATGAAACAATGGTTAGGGGGCAAACGTTTGCCGATGCTGATTATTGATCACCCTAAGGTCATAAAAAATAAGTTCTCCTATTCAGCAAGAGGTGTCGGTATTCAAGGTATGTCACTGTTTGGTTATGACCATACCTATGCGCTTAATGAGGATATGAGTATCAATATAGGTGCAGTCAGTCAATTTATTGACAAGCATAAAGATCAAAAAATATTTATCTTTGGTTTTACTTTTATCGTTTGGCAGTATTTTATTCAAAAACTTAAAGAGAAAAATACTCAGTTAGGCATTGCCGATGCCGTTTTGCTGCACAGTGGCGGTTGGAAAAAACTACAAGATAAAGCGGTGTCTAATCAAACGTTTAAATCACAGCTCAATACTGTACTTGGCAATGTCAAAGTGCATAATTTTTATGGCATGGTTGAGCAAACAGGAACTGTGTATGTAGAATGTGAAGCGAGTTACTTGCATTGTCCCATTTGGAGTGACGTTATTATCCGTAAAAAGTCTAATCTAGCTGAAGAAGAAAAAAATGGTATTGAAGGAATTATTCAAGTAAATTCACTGCTGCCAACAAGTTATCCGGGCCATGCACTTTTAACCGAAGATCTTGGCATTATCATCGGTGAAGATAATTGTCAGTGCGGTAAAAAAGGGAAGTATTTTCAGGTCAATGGTCGATTAGCCAAAGCAGAAATGAGAGGTTGCAGTGATACTCAATCTTAAAAATAGTCCATTAAGGCTATTATTATCTAAAAATAAAACGGCTGTGTTTGATGATAAAGTAACGTTACCCCCTTTTTATGAAGGCACTATTGAAGCTTTTAGCCAGCTAGGATTGTTCTTAATGAAAAACGGCCGCCGTGAGCCAAGTATTGTGGCGGCGGGCTATTGGCTAAGAAAAAAACACTTATTAACGATCAAACAGCAATACCATGATCGCTGTAATACTGCAAAAGGAGTG
This sequence comes from Colwellia sp., assembly GCA_013215385.1. GTDB lineage: Bacteria > Pseudomonadota > Gammaproteobacteria > Enterobacterales > Alteromonadaceae > Colwellia_A. The sequence goes on from JABSOY010000008.1 coordinate 297,410, forward strand.
GCTTTTCATATTGCTCCGGGTAATGTCGACACGCTATTTTTTTATTCAATTGTTGTTTCAGTGCTATCGGGTAATCAAACGATTTTACGTATTAGCAATAAATTGACACAAGAAACCCAATTTTTCATTGAGCTTTTAGCTGATTTTTTTAATGACCATAAAAAGCATGACGCTGTTTATGCATTGATTCATATTATTCAATATCAACATGACACAGATCACGGGCATGATATTACTTTGCGATTATCATTGTTTGCTGATGCTCGTGTCATATGGGGGGGAGATGCCGCTGTTGCTGAAATTAGTGAAATACCACAAAAAATAGACGCGAATAATATTACTTTTCCTGACCGATATTCAGTTGCTGTAATTCACTTAGAAAATGACAGTGAAATAGGTAACGCAGTTAATCAGCTAATTACTGATATCAAACCTTTTTATCAACAAGCTTGTTCCTCGCCGAAAGTAATTTATTGGTTAGATACGGCGCAACAATTGCAAGAAAAATTCTGGCTGTTATTCATTGAAAAAACAACCAAGCAGTTAAGTTTATCGACAAGCGATTTAATTTCTCAGTTAGTTTATTTACAAAGGTTGCCTTTACTTTTAAACCACCCTGTAAAAAACAAACTTAATGTCGAAAAATATAATGAATTACACAAGGTTGATGTAGAGTTTATAACACTAGATGCAATAAAAGCGCACTGTGGTTTATGGACTTTGCTTAGCCTACAAATTACAACTTTAGCTGATATTAAATTATTTAGCCATTGTCAGACTGTTACTACTTCAGGTATTGATGTGTCAATTATAGAGCAGTGGCAACAGTCAGCTAAATTAGCAGAAACAGCTAAGCGGTTTGTTCCAGCAGGACAAGCACTTACTTTCTCCCATATTTGGGATGGTATTGATTTAATAGACAGTTTAACGTCTTAAAGCTCAGGAGAGCCTATGTTTTACGACCTTGCATCACCGACTTTTGGTGATGAAGAGCACGCGGCATTAAATAAAGTTATAGAAAGTGGTTATTTTTCTATGGGGAAATATGTTGCTGAATTTGAACAGCAATTTGCCAAGTACCATGACAAAAAACATGCGGTTATGGTTAACTCTGGTTCTTCTGCTAACTTAATTGCCACTGCCGCCTTATGTTATAAAAAAGATTCGCCACTAAAAGCCGGCGACGAAGTTATCGTACCGGCAATTTCTTGGGCAACCACTTATCACCCATTACAACAATATGGCTTGAAACTAAAGTTTGTTGATGTGCAGCTAAATAGCCTTAATATTGATATTAGCCAGTTAGAGAATGCTTTAACGAAAGACACTAAAATGATTGTTGGCGTCAGTATTTTAGGTAACCCCGCTGCACTTGATGTGATGCGTGAATTTGCTGATAAACACAATTTATACTTTTTAGAAGATAATTGCGAATCACTTGACGCAGAATTGAATAATCAAAAAACCGGTACCTTTGGTGATATAGGAACGTTTAGTTTTTTCTTCTCGCACCATATTTCAACGATGGAAGGTGGCATGTTAATTACCGATGATGACGAATTATATCAATTAGCATTGTCTTTACGAAATCATGGCTGGACACGTGGACAACCGGAAGATTCTTGTATTTATGATGATAAACAAGACGACTTTAATGAAGCTTATCGCTTTATTCTCCCCGGCTATAATGTTCGACCAACTGAACTTAGCGGCATTGTTGGACTTGAGCAATTAAAAAAGTTACCAGAGTTTACTGCCGTTAGACGAAAGAATTTGGCGTTATTTCATCAGTTATTTGCCGATGATGAGCGTTTTATCATTCAAGATGAACTAGGTAAAAGCTCAGCATTTTGTTTTCCTATTATTGTCAAAAAAGAGTCAGGGTTAACACGTGCACAAGTATTTGCTGCGCTAAAAAAGGCTGATATTGGTTTTCGTATGATCACCGGCGGTAACTTCCTTCGCCACGATGTTATCAAGCATTACCAATGGTCGTCAGTGGGTGAAATGCGAAATGCTGATTATGCCCATGATCATGGTTTTTTTATTGGTAATCACCCGTTTGATTTAACTGAACAATTAACCACCTTAAAAAGTGTTTTAGATACCCTTTAATATGGTTTTATAACAACAAGACATTTGAGATAAGTAAATTTTAAAGAGAGTTAAATAATGAATAATACAACGGAAAGTAAAAATATTTTAGTTACGGGTGGTGCGGGTTACTTAGGTTCGGTTATTGTGCCTAAATTATTAAGTTTAGGCCATAAAGTCACCGTTCTTGACAACTTCATGTTTAATCAAGATTCTTTGAACCCTTTATGTTTGAACCCCAACTTTGATGTGTATCGTGGCGATTGTCGTGATAAAGCAGAAATTGCCCCTTTATTGGCTAAAGCTGATGTAGTTATTCCGTTAGCTGCATTGGTTGGTGCACCTCTTTGTGGCCGTGATGCTTTAGGTACCACATCAACTAACCGTGATGCCGTGGTTTTATTAACGAAATTAATGAGCCAAGATCAGCAATTACTAATGCCTATTACCAACAGCGGTTATGGCATTGGCGAAGCAGGTAAACACTGCGATGAAACCTCGCCACTAAATCCAATAAGTTTATACGGCACCAGTAAAGTTGAGGCTGAGCAAGCGGTCTTAGCGCAAGGCAATGCGATAAGCTTTAGGCTTGCCACTGTATTTGGTATGTCGCCACGTATGCGCCTAGATTTACTGGTAAACGATTTTGTTTACCGCGCAGTAAAAGACAGCGCGATTGTATTATTCGAGTCGCACTTCAAGCGTAATTTCATTCATATTCAAGATGTTGCTAATGCTTTTGTACATGGCTTAGCAAACTTCGATAGCATGAAAGGCGAAGCATATAATGTTGGCTTATCTGACGCAAACTTATCTAAAAAGCAGCTTTGTGAAAAAATTCAGCAACACTTGCCTAAGTTTGTTTTTATTGATGCGCCCATTGGCGAAGACCCAGATAAACGTGATTACATTGTTTCTAATGCAAAAATTGAAGCGACTGGCTATAAAACACAAATTTCACTAGATGATGGTATTGAAGAGTTGATAAAAGGTTATCGAATGATCTCAAATACTAAATACAGCAACGTGTAAGTCAGTTGGTAAGGAAAAATTAGTGAGTAAAATAAGTCTAGATAATAAGCGTGTTTGGGTTACGGGTCATAGCGGGATGGTTGGCTCGGCACTTTGCCGACAGCTCAGAGCTAATTATGATGTTGAGTTGCTAACGGTAAGTCATCAAGAACTCGATTTAACCGACTTAGCGGCAACCGAAAAGTGGTTTGAAATAAACAAGCCTGAAATTGTTATCCACTGTGCGGCAAAAGTAGGTGGCATTGAAGCGAATAAAACCCAGCCGGTAGAGTTTCTCAGTGAAAACCTAGCAATAGGCTTGAATGTTATTCACTGTGCGGCTAAATATGGTGTTGAAAAATTAGTGAATTTAGGTTCATCGTGTTTTTATCCTAAAGTGTCCGCACAGCCTATTAATGAAGCAAGTTTATTAACTGGAGCCCTAGAGCCAACGAATGAAGCCTATGCCTTGGCAAAAATTACTTTAACGAAGTTATGTGGTTATTATCGTACACAATATAATAAAGACTTTATCACTATAGTACCGACCAATTTATATGGAGAAGGCGATAATTTTGATGCTAATCATGGTCATGTTATTTCCGCTTTAATCACTAAGTTTGTTAAAGCAAAACAAGAAAATAGAGCACAGGTTGAATTATGGGGTACGGGTCAGCCTTTACGTGAATTTATTTACGTTGATGATGCCGCAGAAGGTATTTTGATGCTAACAGAACAGTACTCTGCCACTGAACACATTAACTTGAGTGGTGGTGAAACTGTTTCTATAAAAGAGTTAGCATTTTTGATACAAGAACAGGTTGGTTATCAAGGTGAGATTGTTTTTGATAGCAGTAAACCTGATGGCATGATGAAAAAATCCTTGGATAATACTATTGTCAGTAAGCTCAATTGGAAAGTGAAAATATCATTAAAACAAGGGATTGAACTTGCAGTTAAGAGTTTTACAACTAATAAAATAAATATTTCAATGGACTAATACGTTTTAATTCGTTTTGTGAATCGTATGGTATATTCTAGATAAACAGCGAAAAACATATTGCTATTAAGGTAATGATTTATTGTGAAAAATAACCAGTTAATTTTAATTATTTATTATGGTAGAAGTGGTAGTGTTTTTATGCATAATTTATTAGATGGACATCCACAAGTCATTAGTATGCCTCCAGTATTAATGAGTTTCGTTATAGATTTAAATGAATACCAACCTGATTTATCAAATGCAAATAAAGCATATAGTTATTTCATTGAAATTTATGGGAAGTTGAGCAATAGCAATAATAACTTCTCTAGGCAGAATTTAGTTAAAACTCTTCAGCACGTACGGGTGCGTAATACCATGATGCTGTTCGGTTAATACCGGTATTAGGTGATCGTGATGCATAAGAATATGCAGCAATAAAGCTTCAATAATGCAGCATAGGGTTGTGCTGTCATTTATTAATTGAAGAGAAAAATATTTCATACCAACTAGGAGTGAAAAATAGGTCTTTTTTAGATTTTTTATATATTCTAATTATATTTGTTTTTGGGTAGTCTTTTTGGAGAACATCTATTATTTCTTGTTCAAATGTAAAGCTAGAAATTAGTATGTTTTTTGCGTTTTTTAATATTTCTTTGGAAGATGTTATTGAAATATCTTCAATTTTTTTGTTTTCTAATAATTTATTTTGATCGTAAATTACTGTTATTTTATTTTTTATTTCATTGTTAAACTGCTTTATAAGGTTTTGGGTATGTAAGCCTCCCGCATATATAACGAAACTTGATATTTCAGGTTTTTTTAATATGGATAATAAGTCTTTTTTAATTTTTCTTGATTTATATAAATAATATCTTGAGATTAAAAGTTCTTTGATATATGAAAATGTTTCTTTTCCTAGTCTGATATTGAAATTGTACTTATACAGTATATTTAACTCATGCAGCGAATGTTTTATATTTTTTGACATTACAAAATCCAAAAACATAAAAAAATGATGTGTAGTATAAATTTTGGTAAAATCTTTATCTAGTTCTATCTTATTATTTTTTTTGTTTGTGTTTTTTACAATACTCATTGGTTTATGCATCCCTTTAACGGCATCATAATTATCAATAGAATGTAGATAAGCATTGTGAGCTTTTTCTTCTCTAATCTGATTGTTTTTTAGATAAAATTCTATCTTATTAAAGAGGTCTCTTTTGTTCTTAAAGGTATCGATATGTTTACTTAAACAATACCTATCCTCTTTTGGTTCTGTGTCTTCGGTTAAAATAAAAGAGCCACACAAAGATGCTTCAGTTATTCTGCCTTTGATTTGAGCTATTTTAGAGTTTATATTTTTTGTGTAAGGTATGTTTTTTGGATTGTTATGGGTCCCAGAAAAATTTAAAGTGATTTTTGCAGAATTATAAAGCTCTATCATTTTTTCATTTGTTACAAAACCTCTTTTAGTGCCTTTACCAACAGATATAACATTTATACCTTTTTTCTCAATGAAATTAATATACTCTTTACGGTTTGGCCTTGTAATGTCGCCAATAAATAATACATCGATTGTACGGTCTAAAAAATTATTTTTGTACACTTTACTATCGTATAATGAAGCAGTGTGGCAAGATTCAATTTGATATAAAGAGAATAAGGCTTTATATTCTTTAGAGCCAACAATTAACACTAAATCAGAGCATTGGGCATAATATCTATCTATGCTTTCAAAATATAACTCTAAATCTAAGAAAACACTTATTATTAATGCATTTTGAGATATTTCCTTTAAAAACAGAGGGTTTAAATGAACTAAACTTATTGGCTGAATGGATAAAATAACTTCTATTTTTTGTGTTTCTATCAGTGCTAATATTTTTTTTTCTGCATGGTTTGTTCCCTTTTCTGCAGATAATTTTAAATAATCGATAGTATGATTTTTTTTACAATAATATCTAAAACCGTCCTTAAAAGAATTCTCAATTAAGTTATAACTATGGTGAGCGATTATTAAACCTTGTTCAAACATTTGTTTCCCCATCTTTATTTAAAATTAACTACCTCAGAGTATCAATTAATAACTAAACTTTATCTCGAAGTGTTTTTTGTTTTTTTGTTAAAATGAAAAATTAACTGCCTATGTGATGGTTAAATATCTCCGGGAAATCACTTCGCGGCAGTGTGTTTTTTCGTTTTAGAGAATGAGAAGTCATAAATTCTAAATGTTTAACAACGTCATCACCAAATCTTTCTTTCATCATGTTGATATATTTGGGGTTATTAAAATATACATCGAAAGCATAATCTCTAAAAGTTAGCACTTCTTCAGCTTTTAGGGTTTGAGTTGGCAAAGGCAAACACTCATACGAATGTTGTGAATAACCAATCCAGCCAGGGCCACCTTCATCTTCTGGTAGTGCGACTTTATCGTTAACCGCTGTTTGGTGAAGAGGAGATCCAGGATAAGCCATCGCCGAATAAAAGTTTGCCCATTCTGTGTTTAGTTCTAATGCCATATCGAGTGTTTCTTGCATGCTTTCAAAGGTGTCATTAGGCAAACCAAAGATATAATTTGCACCAACGTAAATGCCAGCATCTTGAATTTTTTTGATAATAGCCGCTATATCAAGATCGACAAATCGTCCTTTATCAACACCACTTCGGACGTTTTTGTTACCCGACTCGATACCTAAGCCTAACCAGTTAAAACCGGCTTGTTTTAGTTTTGCTAGAAACTTGTCTTTAACGGTATCAACTCTTGCATATGCCCAAATATTTAAATCGTAGCCTTTTTCGATGATATGGTCACATATATCGAGTAAACGACTAGGTTGCAGGACAAACATTTCATCAGCAAATTTTATGTTCTTAACGCCATAATCATTTACTAAAATATCTAGTTGTCTTATGGTCCATTCAACGCTGAAGTAGCGAATACCAGAGCGGCCAAAAGGGGCATTAATACAACAAAAACTACATTTAAATGGGCAACCTAAGCTGGTATAAAGTGAAGCGTAAGGCTGGCGGTCATTAATATGATCCCAACAATGCCAATTATGGGCTTTGTATTTTTCCATCGGAAGTAGGTCCCATGCCATACCGGGCATAGCTTCGTCTAAATCCTTAATATTTTCCGTCATGGCATTACCGCAGGGTTTGCTAAATTCATCCCAGTACCATATGCCAGAAATTTGACTGTAATTTGGAGTCGCACTTTTTAGCTGTATTAGCGTTTGCTCGATAGATAATGGCCCTTCACCATAACAAACAAAATTAGCTCTTGTTTCTTTTAGCGTTAATTCAGGTAATGCTGCCGAGTGCGTGCCTAAAAACATGGTTTGCAGTTTTGGTGTATTTGCTTTTAATCGTTTATGAACATCAATAGCGGCAGGCATACTTTGTGTGGAAGCCGAAGGTTGCTGGCCATAAACAACAAATACGGTTAGTAAAGGCGATTTTTCTTTAATCCTATTTACTGTTTCTTCGTATGATAACTGCAAAGCTTCAGCATCTAATATTTCAACACGGTAGTTTTTCTTTCGGGCAAATTCCGCGATAAGTGCCGCCCAAATTGGCGGCTCAAAGGCAATAAGATCATCAGCTAGAGATTGATAAACCCTATCTTTGCCTGGCGAATTAACAAGTAATAAATCTATTGATGAAGCCATGATTATTTCCTTTGAGAAAGTAATATTCTAACTTTTTCGGCAATTTTTTCGGCAGAAGGGGTAATGTTTTCACCTTCCTTTGATACACCACAAACTCTATCTTCAATGCCTAGGGCATGGATAGGCATATTATACTTATGCATGAGCGTATATGAAAATGATTCAGATGCACCATTCATCTGGTAATCTGAATCGATCACTAAACCAAGTTTTGTCGCTTTTAATGATTGTTCTAATTCATCGGCTATGATAAAAGGTTTTAGCCAAACTTGATGAATTAAGTTACATTTTATGCCTTCTGCTTTTAATATTTCGCAAGCATCTTGTGCATTTAAACGTGCTGCCGAAATAGCGAGTAAGGTAATATCTGCATTTTCGTCTACCTCGTTTGGTGTTTCTTCTGTTAATGCAAAGCTTCTTCTGTGTTCACTTACATAGATAGGATCGTCATGAGTAATAAACCAGTCCCAGACCTCTTGATATTCATTAGGTGTCATAGGTGCCGCAACAATCATTCCTGGGGAATGCATAAAAATGCTGTGAATGCTTGAAGATGCAGTATGGCCAACCCCAAAGCCTTCCATAGCAATTGAGCGAATAAATATAGGACAAGGTTGATCCCATATTTGCTTTGATTTCGCAGCATAGTTGACAAGAGAACTGGCGTTGTACCACATAAAGCCCTGATATCTAACTACAAATATAGGTCTTCTGCCTTTAAGTGCTGCACCCACGGCGAATGCAGGGCCGGCGATATCTGTCATCGGTATTTCAACAATGTTTTTACAGTCAGGAACGGTACCGCCAATCCAGCCAACAGCACTAACGCATTGCCCTAACAGTAAGCCATTGTCATTTTCAAGGTGATTTCTTGTTATTTCTTTAATAACATCTGCAGTTGTTTTGGTAGTTACTAAGCCCATAATTTTTCTACCTTACTTTTATTCTCTTGATCTATATCTATTAATTCTTTATCAAAGCCTAATTTTTTTAATTCGGCTAAAATTAGGCTATAACGGTCCCACTCAGGCAAGCCATCATTACCGGTACCTGCGTGCCATAGAACACGACAAGTTCGAATATTAATAAAGCCAGGTTTACCACTTTCATTTATTTTTTTTGCGTGATAAGCAATTAACCAAGGATCGTCCGTAATATCTACCGCATACATTCCCATTGACTTTGCAACATCAACAGGGCTCCATGAACGTCTAACTTCTACTTTTGTTAGTATGCTTAAGTCGTTGTCTTCACAAATAAAAATGACAGGGAATTCTTTCGTTGCAGCCCAGCCTAAAGATGGGTATATATAATCTTCTTCTACTGATGCATCACCACAAATTGCCAATGATGTTTCACCTGATGCCATAGCAGCACCCACTGCAATTGGAATTTGTTCGCCCATTAAACCGCTATGACCGTACATGTTAATTTCTTTGCCTTGAATAGCATTTGAGCCAGACATCCCTCCAGAACAACCTGTAGATAAGCCTAATAACTCGTCACGTAAAGCTTCAGGGTTAGCTCCAAAGCTAAGGTATAAACCATGACAACGATGTTGACCAAAAATATTAACTCCTGGTAATACCATTGATAATGCCGCAGAGTTAAATTCAGAGCCTATTGTTAGATATATTGGAATATTAATGCGCTTTTTATCAGCTTCTTTTTTTACTTGATAGTCAAAATTTCGCGAGTAATTACCTCTTCTAAAAAGCTCAAGTGCAAAGTCTTTACCAAACTCATCTACAAGGCCTGGTAGGTGTCCTAAAGTAGGGGTTCTCATCTTATTTAACTCCAAAAATTTCTTTGTATAAGCTACTAATGTCATTCAATATATAATTTGCTTCTGACAAAAATTGTTGATCTAAGGTTGTGCATAATGCGACTGTTTTTATGTTAGCTTGCTGTGCACTGGTAATCCCCATCGGAGCATTTTCTATAACTAAACAATCATCGGCTTGCATTGCTAGTTTATTAACAGCCGCCAAATAAGGTTCTGCAGCAGGCTTTCCTTCCCGGTAATCGCTTGCGGTAATTATTTCATCAAATAATTCAATAAAATTAAAATGGGTTATTTGATTAACTGAAGTGGTAAAGCGTTCTTTTGAAGCCCCCGTTACCACCGCTATTTTGATCTTTTTTGAGATTAGTTTTCGAAGAAGTCTTTCAACATCAGGGTAAAGTGAAAAGTTCATTATTTTTAAATATTCACTTTCTTTTTGTTTTGCTGCTTTCTCGATATTTTCAGGGCTATCAAGTTTATGAGCTTTAAGGAAAAATGCAGCCACGTCTTTAGGTTTTAACCCCTCAAGTACAAAATAGTCTTCTTTACTAATATTAAGTCCAAAAGTAGAAAGTGCAGTATGCCAAGCGGTAAAATTATCATGCATGGTATTGGCTAGCACACCATCAAAGTCAAATAGAACAGCTTTATAAGTATTATTTTTAAATTGCATATTTATCTAATATTTCTTGTTTAAGTTCAACACCTAATCCCGGTAAATTTTGCACTGTTATATTGCCATTATCCATCTGAAGAGGTTCAGTAAAAAATTCGTGGTAAACTGCGTTCGTAGAGGCGTCATATTCTAAGAGTTTTGCATTTTTAGTCGCGGCCATTAATTGCATCGTAGCAGCTAATAATACTCCTGAGGAATAGTTATGAGGGGATACGGCAATGTTATATTCTTGAGCTAAAGCACATATTTTTTGTGTTTCTAGAATACCTCCTGCACGGCCAATATCAGGCATAGCAATATCAACGGCCTTATTATCAAATAATGTTTTAAAGCCATGAACTAAAAACTCATTTTCACCGGCAGCAATCGGTATTGTTGATTGCGCTTTAATCTTCCCCATTTCATGGTATAAATTTGGGTTGATGGGCTCTTCTAGCCAAGTTAAGTTAAACGGTGCCCATAACTCTATCGCTTCTAATGTTTGCTCTGGCGTATAGCCACAGTTAAGATCAATGATCATATTATGATCATTGCCTAGGCCTTTTCTTATCGCTTCTACACGCTTTATGTCTTCACTCGGTTTTTTAAAACCAATATGTGCTTTTACTGTGTTTAGTCCCATTTCTTTTATAGCAAATACGCGCTCAAGCATTTTATTGGGATCTTCTTCCCAGTATACGTCACTGGCGTATGCTTCGAGTGTTTTTTGTTTTAACCCACCAAGTAGCTCATATACCGGCTTATTTTCAAACTTACCTATGATATCCCAACATGCCATTTCAATTGCACTAGCAGCACAAATAGCTGAACCCATGCGTTCAAAATAGACTTGGTCATCGATAAGTTTTGTCCTTATTTCATTAATATTTAGAGGGTTTAAGCCGATAGACATTTCACCAATAGGACCTTTTAGTAAAGCTTTTACATAACTCGCATTACCGACTCCTTCCCCTAAGCCATATATGCCAGAGTTAGTACAAACTTGTACAATGATGTGATTCCTTTCTTGGAAACCACCTCGTGAAATTTGCATGGTTGAAGAAAGTTTTTTTTGTAAGTGGTAAACTTTTATTTCTGTAATTTTCAAAGTGTTGATACCTTGTGTATCTTTATGATGACCGTTTTTTCTTTGATCAATAGATGTTCTTTTTGAGAGACCATATCAAAACTAAAGGAATCGCCTAATTCATATAACTCTTCTTGCTCGTTATTAAAAACATTACCTCGACAAATTTGATAATAACTATTAGGTTCAAAAGAAAAATTTTCGATAAATTCTTCTTGGTTTTGATATGCACTGATTGATAAAATACAGCCACTTCTTTCAAATATTTGGCCCACAGGAGTGCTTGGTTCTTCGAAATAATAAAAATTATATCTGTCTAGGTTTATGGTCTCCATTTCTGTTAAACCTTCGTAACCTTCCTTTTGTCTGCCATAGGCATCGTTTAATCTTACTAAATCAAGTTTATTAGGTGGAGTTTCAAGTTCAATAAGGTCTATACCATCAAATGATTCCGCACGAGTTGAATGAAAAACACCTTTTTCGATGATAGTACCTGACAAGCCTTCAAAATAATTTCTATGTTGAAATGTATTTGATAATGCTTTTCCTTTAAGTACAGTAAGAGAGGTTTTCTTTTTTGGGTGACAATGCATTGATGTAGAATGCTGGTTTTTAATATGTAAATGCCAAATAGCGACACATTCATTTTCGAAAATTAAAAATTCGTAGCCCCAAGGCTTTAACACCACTTTATTTTTATAAGATTGTGGTTGGTGGTTTTCTCGTTTTTTATCTTCTGTGGCAATTTTATCAAGAATAAACTTATCTTTAAGTCCAAGGGGGATTCTTAAAATCACAGGTCGACCTTTATGTTAGAGCGCATTTTCTAAGTAATCATTAAATGCAATTTTTAGTCCATCTTGTAATTTGGTGGTTGCTTTCCAGCCTAATTGATGGATGCGAGTGAGGTCTTGACACTTTCTGTCAACACCGCCAAGTAAGTCATTATCAAAAACAAGCTCACCTTTATATCCAGAAAGCTCTTTTAAGGTACCCGCTAAGTCTTTAATTGAATGTTCAATGCCTGTGCCTATGTTAAAAACATCATTGCCGGGGTATTCGTTCATTAAAAATACGGCCGCATCAGCTAGGTCATCAGCAAATATAAAGTCTCTTTGTGCTTCACCAGTGCCCCAAATCACTAACTTATCAATATTATCTTGCTTAGCTTGGTGAAATCTTTGTATAAGTGATGGGATCACTAATGAATTCATTGCTTCATATCTTTGATTTACACCATAAACATTGGTAGGAATGATAGGAATGAAGTCAGTGCCATATTGACGATTATATGATTCACACATCTTTATACCTGCAAGTTTTGCCATAGCAAAAGGTTCACTCGTTGGTTCAAGTGGGCCGGTATTGATATATTCTTCTTTTACCGGTTGAGGGCTATTTTTAGGGAAAATACAATTGCAGGCGAAAAAGATTAATCGTTTTACTTCAGACAAGTACGACTGATGAATAATGTTACATGTCATTTGAAGGTTTTCATAAATAAATTCAGCACGGTAGGTATTGTTAGCATAAATCCCACCGACTTTACCCGACGCAAAAAAGACAAAATCTGGCTTATGTTTAGCAAAAAAATGAGCTACGTCCTGCTGATTAAGTAAATTTAACTCAGTTCGAGAAGGGCAGAGAAGGTTGGTATAGCCTTGACTTATCAATTGACGTCTAACTGCCGAACCTACTAGCCCGTTTACACCAGCAATAAAAATTTTAGCATTTTTATTCATTTTGTGTTCTCTATATGAGGGGGTTACTTGTAATAGTTAATGACAGCTTTCATGAAGTCACCGTTATTGTCGTAATGTGGAGATGTGATCATATTACCGTCAATAACTACAGGAGCTTTATGTTGGTAGTCAGCACCTGAATTGACCATGTCAGCTTCAATACTCCAAAAAGCTGTCATTTTTCTGCCTTTGGTAACACCAGCAGAAATTAAAATCCAGGGACCATGACAAATAGCAGCAATTAATTTTTTTTCTTTATCCATTTTACGTATAAAATCTAACACTTCAGGCAAAAGTCTTACTCTGTCTGGAGCTTCGAAGCCACCTGGAAGGATAACCATATCGAAGTTATCAACATTTAGCTCTGTTGTTGCCATTGTTGCTTTGGCTGGGTTGCCAAATTTACCATAACAAATTGCACCATCTTTTGTCGCTACTTCTACTGACCAGTTTTCTTCTAAAAGGCGGTAGTAGGGGTATATGTACTCTTCATCTTGAAAGCCTGGTCCAGTGATGATAACTGCTCTTTTAGTCATTGTTAATACTCTTAATTATTTGAGGGAAGACGTAATTTATGTTACCTGTAATATTAATAGTTGTAAATTCTAATCAGCTTTACTTAAAAATATAATATTCAAGTAAAGCTAGGAATGAATAATGTTTCTTTAAATCTGTTATATTCAAAAAATATATCGAAGGTTGAGTAAGTTATAAAATATAAGTCTATATGGCTTAAATTTTGCTTGGTTGTTTGGTCATTTTAGGAGAGCAAGTGTTAAGTTTAGATGTGTTTATGGAAAATAAAATAAAGGTCTTATTTTTAATTCAAAAGTTTGACACTAAAAAGTTGCATGATTCTGCAGGGTACAATGAAATAGCTCAACCTTTTATTCAATCTGGTTTAATAAACCAACACCATATTTTTTCATGGGGACTCGGAGAACATTATATTCGCCAATACTTAGCTGAACAATGCTCAATAATTAAAAGTTTAGTGGGTAAACAACCCGTAACTGTGTACGGTGCTGGCGCACATACCCAAGGAATATGGAGTGACTTGTTGCAACTCAACATAGTATCAATTGCGGATAAGCAGGTTGAAAAAATAGGACAATGCTTTCTTGATATGCCTATTGTCTCACCTGATGATATCTCAACAGACGTTATTGTTATTTCTAGCCGAGCATGGGAAGAAGATATTCTTAACGACTTGCGTACTAAATACCCTGAAAAAAAAATATTCCCTTTATATAGAGATCTCCAAGAAAAAATTAGTTCAGAAAATACGAAGCAGATAGCTGCACTAGAAGAAGAAGTTAATCTATCCGATTTTGATTTGATTTTTTACACACCAGCAGAGCCTGCAGAAGCATTAACTGAAACTCAGTTAAAAAAACTTAAAGAAAAGTCTAATGCTCGCTTACTCTCCGTGTGGTGGGACTACGATGATAGCTCTATTGATAATGTATATATGGCCTTTGAAAAGGCAAGTCTTGCTTGTGTTGACATGATAATCGATCCCGGTAATTTTGGTAAAACTCAAAAAATGAAGAAAGGTGAACCACCGTATCATTTTCATCGAGATGTAAATAAAGTTGCACTGCTGCCAACGCCCGTTGACGAAACTATTTTTTACCCAAGAAAAAAAACAATTGATGTGGCTATTTTTGGTAGTGATGTCGGCTTAAGAAGGAAGTGGATTGATTTATTATGTAAAAATTATTCAGATACTTTTAGACATATAGGCGGTGTAGGCATAGGGCGAGTAGCTATACCTATGGCTGAATATGCCAGACTATCTGGAGAATGCAAAATAATAGTCAATAGCCAAACATATAGCTTTCGGTCTCAGTGTAAAGGTAAAGTTAGAGAGGCACTAGCTAGTGGTAGCTTGTTACTTGAGGAAGACTGCTACGAAAGTAGGTGTTTTTTTGAAGGAACGAACTTTGTTCAATTTTATAAAACGGAGAGTGAGTTGTTAGGTTTACTTAATTATTTTTTAACCCATGATAACGAACGAATTGAGTTAGCAACACAAGGATATCAGTGGTATCTCAAAAATTGGTCTTCCGCTATTTGGACTAAGAAAGTTTTCGATTTTCTAGACCTACAGCTTCCTTTTAATGCTTCAGGTGAGTTGAACTTATGAATAACCCCATAAATATCATGGCTAGTATTCCTGTTGTTATCTTAGCTGGCGGGCAAGGAACAAGGCTACGAACAGTTATTTCAAACAAGCCGAAAATTTTAGCTCCTATAGGTGGAGTCCCTTTTCTTTATATTCTCCTTAATTGGTTAGCACAAGAAGGTGTTAAGGATATTGTATTTTCTTTGGGTTTTGGTGCACAACAAGTCATTGATGCCTTAGAAAAACTGAGAGGAAGTCATCAATTATCAATACGTTATTCCGTAGAGCCTGAACCACTTGGTACACTTGGAGGTTTAAGCTATACCTTGAACCAGTTCAACCTTGATGAATGTATGGTCATTAATGGCGATACATTTGTTGATGTAAAACTATCAGCTTTTATTGAACAACAAAGGGCAATAAATTCTTTCTCGGGTTTAGTTGCCAAATTTGTTGATGATACCTCGAGGTACGGTCGGTTAGCGTTTAAAAATGAAACGTATGTAGCGTCTTTTGTTGAAAAAAATAGTGATTTACAAACATCTGGCTGGATAAATGCAGGTGTTTATTATCTTTCTTCACAAGCGATCGATTTAGTTATGAAAAATAGCTTTGGCAGCATAGAAATAAATTTTTTATCTAAATATGTTGATTTGTTGACATACTTTAAAGTTAAACAGGGAAGGTTTATTGATATTGGTACTCCAGAAAGTTATGGACAGGCCGATAGTGTATTAAAGGAGTTTATTTTATGATTATTTCTAGAACCCCATTTCGTGTTTCTTTTTTTGGTGGCGGTACTGACTATCCGCCATGGTTCAAAGAACATGGCGGTGCAGTTATTGGCACTGCAATTAATAAATATTGTTATATTACAGTAAGAGATTTACCGCCATTTTTTGAGCATAAACATCGTATTGTTTATTCAAAAGTTGAAGTGCCAGCTGATATTGAAAGCATTCAACACCCATCGGTAAAAGCAGTCTTATCTGAAATGAAAATAGAAACGGGTATTGAAGTTCAGCACCAAGCTGATTTACCTGCTCGTTCAGGCTTAGGGTCAAGTTCCTCATTTACGGTTGGTTTATTAAGTGCTTTACGCGCTAAAGAAGGGAAAATTTCCTCACCACAATTTTTAACCGAAGAATCTATACGCATTGAACAAGATGTCATCAAAGAAAATGTTGGTTCACAAGACCAATGTTGGGCAGCACACGGAGGCACTAATTTTATTGAATTTACTTCATCTGGAAAAATTAATGTCACACCACTTATCATGCAGAAGAAAACTGTCGAGAGCTTAGATTCACATATTATGTTGTTTTTTACCGGTCTAAGCCGTATTGCTAGCCACATAGCAGAGAAAAAAATCAGCAACATTTCATCTAAACAGCAGCAACTTTCAACCATGTTAAATATGGCCTACACGGCAAGGGACGTACTGCAATCGTCTCATTGCGACATGCGTGATTTAGGCGGTATGTTAAAAGAGTCTTGGGCACTAAAAAAAGAATTAGCTGACGAAGTTACTAATAATGAAATAGATGAACTTTATGCTCAAGCTATAGACGCTGGTGCCTATGGCGGTAAACTCCTCGGTGCTGGCGGAGGCGGTTTTATGATGTTTTTGGCGCCACCTGAAAAGCACGATAAAATTAAGCAGCGGCTAAACAAACTTATTCATGTTGATGTCAAAACAGGAGCCTGTGGTTCTAAAATTGTTATGTATGAACCCAATGGTTTCTATTAAAGTTGTTTATTCTTAACGGACAGTCAAATAAATGACCTGGTAGCGTCAATTTATTGTTGCTTATTTAGTATTTATCGCTAAAATCTAATTATACTGATTATAAATAACGGTTTACCATAGTATATGCAGGGTCAAAAACATATTATTGTCGTTGATAACGACATTGCCAGACGCGAACAAATCGCTACAGTATTATCTTTTGTCGGTGAACATTTTCATGTTTGTGCCGAAGACGATGTAAGTCAGTATTTCAGTGAGACAGGCAATATTCTTACCGTTATTTTATGTGGACAAATCAGTGACCTAATTACTGGCTTAGTACGAAAGCACCCTGCAACCCCCTTTATTTTACATGATGTGCTTGATGCGACACAGCTTAACGAAGCAGTGAACGTATTAGGCAGTTTAGCTGTTCCTCTAAATTATGCTCAACTAACAGAGCAAGTGCATCACTGTCATCAATACCATAATCAATTACCGTCGAAGCGTCATTACGCGGGCCCAAATCCATTATTTCGTTCATTAATTGGTACCAGTGAGCCGATGTTACAAGTACGTTTTTTAATCGAACAAGTGGCAAATACCCAGGCAAGTGTGTTGATCTTAGGTGAATCAGGTACAGGTAAAGAAGTGATTGCTCGTAATATTCATAATTTGTCTGATCGGTGCAAGGGCCCATTTGTTCCCGTTAACTGTGGTGCTATTCCCGCTGACTTATTAGAAAGTGAACTGTTTGGCCATGAAAAAGGTGCATTCACCGGTGCTATATCAACACGTAAAGGTCGATTTGAAATGGCGGAAGGTGGCACGCTATTTCTTGATGAAATTGGTGACATGCCACAGCCGATGCAAGTCAAATTATTACGTGTCTTGCAAGAGCGTACCTTTGAACGTGTCGGTGGTGCGAAAAGCATAAAAACCAATGTCCGTATTATTGCTGCCACTCATCAGCATTTAGAGAGTATGATTAAAGAAGGGACTTTTCGAGAAGATTTATTCTATCGTTTGAATGTTTTTCCTATTGAAACACCAGCATTACGTGAGCGCCAAGATGACATACCTTTACTTATTCAAGAGTTGATTTCACGCTTTGAAGCGGAGCAAGGGCGGAGTGTTCGCTTTACTGAAACAGCGATAGAGTCTTTAAAATTGAATGCTTGGGCCGGTAATGTTCGTGAACTATCAAACTTAATCGAGCGGATGATTATCATGTTCGGCGATCAAGTAGTCAATGTCAGTGAACTCCCAGCTAAGTACCAGCATATTGATGTTGAAGAGTATCAGCCAGAATACCCTGAAGAGTTACAAGAGCGTGATGCGATAAATGAACTATTTTCTGGTTTCGACTATGATGACGATGAAGAAGACAATACCAGTTTTGATAGCGAGCCCGAAACTTCATCTATGGTTGATGTTTTGCCCAGCGATGGTATGAATTTAAAGGAATATTTAGCGGAATTAGAAGTGTCGATGATTAATCAAGCGCTAGAAAAGAACGATTGGGTTGTTGCTCGTTCGGCTGAATTACTTGGCATGCGTAGAACCACATTGGTTGAAAAAATGCGTAAATATAATCTACAAAAAAATGTCTGATAAATGAAATATCTTCACATTCGCTTCACTAATCCAGTCCTAGCAATAGCTCGGGCTGCTGAAATTTTAAATGCCAAATCTTTGACAAAATTAATTTAACGCTGTTTATTAAGTTTAAGTTAATGTAATTAAAGCTAAATATTTTTTGGCATAATAAATGCTTTATACCAGTTGTTATTTATAAACTGAGTAAAGCATATGGCCGTTGCACTATCTAATTCATCTGTATCTTCACCAATGCCTTTAGCGAAGCATTCTGTGAAAGATAGTTTGTTCCACCAAGCTAAATTTATTTTTAGTCAGCAGCCTATATCTTCGAATAAAGCCTTACATACAGAATCATATCGCGGTGAATTATCTTTATTGCGTCAGCAATCTAATCAACTTGAGCAAATTATTGATGTCATGCCTACCGGGATGATCATGCTTGATGGTGACGGAATTGTGATAAAAACTAATAAAGTTGCTAGCTTATTGTTAGATGAGCCAATTCTTGGTCAAGCATGGTTCGATGTCATTAAACGCTCTTTTAAACCAAGAGCAGACGATTGGCACGAGGTATCTTTAAAAGATGGCCGTCGGGTAAAATTAGAAATTACCGCTTTGGGTGATCAACCCGGCCAATTAATTATGATCACAGACTTAACCGAAACGCGTTTATTACAAGACAAACTAGGTCATATGCAGCGGCTATCTTCATTAGGTCGACTGGTATCAAAACTTGCACATCAAATCCGCACACCACTTTCCGCGGCAATGCTTTATGGTGCGAACTTAAAAAATAAAAAACTATCAACAGGTGACCGTAGTAAATTTCAAGACAAATTAATGTCGCGTTTGCACGACTTAGAGCAGCAAGTGAACGATATGCTGTTGTTTTCAAAAAGTGGCAAACAACAAGTGGTTGAACCGATATCAATAAACTCATTAATTACCGATGCTATTAATGGCTTAGAAGCGCTGGTTGAGCAAGCGAACGCAAAAATTAATATCCAACTATGCGAAAGTGATTGTCTTGTACTAGGCAATAAACGCGCCCTAACTGGTGCCATTGAAAACTTAATTCATAACAGCTTGCAGGTCGTTAAATGCAATGCAGAAGTGACCATTATCACACATTGCCAAGATGAATATGCCTATATAAGTGTACAAGATAATGGTCAAGGCATAGATAAAGAACTGGCGAGTAAAATTTTTGAACCTTTTTATACCTCTAGAGCACAGGGGACAGGTTTAGGTTTAGCGGTAGTTAAATCTGTTGCCAAAGCTCATCAAGGTGATGTGCGTTTAGTGAGTCAGCCGGGAGAGGGCGCTCACTTCTGTATTCACCTACCCATTTTAGAAGAGAGTCATGCTAACGAGGAGAATGCTAATGAGTCATAGTAAAATATTAGTCGTTGAAGACGATGCTGGATTACGAGAAGCACTTATTGATACATTAAAACTATCTGGATATCAGTGCCTTGAAGCTGACTCAGGTGAAACGGCTTTATTAACGCTTAAAGAGCAAAGTGTAGATATTGTGGTCAGCGACGTACAAATGGGCGGCATGTCTGGTTTGACTTTGCTTAATAGCATAAAAAGTAACTGGCCAAAGTTACCTGTTCTTATTATGACGGCCTATGGCACTATCGATGATGCCGTGCAAGCAATGCGTGACGGTGCTTGTAACTACATGGCTAAACCCTTTGCTCCTGAAGTTTTGTTAAATATGGTGGATCAATATATCCCATTGAAAATAGCTAAAAGACATGAGCCTATTGTTGCCGACCAACGTAGTATTGACTTATTGATCTTAGCTAAAAAAGTGGCGACAACAGATGCTTCTGTGATGGTGCTTGGCCCTAGTGGTTCAGGTAAGGAAGTACTTGCACAATATGTTCATTACAACTCTAATCGTTGCGACAAACCTTTTGTCGCTATCAACTGTGCAGCAATTCCTGAAAACATGTTAGAAGCGACTTTATTTGGTTATGAAAAAGGTGCCTTTACCGGAGCTATTCAAGCGTGTCCTGGCAAGTTTGAACAGGCACAAGGTGGTACTATTTTACTCGATGAAATTACTGAAATGGACCTCGGCTTACAAGCGAAAATTTTACGTGTCTTGCAAGAGCGAGAAGTTGAACGCCTTGGTGGTCGTAAAATTATAAAGCTCGATGTGCGTGTTATTGCTACCAGTAACCGAGATTTAAAAGCTGCGGTCAGTGACGGCATTTTTAGAGAAGATTTATATTATCGTTTAAATGTATTCCCATTAACTTGGTTAGCCCTAAATAAGCGTCGTGATGACATTGTGCCACTCGCGACACATTTATTGACGCGTACCTGTCAAACAAATGGTGATCAGGTACCAGAATTTACCGCCGCCGCTCGAAATAAACTTTCCAGCTACGATTGGCCGGGAAATGTGCGAGAATTAGATAATGTAATTCAAAGAGCTATAATTTTACATAGTGATCATGTGATTGATGCCGGTGATCTACTCATAGAAAGTTTTGATAGTGAAATTATTACTGACATGCCGACAGATAATAATGAAGACAAGTTAGGAAATGAACTTAAGCTACAAGAACATCAAATTATTCTAGATACCCTAAATGCATGTCATGGTAGTAGAAAAGATGTCGCCGAGCGTTTAGGTATTAGCCCGAGAACACTGCGTTATAAAATAGCAAAAATGCGTGATTCTGGTATTCAAATTCCCGCATAAAACCAAGGGTAGTCGTTATTTCTCGTTAATAATGCGTGCAGCTCTTAGCTAAATAACAATCCAATACTTATTATTAATAAGTATTGGATGTTAATATTCAGGATAATATCGTCAGTTTTTATCCCAGACAAACTCAAAATCACGGTTCATAGGTAATATCATCATTACACATGAATGAACAAACAACCGTGCTTAAGCCCCTTATCAACGAAGTCTCATACTGGCACTATGCTTGCAATGTCATGTTATATCGTTCACTAACCCCTTATTTATTGGCTTAGTAGCAAAAAATTGACACAAGTGAGTAATCCATGAATATCAATACGAACTCTTTATACGCACAAATGCAAAGTATGTCGCTTGGCAACTCATCACTACAAAACAGTCCACTTGAAAAAATGGGCAATAATTTTGCTATGGGTGATAACGCAACACCAGCAGTGAATAAGTCAGCGAGTAACTTTGGCGATATGCTCAAAGATGCTGTAAATACGGTTAATGATATTCAAAAAGATGCTGGCGCAAAGAAAATTGCTTTTGAAATGGGTGATCGTAGCGTTACTCTTGCCGATACCATGGTGGCTAGCGCTAAAGCGGGCATTGCATTTGATGCCACCGTACAAATACGTAATAAGTTTGTTGAAGCCTATAAAGAAATTATGAATATGCCAGTGTAAATAATACGCTGGTAATAAAAGTAATCATTAAGAAAAATAACGCTAAGTGGTAGTGGAGAAAATAAGTGGCTGATACTGATAATAGTTCGATGGTTGTTGCAGACGGTGGCGCAGGGCTAATGGCAAGTGATGGCGATAGCGGTATAGCAGATGAGCAAAAGTCAGGTTTTGCGTCAGCGATGGGCAATGTCGACTTACTCCGTCAACTGACCTTGATTATGGCGCTGGCAATATGTTTAGCGATTGCTGTTTTCGTTATTATGTGGGCGAATCAGCCTGAGTATAGGTTCCTTACCAAACAACCGACCGAACAGCTTATTAAAACTATGGACTTTCTTGACGCTAATGGATACAACGGCACTTATCGTCAAGCAAATAACACTATTTCAGTACCGAGTGATCAATACCAAGACATTAAAATGGCATTAGCCCGAGAAGGTTTTTCTGACGAGCGATCCGAAGGGGGTGAAATTATTATGCAAGACATGGGCTTTGGTGTAAGCCAACGTCTTGAAACAGAACGCCTTAAGTTTTCTCGTGAACAGCAACTAGCTCGAACTGTAGAAGAGTTAAAATCAATTACTCGCGCTAAAGTATTACTGGCGATACCCCGTGAGAATATCTTTGCAAAACGCACACGTAGTCCCTCAGCTACTGTTGTTTTAACCATGCGTAAAGGTCGATTGTTATCAGAAGAAGAAGTCGACGCCGTTGTTGATATTATCGCTTCAGCTGTTCAAGGCATGGAACCCAATCGAGTAACGGTTACTGATCAAAATGGTCGATTATTGAATTCAGGCTCGCAAACTTCAGTATCTTCTCGTTCACGTAAAGAATTTGAAATGGAACGAAAACGTGAAAATGAGTATTTAAGTAAAATAGATAGCATATTGATCCCCGTTATCGGTTTAGGAAATTATACTGCTCAAGTTGATGTAACCATGGACTTTACTTCCAGCGAAGAAATGCAACGTCGTTATAATTCAGATTTACCCGCACTACGCAGTGAAATGAAAGTTGAAGACAATACCATAGGTGGTTTACTCGGTGGCATCCCTGGTGCGCTGAGTAATCAGCCGCCACTTGATTCAAATATTCCAGAAAACGCTAATGGCGGGGCACAACAAAGAGCAATGCCGGGACGTAAACACCTAGAGTTAACTCGGAACTATGAACTAGATGAAGCAATAAGTCATACCAAACAACAATCGGGTGTTATTCGTCGTATTAGTGTTTCTGTTGCGCTTGATTACTTAACGGCAACAAGCGCAGAAGGTGCGACTACACAGTCACCTAGAACGGTTGAAGAAATGGCAAATATACGTCGTTTATTACAAGGTAGTATTGGTTTTAATTTACAACGTGGTGATGTTTTAGAAGTAGTGACATTACCCTTCGCGCGACCTGATGTTGAAGCAATTCCAGAAATCCCTTTTTATGAAAATGAGAGCATGTTGAAATATTTCAAGCTGGGGATGGGCGCGTTAGTTATTATTGTACTAATATTCGCCGTAGTAAAACCTATGCTTAAACGACTAATTAATCCGGATCAAACTCCTGATGATTATGGTGATAAATCGCTTGATAGCCATATTGACTTAGGCGACGAAACTATGGATATGCTAACATCAGAGTTTGACGCTGCAGCGGTAGGTTTTGCTCCTGATGGTAGTTTACAATTACCCGACCTACATCGCGATGAAGATGTCTTAAAAGCAGTTCGTGCGCTCGTAGCTAATGAGCCTGAACTTTCTTCTCAAGTAGTTAAAAGTTGGTTGAACGAAGATGAGTGATGAATTACAAGAGTTAGCTCCAGTCCCATCTGGTTTTGATGTTGACAAACTAGACGGTGCAGAGAAAGCGGCGATATTATTACTAAGTTTATCGGAAGAAGATGCTGCGCAAATATTAAAACACTTAGAGCCTAAGCAGGTTCAACAAGTGGGTATGATCATGGCGGCAATGGAAGATTTTACTCAGGAAAAAATCACTGCTGTACATAAATTATTTATTCATGAAATACAGAACTTCAGCACCATTGGTTTTCAAAGTGAAGAGTTTGTTCGTAAAGCATTAACGGCAGCATTAGGTGAAGACCGCGCGGGTAATTTGATCGATCAAATTGTTATGGGCAGCGGCGCTAAAGGTTTAGATTCATTAAAATGGATGGACTCAAAACAAGTTGCCAACATTATTCGTAATGAGCATCCTCAAATTCAAACCATTGTTTTATCTTACTTAGAGCCAGAACAATCTGCTGAAATCATGAGCCAATTCGCAGAAAAAGTTCGCTTAGACTTAATGATGCGGATAGCTAACCTTGAAGAAGTACAACCAGCGGCACTACAAGAATTGAATGAAATTATGGAGAAACAGTTTGCCGGCCAAGCGGGTGCACAAGCTGCTAAAATGGGCGGTTTGAAAGCTGCTGCAGACATAATGAACTACCTTGAAACCAATGTTGAAGGTATGCTAATGGACTCCATTCGTGAACACGACGAAGAAATGAGCCAACAAATTCAAGATTTAATGTTTGTCTTTGAAAATCTTGCTGATGTTGATGACCGTGGTATACAAGCAATCCTGAGAGAAGTGCAACAAGATGCACTGATGAAAGCGATTAAAGGTGCTGACGACGCCTTGAAAGAAAAAATTATGGCTAACATGTCTAAGCGTGCAGCAGAAATGCTGGCAGATGATCTTGAAGCTATGGGGCCTGTTCGTATTAGTGAAGTAGAAGCAGCACAAAAAGAAATACTTTCTGTCGCAAGACGGTTATCTGACGCTGGTGAAATTATGCTAGGTGGTGCAGGTGGCGGTGATGAATTCCTTTAGAGTTATAAAATGAAAGTATTAGCAACAAATACCAATAAGGTCATTAAAGCAAATGCCGAAGATGAAACAGATGTTTGGTCATTACCTGCTGTTGAACCTGAAAATAGCCAAATTGACGAGACTACCAATGCCATGGGCAAAAAGCCTACTTGGCGCTTTGAACCACCAGAAAAAATGGAAGTCGATGAGGTTGTGCCTTTAACGGCACAAGATATTGAAAATATTCGCCAAGCTGCTTTCGATGAAGGTTTTAATCAGGGAAAAGAAGATGGTTTTGCTAAAGGTTACGAGGAAGGTAAAACGACGGGTCATGAAGAAGGTATAAAGCTTGGCCATCAAGAGGGGTTGGAAACAGGCTTAGCACAAGGGAAAGAAAGTATTGATGAGCAATCTTTAGCATGGCAGTCATTAACTGATCAGTTACATAAGCCAATGCAAGATATTGAAAAAAATGTAGAACAGCAACTTATTCATCTAGTGGTACAGTTAACCGAAGCTATTACCTTAGAAGAAGCAAAAACCAACCCTGATATTCTAGTTGGTGCTATTGCTGCTGGTATAAAAGCTCTGCCTAGTCAAGAAGCGCAAACACAGATTTTACTTCACCCTGATGATATCAAACGTGTTGAAAAGCAGTTTGGTAAAGAACATGTCAAAGAGCATGGCTGGCGTTTACTTGCAGCACCGCAATTAGTGCCGGGCAGCTGTCAAATTGAAAATAGCACATCTAATGTAGATCTTAGCGTTAAATCTCGAATAAAAGAAGTTTTGGACTCATTTTTGCAAGATGCTTTATATCAGTAACATCTTGTAAAAAAGAGTCAAAATACCGCTATGCTTGATACCTCCCGCCTTAATGAAAGACTAAAGAATTGCGAAGAATTTATTCATTCGCATAAAGTTTCTGTTGCTGGTCGCTTGGTACGAGTTGTTGGTTTAACACTTGAAGCGGTCGGAGTAAAAGCGGCGATAGGTAGTCAGTGCTTAGTTGAAACATCACAAGGCGATTTAATTGCCGAAATTGTCGGCTTTTCGAAAGATATTACTTTCCTAATGCCAGAGCTAAGTTTACAAGGGGTTCTTCCTGGTGCTCGTGTTGTCCCCCTAACCACGAAATTTCGTTTACCTCTTTCTATGGATCTACTTGGTCGAGTTGTTGACGGTGTTGGTAAACCACTTGACGGCAAAGGGCCGATTAAAAATTCAGATGATTACCAGATAAACTCTAAACCGATAAATCCATTATCACGTCGTGCTATTACAGAACCTTTAGACGTAGGTGTACGCGCAATTAATAGTTTTTTAACGGTAGGTATTGGTCAACGAATGGGGTTATTTGCTGGCTCAGGTGTTGGTAAAAGTGTTTTGTTAGGAATGATGACACGTGGTACTACGGCCGATGTGATTGTTGTTGGCCTGATTGGTGAGCGTGGTCGAGAAGTAAAAGAATTTATTGAAGAAATTTTAGGAGAAGAAGGGCGAGCTAGATCTGTGGTCGTTGCCGCCCCCGCGGATAATTCCCCATTGATGCGTTTAAAAGGTTGTGAAACAGCGGTTCAAATTGCGGAATATTTTAGAGATCAGGGTTTGAATGTACTATTACTTATCGATTCACTCACCCGTTACGCTCAAGCGCAACGTGAAATAGCACTTGCTGTAGGTGAGCCGCCGGCGACTAAAGGTTATCCGCCTTCAGTTTTTTCAAAGTTACCACAACTCGTTGAACGGGCCGGAAACGGCGGAGACGGACAAGGTTCTATAACTGGTTTTTTTACGGTATTAACCGAGGGCGATGATTTGCAAGACCCCATTGCTGATGCAGCTCGCGCTATATTAGACGGTCATATTGTATTATCTCGCTCGCTCGCAGATGCTGGGCACTATCCTGCCGTAGATATAGAAGGTTCAATTAGCCGTGTTATGCCTATGGTTACCAGTGACGAGCATCAGCAACTAGCTAGACAACTTAAGCAAGTTTATTCGTTATATCAACAAAATAAAGATCTCATTGCTATTGGTGCATATAGCCGTGGTAATGATCCGCGAATCGATCAATCCATTGACTTAATGCCGGTAATTACGTTTTTTCTGCAGCAAAAAATGCTAGAAGTTATTCCATACGACCAAAGCTTAGCGCAATTACAGGAAATACTTTCTGCGGCGCAAGCACATGCTCAAAATAAGCAAGGGCAATAAAATGTCACCTGCTAAAAGTTGCACTTATAGAAGGGGTCACATATGCCGTTGAAACAGTTAAATACACTGCATAAGTACGAAGAGAGTAAAGAAAAAAAGTCAGCACAAGACCTGCAAAAAGCAGAGCTTGAATATCAACAAAACTTAGAACGTTTAAAAAGTGTCAGTGATTATCGTCTTGAATATATGAAGCGACTAAATGCCCGCTCCATTGAAGGTATTGATAGTGCGACATTTAGTCATTTTCATGCTTTTATCGCTAAATTGGATAATGCTGCCGAGCAAGTTGATATCGCTATTGTACAAAGTAAGGCTATGGTTGAAAAACGAAAAAAACAATGGCTTGCCCAGCGTCAAAAAATTCAAGCCGTGGAACTGCTACTTGAAAAGAAAAAGAAAGCAATAGCGTTAATTGCCAATAAACAAGAACAAAAAATGTTTGACGAAATTGCGACTCAACAATTTGTCCGCCGTAAAATGCAGGCCTATTAATCACTTTAATAAGCCTATTACATTCTATGGAACAATATTTGCTTAATATATTGTTAATGAAACAACGATCAATAAATAAGGTTATAACGATTAAAGCTGTAGCCAAAAAATTAACGTCAAATGAATAAGGTTTACTATGCCGCAAGTTAATACATTAGCCATAGATATAGCGCCAAGTAATGATTACAGCTCTGCTCAATCGGGAAAGTCAGCTGCTCAAAATAGCGCTAGTAAAGATTTTTCCCAAGTGATTGACGAGCATTATCAAGTGCAGCAAAGCGGCAAAAAAAGTGAGTCGAGTGGCAATAGCACGAAAAACTATACTGACACTCATGCCGATAATACTTCTTCGTCGGCAAAAAACGAAGCAGGCAATACGCCGATAAAAGATAAATATCCAAAGAACGTAGCTGATAAAAAAATTATTGAAGAAAACAATACCGAACAAGTAACATCAGCTAAACCATCAACAAACGAAAATTCTGAATCTGAAAATAGCCATTCCACAGATATTTCCGAGCAGTCTAAAAGTGACAATATTGTTCAAACACCTGTAACTAAAGACATCGATAATTCACAGACGAGTGCTGAGCAATTGATATCGTTACTATCTGCGTCAGAAAAAATACTCAGTACAGAAAACAAACAGCAAAAAAGTGTAAATAAAGAAAGTGAGCTTAAAGGTCAAGAAAAAAATCAAACGAAAACCGATATTGATGCACTGTTAAGACAAGTACTTTTAGGAAATGATAAAAAACAAAGTTCAGAGCGTATAACCACTGATACCAGCAGTAATGATGTCAGTAGTAAGCCAAAAGTGACGGCTGAAGTTAATATTGGTGAAATTGTTAATAAAGAAAAAACAGAACAACAATTAACGAACGCAGCTGATAAAACTAATGAAACCGAATTCGCTGAAAAGGCCGGAAAATCAACGAATGATAAGCAGTTAAACCGTGAAGTAACAGATAAAATCACCAATGTAACGGCTGATAAAACTTCAAATAGGTCTATAGATAAAGCTGTAGCTACAGATAAATCTACAGATAAAATGATGGCATTGTCTGATAAAGAAAATACGTCATCTAAAGCAGAATATTCAACTAACGAAGTTGAAGCGCTGCTGACAAGTATGAAAAATACCTCTACTGAGGCAGAGCTTGCCCAAGCTAAAGCCTTATTTTCAGCGGAACAAGAAAGGATTTCAGCGGCGAATAAAGGCAATGCCACTATCGATAAAGTTACCAGCTTCTCCGAAAAACCAGTGATAACATCAACGAATAGCGTAAGTAGTCAAAGCATTACTATTGAAAATATAACTAATGAAGATGGTGAAGTGTTAGCAAGTATTACAAGTAATAAAGCCGCTTTTGCAGGTGTTTCTGTTTCAGGTGAAAAACAGGCGCAAGAAAGTAATCAAAACCATAGTCGAGTGATCAATCAAGCAACACAAAAAGTGATCGAACAACAAACGCCAAATATGGGCAACTCATCCCAAGACCAATCATCTAGTCAGCAAAATAAAAGCACATCAGAAAGTATAATTACGCCAGAAAAACTGGTTGTTAATGAAGTGCCAATAAATGAAAAGCAGTTTAACGAGCTTTTTGATAAAAAATTAGTCAATACAGGTCTTGAAAGTTCGAATAATCGAGATAACCATCAGATTAATGAAGCAACAAAGTCAACGGCTTCAGCTGAAGAAATGATCACTAAACTCGCTAATGATACTGCACAGTCTACCGCTCAATCGGTAACGAATGCCAAACAAATAACGTCATTACAAAATGAAGCATTATCCGTGTATCGTAAAGATTTTGCGGGCTCTGTAAAAGATAAAGTGATGGTGATGATGAACCAAAAGCTTCAACAAATAGAAATTCGTTTAGATCCCCAAGAGCTCGGTAATGTGCATGTTAAAATTAATCTGCAAAACGAACAAGCTGTGGTGAGTTTTACTGTTCAAAACCAACAAGCTAAAGAAGCCTTCGATCAAAATTTAGGTCGCTTAAAAGAAATGCTTGCTGAAAGTGGAGTCGATGTTGGTGATGCTAATGTGGAACAGCAAAACAAACAAAGTGACGAAGAACAACTAGGAGGTAGTGGTCATAGTCGCGGCGGTGATGACAACCATGAGGATTTGTCAGGCTTAAGTGACACAAAAACGATAAATCTGGTTAAAGGTTCATCAACTGGTGTCGATTACTACGCATAAATGACAAAACTCATTGGCTAGTTGGTGATTCAAGGATATAGTTGCCTAATAGAAGAATTAAACAATTAAATTAATATTAAAGGCTTAATAATGGCTGACGAAAAAGACGAGAGTAAAGAGTTAGAGCTTGATAACCCGGGTAAAAAGAAAAAAATGATCATCATTATTGCGCTTGTAGTGGTTTTAGCTGCAGCTGCGGGTGGAGCCTATTTTTTTATGGGCGGAAGTGATGACGCAGTTTCCCAAGAACAACTTGATGCTGAGCTTGATAGCGGTAGCAGTGGTGACAATGCCGATGATGGTGCTCCAGTAGAGGCTGTTGCTAGTACAGGAACGGCTTTATATGTTCCTATGCCAAGACCTTTTCGCTTTAATGTTCCAGGTGCAGCTCGTGATCGCTTTGTCGAAATTAGAGTGCAGCTTTTAGTACGCGGTTCTGATAACGAAGAAGCAGCGAAAAAACACGTGCCTTTAATTGAAAGTACCTTGTTAGCGATTTTTTCAATGTCAAATGCTGATGACTTAGCAACAAGTGCAGGTAAAATTTCTTTAAAACAAAAATCTTTAGCTGAAGTTCATAAAGTTATGAAAGAAGTCGAAGACAGCAATGTCGTAGAGAAAGTACTGTTTACCGGCTTTGTTATGCAGTAAATCAAATAATAATTACCCGTAAAACAGCAATAAGTTAAGTATATAAAAAAGAGATTATCGAGTGAGTGATTTATTATCCCAAGACGAAATTGATGCGCTATTACATGGTGTTGATGACGTTGAAGAAGAGGAAGTTGTTGAGGAATTTGCCCAAGATGAATCGGGTACTTCTGACTATGACTTTTCATCACAAGATCGAATTGTCCGTGGTCGAATGCCGACCTTGGAAATGGTCAATGAACGATTTGCTCGCCATATGCGGATCAGCTTGTTTAATATGATGCGACGTACAGCTGAAGTGTCAATTAATGGCATTCAAATGATCAAGTTTGGTGAGTACGTTCATACCCTATTTGTACCGACCAGTTTGAATATGGTACGTTTTCGTCCTCTTAAAGGTACTGCACTCATCACGATGGAAGCACGATTAGTGTTCATATTAGTGGATAATTTCTTTGGTGGTGATGGTCGCTATCATGCAAAAATTGAAGGGCGTGAATTTACGCCGACCGAGCGCCGTATCATTCAAATGTTATTAAAACTAATTTTTGAAGATTACAAAGAAGCATGGTCACCGGTTATGGATGTTTCTTTTGAATATTTAGATTCTGAAGTGAATCCGTCAATGGCAAATATTGTTAGCCCAACCGAAGTTGTTGTGATCAGCTCTTTCCATATCGAACTTGATGGTGGTGGTGGGGATTTTCACGTGGCACTTCCTTATTCTATGCTCGAGCCGATACGAGAATTACTTGATGCTGGTGTACAAAGTGATAAAGAAGACACCGACATGCGTTGGTCGAAAGCTCTTCGTGATGAAATTTTAGATGTACCCGTTGAATTGTCGACTAAGTTTATCTCCGTTGATCTGTCGCTGCAGAAAATTATGGATTTAGAAAAGGGTGACATAATTCCTATTGATATGCCTGAACATATTACGGTACTAATCGAGGGGTTACCGTCTTTTAGAGCAAAACTAGGACGTAGCAGGGATAATGTTGCTATTAAAATATCAGAGAAAATTAAACGTCCTGAGTCAGTGAAAAATGAACTCACTATATTAACCAAAGGTGGTAAGCGACTCGATAGCGATGGGGAACTATACCTTTTGGAAGAGGACTTTGAATATTAATAACCTTGTTAATATCAAAGCAAACAATTGTATAAAAAAATAAATTTGAGGCCAATGGCATGAGCGAAAAAGATGATGATTTAGGCATGTGGGACGAAGCGATGGATGAACAAGCCGAAGCTTCAGCTCAAGCCGAAACAGTCGAATTAGAAGAATTACATGAAGAAGAAGCGCCAATCACTGGTGAAGAAAAACGCAAACTTGATGCTATCCTAGATATTCCTGTCACTATTTCTATGGAAGTAGGGCGTAGCCATATTAGCATTCGTAATTTACTGCAGTTAAACCAAGGTTCAGTTGTTGAGCTCGATCGGGTTGCGGGTGAGTCACTTGACGTATTAGTCAATGGTACTTTAATCGCTCACGGCGAAGTTGTCGTGGTAAACGACAAATTTGGTATTCGATTAACCGATGTAATTAGTCAAATTGAACGTATTAAAAAGTTGAAGTAATGATAAATCGTAGTTTAGCTTTACTATTTTTTTTATTGGTTTCTTTTTCTGGCATCGCCCAAGAAAATTCACTAACTAAAGTTGGCGTGGAGAATATAGTTGAAGATAAAACTACGGCGATAACTGCGCCGAAAAATATTGAAGTCGGTCGGCATGTCATGGGAAACATGGATGCAGGTAGTATGATAGTATCATTATTATTGGTGCTTTTTGCTATTGTAATTGCGGCATGGTTACTGAAAAAACTTCAAGTTGGTGGCAATACTGTTAATGGTTTGAAAGTGGTCACTAGCTTAAACTTAGGTTCAAAAGAACGCTTAGTTGTGGTGCAAATTGGTGAAAAACAACTGTTGCTCGGCATAACGGGGCAACAAATTAATTTACTTGATACCTTAGATGAACCTATTGAAATTAAAAGTGGCGTGCCAATTGAACTGAGTCAAACATTAGCACGCTTTACTCGCAAGCCCAGTTAAAAAATAGCGAAGAATATTAATGACAGATCCTGTTTCAGTAAACACTCCAAAAATAAAGATACTCGCCACTGACCAGAAGGTGAAAAACAGTGTGGTTGAGCATTTCATATTAAACCTTTTTTCGTTAAAAGGTTTTATATGTTTGTTTCTACTACTCGTAGTCTTTTTTGCTAGTCAATCGGTATTCGCTGCCGAAGATTTAGGTCTGAGCGCATTAAAGTTAACCACTAACCCTGATGGTTCGCAAGAATATACCGTAACCTTACAAATATTGATTTTTATGACAGCATTAGGTTTTATACCTGCTGGCATTATTATGATGACTTCATTTACGCGTATTATTGTGATCATGGCGATATTACGACAAGCGATAGGTTTACAGCAGACACCCTCGAATCAGGTTGTGATAGGTTTAACCCTATTTATGACAATGTTTATTATGACCCCTGTTTATAATGAAATTAACCAAAGAGCGATAGAACCCTACTTAGCCGATCAAATGACCTCAATAGAAGCAATAGATAGCGCGAAAGTACCATTACGCGCTTTTATGCTTGAGCAAACCCGAATTAAAGACCTAGAAACATTAGCAAACATGGCCGGTATTGAAGCGGTTGACCAGCCAACAGATTTACCAATGACAGTGATTATTCCTGCGTTCATTATCAGCGAGCTAAAAACAGCCTTTCAAATAGGGTTTATGTTATTTATCCCCTTTTTGATTATCGATTTAGTTGTTGCTAGTATTTTAATGGCAATGGGGATGATGATGCTATCGCCGATGATTGTGTCATTACCGTTTAAATTAATGTTATTTGTTCTTGTCGACGGTTGGAATTTAGTGATAGGGACTATCGCAACCAGTTACGGTATGGGGAGTGGCTAATGAATCCAGAAATCTTTGTTGACATACTCAGTGATGCCTTATTTTTAGTAATTGTTTTAGTATGTGCTGTGATTATACCTAGCCTGTGCGTAGGCTTAATTGTCGCGGTATTTCAAGCTGCAACGTCTATTAATGAACAAACCTTGAGTTTTTTGCCACGCCTTTGTGTCACGCTTTTAGCCCTTATATATGGTGGGCATTGGTTAGTACAAAAACTAATGGATTTTACGATTCGGCTGATAACAAGTATCCCTAGCGTGGTGAGTTAATGGAGTTTACTGAGTCAGTTGTAATGCAATATATCGCTGACTTTATTTTACCTTTTTCGCGTATTTCTGCGCTTATCATGTCGATGATTGGCTTCGGCTCTAAAGTTATCCCCGGCAAAGTTAAAGTTTTTCTTTGTATTACCTTAACCGTTGCCATTATGCCGGCAATACCACCCACCAATGTCGGTTCATTACTCTCCTTTCAAACAACTTTATTAATTTTTGAACAGATGTTTATTGGTCTTGTACTCGGTTTTATGACCGTGATGGTGTTGAATACCTTCACCCTTGCCGGACAAATTATTGCGATG
Source organism: Colwellia sp. (assembly GCA_013215385.1). Taxonomy (GTDB): domain Bacteria; phylum Pseudomonadota; class Gammaproteobacteria; order Enterobacterales; family Alteromonadaceae; genus Colwellia_A. The sequence continues at coordinate 331,217 of JABSOY010000008.1, forward strand.
CAAACAGGGTTAGGTTTTGCTTCCCTTGTTGACCCCGTTAGTGGCATGAATGTTCCTGCGGTGGGACAGTTCTTTTTAATTTTGTCGACACTGATGTTTTGGGCAATGGACGGACATTTAGCCTATTTACAGTTTGTGGTTGCTAGTTTTGAAACTTTACCCATAGGTGAGTATCAGTTCACCCCTAATAAATTTAAAGAAGTGGTTGAGTGGGGGCAATGGATGTTTGCAACGGCTTTGTCGCTAGCGTTAGCACCAATTACCGCGATGTTATTAATTAATTTTTCTTTCGGAATTATGACTCGTGCAGCTCCACAATTAAACATTTTTGCCATAGGTTTCCCAGTCACTATGTGTTCTGGTCTAATAATTATGTGGTTAACGATGGGGAACTTCTTTACCCATTATGAATTACAATGGCAACGAGCACTCGATTTTAGCTGTTACCTGATTAACTGTAAGGCAAACTAATGGCTGATTCAGATAGCGGTGAAAAAACAGAGGAACCCACGAGTAAAAAACTTTCCGACGCCAGAAAAAAAGGCCAAATAGCACGTTCTAAAGATTTAGGTACTATGTTTGTTTTAGTTGGCAGTGCTGTCGCTATAATGCTTGTAGGAGGCATGTTAACGGATAGTTTAGCGGGTGTCATGACACGACTATTTAGTTTAAGCCGAGATGAAGTCATGGATATTCATGCTCTATATAATGTACTTAGCGGCTCTGTAGGAAATGTTATCCCGCCATTATTGTGGATATTTTCAATTATCATGATTGCCGCATTTATCGGGAATTCAATGTTGGGAGGTATAAGTTTTTCTGCTGAAGCTATGGCACCTAAGTTAAGTAAAATGTCGCCATTAGCAGGGTTTAAACGCATGTTTGGCATTAAAGCTTTAGTTGAATTAGTTAAATCACTATTGAAGTTTTTTGTTGTTTTTATTGTTGCTTATTTATTGTTAAGTAGTTTGTTCTCAGAAATATTAGGTCTTAGTTTAGAGCTTATACCACTCAGTTTAGTTCATGCTGTGACATTATTACAATGGATGTTTTTAGTACTAGCGTTATCTATTGGTATAATTGCTGCTATTGATGCTCCCTATCAAACTTGGGATCACAATCGTCAGCTAAAAATGACTAAACAAGAAGTTAAAGATGAAATGAAAAACTCAGAAGGTAGTCCTGAAATAAAAGGTCGTATTCGTCGTGCTCAATATGAAATGTCGCAGCGACGTATGATGCAAGAGGTTCCTACATCTGACGTTGTTATTACTAACCCAACTCATTATGCTGTTGCTTTAAAATATGATGCCATTGTTGGTGGTGCGCCAATGATGGTCGCTAAAGGCATTGATGAAATGGCGATACATATCCGTACGATTGCTAAAGAGCATAATGTAGAAATTATAACTTCTCCTGCGTTAGCGCGTTCATTATATTATAGTGCCGAAGTTGACCAAGAAATCCCAGAAGAACTATTCGCGGCGGTTGCCCAAGTACTTGCGTTTATCTTTCAGCTTAATGAACATAAAAAAGGTAAAGCAAAAATGCCAACAGCTATTGCAAAAAACTTACCTATTCCTGATGAGTTCAAATATTAATATTGCGTTTAATCCTTGAGTTAACCTATTTTATGCCATTAAAAATTTATTATAATTATTTTTAAACGTTTTTGGTCTGCTTATTGCTAATTCATGGTATGCGTCAAAAAAATATCATAAGAGTAATATGCAGTTAGTTGCTTCGTTAAAAAATTTTAAAAAAGATAAACTTCACCTTTTTTCTGGTTTAGGTACGCCAATATTAATTATGGCGGCGTTGGGAATGGTTATTTTACCCATGCCTACATTTTTACTCGATATCCTTTTTTCTTTTAATATTGCCTTGTCCTTGGTGGTCTTGTTAATAACCGTTTATACCTTGAAACCACTAGAATTTGGTTCATTTCCTGCTGTTTTACTTATTGCTACTATTTTACGTCTTGCGTTAAATGTAGCGAGTACTCGGGTGGTTTTATTAGAAGGCCATGAAGGTCCAGACGCAGCAGGTAAGGTAATTGAAGCCTTTGGCTCTGTTGTGATTGGCGGTAATTATGCTGTTGGCCTAGTTGTTTTTATTATCCTAATCATTATTAATTTTGTTGTTGTTACTAAAGGTGCGGGAAGAATAGCAGAAGTAACAGCACGTTTTACCTTAGATGCAATGCCAGGTAAACAAATGGCAATAGATGCGGATTTAAATGCCGGATTCATTACCGCGGACCAAGCAAGAGAACGCCGCATTGAAGTTACTAGCGAAGCCGATTTTTATGGTTCTATGGACGGTGCAAGTAAATTTGTAAAAGGTGATGCGGTTGCCGGAATATTAATTCTATTGATTAATATTATCGGTGGACTCGTTATCGGTATGGTGCAACATGATTTAAGCTTCGATAGTGCCGTAGAGATTTATACTTTGCTAACTATAGGTGATGGCTTAGTTGCACAAATACCTGGCTTGTTGTTATCTGTAGGTACAGCAATTGTTGTAACACGTCAGAACACCTCACAAGACATGGGAGAACAAGTTAGTAGTCAGCTAGGGCAAGAGCGCTCTTTATATATTGCTGCAGGGGTGATGTTTGTAATGGGTGTTATTCCGGGTATGCCGCATTTTGCTTTCCTGTTGTTTGCCTTCATGGTCGCAGCGACTGCTTTTTTAAGTGGCAAACATAAAATTGCTAAAGAAAAGGAGTTATTGGAAAAATCTGAAGCAGATCAAGTTGAAACACAACAACAAGAAGCTGAAGTAAAAGATTTGGGCTGGGATGATGTCAATCTTGTTGATGTCATTGGCTTAGAGATTGGTTATCGATTGATCCCACTTGTTGATAAATCACAAGGTGGCGAACTACTTAATCGGATTAAAGGCGTGCGTAAAAAACTTTCACAAGAGTTTGGTTTTTTGGTTCCCGCGGTACATATTCGCGATAACTTAGATTTAGATCCCAATGTTTATCAAATCTCACTAATGGGGGTAACTATTGGTGAAGCTGAAATTCGTCATGACCACGAGCTAGCGATTAATCCAGGACAAGTGTATGGCAAGTTAGAGGGCGTCGCTACCAAAGATCCTGCTTTTGGCCTTGAAGCTGTGTGGATAAAACAAGCCCAACGTGAACATGCACAATCACTGGGTTACACGGTTGTGGATGCATCTACCGTATTAGCGACACATTTAAGTCAAATTCTTACTAATAATGCGGCACAGTTATTAGGGCACGAAGAAGTGCAAAATTTACTTGATCTGTTAGCTAAAAGTTACCCTAAGTTGGTCGAAGGTTTGATCCCAGATGTATTAACATTAGGTACACTCGTTAAAGTACTGCAAAACTTAATGAATGAAAGTGTTGCCGTACGCGACATGCGTAGCATTATTCAAACCCTTGTTGAATATGGACCTAAATCTCAAGACCCTGAAATTTTAACAGCGGCAGTACGGATATCCTTACGGAAATTTATTGTACAAGAGCTTGTTGGTCCGGTAACTGAAGTGCCCGTCATAACATTGGCGCCAGAGTTGGAACAGATGTTGCACCAATCAATGCAAATGGCTGGAGACGATGGCGCAGGCATTGAACCAGGCTTAGCAGAACGATTACAAAAATCATTAACTGATGGTGCTCAACAACAAGAAATGGCGGGAGATACCCCTATATTGTTAACATCAGGAATTTTGCGCTCAGTGTTAGCTAAGTTTGTTAAGTACACTATTCCAGGTTTACGCGTAATTTCTTACCAAGAAATTCCTGACGATAAGCAAATAAAAATAGTAAGCGCCATAGGTCAATAATTACTTTACAGGTAATTAACAGCAGAAAATATTTACCATCATTTGAATATATGAGCACTGGTAATTGCAGTTGATAAGGGGTTAGTTGTGAAAATAAAACGTTTTGTAGCAAAAGATATGAGAAGTGCCTTGGCACAAATCAAAGATGAACTAGGTGCTGACGCTGTTATTATGTCAAACAAGCGTATTCCTGAAGGAGTCGAAATTATGGCTGCTGTAGATAATAATGTGCAAATTAATGCAACTAAACCAGCAAAACAATCTGAAATAATTAACCCAGATAAAAATAATAATACAACGTCTGTGAAAACGCGCGCAATGGAAAATGATGTTGTTAGTATTGGTCAAGTATCTAATACAACCAATAGCGCAAAAAATATGATGTTGAATAGTTCATCTAATGATAACACTGCACCCCCTTCTGATAGTCTAAGCGCATTATTGAATCGCCAAGTACAACAGACTCCCCCAGGTGGAGGCGTTAATCAAGCCCAACACGATAAAATTGCTCAAGCAGCAGCAAAACTAAATTCTGGCGATAATCATCAAGCTATTGAGTCAAACGCGGTAAATGCATCTGCAAATATTGAACAAGAATTTAAAAAATTTACTGACCGTTTAGAACAAAATAGCTCTCCACAACAGAACCAAACACCTCAAGTTCAACAAGCATTACCAACTAAAAATGAACAAGCAACTGTAGATAGTAATAATAAAATTAACCAGCAGAGCCATACGACGATTCAACCATCTCATAACGAAGAATTCGAAAAAATGAAGAATGAAATGTCTTCAATTAGAGAGTTATTGGAACATCAAGTTTCAGGGTTGATGTGGCAAGATATGGCACAGAAAGATCCATCTCGAGCAATGTTAGTTAATCGATTGATGTCGTTAGGTATGAGCGAACAAGTTTCAGATCAAATAGCCGGTTATATTCCTGGACAAAAAAATGATCAAGACACATGGGAACTTGCGAAAAAATTTATTAGTCAACAAATCAATACCACCAATAACGACATTATTCATCGTGGCGGTGTTGTTTCTTTAGTTGGGCCAACAGGGGTCGGAAAAACGACAACAATTGCAAAGTTAGCGGCAAGGTTTGCTCAAATACATGGTGCAGACCAAGTGGTGATGATTTCGACCGATACCTATCGCATCGCTGGTTTTGAACAACTAGCGACCTATGGACGTATCATTGGCTGCCAAGTAAAACTTGCTAGTGATGCGAAGACACTTGATGCATTATTGCAACAATTTTCGAAAAAGAAGTTGATCCTAATTGATACCGCAGGCATGGGACAACGAGATATGCGCTTAGCTAAACATCTAACAACACTTGTTTCAAATGCGCGGGTAAGAATTCGTAATTATTTAGTCTTAGCAGCTAATACGCAACAACGAGTAATGCAAGAAAATGTTGAACGCTTTAAAAAAGTACCGTTAGCGGGCTGTATTTATACAAAACTTGATGAAAGTCTAAGTATTGGTGAAATAATATCAACTTCGATACAAAATGGCTTAGCAATAGGTTATCTTACTGATGGGCAAAGGGTTCCAGAAGATATTAAAGTTGCAAATGCTGAAAAACTCGTTACGCTAGCAGATAAAATGGCAGCAAAAAATCAAATAAATAACCCAATTACATGGCGAACAGCACCTACATCTGCAAATGCTGTTGTATACTAAATGAATTGATAGGTTTTTTCGTAAGAAAAGAGAAATACGATAAATGAATGATCAAGCAAGTGGCTTAAGAAAAATGAAAGACTCACAACAAGTAAAAGTCATCGCGGTCTCTGGGGGGAAAGGTGGCGTTGGTAAAACCAACGTGTCACTGAATACCGCTATTGCTTTAGGTCAATTAGGTAAAAGAGTTTTAGTTTTAGATGCCGATTTAGGTCTAGCTAATGTTGATGTTATGTTGGGATTACGAGTAAAACGTAACCTTTCACATGTGCTTTCTGGTGAATGTGAATTAGACGATATTATCATTGAAGGTCCAGCTGGTATAAATATTATTCCAGCGACGTCTGGTACACAGTCTATGGTTGATTTAACCCCTTCTGAACATGCCGGGCTCATTCGCGCTTTTAGCGATATGCGCACTCAGTTTGATGTGTTGATTGTTGATACGGCAGCTGGTATTTCAGATATGGTCTTAAGTTTTTGTCGTGCTTCTCAGGATGTTATGTTGGTGGTTTGTGATGAACCAACATCAATCACGGACTGTTATGCACTCATGAAATTATTAAGTCGTGATCACGGTGTTTTTAAATTCAAAGTAGTTGCTAATATGGTGCGCAGCCCTAAAGAGGGTCAGCAGTTATTTGGTAAACTTGCTAAAGTTTCCGACCGATTCTTAGATGTTGCTTTAGAGCTTGTCGGCGTAATTCCTTTTGATGAAAACGTCAGGAAATCGGTAAGGAAACAACAAGCTATAGTTGAAGCATTTCCTAATTCACCTGCTGCAATTGCCATTAAATCTCTAGCGAATAAATTAATTCAATGGCCGGTTCCTAATCATCCATCAGGTCATTTAGAATTTTTTATTGAACAATTATTAGAACACTAATAATTAATAAATATCAGCTAAGAGCGTTTTTATGCATAAATGCCCTTTTATTAACCTAATTAACAACGAGTGAGCGAAAGTGGTAAAACCAAATGCTTACAGTGTTCAAATTGACAAATCTGCGATAATCACCAAGCACACTGTTTTAGTTAAACGTATTGCTTATCATTTATTAGCAAGATTGCCAGCGAGTGTGCAAGTTGATGATCTTATCCAATCAGGCATGATTGGTCTTCTTGAAGCTTCTAATAATTTTGATCATGGCAAAGGTGCTAGTTTTGAAACCTTTGCTGGTATACGGATTCGTGGTGCTATGCTTGATGAAATACGTCGAGGCGACTGGACACCACGTTCAGTTCATAAAAATAGTCGTATGGTCAGTGAGGCAGTAAAAACGCTAGAAGCAGGCTTAGGTCGAGATGTTACTGATATAGAAGTTGCTGAAAAACTTGATATTTCGTTAAATGACTACCATCATATTCTTAGTGAGGTTAGTACTGGTAAGATATTAGGTATTGAAGATCTTGGTGTTGGTGAAGGTTCTTTAGCAAGCATGGCAGATGTTAATAATAACGATCCTTATGAAAACATTGAACAAATAGTTTTCAAAAAATCGTTAGCAGAGTGCATTTCCACTTTACCCGAGCGCGAAGCTCTAGTACTGTCACTATATTATGATGAAGAGTTAAATCTTCGAGAAATAGGCCAAGTTCTTGATGTTAGCGAATCTCGGGTGAGCCAAATTCACAGTCAAGCAATGCATCGGTTAAAAGCACGTATGCAATCTTGGAAAAGTTAAGTAGAATATAAATATAATTCGAATTTTAAAATGTTCTCACCGGAGGGTGCCTTGGATAAAAATATGAAAGTTCTTGTCGTTGATGATTTTTCAACCATGAGACGTATCGTGAAAAACTTGTTACGGGATTTAGGCTTCACTAACATTTCAGAAGCAGATGACGGAAGCACTGCTTTACCGATGTTAAAAGAAGGTTCTTTTGACTTCGTTGTAACTGACTGGAACATGCCGGGTATGCAAGGTATCGACCTACTTAAAGCAATTCGTGCTGACAGTAACCTATCCCATATTCCGGTCTTACTCATAACTGCTGAAGCAAAGAAAGAGCAAATTGTTATGGCAGCTCAAGCAGGGGTGAATGGTTATATTGTTAAACCATTCACCGCGGCAACGTTAAACGCTAAGATAGATAAAATATTTGAACGTTTAGGTTAATTTATTCTTTAGTTAGATAAGTTAATTTATTTATGCGTGAGGGCGTTGCATGAGTGCGAATACAAGTGTCCATGTTTCATTGGAACAAGCAAAATTGTTAGTGGAATATTTAGAAAGTGATCAGCAAGAGAAAGCTGATGAATTAATTGCGGAAATTCAAAATCCCATTAATTCAGAGTTATTTGCTGAAATTGGCAAATTAACTCGACAGCTTCATGATTCACTGATGAATTTTCAATTAGATTCACGGCTAAATGATTTAGCTACTGCTGATATTCCTGATGCAAAGGAGCGGTTAAATTATGTTATTACCCGCACTGAAGAAGCTGCTAATAAAACGATGGACGCGGTTGAATCTATTTTTCCTGTTGTCGCCACTATACAGAAGCAAATAAAAACCGTTAACCCGTTATGGCAGAAACTTATGCATAACAAACTGGACATAACGGAATTTAAAAGCTTGTGTATAGATATAGATTTATTGTTAACAACGACGGAAAAAGAGTCTGTGCGTATGCATGATTTAATGACTGATGTGTTAATGGCGCAAGATTTTCAAGATTTAACCGGACAAGTTATTCGTAAAGTTATTGATCTCGTACGTGAGGTTGAGGATAGCTTAATTGGTATGCTAACCGCTTTTGGAATTTCTACACACCGACCAGATCAAGAGAGTAAGCCAAAAGTCGGGGATAATCTTGTTGAAGGACCTATCGTCAATGCAGATAATCGAGATGATGTTGTGGTTGATCAAGACGATGTAGATGATCTTTTATCAAGTTTAGGATTTTAATAGGAGTTGTTGGATGTCATTTGAGCAAGATGAAGAGATTCTTCAGGATTTTTTAATTGAAGCTGGAGAAATACTTGAAACGCTTTCGGAGCAGCTTGTAGAACTGGAAAACGATCCTGATAATGCAGAGTTATTAAATGCTATCTTTAGAGGTTTCCATACTATTAAAGGGGGAGCTGGTTTTTTAGCATTGCATAATTTAGTTGAAGTTTGTCACGGTGCTGAAAATATTTTTGATTTATTACGCTCGGGCAAACGTAGCGTTACATCGGAATTAATGGATGTTATTTTACAAGCACTTGACCTGGTCAATGAGATGTTCATACAAGTTCAAAACGGTGAAGAGCTTGTCAAAGCTTCAACTGAATTACTTGCCGAATTAGATCGTCTGAGTCAGCCTGAAACTAGTTCTTCAGTACCTGTTGTCGAAGCTGTAGAAACATCTGCAGAAGGATCAACTGCTACTGATGAAATGTCAGAAGATGAATTTGAACGTCTTCTTGATGAATTACACGGCGGGGCTTCAGCTACTGCCGCTCCAGCTCCAGCTGCTCCTACTCCAGTTCCTGACAGTAATGATATTTCTGACGATGAATTTGAATCCCTTCTTGATGAACTTCATGGTCAAGGCGCTTTTTCTCCTGAAATTTCGGACAATAAGGCAAGTACAACAACTAACTCATCTTCAGATGAAATTAGCGATGATGATTTTGAAGCGCTCCTAGATGAATTACACGGTCAAGGGCAAGCTCCTAAAATAACAACAACTCCAACACCAGCTGTTCCAAGTCCTACGCCAGTAGCTAAAGCGCCAGTAGCTAAAGCTCCAGTAGCCAAACCTGTAGCAGCAAAACCTACAGTAAAAGCGAAATCAGCAGTAAAGGCTCCAGTAAAAGAAAAAGTGCCAGCTAAAGTTATACAAAGTGAAACAACCGTCCGGGTTGACACTAAACGTCTTGACCAAATAATGAATATGGTTGGAGAGCTAGTATTGGTAAGAAATAGATTAACCAGTTTAGGTCTAACCAAAGACGATGAAGACTTAACCAAAGCAGTTTCTAACCTTGATGCGGTAACTACCGATTTACAAGGTGCGGTGATGAAAACCCGAATGCAGCCGATAAAGAAAGTCTTTGGCCGTTTTCCTCGTGTCGTTCGAGATTTAGCACGTAGTTTAAATAAAGAAATTAAATTAGTTCTTGAAGGTGAAGAGACTGATTTAGACAAAAACTTAGTAGAGGCATTAGCGGATCCATTAGTGCATTTAGTCAGGAATTCTGTTGATCATGGCATTGAATCCCCTGATAAACGTGAAGCTATGGGAAAAGCAAGAGAAGGTACTGTGCTACTTTCAGCCTCACAAGAAGGCGACCATATATTATTAACCATCAAAGATGATGGTGCAGGTATGGATGCAAATAAATTAAAAGAAATTGCGATTCAACGTGGCGTGCTAGATACTGATTCAGCGGCTAGAATGTCAGATAAAGAAGCTTTTAGTTTGATTTTTGCTCCTGGATTTTCGACCAAAACAGAAATCTCTGAAGTATCAGGCCGAGGTGTCGGCATGGATGTGGTGAAAACTAAGATCACTCAGTTAAACGGTACTGTAAATATAGATTCAGAGATGGGCGTAGGCACGGTATTAGAAATTAAAGTACCTTTAACACTCGCTATTCTTCCAACCTTAATGGTTGTAGTTGGCAAGCAAACTTTTGCATTGCCACTTGCTGGTGTAAATGAAATTTTTCATCTTGATTTAACAAAGACAAACGTTGTCGATGGACAATTAACGATTATTGTTCGGAAAAAAGCCATCCCATTATTTTATTTAGACCAATGGTTAGTACGTGATTATGTGGAAAAACCGAGAGATAAAGGTCATGTCGTTATTGTTCAATTGGGCAATCAACAAATAGGTTTTGTTGTAGATAGTCTTATTGGCCAAGAAGAAGTGGTAATAAAGCCTCTAGATCGTCTATTACACGGAACTCCCGGTATGGCCGGAGCTACAATTACCAGTGATGGTGGCATCGCTCTGATTGTTGATGTTCCTAATATGCTGAAATTTTATTCTAAAAAAACAGTAGTTAATAAGAAATTACGCTCTTAACACTTAATTAAGCCCTATCAAATTTTTAATAGGGGCTTTTCATTGATAAAAATTAAAGAGATAATAAATGCCCTATAAGGTATTGGTTGTTGATGACTCCAGCTTCTTCAGACGCCGAGTTACAGACATTTTAAATAAAGATCCGAACCTTACTGTTATTGATGTTGCCGTAAATGGTATTGACGCTGTCGAAAAAGCGATATCTTTAAAGCCTGATGTGATCACCATGGATATAGAAATGCCATTACTTAATGGTATTGAAGCGGTGAAACAAATTATGGCAAAAGTACCGACCTCTATCTTAATGTTTTCATCGTTAACTCACCAAGGTGCTAATGCTACGTTAGAAGCGTTGGAAGCTGGCGCTCTTGATTTTTTACCTAAAAAGTTTAATGAAATCGCTAAAACAACAGATGATGCTGGCAGTCTACTTCGCCAACGAGTCGTTGAGTTAGCAAAAACTCAAGGTGCGTTGAAAAGAAGAACAATACTAAGAACACAAGAAACAAGGGCTACTTTATCTTCATCAGTAAATCCTATTAATAAGGCAGCCATTCAAGCTAGGGGATCACTACGCTCGCCGAAAGGCGAATCGGCTCAGAGAGAAAGTATTGTTAGTCAGCCGATAAAGCGAAGTTCAGGCAAAGAATATCAATTACTTGCTATTGGTACATCAACCGGTGGACCGATAGCATTACAAAAAATATTAACGCAGCTACCAGAAAACTTTCCATTACCAATAATATTAGTACAGCATATGCCTGCAGCATTTACTCTAGCTTTTGCTAATAGGCTAAATACACTCTGTAAAATTAACGTCAAAGAAGCTGAACACGGTGATGTTTTAAAACCGGGTTGTGCCTATTTAGCTCCGGGCGGGCGTCAAATGATTCTTGATGGCAGCGCAAAATTGGCAAAATTAAAAGTAATAGAAGATAATTCAGAAAAAATTGCTTTTAAACCGAGTGTTGATGTTAGCTTTGGCTCTGCAGCTAAAATATTTGGCGGTTCAGTATTGGGGGTTATTCTTACTGGCATGGGATCAGATGGTAGGGAGGGCTCTCGTATGCTTAAAAGTAGGGGAGCTAAAATTTGGGCACAAGATGAAGCATCTTGTGTTGTCTATGGTATGCCACAGGCCGTGACATCAGCGGGAATCTCAGAATTATCATTATCTTTAGCAGATATTAGCGAGAGTATTATCAAGGAAGTTGGCCATGGATAAACTCAGTATTGCCGGATTATTTGTTGCTTTCGCGGCTATATATTTTGGTTTCGTACTTGATGGTGGTGCCTTTGACAAATTATTTCAATTACCCGCTTTTATTATAGTCTTTGGCGGTACTTTAGGAGCTGTGATGCTGCAATCATCAGCAACACAGTTCTTTCATGCGATTTCTTTATTGAAGTGGATATTCTATCCTCCAAAATATGACATTAACGAGGGTATTAAATCTATTGTTAATTGGTCTGAAAAGGCTAGAGAGTCTGGTTACTTATCCCTTGAACATATTGCTGAAGAAGAGCAAGACTTTTACACAAATAAAGCCCTGAATTTATTGGTTGATGGTGTTGAAGTTGATAACTTACGTGTGGCGTTAGAATTAGATTTAGATTTATACCGAGAGCATAATTTACGCTCAGCTCATGTTTTTGAATCCATGGGGGGGTATAGTCCCACGATTGGGATTTTAGGGGCTGTACTAGGCTTAATACATGCAATGAGCAATTTAAAAGACCCAACGTTATTAGGTCAGGGCATTGCTACAGCGTTTATTGCCACAATATATGGCGTTGGTTTTGCAAATTTAATTTACTTGCCAATAGCAAATAAAATAAAAGCTATTATTCATCAGCAAACCATGTACCGAGAGATGATCTCAGAAGGATTAATAGCTATTGCATTAGCTGAAAATCCACATGCTATTGAAAATAAACTGTCGGCATTTAGGTTAGAACAATGAACCGGTTGCGGAAACGCCGACACTTTGTAGAACATGATAATGTAGATCGTTGGCTAGTTTCTTATGCAGATTATATGACGCTACTATTTGCGTTGTTTGTAGTTTTATATGCGATGGCGATGGTCAATGAAGACCCTTTCCAAACTGCAACTGAATCTATAGGTAAAGTTTTCCAGGCCAATGACGATTTACCAAAGAATCGTGGCCACGGCGATGATATTTTAGATGTTAACTCATCAAAAACCAATAAACGCCTTTATGGCAGTGGCATTTTAGATGTTGCAGGACCAGAGCTTGTTGAAGGTGACGTCACTCTTTCAAATGTGTCAGATAGCGATGTAGGCACTAATTTAACTTCTCTAGAAAAAGAATTACATACCGCACTTTATGACTTAATCGAATCGGGTTTTGCACAATTACAAATTGATGGCGATTGGTTGGAAATAGAATTAAACAGTGGCTTACTTTTCCCTAGTGGTTCTTCATCAGCAACCAATAATGCAACAACAATTTTAACAGTAATCTACGATGTTATTGGCACTTCTACTAATTTTATACGCGTTAGAGGCTATACTGATGATCAACCGATAAATACAGAAATATTTTCATCTAATTGGGAGTTATCTGTTTTTAGAGCAACGGCTATTTTGAGAGTATTAGAAAATCTTTCACTTGATCCCGCTCGTATGGCCATTGAAGGTTATGGGCAGTATTATCCACGAGAAGATAATCGTACGGCTCAAGGGCGGGCACAAAATCGACGTGTAGTTATTGCGATATCAAAATACGGTTTAGAGAAGATGAATTTATTGGCAACACCAACCATAAGTATTAAGGATGTAGAAGCCATTACTGATATTGATAATAAAGAAGGTGAAATCCGAATTATACGTCTTGATAATGGTGGGATTCGAATCACTACTCGAGAAGATGAACAACGTTAATTAGTCATATAAAGCTTTAAATAATAGGATATAACTTGGTAGTTTGGACTGTAGCAAATCAAAAAGGTGGCGTTGGTAAAACCACGACAACAATTTCCTTAGGGGGCTTATTAGCCGAACAAGGTTATAAAGTCTTATTGGTTGATACTGACCCTCATGCATCGTTAAGTTATTATTTTGGTATTGAGTCTGAAGATCTAGAATTAAGTGTTTATGATTTGTTCGTTCAGGTTTCAACTAAAGAACAAATTATGCAGAGCTTGTGCCCAACACACTATGAAAATATTGATATTCTCCCCGCGACAATGGGCTTGGCAACATTAGATAGATCGCTAGGTAACAAAGGGGGCATGGGATTAGTGTTGAAAAAAGCGATGAAGAAAATAGCTGATGAATATGATTATATTATAATAGATTGTCCGCCTGTGTTAGGTGTACTTATGGTTAATGCGCTTGCAGCTTCAGAACGGATAATTATCCCGGTGCAAACAGAATTCCTAGCCTTAAAGGGATTAGACCGAATGATGAAAACGTTAGACATTATGCAAACGGAACAAGATCAACCGTTCAAATATAGTATAGTGCCAACAATGTTTGATAAACGCACAAAAGCATCGTTGTTAACCTATAGGAAGTTACAAGAATTATATGGTGAAAGCGTTTGGGCTGGAGTTATCCCAGTAGATACTAACTTTAGAAACGCCAGTAGCTCGCAACAAGTTCCTTCAGATTATGCACCATCAACACGTGGTGTTGGTGCATATAAAAAATTGTTAAATAGTTTATTAGAACTACAAAAGTTGAGTTAATCGTTTTATGGCAAAGTCGCTAGCTGCGAGCAAAAAGCTCATGCAAAATTATTTATCAGAATTGTTGACGGAAGATCAACAACAAGCTGATGCGCCTGTTATTCCGGTTAAAGAAAAAACTCAGCAGCCATTAGAAAAGTTACTTCAAAAAGTAGATCTAACGGAACGTATTGTTGATTCAATCGATGAACCAGTCGTTACCGTGAAGAGTACGGTAAAAAGTACTGTTTCGAATAAGGTCGCAGTTCCAAACAAAACTGTTGTAAAATCTAAAACGATTGCAAAGGTCGCTACACCAAATAATGAACTGTTAACCACCAGAAAAAGTGCTCAGCCGTTAATTGTTAAACAAAATAAGAATTATCGAAGGGGTAGTTTTCAAGCAATGTTCTTTGATGTTGCTGGTTTAACAATTGCAGTACCATTAATTGAATTAGGTGGTATTCATAATGTGGGTAAAGCAACAGGGTTAGTTGGTAAGCCTGACTGGTTCACAGGCGTTATGTTGCATCGAGAAGAGAAAATAAATGTGGTGGATACTGCTTTATGGGTAATGCCAGAAAAATGTGACGAAAAGTTAAAAAATTCGCTAAACTATAAATATATTATTATGCTCGGTAACAGCCCATGGGGATTATCTGCTGAAAATTTAGTAGACACAGTAACTCTAGAGGAAGAAGATGTTAAATGGCTCGATGCGCCGAGTAAACGTCCTTGGTTAGCTGGGTTGGTCAAAGATCGTATGTGTGCGTTGCTTGATGTTGAATCATTAATCAACTTACTTGACGCAGGTGCAAATATTAACCAAGATTAATGGCTAGATCTCAAGTTGCTATTATACTATGAGTACTAACCGTTAAACAAACAGATTGATTTTCAACGAAATATTTAAGAGGCAGGCTGTATGGCTGATGAAAGACGCAATGAAACTGTAAATAATGATGAAGTACTACAGTGGGTAACATTTAAACTAAATAGTGAAACATACGGCATTAACGTTATGCAAGTGCAAGAGGTTTTACGTTATAGTGAAATAGCGCCGGTACCTGGTGCTCCTTTGTATGTGTTAGGTATCATTAACTTACGTGGAAATGTTGTAACGGTAATTGATACACGTCAGCGTTTTGGTCTAGAATCTTCGGACGTTACTGATAACACTCGTATTGTTATTATTGAAGCTGAAAAGCAAGTGATCGGAATTTTAGTTGATAGTGTTGCTGAAGTCGTTTATTTGAAAGCTTCAGATATCGACGAGGCGCCAAATGTAGGTAATGAAGACAGTGCTCGTTTTATTCAAGGTGTATCAAACAGGGAAGGAGAACTACTAATTTTGGTTGACTTAAACCAGCTTCTCTCTGATGATGAATGGGATGAACTTAAACAGTTCTAATGTAAAGCTGATCTACTAAAGCCTGTAAATCAGGCTTTTTAGCGAAGAAGAATAAATGTTTATTATCACACCCTTATTTATACTCTGCACGACTCTGGTACTTTTTTTAGTGCTGACAGCAATTGTATTCAAACAAAAGTCTAATTTGACCTTGCTTCATAAAACGCTCCAAGCTCAAATGGAGGCACAAGAAATACTGCTAAATGAACTGCAATCTTCACAAAGTCTATTGAATAGTCAATTGATTGACATAACTGATAAATGCCAGAGCCAGCAACTTGAAAACGAACAAGTCTGTAAACAGCTTGAACATCGTATCAAAGTATTACAGCAAGAAAATCTTGAACAAAAACAGCTCATCGAACAAATAAAAAATCAGCAACCACAAGATAAACTTTATTCGCGCGCTTTTAAATTAGTTGAGTTAGGTGCAGATATAGATGAGGTAGTACGTGAATGCGATATTCCTCGTGCAGAAGCTGAAATGTTATTGTCTGTTCATAAAAATAAAACCAGTAATTCTTAGTTTAGGAAACAATATTACTACTTTGTTACTAAGTGTAAATTATCGATACTTTTATGTTGCAATGGTTTTCATCATGTTAAACTTCATTTTTATTTTCCACTTTAGGGACGTTAAGTGAAAGTTACTACAACAAATTTTTGTTTATTCACTCATAAAATCAAACACATTTTTCTAGCACTATTAATATCATTACTTGCTGCATGCTCATCAACACCACCTTCGGATAGTGATGAGCTTTCCGATCCTAAAGATCCATTCGAATCTATTAATCGCCCTATTTGGACTTTTACGTGGGACTATGCCGACAAGTATGTTATCAAGCCTACTTCAGAGGCATATGTTGAATATATGCCGACAGGCTTTAGAACAGGGCTGCATAATGTCGCTTTAAACCTGAATGAACCGTCAACAATCATTAATAACCTTCTGCAAGGAAAGTTTAGTGAGGCTGGTAAAAGTACCGGACGCTTTGTGCTTAATTCGACCATAGGTTTATTCGGTTTTTTTGATCCGGCAAGTGATTTTAACTGGATGCGTGATCAAGAAGAGTTTGGCGAAGTCTTAGGTTCGTATGGCGTTGATGATGGGCCTTATTTAGTCGTACTTGGGCCAAGTTCAGTACGTGAAGAAGTCGGCGACTATGTTGATCGTTATTACTGGCCTTTAGCGATAATTGATTTTTGGCCAAATTTATTTCGTCAAACTGTGCTTGGATTAGAGAAACGAGCTGCACTTTTTGAACAAGAGCAATTGATTATTGATTCAATTGATTCATATGAATTTGTTAAAAATGCTTATTTCCAAAATATGGAATATAAAGTTTATGACGGTAATCCACCAATCGTTATCAATGAAGAAGAGGAAGATGAAATAGATTCATTTTTGGATGAACTTGATGACATCGACTAAGAGTAAATAATTGTATAGATTTGACAAAGTGAAGTGATCAAACTGCGTTGTTTCACTTCACTTCACTTCACTTTATTGTATCAATACCGTCAGATTAATTTATTAAATTGTTTAATAGCTGCAGTGAGGTACTTGCGAGTAAAAAGTAATGATACAGGTCGAAGTAAAATAAAGTAGATAGCTAAAACACCAAATAATGAAAAAACAAAGAATATCCCTTCTAATTGTGCCAAAAATAAAAACGGTGGCACCAACATCAATAGCTTCAAAATATTCAAAATAAACTTTTCTGGTGCAGTGAGCTTATTTAAGGCTAATGCCAATATTTGTTGGCGTTGCATTAAAGTGAAGTTTTCGAGCTCGGGTAACTTATTAGTAGAAAAAATAAAAGCCATTGGTAAAGTATAAATAATGAATAATTGTCGTATTCTACAGTATTTTTGTTATTAATTAAGCAAACAAGTACCGAATTGTCTCTGGGTTTGGTAGAATTGCGGCAAATTTTTTGTGAGTGAATTATAAATGAATGTCATTGAAGCTAATTTTGACGCAGCAGGTAAAAAATTTGCCATTGTTGTTTCTCGTTTTAACAGTTTTGTAGTTGAAAGCTTATTAGAAGGTGCAATTGATGCACTTAAACGCCATGGCAATGTTGCTGATGATGACATTACCGTTGTTCGTGTTCCTGGAGCATATGAGTTACCCGTTGCAGCAAAACGTATCGCAAGTAAAGGCGAGTTTGATGGCATTATTGCTATTGGCGCTGTTATTCGTGGTGGCACACCACATTTCGATTTTGTTGCTGGAGAATGTAACAAAGGCCTAGCGCAAGTTGCTATGGAATTCACCATGCCAGTAGCTTTTGGTGTTATTACTACCGATACCGTAGAGCAAGCAATAGATCGTGCCGGACTTAAAGCAGGTAATAAAGGCGCAGAAGCGGCTTTAAGTGCTTTAGAAATGGTTAATGTTTTAGACAAACTATAAGCGGAGTTTTTTGTGAAACCAACCCCTAGAAGAAAAGCACGTGAATTAGCAGTACAAGCTGTTTACTCATGGCAACTTAGTCAAAACTCAGTAACTGATATCGAAGGTAATTTTTTAACCGATAACAGTGCTCGACGCTTTGATATCCCATATTTTCAACAATTACTTCGCGGTGTAACTTCATCGGTTGGTTCAATTGATGAGGCTATTTCACCTCATGTTGATCGTCCTCTTAAAGATGTTGACCATGTTGAAAAAGCTATTTTACGTGTCGCGATATATGAATTAAAAGACTGTCAAGATGTACCATATAAAGTCGTTATCAACGAAGCTATCGAATTAGCAAAATCTTTTGCTGCTGACGATAGTCATAAGTTTGTTAATGGCGTATTAGATAAAGCTGTAAAACTTATTCGTCCAGAAGAATAAGTTTTTATTGTTACTTCAAAGCAAGGATTGCCGTTTATGAAAGAATTTGAACTCATTCGTCACTATTTCACTGAGCAAATAGTAAAACGTAAAGATGTTCATTTAGGTATTGGTGATGATTGTGCGTTAGTCACACCGCCTGAACGGCAACATATTGCGGTTACCACAGATACATTAGTCGCAGGAGTTCATTTTCCACTGACTACCTCTGCTCGCGCTATTGGTCATAAGTCAATCGCTGTTAATTTGTCTGATCTCGCCGCTATGGGCGCTGAACCTAGTTGGATCTCTTTAGCTATAACGCTTCCTGAAATTGACGAACAATGGATTGATGAATTCTGTGTCGGTGTATTTGAACTGTGTGAATTTTATAATGTACAGCTTATTGGTGGTGATACAACACAAGGGCCATTAAGTATAAGCGTCACGGCGCAAGGGTTTGTTCCTTTTGATAAGCATATTTCACGTTCTGGTGCTAAAGCCGGTGATTGGTTATACGTTACCGGTGAAATTGGCGGTGCTGCTCTCGCTTTACAGCATATTCAAGGTAAAGTTGTTGTAGAACCTAAATATCAGGATGAAGTAATAAAGCGCTTAGACTTTCCACAAGCGAGAATATTAGCAGGTCAAGCATTACGTGAGTACGCAACATCGGCCATTGATTTATCTGATGGTTTAGTAGCTGATCTTGAACATATCTGTAAAGCATCGAGTGTTGGCGCTAATATAGTACTAGATAATTTACCTATCCCTTTAGCATTAACTGAAACTATTGGCGCAGAAAAAGCTTATGACATGGCACTTAAAGGTGGCGATGATTATGAATTATTATTCAGCGTAGCAGAAGAAAATAGAGTTGGTATGGAAACAGTACTTGCTAACTCAGGAAATAAAATTACCTGTATAGGTCAATTGAATGGTTCAGATAACATTACTACTACCTTAAATAGCAAACCAGTAGTGTTGAATGTAAAAGGTTTTCAGCATTTTTCTGAAAATTCAGTTGAATAACTAGAGCAGCCCTATTAAATGAGTAAATCTACCGAAAATTTTAATATAACGAATCCCATTCATTTTCTTGCCTTAGGTTTTGGTAGTGGTTTATTACCTAAAGCCCCAGGGACTTATGGCACTCTTGCCGCTATACCGCTTTATTTATTGTTAGCCACTTTATCGACACCATATTATTTATTTATTGTCATAATAATGACTATTGCTGGTATTTATATTTGTGGTAAAGCTGCGAAAGATTCCGGGGTACATGATCACGGCGCCATTGTTTGGGATGAAATAGTCGGTTATTTAATTACCATGTTTATGATGCCAACGACATGGCAAAGTATTGTTGTTGGTTTTATCCTCTTTAGAGTTTTTGATATTTTCAAACCATGGCCGATTTCTTTTGTCGATAAAAATTTACACGGCGGTTTAGGTATCATGGTTGACGATGTACTTGCCGGACTGGCTGCCTTAACATGTATGTATTTTATTTTTTAAAATAGACAAACACTTTTATTTTAATGAAAGCGCTATTCCTTTCCCTCCCATATTTTGAACCTCTTGACCTTGATGCCTATCAGGCTGGGCTGTCTTTTATTAAAGAGTTAAATACACTATTATATTCTGTATTGTTATAATGATTTACTTACCACGAAATATATTCTAAGCATTTATTGTAGGTGGTTTTTTAAGCATGAACTGTGCTGTAAACTTTTCGGTGCAACAATTTGTTGACAGCTAAACCCCCAAAAAAATAACTCAATCTTGTCATTAATATCATTTACCTAACTCACTGGTATAATGTCGTTATAATTTATGGTCATCATCTATACTTACTCAACTTATGTGCGAATAATATCGTAACAATGGTAAGTATTCATCTTTCAGGAGTTGTTTAGTCAATGTCTAACACTAGTTTATTAAATGAAACCCACAATCCGGCACTTACTAGCTGGCTTGTTACTGCTAACCAAGCAGACACAGATTTTCCTATTCAAAATTTACCTTTTGCTGTTTTTAAACGTGCAAATAACGAAGAGTCATTTCGTGGTGGCGTAGCAATTGGCGATCAGGTTATTGATTTAACTGCTCTTGGTAACGCGAATATTTTCGACGGCCTTGCTCAAGATGCTGTTAAAGCGTGTAGCGCACCACAGTTGAATGACTACATGGCGATGGGCAAAGCAACATGGAGCGCTTTACGTTTAGCACTCTCTAATGCACTTAAAGAAGGTTCAGCTTTACAAGTAAAAGTTGAAGGTTGTTTAGTTGCTCAAGCTGATGTTGAATATGCATTGCCTTGTAACATTGGTGATTACACCGATTTTTACACGTCAATTCATCATGCAACATCTGTTGGTTTAAAATTCCGTCCAGACAATCCATTGTTACCAAACTACAAATGGGTACCTATTGGCTACCACGGACGTTCATCTTCAATTGATGTTTCAGGTCGTGATTTTAAACGCCCATGCGGTCAAACCAAAGCGCCAACGGCAACTGAACCATCATTTGGTCCATGTAAGCGTTTAGATTATGAATTAGAAGTGGGTATTTTTATTGGTCGTGGCAATGACCTAGGTGATGCTATCTCAATTGATAACGCTGAAGATCATGTTTTCGGTTTATGTATATTCAACGATTGGTCGGCACGCGATATTCAAGGTTGGGAATACCAACCATTAGGTCCATTTTTGTCGAAGAACTTTGCTTCAACAATATCTCCTTGGATTGTTACAACAGAAGCATTAGCGCCTTATCGTTCAGCATGGACACGTGTTGAAACTGACCCTCAACCTATGCCATATCTTGAATCAGCAAATAACCGTGCAACAGGCTCATTTAATATTCAGTTACAAGCATTGATTGAAACACAAAATATGCGTGACAAAAATGAAGAAGCGGTCGAGATGTCGCAATCTAACTTTAAAGATTCTTACTGGACAGTGGCACAATTGGTTGCTCATCATACGGTTAATGGTTGTAACTTACGCGCCGGTGATATGTTTGGTAGTGGCACGCAGTCTGGACCAAATCCAGAAGAAGCTGGTTCAATGTTAGAGCTTTCAAATGCAGGTGCAGAGCCAATTACTTTACCAAATGGTGAAAAACGTACCTTCCTTGAAGATGGCGATAATGTGATCATGAAAGGCTGGTGTCAAGCAGATGGTGCGGTACGCATTGGTTTTGGTGCGGTATCTGCAACAATACTACCTGCTAATAAAGTATAAGAAATACGATGATATTTGTCTAAATTAAGCTAGACAAATAATATTGTAGAGCGAGGTTATACATTAGTATACCTCGCTTAATTTTTATCATTCGGTATTAATCCCTAAACTTCTCCACTTTCAATCACTTCTACTTCTTGCTCGGCTAATACTTGCCATTGCTGATACGCTGGTAAGGTAAGCATCAATTCCATGTATTGCTTTATGTCCTCAGGTACTATTATTTGATAACTAGTAAACCGAGCAACAACCGGCATGTAGTAAGCATCAGCTATCGAAAATTTTCCGAATAAAAATCCTTCATTATTTGTAGTGCAGGCTTGTAAGCACTCTTGCAATAAAGCGATTATTCGATTAATTTCTTGTTGAGTTTCAGGAGAATAAGCAATAGCTGCTGGGTGTCTTCGACAGTTCATTGGTAATTCTTGACGAAAATTAAGGAAGCCCGCATGCATTTCAGCGCATATACTCCGTGCAGTAGCCCGCTGTTCAATGCACTTTGGCCATGCTTTACCATCTAGGTATTGCTCATTAACGTATTCACAAATAGCTAAGGAGTCCCATATTTTTATCACTGAGCAGTGTCCTAGTTCATTTTTCCTGTTATCAATTAAAACAGGTACCTTATAGTTTGGGCAAAGCCCTGTCATATTCTCGATCATGTCGTTAGTAAATAAGCGAATATATTGCTGCGAAAAATCAACATTAAACTGTCGCATCAGTAACCAAGCTCTTAATGACCAAGAAGAATAGTTTTTATTACCTATGATAAGTTTCATCTTTATCCTGTTATCTAATTGTTATAGTGTTGAGCCAGAGGTTAAGGTAGTAAAATCATCAAATTTAAACAATCAAATAATATTGATAACAATCATCAAGGTTATTGATAGGTAAGAAACTAGCTAGGAAACGTATTGTCCAAAAATAATAATTTAGATTTTGATTTATTACGCAGCTTTATTGCTGTCGTTGATAGTGGCACTTTGACAAGGGCTGCAATTCAACTTCATCGCAGCCAATCTGCGATTAGCATGCAAATTAAACGTTTAGAGTCTCAGTTAAATCAGAGCTTATTTCAGCGAGAAGGACGCGGCTTATCGTTAACTCATCAAGGTAAGTCTTTAGTTTCTTATGCACGTCGGTTATTGAATCTACATGATCAAGCGCTAAATGACTTAACGAAAAAAGAAGTGACAAGGCATTTACGAGTCGGCTGCCCTGATGATTATTCTCTTATCTTGCTGCCTAAATTAATTACCTTACTACGGAGAAAAAATCCTGATATTCGTGTCAGTGTTTACACGGCTAATTCTGGCCGATTACGAGAAGCTATGGATAACAATGAAATAGACTTAGCTATTTTAACGCGTTTGCCTAATAGTAACGAAGGTGCATTAATTTATCAGGACCAAGGTGTCTGGGTTGCAAAAAACATGAAGGACTTTAACCAAAGGCCGCTACCCTTAGTGCTTTTTGAGCCTAGCTGTAAATTTCACAGTAGTGTTATAGATGGGCTAGAGAAAGATGAGATAAGTTACGATCTTATCTGTGATGCTAGCCATGTTAGTTTGCTTAGTGAATTAGTCCGTCAGGGCAGGGGAGTTAGTGTTATGCCAAGAAATGCAGTGGCGGCTGATTTTGCTATTTTTGAACACAGTAAGTTATCACCTAACCTTTTACCCGAACTACCGGTAGCAGAAGTGATCGTTAGCCTAAAAGGCGCTGCGCAATTTATTGCTGGCTGGAGCTTAACAAATTTAGCTAAGGAAATGTCCAAATAAGCGTTCGAGCAAATATTGTTTTATGCACTTGCTCCAAAATACGTTCAATTTCGAGGAGGTGAGTTAAGCTACTTTTATCGAGGCAACTTTTTCAATACGTTTTTGATTAATGGCCGTTTTTATTTCTGCGCCTTTAATACCTTGTTCAATAAACTCTTTTGCCGTTACCGTTAACGCGAGCTGAAACGCTTTTTTTAAGTAGTCAATTTGCGGATAAGCCTTTGTTTCATTACCTAAACGACCACGAAAGTCGGCTAAACAGGTAATAAGAAAATCATCAAACTCTTCGGGCTTGCGCCATACATCCAAACTATTAAATAGTTTTACTATAGTGCTAGCCTTTAGCTCAAAAGCTTTATGGCAATGCAAATGAAACTCACAGACTTTTAGCGCTAAGGTTTTATGATCTTTCGGCACTTTTAGTTGTTGGCAAATTTTCTCAACTAATGCTAAACCAGACTTTTCATGACCTCTATGACTTGGCCAATGTTCTTCTAACGTTAATGACTTACCTAAATCATGACAAACAGCGGCAAAACGTACCGAGGTTTTAGTAGAAAGTTTAACAGCTTGTTTTATGACCATAATCGTATGGATGCCAGAGCAAATTTCTGGGTGCCATTGTGCCGGGTTTGGCACGCCCCACAGCGCATTGAGTTCCGGCCATAGTTTTTCTAAAGCGTTACAGTCGCGCAATACTTGGAAAAATACTTCCGGGTACTGCTCTGCTAAGCTACGCTGCATTTCTTGCCAAACTCGCTCACCAGACAAGGTTGATAATTCACCACTATTGCTGATTTTTGTCATTAGCTGCAAGGTTTCATCTGCGATAGTAAAGCCATAATTATGGTAACGAGCAGCGAAGCGAGCCACACGTAAAACACGTAATGGGTCTTCAATAAAAGCAGAAGAGACATGACGTAGTATGCGATTTTTTAAATCAGCTTGTCCGTTATATGGGTCAATTATTTTATTGTCTTCAATGTCACGAGTGATATCAAATACAGGTATTGCCATCGCATTTATTGTTAGATCACGGCGCAATAAATCTTCTTCGAGAGTAACTTCTGGCGTGGCATCACAAATAAAACCGGTATAGCCTTGACCTTGTTTACGCTCAGTTCTTGCTAAGGCATACTCTTCTTTACTGTGCGGATGCAAAAAAACAGGGAAGTCTTTACCTACTTGACTAAAACCTAACGACAGCATTTTCTCAACGCTTGCGCCGACTACCACGTAGTCGTGGTCATAAACATCATGGCCTAAGAGTTTGTCGCGCACCGCACCGCCGACCAAATAACTATTGAGCTCTGCAAGGTTGTTGTCATTGTTGTTAATCATTATTCTCATTCATTGTTTTTAAATACGGTCTTTATTGAAGAAAGTTTATCATATTTTTACAATATATTTACCCGCTATTTTTGACTTCTGTTGTGCTACAAGGTAGTTTCTATGGCAGTTTTTATGAATATAATGTGTACAAAATCAATTATGTATAAAGGTTATTTTGGTTTAAAAGAAAGTCCGTTTTCAATTGCTCCTAATCCGCAGTTTTTATTTATGAGTGATCGTCACAAAGAAGCACTAGCTCACTTAAGTTACGGTTTAGGTGAAACGGGCGGTTTTGCATTGTTAACGGGCGAAGTCGGTACCGGGAAAACCACGATAAGTCGTCGTTTAATGGAGCAATTGCCAGAAAATACCCAAGCCGCGTGTATCCTTAATCCAACATTATCTAGCCAAGAATTACTTGCCACTATTTGTGATGAACTGAAAATACGCTACCGAAAAACCGGAGCAACACTGAAAAGTTTAACAGATAAAATTCACGAAAAACTTAATAAAAACCATAAAGAAGCACTCAATACTTTATTAATTATTGATGAAGCGCAGCATTTATTACCTGAAGTGTTAGAGCAACTTCGTTTATTAACAAATTTAGAAACAGACACTAAAAAATTACTACAGGTTATTTTAATTGGTCAACCCGAATTAAAACAGTTATTGCAGCGTCGAGATTTAAGGCAATTAGCACAACGTATTACCGCTCGTTATCATTTAATGCCGCTGACAAAAATTGAGGTCGGACTCTATATTAAGCATCGTTTGTCTGTCGCCCAGTGTAATCGTCAGCTATTTGAGAAAAGTGCAATAACAGAAATTCATCGCATTTCGCAAGGTATACCACGTATAATTAATTTATTATGTGAACGCTCACTAACTAACGCGTATTGTAGTAATAATGCGCTAGTGACCAAAAAAATAGTGTTACTTTCGGCACAAGAAGCACTAGGCGATGAATATAAAGCTAAGTTTTGGTGGCAACATATTGCGATAAAAACGCTTGCAGCAAGTGCTATATTTACCGGCATTATTTTTGGTTCATATTATGTAGGACATTTTTATGGCGAAGGTACTAGTGATAAAGCAATAGTAAACTTATCTGAAACTAAAAAACTTCAGCCGGCAATGACTCCTGAAAGTACAAGGTCTAAAAACGTCGATAAACAGCCGATAGAAACACCAATAACATTGGTTAATAACGTCGTCGCTGATGTCGTTATTGACGAACCACCTAAAGAATTTGAAATAATAAGTGATGGTGATAGCAAGCGTGCTGTTGAACTTAGTGCGGATAACGTCGCTATGATTGGTGAAGTTACTACTAATGGGACAAGTGCCAATGATAGTTTAACTGAACTAGCAGATGATAAAACTAAGCCTAAAGCTAAAGATAAGTTTTCAGTTGCAGCCGTCGAAGGGGTTTCTGACGATTTATTATCTCGTTTTCAAAGTGCAATAGATGATACAGAGCAAGAAGCTTCGATCGCCAGTGGCGCGGGAAGTGATAAGAGAGTTGAAATTACCGTACCGACCTTGGCTGATATGCCGACTTGGCTGCAAAATGACTTACCCTCGTTAAGTTTTGAACAGCATATTTATACCAGTGAAGGTGATAGTTGGGTGAAAGTAAATGGTCGTGAACGTTATGAAGGTGACAAAATAACCGACAAATTAGTCTTGAACTATATTTATGCACAAAAAGTAGTTTTAACTTTTAAGGGTGAAAAATTCAGTATGCCGGCACTTTCTACTTGGTAATTTATTGCTGAGTCGGACTGATTTAGCCCTTAATTTATTTCAGGGCTAGACCAGAATCAAAGCATTTATCTAATGGCCAAAAGACTAATCAATAAAAGCCGTTTTGAAAAAGCCGAGTAAATTAAGGTTAAATTCTTCCGGGCGAATACAACAATCAATTTGATCTTTATATTTTGAGCCACTTAAGTTAATTTCTTCAATAGGAATCGCTTGATTCAATCGTGTATTGTAAAAAACACGTACATAAGGATGTAGCGGTTTTTGCTTATTTAAGCGACTGATTAACCCTAACTTACCACTGTTTAATTTTACTAAAGTACCAACAGGGTAAACACCCATACATTGAATAAATTTTTCAACGAGTTCTTCATCGTAGCGATCTGGCGATTCTGATATAAGTGTTTTAAACGCATTGATAGGATGCACACTTTTCCTGTAAGGTCGCTCCGATGTCATTGCGTCATAACTATCGATAATGGCGATCATTCTGCCATATTGTGATATTTCATCGCCCTTGAGTTGCTTTGGATAACCTGAACCATCTAAACGTTCATGATGTTCTCGTACCATATTCATAGCGATATAGGAAATACTTGGGCTGTCTTCTAATATTTTTAATCCTAGCGCGACATGGCTGCGGATAATATTTTGTTCTTTTGCTGTTAGTGCACTGCGTTTACTTAACATATCGTTTGGTAGCAGAACCTTGCCAATGTCATGCAAAAAAGCCCCTAAGGCTAACTCTTGAATCAGACGTCTTTCAAAACCTAAATGTTTAGCGAAAACTGACATGAGTATCGATACATTGAGTGAGTGCTCAATTAGATAGGAGTCTTTAGTTTGTAGGCGAGACATGCAGGTTAGAGCGTCTTGATTACGAAAAATAGAGTCAACCATTGCATCTGTTGTTTCTTGGGCATCCGTAATTTCAATCGATTTCTTCTGTTTTATTTGTCCGAGAATTTTTTCTTGTAATGACTTGGCATTTTTATATAAGCTGCTGGCTTTTTTTATTTCATTATCGAGTGATAACCCCGGTTTTATCGGCGGTGATTTTTTTTCTCGTGCGGGGGGGATTGTTTTTATTTCAGCAAATACTTTTTCGATATTAACGGTTTGTTTTTCTTTTTCAGGCACAATAACCAGATGACTAATCTTCGCTTTACGTAATTGAGTAATACTTTCTTGACATGAAATGTAACCTTCTGATTTGATATTGAGGTTGCTATTATCGGAAAATGATTTTACATACATGCCGGGTTTGAGCTGGTCAATAGAAATGTTTTTTGTTGTTTCGCTCGTTACTGATTTGGACATAATAATTATTAGCTAATTAGAAAAAGACACCTATTTATAATAGCTTATTAATAATAAGAATTTTAGCTTAGTTTTAATCTCCGACGAATATAGCGAAAATCCAGTTATAAATACTCATCTACAATTTATAGAATAATGTGCAGATGAGTATCGAGCCTCGCAAGTGAGGTTTATTGCCATGCAGGCATTTTTTCTTCAAAAGCTTTTATCGTATCAAGTTTTTTTAATGTCCAACCGACACTGTCGATACCTTGTTCTAAACAATATTGGTGGAATATATCTAAGCTAAAATCAAAGCTCATTTCCGCACAACTAATTTTGTTATTGGCTAAGTCTACGGTTATTTCGATGTTTTCATTGGCTGATTTAACAAATAAAGTGTCAATTTCATTTGCCGTTAATATAATTGGCAATAAGCCAATGTTAATGCAGTTGCCGTAGAAAATATCGGCGAAGCTTGGCGAAATAATAACTTTAAAACCATACTCTTCTAATGCCCATGGGGCGTGTTCTCGGCTTGAGCCACAGCCAAAATTTTCGCGGGTTAACAGAATGCTCGCGCCTTGGTATTGGGGTTTATTTAAAATAAACTCAGGATTACTCTCCTTACCCGAAACATCTAAATAGCGCCAATCGTGAAATAAATGCTGACCAAAACCAATGCGTTCAGTCTTTTGTAAAAACTGCTTGGGGATTATCTGATCGGTATCGACATTTGCCGCATCCAAAGGAACAACTAAGCCAGTATGTGTAGTAAATTTTTCCATGTGCTTTCCTAAAATTTTAAGTAGCAATTTCTATTGAAGCTAATGAGTACTTTTGACGCATTCTTTGCTCCTAATAGCAAAAAGAGAATGGTTATGAGTTTAGATCAACAAAATGACCTGTTATCGCGGATGCTGCGGCAAGCTCTGGGCTGACTAAATGTGTACGACTGCCTCGGCCTTGACGCCCTTCAAAATTACGATTGCTGGTTGAAGCACAGCGGTCACCTGCTTCAAGCACATCGTCATTCATGCCCAAACACATTGAACAACCGGGTAAGCGCCATTCAAAACCTGCCGCGCTAAATATTTTATCTAAGCCTTCCGCTTCCGCTTGCTTTTTCACTCGGTAAGAGCCAGGAACAACGATAGCATCCACTTTACTTGATACTGATCTTCCTTGTGCTTGATATTTTGCAACAACACCTGCCGCAGCACGTAAGTCTTCAATACGAGAATTGGTACATGAGCCGATAAAGACTTTGTTAATACTGATATCGGTCATTTTAGTACCAGCGGTTAAGCCCATATAGGTTAATGCAGCTGAGCATGAGTCTTTCTCTACTTGGTCAGTAAAGTCATCAGGTGATGGCACTACACCGTCGACAGAAGTTACTTGCCCTGGCGTAGTTCCCCAGGTTATTTGCATTTTTATGTCTTCGGCTTTTAAAACTAGCGTAGTGTCGAACTCTGCACCGTCGTCGGTTTTAAATTGTTTCCAGTCAGCAATGGCTTGTCTCCAAACATCACCTTTAGGGCTGTATTCTTTACCTGCTAAATAATCAAAAGTCGTTTTGTCCGGTGCGATTAATCCGGCTTTTGCGCCAAACTCGATACTCATGTTACATACGGTCATACGTTCTTCCATGGTTAATGCTTCAATAGCACTACCACAATATTCAACCACATAACCTGTTGCGCCAGCACTACCTGTTTTACCGATAATGGCTAAGATAATATCTTTAGCGCTGATACCTGAACCTACGGTACCATTAACTTCAATTCTCATGGTTTTTGCTTTGGTTTGGCGTAATGTTTGCGTGGCAAAAACATGTTCAACTTCAGAGGTACCAATACCAAACGCTAAGGCGCCAAATGCACCATGAGTTGCCGTATGAGAGTCGCCACAAACAATAATGGTGCCGGGTAACGTTAAACCAAGTTCAGGCCCAATTACGTGCACAATACCCTGGTTTTTATGGCCCATACCGAATAATTCAATGCCAAATTCTTTACAGTTTTTCTCTAAGGTTCTTAACTGATTGGCCGCGCCTTCTCCTGCGGCATCAATTTTGATAGAACGTGTGGAAATATTATGATCCATAGTCGCGATAGTACGCTCAGGGTGGCGAACCGGACGATTATGAAATTTTAAGTTTGCAAAGGCTTGTGGCGAAGTAACTTCATGAATTAAATGACGGTCAACATAAAGTAACGGGGTTTCACCTGCTTTGTCTTCAACAATATGTTGCTGCCATAATTTTTCGTATAAAGTAGTCGCCGAATTCTTTTCTGACTTCTTGTCTAAGCTATTAATACTCATGAGTTATGCCTCTTTGCTTTTATGGCTATTGCTGTGTTTTTCAGTGATGTGTTGTTCAGCAATGTGCTGGCAAATATAATCACCTACTTCACTGGTGCTTTTAGCTTGGTCTTTTTTATTTGCAGGTAATAAGTCAGCAGTTAAAACACCCATATCTAAAGCGCTTGATACCGCGTTTTCAATAGCTTGTGCTGCCAACTCTTCATTTAAACTATAACGTAACATTAATGCTGCTGACAAAATTTGTGCTATCGGGTTAGCAATGCCTAAACCTGCGATATCTGGCGCACTGCCGCCGGCGGGTTCATACATACCAAAACCGTCACTATTTAAACTAGCAGAAGGTAATAACCCCATCGAACCGGTGATCATTGCGCAAATATCAGAAAGGATATCGCCAAATAAATTTGGACATAACATTACATCAAATTGATTTGGGTCGCGAACTAATTGCATTGCGGCGTTATCAACGTATAAATGCTCTAATGCTACTTGTGGGTATTCAACGGCAACTTCTTCAACCACCTGACGCCATAATTGGCTAGTGGCTAAAACATTAGCTTTATCTACTGAAGTTACTTTGTTATTACGTTTCTTCGCGGCCTGAAAGGCTAAGTGAGCAATGCGTTTAATTTCACGACGTGAGTAAAACATCGAGTCAAAGCCAGTTTCGTCTTCGCCTTCTCCGCGACGCCCTTTAGGTTCTCCAAAGTATATATCGCCGGTTAATTCACGGATGATTAATACGTCAAAACCTTGCTCTGAAATATCACACCGTAAAGTCGAAAGTGAAGATAAAGCGGGTTGTAAGGTTGCCGGACGCATATTACAAAACAAGTCAAAGTGACTACGCAAACCTAATAATGCACAACGTTCAGGTTGCTCTGTTGGTGGCAAACTTGCCCATTTAGGCCCGCCTACCGAACCAAATAAAATTGCATCGGCTTGTTCACAGCCGGCTCTTGTTTCATCTGGAAAAGCATTGCCGTGGTTATCTATGGCCGCGCCACCAATATCATAATCTTTTGTGCTGATTTGAATATCAAATTTATTAGCTATGGTAGCTAATACTTTTTTAGCTTCAACCATGACTTCTGGGCCGATACCGTCTCCGGCTAATACTGCTATGTTTGACATATCTTAATACCTTAGAGTAAATTTTATATTTTTAAATGTTGTTTATAGCGAAGCTTGTACTTCGCTTTTAAGTTCGCTTTTTATTTCATTGATGGTGATGGCGCGATGAATATTATTTAGCGCATGAATTAATGCTTTCGCTGATGCTTCTATCACATCGGTGGCTAAGCCATAACCATGGAATTTTCTACCTTGCCAAGTAACGACTAAATCTGCTTTACCTAAGCCGTCTTCACCTTCACCTTTATTCGATATTTTGTAATCGTCAACATCAAAGTCGATATCAACCGCTTTCTTAATAGCACGATATAATGAGTCGACCGGGCCATTGCCTGTTTCAGAAACAATATGGCTTTCTTCACCGGCTTTTAGTTTTATGCTAGAAGTAGAAAACTCACCACCGCCACATTGCACGTTTAATGTTTCTAAATGATAGAACTCTTGCTCTTCACCTTGTTGTTGAATATTAAAATGTAAAGCTTCTAAGTCATCATCAAAAACTTGGCCTTTTTTATCTGCTAGTGCCAAGAAATCGCTGTATAATTCTTCTAAGTCGTATTCTGTTTCTGGGTAACCTAAACTTGCCATACGATGCTTAATGACGTGGCGGCCACTTCGTGAGGTTAAATTTAATTTTGTTTTACTGATACCGACACTTTCGGGAGTCATTATTTCATAAGTATTGCTGGCTTTTAACATGCCATCTTGATGAATACCTGACGAATGGCTAAAAGCATTACCGCCGACAATCGCTTTATTTAATTGCACCGGCATATTACATAATTGGCTGACTAGTTTTGAGGTGCGGGCAATTTCTTGATGTTTGATATTGGTGTGTACGTTTAAGTAGTCTTGACGGGTTTTCATGATCATCGCAACTTCCTCTAACGAACAATTTCCAGCGCGCTCGCCAATGCCATTAATAGTACATTCGATTTGACGAGCACCTGCTTGTACTGCCGACATTGAGTTTGCTACCGCTAACCCTAAGTCGTTATGACAATGTACTGAGATAATCGCTTGGTCAATATTAGGAACGCGGTTAAATAGCTGAGTAATAATACCGCCAAATTCATTGGGTAAGGTGTAGCCAACGGTATCTGGAATATTAATCGTAGTAGCACCTGCTTTTATAGCGTTTTCAACCATACGGCATAAATTGTCGATTGGAGTGCGGCCGGCATCTTCACATGAAAACTCGACATCATCGGTAAATTTACGAGCAAATTTAATGGCATGTATTGCCATTGCTTCAACATCGGCAAAATCTTTTTTCAATTTCTGTTTAACATGAACATCAGAGGTAGAAATAAAGGTATGAATGCGAAACTGATCAGCGACTTTTAAAGCATCAGCACAAGCTTGAATATCACCTTCTACTGCACGAGCTAAAGCACAAACGCGAGAGTTTTTGATCGTACGGGCAATTTCTTGCACTGATTTAAAATCACCTGGCGAAGAAACCGGAAAACCAACTTCCATAATATCTACACCTAAACGTTCAATGGCTAGCGCGATTTGCAATTTTTCATGAACCGACAAGCTGGCGTTTAATGCCTGTTCGCCATCTCGTAAAGTGGTATCGAAAATAATTACTTGGTTGTCCATGTGCTATTCCTTAATCTTTCGTGCTATTTATGAATGGTTCGCTTAACCTAAAATACGGGCATAAAAAAACCCGCGGTTATAAGCGCGGGTTTAGGATTATCTTTAATTTACAACAATAAAAGTCCTATCCGCGCACCAATAATGCGAGGAGGAGGTTAATGCGAATGGCATTTTTTGTTTTAAAGCTTGTTGTCATTAAAGTCATCTTATTAAGTTTGTTTTCGCTCGTTAAAGCAAACAGTCATCTATTAATAGCGTATTTGCTCAGTTATTGTCAAACTAATATTTATGTCGAAGGCATCTATCATATATACTTTTGTATAATTATTGTTTAACTCGGATAAAAAAATGAATTTCCCTGTATTAATGGTAGAATTTCGCCTTAGTATTCTTTTACTTTATGAAGTCTAATGTCTGTTAAACGTTATTTATTTTATATTTCACAAAACTATAGTTTTGCAATTTTAAGACCGGTACAAAAATTAATTATTGAGCGTGGCGGTGAAGTAGCATGGTTTGCCGAAGGTGCCTCTGTAACAATAAACTATTTCGATAAAAACGAAAGAGTGCTAAATAATGTTGATGAAATAAACACCTTTTCCCCCATGGCTATTTTATATCCAGCCAATATTGCGCCCACCTTTTTACCTGGTATTAATGTTGCTGTCTTTCATGGTTTTGATGCGGGGAAACTCGATAGGAAAGGTAATAACGATCATTACAAAGTACGACATTGTTTTGATCTTTACTGTACGCAAGGACCAAGCTCAACTCGTGAATTTGAGCGTCTGCAGAGTATTCATCAATCATTCAACGTCAAAGAGACGGGGTGGTGTGCTTTAGACACTTTATTTACAAAAAAAAATGCGGATAAGAAAGGCAATAAACCGACAGTTTTATTATGCTCAACATTCTCATCTCGATTATCTTGTGCATCTGACATATTTGAAACGGTAAAGAAACTCAGTAAGACGGGTCGTTGGCATTGGTTAGTTCAATTTCATCCTAAAATGGATAAAAAAATTGTTCAGCAATATAAAGCGATTCAAAGTGAACACTTAACCTTTATTGAAACCGACGACGTAAATCCATTACTACAGCAAGCTGATGTAATGGTATGTGATACATCATCAGTATTGATGATGTTTTTATTACTTAATAAACCCGTGGTAACCTATAAAAATATATCTCCAGGCGATTTCTTGATTGATATTGATTCAGCTGATTTATTAGAGAAATCAATAGCGCGAGCATTATCTCGTCCAGATGAGTTAATGACTAATATTCAGCATTTCATTGATGAAAATCATCCATATCAAGACGGTCAATCATCACAAAGGTTATTAGCTGCTATCGATGAAAAAATTGCTCAAGGAAATACAAAAAACAAAAAATCTTTTGACCTAATACGTCAATACAAGATGCGCAAAAAATTAAATTATTGGAAGTTTTGGTGATCAACGAGATCATTTAGAGGCAGTAATGAAAAAAATATCTGTCTGTATTATTTGTAAAAATGAAAGTGCTAATTCAGCACGTTGTTTAGAATCAGCTAAATGGGCTGATGAAATAATTATTATTGATTCTGGTAGTACTGATAACACTATATAAATTGCTCAACAATACACGGATAAAGTATTTATCCGTGCTGACTGGCCAGGTTTTGAGCTACAACGTCAACGTGAAGAACAGCAAGCAACTAATGATTGGCTATTTGTTATTGACTGCGATGAAGTGGTTCCAGATAAACTACAGCAAGAAATTATTACCCACCTTACCAATGCCAATTGTTAACAGGCCTTTTACCTAAAAAGATTATCTAGATACTACGGGCGTTTTTAGCTAGACACTGCAAGGAAAAATATAATTTGGCTAAGTCTGAGGTCTCCTAGTTATACATAGCTTAATACTAGAGATTATATTCAACCATAAATGAGGCATTAAAGTCTGTTTCATTGCTTATATCATTAACAAAAGTTGAGTGGCTGACCTCTGCTGATAGTGTAAAACGCCAATTTTTATAATTATGTTGAGCACTCGTTGATATCATCCAAACCTGTTCAGCAATACTGGTCACGGTATTACCTATCAAAGGGTTGTCAGGGGCTTTGTCTTGATTATCAGTATTTAAATCTAAATAACGTATTTTACTGGTGAGGCGGGTATTTATATCGAGCTGAGAAATAGCGCCTAATACATATGTTTTTGAATCGTTTTCATAAGTACTGCCAATACTACGACCTTTATAACGCATACCGGTAGCATAACTTGAGTGCTCATAATAACAGTCACCGATATTATCTCTCGCTCCACAGTCAGCTAAGCTGTCTGTGATTTCTATAAAAACAGTGCTTGGTTTGCCAAAAACAGTTAAATGAGCGTCAAAACCAACTTGTGGCTGTGCTTTGGTAAGATATTTCATTGTGCCTTCGCTGCCATCTTCGGCAAACTTTTGTCCATAAATGCTCATCGGGATACTCAATAAAGCAAAACTGTAACGAAAGTCATAACCTGCTTGTTGATTGGCAGGGTTTTGGGAATTTTCATCACAAACGACATCATCAACACCACAATTAGTTTTACCGAGAAGTATATCTCCAAAAGTAGACAAACTTTTCGAACGGCCATCTCCTCCCCATTGCGCTAGACGAGTAATACCAAGTTCTAAATTTTTAAATGGCTTGAGGTTTAATCTAAATCCCCACAGTAAGGTATTTTTGACTACGCGGTCATCATCCATTTTCCCCATAAAGCTGGTAACTGTCCATGGAATATCAAATTCAGTAAACGGAACAATAAATGGTTCTGCTGATTTACGCGAAATAGCGAGTGCAGCAATTGGGCGGGCATTATTGGTTAAACTTAAACTAGTATCCCAACTTGGTCCGTACCAGCGGCTTTGCCGACCATAAGAAAACACCCAATTACCAACAAATGCGGCAATATAGCTTCCATCTAAACGGCTTTTGTTGCCATCAATAGGGTCATGGCTGTAGCTATGAGAGATATTAGCGGCAATGTTTTCGAACATGAAACTTGACTGCACACTGATACTGTTTTTATCACTGGCTTGTTCGCCAAAGCTAGTGAAACGTTTATTTTCAAAACCAACTTGTGCTTTTATGCGAGTTTGGTTACGACTTGCTAGTTTAAATTGATGTTTAATATAATGATAAGCAGTTTGCTGGTTAGTGCTTAATTTATTTAGATCGATGTTCTTAATATCGCGAATAATATCGTGCCACATTAGTGGGTAAGTGGTTACTGGGGTAATAATATGACCCGTGTCGGCCAGTAACTGAATGTTAGCTTTTAAGTAAATGTCTGAAGTGTCTATCCAAGGCTCAGCTAAAGAATGTGTGTTTAAGGTTATACTCGCCGCTAAAATTAGCGCAGTAAAGAAAGATTTAGAAGATAACATGCTAGGAAAGATCCATTCTATAATTTTACAATTCCATCACTTTATCAAGGGAAGTGTATATTCAAACATAAAAATCAAATTATACGTGTTTTTATCGCTATTATATAGAGCTAAAGTAGGCATAATTAACAGAAAAAAGGCTAGGCTTTAATGGTAGGTAAGGGCTATATCTATTAACATCAACTTATTTAACAGTGAATAACGCAAGGTAGCTAACAATAAGAAATCACTTAAGTTTATCAGTGAAAAATACTAGATAAATAAAAGTCGCGTAGATTATACGCGAGCTTTATTTAACAAACAGTGATTACTTCCAGTTATCCATTGAACCTTTACGACGAGCAGTTAGTCGAGGTATCAATAAACCTAAAACTAAGCCAATTATAAGTACAATAGCACCATTATAAAACCATTCTTTTTTGATGTTTGTATCTTGATCTTTTAATTTTGATTGGGTAGTCGTTAGGGTTTTGTTTAACTGACTAATTTCATTATTGAGAGTAATTCTCTCTTGGGTCATTTTTTCAATGTGATTTTTGGCTGCGATAAGCTCGTCTGATAAATTATCACTACCAGCGGCAGTGTTAGCGAGTTTTTCGTTCAATTCTGCGATAACAAAGCGTAATCCTGGTTTCAACGAGACGTATTTGCTTTCAATCCAAACATTACGGTTTTTATCATCAATAATTTCAGAGTAATCATTTTCATGTCTGCCAGTGATTTTAACTTCAACACCTGAGTTTACACTGCCAAGAATACGGTAATTATTTCCCGCGCCTGAATGCATATAAACGAAAAGATCATCAGAAATATAGCCAGAAGCTAAATTGGCAGGCGCTTCTACTGCAAGAAGTGGGAAAGATAAAGTAAGGGCTAAACCAACAAATAAACCTTTTATGCTTTTCATGAAACTACCAGTAATGCTTGTAAAATGATTAATGGCAAAATATTAGGGCTTTGCTGAAGTGATAGCAAGTTAAGTTTACGAACATTAAGGTTTTTATATCAAAAAGGTCAGAAATCTCGATAAATTGAAGGTAATAATAACTTAGCTACTTGTTTTCAGCTCTTGCTATTGTAAACTTATTTAATTGAAAATTATTATTGGAAGCATATGGTTACCGAAATAGAGCTTAAGTATTTTGTGGTTAGTCAAAATTCTCAAGAAAAAATCACCCAATTACTCTCTGCTCAACAACTTTCTTTTAGCTGTATCACTAAGCAATTATCAAATTGCTATTACGACACTGCGGATTTGGACTTTAGACAACATGATATGGGGCTAAGAGTTCGTGGCTGCGACGGACAATTAGAGCAAACCATTAAAACCGCAGGAGTGGTTATTGCCGGTTTGCATCAACGACCAGAATATAATGTCGATATAAAGAATAATTACCCTGAACTGGCACTTTTCCCCGAGAAAATATGGCAATCAAGTCAAAATGTAAAGAAATTACAAGATGCATTGGTGCCGCTGTTTTTAACTGATTTTACTCGTGTTATTTGGTTGGTTACTTTAACTTCGGGCGCTGTTATTGAATTGGCCTTTGATCAAGGGAAAATCAGTAGTAATGGCCGAAGTGTAGAGATTTGTGAGCTAGAGCTAGAGCTTGTCTCAGGAAAAACAGCAGATTTACTTTTGTTGGCTAAGCAATTGTTTTCTGTGATCTCAGTTCGCCCAAGTAGCCAAAGTAAAGCAGCGCGTGGTTATCTATTATGGCAAGGTCTAGCTAAAAACTGGGAAAAGCCTACCGCAGATATGTTACCGCTGAAGCCTAATTTAGAGATATTAACTGCATTTCATGCGGGTATAAACGACTGTTTAGCTCATTTACATGACCACATCGAGCATTATATTGTTAAACCTAGTTTAATTGAGTTAGAAAAAATAACCGAAACCTTAGCCTTAATGCGACATGGTTTTTGGTTGTTTGTTGATTATTTACCCGCGCATTCTAACAAGCTCCGTAATGAACTCAGCTATTTTATTCAATTACTTTCTTGGGTCGATAATGCGGTTAACTTACAAGAACTGACCACTAAAACGGGTAATTATCGACATAAATTAGATTACAGTAAACAGTTACTTGAACAATTAAAAATAGAAAAACGCCGACTGCCGAACAGTGAAAATGTCCTTGAATTACTACATGGTGAACGCTTTAATTGCTTGCAGGCCGATTTATTGTCAATGCTGTTGGCTGAGAAAACCATGAGTAATGAGTCACTATTATCCTTTGCCCAGCAAAGTTTATCAAAAAGTATGGGCGCTGTATTTTCTGATAGCGAGAATGAACAAGCGTTAACCAGTGAACAATATATATCGCAGGCAAAGTTATTGAACCGAAGTCTGTTAACGACTACTTGGTTTGGCTTATTGTTCGACCAAGAAAATCGTAAGCAATACCGCACTCCTTGGCTGGATATTCAGCAAGGGATAAGTGAACTACAAACGTTATGGATTCTTCATCAGCAATTACAAACCTTGGACGATAAACCTTTAAAATTAGTTTCTTGGCAGGGCCGTAAAGTTGAAGGTTTATTAGTTGCCCTAAATAGTTCTAAGAAAATGGCGATTGCTATGCAACCTTATTGGTTAGAAGAGTAGTTATTTAATGAAAAGTCTAATTCATGTAGCTTTACTCTTCGGCTATGTTATCTCAGCTAACTGTATGGCGAGTGTTTATAATTTACCGACAAAAGACTCAAGACTTATTGGTGAACCTGTTAGCCATAAAGTCAAGAAAGGTGATTATTTTCAAAATTTAGCAGAGCAATACGATGTCGGTTTTTTGGCTATGTTAGCGGCTAATCCAGGTGTCGATCCTTTCTTGCCTACTCGTGGTAGCCATATTATTATTCCGAAACAAATGTTATTACCTTTTGGTAAGCGAGAAGGCATTGTTATCAACTTAGCTGAGCTACGTTTGTATTATTACCCTAAAGGTGAAAAGTTAGTCTATGTTTTTCCTGTCGGCGTTGGCCGGCAAGGGCTTGCAACGCCACATGTTACCAGTGAAATTGGTGATAAACGTAAAGATCCTGTTTGGCGACCGACCAAAGAAATGCGCGAACGTTATTTCATTGAGCACGGCAGAGCAATGGTTAAAGAAGTTGCCGCAGGAGCAAATAATCCATTTGGAAAATATGCACTGCGTATTGGCACAAGTGAGTATTTGATTCACGGAACCAACAAACGCTTTGGTATCGGTATGCGAGCAAGCTCTGGTTGTATACGCATGTATGCCAATGATATTGAGTGGTTATACAATAATGTTGCTGTAGGTACGGTTATTAGAATCTTAGAGCAACCCGTTAAAATGTCTTATGAGCAAGATGGGAAAAAAATTGAAGTACATAGGCCATTAACGCCTGATACTCAAGCTGAAGCTAAATTAGTCATGACAGATGCTGTAAGAAGCTTTATTGGTGAGGATAAAGTGTTGTTTGAAACGGTAAGTCGTTTACTCGACAAGCCAGAAGGCGTTGTTGTTTCATTGAAGTGATTTTGCATAGGAAAATTTGATTTTTTGGAATATAGACCGTCATCCTGAACTTGTCTACATGGATGTAGGTACTTAGGTTTAGTCTGGAACTATAAACCTGTGTTTCAGGATCTAGTCATTTAAAATAGTGTGGACAACCATAATTTCGAGATACTGAAATAAATTCAGCATGACGAGAGGGGGTCGTATCAATTTCGAGTTACAGAAACAAAAACGAGGCTTAATTAAGCCTCGTTGGTATATTTACGTATCAAATGATTTTAATGAAGAATACGAGCTCGAATGGTACCGTCAATTTGTTTTAATTCACGTAATGCCACTTCACTGTCTTGTGCTTCAATATCAATAACTACATAACCTATTTGATCATCAGTTTGCAAATACTGCGCGGCAATATTGATATTATAATGAGCAAATGTTTGGTTGATTTGCGTTAAAACACCCGGTTGGTTGTGGTGAATATGCAATAAACGACTAGTACCAGTATGCCCAGGTAAAGAAACTTCAGGGAAGTTTACCGCTGATAACGTTGAACCATTATCAGAGTACTTAGCCATTTTACTGGCCACTTCTAAACCAATGTTAGATTGAGCTTCTTTGGTACTGCCACCAATATGTGGCGTTAAAATGACATTGTCGAATTCACGTAAGGGTGAAATAAACTCTTCATCATTTCCTTTTGGCTCGACAGGGAAAACATCGATTGCTGCCCCAGCAACTTTTTTACTCGCTAATGCCTGTGATAAAGCATCGATATCAACAACAGTACCACGAGAGGCATTAATAAAAATAACACCGTCTTTCATGGCTGAAAATTCTTTTTCTGCCATCATGTTTTGTGTTTGCTTTGTTTCTGGCACATGCAAGCTAACTACATCTGCTTCTTTTAATAAGGCTGGTAACGTTGATACTTGGCTAGCATTCCCTAATGGCAGCTTAGTTTCTACATCATAAAAACGAACACGCATGCCTAAGGTTTCAGCTAAAATACCTAATTGCATGCCAATGTGGCCGTAACCAACAATGCCTAAGGTTTTACCACGTGCTTCAACAGAGCCTGCCGCTGATTTGTGCCATTCACCACGATGTGCTTTGGCACTTTTTTCAGGAATGCCACGTAATAATAATAAGGTTTCACCTAATACTAATTCAGCCACTGAACGGGTATTGGAAAACGGAGCGTTAAATACCGGAATACCACGTTTTTGCGCCGCTTTAATATCTACTTGGTTGGTGCCAATACAGAAACAGCCAATAGCGACCAATTTTTTGGCATGGCTTAAAACATGATCCGTTAACTGCGTACGCGAGCGAATACCAACAAAATGAACATTAGCAATTTTCTTAATCAAATCTTCTTCAGCAAGCGAGGTACTTATACATTCAATATTGCTGTAGCCTTTTATCTTTAACTCTTCAATAGCGCTCGGGTGAACACCTTCAAGTAATAAAATCTTAATTTTTTCTTTTGCTAATGAATTATTGCTCATTGGTCTAAAATCTCGTGTAGGACAGTAGGGGGTATGTTGGTTTAACCAAATGTCATGTATTTAGATGGCTAGATTTCTAAACTAGCATATAGTGTATAAACTCTAAAGATTTATTTGACGACTTTAGCACCATTTTGTGTGCCTAAAATTAAAACGTCAGCACCACGTTGTGCAAACAAACCATTGGTAACAACACCTACAATGGCATTGATGTCGTTTTCAAGTTTTTTAGGATCGATTATCTCTAAGTTATGCACATCGAGAATGACACAACCGTTATCAGTAATAACACCTTGACGATAAACTGGGTCACCACCAAGTTTTACCAGTTCACGAGCGACATAGCTACGTGCCATAGGAATAACTTCAACTGGGAGTGGAAAGTTGCCTAGCAAGTTAACCTGCTTAGTTTCGTCGGCAATACAGACAAACGTTTTTGCAACGGCTGCGACGATTTTTTCGCGAGTTAATGCTGCACCGCCACCTTTTATCATCGCCATATGTTGGGTAATTTCATCGGCACCATCAACATAGACATCAATACCGTCGACATTGTTTAATTCAAATACTTCAATACCGTATGCTTTTAGTTTTTCAGTAGAGGCTTCAGAGCTTGAAACAACTCCTTCAATTTTGTCTTTTATTGTCGCTAACGCATCAATAAAATGATTTACCGTTGAACCCGTACCAACGCCAACAATGGTGCCATTTTTAATGAACTCTAGCGCTTTTATTGCTGCTGATTTTTTCATTTCATCTTGTGTCATGTTTATCCTAATTTACTGAGAGAGTAATTAAGGAGAAGTATATCAGGACAATATTAAAGATCGAAGTGATAGATGGTACTAGGTGTGATAATTTTAGGAAGGGGAATGTCCCAATTTTCAATAGGAATAGCTTTCACTTTTTGGCAATCGTGAGCTAAACCGATAGGCATGGGTTTAGCTTGTTTGTTTTGTTGGTATTCTAGATACCAAGCGGCAAGGGTTCTGTCATAAAAACCACCGCCCATACCAAGGCGATTACCAAAATTATCAAAGGCAACTAGTGGCGTAAAAATGATATCAATATCAGTCACGGAAACTATGCTTCTCACGTCAAGTTTAGGTTCTAAAATACCATATTTATTTGTTACCATAACAGATGTTTTAGCATATTTTAAAAAGAGTAAATGCCCCTTACTAAAAGGGTGGATTACCGGCAAGTAAACAGATAAATTATTTTGCCAACACCAGTTAATAAAAGGTTTTGTATTTAACTCGCCATCATTAGCTAGGTAAATACCGATATCTTTAACATGTTCCAAGTCTATTTGCGCAATAAGTGTTTGACACAATAAGTCGGCTTGCACTTGCTGTTTTTCAGCATTTAATTGGCGACGCTTAGTTCGTACTTCTTGACGAATAATATCTCTATTTTTCATAATATTTATTTAACCTAAAAATAATAATAGTTACGATTTATAATAAAAGTTAAGTAAAAATAAGTTATAAAAAAGCCAACAATTTATGTTGGCTTTTTAACGTCAATTCTAATACTGATATGATTATTAATTATGCAACGCTATTAGCCGTTGAGCCATTCATTTTAACTGTAGGAGTTGTTTCTTCAGCATCATCTGAAGGCAAGTTTTCCCAAAATCTTGATTTGAAACCGACCAACAAGATGATGATGCCAATACCAATACTAAATAAACTAACTTGGATATAAAGCGAAGGTATTTGAGCAACGTTATTTGGATCGTAATTGCCGGCTAATAAACCAGAAATTATATTACCGATTGAATAAGTTAAAACAAACACACCCATCATTTGTCCGGCAAAGCGTTTCGGTGATAATCTACTTACCGCACTAAGTGCAACAGGGCTTAAACAAAGCTCACCTACTGTATGTAAAAAGTAAGTTGCTACCAGCCAGTAAGGGGCTACTTTCATTCCTGAAGCCGCATGTTGTGCAGCAAAAAACATTACGATAAAACCACTCGCCATAACAATTAAACCAAAAGCACATTTGATACCGTACGAAGGGCTGACAAGCCTTTTACCTAGGTTAATCCATATAGCCGCGAAAAACGGTGATAATAAAACGATAAAAAACGAGTTGGTCATTTGGAACCAACCGGTAGGTATTTCAAATGAGCCAATTAAACGGTCGGTATAATCACGCGCGAATAAATTCAATGAAGAACCTGCTTGTTCAAACCCTGACCAAAAACAAGCTGATGCAATACAAATAAGCAACAATGCCAAAAGCCTTTTCTTTTCGTTTGGCGTAAGAGAACCACCGAAATAGATCACGCTATAATAAACAACGAAAATTAGAGAGAAAACTACCGCAACATACTGAGCAACAGTTACCGGCTCAATCGTTAACATGCCTTGGAAAATAGCAAAGGCTACTATCGCTATAGTAGCTAATACTACGCCGATAATAGTCCAACTTGTTTTTTGTGCTTTAGCTGACATCGGAGACACCGGCTTTTCACCGACACCTTGAAGCTTAGGTGTGGTCATTTTGTATTGAATTAAACCTAATGCCATACCAATAGCAGCAGCACCAAACGCCCA
Source organism: Colwellia sp. (assembly GCA_013215385.1). Classification (GTDB taxonomy): domain Bacteria; phylum Pseudomonadota; class Gammaproteobacteria; order Enterobacterales; family Alteromonadaceae; genus Colwellia_A. The sequence goes on from JABSOY010000008.1 coordinate 375,190, forward strand.
GTGCCAACCAACATTTTCCATTAGGTAGCCACAAATAAGATAACCAATTACTGAACCTAAATTAATACCCATATAGTAAATGGCATAACCACTGTCACGACGAACATCTTCGTCTGAGTATAATTGACCAACCATAGCGCCAATATTAGGCTTTAATAAACCCGTACCTAAAATAACAACAATTAAGCCGACAAAAAAGGTCGTGTCATTAGGAATCGCTAAGATAATATGGCCAATCATAATGATTATTGCGCCATACCAAACCGCTTTTTGACCGCCAATTAATCGATCAGCAATCCAGCCGCCAGGTAAACCCATAAAATAAACACTACCGGTATATAAACCATAAATAGCGGCTGCAGAAGCAACGGTTAAACCTAGGCCGCCTTCTTGCAATGTGGCTGTCATAAATAATACAAGAAGCATACGCATACCGTAATAGCTCATGCGCTCCCACATTTCAGTGACAAAAAGTGTCATTAGTCCTTCCGGGTGGCCGAAAAAAGTACCTGTTGCTGGTTTAGTCATAAAAATATCCTGTAAAAGTAGCCATAACTTTATTTTAATTTATTTTATAACACTGACAGCTTAAACGAGTAATTGAATAAAAAATCAGCGAAAGTGTATGGGTATTTGTTATAAATTACGTAAGTTAGCGTGTGTTATACCTGTGCTAGCAATGAAAGGCAATAGTTGTCGTAAGAGACTTGATGTAGCTGATGTAATGTTTTAGTTACCGTTACTACACCACATTACTAAAAATAACCGTAGAATGTTTGTAGTTATTGATAAAATTGCGTTCAAAAAATGGAAAAAGTTGCTTTATTCAATAGTTCGTTGCTGATAAACTCCGCGGGTTAATTTTTTGTAATTAATTTTCGCTTTTGTTTTAGATGGTATATTCATTAGTTGTTAATTTATTCAAGTATTTAACTACTTTATACCTCGTATTTATAGGAAATTCTTTACGCCAATGATGAACATGATTCGCTATGTATTAGCCACCGTTTTACTGTTAACGCTTTCTTTTAATGGTCAAGCTCAGCAAGTTTCTGCTCAGCAAATTGAACAATTTAAACAGTTACCTAAATCCCAACAAGAGTCTTTAGCTAAGAATCTGGGCATTGACCTAAGTGCAATTGAAGCACAAATGTCAGGGGGCAGTAAACAAAAGGCACCGGTAAATACACCTGTATTACCAAGGACTTTGGGTAAAGATGATACTGATAATCCTAATCAAATAGAAATGGATCAAATTAAAGATGCCGAAGACCTCTTTAAGAAGTTACCTCGTTTTGGCTTAGATGTTTTTGCCAATGCACCTTCAACTTTTGCGCCGGCAATGGATATCGCTATTCCTGAAGGGTACATATTAGGTACTGGTGATTCCGTATCAGTACATATTTTTGGCAAAGAAAATCGCGAAATGAACTTAACGGTTAGTCGTGAAGGGGTATTGGTGTTCCCAACGTTAGGTCCAATAAAAGTTGCCGGCCTTACTTTTTCTGAATTAAAAAAATTCGTTGCTGCTAAAATAAAACAAAAAATTATCGGCGTTGATGTTGTTGTTAGCCTTGATGAATTACGTTCAATGCGTATTTTTGTGCTTGGCGATGCCTATAAACCAGGCCCGTATACACTGAGCTCTTTATCTTCAGTAACTCACGCTATATTTGCTGCAGGCGGTGTTAGTAATATTGGCTCATTAAGACATATTCAAGTTAAGCGTCGTGACAAGGTCGTTCAACAAGTAGACTTGTATGACTTATTAATTAATGGCGATTCATCAAGTGATGTTTTATTACAGTCTGGTGATGTAGTTTTTATTCCACCACAAAGTAAGTCAGTTTCTATTACTGGTGAAGTAAGACGCCCAGCTATTTATGAATTAAATAAAGATGACGACTTTGCTTCTATTATCGCGATGGCTGGCGGGTTATTGCCTTCTGCTTATCCAAAGTCGACCATCGTTGAACGCTATAACCAAAGTAACTTACGCAGTATTTTAAATATCGATTTATCAGATAAGAAACAACGCAGCAAAAAAGTACAAGCTGGCGATTACATTAGAATTTTAAAAAGCTCTGATCTATATGAAGAATCAATTACCTTAATAGGTGCAGTAACTCGGCCCGGTAAGTATCAATGGCGACCGAAAATGTCATTGTTAGATTTGTTACCTCGTGCAGATTCTCATTTACTTGCCTACGCAGATTTAAATTACGGCATTATAGTGAGAGAAAAAGACGCCGCAAAAAACATTGAAGTATTACAAGTTAATTTAGCCAATATATTTTCTACTGAAAATTCGAAAGATAATTATATTTTAGAAAAAAACGACAAAGTTATAGTCTTTTCCAGTGCAACAAAATCATCCGACGAGCGTTTATTATTAGATGAGTTGGCTTATACTAAAAAAGAATTACTGGCAAAAGAAAGAAGATTAGCAATTGAGAGTAACAATACACGGAAGTTTTGGTTTAAGTTTGATCAAACAATTTCGGCGAAAGATGACTCTGATGCTTTAATAGAGCAATCTTTGTCACAAATAAGTGGCGGAGACGTAAAAGAGCAGTTAAACATTCGTGATGTTGCTTTATTTTCGAGAAAACGATTACTGGTTCCTATTATCAATAAACTACGCCGTCAAGCTGGAGCTGGAGAACCCATTCAACTGATTGAGGTAGATGGTGAGGTGAAATTTCCTGGGATTTACCCAATGGGTAAAAACTCTCGAATTAAAGAACTTATCGCTGCGGCAGGTGGTGTAAAAGAGTCGGCATATTTGGCTAGAGCGGAATTAACTCGTACCGAACTAAGAGGTATTAGCTCAACCAAAATATCAAAAAACATCAAACTTGGCAATGCGCTAAAAGGGATTGTTGATGATAATTTATTGGTACAAAGTAAAGATCGTTTAAATGTTCATCGTATTCCGTCATGGAGTGAAAACCATGTTATTGAATTACGTGGCGAAGTTATGTTCCCGGGTAAGTATACTGTTCGTCGTGGTGACAAATTATCAAGTCTTATTGCGAAAGCAGGTGGCTTAACCACTTTTGCCGACCCTAATGGCTCTGTTTTTTCCCGAGAAAAACTAAAAGCACTTGAACTGCAAAATTTAATCAAAGTGAGTTCTGACTTGCGCATTGAAATGGCCACTAAGTCACTATCGAATAATGGTGCGATTTCTTCATATAATGAAGTGCAAGCACTGCTTGCTGATTTAACCAAGGTTGAGCCAGTAGGGCGCTTGGTTATTAATTTACCGAAAATTATTGCAAACAATGATTATGATGTAGCTATTGAAGGCGGTGATGTGCTTTATATACCAACCCGTAAAAACTCAATTAATGTGATGGGGCAAGTGCAAGTAAATAGCTCACATATGTTTGACTCAACCCAAAGTGTCGAAGATTATATTAAGCAAAGTGGTGGCGTTAAAAAACGTGCTGATGAAGAGCGCATTTATATAATTTCGTCGAACGGTAGTATTAGAATGTTAGAAGAAAGTAATTGGTTCTCATCTGACGACAATTCAAATTTAAGACCTGGCGATTCTATTGTTGTACCTCTTGATTCGGAGTACATGAATAACTTAACACTATGGACTTCAGCTACCACCATTATGTATAACACTGCGGTTGCGATTGCGGCGATTAGTGGTCTTTAGTATGGCTTAGTACATTGGTTATTTATTTTCGAACTTAAAATGGAATGATATAAAATGATTAAAGATTTAAGCGAAGTAAAATTAGCGATTATTGGTTTAGGTTACGTTGGTTTACCTTTGGCGGTAGAGTTTGGTAAAAAATATCCAACACTCGGCTTTGATATCAACAAAGCTAGAATTACTGAATTACAAAGTGGTATCGACAGTACCTTAGAAGTGAGTTCCGAAGAACTTGAAGAAACCAAAGCATTATCATATTCATGCACAGTTGATGACTTAAAATCCTGTAATGTTTATATAGTTACGGTTCCAACGCCTATTGATGAGCATAAGCAACCTGATTTAACACCGCTTATAAAAGCCAGTGAAATGCTAGGTAAAGTTATTTCTAAAGGTGATACTGTTATATATGAATCAACGGTTTACCCTGGTGCTACCGAGGAATCTTGTATTCCTGTTGTAGAACAGTTTTCTGGTTTAACATTCAACAAAGACTTTTTTGCCGGTTATTCACCTGAACGTATTAACCCAGGTGATAAAGAACATCGGGTAATTAACATTTTAAAAGTGACTTCAGGCTCAACCCCAGAAATTGCTGAATTTGTTGACCAATTATATCTTTCTATTATTATTGCTGGCACGCATAAAGCCAGTTCAATAAAGGTTGCAGAAGCGGCTAAAGTTATTGAAAACACCCAACGTGATGTAAATATCGCGTTAATTAATGAGCTTTCAATTATTTTTAATAAATTAGATATCGACACATTAGAAGTACTTGAAGCTGCTGGTACTAAATGGAACTTCTTACCATTTAGGCCTGGACTCGTTGGCGGACATTGTATTGGTGTTGATCCATACTACTTAACGCATAAAGCACAATCTGTGGGTTACCACCCTGAAATGATTTTAGCGGGTCGTCGTTTAAACGATGGTATGGGCGCCTACGTAGTTTCTCAACTGGTAAAGAAGATGCTGAAAAATCGTATTCAAGTTGAAGACGCTAATGTATTAGTAATGGGTTTAACGTTTAAAGAAAACTGTCCAGATTTACGTAATACCAAAGTTGTTGATATTGTTAGCGAGCTTAAAGAATATAATATCAATGTTGATATCACTGACCCTTGGTGCTCAACTGAAGAAGCCGAGCATGAATATGGTTTATCATTAAACCAAAAGCCTGAAGCCAGAAGTTATGATGCTATTATTTTAGCCGTATCTCACGATGAGTTTAAAAAACTAGGCGCTGAAAATATTCGTAAACTAGGTAAAAAGAATCATGTACTTTACGATTTAAAATATTTACTACCTAAAGATGCAGTAGACATGCGTTTATAGAGTATATTCTACTCGGAGCGAGGATGCCGTCATTTGGATAAAAGTGACGTCATCCTGAACTTGCCTACAAGGATGTAGGTACTTAAGTTTAGTCAGGAACAATAAACTTGTGTTTCAGGATCTCAATACACAAGTACTAGATACTGAAATAAATTCAGTATGACGAAGGTGCGATTAAAAATATCGCTGGTGTTGTCGAATTTAGCATGACGACAGAGCTATCGTAAATTTCGATGACGACGTCATGAATTTTATACCGTCATCTTGAATTTATTTCAGGATCTCAAAAATCATACAAGTAAAGG